>NZ_JBVFUX010000001.1:0-47112 GCF_055693405.1 Gymnodinialimonas sp. JB5-7
TTCGATTCCGCCCCGGGCACCATTAAATCAAGGACTTAGCGAAAGCGGTGACTTCTTAGGCTCGCTATAGGCTCAAAGTGCACGCGAACCTCGAAAAGAATTGCACGGTGCCGAGCACACATCTGTTAATCAATTGGTCGTAGGTTCGATCCCCACCGCCGGAGCCAATAAAATCAATGCCTTAGAAGTATTATGCACTGTACTACGGTGATTTCAGGCTCAGAATAGGCTCAGAAATTCTTGCAAAAGTGCCCAACGTGAGTGTCGTACGCGAATTACAGCACCAGCTTTATTGCTCCTGGCAACATCCTAGGGTGTCGCTTTCACGACGATTGAAAGCCCCCATGTCGGTGGTTCGATTCCGCCCCTAGGGACCATTAAGGCAGTGACTTGGCAGAAGCGGTGATTTCTACGCTGTCCGGCAGGCGCACGCGCTTGACAGCTACAAATCAAGAAGAATGCAAGCTTGTGCAGAACTATTTTCTGCATAGCTCTTGAGCTCAACTCCATTACAATCGACGAGGGATACAACCAAACAGCGCAGAAGCTCGGTAGAGTGCGAACTTGAAGCTGGAATACTGAGGCAAATATTAGTCAGCTATTGCAGATACCTCTCAATTAGGACCACATTTTCCTCTTTCTCAAGGTCGCTTCTAAGGAGCGTCTGGTGCCCGTTGGAGGCCCCCTGTAGGGCCTCGATCACAATTTCATCCTCTTCACTGGGCTCTTTGAAGCCGTATAGGTCGCTGGTGAAGTCTACAATTTGAGGTTCGCGAAAACGCTCCGCTGAAAGTCTTAATACCAAATAACCGACGACCGCCAGACCGGTGATAAATATGAGAATGTACACACTCACGTCAGGCATGCTTCACCTCATGTTACTAAGATTGAGAAAGGCCCCGAAGAAACCAAGTATGCCAGCCACCAAAGCTAATGGATCTGGATGCTGGCTGTCGCTAAAGACTGGCCTGATAAATGCAAAGACAATCACGGCGACAGCTAAAGCTGTCAGCATCGTTGAAAACCACTTAACCCGCTCATTATGAACGGTTTTATCTATTTCAACCATTTTAAAAATCTCCTCCGCAAGTGCGAAGGGAGACAAAGCGCCAGCCCAAGGGTTAGAAAAGGCGCATCTCGACCGTTTGACGGTCGGCTCCGCGATGAAGAAGAAGCTTACTTCCATCATAGTTGAGCTCCTTCACAAGGACATCATAAATACGAAGCGCCTCTCGGAGTACTTGCGCGGCGCTCTCGGCATCAGTTTGATCGACCAGCTCAAACAGCCGATTTTTCGCCTTCTCCGAAAGTTGAATTTGGATTTTGTACTTCTCAGAGACAGCTTTTTGAGCACCTCTGTCGATCTGACTTGTCTTACCTCCGTCGTCGCCAGGTTGCGTGTTGGCAAGCGTGGTTTTGAGCTCTGCTTCGGTGCGTTCCGCAGCAGGAGTTGCAGTGAGAGCCATATCAGCCTCCGGTTCAAAAGATCACTCCCAGCAGCGATACCGCGACTTTGCGCGCGAGTGCGGCTCTTGAGGCCGCTAGAAGCCACAAGGCGCGAACACTATTACCGCTGTTGGAATAAGAATGTAACATTAAAGTAGATGTCAAGTCAACATTAAAAGTATGTAACGAATACATTCAAGTAGTGCTCAATACATGCTCTTGTCGAAAAGAAAACCACGCTGACATGCAGCGCGGTTTAATTGGGTGCGTGCGAAAATGATGCCGTGCTGCCGGAGGAAGAAGGCTTCAGTGAGTTGTGAACTTCTCCCAAGTCTCTGCCCCCGTCTCAAGGTCCGTTACGATTATGGCATAGCCCCCGCAGTCAAGTGGCACTATTGTTTCCTTCAGGAATGCGGTGGGATCAAAGTCTTCCGCGTCGTCGAAATCGCTTTCTCCAAAGAGAGCTAGGAGCGCAATCTCATCCGGATCGGCATCAGAGATATGCTGAATTTCCTCAGCTTCCTGACGCTCCCTGTCTTCGTTAAGTAGCTCCGTGAGGAGCGCTATGAACTTTTCTTCATCAGTCATTTCTATCTCCATTTGGATCTGCCCTATGGAGATTTCTCGCTCAAAATCCTGCCTCACTTTTTTGGCAAAATATACCGTGGTATGCAGTGCATGTCAACATTATATAACCATATAATCGATGTATCGGTCACATTGCTGCTCGCAGGTGCCCAATTGGTTACAAATATTTTGTCCACAATCTTTCCTGCGGTATGTACCGGCTGGCCAGACAAAAGGGGCAACCCGCTGGATCATTAACATCGGTTGAACAGATCACCGGCGCTCAGACGTTTCATGTTGCTGATCTATGAAACATGTAACTGGCAAAAGGTGACACTTTTCGAACTGGCGAGAGAGTTCACGACAAGATGTGCTCATCAATCCGCTACCAGCATTGGAAGATTTTCAAGGCCTCGGGCCGCCTCACTTATACTTTTCCTGCAGTTCCACAGTTCATAAAACCACTCGCTTCCTGCACCAAAGGGGACCCTGTGAGCCTCAATCATCGGGATATCGCTCTGTTGAGCAAAGAAATCCCGCGCACTCAGATTGTAGGCGCTCAAACTCGATGAGAAGTCTCTCCACACTTGTTCGAGCTTTGGACTTGTGTGCCTCACCACAGTGGACATCACCTGCATTTTGCAGGGTCCGCAACCAATTTGACGGCTCTATTTCGAGGTTTTTGCCGGAGATGGAGCAGTTCGAGGTCGCCAGTTTTGCCAAGGCGCGTTTTTCGGGTTTGGCGGCGATTTGGTAGATTTTGGGCAGCGATTGCGCCCATGATAGAAAGGTTTCCGCAAAGGCTTCCGTTCCGCTGAGCTGCTCTGCCCGTTCCGATATCCCGCGCCAGCGTTGCTGCTCTTCCAAAATGCGCGCTTTTTTGGCCTCGAAGAGGTCCGCCGCAATCGTTCCGTCGAGGTAGCTGTCTAAAAGGCGATCCAGCCGAGTCTCCAACTTGGTCAGCTCGAACGACGCTTCATCCACTCTGCTCTGCTGCCGTTTCTCAACAACATACTTGCTGACTTCCCGGGTGATGCGCGCAAGGGTTTCTTCAGGCAGCTGAGCCTTGTCGAGATTGGATTTGACGGCTGCCTCAACAGCATCTTCACGTACAGAGACGCCTGCGCAGGACTTCGTATGACAGCGGTAGTAAACAAACTGCTTCTGCTGCTCGCCGATCAGTGAGTGCCTGCAATCGGCACATTTAACTAGGCCACGGAACAGATGATTATGTTTAGTGCATTTCTGGTTGTCGCGTCGTTGGCGCATAGCCTGCACCGCATTAAACAATGATGTTGAGATCAGCGGCTCATGAACACCCTGGTACCGTTTGCCGCTGCGCTGGATTTCGATGAGGCCGGTGTAGAAAGAGTTTTTGAGGATCTTCTCTACGCTGGTCTTGTATATCTTCCCGCCACGCGAACTGGTCAGCCCGCGCCGGTTCATCTCCTCCGGCAGTGACCAGAGCGAGTACTCCCCGCTGGCATAGAGCTCAAACATCTCTCGAACCAGGGGACCCTTTTGCGGGCAAATGGTTTTGGGTTTTCCTTTGCCGTTGTCGAGATATCCAAGCGGGGCTTTGAACGGATAAAGCCCCTGCTGCAGGCGCATATCTAGCCCCTTCTTAGCCTCTTCGCGTAAGTTGCGGATGTAGTCAGCGGCGACGACGGCTTGGATGTCAGCGGCCAGACGCCCTCCACGAGAGCTGAAGTCCAGACTCTCGGTGGCAAAATGGATCTCCACACCAAGGTCCGCCAAATCCCCGATCAGCGCCCAGTCCCGGAAGTTGCGCGCTGAGCGGTCGATCTTGTGTACCACTAAGCCCCGCGCATGGCCGCGTTTCAGGTTCTTGACGAGCTCGCCAAAGACGGGCCGTCCGGTCTTTGCGGCGGTTTCACGTTCCTCGAACCAGCGTGAGATGGTGATGTTGTTTTGGGCGGCGTAGCGCGTGATTGCGGCTTGCTGTGCCTCCAAAGAGGCGCCTTCACCCTGCTTAGCGGTGGAGACGCGCGTATAGGCGTAGCATTTGGTCATTGTTGTGTTGCTAGGCTGGTAATTGGGGCGGGTCTTTCAGGAGACCGCGCCAGGCCCCGGTTTCTACTAGTCGCTCATAGACGCGCTTGCAGATTGCGAAGTATTGCTCGAGTTCAATTTGATGGGACATAGGATGAAGGTTAGCTGATCAGTTACCTGATCGACTAAGGTGGCAGCGTCTCCATCGAGAACGCGCGGGTTTGGCTGCCGTTCACCATCAACCGGCAGAAGGCACGATGGTTAGGTTGGGTGCGTATATCGGCCTCTGTTGGCCCGTTCAGCGCGCGCGTGAGGAGCGGCGCATCGTTGAGCCCCAGACGGAACGCAATCATCGTGCCAACGTTGCCGAGAATGGCCTCCTGGATAGCGGTACTGGATTGCGAGAGATACTGCCCGGCTAGGGTTAGCCCGAGACCATATTTACGGAGCTCAGACAGGCTCTCAGCGATGGTTTCTGATGTGAAGTGATGGAATTCATCGACGGAGACAAAGTAGCGATGACGCTGCGCCGCAGGCTGCTCTTGCCGCGAGAACGCAGCGTTGCGTAGGCCAGTGAGGATTAGGCCACCCATCACATTGGCCGCCTCCGATCCCAATCGCCCTTTGGCCAGGTTCACGATGAGGGGTGTCCCGTCATCGATGATATGACGAAAGCGCAATGGCATGCGGGGCGTTGTCAGTGCTGTGCGCAGGAGCGGGTCCGCGATCAACGCACCAAGCTTGTTCGCAATCGGCGCCACGCCATCAAAGGCGGTCTTGTATGACAGGCCGGGATAATCGACCTGCCAAAAACGCCGACATTCCTCATCTTCAATGTTGGCAATGATCTCTTTGCGGAAGGTGCGATCCGTATAGAGAGGCATGAGATCCAGAATGGTCGCAGCTGGCTGATCCAGAAGCGCTAAGATACCCCAGCGGAGAAGATTCTCCATGCGGGGCCCCCAGGCGGCGGCCCATTGATGACGAAGCGTGTCGATGAAGCCAGAAGCCACTAGCGGGCGCAGGGCTTGCGCCACACGCGGGATGGGATTGTATCCGTAGGGGGACGTCGGATCGGCCAGATCCCAGTAGATGTGATCAATCTCAATCCCGCCGCGCAGGTCTTCTGCCAGATCTCCATGGGGATCAATCAGGCAAAAGCCCTGCCCGTTCTTCGCGTCCTGCAACGCCACCGACCGCAGCAAGCTCGATTTGCCGGTCCCGGTTTGCCCCAAGACAATCGCATGCAGCAGCCGATCCAACGCGTGGATGCCGAAGGGCACCGAGTCATTGCGGCGGTAAGCCTGGCCAAGGGTTGTTGGTGGATCGGAGGCGGACATGCGGACCAGCCTCTCATGGCAGCGCTTCGCGCTATAGCAGCCGTCCGATGTTCGCTGGAGCACATGCTGAAAAACCAGAATCACCTAACGCTGCCTGAAATCAAAGATTTCAACACGTTAAGTGATGCGGGGTATTTCAGATATTCAGCATGATGCTTTATTTCCACATCCGTTGCGCTACCTCGCGCTCCTCAGGCCCAAGGCGGTCGCGTAAATCGCGGTGGTCTCCATCGAGGCGTGGCCCATCCACTTCTGCAGCATATGGAGCTGTACACCGCGCCTTGTGGCTTGCACGCCAAACCCGTGGCGCAGACCCTTGGGACAGGCTTGCGGGCCTTCGATCCCGGCCTCCTGCATCACCGCCTTCACCCAACGGTACGTCTTGGACCTGGGCGGCGGCCGGTTGGTAGGGCTCCACAAATAGGGACCCCGATGGGAGAGATGATTGCAATGTGCCAGGTCAAGCACTTGGGCAAAGAGCCTGGAGATCGGCACCTCCCGGATTGAACTAACGCCACGCTTCTTCAGCGTCACAAACGACACCAGCTGTTCTTCAAGCTGCAGATCAGCAGGGCGAAGGTTACGTGCCTCAGACAAGCGACAGCCGGTATGGGCCAGCATGAGGCAAAAGGTCCGAGGCAAGGGCGGCTGCAACATCGCTTTACCCATAAAGCGCTCGCGCTCCGTTGGGTTGAGATAGAGCCGTTGGCCGCTGGCGTTGTAGAGCCGCATGCCTTTGGTTGGATTGAGGTGGATCATAGGGTGATGGTTTTGAACCTGAATTAGGAATTCTGTGTCAGGTTCGCATGAGCATTATATATCAACGGCTTAGAGGCGTCGAATCTCGACTTTTGCTCTCCGCATGTGGCTTTGCGCGCCCCTAACGCCTTGATACGCTTGGCTTCGTCCACAATTCCTAATTCTGGGTCAACAAAACACGACGCCTGTGCGAGATGCATGGTGATTGCACAACGCTGCGAAGGGAACTTTTCCCGGCTTCTTTTGTATCTCTGGCGATTTGCTACTCTTCCTTTGACCCTGGAAACGGGGTGTTCGGGGCTCGCGGCGGGCGGTCCGGCGGGGCAATCGCCCCATGGCCACAGGAGACGGAGCGCCCTTCTCTGAGCCAGCGAATTCCCCGAACACCCCGTTTTCCAAAACGGAACACAGGATGGCTTCATGTGTGTTTTATCTCGGCTTGATAGGTTGTCTCGGCATTAGCCAATAAGACACATACATATGCAAAATGAACTTGCCACTTTGGTGGCACAGACCCGTGAGCATCACGGGCTCAAGCAAGAGGAGCTGGCTCAGTTTCTGGGATTGCCACGGTCAGCGATCTCAAAGGTCGAAACGGATGATCGACGTCTGAGTACCGACGAGCTGCTGACGCTGACACAACTGTTCGGAGACAGCTTTGAACTCGGCTGCGATCACATTCTCGGGGATCTGATCTCAAATCTTGTCGCGCGTTTGCGGACGTTTTTGTCTGAGACCGAGTTCGGCCCCGAACGCTTCGCCACAAAGGAATGGCTCACAGCCACGCTTCATAAGCTTGACGACACCTATGTCGCAGGGGCTGCGTAGACTGGCGGTCGCGGTTGCAACCGGACGGGTGGCGGCAGTGTTCTTGGAAGATGGCAAGCTGGTGGGTTGGAAGATGTCTCGCGTTGCTGCCGAAGACACGCAAAACGCCGCGCGGATCGTGCAATCTTGGGTCAAGGGGTTTCAACCGGACCATATGATTGTGGAAGACCCGAACACGGCGTCTCGCAAAGGAAAGACTGCGCAAGCCAATCTGGAAGCTATTTCTTCCGTTTTTGCGGAAGCTAAAGGTCTCGATGTGCGGCTCCCGCGTCTTCAAGTGTATCAAAACAAATACGAAGAAGCGAAAGCCCTGGCCAAACGCTACCCAGGGATCGCGCATCTCTGCCCAGGTCCTCGACCGATCTGGATGCCGGAGCCCCGGAATATCAGCTATTTCGAAGCCCTAGCCCTGGTCGAACAACTCAAGCGCTAACGCGCGCCAACCTCCTCGGTTGGCCGGCGGGTCTGCATTCTGCGGACCCGCCTTCAGCCAGAGGAGTTCTTTCACATGCATCCCGATACAACCAAAATCCGCGAGCTCAACGATCGGTTCCGGCGCGGCGATCCTGCCGTACCCGGGCAGATCCTGATCACACCCGGCATCACCAGTCTGATTGAGGGAAGCCTGTCCGCGCAAGCGCTGCTCTTTGCCACGATCCAAGGCTATGATCAGTTCACGAACGATAACGACCCGCATCGAGAACACGATTTCGGATCGTTTCTGTTCCAGGAGCATAAGTGCTTCTGGAAGATTGATCTCTATGATCCATCCCTTGAGATTGCCGCCCTTGATCCAACCGATGTTGCGTTATCCCGGCGGGTCCTCACCATCATGCTGGCCGAGGAAAACTAGAGCATACCGTGGAAGCAATGAGATGCGAGCGGCTGAGTTCGAGTTGGAGCCGAAGGCGACAAGCCGCGTAAGAGGCCTCAATCTAACCAGGAATTGCATTAGGGATGCCCCCGCCAGATCTGGCGGGGTTTTCTGTATAAGCGGGGCGTCCCAACGTATCAGTACTATGCGACAGGACAGCCCCTCTGCCGCGCGCGATCAATCACAGAGGCCCGTCGCACGGCCCAGGTGGGATTGAGGCGACCAAGCGCATTGTCCTCCAATCGCTGGTATTCCGCACGAAGCTCTGCACATGACATGGATTGGACTCGGTTGGCATGGTTGGCTGCGCCATCAACAACCGCATTCGTTCCCGCCACCGACGCGCCGGTGACCGCCAGGCCAGTGGCTATGGGAACTGCGGCAACGCAGGCTTGCAAACTGAAGAGCAAGCCGACGCAGAACGCCAGCCGTGGTAGCAAACCGAGATAGTCCTTACCCGCACCCCGCATCATTGGCGCGACACGGTTGTCTGGAACCGATCCCCGTTCTGATTGATCAGAATAAGCTGCCCACCATTCACGACGTAAATGTCGTAGCGCGGCTGGCCGTAGTTCAGGCAGCGGGAGCCATCGGCATAGAACTGATAGCCATCAGGGTCGTAGGTCGTACCCTGGCCGTCGTTGAACACATAGCTGCCATTGCGGCGGTAGTGTTCGAACGAGCCATCGACAAACCGAACGCGGTTGCCGCTGACAAGCTCAGCGACATAGTCACCAGACACTCTCTGGTCGCCGCTCGCAAAGTTCCAATTGTACGAGATGGCCGACGGGGCGCAGGCTTCGGCGGCAGGTGTCGCCAACATCAAGGTGGCGATTGCATACAGGAAGGATTTCATATGGTCTCTCCTCAAAACGGGGTTAGACCATTGTTTTTCAGCGCTATTCCGCCAACGCAGGTGAAACACTATTGCCAATAAGGTACAATGGTTATTGTCCTAAGGGATGTGGAGCTTGAACGGCCGGAGTCTTGGCGATAGGGTAGTAAAACACTTCAATAAGCCGTTGTTTTTAAGTGCTTATCCGGCCTCCGATGCAGAATTGGCAATACTGTATCAGGGACGCCACACTATCCCCTAGGGACAGATCCAAACGTCTCATGGTGGAGCGCAACAAGACCAGGCCATCGCTATCCTCGATGAGGTTGTACAACCGCGAGGCGCAACGTCTCTACATCAACGCTGAAGAGCGGGCGCGGTTCATTGCGGCTGCGGAGCAGGAGATGCCAGATATCCGCGCATTCGCGCTGACGTTGCTTTACACCGGGTGTCGGTTGTCAGAGGCACGGGAGCTGAGAGCGGAGTCGTTCCAATTGGGGTCGAAGCTGGTTTCGATACGGAGTTTGAAGAAGCGGAATGCGCATCACGTGCGGGAAGTGCCGATCCCACAGGAACTGGTTGAGTTGATCGCGGCACTGAAAAAACGCAGTGACGGGAATCTGTGGCAGTGTCGGGGCGAGATGATTCCACGGATCACAGCCTACAGGTGGATCAAGGAGATCATGGGCGTAGCTCACATCTCAGGACCCCAGGCGACACCAAAGGGATTGCGACATGGTTACGGAGTGCATGCGATCCGGTCAGGCGTACCAGTTACTCTGGTGCAGCGATGGATGGGACATGCGTCGCTAAACACTACGGCGATTTATACGAATGTCTTGGGCAGTGAAGAGCAGGAGATTGCGGGGAGGATGTGGAGTATGAAGGAACAACACGAATGAGGTCGACCATGTGCCGTTAGTAGTACCATTTCGTGCAGTGGCGGTCGTGCCTCGGCGCACCGCAACCTGAGTTGCGAAGATCGTTCCTGCAAGCTCCAAGCGACAACGCCCAGTGCTCGAATGGCACGGTTTCGATCTGGATCTTGCTGTCTTGATGGTCTTGCATCTTGGCCTGCCGGCTTTGAGTTGAACGGAGAGGCCCGCCTGATTTGGCTGAAAGGGTCTCGCCCATTCAAATCCAGAGAATTTTGGGGAAACGCCTACCCTGCCGTCTGCGACGCACGTGTCAACCGAGCCTGGCAAGCCTGGTAGGGACCCGCGGACGCGCAAGCGGGTGTGGGAGGAGCCGAGGGGTTGCAGACCGGCCGACGCGCAGCGACGCATGTCGGTTGGAACGGGTGACTTGAGATAGCCCTTGCAAGTGCGAGCAGGTACGGCTGGTGGTTCGGGGGCGTTCGAGAGTGGGTCATTTGCTACGGCGTCAAACGCAGTCGAGTTTTGAATTACGCTGCAGTGTGCAAGTTGCGACAGGCTGGGAACGTATTGGTAGGTTCGAGCGTGATCTACCGCCTCTTGCGAAAAAAAGCGATTGACTTCATTTTGTATCTTAATCAACATTATGCGGCAAAAGTTAAATACCGTCTTCTGCGGAAAGTCCTAATTGAAGGCTCGGGGCTGGAGCGGCAGTGCAATCTTAGCTTAGTGGAAATAGGTTTTGTGATGACATGGCTATTTCGCATCTTTTTAACAATTGGCATATCGATTTCTTCTTTGATGGCCCTGTCTGTAAATGCCAGCGGTCTTCAAGCGGTGCTTTCCGAATTTGACGGTCAGGTTGCGGCAATTTTTGCATTGGTTTCTGCTGTGGTTTGGATCTTCATATTGGTCGCTGGCGGAATATTCATGCTTTTTTGGAAAAGTTACGACCTCAATTCGTATCTAGCGGAGATTTTCGCTGGTACTTTGCTCGTAGTAATTTCCTCTTTGCGCAGCCGTTGCTAGTTTGGTCCGCCGGTGCGACGTTGCTGGACGGCAGCTGTCAATATGCGGTACACGGTCGGATTTCTTGGTGCGCTTGGGAGCGGTCAATTACGACATTTCTAATAATGTTTGCGCCTATCCCGCTTGTGTGGGTCGTCTTTTTTTCTTGAAGCGGGGAGTAAATAGTGACGGGCTGGACAATAGATAGAGAGACTAATTCTGCGTCTTTTCCAACAGTTTTTGGTTCAATATCGACTGCTACTACTGGCGTGAGTCCGGGAGTTTTTGGAGTATCAACGTCTGACGATCTCTATCATGAATACCACTTTGTTCAAGCGACGGGCATAACTGTCGACGATGTTTCATGGGATCAAGCGGCGGAGATTTTTCTAGAGAATTTCGTTCCTGGTGGGCTTGAGTCTCGCTCGGGCACTTATGACGCATCCCCAGGCCCATTTGGTGCGGCGATGTGGGTGGACTCACAGCTGTTTGTAGGCCCATCTACCGAGATGGCGTCGGCCGTCAACCACACAACGTCCGGACTCGGAGCGTTTGGTGCGGTCGATTTTAGACCATTTACTGGCAACTTTCATGTTCTCCACCCAGGAACGGTTGAACGAAGTCTGCTTGTCATCGATGGGACCTACGTGGTTCAGACATCCGGCGTTGGTTCGGGGGCGCTGGGTTGGGTTACCAATACACTTTCCGGTTTGATTTGGGGACAGGCAACCAACGCCGAACTAATTCTGGACCTAACCAACCAGGCGGTCGCGAATGGTGCTTTCGTATATGATCACGATCTGCGTGACGAGATCATTACCGGAGCTGAATACAGTTTTGGGTACAGTTTTCGCGACACCGACATGTCACCGGAAGTTCATGGATATTTGAGTCATCGCTTTCACGACAGTCAGCCGGATCGCCCTGGTCACCAGATCCCGGTCCTAAGCGTAGAAGCGTTACGCGAAGCAAGAGAGCGTCAAAATGAAATTACGCTTAACATCATTGGGCGTGACCCCGACGCGCTCGAGCGTGGAATAAGGCCGAGGGGGTTTGGAGAGGGCAGTATTCCTAATCCACTAGATTTTGGATTCGGCACTGCACCCACAAATCTGTTCGACAAATACGATCCACGGGGTCCACATCAACTTCCTGGACGCAGCGATGACCGCGGCCACAACCCTAGCCAAACGACGTTGGCTCAACATGACGGAAATTTCGGCGGCGCCAACGTAAGTGGATTTAAGCCAAACCCCTCGCCACGGCCTAGCCCTGGCGCTCGACCTGACCCACGCACAGAGGACGAACAAAGCACCCCGTATCTCGACCCCGACAAACCAGGTGTCCAACCCATCCTCCTCGACCTAGACGGCACCGGCCTTGCCGTCACCGAACTCGACGCCTCAACCGTCTACGTCGACTCTACCAATGACGGCCTTCTGAACCGCACAGCCTGGGCTGGCACTGGCGACGGCGTGCTGTTCTACGATGCTGATGGCGACGGCCAGATCACCTCCACCCGCGAATTCGTCTTCACCGAATGGGATCCGACGGCGGCGACCGACCTTGAGGCGCTGGCCTCGGTCTTCGACACCAACGGCGACGGCAAACTGACCTCGGCGGATGACGGTTGGGCCAATTTAAAGGTCATGGTGACACAGGCGGATGGCTCGCTGGTCGCGCAAACCCTAGACGATTTGAACATCGTTGAGATTGACCTGACCGGGAATGCCACTCAGATCGAGCTGCCCGATGGTTCGGTCATCACCGGAACCACAACCTTCACAATCGAAGACCCGAACACGCTGGTGCAAACCACGCACACACTTGGCGAGCTGACCCTGCAATCAGACGCCATGGGCTACGACGTTGAGCAGGTCGAAACCACCAATGGCGCCGGCGACCGAGTCCAAACGACAACGGCCTATTCTGCCGACGGCTCGATCGCCTTCACCATCGAAAGCACGGTCACGCCGAACGGCTCGCTGACCACCAATCGACTACGATGATGATGGCGACGGCGTTGTGGATCGGGTCCAGACGATCTCGGTCACGCCGATCGCTGGCGGCACGGAGAAAGTCCAGGAGCTCTATCGCGGCTCGGACATCGCGACCGGCATTCTGCTGGAAGCCACAAAGACAACAATTGTGGAAGTGACCGGCGTCTCCCGCACCGAAACCATCGAACGGGATTCCGTTGGCGGCGGTTGGTTCGATCAGATCGAAGTGCGTGTCACGGACTTGGTGACCGGTGCGCTGACCATCACACTCACGGACAAGGCCCAGGACGGAACTCCCGCAACGGATCATCGACGAAACCGTCTCCGCAGATGGCCTGACCCGCACAGAAGACTGGGATTTGGATGCGGATGGGACCGTGGAGTTCACGCTGACCCATGTGATCTCGGTGGATCCGGTGACAGGTGTTCGCACAGAGACCACTACACGCCACAACGCGGATGCCTCTCTGCGCGACACACGGTCGGAGAGTTTCGACTACGACGCCGTGACCGACACAACAACCCGCACAATCGCAACGGATGCCGATGGCGATGGCGCATTTGAGACGACACAGGTCTCCGATATCGTCGTGAATGCAGACGGATCGACGACCTCAACGGTCAATACATTCAATCAAAATGGCTCTCTACGTGCGAATGCGACGCATACGCAATCTGCTGACGCGCTGATCAAGAGCGTTGCGCGGGACATTGATGGCATTGGTGGCGCCGACGTCACCGAGACCGACGCGACGGTGATCGCAACGGATGGCAGTCGCACACAGACCCAGACGGTTCTGAATGGCGATGGTTCGCTGCGCTATGCCAGCGAGACCTGGCGCGCCGAAAATCTCATTGAGACGGTCACCCATGTGGATCTGGACCGCGATGGCACCTTTGATGCTGACGAGATCCTGAACGACGTCACGCTGGATGGTGTGACGGGTGAAGTGACGGCTTTGAGCTATGAGCGGGCGGCGGATGGGCGGATTCTGTCTGAAGAGACACGGGTGTCGTCTTCGGATGGGCTAACCACCAACACGACCTTAGATGCGGATGGGGATGGCGACATCGACACTTTCGTGTCCGATGTTACCACGGTGGATGGGGCCGGCGTGGCCACGCAAGTGGTGACAGTTCGGAATGGCGACAATTCGCTTCGCTCAGAAACAACAACCACTTCGAGCGCGGATGGCCTGACCCGGACGATCGAATACGATACGGACGGCGATGGCGTTCTGGATCAGGTCGATGAAGAGGTTCGGGTTAACAACCCGGATGGCTCAACGACAACGACGGTCCAGAGCTTCGCGGGGGATGGCACGACCCTGCTCTCAAATATTGTCGTGCAGCAAAGCGCAGACCGCCTGCAGACGACTACCACCGAAGATCGCAATGGGGACGGTGCCACGGATTTTGAGACCGTGCGGAATGAGGCTGCCGACGGCTCCATCACGGTCACAGAGACCGCCTTCTTCGAGGATGGATTTATTGCCTCAACGGCCACCTCCATCATCAGCGGCGATGGGCTGACCACAACCACGACGCGTGATGCGGATGGTGACACCATCTCGGAGACGGTCACAGAAGTCTCGACCAGCTATGCGCTGGACGGCTCCACGATCCGGACGACCCGTGTCGAGAATGGCGATGGCTCCTTGCAATCCCTGACCGTCCTGACCACCAACGACGATGGGTTCTCGACCGTTCTGGAAGAAGATTTTGACGGCAACGGCGTCTTCGACCGCCGCACCAACACAACGACCACCTATGCGGCCAATGGCGCGATGGTGACATTGGCGATTGTACTGGCGAGTGATGGGAGCATTCTTAACTGGACTGAGACGACCGTCAGCGATGATGGCCTCGGCACAAGCGTGGCGACGGATGCTGATGGAGACGGCACGTTTGATCTGACCACCAGCACGACAACCACGCTGATGGCTGATGGCTCGACCGTGGAGGTAACGGAGCTGCGCGATGCCGGCGGAGCGCTGCGCAGTCGAACCGAAGTCACAACCAGCGATGACGGACGGCAGGTCACGACTGCTGTCGATATCGATGGCGATGGGTTGGTGGATGAGCAGACAGTGACCATTGTGGCCGATGATGGGTCAGTCACGTCCACCACAACGCAGCTCGCGCCAGATGGCAGCACACAAGCGGAAGCCGAGACTTATTCCGACGGGACTGGGCTCTCAAACGAAGAGCGCTTTGACCTGGACGGCGACGGTGTCTTTGACCGGGTGGAAAGCCGCAACGTTGTTTTGAACGCGGATGGCTCGACAACCGTCACAGAAGAAATGCGGTCGGCTGATGGGACACTGTCGTACCAAGAAGTGGTCACGACGTCCGATGATGGTCGGCTTGTCACGACGACCACCGATGTCGACGGGGACGGCGTCGTGGACTTCTCGTCCACGGAAACCGCAACGCTGGCCATAAACGGCGCTGAAACCTTCGTCTCCGAGAGCTTCTCAAGTGATGCCAGCTTGATTGCGCGTACAGAGCGTGTGGTGAGTGCCGATGGCGGCACTGTCACTGAGACGATCGATGCGGACGGCAATGGCATAGTGGATACGGTCCGCGTCACGCTTGTGGGCGCTGACGGTGTCGTCACGAAGACCACAACGCATTACTCGATTGGCGGTGGGCTTGAGGGCATCTGGACCAAAATCACAAGCGGCGATGGCCTTGATATCCGCACGGAATATGACCGCAATGGTGATGGTCGCGTAGAGCTCTTCAGCCACGATGAAACGGTGCTGAACGCCGATGGGTCGGTTGAGCGGGTCGTGACCTATCGCGACGGGCACTATGTCTCTCTTGGTCGCGAGGAATATTTCACCAGTGCCGATGGCCTCGTCTCGCGCGCTAAAATCGACCTTGATGGCGATGGTCTGTTCGACGTGTCGAATGTGTCGACCACCAGCTATCTCGCAGATGGATCGATAGAGACCGCAACACAAGCGATTGATGAGACTGGTGCGCTGCTGTCGAGTTTGCTTGCGACGGTCAGTGGCAATGGGCTGATTGAGACAATCACGTCGGATCTTGATGGTGATGGCCAAACGGACCGGATCACAACGATCACACGCGGCGCTGAAGGCGGCTTCACCGAGGTTGTTCAAGACTATGATCCGGGCTTCCAGCTCGCCAACAGTGCCACTTTGGTGGTGAGCGCAGACGGGCGCACCCAAACCACAGTGTTTGATTTTGACGGAGATAGCTCCAACGATCAGGAGTTGGTCCAGGTCGTGAATGCAGATCAATCGGTCTCGATGACCTACAGCGATCTCTCTGGCAGCAATCCCGATGCGATCATTCAAAGTACAACCAGTGCCAACGGACTGTCCACGGGTGCGACCTTTGATCTCGACGGTGACGGCACGGCGGAGTTCACCCGTGCCGTTGCAACTTCCTTCGCTGAGGACGGCACGCAAATCACCACACTCACGGAAACCGGACCAACCGGCGGTACCATCTACGAGCAAGTGAGCAGTACCACCGCCGATGGGCTGACTACCACGACAACATATGACGTTGATGGCGATGGCGTGACTGATGGCACGCAGATCCAAGACAACGTCATAAACGCCGATGGAAGCACAACGGAAACCATTCGCTCGACCTATACCGATGGGTCGCTCCGCGCGGAAACCATCATTGAGACCAGTGCCGATGGGCGCAGGATCGAGACACGCTCTGACTATGACGGGAATGGTATCGCTGATCAGATCTCGCAGACTGTGATCGGATCAGACGGCGAGCGGGTCGAGACGATCACATCCTTCAATGAAGCGGGGTATGAGAACAGCCGGTTTGTTACGACAACCTCCGCCGATGGTCTTACCGTCGAAACCCATCGCGGCAACAGCATTGAGACCACGACGTACAACCCTACCAATACCGCCAGCTATACTTGGGAGATTGCGTCTACGTTGTATCAATCCGGCCAGGCCTCGGTTCACCATGTCGGAGCGGATGGCATTGAGACTTGGACCTATACAGAGAAAAACACCGGCGGTTCTGTCATAGCATCCTACGAAGTTCGCCTCGATGAGGCGGCCAAGCAGGCCATCTTTGAGGAAGCCGCGCGCATTTACGATACAGTACTGGACCGAGGGCTCGACTCGACCGAATATGAGGCCCTGATCGAGTTCATCTCGGACGGCACGCTGGATGAAATGGCGCTCGCAGATGATTTGCGCACCAGCGATGAATTTGAAGCAAGGTATGGCACTCAGACCGACGCGGAATACATCACGCAGCTGTTCCTCAACAGCTATGGCCGGGCACCCAGCATGGTGGAAATGGCTTCAAGCCTGGCGTCCCTAAATGGGGATGCTGACCCCTGGACCGGCGTGATGAATGCGCAAGACCGGACGGGCTTGGCGGTCGAACTGGCTGGGTCCGCTGAACATGTCCTGACCGGCAACACGCATCTTTCGACTAACAACTTCGACGTGATCCGCAACCCGGCGCAATTTGAACGGTTCCTGGATGAGGCTTATGTCGAAGGCATCGTGAAGAGCCTCGTTGATGTGGTCTATGATCGCGATCCCAACACTCAAGAATTGGCGCATTTAACTGAGCAACTTCTCGAGAATGCCTCTAATCCGGAAGACCTAGCTCAGGAATTGCTGGACACAAATGGTGGTGTTGCGGGTCAAGCTCAGAACGCTTTGGCGGGCCTTACAGGGTCTGCATTTGTCACCCAGGCCTACCAGAACGCTGTTGGGCGTGATCCAACCGCTGAAGAGCTGCAGGTGTGGGGTGGATTGCTGGCCAGCAATGCTCTGACACAGGCTCAGTTCTTGGCATCACTGGCACAAAGCCCAGAGCATTTGGAGACAAATAACGCACATCAAGCGACGGTTTCGGACCCGATTTCCTACGCCACCGGCGATGGAACTGCTCAGACAATCACTGGGTCCGTCGGGATCGACATCATCGAAGGCCATGCTGGCGCCGATGTACTACAGGGCCAGGGCGGTTCAGACACATATCGTTGGTCCGCGGGAGACGGCAACGATACGATCAATGATACCTCCCAAGAGGTTCTTGAGACCGACACGCTGCAACTATCGGATATCGCATCCAACGACGTGGTGTTGCGCCGGGCCTCGGGTTCAAAGAACCTTGAAGTTGAGATCACCAGCACAGGCGAGGTGATAACAATCGTCGCACCGCCACAGGCCGTGTCTCATACAGTCAATGAATGGGTCCCTGTTCGGTCGGTTAATTGGTTCTCAGACAGTGACGAGTACATGTGGGTCACGCGCACCTACTATGCCGACCCAACGGTCGGAATCGAGAGCATTGAGTTTTCGGACGGCGTCACGTGGACGCAAGCGGACATCCTTGAAAACACTCAAACCGAAGGAACCTCCGGAAACAATTCACTCTCAGGCACAGGCAACTTCACTATTCACTATCAGGGCCTCGATGGTGCCGATACGATCACGGGTCAGATAGGCGACGATACCCTGGAAGGCGGCACTGGCAACGATCTGCTGAAAGGCGGTGAGGGATCTGATGTCTACGTTTGGCACTCAGGTAGCGGCAACGATACGTTGGAAGATGGCCATTTCGACGGTTATTCAGAGCGAGACAAGCTGGTCTTATCTGACATCAATTCTGACGATGTTGAAATTACCAGGGCCGCTGGATCCGATGATATTGAACTGCGAATTCTGAGCACTGGCGAGATCATCACCGTTCGAGACCATCTTCAAAGCACGTATCAGCAGAACCAGTATTTCCAGAATTGGTTTAACAATGGTGGCTACTGGGCAATGGTCACGAAGTATCGAGAAGCCGCCGGCGGAATCGAAGAGATTGCTTTTGCCGACGGAGTTGTCTGGTCGTTGAACGATATCATCGATCGGACAGTGACGGCTGGTGATGCAAACAACAACACGATGACGGGCCTAAAGTACCAAGCAGACGTCTTACACGGCCTCGCAGGCAACGATCTTCTTAAGGGTTTGGGTGGTGCTGATACGCTTGTTGGCGGACTTGGAGACGATGATCTGCAAGGGGGCGACGAAAGCGACCGATACGAATTGTCGTTAGGCGACGGCAATGACACCATTCGTGAAACGTCGATTTCGAAGAGCGACACGGATGTTCTTGCACTTCTCAACGTGGACTCAAGCGATGTATCCCTCGCCCGTGCGCATGGCAGCTACCACCTTACGATCACGATCGTTTCGACGGGTGAAGTCATCACGGTCGAAAATCAGTTCTACAACTCAGGTCAAGGCAAAGGCGTAGAGATCCTCGAGTTCGGCGACGGCGTGCGCTGGACAATGGATGACATTGTCGACTTAACGTCGATGACAGGCACATCAGGCAATGACGCTCTTTCCGGCGCAGGTCAGTTCGATCAGAACTACTTTGGGCTGGAGGGCAACGATACGATTACCGGACAAAACGGTAACGACCTGCTTGTAGGCGGCCTCGGCGCGGACTTGCTCCAAGGTGGCCACGGTAGTGACTTGTACCTTTGGTCGCGCGGCGAAGGTGCAGACACCGTCAATGACGGCGGCACGGCAGCGCTTGAGGTCGACAGGCTGGACTTCAACGACGTTGCGTCAACGGATGTCGATCTCACGCAGTCCGGCAGCAATATGATTGTAACCGTGCTGGGAGCGAATGGAGCGCCGATTACGGTGCAAAATCAGTTCTACAGTCTACAAAACGGGCAAACAAATAGTGGCATCCATTACACGTACGGCATCGAATTCCTAACCTTTAGCGATGGAGTTACTGTTGAGGTGCTCGCCAGTGATATCGCCCAGACCCTTGTGACCGGGACGTCCGCGGCTGAGAACCTCGCAGGCTGGGGCTTCCACGATCACATACTGGGTCTGGAAGGCAATGACACGCTTCAAGGCAATGGCGGCAATGATACGATTGATGGCGGAGACGGAAACGACCTACTTCGCGGTGGTCATGGAGCAGACACCTACATTTGGCGCAAAGGCGACGGCCACGACACAATTCATGAGGCGTACGGAACCAATGGACCGCTAGCGACGGATTTGGACCGTTTAGAACTAGTCGATGTGAACTCTGATGATGTTCAGCTCACACGCGCCAATGGCTCGCAACATCTTACAATCACAATTCTCAGCACTGGCGAAACCATCACTGATAACTACCAATTCCATGACAGCTATCCAGCTGAAGGAATTGAGGTGATCCAATTCGCGAATGGCGCGGTTTGGGACCTTCAAGATATTCTTGCGAACACTCGTGTTGAGGGTGGTCCCGGCAACGACAACCTGGCCGGAACCAATGGGTTTCAAGACAATCTGTTTGGCTATGAGGGCAATGACACACTACGTGGCTACAATGGCAATGACGTGCTGGACGGCGGACTGGGGGCAGACCGTCTAGATGGCGGCAATGGGAGCGACACCTATCTGTGGCGCACAGGTGACGGCAACGACACGATTGATCACGGCGGCGCATCCCTGGCTGAGGCCGACATTCTGCGCCTGTTGGACGTTGGGTCCGACGGCGTCGAACTGACCCGCGCTCAGGGCAGCCATATGTTGACGCTTACAATCCTTGCAACAAGTGAGGTCATTACGGTCAGCCATCAGTTCTACAACGTGAACAACGGCTATGGTATTCAAGGCATCGAATTTGCCGACGGTGTGACCTGGTCGTTGGCTGACATTGTGGACAACACAAGGGTTGTTGGCACAGCCGGCAATGACAATCTCTCCGGCTACGGTCACTTCGCGCAGCACTATTTGGGCGATGCTGGCAATGACACAGTCAATGGACAAAATGGTGATGATACAATCGACGGTGGTACTGGCAATGACTACGCCAATGGTGGCCATGGCGAAGACCGCTACCTTTGGCGCAAAGGGGACGGCAACGACACGATCCTAGACGGAGGCACCTCTACGACAGAAGTCGACACGCTCGAATTCATTGATGTCTCGTCCGATGACGTGGTGCTTAGCCGTGCGCAAGGGTCGATCCACATCACAATCACAATTGTCAGCACTGGAGAGGTGCTCACCTCACAGTACCAGTTCCGCGACGCCTATCCTGGCCAGGGATTGGAACGGATTGTCTTTGCGGATGGCGTGACTTGGTCGCATGCGGATATTCAAGAGCACACGCATGTAACAGGCGGCGCAGCAAACGACTACCTCACAGGAACAAATCAATTCACCGACCATCTCATCGGCCTGGAGGGAAATGATCATCTGCGTGGCCATAACGGCAACGACATCATTGATGGTGGTATTGGGGATGATCTTCTCAAAGGTGAGAATGGCAACGACACCTACATTTGGCGTGTCGGTGATGGCAGCGACACCATCACTGATGGCGGCGCTTCACTTGTTGAGGTGGATGTCCTGCGATTGGACGGTGTGTCCACCTCTGATGTGACCCTTACAAGAGCATCTGGCTCCAACAACTTGATCCTTTCAATCGGAAATCCGGGGGAGGTAATCACGGTCACCAATCATTTCTATCATGCCTCATACGGTTATGGCATCGAGGCCATTGTGTTCGACGACGGCACGGTTTGGGACACCAGTGAGATTGAGGACCTTACCCGTATTCAGGGAACATCCGGAGCTGAGAACCTTTACGGCCTAAATCATGTCCAAGACCATATTGTTGGAGACGCGGGCAACGATACGCTGCACGGTTACAATGATGATGACGTTCTCGAGGGTGGCATTGGCGCCGATGTCTTGAATGGCGGCAATGGCCGTGATGCGGCGAGCTATGCTTTGTCGACGGCAGGTCTGATCGTCGATCTGAACAACGCGGCGAACAATACCGGCGATGCGGCAGGCGACACGTTCAACTCCATTGAAAACGTGATCGGCAGCGGCTTCGACGACCAAATCACAGGTTCCGCTGAGGTAAATTTCCTCCTCGGCGGGGCGGGGAATGACACTCTCGTTGGCGGTGCTGGATCTGACACACTTGATGGCGGAGCGGGCAACGATCTTCTGTCCGGCGGGGACACGCTCTTCGCTGATGAGTTCAGATTTGTCGAAGATTTCGGCAACGACACGATCACGGACTTCGATCAGAGCAATCCACTAGAACGCATTCGTCTGATTGATGTAGCTGGGATAGACGATTTTACCGATCTAATTGCGAACCACATCTCAATTGTCGGCAATGACGCGGTTATCACCGATGATGCAGGGAATTCGATCACCATCCAGAACGTAGATCCGCTGACGCTCACGGCGGACGACTTCCTGATCGATGCGAACACACAATCAGTCGGTGGCATAGCAATTGTAGGAACAGCGGCAGACGAGATACTCATCGGCTCCGCGGAGAGTGACACGATCAACGGAGCTGGCGGCAATGACAGCATAATGGGGGATCTTGGTGCGGATACGCTCTTGGGTGGTGCTGGAAACGATACGCTGATCGGCGATGGGTCCGACCTCCTGGAGGGAGGCGACGGAGATGATCGCTACGAGCTGTCAGTCGGCGATATCGTGCACGATAGCAGCGGTGGTCAAGATTCAGTCTTCTTCACGCGCGACAACACCGAGATCATCGATCTGACCGGTTTCACCGGAATTGAGGCTGTCTATGCCAGCCACCTTAGCGCTGACCATATCGATGCATCCTCGATTGGCTACGATATCAAGATCTACGGCCGCGACGGCGACGATACGATCATCGGAGGAAGCGGCAATGATACAATCAACGGCCAGGCTGACGATGACAGCCTGTTCGGTGGCGCCGGCGACGATCGCATTTGGGGCTCGTCTGGCAACGATACGATTGATGTCGGGACCGGCGCCGGCGGCTGGCAATATGCGTATGGCGGCTCCGGCGATGACACCTATCACTACCAGAAGGACTCCGGAAATCTGTTCGTCCACACACTACACGAAGGTGTCGGAGATGGAGCCGCCGACCGCATCGTATTCGATGATCTGATGCTGAGCGACTTCACCTTCGCGACAACAACATATTCCAACCCCGACATCGGCGTAGCGAAGCGGTTCCTATGGGACGACGGGGTGGATTCGGGTGAAGTCCGGATTGGATTGGAAGCCACCACCATTGAGAGTTTCGAATTCGCAGATGGATCCGTCTACACGTGGGACGATCTGTTTGGGCCATGATTTGAGGAACGGCATTTGAACCAACCGAGACTTGGTGGGGCCGACGAACTCGCCGCGTTCCGCCGTCGCAACGCCTGGCTGTTGTGGTCGGTCCTACTCTTCAGCCTATTCGTGAATGTGCTGATGCTGACCGGGCCTCTGTACATGATGCAGGTTTACGAACGTGTATTGGGATCTGGCAGCGAAGAGACGCTTCTGGCTCTGACCATGCTGGTCGGCTTCCTGTTTGTCATGATGGGTCTGCTGGATTTCGCGCGCGCCCGCGTAGCGGCGCGCTACGGCGCAAAGCTGCAACAGGCGTTTGATGCACGGGTGTTTCGTGCGGCCTTGATGCGTGCTCAGCGGACCGGGCAGGCGCAGACAGCTTTGGCGGATTTGGCGTCTGTCCAACGACTGACCTCCTCGCCCGTGTTCATGGCCATTTTCGACCTGCCGTTTACGCCGCTTTTTATCGCTGTCATCTTTATCTTTCACCAATGGCTTGGCTGGCTCGCGCTTGGTGGCGCGGCTTTGTTGGTTGTGGTTACTATCCTCAACCGTCAGACGACGGCAAAGCCGCTTGGCGATGCGGCTGAGACGGGTCGCATGGCGGACCGAATGGCCGGTGAGATGCAGTCGCAGGCGGAAGTCATTCGATCCCTCGGCATGCAGGATGCAGCCTTCTCACGGTGGCATGGCCAGCGCAGGCGTGCGCTGAATATCTCCATGCGGGCGGCAGATAAGGTTGGTGGCTTCTCTACGTTGTCCAAAACACTGCGTCTGTTTCTGCAATCCGCCATTCTTGGTCTGGCGGCGCTGTTGGTATTGCGGGGCGAGCTTAGAGCGGGTGCCATGATTGCAGGGTCTATCCTGATGGGCCGCGCATTGGCGCCGATTGATCTTGCCATTGGACAATGGTCGATGATTTCGGAGGCTGCACGTGGCTGGGGCCGGTTGCAGGGCTTGCTGGCGAATGAACCCGTGCCGTCTCCAAAACTGGACCTGCCCCGTCCGAAAGCGGCGCTCGAAGTTGCGAGCCTATCGGTCGTGCCGCCCGGGGCGAGCGTGCCCACATTGCGGGGCATATCGTTCCGTGTGGAACCCGGAGAAGCAGTTGGCGTGATTGGGCCTTCCGGCTCTGGCAAGTCCAGCTTGGCGCGTGCGATCACAGGTCTATGGCAACCGTCGGGCGGGTCTATCCGGCTCGACCGGGCGACGCTTGATCAGTACGATCCGGATCGGCTTGGAAAGCTGATCGGGTATCTGCCGCAAAGCGTCACACTCTTTGATGGATCTATTGCACAAAATATTGCCAGGCTCGAGGCTTCTCCAAACGCAGAGTCCATTTCGACGGCAGCCGTGGCGGCGGATGCCGATACGATGATCCGAGCGCTTCCGGATGGTTATGAAACGCAGGTCTCTGGGATCGGGCCCATGCTGTCGGGCGGACAGGTCCAGCGCGTCGGTTTGGCCCGTGCGCTTTACGGAGATCCTGTTCTGCTGGTTTTGGACGAGCCGAACTCCGCATTGGACAGCGCAGGCTCGGACGCCCTCAACAAGGCTGTACAGGGCATGAAGGAGCGTGGCCTCGGAGTGATCATCATGGCCCATCGTCCGAATGCCATTCAGCAATGTGACAAGCTCTTGGTGCTTCGCGATGGGATCGCGCAGGCCTTTGGACCACGTGATGAGGTCTTGGCGCGCGTCTTGAAGAACACGGCGGACGTGCGGTTGGTGTCTGACAATCCAGGCAAGGGCGGTCTGACGTGAGCGAGAGTGACACCAGTTGGTCCGTAGCCGGTCCGATGCGCCTTGGCATTCTAACGCTCTTCGTGCTCGTTGGCGGTTTCGGAACCTGGGCTGTGACAACAACTCTGTCCGGGGCGGTCGTGGCCTCTGGACAGGTCGAAGTGGACCTCAATCGACAGGCCATCCAGCATCCCGATGGTGGATTGGTGGCAGAGCTTCTCGTCGATGAAGGGGAACGTGTAGACGCAAGGCAAGTCTTGGTCCGTCTCGACCCCTCAGAATTGCAGACAGAACTTACTATTGTCCGAGCCAACCTTGCTGAGGTCCAGGCGCGCAGGGCACGGCTGGAGGCTGAACGCGATGGGAGCGAGACCGTCACCTTTGCGCAAGACCTCATCGCGTTGACCGAAGCTGATCCGGAGATTGCCGATCTCCTGGACGGACAACAAAACCTCTTTACGGCACGTGCCGAAACAACAGCGCGCGAGATGGAACAACTGCGTGGGCGTGTCACCCAAATCAATGCGCAAGTACGTGCGCTTGAAGCACAGCAGGACGCATTGGCCGGGCAGGTTGCTCTCGTCGAGGAAGAATTGGAACGGCGGCAAGCCCTGCTAGACAGCGGGGGCGGTACACGAGAACCAGTGGTCCGATTGCAGCAGGAACTTGTTCAACTTCAGGGTTCCACTGGGGAAGTTGCTGCGGGCCAGGCTGAGGCCGCAGAACGGATCATCGAAAACGAACTGGCCATCCTGCAGCTTCAGACGGAGCGCCGTGAACAAGCGATCACCGAGCTTCGCGAAATCCGCGTCACCGAACAGGAGCTGACCGAACGCGCCAGCAACCTCGCCTCACGTATCTCGCGGTTGGACCTCCGCGCGCCGGTGGCAGGACGTATCCATGGTCTGACGATCTTTGGCGAAGGATCCGTGCTGCGTCCGGCTGATCCCTTTGCCTATCTAGTGCCCGAAGGGCGCCCGCTGGTGATCTCAGCCCGTGTGCCCGCAATCGACATTGACCAGGTCTTCGCAGGCCAAGAGGTCACCGTCGTGTTTCCGGCTTTTAACCAAAACGAGCTGCCCGAGATCACGGGCTTGGTCAGCCAGGTCTCAGCAGATGCCTTTGTGGATGACGTCAGCGGCAGTAGCTTCTATCGTGCCGAAATCACTCTACCAGAAGACCAGGCCGCCCTGCTTGGGGACCGGGCGTTGGTGCCTGGTATGCCGGTGGACGCGTTCATCCGAACTGAAGATCGGACGCCAATGACATATCTGATCGAACCATTCACGGCGTATTTTGGTCGAGCGTTGCGAGAGAGCTGACGACGTAGTCTTTACATCCGCCGTCAGCTCAAAAATCCTTGTCTCTGGTTAATAATGATGCGGGCCTAAATCGCAAAATCCTCGAGCGCCTTCCCTGCCTCGAGACCTTCCTTAATCCAATTGGGTTGGCGTCCGCGTCCGGTCCAGGTCTGAGACGCGTTCTCAGGATGGCGGTACTTAGCTGGCCCCTGTGCTTTTCCCGTTCTTTTTCCGCCAACTAATTCTGAAAGCTTGAAGCCGTGTTTTTGAGCGACCTGTTCCAGTTCCACGAGCGCTTCCTCGCGTTTGCGAGCCGTATAGTTTTCAATTGCTTTTTCGGTGTCTTTTTGCAGCTGCTTCAATTCCGCTACAGACATTTTGTCCAAGTTGGGCTGTGCCATTTGTTGTTCCTTCTTGTTGCAAACGTGGCACTAGCCGTTTCGGTGCCTGCTGGCAATCTTGCCGAACGAGATCTTCCTACGGAACGAGAAAGACCGCCAAAATTTGATCCATCGTTAGCGGAGCGTCAAAAGCGCATTGCTGGCGCGTAAGGGTTTTGACGCAATCGTCGGTTGTGCGGTTCAATTTCTCTGTGGGACATACGGGGGAAGTATCATGAATCTCAAAACAACCAATTACGGCGCCGCTCGAGGGATCTTGGGACTTTTCGAAAAGGTCAGCTGGGTCGTAATTGCGTTCGGCATACTCTTGGTGCTGAGCGCAGGTGCTGGCGCATCGCAGGCGTTCGCCATGCCCTTTGTCTTGGCAGCGCTGCCAGGCTTGTTCATTTGTCTTGTCGGCTTTGTCTGTCTCGTGCTCGTTCAGATGGTCAAAGCCAATGTGGATACGGCCGACTACACCTATCAGGTCTTGAGCGTGGCCCGAGACCAGCTCGAGGTCTCGCGCCAGGCCCTCCAGAAATCTGAACAGGCCATCACCTACGCCGCTCGACAAGCCACACGCACGACGGCGGTGGCGAGCGTGCAAGCCGACCCAGCAGAAGCGAACCAACGAGCCTCCTATGCGACACGACCTGAACCACCCCAAGCAACGGGTGAGGCTGCGATCCCCTCGTTCATGCGAAGTGATGCAGGGCCTACTAGCGCCAACAAAATCACCGACTACCGTGGCGCGCAGATTGAGCGAACCATTCACGGCTATTCTGTTCGAAATAGAACATTTGCCACGCTGGAACTGGCGAAGAATGCAGTGGACGCCAAGCACCTCCAGGCATCGTTGGAGGACAGTCTGGGATCGGCCCGATGACCCCCATACTCACCCCCAACCTCTATGGGGGTCCAGTGTGGGGGTACGTGGGCACTCTTAGCGGAACATGCCGGCACGCAAAACGCACCTTCGCCTCCGCGACATCTCTCCCTCTCGGTCGAGATCTGCCGATTCCCCGTACGGCAGAGCCCCAAAAGCCATTCCGCCCTTTTTGTCTGTCCAGCTTCAGGAGAAGTAGATGCGGGTGTCACTTTCTCATGAAGCTGTTCGTCGCGGCTTGCTCCTCAAGAAGACATACTACGAGGTCCATCTCGACGTTCACTTCAGCCATGAAGAGATGCAGGTCATACGCGAACGGAACCTAGGCAAGACAAAGCTCTTGGATCGGCGTCCGGCGGATGCCCGCGTGGATGATCGCGACGAGAAGTTTGAGCTTCGTTTGGAAGATTTGATGCGCGCGAGATCGGATCGGTTTTTGTGTGCCACACCGTCAGCCGCCAAAATCTATGGAGAGCAACTTCTGGCAGCGCTTGCACAGGTCAAACTCTGGATTGGCGACAATGCAGAGGTCGCCGGACGTACCGTGGTTGAGTTCTGATGGCAGGTCGCTCGCTTGGCGAGAGCTGGGAAGGCATGGTCCTCCTGTGGTCGGCCGTCGTCGGAGGCTTCCTGCTCTTGGCGCTTGTGGTCACACCCATCGCCATGGTCGGGGTCCCAGCCTATATCGGGTATCGCTTGTGGCGGGACAGCCCGGCGCGCGCTGAGAAGATAGCCCGAGAAGAGACCGAGGCACTGTACAACCATGCGTTGCGCGGGCGGGTTGAGCTGACGGATGCTCAGATCGAGCGCGGGCTCACCAAGCACTGGCCCTCCGACCTCCCGGATGTGCTCCGCATCCAGCTGCTCGACCTTGGGAAAGCAATCTACGCGGCTGAGGGGCTCTCCCCGGACATCCCGTCTCCACCTGCGCTCTGCAACACGTTGGAGGGCGGTCGCTACCGGGATCAGCTTGCACGCTTGGGCCAAGTGCGCCACGACCGTGGAATGGCCGAGACGGCGTTGGATATCATCTCACAAAGCCTTGCACCCATCGCCCACGCCGCGCCTCCCTTAGACGGAGAGGTGCTGGTCGAAGTTACGCAGTTCGTGGATCCTCTCGGTGAGACCGTGGAGGCAATGGCCGCTCCGTTCTTTGCCGATACGCCCTACGCGCTCTTCAGGTCGCTTCAAGCCCAATTGGACGCAAACCTGCGCTCCACCGCCCGCTCTGGCAATCCGATCTTCCCGCGGGACTACAAAGGGGACGATCTGCTGGAGACCTATCTCAAAGGCACGCCGCTACGAGACGCCTTCCGACTGCGCACGCCGTTCTCCATCCCAGAGGATCGACGGTTTGAGCATCTTCATATGGTGGCAGGGTCCGGCCATGGCAAAACGCAGACGCTGCAATACCTGATTGCGCAGGATCTCCCGCATATCGCGCAACAGGACCGGTCCGTCGTTGTGATCGACAGTCAGGGAGATCTCATTGGCACGATCCTCAAGCACTCCGATTTGCCACCAGATCGCATTGTGCTGATCGATCCTGAGGACATTGCTTGGCCGGTCAGCCTGAACCTTTTCTCCGTCGGCCAGGAGCGTCTAGAGGGCTATGATGCGCTGGAGCGCGAGCGGCTCACCAACTCCATCATTGAGCTTTACGACTTTGTGCTTGGCTCACTCCTAGGTTCCGGCATGACGGCCAAACAATCGGTCGTCTTCCGCTATGTGACCCGCCTGATGTTCCACATCGAATGCGCGACGATCCACACGTTGCGTGATCTGTTGGAGCCGGAGGGCTCGGCTCAGTTTGCCGATGACATCGCCAAGCTTGATGGCACCGCGCGGCGCTTCTTTGAAACTGAGTTTGACGGCAAGGAGTTTGCGACGACCAAGAGCCAGGTGCTGCGCCGTCTTTATGGCATTCTCGAGAACCAGACCTTCGAGCGAATGTTCTCGAACCCTGAGACCAAGTTCGACATGTTCTCAGAGTTGAACGCTGGAAAGCTCATTCTGATCAACACCGCGAAGTCGCTTCTAAAGGAGCAAGGCACGCAGGTTTTTGGCCGGTTCTTCATTGCTCTCGTCGCGCAGGCCGCACAGGAGCGCGCGACGATACCAGACCGCGAGCGGCTACCAGTCCATGTTTATGTGGATGAGGCCCAGGATTACTTCGACCACAATCTAAGTGTGATACTGAGCCAAGCGCGGAAGTATCGCGTGGGAATGGCCATGGCCCATCAATATCTCGGCCAGCTGGCCCATGGGTTGCAGGAAGCGTTTGAGGCGAACACGTCGATCAAGCTGGCCGGTGGGGTGTCACCGCGCGACGCGCGGGCGTTATCGGGCATGATGAATGCTGATCCAAACAGCATGAGCAATCTGCCGAAGGGAACGTTCGCCACATCCATTCGTGGGGTCACGAATCGGGCCGTGCCACTGTCCTTTCCGTTCTTCGTTTTGGAGAAGAGGCCAAGGGCGGATGCTGAGGCGCTGGAAGAAATCCGAAATCACAGCCGAAATTCGTATGCGGCCCCATGGGAAGCCAAGACAAACCATGGTCCGTCAGGAGAAGGTGATCAGGATGGCAATGGTCCTGATGATCCCGATGATGACACGCTGAAGCCCTCGACAGAGCTATAAGTACGCGTACGCTTGAGGCATGAGTCATCATGATCGCCGTGGGCGCGCCACCTTCCATGCCATTGCCAAGCGCGACGATATCTCACCAAACGAGCGGGATATACTTTGGTTCAAGCATCTGGAGCGGCACGGGCCGCTCACATCTTCGCGGCTTATTGCTTGGACTGCTGATACGCATCGATGTAAGGACACGGCGTTGCGGCGGCTCCAGGCGCTACGAGCGGCCCAGTTCCTCTACCTTCCCGAACAGCAGCGAAAAACTGAGCGAGCGGAGTTCAAACCGTACGTCTATGATCTGGCCCCGCTGGGGAAGATGTTTCTTCGGGACATTGGGCTCGCAGAGAAGACCGTACGCCCCAAGGGTCATTGGTGGCATCTTCACGAGACGGCGATGTTTACGGCTGAGATCGACTTGGAAGTGCAGCTGAGGGGGTATCGGTTCATTCCGGCGCACGAGATACTGGAGCGCAGCGGGGCGACCCTCGCGATCCCGATGGGTCGCAGGAGACTCATTCCCGATCAGCTTTTTGCGATCGATTACGGCGGGTTATTCCGAGCCTTCATGGTGGAGGTGGACCGCGGAACCGAGCCGTTGGCGTCAAGCGCGATGCGGAAGTCGTGGGTCGCTTCACTGAAGCAATATTCTCAGGTGTTTGAAACCGGTATTGCAAACCGACACTACGGGCTCCGGGCGCCGATACAAGTGATTTGGAAGCATCACACTAGTGTTCGACTTTCGGCATTCGAACAGATTTTGCGGGCCAGCGCTGCTCACTGGATCAACCGGCATCTGCGCCGCGTTCGAGGAATGCCGGGAGAGCTGTTTGACGGCTTGCCTTAGCAAAAATGGGCGGAAAGCGGTCCTTCGTTGCAGGAGCGCATTTTTATTAACGAGTTAAAGAAAGCGGACGTTCGCTAGAGATGTTCTCACCGCAACATCCAATAAGCTTCAACGCTTGCCGCTCCTTAGAACTCGTGTCATGTGCTTCCGCGTTTCTTCTCTGCTGCGACGGCCTTCATATCTCTTAGCAGCCTTTGTTTGTTCAACGAGTCTGGATTGCCGAGTGCTTTATCACCTACGGACTTCCGAATGCCCTCGACGATGTACTTGGTGTGAGATCGCAGTTCCGTGTTCCGTCCGCTACCCAAGTACTCGCGCTTCAGGGTGCGCATAGAGGCCGTGAGAAGTGTTTTGTCTTCACACGCTTTGATACTTTCGAGATAGGCCTGTTGGTTGGGTTTTGCGGGTAAAGCAAGGAGCGCGTCACGAGCGAAAAGCGCGCCCATGCTTGACAGTTTGGGTAGAACCGTCCGCAAGGCGACTGAAAGCTGTGGGTTCTTGGTGGCCTCAGCAAGGATCCTCGAAACAGAATTTGGTGCGTTGAATTTGAAATCCGCGACGGATTTTGCACGATCAGTTGCCGCGCCATAGTTGATGAACCTTACCCCACCAGCGACTGTCACAGGGGAGGTCGCTATGTGAGAGCGTGCAGCACTCATGAAGCCCACCCAGATCTCCGCCGCACGATATAGCTTCTCAAGATGCCGCAGCTTTTCGTCCGCGGGTATGTGGAGAGCGTTTCGGATAAGTTGCGCGTATAGCCGCATTGCGACCAACAGCTTCGCTTCCAACTCAGAAACTTCTGTCCGCCGACTGATGCCACGCCTCCGAAGTACGTTTGCTAGACGTTCGTTGTTGCGGCTATCGGCCACTTCTGGGTCTGGTTCGGTACGGTCAAACTCCGCAAGTTCCTCCAGTACTTCTGCTACTTGCTCGGGGTCATCCTCAGTCGATGCTTGCCACTCGCTTGTTAGATCAATGCCAGCCCTTGAGTACTGCTCCAACAAAAGCTCCTCTAACCCATCAACTTGCGTAAACAGTTGATTAAGTACTGCGCCCGTATCAGTGCCTTCAAGCTCACCGTAGAAAACGATTTCGTGGTGATGCTTGAAGAGGTTGTCTTCCGACGTAATCTCTGTAGCAAACGCCGGATCCGACTTCATCTGGCGGGCTACGAAGTACGAGAACAAATAGTCCGCTCTAAAGGTAATTTGGTGGCTTTCGCTCACCAAAATGCCCTTTTCTTCAAACTCTTTGAGCAACCCTCGCGGGAGCTCCATCAGAAAATTTGACTCGTAGTCACTTCTGACCTGTTTCCATTCTGCGTCTGAAAGACCCCCGTTGTCTCCTTCGAGAATTTGCCGTGCAACAAAACTCAAGAATTCAATCTTGTCATGTGACGAAAATGTGCCCTCGCGCACATCTTCAAGTTCAAAGCGACCCAAAAGGCACTCGACATATCGATCCAGAAGCCTGGCTTTGTTTATCGGACGAAAATCATGATCTTGAACCAGTGTTTCGACAAGAACTGCAACTGTACTTGGGAAAACCGGCTCATTGATTTGTGAAAGGGATTCGACCGCGTGGTTGGCCAGCCGGTCGATTATTGCTTTGTCCGTAATGCTCTGTCGGTGCGTAGAAATGACTTCTCTGATTTCTGCCACTCCTAACTCGCCAAGCTCAAAAACATCATCGTCTATAAGTGACATTGCGGGGTAGTCAGCGCTTGAGACGGCTTGACCGACTTTTTCAGTCCGGACAAACGCCGTGATGGGAACTTTTGGGAAGAACTGAAGCATAGTTTGGCGGAAATTATTGAAGTGTTCCGCATTGCTTAGGTTCAACCCGTCCACAATCAGGCGGATTGCTCCTTGGTGAGCAAGGTGTTCCATTTCAGAAGTAGAAAAACGTGTCAAACAGGTCTGAACCATCGACCGAACAATTGACGCTCGGTTCACGCTAGCCTCTCCAGCATCGAAAAAGACTGGAAATACGCCAGTAGTTGCAACTCTCTCGGCGATGCCCTTAAACGTCAGAAATGCAGAGGTGCTGAGGCCTGAGTCGGCGGGCGCGATCACAAATCTGTCTCTAGCGCTTTCTTCGTAGAGAACGGAGAGTGGCACGGGTGCTTCGAGCCATTGGTCTTCTTCATCAAACGCCACTTTTTGAATCTGTGGGGTTATGAAGCTTTCAATGTAAGTCGACTTTGCTCGAACATTGCGGCGATGCCAATCAACAAAATCATGCGGAGTGTCAGCGAGAAATCGCTGCGTTAACGCGGGAAGAGATGGGGATTTCTGGAAGAACTCGCGATCAGCATCCTTTGGGTATGCAACGCCTCCTGGAGCAAAGTCCTCGCCGACAACAAACAAGCGTTGGTTTTTTGAGTACGATCTGTAACATATTTCCGCTGCTTTGCTTCGGGTGTTGCAGCGAATAATTGCATAGCCATTCGTACCCTTTGACCAATCTGCCCGAAGCGGTGGCGACTGTATCAAGCCAGCACCTGATCGATTGCGTATGAGTTGGGTCATATCTGCTGTGTGCACGTGCCCGTACAGGACTAGGTCAAACTTCTCCGTCGCAATGGAAGTGACCGCATCCCGTGTCACGTCTTCCAGCCAATCGAACGGATGGTGCAGCAGAAGAACTCGAAATCCTTCCGTGGGTAGTCTGTCCGCATATGTGGAGAGAATGTGGGGTTCGACCCTAAGTTTACCACGATCACTGTCACCCTTGTCACGCTGGAGGGAAAGCCAAGTGGAGTTCATTCCGACAATTGAGACTTCGCCGACTTGTTTGATGTAGCCGAAGAAAGACTGCGCCGCGTAAGGAGAAAACAGGTCTTCCAGTGCTTTGTAGTTCTGAAGAGGCCCATCTGTGTCTCGCTCAAATGGCGATGGAATAAGGCTGTTTTCAGAAAATAAGTAGCTGCTAGCACGATCCTTTAAAAATTTTGCGGCCTGTTGCGGGTCGGTAAGTTCTCTTTGAATGTCGTGATTGCCAGGGACGACGGCAATTTGGTGATCAGCTTCGATCAGCGGGGCAAGAAGAAGCTCGAAGAGGACATCGTACTGCTCCCTGTCGCCTGACTGAACGAGGTCTCCAGAGAATGCAGTGATGGTGTTTGATCCAAGCGGCAACTTAGTTAAGTCATCGCGCAACTTCTCGATTCGAAAACGGTTTTCTACGTCATTCTTGAAGTGGAGATCGCTCAAATGAACAATCGAGTATTCCATCTATCGTGACCTTTTCTGCTCGGTTTCGTGGCCGCCATCGAGGGAAGTTATCCTGCCGCGCAAAAGGAAACCATAGATAAAATTGGATTTGGGTATGCGACGTTTACCTGTTCACAGAGGTATCCGGCAGAGTTGCGGAAAGTTCTAGGTTCGCTTGAAGTTCGACTCGGATCTCTTGGGCGATGGGTTTGAACGGGTGTAAATGTCCGCTTGCTGAAGGCCGCGCTACAGCATCTCCAATTGATGCCAATGACGGGTTGGGGCCTGTGTTCTCGGAAGCGTTTTGGGGACGTTAGCATTGGGGCACGGCAGTAACTATTGTTTGACCATGGCGGCCACCGAAACGATTGTGTCGCTCGTCTTGCGGCTGTGCTCCACAAAAGAGATGGAAGGCGCGCCCAAACGGAAAAACAGCAGAACGAAAGATCTGTCCGCTGCGCTATAGGAAAACACCGCCGAGCCACAACAATGCAGTTTCTTTCGCCAATGCTCTTTGTACTAGCAGCCTGAGTGACCGCAGACGCCAATCAGTACAAAAAGGGTTGCAGCCCGGCCAGAATTTAGCAACCTTCCTATCAAGTAAAATGGTACTTTGGAATGCTCGGCATATGCGGTGAGATGAATTCTGAGGATAAAAATGGTTTTTCGAATATATTTGATACTGTTGGCGATCTTATGTGCTGCTTGTACACCGGGCAGTGAAACGTATCGCTTTAGCGGACCAGGGACCGGTCTATTCTCCGAACGTATGCCGGACGATTCAGACCGGTTGGAACGGTATTTGGCTGAACTTTGTATTCAAGCTGGAATTGGTGAGGTGACGGACCAAACACGTGGTTGCAGGTCGGCATTGACCTCACGTGACTACGGCTTACTGACAGTGACCGGATTCAACGACATCGACACGCGGTGCGACGAATATCTCGCTTGGATTGATCGCACCCGTACGGATCGACGTGTAGTTCAGGGCGGGTTGAATTCCGTCTCCTCTATATTGACGAATACCTTAACCACCGCAGGTGCTGCGGCAGACACCTTGGCCTACACAGCGCAAGCTTTTGGGTTGATCGGTGTCCTCCACGACGCATCAACGACGACCGTTTTGATGTCGATGGAAGCCTCGACAATCCGCACGGTGGTGTTCGAGCGCCGCCTGGCGTTCCGTCAAGCTACGCGGACAGCGACCATCAATACTCGCCCGGAAATGATATATTCTCTGCAGAGTTATCTGCGGATTTGCACGCCCCAGACGATCATGCAAAACATAAACGAATACAGCCGAGGGGCGGCTTCGGGCAACCCCGTGGACGTCGCCGCTCAGGTGCGTGCGGAGGTCGCAGCGGCAACACCGTTAAGCGCTGGAAGCGGTGGCGACGAAACCAATCCGAACTTAGTTGCGCCGTCAGATTGCACCACAGGGACTCGGCTTATGTTCCACTCACCGGCAGGCTATGGGTGCGAAGATATCGCCGACGTCCAACGCGCGATTTGTACGCAAGTCGATCAGAGTGTCGGGCCCGTCACGCGTGCCGCGATCACGGTGTGGGAACGCGTCGCAAGCGATGACAATGGTACGCTTGTGGTGCGCGATGGAAGGCTCTCAGACGGCGAGGTGCGGCAACTCTTGGAAGGCCCGCGGTGCAATTCGCAATCTTACCCAACGTTCCAAAACTACTTCGAATTTCAACTATTATTGCAACAGCCAAATGTCCTCCCCTCGCTCATTGCATTTTTGAACGAACGCTACCCTGACGGGGGTGCGGTGCCAGCCACTGCGAACATGGCCAATTTAGAGCTTCGCCGAAAATTCGATGCGGCTGCGCTTGATTTGACTCCCGAACGCGCTGCGATTTTTCAGGGACAACTCACGCCTGATCTGTTCTTACAGATCATTCAAGCTGCCCAAAATTAAGGGATCTGAGCATGAAGATATTCAAAATGCCTGCGGAAGTTGGTCTTGGTAACTTTCCGGAGATCTTTGAAAGTCCAGACGCAGAAGATCCGATCAAGACGGTGTTTTTGGGCAGCGCAATTTTCTTGGTGCCTGATCCAACGGACGTCGAAAATGATAGGACGCCCGTAGAATACATGACATCCGCTGCTTCTTCGGGGGGATAACGGGTTGGATTGAGACGCGGTTCCTGACGGAAGAAATCGATGCTGAAGAAATCGCGCAAAAGGCGATGTCCTTTGATGAAAAGATCTTTGTCCGGGCGTGCCTTCGGTATCAGTTCAAGGCTCAGGCGGGATCCCCGACGGCGTTTGCCGCATCGGCTGAGTTCGTCATCGCATTGGCGATGCTGATGAGCGGGCTAAAGTCGGAGAATTTTAATCGCCCCGATGGGCGGGCCGGACCATTTCGTATTTCCGAGCTGGATTGGCAGCGATACGCAGTTGCTCATCCAGAAGGCAAAGCACATACACTCCGGCGGTTCGGGGCACTGTCCAACCTTCCTGCTTTCGACTGGCTCACGCGTCAAAATTACATCCAATATCAAACTCTCGCCGCCGAGGCTGGATTAAGCACCAACACCGGCCAGCCTGGCGTCGAAGACAAGCCCATCCCAAGCTTTCTAAACTTGCTACATTGCCACATGTTCGGCGCAGAGGCAGCCCTTGCACTGCAGATGGCGCATAGCGGTGACGATCCGAATGTGCCGTTACGAACGGCTCTCACGCAAAGTCTGCCAAATTTTGATGCAGCGATGGCGCCGTTCGTCGATGTTTTCCCAGTTGGCCCGACGACAACGGCGCACGCTTTTGTGCTTGCGACAGCGACCGCATTAACCAAGGCGATCAAGGACGCCTACAGCAAAAAGATCAAAACGTATGCGCCGGATTTTATTAGGCCGATCGTCAAAGGAAATGCGCCTTGGATGGCGGCCGCTGAGGCCGAACAGGCTCGATGGGAGGGCCTTGTCGAAAGCAATTCGGACGGTAGAGCCATGGTGGTGGAGTATTTCCAGTCCGTTGGTATCGTCGCGGATGGCACCGAAGCGTGGTGCGGAGCATTTGTTGGCCACAACGTGGTTCAGGCAGGGCTTGCGGACACAGTGATTGACCTACCTGGTTTGGCTGTATCTTGGAAGGCTTGGGGCAATCGCGAGTTGCCGCTTAGTATCAAAACCTCTGATATACCCAAAGGGGCCGTCATTGTGCTGTCTCCGACTGAGCCTGGCACCTCTGGGCACGTCACCTTCTTTGCAAATGCCCTGGCAAACCCAGACAAACTGGAATGCCTTGGCGGGAATCAAAAAAATACTTGCAAAATCTCAGAATATGACCGCAGCCGTGTTGTAGCGATCCGTTGGATGGAGAACGGCACTGGCAGTCATGCGGCCCTCCTGGAGCGCTCGCGGGTGCTTGGGGAGCAAATCGTCGTCGCTCAGACGCTCTATGGCGAAGCGCGAGGTGAGGCGGACAGGTCAGCGCGAGAGGCTGTTGCAAATGTTATAGTGAACCGGGTAGCGGCCAATCGACCACATTTCGGGTCCGGTTTTGTTGGAATCTGCCATCAGCCCTGGCAGTTTTCATGCTGGAACGAGGGCAATCCAAATGTTGACGACATGGTGAATGTGGTCGATGCGCCAACGCCGATCTTTGAGGAATGCCTTGAGATTGCGGCGCTTGCAATTGCTGGTGATTTGCTGGATTTGACCGGCGGCGCCACGCATTTTCACGCAGTGAATATTGCGAAACCCGATTGGGCAACTGGGCCAGGGGCTCGACTGTCGGTCCAAATGGGAAGCCATTTGTTTTACACTGGCGTGCGTTAATAAGGGGACGATCCCAACGGGATTGCCTCCCGATCTCGGGTTGACTGCAGCTCGGCATTTAAAGTGCTTAACGAACTGAGGTAGGCGAACAACGGAAAACAGAATTGCCCAATCCAGTTCTTTGGTCAGCCCTGATCAGGGTTTGATACATATTAACCGTCGGCAATACTGTTTTGCGAACTTCGCCTTCCATCTTAAGAACATCGCCAAGCCAATCCCGTGCTTACGGCACACTTCAGCCGTCGCCACACCGCTCTCCTGCCGCTTCGGGTTGGCGACGATCTGCTCTTCGATTATCCGTGATCTCTTCATTCTGTTCATCTCCTTCGTTGGTACGAACTCTGCCGCAAATCGGAGGACAAAAAGGGACTCAGCTCAAAGAGACTATTCATTCGCCGGATTGAGGCAGAGCCCGAAAGATCTGATTGGAGACATCGGTGGCCGACATGCGTAAACTCTAGGAATGCAATTGGGGGGAACCCGTGCAATTGCATAGAAACTATTCACTACGCTTCGCTTTGCAGCGCCAACATAGTGGGATAACAGCACGCCGCTTCTCCTTCACTTCTCTGAGCAGCGGACGGCTCAAGATAGATTGACGTAAGCGCATCAGTTGAGGAGGAGACGAGCACTCGCAAGCAGAGACTTGGCCTCTTGTCGCGCGTCATTGTTGTTGGCTTCTCGGGCTCGGGCAATCAGCGTCTGCGCTGCGGATTTCCGCTCATCTGGCACCACGGTTGTAGCCAGTACCGCCCCTATCGCCTGTAATTCAATCTCAAAATCAAATGCGTCTGTTGGCGGCACAGCCATTGTCTGACCGGTATCCTGCTGGGCTCGATGCGCCGCCGCACGGCCAACTCCTTGCGAGAGAACGTACCCCCAATTCCACCAAGAAGGGTTCCAAGTGTATTTTCTTGGAGGATACCGGACAACCCAAGACTCATCACAACGCTGAGGATTATGGTCACCGTTACAAATTGAATAACCTGCCCGGAGCTGACCCATTCGTTCACAACATGTTCTGGGAAAAACCTAACGATCCAAATACTGGTAATCCCAAAAATGCCAAAAACTGCTACAAGCAAAAATATTCTGTCGTCAAGGTTCTCGCGGAGGCGATTCTGCTCGATTGCCTGACTTATCTCATCGCCGTCAGAAGTCAGTTTTTCTTGCGCTCGCTCGATTTCCTCTAAGAAAGAGACAAAACTCTGCAAACGATCTTGGGCAGATGTTTGTGCTGCAACCATTTCCGCCGATACTTGTTCAAAAAGAGATTGCAGATCCGTTCTAAGTCTCGTGCATTCCCGAATATCCGGCACCCGTGACGCAATTTGCCGTAGTTCCTGCTCCGAGAAATAAAGATCGTAGCCTGGGTACTGAGCTCGCAGCCTAGTCACCAGAGACTCGGTAACAGATTGACTCCTCACGAACTGATCGATCAGTGTGATCCAATCATCGAACGACCTGAGCACTTCCAACAACTGAGCTTCGTCAAAAGACTCTGTCTCACAAACCTGAAATAAGGTGCCTTGAGCATTAGCGTTCTGCAAGAATCGCCTAATTTCCTCGAGCTCCGAACCCAGCCTCGCGATAGATCTCTCGTACTCAATACCAACTCGACTGAGCTCATTCTCGAGGCCCGAAATTGTCTGAAGTAGCGCCGTGGCTTCTGAAACTGCAATATCGGAAACGTCTAAACCATTTGCTTGCGCAATCAATTGTCTATCAGTCGGAGAGATAAGTTCAGACTGCGCGGATAGAGGCAATGAGACAAGGGCAAGCAGTGCGCAGAGGAGAATTTGCGTCAGTGCTGTTTGTATCTTGCTTTGAAGGATGAAAAGACGTTTTTTACGATCAATGCGCATTATGAATACCGAGGATATCAACCACCATTCAAGGTACTCCTCCATTTCGATTATGTCCAGTGCCTGGACTCATCCCAACAGCGTTAGTCAATCACACCCTTTGGAAAACCACTAGCTTAGGGTTGAATTGGTGTTTGTAGCTCTGATGAAAAAATTGAGTTGCCGTGTAAGAAATATTCGTGCCCCTTTTTGAACTTAAGACCGAGCGTCACGGTGTTCGCAAAGTCGAATCTCTGAATACTAGTCTCAACTAAGAACGGTCCACGGTTGTGCTTGTTTTAGCACTGCAAGGTGTCAACGCAAGATTTTCTAATCCTCCAGCCCTCCAAAAGCCGTCATGAGTCCTGGTAGCCCGACCCTACTTCTCCTTACTTGAAAGACACGCGATTGGAGCGGAAACACACGAAGGTCCGGTTTTAGTGGCCCTGCTGAGCATACGAGCCCAACCGCGGTTGTCGGCTATTGGCCGTCAATTCCGGTGGCGAAAAGGCTAGCTTTGAGAGGCATAGACCACAACGACCGAGGTGCGTTGAACATCAGGCGGCGCACGTACGGAGCCCCTCGATATCGCAGCGCGTGAGCCGCCGGGCCGTTGCGCGAAAGACTCGTACAAATGGCATACATCTGTTTCCACAGTGCTTCCACAGGATCAAGAATTGGCCGAGCGCCCGACAGAGTGATCAGCCAATACCCTGAAAACAAATAGGAAAATGGTGCCCCCAGAGAGACTCGAAATCGTTAATTCTTTGTCTTTCAAATATATTTACTAATATATATCAATACTTTGATTGGCTTTGCGCTAGTTCAGTACATCGCTCCAACTAGCACAATTGCTAACACAGTTTTGTGACCCCCGAGCGATATCTGCCATAGTCACCATTGCCAAGTCGTTGCGGGTTGGTCTGTTCCACCGCGATGTTCGATGGCGCACTATAGAACAGTACGGTAGACCAATTCACGTGATGATTAACCGCTCAGGATATTTCTTCGTTTGTCCTCAAATTTCCTTAAGAAAACTATTGAGACTCTTGCGAAACGTGCTGCTTACCGCTGCTCGAACCCAGATTGTCGATGCGTTACAGTCGGGCCTAACGAGGAAGCTGACAAAGCGACACTGATTGGCGAGTCCGCTCACATCTTCGCCGCAAACCCCGGTGGCCCCCGTTATCGGGACGACATGACGGATGCGACGCGGAGTGAGATTACCAACGCGATTTTTCTTTGCAGTAACTGCCATACAATGGTGGACAAAGACCCAGGTAGGTACCCTGCGGATCTGTTGTTCTATTGGAGGGAGATTCATGAAGGCTACGCGGCAAGTGAGCTTGGGAGCAAGTCGGACGAGCTTCGTCATGATCTAGAAAACGAGCAACTTCGCGGGTTTGAGAACTATCCGCCGATCGTTCGCCGATTGGTGATCGACAAACCGGTGTTGTGGGAGCTTCAACTGACGTCGGAGCTAATGCACCATCTGAATGATCCGCTGTTCATGAAGATGCAGGAACTACGGTCAGGCCAATACACGCGACCTGTAGTGACAGTTCGGCCCGAAGAAGCCGGGTTGTGGATTGATTCTACGTCTCAGGAAATGTGGCGCCTGCTTATGCCTTTCGAGAAGCTATTGCCCCGTCTGGATGCAAGCTGGGGCGAACCTGGACAACCTGGCAATGCTCGAGAAATTCTCCGGTCATGTGAGCTAATCAGAGATGCTTTGGAACGCGTCGTGGAACATGAGGAACGAATAACCTTTGTTCACTTGCCAAGTCATTTCCAAGAGATGCGCGACATGATGGAAGACCTCGTTTCGTCGCAGGCGCAAAAAATGCAAGAGGTTCCGCAAACCTTGGACGAAATCTTTGTGATGTACGACCGGGGCGAGATAACCGAGGACAAACCCTACGAAGAACACAAAACAATCGTGTTTGAATTGCCAAAGGGCTGGGTGGAGCGTTTCAACAAAGCATGTGATAGAGCGGCAAGGATTGAAAACGAACCTCGCCTCGCTTTCCAAGATGCTTCGCGCAAATCCAGTATGAGTTGGGGTTGGACGCTTTTCATCATCGCATTTTTGTTAACGCTCGCGATAGTCCTCTAGCCGCCTTTACGGGTCTCACTTTTGGTGATTGCAGTAAGACCCATGTGGGTGGACGGATCGGGCGGACCTTGCGCGGCTTGGAAGGTCGCTGAGGCCGTGATGGCGGTGTCGGTATAGTGCGTTTATGCATCGTCACCGCCCCGCACGTCGATTGAGAATCCCGCCGGACATCGACGCCCCTGCGATCTCGTTCCTTGCCATGGCCCGGACGTTCTCGGCTACAGCACCGGCGACACTGGCGCCTAGTGCTTCGCTGTCATCGCTGTTCCGGCCTTCGACTGTGACTGTGAATTTGAATCGATACTACCGGCGCCTAGTTCGATCGGCGCGAACGCAGAGAAGGTCGGGTTTGAGCCCACTTTGACCGATGCTGCGCCGTGCACGAATGTCCGGTTCTTATGAGGCGGTAAAAAATGTGACAAAATCATACTGGATTTTGTAAAAGATCAGCGTCACAAGAATTTCCAACGAATTCGGCAAATCGATGAACGGTGACAAAAGCGACTATATTTGGCACAGAAGGCGCGGCAACTCGCAACCTAAAGTTGCATTAGGGGGACGGTTTTCGAGCACACGCTTCAAGCGGTGAGTTCAACCAACCATCGCATAACTCTTTGAGATTCATAATCAAAAGTGTGGTTTGATCAATTAGCGAAGCAGGTAATATGCTAGATGTCGGCTACACGGGCTAGGCAGCTCAAAGTCGTGACTGAAGTTCAGTCTGACCGAACACGTTCAGAACGCAACCAACGAGCTCACTTCGCGATCAGAATTGGCGCCAAAACTATTGGCGGACTTCTTGATGAGCCGTGTCAAGCGTCACTTCGCACTCTCCAATCGTCCCCTGAGCCGACCAAGTTGTTGGTCGAGCAAACTTCGACTTTCACTATCGGCAAACACGTTTTTTAAGCTTTCCAGAAAACGAACGGTTTCGGAGTCGCCAATCTCCGCCGACAGACCATACAGAATTGCGCGGCCATCATTGAGCCCAAGTGACAACAGTTGCATCTCGGCGTCTCTAATCGAGCGAGAGATACCGATCTTCCGAAGCTCATTTTTGAGCTTCACTTTTTGAGCGTCAGCTATCTCTCGATCACTAAAGAACTCTTGGATTTTTTCCTTAGCTGCTGAGAGAACCTCTTGCGATTGGAAGATTCTTATCGTGATCTCGAGTTTAGCGATCAAGGCAGAGCTTGGAAGATACTGCTCCTGGAATTCCTTGTCGCGCCGTTTCATTTCCAGTGATATGTTGCTCATTTCTTTTTGATACTGAAAAATGTTCTTTCCCAGCAGCCACGCTATTAGTACAGAAAACGCAGCTAGAACAAATGTTGAAAAAGCAACAGCTAGCGCAATTGCATCAGCGACGTCTATCCCCATTTAATCCTCCAGAAGCTCAATGATTTCCTCTAGATTTGGAACTGCAGTTTTTCGCCAAAGTCGAACATTGTTCTTTTCCGAATATGCTTCCATTTTTGGCCAGATTTCTGTCGTGTAATTTGCAGTATACAAGATAACTCGTTTAGCAATACCCTCAGTAAAAATACGATCTTCTAACAATAGGTTGGCCAATGTAGTACCTGTCACAGTAAAGTTCTCAGTGATGGATCGACCAAAGCGGCCAGAGTCTTTGCCACCTGAAAGAGTCACATCAAGTAGGATGCGCGCTTTCTGCGGATCAAACTCCGATGATGTGAAGTATTCATATGCGGTAGTCGCATCGTTAAACGAAGTCACTTCGAAATCGAGTATTTCAAGGACACTTGCTAACGCAGTGCAAAAAACCCTTTCATCATCTACAATATAGATCTTATCCATCTAACAAAGCTACCCTCACTCCAAAAACCGCACCGCCGTTTTTTGCTTTCCCAAGATACAAAATCTCTCCTCCCTCTGCTTCTAAGGCAGACCTGCAAACGGCAAGCCCCATTCCAGTCCCGCGTAGACTGGCGATTACTGCCTTTCTCGATCTCCATCCTTCGCGAAAGATATTGCCTTCGTCGTTAGCATTGACGCCAATACCATTGTCAGAAAACTGAAATTCCAACAATGATTCTTGAACGGACCAAGAGATAGATATCTTTGGCCGTGAGCCTTCTTTGGCATACTTGATTGCATTCTCAGCGATATTTCTGACGGCGAGGTAGAGCGATTCTCCGGAAACTTTAAGCGGTGGTATTTTTTGGATGCCTGCTTCGGACGGCTCGGTTGTCCATATCATCCGAGCCGAGCCCACCGTGTTCCCGTGATACATCTTGGTCATTAGCGGCAGCGAGCCTTCGACTCGTCGAAATACTTCAACGAAGGGTTTGTGACATGCAAGCATTGGGGTGGAACCTTTGACAGCCTTTTGCCTCCGTTCACCGTGGAGCTTAACCATCTCAAGTTGAAAGCCCATACCGTCGTGAACCGAAACACTGTCGCGCACAAGCAGCTCTTGTCTGTCCATCAAACTACGAATGGATGATATTACTCTTCTCAATTCACTAGCATCTTTGGCAGTTGCCCCACCTTGATCAAGTGCTCCTGCGCACAAAACTTGGCACTTCTCCATCAACAGGCTTTGACCCTTCAGGTGCAAGCCCAGCGTGGCCAAATCGGTTGTATAGCCGTGAGTGGATCTTTCTAAGTCATGCGCTAACCTAAGGGTTGCCATGTAACGTTGACCAAGGAACGCTATATGTTCGCAAAAGTGCTTTATTATACAGTAGTTCACTCTACCTAGCTGAGTGGGAATTCCAAAATTTCTGACATTCACAATTCTTAACACACCAATTGTGCTGGTAGAAACTTCCTTATGCTCATCTTGTCCCTCTTTCTTGCTGATCAGAGCATCTCGAAACTGGATTGGAAAATACCCTCGTCCGAAAATTGCACCTGTGTCTTCGCCAAATGTATTTTTCTTAAGTTTTGAATCTCGTGAATACTCCAAGACATGAGATCGATCCTTAAACGATCGTACTGTGTAGGACTTGTCGTATTCATAGTATTTCACATCACTGCGCCGAATACGTTTCCCGTTAATAGGCCGAATTCCCGTACTGGCACTCAGTGATAAAGAGTCGGATGAATCATCCCATAAGAATACGGACGCACCATCAAAATCTATATACTTTGGGAGTACGCGTGTTAGGCATTTGAATGTAAAGCTATTTAGGTCGCGAGTTGACGCAGATATTACTCGAATATCATCTGATAGATTTTCCATAATTGTTCTGAAGGCAATTTCCAAATTGTTGCTGCCTTCTCTCTGTAATCTAATGCGCTCGTTTAGGTCGATCACGCCAGCGAAAAACATTACGAAATCAATTGTCTTACTCTTGCTCTCTTGGAAAGAGAATTTAATTTGGTCGAACTTTTCAGCTAGGCCCTCAAATATGTCATCACTAATGAAGCGCTTTCCGGAAAGTTCAGGGGCATCGTAATTTTTGCAGATATTGAATGCCGCGTTCTTTCTTACTAAGGGCGCGCAAGGAGTGGCAACCAAAATTGGTTTGGCTCCAAGGCTCTTAGCTCTTGCCTCAATGTTTGCAACAAACTCTTGGAATGGTCTTGTCCTCAAGCTACGAACCTCGACAAGGCGTTCGCCGCACAGGTAATAATCATGTCCGTCAAGCTTTCTTGTTAGACCCTAAGATCATCCGATCCAACCATCTGGATGCAACTCCTGCAAGTCATTCCTTGGTCGAGGTGACACTTAACGTGATTGATGGGCTTGGAGCATAGTTTGGCGGTCCCTTCCGGCTTCCAGTGAAATTCGAGCTTTGAGAGGCGGTTTTCCTGTAAAGTTATGCGGCCAAATTCTGAAATCTCAATTTGTGGTTTTAGGACACTGATCTATTCCGGCGATCGCGTGCTCGCGGCAAAGTTGCAGGCCAAGTTTCGCCGTAAAAGGCCGTTCTTGCCCAGCTCCGAGCACTGAAGCGGACTTTGATGTAACTGCAGCGAAATGATGCTTTGCCCTGTAAAGCAGACTATGGACTGTCCGGGCTACTGTAGCGGTGCAAGAGTGACCGCTTTGGATAAGCTGCGTCGTAGCGAATTGAACCCGACAAAAAGTAGCTAAGGGCCGAAAGGGTCGGGTGGCCAGGTTTGCAACCCCGGCCACCCAGCTCCTGTAATCAGGAGTGTCTGTTAGGATCTTCTCTGCGCCGAATGCGTTCTTCAAGCCACTTCAGTATCTCTTCCTCAATCCAGCCCACCCGGTTCGGGCCCAACGGTACCCGCTTGGGGAATTGGCCTGCCTTCTCCAGTCGGGCAATATGTTGAGGCGAATACAGAACCAACTCCTTCACCTGACGTTTCGATAGTATCCTCATCACGATCTCTCCATGATTGAAGAGCATCGCGATGCTCGGGTTTCGACGAGTCTCCCGAGAGGCCACAACTTTAGCCTGTATTCATCAGTCTGGCGAGGAATTCGTCATGTGCCGTCATTGCGGCTCGCATCTCGTCAAGGTACGAATGGCGATTGTAGACGGCGGCAACACCGCTAATCGTACCTGACACATGGTTTAGAAGCTTCTCCGTCACATGGATCGGCGTACCAAGTTTAGCATGGTTGGTAGCAAAGGTCCTGCGAAGGTCATGTAGAGTGAATTGTGCAACGTCTTCCAGGGTTCCAAAAAACCGTTCGAATGACTTGCCCCAACCGTTGAAAACCGGTCCTTTGCCGCCGTTTGAAGGAAACAGATACGCACCAAGTTCCGGCACACCAAAAAGCGCATCTGCAACCAATTCCCCGTAAGGTAGCGAATGCGTCCGGCTGTTTTTCGTTAGTTCGGCCGGCAAGGTGATCAGCCTTTCTGTGCTATTGATCCAATCCCACTGTAAAGCAGCAACCTCACTTCGCCGCATTCCCGTCAATGCAAGTAGTGTAACTATGTTGCCGAAGGGGTAGGGAGCCTTTTCTGCCTTTCTGAGCACCTCCCGTAGCTCGTTGTCACTGAGGACGCGCTCGCGCGCCCTAGGCGGCTTAAACCAGCGCATCCCGGCCAATGGGTTGGCCTCCAGGTATTCTTCGCGCACGGCCCAGTTTAGCAGCGTTCGCGCGGCCACCAGCGCATGATGTTGTTCACCAGGTGTCGCCGGTCCGCCTCGGATCTTCGCCTGAAAGTCTTGCCGGGTGATTTCGGAGAGCTGCCGCTTTCCGAACCGAAAGTGCGTATTCAAGCGGCTTTGGTAGTACCTGACGGTGGAAGGTCGAAGGCGATGCTCACAATCCTTTAAGAACCGATCACGCGCGTCGGCCCAGGTGATCGACCTCTGACGATCCAAACCCAAGACGAAAGCGGCTTTCAGTTCCTTCGCTTTGTCACGGGCTTGCTTGAGGGAAATCGAAGGGTAACGTCCGATGGTCTTGCGAGTGCGGTTCGGACCGTAGACAACGACGAAGCTTTTCGTACCACCTTGGGATACCCGGACACCGAACCCTGAGAGGGCGCTATCCCAATGTGTCTCTTGCCCAGTTTCAGGTGCGGGCAGGGCCTTAAGCGTGCGATCGGTTAGTTGGGTGATGGGCATCTTAGGCTCGCTATAGGCTCTCAAAATACGTGTGCTTAGGGGTGTTTCGGAGATGCGCTATGTTCACCCTAATCGCATAAAATCACATTAAATCAATGCGTTGTACATGTCTATGCTCACCTATGAAAAACTATGTATTTTTCTT
>NZ_JBVFUX010000002.1:0-65127 GCF_055693405.1 Gymnodinialimonas sp. JB5-7
TCGGGTACCACGCCAACCTCATAAAATCATTTAAAACCAAGAGGCTGGTGGCCGTCGACCTGGCTCCGGTATACCGATTGATATGCCATTTGGGAAAACGCGGTATACCAGACAGCATTGACGCTATTGGACAATATTGACGCACTTCATCGGATTTGTTCGGCCTGATTGGTGACGGAGCTTTCTGCTGGAGTGTTTCCGTACGGGTGCAAAGCTAGAACAGTTGTTGGGGGTGACCGACGGAATTGTGGATCCGCAGGAACACTCTAGCTAGATCACGCAACACTTCAGTTCTGAGTGTTTCTTGACATAGGTTGTTGCCCAAGAAGAAAAGCGAAAGTAGCATATTTCCGAGCTGTACGACCCAGCGTTACCGCCTCAGGGCTCCTGCAGGACAACCCAAGAGCATGCAATCTTTCAAACGGTTTGGTCGAATGCTTGTTGGCCTCGCAAAGCGCTATCTCTCCTGGCTCACCCTGGAGCGAGCTGCATATCAGGCAACAATTTTGGCATGCTTTGTTGCGATCGCAACTCTCATAAGGCCAGGGGCAGTGTCAGGGCCTATTGATGATATTGCTGAAAACACAGGTGAAGCAGCTGAAGCGGCACTAGCCCAAGTTGAGGCGTCCCAGATTACAGCTGATGCTGCTACGGAGCTTGCCAACGCTGTACCATATTGGGCCGTTTTGGACCACTTCGCTATTGCTGACCATTCGCCTGAGGCAAGCTTCGTTAGGATCGACTTCGAGAACCCGTCCAGTTTTCCAATTCGAGGCTTTGAGATTCATTTCTACAGGGAAGGCAACTTGGTAGGCAGCAGTCCTCCAGTCGTAATACCTCCTTTAGAGGTGGTAGAATTCGAGCTCGACGCAGTGGCATTGCCAGACGCATTTTGTCTATCCGGTAGAGTGGGTCCTGAAGCCATGGGGATAACTGAGACCAGGGCATTCACGTCAAGTGACTCTTCCTTGTTGAGGCAGTTTTCTTTTCCAGATGACGGATACTCTATTGGCACTTCCCCAAACGCAAACTGCACCTTAAACGCTTCACCAGAATTCCTGGACCAGACCGCGGCTGAACGTGAAGCTCTACGCATCGCTGAGCTAAATGAGCTTTCAAATAGGTGTTCGGTGGAACTCGCGGAGTTGGATGCCATTGCGCAAGCCGCTGACTCGGAATCTTGGAACAGCACTTCATACCAATCGACCCTGTATGAAATGGCATTAATGCGCTTACGTTCCGATCCTTCGCGCCTATACGACCGTTGCTCGGAAGAACTGAACTTCGATTTTTACGCATCACGCCAGCAGATGTACGACCGCTGGCAAAATGGCGGCAAGTCTCGACCGTAAGCGGAGTGCGATCAACGTCAGCAATCCTATGAGTAGCCCAACCTAACACAATGATTGATAGTGCTACAAATGAGTGAAATGTGCCTCGATAACGCTCAAGAAAACCGCCTCAATCAGAACGCAGAAGAGGGGAGGCGTTCTCGCTGGCCGCGCGTCAGAGACTGGCACGGGACAACACGACTTGTGAGACGTTGCACTTTACCGGTTGTCCTCCAACCTGGCTGATCGAGATTACGCCTGCAAGCGTTGACCTGTCCGGTGGTTCATTTGCGATCCGGTTACTAAAGAAGCGGAAGTCTAGGGCGGTGGAAACTCAGGGTGTCTGTAGGACGGTGCTTGCGCCCCCAGACTACTTGGGTTCGCTCAACACGGCCTTTAGCTCCCGACAAGCCCAGAAGTCGCCCAAGAAGACAGGGAACCCAATCTGGCCCATCACTCGCGTGCATGTCTGGCGGATCGTGAAGAGTGTGATGATCGAGACGGGTATTCCTGATGCGCCGCAGTGCACACTGAAAGGCCTTCGCCACCGCTACAGGATCAATGCCGTCGTTAAGGGCATACCGCTGCACATGCTCCAGAAATGGCTTGGACATTTACAGCTCAGCACAACGACGATCTATGCAGATGCCGTCGGTAAGGAAGAACACGACATTGCGTCCAGGATGTGGAGGTAGGCCGGATGCATTTCACAACAACAGAGCTGGAGAGAAATATGCATCGCGTCCACCGGTTGAAAGTTGTGTGGAGACTTTTCGGCGATTGGGGGCTCGTGGGCGAATATGGTCGTATTGGTTGCTCAGGTTCGATGCAGGCAAGTTGCTTTCCGAGCCGATCTGACCCCGAGAGTTCGGGGATGAAACTCCGTTCGCAGAAGGAAAAGCGTGGCTACGTTTGAATGGAGGCGCTTTTCTTTCTGCGATTTGGGGTTAGGCATGATCCGGTAGTCTCGTGTTTCCAAGAGTTCAGATGGCAACAGCAGTGTTCAGTGCACCTGAGAACACTCCACATGAACTTCAAAACAGGCTCCAGCGCTGCCACCGCTCTCTGTTTCTGGTGCTATTTCCACCGGGCCACGCCAGTCAACGGTCCCATCGGCTCCATCATCAATTTCCACGGTGGGGGTGCCAAAAGGTGTTCGCTCGGGAATAGTTACCGTTTCATTCTCTGGTGTTGAGGAACCAGCATCGAACCCGCCGCCACCAGAAGAAACTGTTCCGCCAATTCCTTCGAACGCATGGCTCGCAAATTCGCCTAGCACGCTCGTGATCCTGTCTAGTTCTGCTCTGGCCAGTGGAAGTCCCAACTGAATGACTGGTGTAGATGCTCTTGGTTGGAATTGCCCAGTACCCGTAGGATTTAATCGAGGCGCAACTCTGATTGATGGATCCATAGCCCGTAATACTTGCATGTGTCCCGTTGTGGACTGATTTGAACCAATTACTCGATCATAGTTATTGCGCAGCGCGACATCGTGCCTTTCGGCGGCATTTAAAGCCATGTGTTGGTAGGTAAAAACACCGCCAGGGCTCACAGAGACCCAAACACGCAGTGATCTTGCGCCATCATGTAACGGAACTGATTGAACATAGTCACCTTGGTACACATGTTGGAGAGAAGCTGACGTTTGGTCTACGCCAACTGCAAGTAGCTGGACGTTGGCGTGGCTTGGCATGAGCGGCAACCCGGAATTCGGGTCAGTTTGGATATAAACGTTGAAGAGCACGCTATCAGATGGAACTATCCAAGGTGCTGACCGATGTGCTTCGATTAGTAGGTCTTGAACACGATCGTTCACGGCTGCGTCGACAAATACACCAAATACACCGCGTCCAAAATTCGGAGCAACGCGGGGTTCTTCTGCAAGTGAAGTGTTTGGAAAAATTGCAAAAAAGAGTGATAGCAGTAGCTTCACGATCATTTTAAACTCCAGCGCATTCAATAAACGTGTCTGGCTGCTGGCCCAAGGTTGGAGCGGTACAGCAACAGCATAGCTGGTGTCTCTTCGCTGAGCCGTGCTGTGCGTCCAATTCCCGAGATTGCCGGCACAATCACACAAGGACGTGACTTCGGGTTTCAAAATTGTATTTTGCATTTTGACTCTCCGTTTTGACTGGCGAAGCGTGCTTCCGCATTGCATTGTTTGTTTTGCCTGCCAAACTGCCGTTTGGCAGGCCTGGGCTAGTGACCTCAGGGAAGAGGTACAGCAATAATTGGAACGGATGGCCCCAATGGGGCGTCGACCGGGATAAAGCGGTCAATCCATTGCACGGCGACAGATTTAATCCTCGTGGCGTCAGAAGCGTTCAGGTTGTGATGTTCCACATCGTGAACTTCACGGGCGCCACCAGAAGAGAATCCAGGATCTGGAACCTCCATAACCCGTTGATAGGCGTGGATCAGTTTATTGGCTTCATCCAAGTACCGAACGAAAACTCCCAATTGCGGTACACCGCCAAATTCAATACCATTCGAAAGAGTTAAGAACGAGGACACCCTCGGTTCGATTAGCGACCCATTTACTTGGATGGCCTCAAGCGTGATCTCGTACCAAAAGTAGCCATATCGCTTATCTCTAAAGGCGTGTGCTGCGAACGGCTTTTCGGAAATGATCTGACTCATTGTCTTCCTCCCAATTCAGTTTGGTTGAGTGAGGCACTGCTGTGCCTCACACCGGAATCGCTTACCAAAACCAGCAGTAGCCAAGGCCACGCCAGGGAAGTGAGTGGCACTTCACTCCAACTTCGTAGGTAGGCGGCGTAAGCAGTTCGCCGCCCGGTACAGTCGCCACCGCTGCGGTAGCTGAAACCGCCAATAAGATTGCGGCAACAATCACTGCACCAGATCTTTTAGCTGAGATTTTCATAATTCAGGCCCTCCTGTTATTTGTGCGGTCGGGCCAAAGAGTAGCCCTGTGTAAAGCGGAGATTTGGCCATGATTGCTCGTCGAACAAATTCTTCTTTCGGCGGCAATTGTAAGATTTGTGGCAAGGAGCTGCTTTGGCAGTAGCGGGTCGCGTGACTATGGCTGGCGCTGCCGGAGCACGCGCGCCGGACGCACCTGTGGGCTGTCAGCAACGTTCTGCGGCAAACGGCGTCACATATGGTCGTCTTGCGACATCTCGTGTAGTGAGTAGACACGTCCTGTACTTTTGCGGCGCCAAATGCCGCTGTCCAAATTGTTGGAATAGTTTTATGAACCCGTATTCGGACAAAGCCGTTGGCGCGTTGAGAAATATCCTTTGGTGTTACAACGAGTATGAGATCAAATCTTGGGTAAGGACGAGCGATGAGCTGGGGGTGGCAGGCGAGCATACTCTGAGGCGCTTCGCAAATGAGGAGGATAAGACCTGGCCTGCACGCGAAACCATTGAAGCTATTTATGGTTACTTCTCTCGATACCTGATCATCAGGCGTAGGTGGGACCTGCCGTGGGTTATTCAATGCCAATCGGACATTGACTTTCTCTTTAGGCTAAGGGCGCAGCGAGATCCTTATAGTGTACTGAAGGATCGAGCTAAGCTATCGAACGATGAGCAGAAACGCAGCTCTGCTGAATTGGCGGGAGACTACTTTGTAGTCAGGCCTCACTCTGAACTTGGCAACGTTCTTTCACATATGCGGGTATACGACACATTTTCTACCTGGGGTTTGGCGACATGCAGGATTTCGAGGGCAGTGCGTGAGGTTCCCGGTGGCATTATAGAAAGAGATCTTGTCATTGATGGTGGCGTCTTCAGTAAGTCCGGAGCACTGAATGTTCTTGGTTATGATAAGATTGATGGTGATGTTCGAATGATAGCCCTTAGAGACACTGGGCAAGGGGGATATCGAGGCTTCATGACCGGTTTCGACACGGGGAACATGGCATTTTCTGCGCGAACGGTTGTACAGAGGCTGGAAAAACCCGTTGAATATGAAAATATTAGGGAGATGACCGGGTTATGGACCGAATTCAGAAATTTGTTTGAATTCTTGAGTGATAGCTTTGGCCAAGGTCACTTGTTCAGCACAAGATGCGAAGCGCTTTCACCAGAGGATTATTTGACGTCCAGCCCAGGTTAAAACGTGCCTTTGGATCATGACATGCAAGAAATCTGGGAACCAACATAACACGGACTTTTGGTAACCTGTCGTGACGTAGGTGAGTTGCTTCGATTTGCTGAAGCGCGGTCAGTCTGCATGGAAGCTCATAACCTCAGTCGGAAATAGCTACCGGCACACTTTCTCTGGCATGGGTGGAAGCGTACGGGGCCGACCCATGGGCGGTCGAGTGCACGAGAGTCTGCACTGATTAGGGCTACTCCTCACGCTCAAAATTCGGGGAATCGTGGCTTCTAGCCGTTTCTCGTCGTTAGCTTGACGTCGATGTGCGTGGCCAGTAGCGAATATCTATACTGATTAACTAAACCGGAGGGTCACATGGCTTCGAAGAACAGAGGGGGACGACCTAAAGCGGCTGACCCTCGCAAGCCGCGTTTCAACATCTCCCTTACCTCGGCTGAAAATGAACGGGTTGATGCGTCGGGCCTTTCGCATCCAGGTGTGTTCTTCCGTGATGCTGGCCTAGCGATCCTTGACGGAAACGAAGAAAAGATAGAAGAACTTAAGCAGCTTATACGTTAGTATTTATCGATATTGAAAAACCTCTATCGCCTTCCCATCTTTCCGATCATGAATGACGATCTGAAAAGCGTTTCCTGTGGCTGGGTGTTTGGCTGGGTGCTGTTGAGTTCTAGCTCTCATCGACCCGCACATCCTAGGAATTGTTGTCGGCACCCTGTTCTTGCCGGTTCTGACCTATACGATTGCGGGCCCCCTGTTTGGCGACAGACCTGCGATCCGCATTTGTCTCACTTTCGGCGTCACAGCCAAGCTGATCGTCGACTCGATGTATCTGTTGTAACGAAGGGAGCTGCTGAACATGCGCAACACGTTCAAAACTGACAATGACGTCCAAGCCATCCGTTACGCCAGCAAAGGCGCCAAGGTTCAACGCTACCGGGCCGAGGGAGATAGTGGCTTGCACTTGCGGGTCACACGGACGCGCAACAAAGGCACTGTGAAAACGTTCTATGTGAGCTTCACGATCTTTGCAGAGGACGGCACCACGCGCCGCACCGCCCACAAGGTCGGAACGTTCCCGAGCTTCAACGTTGAGACGGCGCTCAAAGCCGCTGAGCGCATCGTGCAAGCCAATGCCGCCCCCGAGGTGCGTGGTCACACGGTTGACGAAGCTCTCCGCCTCTATGACGTGCGCAAGCTCTCGGCGATGAGATCCGGATCACAGATGCTCGCTCAACTGGACGCGGCCTTTTCCGGTTTGCTGGAGCGCCCCATCAAGAGCGTGACCAAAGCCGAAATTCTTGAGCCGATTAACGCAAAGAACGATGTAGGCCAGCCGGTTGCGGCCAATGCCATGCAATCGCGGCTCGTGACCTTCTTTCGGTGGTGCAAGCAATACGCGCTCATTGACACCAACCCGGCCGAGGACATGCCAAAGCTCAACGCGCACAGCAAGCGCACCCGTGTGCTCAGCGTGGACGAATGCCGGACGCTCTTTGCCGTCACCCGTGAAGCATGGCCAGCCGTCGCCCTGTTGCTGTTGACCGGATGCCGCCGGAACGAAATCGCCAATCTCACACTCGGCGAGATGGATCCAGACGCCCGGCGGCTCGTAATCGGCCATGACCGGATGAAAGCGCGCACCGCCGAGGAAGGCCCGCACATCGTGCATTTGTCTGGCCCGGCGTGGGAGATCGTCGCCGAGGCGCTGGCGGATCACGGGCCGGATGCGGCCGCGACGGATATGCTTTTCAAGCGCCGCCGGGACCTGTCCAACGCCAACCGGTTTTTGCCAGATAATCTGCCGGGCGGTCATTACGTGTTGCACGACTTCCGCAAGGCACTGGCCACTCACGGAAGTCAGGCGAGCAACATTTATCACCGTGACACTCGCGCTTGGATTGGCCGCACATCGTGTGCCGATAGCAAGAAATCGGCCGTCACAGCGGGACACCACGTCGCGCCCGCGTTTGATGATGCGACCGTGCAAACCGCTCTGGGCCACAAGCTGGAGACGATCCGCGGTCGCATCTCGGCAACTTACAATCTTGATGACCGTGAAGCCGAACGCGTGGAGCTTTTGAATTGGTGGGCTGAACAGATTGCGGGTGAGGCTGTGTTTGACTGCCAAGCGGTGGCTTGACTCAGGATGCCTTGAATCGGAGCACAACGATAGACTTCTAGGGATTGATCAACGGCGAAAGGGCGGATTGCGGACGTTCGCTGCAGGCGCAACCCAGGAATGCGCAGAAGCCGAAACCGGTCCAGCGAGTAGTCGAACCCAGCACACGAGCAGCCGAAAATAGTCATGTATTCAACGTCCCTACGAACTTGGAAGGCGTATTTCGGTTCCCTATTCTCGGCTTCAGCTGCAACAAACTTCGTCACTTGGGCCGACTTGAGAGACCAGACCGGCTGAAAAGACTGGCCGCGCTCGAAAGTTTCCCTGCTTCATAGCCAAGCAGGCTCTGATGTTGTTGGGACAACGTCTGGGGTTTCAGATCTCTTTTGTTTTGAGCGCTCCTGATGCGCTTTGGTTGGCTCGTGGCGTCCCGTCTCCACGCAATCTTGTTTACGTTTTGGGCCGTCGGAAAGATTGTAATGCAGACGTCGTCGAACACGAATTCAACCCATCCCTTCGCATAGCCCAAATATACCTATTCTCCTTGGCTTATCCGTGCGCCCAGAGGCATGCGCGCGTGGGGAGCGTTACTCGCTGTTTCTGTTGAAAACCCAAAACAGGAAAGTGAGACACTCAAAATGCCAAGATCAATTTATGGGACGCCAGAACAGGACGATCTCGAAGGCGGTTCGGGTCAGGACCGCATCCTCGGCAAAGACAGCGATGATGCCATCACCAGTGGCAACAGCGCGGACACTGTGTTCGGCCAGGGCGGTGATGACACCGTATTTGGTGCCGCAGGAAGCGACCTGCTTCATGGCGGGTCCGGAGACGACAGCCTTCATGGAGGTGCCGGGTCAGACCGACTTCTCGGTGGGAAAGGAAACGACGTACTGACAGGTGGCGACACAGCAAGTCGTGACGACCAAACCGGCGGTGGAGGCGGTGTGGACGATCGGCTTTGGGGCGGGTCTGGCCACGACAGCATTCATGGCAATAGTGGCAATGACCGGCTCTATGGCGGTCGCGACGACGATACGTTGGACGGAGGTGCGGGAGCCGACAAAGTTTTCGGTGGTGCCGACAACGATCTGATGGACGGTGGCACAGGTAACGACACGCTCGTCGGTGGAAGTGGAGCCGACAAGTTGCTGGGTGAAATCGGTGCCGACAAACTGTTCGGAGGCACGGGACAAGACGCGCTTGAAGGCGGGTCAGGCTCGGATTCCTTGTTTGGCGGGTCGGATGCCGATGCGTTGAGCGGCCAAGACGGTGCTGATCGTCTTTATGGCGCGGATGGCAACGATACCTTTGCCGGTGGATCTGGCGACGACCTCATGTTTGGCGGCGACGGAGATGACAATTTCGCCGGTGGGATTGGCTCCGACCGGGTGTGGGGTGGCTCAGGCGACGACGTTGCGTTTGGTGGTGCCGGAAACGACACGCTTGGCGGTGCCGACGGCGATGATGTCTTGCACGGCGAAGCTGGTCGCGATTTGCTGTTTGGCCGATCTGGCAATGACACCTTGGATGGAGGCCTCGGCAATGATGAGCTTCGTGGCGGTGCTGGCAACGACCTGCTCAAAGGCGGAGATGGCTCCGACGCATTGAATGGTGGCGATGGTCATGATCAGCTCGTCGGAGGCAGTGGCAACGATGTGCTGCACGGAAAGCGCGGTGACGACGTTTTGAACGGCGATGCGGGCACGGACACTCTGTCTCGGCGGCAACGGTGCTGACACACTCGATGGTGGTTCCGGCGGTGACAGTCTGTCAGGCGGTTCTGGGGCTGATCACCTGCTTGGTGGCGCAGGCCGAGACGTGCTGCGCGGCGACAGTGGAGCGGATGTGCTGGACGGCGGGACGGGGGCCGATACGCTTGACGGCGGTTATGGCGCTGACGTGCTGCACGGTGGACGTGGAGAAAACCTGCTGACGGGCGGTGGGGGCGCGGACACATTTGTGTTCAAGGCCAATATTGGTTTCGTCCGCGACACCATCACCGATTTCCAAGCTTTCGGAAGCCGCAAAGACACATTGGATCTCAGCGACCACGGTTTCCTTGCGGAGTATGAGAGCGTTGAGGCGTGGATCGCCTCCTCGGTTTCAGTGCAGGACGGCGGCGTCAAGATTGACCTTGGCCAATCACAATCGGTCTTCATTCAAGACCATGCGGGAGTTGGTGACGGGTTTATCGACCACCTCGTGGATTGCTTCACGTTCTAGCAAGGTGCCAAGACCAACAACGAACGGCCCCGCAGAAATTGCGGGGCCGTTTTTTTGTTTGGCTTGCTGAACAGTCAGGCGACCCGCACTGGACCTGTTGGGACAATGTTCTTCTTGGTGGCTGTCTCAAGCACCTCGCCGTCATGGCCCACCAGAATGCTCATCATGGACTCAAGCGTGAAATAGGCGCGTAGAACGCGGAAGATCAGGTATTCCGGCAAGGCGAGGATGCCTTTGGGCACACCATTCAGCAGCGATGCAATCACCGCCATGATCGCAGGTGCGCCGGTTGTGACTGCCACAACGGCTTGCCACACGATGGGGCTGTCGGGATTGTAGGCGAAAATGCATTCCAACGCGCCGTAGATGATCAACGGGACGAGCATCGCGCGCCGGGCGGAATTGACCAGCATGTAGGGCAGGATGATCTTGCCCCTGAGCGAGCCGTTACCGGAATAGATCAGGTCCCGGCAGCGCGACGAGATGTGGTAGATTGACCGGAACCAGCGCATACGCTGTTCGCGCATATGCTCATAGGCTGAGGGCACTTCGGAGATATAGCGGATCTTGGGATCGACCACGGAATGGTAGCCCAGCTCTCCGATGCGCAGCGACACGTCGGTGTCTTCGCCGTTCATGCCTTCGACGAAGCCGCCCAGGTAGCGGGGGTGTTCGGTGCGGTAGACCACGAACATGCCCGGAATGCCGACGACCCCGTTCACCGCGCCCATGGCGACGGAATAAAACCCGTGTTTCACCAGCACCTCCAGAAGCCGGGCACGGTCGAACAGCGCGCCACCGGGCGGCACGGGGACACCGCCGACAACGCCGACGGCGGGATTCGTGAAGTAGGGCATGGCACGGGTGAGGTTGTCTTCGCCAACAAGCGTGTCTGCATCGACTCGCACCAGAAACTCCGTCTCGGCCGCATCAAGGCCGGCGTTTAACGCATTCGATTTCCCGGGCTTTGGCACGTTGAGCACGCGCCCCAGTGCCGCCTTGCAGGAGGCGAGTGTGGCATTCGCGATCTCTTCGGTGGCGTCGGTGGAGTTGTTGTTCATGATCAGGATGTGCACCTCGCCGCCATAATGGGCGGCTGCTTTGTCCATGGCGCTGATCGTGTTCTCGATGATGTATTCCTCGTTATGGGCGGGCACGATGATAGAGACGGGTGGATTGAATTTGGGTGTTTTCGCCGTTTTCACATCCCAGATCGCCAGCGCGTAGAGTTGTGCGAAGAGGACTGGGAGAACGAGAAACACGCCTGGCCCGATGCCACCTAGAAGGGTCCAGCTGCGCAGGCGTTCGACCAGTTCAAGCTGCAGCGATGTGACCCAGATCGAGGTCGCGATGGCGATGGCGATGGTGACCGCCAAGCGGATGATGGCGCGACGGTTGCTGACGGGGCGGTGTTCCACAGGAATGCGCACGGGCATCAGGCCGCGTTCCAGCAACTTCCAGGAGTAGATGCAAAAGCCCAGAAGGCCGGATGCGATGGCGCTGAAATGCAGCGAAAAGGCCAGATCGAAGGCCAAGTGGCCCGCCACGTTCGCCAGATCGAAGATGGCGCAGATCAGGGCATAGGTCAGGACCATATCGAGGCCGAAGAAGAGTTTCCCTTTCCAATCGGCCGAGCAGAACGCCGCAAAGCTGATGTAGAAGGCGACCAGAAAGATGCGGATCGCGATGGAGTGCCGCCCTTCGTAGGGCGAGAATACCAAATCGCGGTTTGGGAAAACCATGGATCCAAACGGCGAATTGACAGCCAAAAGCAGTGCGACTGCAATTGCCGTGAATACGACCAGCATCGCTGGCCCACGCCATTGCGGGATGAATCCGGCGAACCGCTTGGGTGCACTGTCGACGGAGATGAAGGCGATCTTGTCGCGATTGTCGTCTGCATCGCTCATGACTGAATCTCAAGAAGATCAACCAACAACGTGACCGAACTGGTTTCACGACCAGACCAGGCTGTCGCGGGTTCGGCCGTGAGCGTGCCTTCTGCGGTTTGGAAAACCATCCATTGGTTGGGCAAATCTATTTGAGAAATAGTCGTTCCGCGTGGCAAAATCGCGATGGCCGCCGCATCTTGCACTGACAAGGTGTGTTGGCCGGGCGGCAAAAGCCTGTCCAACAGGTCCACGGCTACTGTGGCTTCGGCGGCATTCAAGTCTCGATTTAGGCTCAGAGCTGTGCCGCTGGCATCGGCAAGCGCAGCCGTAATGGCTCGAACAGGGTCCTGAATGCGTTCATGGGATGGGATGATCCGCGTCTCGGGGAGAATCTCCGCCAATAGCTCCGGACCATCATTGCATTCGCCTTCGTGCAGGAAGCTCGAAGTAAGCGTAATCTCGATCAAATGGGCCATTCCGGGATCGGCCGGGATTGCGATGCGCCCACCAACCCGGGTTTGAGAGGAGGTACCGCTAAGATGGGTCAGTAGGCGGTCGTTTTGCGTTATGGTGATTTGCCAATCCGCTCCCAAGGGATGCGATGGCAAAAGCATGGCAAGTTCCAACACGCTAGGTCGGTTCGCATTCTGGGCTCTTGCGAAGTCATAGCGAAGCCTCCAAGTGTGCGAGCCTTGAAAACGGCGCAGACCATAAAGGCCGGCATCGGGTTCCATCGCTTCTGACCAGGCGTAGTGCGGGCGGGTGTCGAAGGTGCCGAATTCGTCAATGGCTGCCTGCGCCTCATCGATCAGCAAACCTGTCTCAGGAACCAACAATACGTTGGCACCTGCGCGTGTGGCGTCCACCGCTTGGACAAGTGCCTCTGGGGAATTGTCCCACACGAGACGGAACTGATCCCCCCATGCCGCAACGCGGTCGCGAAGGCTTTCCAATGGGGCATCGAGTGCAAGGTACAATGCGCTGGTCGTCTCGATTTCAACCACAGCTTCAACTGAAGTGTCGTTGGTGCAGACGAGGTTGGCACCCGTCCCCTGCAGCGAAAAGGAGACGACCAGCTGCGCCCGTGCAATATCGGCTGGGGTCAGCTCGATCCGCACGGCGCGCACCGCCTCACCTGGATGCAGCAACACCTCAGCCCGGCGGGTATTGTCGATGGAGATGCGCAGCACCCCTTCGACCCCGTCCAGCACTTGCGATGTCGCATCGATTTGGAGGTATCCAGATGTCGGGCGTGCGTCGATTGGCATATGAAACACAGCGCCCTGGTAGGCGGGTAGTCCTGATAAAATAAGCGGCGCGGCGGGGCCTGCGCGCAGGATGATGGCCTGGTCCGCGCCCGCTTGCGCCTCGGCGGCCATGGGGGTCTCAAACCGCAGTTGCGGCCCGTCGGTCAGCGTGCGCACAGCGCGCCAGGTTTGCCCGACCATCTCGGATCGTGCGAGCAGAAGGGCCAGCCCTGCCAGTAGAAATGCCAACAGCCCGATGCCAATCAAACGCATGGTCCTTGCTTTCTGAAAAGGGCCTGAACTCCGACGAGCGAAACGCCAGCCCCACCTCCAAGCAAGGCTGACGTGATGCTCATGGCCGGGTCAGGCGGCGATCTTGTCGACGGAAACCACGCCTGGGCGCTGGTTCTCGGTCCAGGTGGAAACGCAAGGGATCATTTGCATGATGCAGCGATCCGCGTATTTCGACGCAATCTCCTGCGTCTCTTCCATGAGGCCATAAGCCAGGGTGACCGGTTCCAGCCCGAGATCGATGAAAGAGGCGTTCGAGACACGCAGGTCGTTTTCGGCCGCCTCATTGCGGGGATTGTCGACCATTGCGATCTGCGCACCGGTATTGGCCGCGACCAGTTGGGCGAGCGAGCGCACAGTGTGGGTCTCGGTCATCTGGTTCATGATCTTGACCTTGCCATCCTTGGCCGGTGGGTTGTTGACCGCCAATGCGATGCATTTCACCGTGTCCTTGACGTGAATGAAGGCGCGGGTCTGACCGCCGGTGCCATGCACGGTCAGCGGGTGCCCGACAGCGGCCTGCATCAGGAAGCGGTTCAAAACAGTGCCGTAGTCGCCGTCGTAATCGAAGCGGTTGATCAACCGCTCATCCAGGCGCGTTTCATCGGTCTGCGTGCCCCAGACGATGCCTTGGTGCAGGTCGGTGATCCGCAGGCGGTCGTTCTTGGCGTAGAATTGGAACAGCAGCTGATCCATCGATTTGGTCATGTGATACACGCTGCCCGGGTTGGTTGGGTACAGGATATCACGCTGGAAGATCTGCTTGTCGTCACCCGGGACAAAGACGCGCAGGTAGCCCTCGGGGATTTCCATCCCGTCATCGTCGTAGCCGTAGACGCCCATGGTGCCGAGGTGGATCATGTGCGGGTCGAGGCCCAGTTCGATCACGGCAGCCAGAAGGTTGTGGGTGGCCGAGATGTTGTTGTCGACGGTGTAGCGCTTTTCCTCGATGCCTTTCATGGAATAGGGCGCGGCGCGCTGCTCGCCGAAATGGATGATCGTGTCGGGCTTGAGCGCAGCCAGGAGGCCCGTCAGGCGGTCGAATTCGCGGGCCACGTCGATGCATTCGAAATTGATCGTCAGGCCGGTGACGTCGTGCCAGGCCTCGACCCGTTCTTCCACGGTTGCGATCGGTGTCAGGCTGTCGGCGCCCATTTTCTTGTCGATCCAGCGGCGCGAGAGGTTATCGACGATGGTCACGTTGTGACCCAGTTTCGACAGGTGCAACGCCGTGGGCCAGCCACAGAAACCATCGCCACCGATTACCAGAATTTCCTTCGTCATAGTCTTTGTCCTTTGGTCAGGTGGGCCGCCTCCGTGGACGTGCCCTCGTTTCGATGACCAAGGTTTAAGAAGGATTTTCAGTGATTTGTGTGCGCCGAGGGATAGGTTCGTGGATAGATCGGAAGGGTGTCATATCCCTAAGGATAGGTGTGTTCAGCCCTTAGAAATATGCTGGTGCAACAGATCCCGACTGACTGTCATTTCGGCACGCAATGCGCTGAGCGTGTCCGCGTTCAATTGATCGGGAACCACTTCATCAATCTTGGAAATCAAAGGCGCAAGACCCAGCAACGCAGCCCCGCCCCGCATTTTGTGCAGCGCCGCGGCTCTGTCGGTTCCATCATCAAGGAGAATTGCGATTGCTGCCTCAGCCTCTTCAAAGAAATTGTCCGCGGTGGCAACAACCTTGTCAGCGCCCAGAACTTCGAGAAGGTCGTCAAGAACGACACCGTCAACCGTCTTCGCTTCGTCCCGGGCATTGCGCGCTTCGATCACTTCTCCAAGTGCCGAAAACCGAATGGGTTTGGTGAAGAAACCATCCATGCCCGCTTTCAAGGCGCGCTCTCGATACTCTTCTCGTCCATGGGCCGTCAGGCCAAGAATCCGCGTCTTTTGGTTCGGCCCCTCAGAGCCCCTGATCCTGCGCACCGCTTCAATGCCATCCATCACCGGCATTGAGACATCCATGATGATGAGGTCGAAGACCTGTTTCTGCGCAGCCTTCAAGCCATCGAGGCCATCTGCCGCTTCCACTACGACATGCCCGAGACGTTCCAACATGTCGCGCAAGACAGACCGGTTGATGGCGTTATCCTCAACGATCAAGATCTGCTTTCCTGCGGTCTCTTGCGTTTCAAGAGTTGCGGGATCCGGGCGTTTCGGCTCGTCGACCGTTTCCTGTGGTCGCGCAAGAGGAACACGAAGTGTGAAACGGCTCCCTTCCTTATGGACTGATTGAACCGTCAAATCCCCCCATAAGGCGCGCCACCTTGCGCGAGATGGAAAGGCCGAGGCCATCGCCGCGCGTTTGTCGGCCCTCGGAATGTGCAAGCACAACAAAATCCTCGAACACATCTTCAAGATGCTGCTCAGGAATTCCCCGGCCGCTATCCGTCACCGTGATCGTCGTGTCTGTGTTCTCAGTCCCGTGAATTCCCGTCACTGATACTTCGATCTTTCCCTCATCCGTAAACTTGATCGCGTTCCCGATCAGATTGGTGAGTATTTGTCCGATCCGACCGCCGTCACCCCAAAAGGCACGATTCATACCTTCGTCAAACGTTAGCGTCAGCTTCAGATCCTTTTCCTCGGCGAGGGGCACCAATACATCGACCACGCCTTCCATAATCCGGCGCATTTCAAATTGCTGGGGCGAGAGCTGCATTGACCCCATCTCTATACGCGTGATGTCGAGCGCTTCGTTTACGTGTTCAAGTAGGATTTCGCCCGACGCAGATGCGACGCGGGCATAGCGTTGCTGCTGTTTGGTGAGCTTCGTCTGTCGCATCAAATCCAGCACGCCAAGAATGCCATTCAATGGCGTGCGCATCTCGTGACTCATCACGGCCAGGAATTGCGACTTAGCGCGGTCCATGGCTTCGGCCTTGTCGCGGGCATCGATCAACCTCTGTTCGTTGATCTTGCGTTGCGAAATGTCACGAAGATACGCAATGAACAACTCGCCATCGCCGCTTTGTACCGAGGTGATATTCAGCTCAACAGGAAACTCCTCACCCGTCTTTCGGAGCGCCGACAACTCGACCCGTCCAGAATCAACGACGTGTGGTTCATGGGTCGCAAGGTAGCGTTCCATACCTGCGGAGTGAGCGGCTCGATGTTGATGGGGGATGATTGTGGCATCCATCTTTTCCCCAATATCTCATCCCGTCGCCAACCGAATATCCGTTCTGCGGATGTGTTGAATTCGACAATCTCACCAGCTTCATTTGCGGTCACAATCGCATCCAGAGAAGCCTCAACCGTAGATGCAAGTTGAGAGCTGGAGGCAAGCAAGTCAGCGTCTCTCTGGTCGGCCAAGACCAACAACCGGTTGAGGAAAAACAACACCGTCGCCAGACCAACGATGACCGCAACGGCAACAGCGCCGGTTAAGGCGAGTTGACGCGCGAAACCCGTCCGGCGGTCGGCGGCCCGCTGGGTTCCGGCTTCCAACCCAAGCAGAACGAGGCTTCGAATATCCGGGCGAATGCTACGTGTCAGATCGCGCATCGCTGCAATGTCTTGGGACGTCAGGTCCGGATCTACGTCCAGAATGCCAATCATACCCTCTTGGTACGCGCCTACGCGATCCAGCAGGTCTGCCGCATCCTCCGAAAAAGGTCACGCGCTTCACCCCGCCCGACGATCAGCAGCCGGCTCAGCGCGATGTCGGCGCGCAAACGTACGGCGTCCCCATCTGGATCGGATTGGGCCGCCGCATCGCTTAACGTGGCACCAAGATTTGCGATTTCAGTTTCGACTTGCAGGATTGTCCACTGCAAATTGTCAGCATCTGCGGTTGAGAGCCCCCGCAACTCGCGCAGAAGATTGCCGCCAAGAACAGCCAGCAGCAGCACCAGCACTGGTACAACGATCAACAGCCCAACGCGTCTGCGCCTTTTTCGGTCGATCACGATGAACCTTTCATTTGCAACGGTAGAAGCAATACCGTCGCTGCCGGATCATTCCAATACTTCGATCCTGTCGAGCTGCCAGATGCTTTGCGCGTAGACCTCTTCAGTCTGGAATTCTGAGTGCCATCGTCATAAGGGAAAACGATCCAGAATGGTCCCTTGTCGCGAACAGACATTGGGGCTCCATTCAACCTGGTCGCAACAACCGGGTAAATGCTGTCTGCCTCTGGGGCCGGCATCTCAATTGCGTAGTCGTTAAGTGCCGTAAGTGTCAGATTGCCGCCGGTAATGCCTGCTTCGCCCAAAACGGCGCTCAGCGACGGGCCGGTGAAGGTGATTTCGCCCTCAGTCCAGATCGTTTCTGTTGTGATCGTCACCTGATCCAATTCATCGAGGTCCGCCATTGCGAGAGACACTGTATCTCCCGCGAGCGACGTCACCTGAAGCGCGGTTGGATCTTGGGCGGCAACAGGTGACGACAATAACGTCAGAAGTGCCGTGACGTGGGTAAGGGAACGAAGCATCGGATTGTCTCTTGGCTCATGTGTCTGCGCCGTCGAGCATAATTTACTACGCATCCGGAAGTCTGGGGGATGGGGATAGGTTTATATACTTTGGTATAGGTTTGCCTCGCAGTGGCCATAATTTGCTTGTACCTTGCTGGGACAAGAGACGGATCAACTTCGCTATGCCAAATATTCTCATCGCCGATGACCACGACCTCGTGCGCGATACAATCGCCGCCTATCTGGGCCAACAGGAAGACTTCATCATCGAGACCGCGCCCGGTTTGCTCGAGGCACAGGAGAAACTGGCAGGCATGGTGCCATTTGACTTGGCAATTCTTGACTACAACATGCCCGGGATGAACGGTCTTACTGGGCTAGAACAGGTCGTAAAGGCCTATCCGCATATCAAGTTCGTCCTCATGTCGGGTATCGCAACACCTGACGTTGCGCAGCAAGCCATGGGGATCGGAGCAAAAGGATTTCTACCCAAATCCGCAGCCGCGAAATCTATGGTGAACGCCATCCGTTTTGTGTTGGCAGGCGAGCAATACTTCCCATTCGGTTTCTCAGAGGCATCCCCGCAGAAACAGGAAAGCTTCATGGGCCTAACCGGTCGGGAAATGGAAACGCTCAGCCACCTCTGCAACGGGGCGTCCAACAAGGAAATCGCCCGCGCATTGGATTTGGCTGAAGTAACGGTAAAGCTTCATGTCAAAAACATCCTTGCGAAGCTCCAGGTCAACAACAGAACTCAAGCCGCGCTTCTTGCAAAGGAGAAGGGCGGTTTTTGAGTTCTGTCGTTTCCAAAAAGCCCAGAGTGATGTGTCAGGAATTGGGGGTCTATGTATTGCGGTTCGTCCCGCTCGGGGAACGCGACACGCGCGAGTGTCCGCATTTCTACGCAAAGCACTGAGTCTGGCAGTCATAGTGACGACACCGCACGATCAGCACCAATGAGCAGGTCTTGTCCAAGGGCTCACAAATCTGATCGCCAAGGTCCTCCAGAGGATGCGACCGCTACCAACGCGCATGACAACGAAGAGCTTTGACTTGCTGTCGGAGGCGATTTTCAAGGTTCAATATGATGCACTAGGAGTCTTCGAAGCGATCTAAAAAGCCAATACCTACGCTGAAACTGTGCGACGGCGTTTTTTTGATTTGGCAGCGACATTGAATGACGAGTTGGAAACGGCTTCGACGGCACCTCAGTTGGAGCAAAACTGCCTTTGATGAAACAGCCTCCAAGAGAAGCAACGTCCGCACTCCAGACTGTCAGCTGTTTCTGGGCCTCTCGCGCACAACGAACATAGGCAATTCGAATGCACACGCAGCAATCATCTCAAGAGTTGGACGGCAGCTTCGGGCCGTCCTTGAAGACGGCCCGAAGCTACTAGATTTCAATCGCCTCGGCGATGGCTAACGCGTCCTCCAGTTCGACGCCCAGGTACCTGACAGTGCTGTCCATCTTGGTATGACCAAGGAGAAGCTGAACCGCCCGCAAGTTACCGGTCTTCTTGTAGATCTGGGTCACCTTTGTTCGCCTCATTGAGTGCGTGCCATAAGCGCTCGCCTCCAGACCGATTGATGTGACCCAGTCGCGGACGATCCGCGCATACTGGCGTGTCGAGATATGCAAGCGCTCGTGGAAGCGTCCAGGCCAAAGGTACTCGGAGCCAACCATGAGCTCATCTTCCATCCATTTCTCGACCGAGGCGCGTGTGCCTTCGGATATCTCAAAGCGGACGGGCTTATGTGTCTTGCTTTGCAGTACAGAGGCGCGTTCCTTGATCTGACCTGATGCCATCACATCCACGACTTTCATCTTCACAAGGTCACAGCCGCGCAGCTTGCTGTCGATCGCCATGTTGAACAGGGCGAGGTCTCGATGGTTCTCGGCCAATTCAAGTCGAACACGGATTGCCCAGACATGCTTTGGCTTGAGTGGCCTTTTCTGACCAACGATACGGCCTTTGTTCCAGGCTGGTCGCAGCGCACGAATGGCAGGTAAGTTTGGTGTTTCCATAACTGATCCTCCGATCCGCCTTGCCCTACCACAACGCCAACATGACGTTGACCAAGGCAACATATCATAGGATGCCGTGCCGCATCCGAGGACGAGTTTGAGCCCAACCTACTAAATGCGAAAAGCAATACCCTAGAGACCCAGAAACCAAGCAGATCCTGTCGCGAGTTAGTGCAGACCTCGAATAATTTGAGATTTGGCCCAACGCCGAACCAGCAACAGCAAGTTTGCACGACTCTGCCAAGCGAAGGAAATTCCGCTAAAGCAAGAACTGGGTTCCGATAGGACGTGCTGCCGCGCCAATGGCGCGGGCTTTTTTCCGATACTGCCTGCTTCGATGCGCGGACAGATCAGGCCGCGCGTATCCTGGGTGACGACGTAGCGCCTGACCCGTTCGACCAATTCATCGCGAATGTGTTCAGGGAACGCGCCGTCGATCAGAATCGCCTCAAAATCGATGACGGAACAAGTAGACAAGGCCGCCTTGGACAGTTCCTGTGCGGTTTGTCCCAGCCAGGGATCAACGTAACGAGTTAACTTGCGCCAGCTATCAGGATCGGTCCAAAGCTGCCGTGGGTCCATGTCGACTTCGTGCAAGCGGCGTTCTAGCTGGTGAATTGAGGCCATTTCGACCAATTGCATGCTTTCACCGTTGGGTCCGATGCTGCGCAGCGAGCCTAATGCGCCGGCATTGCCTTGACGCCCCTCGTAGACCGCGTTGTCGAGCGCAATTCCACCGCCAATGTAGGCCCCAACGAAGAAGTATGCGTAGTCCTGGAACTCCTTTCCGCGTCCGTAGGTGTGTTCCGCCTGACAGGCAGCGGTGGCGTCGTTGAGCCGCAGAACGGGGAGGTCGATCCGATCCTCTAGCTGGCTCTTCAGATCTACATTTTGCCAGTCTGCAAAAACGCCACCAGGGCTGGCGTCCTGGGCATTCCAAAGCTCGAACGCAGCGGCCGCACCGAACCCACATATCCTTTGTCGATGCGCGCCGCTCATTTCAGAGCTGATGCCGTGCACGCCATCTTCGACAAATGCAAAGATGTCGGCAGGTGTCGGACGCATGTAAGTAAGGTTTCTCTCGTGACGCACAGTGCCGGTGAAATCGATCAATACGAGTTCTGCTGAGCGCCGCCCAATCTTGAGGCCAAACGAAAACGCACCCTCTGGATCCAGATGCATTGGGATCGATGGCTTTCCAACCTTGCCGCGCACCGGGTCGCCGCGCCGCACGAGGCCCTCCGACTCGAGCCTGCGCAAAATGCTAGATACTGTGGGCGGGGATAATCCGGCGCGCCGCGACAAGTCGCTGCCCGGCATCCCACCGTGACGTTGGATCAGCGACAGCAAAAGCCGTTCATTGTGGTCACGAACACCACGTTGGCTCAACCCGAAGCTGAGCGATCTGACCAATCCGTCTTCCATTGGCGACTACTAATGCCTTCTTTCTGCGCCTCATCCTAGAGGATTCTCTTTAATAAGGAAAGTTAACTAATTAATTGACAGGCCCACTCGAATCGTGACTTTTGGAGGCAAGCGACCTGAGGAGGGATCGCTGATCAGGCAGCGCACAGCTGCCGGAAAACTGTCTTGGGAGGACACCATGAAAAAGCTACTGATCGGCACTGCGCTGGCTACCGTTGCGACAACGGGTGCGGCGATGGCGGACGGGCACGGCGTATCCGCCTGCCTTATCACAAAGACCGACACCAACCCATTTTTCGTAATGATGCGTCAGGGCGCAGAGGCCGCTGCAGCCGAACTAGGGATCACTTTGAACTCCTACGCCGGTCAGGTGGACGGCGACAACGAAGCCCAGGTTGCTGCGATTGAAACCTGCATCGCGAATGGCGCATCCGGCATCCTGATCACCGCATCCGATACAGCCGCAATCGTTCCAGCAGTGGAAGAAGCCCGCGCCGCAGGCATCCTTGTCATCGCGCTCGACACGCCATTGGAGCCGATTGACGCCGCCGACGCGACCTTCGCAACGGACAACTTCGCGGCAGGCGAACTTATCGGTCAGTGGGCCGCGGGTGCCTTAGGAGACGCTGCCGCCGACGCGCGGATCGCCATGCTTGATCTGGCCATCAGCCAGCCCACCGTTGGCGTGCTACGCGACCAGGGTTTCTTGACCGGCTTTGGCATTGACGTGGTCGATCCGAGCTTGTGGGGCGATGAGACTGATGAGCGGATCATCTGCAACGAAGTCACTGCAGGCAACGAGGAAGGCGGCCGCACCGCAATGGAAACCTGCCTTGCCGCAGACCCCGACATCAACGTTGTCTACACCATCAACGAACCCGCTGCAGCCGGTGCATATGAGGCTCTCGTGGCTGTCGGCCGTCAGGATGATGTTTTGATCGTCTCCGTTGACGGTGGCTGCCCCGGTGTTGCCGACGTCGCGGATGGCGTGATCGGCGCCACGTCACAGCAATATCCACTGCTGATGGCCTCCCTTGGCATTGAAGCCATTGCAGCCTTTGCCGAAGATGGCACGTTGCCGGAAAACACTCCCGGTCTCGACTTCTTCGACACTGGCGTGGCGCTTGTGGCAGCTGAACCGGTTGACGGTCTCGACAGCATCACGGTCGAAGAGGGTGCCGACCTTTGCTGGGGCTAATTTGATCGGCGTGTATGGCCCGGCATTATGCTAGAAGAAGGGCGGGCCACGGTCCGCCCTTTGAAAATCTCGACCGCGACCGATGGAAGACAGGGGCAAGACAATGACGGAGCGTTCCGACAATTTTGAAGACGGCCTGAAAGGCGCAGAGCAAAGCGTTGCAAGCTTTGAGCTCGACAATAAGTCTCTCCTGATGCGCTTCCAAAGTGCGCTTCACAAAACACCGTCGCTCGTGCCCCTGATCGTGCTGGGATGCGCGATCATGATATTCACGGGCTGGCTTGGGCCCCGGTTCTTGCCGCAAATGACGTTGGTGTTCCAGCAGATCCAGATTGTCGGCATTCTTGCCTTGGCCCAGACGTTGGTGATCCTGACGGCAGGCATTGATCTGTCTGTGGGTGCAATCGCCGTTTTCTGTTCCGTCATCATGGGGCAATTCACGTTTCGCTATGGCATTCCGCCCGCTGTTTCTGTGGCCTGCGGGCTTGCAGCAGGTGCAGCCATCGGGGCGTTGTCGGGGTGGCTGGTCACGCGGATCAAGATACCACCGTTTATCGCCACACTTGGCGTGTGGCAGATCGTGTTGGCGGCCAACTACATCTATTCCCGCAACGAGACGATCCGCGCCCGCGACATCCGTGAAGACGCGCCGATGCTGCAATGGCTGGGGCTCAAGCCCAACGAGCAGCTGGTGCTCTGGATCGATGGCCTGCGTGGCAACGTTTACGAGCGAATACGGCCCAACGATACCGACCAATTCCTGCTGGATCTGATCTGGCAGACCAAGATCACATACGGCGTGCTGACATTGATCCTGCTCACCTTTATTCTGGCCTATATGCTGCGTTCGACCGCATGGGGGCGCCATGTCTACGCCGTTGGCGACGACCCCGAAGCCGCAGAATTGGCCGGTGTGAACGTCAAGCGCACGCTGATGTCGGTCTACATGCTTGCCGGTTTTATTGCCGCAATTGCGGGGTGGTCTTTGATCGGACGGTTTGCCTCGGTCTCGCCCAGTGCTTCGACGGGCATCGAGGGCAATATCGAGTCGATTACCGCGGTGGTGATCGGAGGTATCTCACTGTTTGGGGGGCGTGGTTCCATCTGGGGTGCCTTCTTTGGGGCACTCATCGTGGGGGTCTTCATGCTGGGCCTCGGAATGGCTGGTGTGAACCCACAATGGACTTTCATGTTGATCGGCACGCTCATCATTTTGGCGGTCGGCATCGACCAATGGATCAGAAAGGTGGCCGCGTGATGGAACCAATTCTCAAAGGCAGAAACCTGACCAAACGCTACGGAAAGGTTGTGGCCCTCGATAACTGCGACTTCGATCTTTTTCCCGGCGAGATCCTGGCCGTGATCGGGGACAACGGTGCCGGCAAATCTACCTTGATCAAAGCGCTATCGGGTGCGGTTGTCCCGGACCAAGGGGAGGTCGAGTTGGAAGGTAAGCGGGTTACCTTCGCCTCACCAAACGACGCGCGGCATGCCGGGATCGAGACCGTGTATCAGACGTTGGCCGTCAGCCCCGCGCTATCGATTGCGGACAACATGTTCATGGGGCGCGAGCTGCGCAAACCCGGCTGGCGCGGAACGATATTGAAGCAGTTAGACAAGGCCGTGATGGAGGCCAAGGCGCGCGAGAAACTTAATGAGCTAGGATTGATGACGATCCAGAACATCAATCAAGCTGTCGAGACGCTGTCAGGAGGACAACGACAAGGCGTCGCCGTGGCGCGCGCAGCGGCGTTTGGCTCGAAGGTCATTATCCTTGACGAACCCACTGCGGCGCTCGGGGTCAAAGAGTCGAGAAAGGTGTTGGAGCTGATCCTAGACGTACGGTCGCGGGGCATTCCGATCATTCTGATCAGTCACAACATGCCCCACGTCTTCGAAGTTGCGGATCGCATCCACGTTCACCGACTTGGCCGCAGGCTTTGTGTCGTGGACCCAAAGGACTACACGATGTCAGACGCAGTGGCCTTCATGACCGGCGCCAAGGACGCTCCAGCGAGCGTTCAAATGGCTTAGGCGCGGCGCAGGCTGGCTTTGATGCTTGGCGCACCCGCCTAGACGCCATTCCAGTGAGCATCGACCTGCCGCGCGCACGGCACCAGGCAACCTGCGACGACCGGCGTCTTTCGTTTGCCTCGAGATTGGACGGTTTGTTCGGCAACGCAGACGCTGTTGAAACCCTCGAATTATCGCGCCGACTATCAACGTCCGCTTCGGGGAAGCTGCATCGCAGCGAAGATGAGCGCCACGAATGTCGGCTTTGGGCCGGTAGCAGACAAACCTTAAAGCGCAAATTCTGCGAGCGATCTAACGGCAGCAGCGAGCCCGTTTTCACCTATACTGCATCTGGGCTTAATGGCTGCTTTGAGAAAAGCGCCGTCAAGTTGGGTTTGGGCCTTTTCCAACGCGCGGATGCGCGCGTGGTCCGTCCGAGAGGCCGATGCAGAGTAGGATCTCGTCAGCGCGGGGCGCGTCAGCCACGCACAGCGTCATCGTATCGATATGATCGAACGACCATGCGTCGTCCTTGTGCCCCAATGGCAGATCGATCGATCCACCCAATGCTCCAACCTTGTGGTTGGATGGCATCAGGGATTTGCCGCCCGCGATGGCGGCCCGCACCGGTTTGCCAAGGGCAGGGTGCAACAGGGCCGCGCCGTGTTCCATTGCGCCCGAAGATCCCACAAGAGCGGCTTTGCCATAGCAGACAGCGGGGGCTCCAAGCATGTGCACAAGCTCTTGCGTCAGCGACCCGCCAAGTTGCGCGCCAACATCAAAGAGGGGTGACAGGTCGTCCTGGTGCCTCCCAGCGAAGGGTTTCTGACAACCGCCATGGCTGCAACGCGGGTGATCGGATCGCACACCTGACCCATTTCATCAGCGGTGATGATTTCCCTTGTGAAAACCGTTTTCCGAACATTCATCATCAAACTTTCCTTTCTGTCCCTGTCACCGTCGCACCTTTGAAGACCTGGAACGCTATGCCGAGCGGCACCACCGCTGCGAAGAGGGTCATTGCGAGCCACAAAGGGCCTTGCGGATTACCTGTCGCATCCAGGATCGCACCTGCGACCGGCGGCGTGATCCACATGAACGCAAAGTAGACCGTAAAGAACACCCCCATGCCAAAGGCTCTGACCTGAGGCCGCATCGCTTGCCCTGCCATGGCCATGATGACCCCGGCAGGGGCCATGCCGATCAGTCCAAACAGACTGCTTGCCCCAACGCCAGCGCCTGGAAGACCGAGCAGCAAGAGGGCGACGATCGCGCCGCCCATACAGAGTGCCAAGACAGTGTTGCGTCCTCCAAAGCGATCCACGAATTGCCCGCAGGCCGCACCGGAAATGATCATGAGCCAGCTGCCGATGCTGATGATGCCAGCGGCCGCAATGGCGGTTTGGCCGTGGCCCTCAAGAACCTTTGGCGCAAAGGCAAGATAGGTGACATAGGCTGCATTGAAGACGCCCCAGGCCGTCGCCGCACACAGTATCAAACGCCATTCCTGCCCTGTCAGGGAAACCCGCGTACCGCCCGTCGCATCAGGCAGATCATGCGGTGGACGGTAAAGTAAAAGGACCCCCGCGGCGGCGATCAGGCAGTAAACCGAGGCGGCCTGAAACGGAACCTGCCAGCCATAGGTTTGGGCCAACCAGGCGTGGCCGACTTGGCCCATGGCGATCCCGAACGGCCAGCTCATCACAAGGATGCTCATGGCCGTAGCGATTTCCCGGCCTTCGAACCAATCCGCGACCATCTTGGTGAAATAGAGCGTCGAGACAAGAAACCCGGACCCGGCAAGAACCCGGCCGATCCCAAGGGTCCAGCTTTCCGTCGCCAACGACGACGCAGCCCCGCCAAGGGCCAAGGCGCATAGTCCCACCACCACCATCGCCCGGTCTGAAACGGACCGGCCCCAATATCCGGCGGGTATGGCCAGGACCAACCCCGGGGCCATGAACACCCCAATCAGAAAGCCGATATCTGCGTAGGTGAGCCCGAAGGCGACGATCAGATCGTCGCCCACGGATGCCACGGTTTGAAACTGAAGCCCAAGTCCGACGCGCGCCAGAAACAGGAGCCCCAGAATGCGCCAGCGCATCACGCCCAGCCAAGCTGGCGCAGCGCGTGCACGTCGTTCCAGATCTTGGTCATGTGACGGATCCTGTCGCCGTCGAACTGCATCACATAGGCGTAATCTGAAACAACCGCTTTGCCCGTTGGCGCAACCGGTCCGCCCGGCCCGGTTTGCGTGCCATGGAATTCGGCGGTGGCGACGGCCGAGGTGCGGTCATCATCCATGGCAAAGGATGTCAGCACGTAGCGCCCATCCGGCACCGGGGTCAGCAGGCCTTTCATCCACTCGCAATACTCCGCAAGGGTCTTGATCTCGGCAAGCGCATCCGCCTGGCACGCGAAGGTGGCGTCGTCCGCACACCAGGTTTGGCATGCCTGCCAGCCCTGACCGGTTTCGCAGGTATCGAAGAATGCTTGGGCGGTTTCAAACTGTGTCATTGGAAAATCCTTCATGTGAGTGGTTGCACGACGAGACTACGCCCGACGCGCCGCGCCGTGTATCGGGCAGATGCAGTATTTTTCGGGGTCGCGCTGCTGTATGCGCCTCATGCATTTGCAGGATTGTACCGACGTCGGCCTTGGGTATCCTTTGCGATGAACGCCAGATGGATCGGATTAGATGCTCGACGACACCAGACTTAGCCCAAGGGAGCAGCAGATCGCTGAAAGCTATGCCGCTGGATGCAACTACCAGGAAATCGCCGTGGATCTGAACATCGCGCCTTCCACCGTGCGGACCCATCTTGCCACGATCTACCGCAAGCTTGAGGTCTCCTCCAAGGTGGACTTGGCACATCGCCTGAGTGGGCAAGGCACTGTCCCGCGCAGCGAGGTGGATCACGCGGCGATCATTTCGGAGCTGGCCCTGAGCCTTGAAGAGGCGCTGAGCCGGGAGAAAGCGCTGAGCGAAGTCCTGCGTATCATCGGTGCGTCGCAGGGAGACCTCGACCTGGTCATGCCCGCAATTCTGCGCCATGCGTTGGACTTATGCGACGCGGAGTTCGGTATCCTGTTCGAGTACCGAGGCAAGAAGCAATTCCAAGCCAGCTTTACCTTGGGCATTCCAACGGCGTTTCAACAGTGGCTTGATGACAGCGGCACCTTCAGCGCAAGCGATCACACCGGGCTGGGCAGAATGGCCATAAATTGGACCACAATCAATATCATCGATGTGAAAGCAGAGGCGATATACCGTTCAGACGATCCTTTGCGGTTTGCCACAGCGGATCTCGGAGGGGCGCGATCTTTTGTTGCAATTCCGATGCTGGCTGCAAATCAGCTTGTCGGGGCTTTCACAATCTATCGCCAATCCGTGCGCCCGTTTTCAGAGGATGCGCTCAGGCTGGCCCAGATTTTTGCAGAACAGAGTGTCATCGCTTTGGAGAACGCCCGGCTCATCAGTGACAACGGAAATCCATAGTAATCGCTGGAATGGCAATAAAGTTCGACAGCCCCGTCATTTGACTTCACCGAATTCGAGCAAGTGCCGCGAATGGCTGCTTTGCGGGCTGCGGCCGCAGCATCAAGGCCAGATGGCCAACGGCAGCTAAGGGCCGATAGTGGCGGTACTTTCTGGCCCCCCGATGATGCCGCATAGCTGCGAACGGCAGCTCTGAGCCCACAGCAGACCGGTTCACTTCTCGCGGCGTGTACTCGCAGCATAGACTGTGCCACCTATGCACAATCTCTCGCGCTGCGATGCGGCGTAAACAACGGCCTTTGTGGGGACTGTCATGGTAGTGCCTTCGGGCCTCTCGATCGTAACCCTTTGGCTATAACGGCTGGAAATTTCATAGCCCTATGAATTCCGCGCGCCGTTCCAGAAGTGCCGCGCTGAGATAATCCACAAGCAGGCGCGCGCGTTTTACACGGCGCAGCCCGCCATGCAGCAAGATCCACGTGGACCGGCGCTGATCCAATTGGGTTCCAGGTACGCGTTGCAACTCTGGAAACACGGATGAGGCCCAATTCGCAAGGAATGTCATGCCCGCCCCTGCGCGGGCCATGTGCAGATGCATCTGCGGGTCTGCGATGATGTGTCGGACCCGCGCGTTCGAGAAAGGCGTGGCCAAGATCATTTTTTGCAGCTCAGGGACTTCACCATAGCTGATCCAGGTCAGACCTTTGCCCCTTGTTCCAGCTTTTGGCAGCTTGGTGTCGATGTAGTGGCGGGAGGCAAACACCCCCAAGGACAGCGGAAACAACTTTCGTCCGACGGCATCTTCTTCCACCTCAACAACGTGCCTTATCGAGATGTCGGTCTCATCCTTCTCGATTGAGTCAAGAAAGTACGACAGTTTCAGTTCAATCTCGATCTCTGGATAGAGCTCGGCAAAATCAGCGAGAACCGGCGCCAGTAAGTAATGCGCAGTCAACGGGTCTACTGACAGGCGAATTCGGCCAGCGGCTTCGCGGTCCAGACCCTGCACCGCGCTGAAACCTTTGAGTAGCGCGGCCTCTGCTTCGATGGCTTGCGGCAAAAGGCGCCGGCCCGCAGCCGTGAGTGTCAGACCGCCGGCATTTCTCCGGAAAAGAGTCGTGCCAAGCTGTGCCTCCAAACCTTCGATCTGGCGGCGCGCGGTCGCATGGGTCCCGTCAATTTGTTCAGCGCCCGCGCGTAGCGAACCTGTGCGAGCGACAGCGAGAAAGGCGGGGAGAGATTTCCAGTCCATCTGATCTGTAACGTTTTTGATCCTATGCGGATCATGATAGCCAATTATTGGATCAAAAAAGTCCAGTATTTCCTTTGTCATTAATCAAGGAGATCAACATGGAAACGACATTCAATGCATGGGAAGTGACCCGCTACGGTGCTCCCGAAGTCCTCGCCCCGGTATCGCGGCCGGTGCCAACACCAACGGCAAATCAGGTTCTCATCCGTATTCGCGCCTCGGCCGTTTCGCGGGCCGACGGGTTGATGCGTGCGGGCAAGCCGAAGTTTGCCCGCCTGTTTCTGGGGCTCAAGCGCCCGCGCGCCGGGCTGTCTGGAACCTGTTTTGCGGGCGATGTCGTCGCCATCGGTGACCATGTGACAGAGTTCGGCGTTGGCGATGCAGTGTTCGGCGAAGCCGGGCTACAGTTTGGTGCCAACGCAACATACATCTGTGTCGACCAGAATGGCAGCTTGCTAAGAAAGCCCGGCAGCGTGGCATATGAAGAAGCTGCGACACTTTTTGATGGCGCGATGACCTCGTGGCATTTCCTGACCCGTGTCGCGCATGTTCAGCCGGGTGAACGTGTGCTGATCCTGGGTGGTTCGGGCGGGCTGGGCACAGCCGCCGTGCAGTTTGCGAAAGCCCTTGGGGCTAACGTCACCGCCAGCGCAAGTGCCAAGAACGCAGAGCTGCTGCGGTCTTTGGGCGTTGATCAAGTCAACGACTACAGGTCCCAGGATCCGCTGAAATCCGGTGCCACCTACGATGTTGTCTTCGACACAATCGGTATTTCCTCCTTCGGCGAGGCGAAACCTGCTTTGGCCAAAGGCGGGCGCTATGTCTGTCCGGTACTGGGGTTGCGGCTCTTGCGTGACATGCTCGTCACTGGCCTGTTCGGCGACAAAACAGCCAAATTTGCGGCCGCGGGGATGTCAAAGCCAGAGGTGCATCACGACGAACTGTCCGAGGTCTTAGAGCTTATGGGCAATGGACAGTTCTCGCCAGTGATGGATCGCACCTATCCGCTCGCTGATCTGGTCGAAGCCCATCGCTATGTCGAAACGGGCCGTAAGCGCGGCAACGTTGTTGTTGTCTGATGGGGGTGGATATCATGAAAACGCTCCCCATTTCATTGGCTCAGGCTCGTTTCGCTGGGCTATGCTATTTGATCATTATCCTTTCCGGCGTCGGGTCGGAGGTCGCCTTGCGCGGACCGCTGATTGACCTCGGTTCGGCAGAAGCGACCGCGCGCGCCATTGGTGCCGAGACCCTGCGGTTCCGCCTTTCGATCCTGGCCGATGTTGTCATGGCCCTTGCCGATGCGGCCTTGGCTATCTTGGTGTTCTTGATGTTCCGCTCAGTGTCAGCAGGACTTGCACTGAGTGCGCTGGTCTTCAGACTGCTGCAGTCCGGGTTGATTGCCGCAGGACTCTTAAACCTGCAGGCCGCGCTTCTTGTCGCGGATGTCGATATGGCGCTGAGCTTTATCACGCTGCATGCCTATGGCTATGACCTTAGCCTTATCTTCTTCGCCGTGAACTGCTTGCTGACCGCGCAACTTATCCTCCGTTCCGGATTTGTGCCCGGTGTCTTGGGGCTTGGGATCGGTCTGTCGGGGTTGGTCTATATGACGGGCAGCGTGATGCGTTTTGCGGCCCCGGATATGCACGGCGCCGTTGCGCCAGCCTATCTGATGCCGCTGGTCGCCGAAACCGCGTTCTGCCTCTGGCTTTTGATCTTGCCGGGTCAAGGCAAGCGGGTGTCTGCGGCCTGACATCCGACCCTTTGGACCCAATCAAAAGGCGACGTAGCTTGCGTCGCCGTCCGTCTGTTCGAATTCGGAACCAAAGCCTATGCTGACGTCACAGTGCCGGATTGGGGCGATGCACATGACCGAACAGACGATGGCGGCGGGGTTTGCCGCGTCCTTTTTAGACTATGCCAGCGACAAAGGCGCCAAACGAGAAGTCCTACTGTCAGAAAGCGGCCTGACACAAGACGATCTGTCAGACCAGGACAACCGCGTCCCGATAGCCGCGTATCAGACGATGATCGGCGCTGCGATCAGGCAAACCGGTGATACGGCCTTGTTGCTGCGGCACGCGCTCGACTCGAAGCTGGAGACGATGTCGGTCGTCGGCCAGATCGTTCATACGTCGGCATCGCTGCGTCACTCATTCGAGCAACTCAACCGCTATCTGCATCTGATGGGCGATGTGGAACTACCAAGAGGGGTCGATCGGTACGAATTGCAAAGCACCGCGGACGGTCTTTGGATTGTTGATCATCTCGTCTTGCCGCCAGAGATGTCATACTGGTCAGAGGTGTCATTTGCACGGTTTATCAGTGAATTCCGCCGATCCTTCCCTGGCGCAACTTTTGAAATCGCGCTGGAGGTCACCTATCCACCGCCACCGCACGCGGACCAATACCCTGAGTTGTTCCGAGTGCCTGTGGAGTTCAATGCCAAACGCAACGCGCTTGAGATCCATCCGGTTTGGGACAGCCCTGAGACCCAGTTCGAGCCTGGAAACGCATACGCTTTCGGCATCTTTACGCGCCATGCGGATGACATGCTTGCAAAGCTGCAGGCCGACAAAACCATACGTGCGCAGATTGAAGCGCAAATCCTGCCGAAACTGCACGAAGGCACGATCTCGATGGATAAGGTCGCAAGTGACCTCGCGATGAGCCGCCAGACCCTCTATCGGCGCCTGAAAGAAGAAGAGATCACATTCGCGGAGATCCATGACGATCTGCGCCGGCGAATGGCCATGGAGTATTTGGGCGGTCAAAAAGTCACCGTGAACGAAACCGCTTACCTTCTGGGGTTCTCTGAAGCTTCTTCATTCGTGCGCGCATTCAAGCGCTGGACTGGTCTGAGCCCGACGGCCTACCTCAATCAGGCCGCTTGACCGCATTGTTGTTACAAAGTGTCAAATCGTTGAAACCTGCGGTCATGCTGTAAACGCAACAGAACGGCTATCTGCTTTCTCGAGACTTGGACGAGAAAGGTCGGATAATGAAAACGCAACTTACTTTGTCCGTTGTAGGTTTGGTCTTGGTGGCGGCTTGCTCCGAAAGCGGTGCGAACTACCGGCCCATCCTCGATGGGACACCAACGCCAGAATACGAGGCCGACCTGACCGAATGTCAGACCTTGGCCCAAGACCAATTCGAACATGAAACGCTCGGCGCAACCGTGCTGGGCGCGGGCGCGGGCGCCGCGTTGGGTGAAGTGGACAGCGGTGACGCCATGGGCGGTGCGATCGCCGGAGCGTTGGCAGGCGGTGTCGCGAGTGCCGTTGAAGTCAGTGAACGGCGCCAATCCATTGTCATCGAATGCCTGCGCGGCCGTGGCCACCGGGTTGTTGGGTGAGGACGCGGCCATGAAACGGGTCTTCATCGCGGGGGCGACAGGCTATCTCGGGCGGTTTCTGTGCGCCGAGTTTCAGCAGCGGGGCTGGTATGTGATCGCGCTTGTTCGCAACTCGGTCCAAGCCAGGCCTATCGCGGCCGATCAGTTGATCGAAGCGCAGGCGACTGACGCTGCTTCAACCAGTGGCGTCATGGCGGGAATCGATCTGGTTGTGTCCAGTCTGGGCATCACCCGGCAAACCGATGGGTTGGACTACTGGGACGTTGACTATCAGGCCAATCTCAACCTCCTGCGAGAGGCCGAGCGGGCAGGTGTCGGCCGGTTTGCTTATGTTCATGTGCTGCGTGCGGCCAAGATGGCGCACGTCCCGATGGTCGCTTCAAAATCCGCCTTTGTGGCGGAGTTGCAGCGCGCGGGCGTCGAAAGCACGATCATTGCGCCCTCGGGATACTTCTCGGACATGAGCGATTTCCTTTCCATGGCGCGGTCCGGGCGGGTCTGGTTGTTTGGCGACGGAACCAAACGGATCAACCCCATCCACGGGGCGGATTTGGCTGCTGCGACAGTCGAGGCGATTGAGGACGGTGTCGCTTGGCTGGATGTAGGCGGGCCTGACATCTTTGAACAGAAGGACTTGGCCGAACTGGCATTTGCCAGCTTGGGCAAGGCTTCGCGGGTGACCTTCCTGCCGGATATGCTGCGGAGGATCGCGCTGCGCCTTCTGCCGCTCGTCACGCCTCAGCGCGTCAGCGGGCCTGCTCGCTTTTTCCTGAGCGCGTTGGCCCTGGACATGGTCGGCGACCAGCATGGCACGCGGCATCTGAGAGATCATTTTGAAGACAGCCTCGCCACGACGCGCACGGCGAGTATCCACAAACTTCCAACGGAAAGGAAGAAATCATGACGATGCAACGTATTGGCGGAGTTGCCGCCCTGGCCTGTGCGGCCACTTATCTTTTTGGCTTTGCTCTGCTTGTCAGCGTCATGGCGGAGATGGGGTTCGGCACAAACGCAATCGATGCGGCCACTGTAGTCAGCGCCACGGTGGAAAATCCGGCGCTTATGATCACCTGGAACACCGTTATCTATATCGTCAATGCATTAGCGCTGACGTTGCTGGTCGTCGCACTGGCAAGCCGGTTGAAGCGGATATCGCCGGAATGGGGCACGACCTCGCTGGCCTTCGGTCTTATCTGGACCACACTGGTCCTGGGCGCGGGCATGATCGCAAACGTCGCTACGGAACGGGTGATGGCCTTGGCGCCGACGGATTTCGACGCGGCTGTTCGGATTTGGGAAGCCCTGCACGCGGTTGAACTTGGACTTGGTGGCGGCAATGAAATTGCCGGCGGTGTCTGGATCTTCTGCGTCAGCCTTGCGGGCCTTTTGCAACGTGCGTTTGGCAGGATTGTCACCGGGCTTGGCCTGCTCACCGGTTTGGGTGGACTTCTGACAATTCTACCGCCGCTGGGCGAAGTTGCCGGTGCGGTTTTCGGCCTTGGTGCGATTGCCTGGTTCATCGCGGTCGGCCTCGCGCTTCTCTTCAAGAGCGAAGCGGCGGCGGTTCAGCAGCGCGCTTGAGGGCGACCGGATCGAAGGAGAGACCCGATGACACTTTCTCAAAGATTGCAGGCCCTACTCGACACGGAAGCGGGTAAGTCAAACACCCATGGGATCATCTTACGGGTCGCCTCTGGCGATGGTCAGGTGGATTTCAAAGGGAGCGCCGGGGCCGCAATGCCCGACACGCGGTTCCCAATTGCGAGCATCACCAAGATGTACACAGCGGCGCTGATCATGCAGCTTGTTGACGAAGGACAGGTCAAACTGGACCAAACCGTGCAGAGCCTTTTGCCCGGCGTAGACCTTACAGGACTACACGTGGTGAAAGGGGTCGATTACGGGTCAGCGTTGACGGTGCGGCATCTGCTACACCAGACTTCCGGTCTGGCGGACTACTACGAAAGCGATCTGGCCCATGATCTGAAACAGGTCAAGAACCGCAGTTACGATCTGGTGGATGTGCTACAGATGACAAAGGCCCTGCCGCCACCGGCTGCGCCCGAAAGTGGCAGGTCCCATTACTCCGACACCAACTACCAGCTTCTTGGTGCGGTGATCGAGGCTGTGACTGGTCAGACATATGATCAGGCGCTGCAAGACCGGATCTGTGGGCCGCTGGGGCTCACGCAAACCGGTGTGTTGCATGGAACCGACATCGGCATGCCACTCTACCACAAAGACCAGCGGCTGGACGTTCCTTTGATCCTGACAAGCATGACGTCGGATGGCGGTATCATCTCGACGCTGGACGAGTTGCTGGTTTTTCTGCGTGCCTTCATGGACGGGCGGCTGTTCAACCCCGAGAACGCCGCGCAGATGCGTCAGTGGAACCGATTATTTTTTCCGATCCAATACGGCTACGGCCTGATGCGGATAAAGCTCCCCCGTTGGATGACGCTATTCCGCACGACGCCAGAGTTGATCGGCCATTCCGGGGCGAGCGGGTCCTTTGCCTTTTATGCGCCCGCTAGGGACACCTATATTCTGGGCAGCTTCAACCAAACCGATGCGCCGCGACGTCCGATCGGTTTCATGCTGAAAGCGCTGGCGATGGTCGCGAAACATGAGGGTACGAAATGAAGCGGGTGCTCAAATGGATCGCGGTGATTTGCGTAGGTTTGGTCGGCGCATTTCTATCCCTGTTTCTCGGGACGCGCGGCGACTACCCGGTGGCCCGGCTTGTCACCGATGACCCAACGCTGCCTTCAGAGACCATTGCCGGTGTTCAACTGCACATGCGGGTTCATGAGGGGCCGACTGATGCGCCCGTAATCATCGTCCTGCATGGTGGTCCTGGTGGCGATTTCCGCTCGCTCACGGCTTTGGCGGACCTGTCGGATGAATTCACGGTCGTCTTCTATGATCAGCGCGGCGCGGGTTTGTCCGAACGGGTTCCCGCAGGGATGCTGACGCTTGAGGGGTATCTGGCTGAACTGACCGCTCTTGTTCAGGCCGTATCGCCTGACGCACCCCCAATTCTGATTGGGCACTCCTGGGGTGCCATGTTGGCGACCGCCTACCTCGGCCAGAACCCCGAAGGGGCGCAAGCTGCGGTTCTCATCGAACCCGGCTATCTCGATGCCGCGGGCTTTGCTGCATGGGAGACGGAGAGCCAGCGATATCTCTCCGGCTACACCTATTGGCGCGAGGCGGTTCTGACAGGGTTTCGGGCGCAGCATGTCGAAGGGCCGGATGATGCGGCGCATAATGACTTTCTGATCGGGCGTATGGTTGGTGTTTTCACGAACCATCCGGACAATCCTTATCACTGCGGTGATGGATATACGGCACCCGGCTGGCGCTTTGGTTCCTTGTCTAGCGATACCTGGGGCGTTGCGCAGATGGCCGAATTTGAGCGCTTCACGTGGGGTGCAAGGTCGTTTGCCGGACCTGTGCTCTTGATGGCTGGTGAATGCAACATTTGGACCGGTGCCGCGTTGCAGGATCAGCATCAGGGGTTTTTTCGCAGCGCAGACCTCAGCGTCATCGCCGACGCTGGTCATGATGTGATCTGGGACAACCCGGACGCGACTCTTAGCACCATTCGCGCATTCCTGATCGCCCGGAATGAAGAGTGATGGCGGATCGGGACGCACAGACAAAGCTGATCCGGTCCATGATGAGACCGTACGAGAGCCCGCACCATGCAGTTGTCGCATTCTGGCTTCAGGATGGAAAAGCGACCTATTGCCAATCCGGTCCGCAGATCTCAGACGCGCCGCATGAGGATTGGATCTTCGAGATTGCATCGATCACCAAGGTGTTCACGGCGATCCTGCTCTGTCGGCTTATCGAAGACGGCAGGATCGACCCAAAGGCCCCGCTGCGCGAGATGTCAGACGCTTTGAAGGATGTCCCTGCCTGGATCACGCCAGAGCGTTTGACCGCACATACCAGTGGACTGCCGAACTACTATATGCCGCTTTGGAAAGCCGTTTTTCGAAAGATGCCGGACGGCCCCTACGCGGAATTCTCGCGCGCGGATCTGCTTGCTTGGTTTCGACACCACGGCGATAAATCGCCGCCATCTGTGCACCGCCATCTTTATTCCAACCTTGGTGTCGGCCTCTTGGGAGAGGCGATGGCCATCATGGAAGGTCGGTCTTTTTCCGACCTTCTTGCCACCAAAGTGACGGGACCTCTCGGGCTCAAGGACACGACAGATCGACTGAGCGAGGCCCAGAAAGGCCGCTTCTCGCAACCAAGGGCACCAAGCGGCAAAGCCGTTTCGCCCTGGATCTTTCAAAGCCTCGCGGGGGCCGGGTGCTTGCGGTCATCGGCGCGAGACCTTGCCGCTTATGCAAAGGTTGTCATCCGCGCGCTGCGGACGCCGCAGACCACGCTTGACCATGCGATTGTGCGATCGGCCATCCCGATCCTCGGCTTGGGGCGAAAAGGCGCGTCGATCCCGACTGCACAGTGTTCCGGCTGGCTGCGGGTCACGATGGACCAGCAGATGCTGGGCTACCTTTTTCATAACGGCGGAACTGCCGGGTCGTCTTGCGCCTTGTTTGTCTCTCCCGAACGGGAAGCCGCGTTTGCAGTTCTTTCCAACAATGGTGTGGCGGGCAATCTGTGGGCAGGCACCAAATTGAATTGGTCCAACCCTATGCAAAAGGCGCACGACCTACTGGCTTTAGATTGATTTGGGGGCGCAAGGAAACGCTTCCAAAACCGGCAGATCGTAGCGGCGTATCATGGGCATTGGCCTCGCAGTGTCTGAGAGGGCAAACCGGAAGAATTTTGATGTGCTTCTGCCCTAAGATTTTCCACGATTTCCCTTTCGTTCAAACCCCGCTCGGCACGGCGCAACTCAAGCTCTGCTTTGCGCACGCCGTTTTCGTCATAACCATAAAGGACGGATTGCGCGCGAATGGTCGTGTATCGTAGGGTGGCTCTAGGGCAGCCCGTGGCCTGCACGCGCGGCCCTGTTGAGGCCGCGCATCACGCGTTCTGTACTTGGTTCTGAGTCATCCAGATCAGCCCAAACAAAAGCAACGCAGCGGAGATGGCGCAGGCCAGCGTCCGGACTGAATTCCAGAACGTCCAGCGCGGCACATAGGTCTGCATCCAGTAGTCGCGGGTGGTGTTCGATGCCGTTTCCATTCCGGCAAGCGCTTCGTTCATGGGCACGTTGAAAAAGACGGTGACACCGAAACATCCGATCAGATAGACCAGCCCGGCCGCCATGATCATCGTCCCTGCAGGCCCTGTCAGGCCAAAGGCCCCATAGGCTGCAACGGCCACCGACACAGCCGCCATACCCAGGAACAAGGCCATGAAGACCCAGCGAAACACTTCGCGATTGATGACTTGCATGGCTTCGACGCCGCCATGGCCGCCGGTCAGGGCAAGAGACCGCATGATGAAGTCGGAAAAGGCCAGAAAAACGCCGCCCACGAGGGCATAGGCAAGGATTGCGAATTGGAAAAGAAAGAAGAAAGCAGTCGACATGGTCGATCCTCCTAAGTGGGTGTCGCGACAGGAGGCTGTGCCTCCTGCCTAAAGGTTTGAGATGATCACGCGGCCGTGGACCACGCGCCGGCGACCATTGCGGTCTTGGAAAATTCAGCAAAGTCCTGTGGTTTGCGGCCTAAGGCGCGTTCGACTCCGTCTGCCGTGTGGGCGTTGCGGCCATCCAGCGTTTCGCGGGCGATCTGCGTAAAGACCTCCGCCACGAAATCACCGCCAGAGGCTGTAACATTGGCATTGAAATCCTCGAAGGTAATCGGGATGTGCTGAATGTGCCGTCCCAAGGTCGTGGACAACACCTCGGCCATCTCTGCAAATGTCATCAGGCGCGGACCGGTGACCTCATAGCGTTCGCCGGTATGCCCGTCTTCAGTCAAAGCCGCGACGACCACGTCGGCAATATCGTCAATGTCGATGATCGGCTCTTGGATATCTCCACCCGGCATTGGCAGCACGCCGCCGAGGATTGGGTCGCGCAAATAACCTTCGCTGAAGTTCTGCGCAAACCAGGCAGCCCGGACGATGGTAAAGGGCAGGCCCGAGTTGCGGATGACCTCTTCGCCCATGGTGGCAAAATGCTCGCCCCGGCCCGACAAAAGGACGATGTGCTCAAGGCCGGTGTCAGCTGCAACCTTGGTGAAAGCTTCCAATTTCTCGATAGCACCAGGGAAAGCGAGATCGGGGAAGTAGGTGACATAGGCCTTGGAAACGCCGGCCAGGACAGGTGCCCAAGTGCTGGGATCTTCCCAGTCGAAAGGCGTCTCGGACCGCCGTGCACCGCGCCGCACGACGACGCCTTTTGCTTCGAGCTTGCTTGCAACGCGAGAGCCGGTCTTGCCGGTGGCGCCGATAACGAGGATGGGTTGGTTGGTCATTTTCTGTCTCCTTGGTTCGTGTTGATGACCAAGGTTTAGAAAACCCGCAGTGCTCAGGTATTGACCGCGATTGCCAGGGTTTTGACATCTGTGGCCAATGCCGCGCGTAGCGGTGCCTTTACCCGAGAGATTTCCGATAGGCCGCCGGCGTCATCCCCATCCACCGTTTGAAAGCGCGGTTGAACGCGCTTTGCTCGGAATATCCGGTGAGGAACGCAACCTCGGACAGAGAGTAGCGTTCGTCTTGTAGCATAGCTGTGGCGATCTCGCGGCGTGTTTCTTCGGTCAGGGTCTGAAAGCTGAGCCCATGCTCGGCAAGACGCCGGTGAAAGGAACGGGCGCTTAGCCCCAGTTTGCGGGCGATATCCGCCATTTTGGGCAGCCCGCCGCTGAGGGCGCGGGCAATCTCGCTTTTTGTTTGCGTCTGCAAAGCGGGTGCGTCATCGATTTGCGCAAGTTCCTGATCGAGGTGCGATACAAGAAACTGCGTGATCCCCTCATCCCCAAGAATATTCGGTTCCGAAAGAGACTGTCGAGAGAGCAGCATCGCATCTCTGTCCGCACCGAAACGGACGGGACAACCAAAATAAGCTTCGTGATGCCCGATTGTCTTGGGCGCGGCGTGCTTGAAGGTGACTTCGATCGGGGAAAAGGGTCGCGGCGACACTTGTCGACTGAGCGAAACTCCACTCGCCAAGTCAGCCTCGATCGAGATGCGCATACCAAGCCGCCGAATGCCGTCACGATGTTCGATAAACAAAATGCCGTCGTCAGTTTCCTGAAGCTCATACTGCGTAAAGCTGCTCCAGAGGCGCCAGTACCGCGCCACGCGTGAGAACGAGCCAAGGAGATTGGGCGCGGATTTCCAAGCCAAGCCAAGCGCGCCGTATTCGTCCGGTCGCATCGCTTCACCTACGATCAGTGGCAAAGACGTTACATCCATCTTGTCGGCCATCAGCTCGATCATGCCATAGAAGTCGTCCTCATCAAGCATGTGCTTGGGGTCCCATGCGCCGTCGGCATCGACGCCAACCGAATCCAGGACCGCATTTGCATCGATGGCATTGCCCGCGACGCCAACAACTCTCCGAGCGAAAAGAGACGTAACTTGACCCATGCATTTAAGTTAAGCCAGTCGAAAACACGTTCCAAGTATTCCGGCAGAATGGGAGTCATTCCCAAAGTCTTGACGGATGGCCGTTTAGCTGGTGACCAAGTTGCCTGATACTACCGCCGCAAAGCTATGATTTGGTCTTTTCGGAGTGCATTCGAATGATCGAATTGACGATAAGCCCTGCAACGCGGGGACTCGCCTGCTGCCGGCACTAACAGATGCGGCGTCAGCAATAGCCGGAGCTGCACATGTCCGCTTTGTTCGCGACGTTTGAGTTAGACCCCTCTAAAATTTTGCTTATGCAGCGAATGGCGGCTCTGACGGGCCGCGTCGCAGCATCTTGACCCATTGGGCAACGGCAGGTTTGGGCCGACTACGGCTGCCAAGAAAACTCCGCCATGCCAGAATGCTGTGATGCATCGGAAGTCAGCTTCGAGCCCAAAATCACGGCTGCTTTCCTTCCAATGAATGTCCGCTTTTCTATGCACCTGAGATAGCGCATCGCTCGGTGCAACGGCCTAGGCAAAGTACTTAAACAATTGGGGAACGCATTTGAGGGCGTGCCCAGATTGGGAAGCAAAAAAAATATGTTGAACAACCAAGGAATTGGCAATGACCTGCGTCCAAGTATTTGGACCAATCATCTGAGAAGTAGACCTAAATGCAGAAGACTACTTTCAAATGTGCCCTAGCCATAGCCGCTATGGTGCTGACACCGCTTTGCTGAAGTGTTGGCCGAGGCAACGAGATTTGCCATAGAAGGGACGACGCTGATCTTGCAAAGTGTCGCGGGCGACCAACTGGCAACCTTCACAGCGGTAGAAATTTAATGATTGTCAATTACAGCGAAACAGCGCGGCGTGCGGCCGTCGGGATCGCAATCGTGGCTGCGGTCACGCTGCTGACACGAGTTTATCTCCGCACGAGCGAAGACGGGAGCGTCCTTGGAGCCGTCTCCTACCTATCGCAGTTCTTCACGATCCTCACTAATGCTGTCGTCATGACGATCATGGCTTTGATCGCCGCCAGTCGAAATGTTTCCACCCGTTGGGTCAAAGCCGTGATTATCGCAATTGTGATTGTGGGAGTTGTCTACCATCTGCTTCTTGCGCATCTGGTGGAATTCGTTGGGTTGGCATTTTGGGCGGATCATGGTGTTCACACAGTTGTTCCGGCGCTTTCGCTGCTCTGGTGGATGTTCCTAGCGCCCAAACCACCGTTTCAGTGGTTAGATGTTGGGCTTTGGGTTGTCTGGCCCATCACCTACTGCACCTATATTCTTGTTCGTGCGTCGTTCAGCGGTTTCTATCCGTATCCATTCCTTAACCTGCCGGAGTTGGGCTGGAATGGTCTTGCGGTATCTATTGCAGGACTTCTTCTCAGCTTCGTCGTGATCGGGTTGATCATTACAGCAATTGCTCGATTTGCAGCGGTGCGAAATACATAAACGCACGCATCATGCATTATCTTGTGTAAGGCCAATTTACCGCACCATCGATTGCGTCTCATCCAGTCTCCTAAAGCAGCCATTGGAGCCGTTGCAACGAAGGTCAGATTTGTCCCGCAGTTCGGTCATCTGCCAAAGCGAATATCGGCGAATGGAGCAATGGGCACTATCGGCCCAAAGCCGCCGTTGGCCGAGGACTCGCACCGCTGCGATGCAGCCCGTCTAAGGAGACATTCGCTGCACCGGCACTGTCTCCATGACCGCAGATGTCGGCAGAGCGAGACTAAGCAGCAATCCAGTCGATGTCGCTCATCGTGCGCATCCAGCCTTGCCGACTAGATGCCTGCGCGGCGCATTCCAGAAAAGTACGCCCAGAAGCTCAGGATGACCGCGGCTGACGAGATAATCGTCATGACGGTCCCTGGTACGAAGTGCACAAAACCACCCAGGTCCATGAAGACGAAATAGCCCACGTCAGTGATCCAGCCGACCACGGCCGTCATAAAGATGAATACAGCCGAATGACGCCAGATCATCACACCGCCCACGACCGTAAAGGCACCAATCCAAAGCAAGTTGAAGCCGTGCTGGTTCAAGACTGCGCCGACCGCAGGGTGATACTCGCCCGCAAGTAGGGATGGGTCGACCGCATCTGCTATCCCCGCTACAGCCGCTCCCGCATCTTGCGAGATCGTCATGATGCCTGCGAACATATGGACCAGGCCCCAGATGATCCAAAGCACCGCCGAAATCCTGAGTAGAAGAGTGGTCCGACTGTTCATGCGAGTACCCTTTCGTCTGCACCCGTTTTGGGGTAGATAAGTTGACGTTGTCCACTTTTGACACTTTGTGGACTTTGTCAACAAAAGTACTTCTATGCAAGATCCAGAATTGGCCCTTTTGATTGATCGCTTCATGCGACGCATCCACTTCGGCCTTCAATCCAAAGCCCATGCCTTCGACACCGAGAAAGTCGGTCCGGGTGGCGGCATTGTGCTTCTAACTTTGTCCGACATGGGAAGCCCTAGACTACATGAATTGACCAAACAGGTGGCGCGCGACAAATCGCAGATGACACGAACAATCAGGTCTCTTGAGACGAAAGGGTTAGTAGAGCGCAAACGGTCGCCTGACGATGCGCGCGTTTCTTTGGTGTCATTGACGCAGGATGGCGAACAGGTCGTTTCGAGGCTTAAGCAGGTCGTCTCCGAGACGATCAGTGAAATCCTCAACCCAATCTCAGAAGCGGAGGAGAACGTACTGCGCAGTCTATTGGAAAGAGCCCTTTGTGACGCGGCGCCGAAGTAGCTAAAATCACAAGGTCGGGCTGCTTCATCCTTTTCGGCCCATTGCGGTCTTTGACCTCATGACTGAATTTCTGCAGCGCAGCCAGCCAAACCGGTCGTTCGAATTGGTCAAAAAGCGACTGAATCCTTCTTCGATCTGGCCGGCTGATCTGAGGCGCAACGAACCTCGGTCGCAAAGCTAGTTGCCCCCACCTCCGTCTGATACCTTGGCGACCGCTTTGGAGCTGCGGTTGATGTAACGGATTCGACGTACTGCATCGTAGACCGAATAGGTCACATGGGTTCGGGTTTCGGGCAAAAGGCTATCCGCGTCAGCCAGCAACTGGAACATTCGCATCATCCCGAAACCCAGCTCATTTTCGACCACAAAAACTGCGTTGGTTCGGAGAAGCGACTTGAATTCAGCGCTGGTTCGCAACCATTGGCGAATGGTTGCCGAGTCGATTTCTCTGAAGTCCAGACCTCGCAAATCGTAGGTTATGGAGGCGCGCTCAGCATTTTCCACCAAGAGGGTTAACTCTTGGAGCACTTGTCGTAATTCTGAGATCTCTATGCGGCTGCCGATCACAACCACCCAGGCTTGACGAGTCTGAAATCCAAATGAATTCCCTATCCTAAACAGGGGCTCGGCTCGGCGGCAAGCGAGCCAGTTTTCTATAAGGGTCATTTTAGTACCTCTAGTGATGTTGCCCGCAGCTCGCCGCGGTACTCTTGATGAAAATCGTTTGAAGGCATGGCCGGTCTCGGGGCAGTCCTGCTGGGACAAATCTTGCGTGGGCCACTAAGAGACGACGGTTTGGTCTGATGACACGAGGAACCGATATTCCTCATTCACGGTCTCCAGCAGTGAAAAAACCAATCTTTCCCGAAGCTTGACGAATGCGTCGAAATCCGGCGCTTCGACGTAACACAGAATTTCGACTTCGATTGACCATTTGCTGAGATCAACAAGGTTCACGCGCGAGTCTGCTGAAACGAATTCGGACGCGTCCATGAAGTCTCGGATCTTTGTGATGACCATCCTCACCTGATCTGACGGGACATCGTTCTTGAGCGACAGCACTCGATGGAAGAAGAAGCGATCGCGCACAGAGAAGTTTTCGATCTGCATAGAGGCGAAGGCCCCGTTGGGCACGGTGACAATGGTGCGATCCGGCGTTCTTATCTGTGTCGACCGAATGCCGATATCCTCAACCGTGCCCGAGACATCCCCGAATTTGCAGAAATCGCCGACCTCAACCGGCCTGTCTGCCACCACAATCACTGATCCAACCAGGTTTTCTACGGTGCGTTGCGCGCCAAGGGCGAGTGCAAGGCCGCCGATACCCAATGCCGCGACGGCCGTGGTGACATCGAAACCGAGAATTTCGAGAAGTTGCACACCAAGCACGGCCACAATGATGGCCTTGGCAATCTTGCGCGTCAGGATGAGGGCCGCCAGCGACTTCCGGTGCACCTCTCCCTCCACGGCGGAGGCGAGTATCTCCGCGACCAGATCCACGGTGCGCAGGCAAACAAGTGCGACGGCGCACCAGTAGAGGGTCGAAAAGATCCAATCGGTTGACCCGCGTGCAACCACTTCGACACCGATTGCCACAACGGCAGAGCGGTAAAGCACAACGGAGATGAGGATCCCAAGGGGAAAAAGTACATTCCTCAAATTCCTGTCGGAAACAGCGAACCAGCGGTCTGGCAAGAGCCATAGAATGGCTTTCAAAACCACGGTTGCCGCGACGTATCCAGCCATGAACGCAAGCACGGCCACTGCCAAGATCGCCAGCCAGTGACCGACCGGAACCGAAAACATAGTTGTCGTCATCAACGCATCCGGCAGGATCTGGTTGAGAATACCTTCTGTGGATTGGTTGTGCAGATCGGGAAGGTGGTCGATCGTATCGCGGGAAAACAGCCAGATATCGGACTCGTCCGCGTTGGGGATCCTTTGCAGGACCAATTCAACCTCCTGACCGCCAGTGTCCAACGTGCCGACAACTTCGAGGTCGGCACTCATCTCGTCAGACAGGTCACCCTCGGGCTGTGCAGATATTTCCTCAAGGGCAAAGAATGCGCCGCCCGCATTGAGAAGATCGCGCAGTTCTGCGGCCCGGGTCTGACTATCGGCGTCTGACGATCCGCGAACATCCAGAAACAGCGCTGCTTTCTCAAGGTCGGATTCCCGAATGGCACTGAGATACCCTTCGACCGTTCCGCGCGGAGTGGCACGGCCATAGGGGTCTGTCTCAACGGCCTCCGCCGGAGCGTCCTCTGCGGTTTGTGCTGTGGTTTGCAGTGGAGAGAGTGTGGCAGCCAGCCATGCCAGGGCCATGGCGGCTGCCTGTAGTGAGCGACGCATCTTCGGAATTACCTCATTGGGCTGGCGATACTGGCTAGAGCCGTCAGGTAATCGCCTTTGAACAAGGCCGACGCGCCGGTTTCGATCCGTTTCAGCCCATTCTCCAGGTCCGCGACATCCTTCGAGATATCGCCGATCAGGCTTGCTTCCAGATTGTCCAGGATCTGAGCCTCGGCCGCAGGTTTCATGCGCGCGGCCCAAACTGCAGCCAGTCCTGCGATCGCCAGCAACACCAGGCCAACAACCAGTGCGCCTGCGATAACGCCGAACTCGGCTGCAAGTGCGGTGAACAGGCAGAACATCAGGAAGCCGATGCCGCCCAGTGCCAGAAGCATCGCGAAGGCGATAGTCCCTGCCTGTTTCGCGGCCAGTTGCAGGGCAATCTTGAGGCGCATCGACTTGATGCGCCCCAAAAGAGCTAGGCGGCGAAAGGTGCTTTTATCGACCATCTTGACCTCCGCCTTTAGCGCCGCACCACCAGCGAGGCGATGAAGCCAAGCGCGAAGGCAGTTGCAATGGATTGAATGGGGTGATGGGCGATCTCGGACTTCAGTTCGTCCTTGCCCTTCTTGAGGGTGTCGTGGACCCGTGCTTTCACTTCGGCCATCTCGTCCTTCAGCGCTTCGTTCTCCTTTGCCAGACGCACCAGAAGGTCTTGCGCCTCGTCCGAAAGGGATTTGGGTTTCGCATCGGGAATGGCTGTGGCTTCCTTGCTCAGCTCTTCGACAGCCGCAGTGGCGGTTTGCTTGCTCATGGGATTCTTCCAGTTCTGGTAAGGGTTGTTCAGTTGATCTCGCCACTTTCCGAAAGCGCAATGGCGATGGGTTGGGTGGAGCGGAATTCCGAGAAGACGATCATTCCGATCACGGTGATGGGGATGCAGAGGAACATGCCCGCGACGCCCCAGATGAAGCCCCAGACCGACAACGCGAGGATGACGACAAGAGGGCTCAGGTTGACGGAGCTGCCGACAAAGCGCGGCTCGACGATATTGCCGATGATCATGTGAGCAAGGCCAACGCCGGCCACCACGATCAGGAACGGCGTGAGGGTGGGGAATTGCACAAGGGCAAGGACCGCCGGGAAAATCCCACTAATGATGCCGCCGACCACGGGAATGAAGTTCAGGACAAAGACGAGGAAGGCCCAGAACCCAGCGAAATCCACCCCCGCGATCTCCAATGCGACCCAGACCATCGCCGCCATCGCGGCACTGGTGATGCTTTTGGTGAACAGGTAGGTGCGCACCCGGTGGCCAATCTCGGAAAAAACGCCGGCGACCTTCGTGAAGCGTTCATCGTCTCGCGCCATGGCGCGGAGCTTCTTGCCGAGGAACTGCTGTTCCGCCAGCAGGAAGGCGATGTACATCACGACCGTTCCGATGCCGCCCGCAAACGCCGCAAACCCGGCGGCGACAGGGTCGAGAACCACGTCATAGTCGAAATTGTCGATGGCGACTGACAACTGGCCAAAGGCTTCCAGCCCGATCAGCCCAGTTATCCGTGTGGTCAGAGCATCGATGTTCGGTTGGTAGTCAGGCGCCCGTTCGACCATGGCGGCGATATTGGTGGCCACCAGTTCGACTACGCCCAGGCAGATTAACACAACCAGCAGGATTGCCAGAAGCATCTGGCCCAGTCCGGGCTCACCTTCGCGGCCAAACAGCCGTCCGATCCGTCGCGCGACGGCATTGATGATGAACCACAGCAGCACGGCGATCGCAAAAGGAACCAGCACTGATTTCCCCGCCATAAGCGCGAAAATCGCCATCAGCACCAGGCCGGTCGCAAGGGTTGCATTCAGCAGAGTAGTCGTTTGCATCCGGTCGTTGCCGGGAAGGGCGAGGTCTTGCATAGTCTTTCCTCAAGGGTTGGTGGCCCTCCCGCTCGGCACGACAGGGAGGGGTCGTGGACGGAAGGGCCTTGAGACATGTGGAAACGAGGTAAGGTTCCCTGGTTCGACCCTGCCCAGGGGAGCGCGATCCGGGCAGTGAGTCACGGTTAACGGTCGGAGGTCACCGGGTTATCGCTTGCACCCGCCACGTGGTGGCAATCGTCGGGCACGAAATTGCCGGATACTGCGAAATCGTGACAGGTGATGAAGCGGAAATGGTGCGTGCCGATGACCACGCCCATGGCGGCGCTTGCCAGGCAGATACCGAGAATTGCGGCCTTCAGCTTCGGTTGTTTCAGCTGCTCAACGTCCGGGATCGCCACAACGATCATCACGATCAGAAGATACGGCAAGGACAGCCCCACAACGATAAGCGCGAGCACCCATTCGAACCAATCCGTGTTTTCCAGATCGAGTGACGGGTTTTCGCTGAAAAACAACCAAAGCATCAGAATGGTCGGGAACAGCAGCACGAAGCGCCCCCGCCAGGACACAAGCGCCGGCAAACCGTCAACCGGCGGTACGAAGAGGCTGGCCACCAGCGCAACGGTTGAGGCCACCCAGACATAGAACAGATGGTCAAAGAAGACCGTGCCAAAGACTCCGTAGTAGAAGGCGATGCTGAACACGCTGGTCGAGATGGCAATCGACGACAGCATGAAGGCCCGGATTTCGGCCTGGGCCTCGGGGCTGAGGGAATAAGTGACTGGCATGGCGTGGCTCCTGCAACAAGTGGCTGTGCAGGATCATGTCGTGGCCGGCCCAAGCCCGACAGTGAGTCACGGTTTCACGGCTGTGGCAGAAGCCCCGCCTTGTGCCATCCGTCGAACAGGTGGTCCATGGCCCTGGGCGACATGTTCCAGATCTTCAGAACATCGCGGCTGGGCCCGGCGTCGTCGGGAATGCGATCCATGCCAAGTTCCAGATACTTCCGTGCCTGGGGCAGGTCGCCAAGCTGGGCAAGTATCATGGCACGAATGAAATTGCCCCAATATCCGGAGCCAAGCTCCACCCCCTCGATCATGTCGCGCGCGGCGGTGTAGTCCTTCAAAAGGTAGAGCATCACCGCCATCGTCGCCTTGTACCAACCCGGTGCATCGGGGCTCAGCTCTGTCGCCCTGCGGAGGTAGTCCAGCCCCAATTCCAGGTCCTCGGAATAGCCGATGCAGGTCCCGTAATCTGCCAGCAGATCAGGGTAGTTCGGGTTGAGCGCCAAGGCCCGTTCCGCGGCGATTTTGAAGGCCGAGAGTTCGTTGCGGTGAAAATGCGTGGTGAACAGAGCGTGATAACTGGCGGCATCCTTCGGATCGATCGCAACCGCCTTTTTCGCTGCGGCCAGGGCACGGTCCAGCGGCTGCCTCGTGCGTTCGGGGCGATGAAATCCGAACCTAACTTCGTCGCTGTAGATGATCGAAAGCATCGCCCATGCGCCAGCGTAATTGGGATCAAGTCCCACGGCCCGTTCGAGCAGGTCGACGACACGTCGGTGGGTATCATCATTGGGCGCGCGCCAGTATTCGCTGGCCAAAAGACGGCATTGATAGGCATCCAGATTGTCCGTTGCGGCCTTTCTGTGTGCGGCCCCGGTCTTGTGGATCACACCATGGGGTTCGGCAATTTCAGCCGCAATCCGGGAGGCAATCGTTTCCTGAATATCGAATAGGCTCTGCACGCTTATGTCGTCGTCATAGGTCTCGCTCAGCATGTGTGCGCCGGTTTCCGCATCGATCAACTGAGACGTCACGCGGATCTGGTCTTTCCAGCGGCGCACGCTGCCCTCCAGGATATAGCGCACGCCCAATTCCGTTCCGATCTCGCGGGCATCTCCCTTTTTCTTCTTGTAGCGAAAGGTGGAATGCCGCGCGGCGACGCGGAATTCCCGGAACCTGGACAGCGCGTTGAGGATTTCCTCGGTGAAGCCGTCGGCTAGAAATTCCTGATCGGGACTGCCGCTGAGGTTGTCGAAGGGCATTACGGCAATGGAATAGCGTGTTTGAGCAGGGGCGCTGTCGACGGTGCCCGTATCGGGGGCAAGATCGGGGTCAAATGCCACCTGAAAGACCGGGACGTAAGAGCCTTTGGGCACTAGAATGCGAAGCGGATCCTCGGACCCTTCGGTGGCATAGTAGAGGTCCAGGCGGCTGCGCAGTTTGCTGGCCTGAACCCGAACGATGGTATCAATTGCAGGGTCGAAATCATCTGGCTTGTCGAAAACGTCGAGTCCGATGGAATACCCCTTCAAGGCGTCGTCATTGCCCGCGAGGGTCTGTTCCACGAGGTAGCGCAGAAACCGACGCAGTCGCGTCGTCTCGATGAATTGGCTGCTGTTGAGGATGCGGTCCAACTGGCGTTGGACAATCCCCGGCTCCATCGGAGCCGATGCTATGGCAGTCATATCTTCCCCCTTCGCGCATTGGGGTGCAGGTGTTTGTGTATTGCCCGGACCGAACACCGAGCACCGCAACCGTTGGGCGATTGGACGGTCACAACGATACTTCAGGTTAACCTTACGTCAATTTTTTTGCTTGGGGCAGCCGACATGCCGTGAATTCCCGCCGATTCACGGTGACTCACTCATATCGGCAGTTCAGTCCAGGCAGGGTTCCTTCATCGCAACCAAATCTCCCGTTCAAGGGAGCAGTGAATGGAACACACCATGACCGAGACAAGCAAGTTCGTCGAACAGGCAAAAGCATACATCGATGAGATCGGCGCCGAATTGAGCGACCTGGAGGTCAAGACCAAGGCCGCAGGAGACCGCGCTGACGCATGGTCCAATGAACAGGTCCAGAAGCTCAAGAACGACTGGACACAGGCCAAGCAAGACATGGATGCCATCGCCGATCGGGCAAAGATTGAAGGCGAAGATGCCGTGCGGGACGCCAAAGAAAAGGCCGAGCGCCATTACGAGGCTCTGCAGGCGGCCGTCAAAGCATATCGCGATCACCTCACGCAGGTGGCCGGTACATGAGCCGCCTGTTCGGCGGAACCCTCAACCAAAACGAAAGGAAAGACCCATGAAGACCTTGACCAAATTCGTCTCTGCCGCGGCGTTGCTTGCGGCCACAACATCGTTCGCCACGGCCCAGACCGTAGGCCGCACCGTCCTCGGTGTGGAAGTCAACGTTGCTGCAATCGAGGCCGAAGGCTACAGCGCCAACCAGCTGATCGGCGCCAATGTCCACAACGATGCCGGCACCAGCGTGGGTTACGTCCATGACCTGATCCTGGCCACCGATGGCGAAATGAGCCTGGCCATTCTCGAGGTGGGCGGCTTCCTCGGCATCGGCTCTCGCTGGGTTGCCGTGCCTGCCGAGTTGTTTGAGGCGGGTGACACGGACCACGTCGTGGTTCTGCCGAATGCAACCGAAGCATCCCTGCGCGACATCCCGCAATTCACCTACACCAACTGATCGTGGAAATCAGACAGGAGGAAAGACGATGACCACAGCAAATACCCCCACTGCAGGGGAAACGATCCTTGGGATCGAAGTGAACGTCGCAAAGATCCAGGCCGCAGGTTACAGCGCAGCCAAAGTGATCGGATCGACCATTCAGAATGATGCTGGCGATGATGTTGGCCGTGTCCACGACCTGATCATTGCCCCCAAAGGCGACGTCAGTATCGCGGTCATGGAAGTCGGCGGCTTTCTGGGAATCGGGGCCAAATGGGTCGCAATTCCTGCAGACATGTTCGAAGTGGCGGAAGAGGGAAAATTCGTCCTCCCGAAGATCACAACCGATGAACTGAAGGACATGCCGCCCTTCCAGTACACGCACTGATTGCGGCGGGATCGGACAAATGACTTCAATTCATAATTCCGAAACAAGCCAGGGTCGGGGATGGCTTGTCTTTCTCGGTATCGTGATGCTCCTTACGGGCATCGCGGCCCTGGTCTTCCCGCTTGTTGCGTCACTTTCGGTCGAACTGCTCATTGGATGCGCCTTTGTCGTTGGCGGGGTGGCCACGCTCATTCAGGCCTTCAGCGAGAAGGGCTGGGGCGGCGTGTTCTGGCAGCTTCTCGTTGGTGTGGTCTATCTGGCAGGCGGCATAGTCTTTCTGCTGGATCCGTTCGGCGGGGTCATTGCCCTGACGATCCTGCTTGGTGCGTTGTTTGTCGCCGAGGGCGTTCTGAGGATCGTCATGGCATTCAAACTGAGCGGTGAACGCCATTGGGGTCTTCTGGCTGCGGCTGGCGGGATTTCGATCTTGCTTGGTGTGCTGGTCTTCGCCGGCCTCGCCAGTGGAGCATCGCTGGGTGTCAGCGGCGCGCTGGTGGGCGTCAACTTCATCTTCAGCGGTGTGTCACTTCTGGCCTTGGGAAGTCAGTCGACGACTGATGTGAGCGATCACCAATCCGCTTAGACGCCTGGCCGGGGCTGCAATGGCTGCCCCGGCCAGAGTTCAACCGATGCGGGCGTGAGGAGTCGGATTTTCAGAACATGTCTTTTGCTTCAATCGATTTATCCAGAACATCTTCACTCAATCGTTTGCACAACCGCGCAGTACACGTTGAAGACGTACTCGAGTTTCGGCCAATCTTATGCCGTCGGCATGAACCGACGGTATCGCGGTCTTGGACCGCCGAACACTCATCCAGATCGCTTCCAATCAACGGCAGCTTTGCCAAATTGCGGCGAGCAGTTCGCCTCCGCAGCGAACGTCCGCTTCCCGCCCTATGGCGGATCAATGTATGTGGGCAATACACCGGTCTAGGCCGATTTTCCGCGGCCGGTCGCTGTGGTCGGCTCTGGGGTGCTCGTTATCTCTGTATCACAGGGATATACGTCACAGACGATCAACCGTCCGCTGGGGCAAGCCGCCGTCAATCGTGGGCAATTCCCGCTCGTAATCAACGGCGAGTAGAGCGGCCGTTTCAATGGCGCTCAGCCATTCGGCCTCGGCGTCTGCGTCCTGAATTCGCTCGCTCGGTATCTCTTCGATGTGGGCCGCCAACCAACGGCGCATGGTCGCATAACGCATGCGCAAGTCGCCGATGATCACAGGACCGTCTGGCGATGGGACGCAACCGTGCATGACGTGGGGGCGGCGGGCATTCCGGAGCACATAGGGGGCGCGCATGTATTCGTTGCCGCGGTAATTCGAAAACCGGCAATCCAGATAGATACCAACGTTGATTGCAATGGCGGCTCGGTGGACGGCATGCGCCCGGCCGTTATCGTTGGGGAGACGTTCCGCAACGTAGAGCATGGCCTGCCACGGATCACACCAGCCGTCCCGGCCGAGGTGGCGGGCGAGGCTATCAATGGCGGCGCGCTCATCGTCGCTCAGGTCCATGGTGTCGATATCGGGCGAGGCGTTGAGTGGGCGCTCGTGGACGAATTGGGGCGCGTTTACCATCGCCGGGGGATACAATTGCTCATCAACGCTCGGCTCTGTGCCGCCAGCGTCCAGATGCGCTTGGAAACCTACGCCCTCGCCGGGGATGTAGGTTTGCGTTTCGTCCTCGGCAAAGAGGCTGTGCGTTGCTGTTACCATCGGATGGGCCTTGTGATTAATGGGCCGTTTTTGAGCGGCCGTTGTCCGGGGTCGGTCGCATAGCGCAATGCGTCCATGTGATGATTGAATTGGTCAACAATGACTGAGGTTTTAAGCCCGGTGTGCGGGTCTTTCTTGTGGCGGTAATTCTCTAACTCGTGGACCACGTTCTCAAGGCCGGGGTCACCATTGGGCGGCCGCACTCGGATGTGATAGCTCTTGAGCCACTTGATACCGCTCTGGATCGATCCGGCCCCTTTGTGGGCCTTCACCACGTTAAAGCCCGCGTCCTCTAGCTCTTGGTTAGCCCGCTTGTCAGAGGTGTCCGTCATCAATTCGTTGAGACGCACACCGGGCAAGCTATCGTCCACGAATTCAATCAAATCCTCGGTGCCGAGATCGTATCCAACGCCCGCATGCGTGATGTAGATGATGCCTCGCTCAGTTGATCCTATCGGCGGCGGGATGACATAGCACTTGATGCTCGCCGCCGGGTCTGGGGACATGCCGTGATCAAGGCCGAAACAGACACGGGCGTCATCCGGAACGTGTTTCAGGCCGCCAATGGACCAATCCAGACCGGGGCGGAACACGCTGAGCGATGAGCCGGTGCTGTGCTTGCCGAGCCAAACATGCTCATGCACCTCCGGATCGTTCCGTGCGGTCAATTCCTCGGTCACGAGTGATGAGTGAAACCAAAACGGGTTAGCCGTATTGAAATTGACCTCACGCACGATTGCGTCCGGGGGCGGGCGATCACCACGGAAACGGAGGTCACAGGCGCATGGTGCGCCCTCTGGCGGGTTCCATAAAACCCAAATCTGAGATGCCTTCTTTGTGCCCATTTTACCGGCGCGGATCGTCGGAAACAGCACGTTGAGGGCGGCCATCGGGACCGTGTCGAATTCTTCGCAGATCAACAGGTTGATGCCCTGCAACGATTTGAGTGAGGAAATCTTTTTCGTGACGCCCTGAAAGATGATCGTTGCCCGCGTCTCCAGATGCGTAATCTTGCGCTCGGTGATGTGGAATTCATGGCTAAAGCCGAGGTTTTCGATCCACTCGCACAGAAGCTCATAGAACGATCCGCTGAGCGAGTTTTCAGTATCTCGGACAACCGCGACCTTATACCGGGCCATACACCGGCACCGGAGGATTGCGGCGATGCCTGCAACCGTCGATTTCGCGCCACCTCGGCCGCCGTGGAGCGCGATGAAACGGATGTGCCCAATCAAGTCATCGTCAAAGAGCGGCTTGAAATCCTCACCGATTGTGAGCGTCTGACTGAAATCAAGCGGCATGGTCTTGCCCCGTCAAAGCCTCGTAATCCTCTCGCAAGGTGAAGGGGAGCAAATTGGCGTCCCCGAGCGCCTCCGCGTAGCTCTGGACGTCCTCTAGCAACGTTTCCCGCTCTTGGTCGCTCAGTCCTTCGATGACGGCTCTGTGCTCGCCCACGGTCGCGGTCATGGGAATGTTGAGATAGGCCCGGACGTGCACGAGCCACTCAACCCGGTCAAACGGCATGAGGTCCGTTTCGTTCCACGGCGGAAAACACATGCCTTGCGGCACAAAGCTCACTTTCACTTTAGCCATTGGCGACCGCCTTACGCTCGGCGAGGATTGCCGTGTATTGCGCATGGGTCAGGCGCGGCCCGTCGCCGGTCATATCGTCCGGGTGGAGGTAGATACCGCCATCGTCCTCAATCTCGGCTGCGTTCTTGTCCTGAGCCGCCCCCATAACCTCGGCTTCCTCGGACCCTGAGCCGATTTGCAAGAGGCGGGTGGCAAGCGCGGCGTCCCATGTCTTGGCCAGAGCACCGGCCTTGATTGTCTGGCGGATCATGTCGTCAATCACACGGGCGATGCGGCCTTGTGGGGTGTTGTGCATCCACAGAGCCTTGAACGCCATGCGAGAGCCACCAATGCACGGAAACAGCCCGTCAATGACCGGCGCGCGCGGATGGTATTGCGGGATATACCGGACGCCCATTTTCGTAAGCGTTGAGGTGTAGGTCACAAACGGAGTGTCCATGCACCAATCCAGATAGGCACGGGAGCGCGCTAGAAGCTCGTGCGCGCACGGGTAAGCCTTGAGACCGATGTAGACCTCCCGTCCGCCCTCTGGGGTCTCATCGTCCTCGGACGGGTCCGCCAGCCGGTCAATCATCGGGTTCCACCATGGCCGCCGCTCTGGGTCGTGATGATCGTTGGTCATGCCGTGTTCAGGGGCCGGGGCGGTCAATTTCGGTGACGCATATGAGGTTGATATAGCGATATCGTTGTTTTGAACGTTTGGCGGCACAGTTGGTTGCGGAAACGGCGTTTTCCCGGCCGGTTTTGGCGGGTCCAGCACAACCGCGTCCTCAACGCCCTCGGTCGCGCCAAAGCCGAATGAATTGGCCGCCGCAAGCTCATCACCTTCAAAGTGATCGATCTGGATATCTCCACCCGGATTATTGACCGAGGGGGACGGAGGCGGGGTGCGACGGAGCGCGTTGAGAGGGTGGTGGCGTTTGGTCATGAGACTTTGCCCATCTTCTTTTCATGTTGGCGCACAAGCTGTTTCAGCGTGGCGCTTTCGTTCTGTTTCATCCAAAGAGTGAGGGCTTCCCGTTCGTTCATGGGCATGACGCACCACGACATGACCAGAAGGCGGGCGATCTCACCGATAGCCACCTCGTGTTGCGCCGCACACATACGCAACTCACGCTTGGTTACGCTGTGGAGCTTGACCCCCATGCTTTCGTCATAGGCCAGAAGCGCACTCACGCAACGATCCTCCATTTTCGACCCCGGCGGCACAACATCTGGCGGCGGGTGGTGACGAATTCACCTAAATCTTGCGTGAAATAGTATTGATTTGGCGATTAATTGCAAGTCCATCACTGAATTCACAACATACCACCAACCACACCGGCCAATCTCCGCCAATCGTTGCCCGCCACTGCACACAGCGTCCAACCAACTCCCGCCCCGGCTCAAAGCTCCCCGCCAACGGACCGACCCTTGCCGAGAGTGCCAGCAAAGTTTCCCCTTCTGGAGAATTTGGGGATATATACGTCCAACGTGTAACCGATGGTTATTAGCGGTCTTTTTTCTCTCAAACCTACAGACCTTTAGAAATTACTGGCATTAGTGGAAAAAAGAAGAAAAGCCTTTGAAAATATGGGATAAAAACGTGCCAGAAATCGCCGCTGCCTTCCGGAAAATTAGTGGCAAACGCCCCGATTACTGGCGATGCCTGCCAGAAGCGTGCCAGAAGCGTGCCACTAACATGCCCGGCAAATCCTGCTCTACACTCAGCAATAATATTACCACTGAAAATGTTGAGAGTAATTTTATTACTCGTAGATCGGAAGGTTTTGAGCGATGCGGAACGGGTGCACATCAACCCGGTTTAGATCACGGTCACGATCTTTGGGCGGAAGTTGCTGGCGGCTGTAGAGCATCGTTGCGACGTTCTCCACCACGCTTCCCTTGCGCGCCCGGCCGAACCGGTAGAAGCCGATGCTTTCCATGGCGTTGGTCATCGCTTGTGTTCCGGGGATAGAAATGTCCATCGCCTTAGCGCGGCGCTTCGCGGCCGTCATGTCCACCCAGCCACCCATAAAGCCCGGCTCTGTGCCCTCTTCCGTGGCGTCCCGGATCATCAACTCGAATTCGCCGAGTGTGTCCCGAATTGCCCGCTTGAAGAACGTTGTATGTGGAGCGTCCCGGACCCCGCCGAGCACATCAAGCTCCGGTGGTATCGCTTGGGTCTGATAAAAGGCCGCCAGATTGGCCAATCCGCCCGAGGCCAGCCACTGCCACAATTCCTTGAGGTAGGACGGGCCGCACCGCTCGGCGATCTGGTAGCCGCCCAATTCGAATTCGATCATAAGCCAACGGCGCTCGGTCGGTTCCAGTTCGAACGCGGGCAAGCTCCGGTGGTTACCGGCACACACGAGATTGAAATAGGCGGCCTTGGTCTGGCGGTCCTTACCCTTGCCCTCAATCTTGAGATGCGGCGAGGTGATCGTGTCTTTGAGCCATGCGGAGCGTTCGCGCATTTCCTTCCAGCCGCCGGATTTGGGTTTCTCCATCTCGTGGCAGAACAGCAAGAGCTTTTCGTCAAGGTCCGCATTGAACCGCGCGCCGATGTCCGCCCCCTTCAACTCACCCGCGTGGATTTGTTCGCCTTGGTCATAGGTGCCGTCAATGAGGTAGCGGCACAGTTCGATCACGGTCGATTTACCAGCCCCGTGTGCTCCGACCATGCCGAGAGCGTGCCCGATGCGGTAGCCCTTGCGCTGAGCGATCAATGCAAGCCACATGTGGAAGTGTGACCGGTCATCCGGATCGGGAATTTGCATCTCAATGAATTGCAACCATCGGTTGACGTCGCCCGGCACTGCATACGGGTATTGGGGCTTGTAGCTGTTAAAAATGATGTGATTGGTTTTCGGGTCCAGATACCAGTAATTTTCCACACGCGGGTTGAAGCCTATGCGCTCGAAATGCTGGCACTTGGGGTCATCTTGGATGAAGTAACGCACGGCCGGGATTTGTGCCGTTTTCGGGTTGCCGTTCGCGTCAAATCCAGCGTCAACCGTGACGTCCGGAAATTCCGGGAAGTAAGACGGGAAGTCGCTTAGCAGCACCCGCGCGCCGTCCAGAACGTTGAGCATGACCGGCTTGTTACTGCCGTTGTTCCGGATGTGGACCCACTCGCCGAGGGCGGCGCATCGTTGGTCATAGCGTTCGGCGCTGTAGAATTTCGCAAGCTCTGCGGTTTTGGTCGCAACGGCGGTCTCTAGGTTCTTGGCCGCCGGTTTCGGGAGTTTTTCCTTGATCTCGGCGAGCTTTGCCATGCGTTCGGCTTTGGGCAGGGCCAGAAGCTCGTCGGCGAGATCGGTCATGTCCGCATCGCTGGTTTTCGTCGCGGCGAGATCGTCAATCGTGCGTTGCACTTGGTCAACGAACGCACAGGCGCGGGCAAATCGGGTGCGAAGCTCTCGGGCGCATTTGTGGGCGCGGGATTTGTGACCGCTGGGGACGTATGATTGCTGCACGAACGCTGTGCCCATGAGGGCGCGGGCGGCTACGGCGGGGTCCTCAATCACGCGGGCGGCAACGCACATCATGTGAAAGAACATCTCGGACCCGTCCAGACCCTCGGTCGGCTTTTCGGGCATGCCGGTTTCAAGGATCACTTTGGAATGCCGCGAACGGTTCAAGGCCGCTTTGATCCGGTCAACGTATTCCTCAAACACACGAGGCGGGAGCGGCATGGAATTGAGCTTTACGGCTGGAGCCGCTGCGATCTGGCCCACTTGGGCGATCTCGGCCGCATGTGCTGAGTGCATCGCATTGTAGTTGGCCAGACCCCATTCGCCGCCGATGATCACACTCAGCGCGGGACCGTATCCCATGGCGCGTTTCTTGGCGTCCGGATATGCGACCGTGCCGGGCAATTTCATGAGGCGGTCAACGTTGCGGACGTTGTCGCTCTCGTGCTTGATCTCAAGCGCGTGGGCAAGCGTCTCGGCCGCGGCAATGTTTTGCTCGGTTGCCTCATAGACCGTGTCGAATTTCCAGAAGGCTTGCCGCCCCCGGCCGGAGTGAATGGCCAGCGAAACGCCGTCGCCCATGATCCGTGAAATGCCCGCATCAATGGCCGCTTGCGCCTCGGTCTGGTCAACGCCCTCGCCGCTCTCGGGGTCCAGATCGACGCACACGCCCACGATGTGAGTGACGTCCGGTTTCTGGAGTTTGCCCGAGCCGGGCTTTACCCGCGGCACGCCCGCATTGAGGTGGAAATAGACGCTCGCTTGATGGGTCGCGTTGACCTCGGCGGCCCACTTAGCAGCGGTGTCCGCATCGGTGAAACTCTGCCCGAAAAGTGGCGCACTCCGGTCCGCCGGGATGCACGTAAGCGTGAATTCTAGACCGGCCGGAAACCACCAGCCGAGGAATTGCGCGATCTGGGTAACGTTCGGTTGCAGCGCGTCGGACGTAATCGGGGCTTGGGCGTTCATTGCTCTTTGGGCCTTGTTTTATTGTTTGTTTTCGAGTAAAAACGCCGTGTTTGAAGGCTTGCGCTACGGCGTTTGCAAGTGGCCCGCGGCAAGGGAAGCGCTCCCCGGCCGCGGGTTCTTTTTATTCGGCGGCGATTTCAGGAAGCGGCGGACGGCTCACGAAATCACGCGTCTGGATGAGCCGATTGGCGTAATAGTCGCGGAGATGATCAACGCCGCCCTCGGCAAGCCACTGGCGGAGGCCGCCGAGTTGGTCGCGGTGTTCGGTCCCCCACGTCACGGGGCGGAAAATAATGTCCCCGTGAATTTGGGCGGAAAACCATATCGGGTCTGAAGTGTCGAGATGCAGGATCACGTTGTGATCTCGTACGCCGTTGCCGCCGACATGTGCGATGATGTCTTTTCGGAAGCCGTCGCTCAACGGCTCGCCGTGACCAGTGATCCACTTGAGGATGAGCACACCGGCGGAGAAATCGCTCCAGTTGCCCTCGTGGATGAGATCGTCAACGCGGGCGGCGTTCGAGGTGTCTACGTCCTCATCGTCCAGAGCCACAACGTTGGTCGGGCTGGACCCGGCAAGGTGGAGAGCGATTTCATTGAACGTGCCGAGGGTGTCAGTATCGCCGCCCGCCGTTGTCAGGCACCAGTCAAGCGGTTCGTCCGGGCGCTGCACGATCCATGCGAGGAAGTCGTGCAAAAAGGTGCGCTCGCCGTCATGCGGAATTGCCGCATCGCAGAACACCAGCCACGGTGTGACGCTTCCTCGGATCATTGTTTGTTCATTGGTCATGGGTTTGGCCTTTCTTGAGATTGAGTGTGAGTTTTCCGCGCTGGCGTCCGAGGGTCTCGCCGCTGAAAAGAGCGTTGAGATCAGCCTCCGAATAGGCGCGCAATTGGTCCGGTGTTTGCCGCTTGAGCCACCGGTAGGCATAAGTGAACGGCGCGTGATCATCTTCGCCGCGTTTGACGATCACGTGACAGATCAGCCCGCGCCGGTTCATTTCGCGGAGATGCGCCACGCCGTCTGCCATGTCGCCTGCAAGCTCCGGCGGCACGTCATGGTCGCGCGTCAACCGAATGCGCATCGATCGATCTGGATTGGCCTGAAACCACCCGAAATCTAAGGCTCGTAACAGTGCCGGGCGCGCGGCTTCCGCCTCCGCTTCAACACGTTTGATCTCGGCAATCTTTGCATCGCCAATCGTGGCTTCCGGATCGTATCCAGCGGCGGCGATATAATCTCGCACGTCATCGTCTGTGAGATCAGCAATCACAGCGGGCGTGAAGCCGTAGCCCCAAAGAGGCAAGCGAAGGCGAAGGTCGCCGACAAATTTGATGACCGTCAGGGCTTGGCGGCCCTCATCGTTTTGCTTGGAATTTTCGGCCTTGAGGCGGGCGTGATCTTCCTCGGTCCACAACGATCCGCGCACTTCAAATTCACCGGTGATCCGGTTGCGGAGGCGAAATTCGCGGCCCGGATTTTCGGCTTGCCAGACGCGGTCTAGCCACATGTGACGATTGTTCATTGCTTTGCTCCACTGTTGAGGAACGGCTCAATTCCGGCCCGTTCTTGGGGGCTGAGACGCTTGAGGATTTGCGTGTCTCCCATGCGGTCCAGCCGTGATTTCGGGATGACCTCCAGCCACACGGGTTGACGAATGCGGGCGGGTGCACCGGCCATGCACGCCGAGATCGTGTAAGCCTTGAGGCCGCGGGCACGCATTTTCGCATCGTGCGCGCCGATTTCCTTGGCCTGAGTATAGGCAACGGGGTCGCCGCCACCCTCGGGCGAGGGGTCGAATTCCCCGGCGATGCGCGGCCGCAACCGGATTTGGCGAGACGGGTTGCGGGCAAACCATGCGCGATCTTGGGCGCTTGCGATCTCCACACTCATTGACCCGGCCCCGCTGTGCCATGGCGATAAGCTCGTGCCGCCGTCCCCCCACGAGTTGGACAAGGTGGCGCGTCTGGCGGTTTTCGCAGATGGAACCGATAGAGATGACGAACGTTGACCGATTGCCCGAGTATTCCGGCGCGACCATGTCAACGCGGGTGATACTCTCAGCGAGAATGGCCACAGCGGGCATGCTTGAGGGATGCACTGCAAAGGCAAATCGAAATGCCAATCTGTGACCGCAAGGTGCACAAATCGCTTCCGTCGCCCGCAAGGCCGCCAGATTAAGGGCCGGGGTCGGCGTCGTGGCACCGAGCACAACCGACTTGCATGCATACTCATAGCCGAGGCGATGCACCGGCTTGCGGTCCAGCCGCTCAAGCATGGCTTTGCGGACCTTCGCCGGATCGTCTCCGCTCAGGCGCGGCACGAATGCGTGACACTTCGCAAGCGAAGTGTTCCGGCCGGTCCCGGCATGATAGATGCGCACTAAACCGGTGTCCGCATCATGCACCCGGTAGAGGTCCACAAGGTCGCAATCACGGACATACTCGCCGTCTTGAACGGCCGCGCTCCACAGCGTTGCGATCTCGGCGACGGTGGAGGCCATATCGCAGGGCCAGACAAGGAACGGACGGCCGGAGCCGAATTGCCCGCATTGCGTTGCGCCGTCTGGAAAGACGGTAGGTTTCGGAAAGAGATGCGCCACCTCATGGAAGCCGGGAGCGATTGGCCCGTCATGCTCATGGGTCACAAGCAACGTGACGAACGGGTCACCCGGTGCCGAGAATAGGGCGGTGTGCTCGCTCTGCACCTCTATGCGGGCTTCACAGCCGCCGAGGTGGCAGTTGGTAAGAAACGTGATCCATGCGCTTAGCGTCTCAGACGGTTGCGCTCCGGTCGCGGTGAATGCCCCGGCCGAGGCCAGTGCAGCGAATGTGCGGTGTTGGAATGACATGGCTCAAAACCCCACCCGCGGCGCTGTGCGCTCATCCGGTTCAACCGGTGCAGAAACGGCCGGTTTCCGTTCGGCCTCAACAGTTGCGGGCGTCTCCGCAAGCGAGCCGTGCACCGGTAGGTTTTGAATGCTGGCAAATCCGACCATCTGGCGATTGCGTCCGTTCCGCCGTTGCTCGCCTCGGATGAACGTGGCCAGCCGGGCGGCGTCCTCGGCCTCTTGGGCCGTGACCTTGAACGGGCTGGGGTTGCCGTGTTCCGTATAGCGGGTCGCACCCTCAAAGCATGCGGCAAGGTAGCGGGTGGACCGAGCACGGAGGCGGAGCGCTGCATCAATAAGCTCGGGGTCCACGTCCGGGAAGGCGGCCTTGACCGTTTTGTCAATGCCGATGACCCACGGCTTGCAGCCGCGATACATGCCGGGAAAGCGTCGGCGGATTGCCGTCTCAGTTTTTTGAATATCTGGGGAATTCATGCCCACATTCCTCTTGTGAAATCGGACATGGAACCACCACACCCGACAATGACGATTGCTCGCCGTCTCAGTTTGGTTGGTTCTCTTCGTTGTGCGTCCAGTGTTATCGTTTGTCCTACTGTTTGTAAAGTAATTTATAGCAAAATCAGTATCTTGCTAACTAATGATTAAGTGGCACTTTAACTCTAGGGGCTTGCGGTGCTGGTAAATTTGCGCTATCTGGAGCTTGTGAATTCAACCGTTGACCCGTCTAACCCGCGGTGAGGTTGCCCCACATTCCTTACGGCGAGATGAGACCCGGCCTTGAGCCGGGTTTTTCTTTCAATGGGCTTTCGGCATGAGACCCGCGGCCTTTAGCTCCGCGATGATCTCAGCCGTAGTGTTTGCGTCCAGAGAGCCGCCGACAACGCCAAGCCAATGATTGACGTCAACGTCTCGGCTCATGCCCGCGGCGAAGCCGAAACCCTCCAGACATTCCGGGTCATGGGCGAGGTCTGCCGATGCCTCTACGCCGTCCAGATCACGCACAAGGCGCTTGATGATGACGGCCGCCGCGTCCTCATAGCCGCCGTGCCCGAGGTGTTCGAATTGCGCCCGAAGGAAGCTATAGGCCCCGATTTGAAGCCGCCCGGTTGTGAGGGTTTGGGCGCTTGCCTGTGCGCCTTGTTCGGGGGCATTGCTCAGCCTTTTTGATGAAAGCCCCGAGGTCAAACTCGGGGCTTTTGCCATTACGCGGCGATCTCGCTTAAGTCTTGGTCACTGACCCGCCGCGCAAATTCGAGCCATTCCGTTCGGCTGGCGAAAATCTGTAGGTCAGACCCGCCGTCCTCATCCAATCCGTGGATTGCGACCGTGCCGTCTGTGCCTCGGGTTTCTATCGCACGTTCGATTTCGCCAGCCCCGAGAGCGGGGTAGTCCGTGACGGTAATCGGTTCGACACTGCAACCTCCGTCTTCGTTGGTGACCAACGTCCAAGCGATCACCGGGAATTCGGTGACTTCACCCATGTAGAAAGTTAGGAGCCGTGTGCTTGGGTCGTGATTTGGAATTATCGTTTGCATTTCTTTGGCCTTTTCAGTTGTGAGGTGTCATTGCCCCGTTGGGTTAATCGATGTTTTCATTGGCTCGCCTCCCGCACGGGGACGATCTCGCCCGTTGCGTCATATCGGGTGGCTTTGCCGTCCGGCATGTCCACGCCGCTTTCCAGATCGTCGGCGAATTTCGCAACGGCCGCGACACTGAAAAGAGACGCGCCGCCGAATTTGCGCGGGGTGGAAACTTCCCGTCGCGCACAAGGTTGTAGAGGGTCGCCCGGCTTACGCCGATTTGCTCCGCTACCTGTTTCACACGGGCGAAGCGGGGCGGGAGGTCCGTGGCGATCTGTGCGCTCATGTCCGTCAATCCTGTCCAAATCAGTCTTGACGCATCCATTGCACAGGATGTGCGGAACGGCCGTATCCGCTACTTTTGCGATTTAGTGGATACTGGAAAGGATGCGGTTGATTTGCCGCTCCGATAGCGGCTCACCGCCCCCGGTGTGCACGCCGATTTTCTCAAGGATGCTGGCGGCACTCTCGGCCCGGCCGGTCATGTCATCGTCCGGGGCAGGGGGCTTGCGGGTCATGGTGAGGTCATACCGGTCCACCAGTAGAGCACCGATGTAGCGGATGCGCTGGCGGGCAAAGAAACCGAATAACGTGGCGTTGCCGTGTGGCTTGGCGGTTGCGGTGTGGCGGTAAAGGTGCCCCGCCTCGGCCGGGGTTAGATCATGATGACGTGCGGCCGCCCATTCTTGCACCTCGGCGAGCACCCGCTTGTCATGTTTGGCAAACTGAGCTTTCATCATCATGCTTTGCGTCTCGGGCACAATCGGGCGGCGCGTCCATTCGTGCTCCGCCAGATCAACCGCCGCGGCGAGATCACACATCACGCGGCCCCCAATTCGGCGAGACGGCGCTCAAGGGCGGCCCGTTCGGCTTCCACCGGATCGAACGCCTTGCCTGTGACGTGGGCGGCCCATTCGTCCATGATCAACCGGCGGCGCTCCAGAAGGTCCGAGCGCTGATAAGCCTTGTCCACTTTGTTCCCCTCAAACTGTGCGAGCACAGCCTTGGCAACGTCGCGCGGGGTGTCGGTTTGCTCGGCCATCCATGTGCGGAGGCTGGCCCGGAAACCATGCGGCACCGCATCATAGCCACGGGAGCGCATGAATTTGCCCATGGTCGCATCTGAAATCGGCCGGTAGCGTGTGCCCCAGAAAAGCAGACCTCCACGCGTGCCGCGGCGCACAGCCTCGCTCACCACGTCGCAAGCGGCTTCACTCAGGGCAACGCGGAAATCCGCGGTCATGCCCTTCTGACCTTTCATCGCCTCGGCCGGTATCGTCCACAAGCGAGCCTCAAGGTCGAATTGGTCAATCGTGGCGTGCCGGATGGGGCCAGCCCGCGAGCCGGTGAGGATCAACAGGCGGAGGGCGAGGGCGCTTGTCGTGTCCGCCTCCAGAAGCTCGCCCCAGAAAATCGGGATATCCTCATAGGGCATGCTCGGCCGGTGCCCGCCCTTAGGTTGTTTCTGGAGTAGGCCGCGCACATCGTCGCGAAGCTCTGTGAGGTTCGGCACCTCAAGGCCGCAATTCTTTGCAAAGCGCATCACCATGAGTGTGCGGGTCAGACACTTGCGAGCGGTCACAGGATGGGTTTTCCAGATCGGCTGGAGCACGGCGGCAAGGGTGTGTTGCGTAACCGTCCGCACGTCTACATCGCGGAGGGCAGGGGTCACATGCACCGCGATTGGCGAGAGCCAGCTTTGCCGGGCCTTGTCGTTTTTGAGATCGTCGCCGTAGCCGTTCGCAATCTGAGTGCCGTTAAAGAAGGCGTCTAGAAGCGGGCCGAAATGCGGGTTGATATCGGACGCCTCGGGGGCCGCCACAATCGGGCTTGTCGGATCAATGCCGCGCTTCGCCAGCCTCCGCATGTCGGTTGCCCGCTCCCGCGCATCGGCAAGGCTCACGTCTGGATAGCCGCCGAGACCGGCCATGCATCTCTTGCCGCGTAAGGTGTAGCGCAGCACCCACGACCGCGGGCCGTCATCTGATTTGCGTCTCAGGTAGAGGCCGCCGCCGTCATGGTGCATGCCAGCGCCGAACGCCCTTCCTTTGATTTGGGTCTCAGTCAGCCCCGCCATTGTGATCCTCCGCGGTATACCACCGGTATACCATTTTCTTTCGTTGATGATGTGGACGGAGTTAGACGCGATTGACGCGATTGACAAGTGCAGGTTGCATACTCGCCCTTATTTTCAAGGGCTAACCGGTCTAGTCCGGTTTGTCTCATAGCGTCAATATTGTCCAAAGTTTAATGCAGACCTCGGGT
>NZ_JBVFUX010000003.1:0-6691 GCF_055693405.1 Gymnodinialimonas sp. JB5-7
GGAACTGGTCAGGTCAGCTTTTCAAGCTTCAGCGTGACCCCGTCTTTGTTGTCACCTGGACTGTCGCTGATCAGGAAGAGAGACGCAGCCATCCGGTTTTGAGGGTGAATTCCCTGACGCCCATTCTTGATCGCCTCTTCGGGGGCATCGAACCCACCATTGTCCGTCCACGGCAAGGCCATCCGCGCGCGGTGTGGCGAAGGCCGAGGACCATACCACAAACCGCGTTCGCCATCGCGGGGGCGAGGCGGTGCTCCACGCGGTTCGATCGCTCTCCCCTTCAATGGCCTGAACGCGATACGTTCCGGGGCCGAAATGGCCGCCAAAGAGGCGGTCGAGGTTTTCCCTCGTCTCTGGCGCCGAGCGTGAGACGTAAAGGGGTTCCCGTGTTGAAAAGTATGCTCCGGTTCGGTTGGTGTTTGGCGGAGCGTATGCTTCTGAAGCGCCAAAAAACGCGGGGTTAGTGCCCCACATACAGATCGCCGCGATGGTTGATCGCGACGATCCCGTTGACCATGGCCGCACGCAGCAGCGACCAACCGACCAGCACGGGGTCCAGCAGCGCGAAGGCGGCGGCGAAGATCAGGGCGTCGACGCCGAATTGCCCATAGCCCGCACGCAGGCCCGTCTTTTCCTGCAGGTGGTAGGCGAGGATGCCGATCCACGCCAAGGGACGCGCCATGCCGGAAGATCGCTAGCACCCCGAGGCCAAGTGTGGCGCCTGCCAGGAAGGCGGCGACGCCAGGGTGGATATAGTCGAGGCGCAGGACGTGGGGCGCAAGCTCGGCCATCACCGACAAAAGCGTCACGCCGATCACGGTCTTGAGCACGAAGCGCCAGCCGAGGCGCATCAGCGCCAGCGCGTAGAACGGGATGTTCACCACGAAAAACACCCAACCGAAGGACCAGCCGCTGACACAGCTGACCAACACGGCAAGGCCCGCGGCCTGACCGGTGATGAGGCCCGCATGGGTCAGCAGGTGAATGCCAAGCGCGCACAATGCTGTGCCAAGGATAAGCGCCTGCGCGTCCTCGAACAGGGTATGTTGATGGCCTTCGGATCTGGGGTCAATTTGGGTCATGCTTGCTGACATAAAAGAGTGTCAGAACAAAATCAATAGCCTGAGGCGCTGTGCGAGGCGGCTATGCACGTCGTGCATGGAATTTGGCGGCGATTGCTCAAGTCTTGGGCAGGGTCGCAACCCGCGCGCCTAGATCGAGCCTGTTGCGACCATGTAATTGTTTGCTGAACACATCGCCGCATCATCGGAGGCGAGGAACAGGGCCATGCGCACGACGTAGATCGGGTCGATGGGGTCGGGCAGGCATTGGCGGTTGGTCTGGGCGGTCAGCGCCTCGTCCGTCACCCAGAGCTCTTTCTGACGGTCGGTCATGATCCAGCCCGGGACCACGGTGTTCACGCGGATGCGGTGGCGGCCCAGATCACGCGCCCTTGGTCCGGAATCGGGCCGTGGACGGCGGCTTTGGCCGTGGCATGAGGCGGGGAAGCCGCCGCCGGCCTCCACCACGGATTGGACCCCATGTTGATGATGGAGCGCTTTTCCAGCGGCGATCATGCCGGGGGCTACGGCCTGGATGGCGAAGAACATGTGGCGGAGATTGGTTTGCATCCGCTCGTCCCAATAGCCGGGCGTGACGTCCTGCCAGTCATGCCGGTCATCGCGGGCGGCGTTGTTGGCCAGGACCTCGGCCGGGCCGTTGGTGGCGGCGAGTGTGTCGAGGAGCACGCGCAGGGCGTCGATGTCGCTGCAGATCGCAGGGGGCAAGGGTTGTGCCAGTCTCCCGGCTTGGCGAGCACTTGATTGCCGCGTTCAGTGTCGACCTCGACGAAGCCCACCTTGGCGCCTTGATCTGCGAAGGCGCGAACGAGCCCTTCACCAATGCCCGACGCGCCACCGGTGATGAAGACACTGGCACCACCTGAGCGAGGGGTAGGTTGCCGCTGCCCAGTGCCCGGTTGGGTCGTGGGCTTGATCCATTGCGGCGGTGTGTGCAAGGAGTCGGACGCGGGTGCGGAAAGGTCAATGGCTGCTCAGGCGACGGGCCAGATGACCTCGCCCTGTTCGTCGTGGACCGGGCCGTCGGGCAGCGTGTCGAGCAGAGCCTCGACTTTATGGGATGGACGGCAGAGGGCGACGCCTTTCGGTGTGCAGACGATGGGGCGGTTCACGAGGATCGGGTGCGCGACCATGGCGTCGAGCAGGGCGTCATCGCTGACGGAGGGGGCGAGTCGGGCCAAGCTCTTCTGCGGTACGTTGGTCTTGTGCGTGCGCAGGAGCCTCTCGCGGGGTGAGGTCGGCGGCGGCGAAGGGACCCAGAAGCTGCGGGCGGGTCCAGCCGGTCTGGAGGTATTCGATCCCTCCGGGCTCTGCCCCGAGTGGCGCGGATAATGGCGAGGACATTGCGGGAGGTTTCACCGGAAGGCGGGATTGTGGTGGATGACGATCATGGGGCGTGGCGTAGCGGGGTTTGTAACGAGGATGTGTCAGTTGACCCGGCGCGGTGTGTCGGGATTGCGGATGTTGATGATACGCTTTGCCCAAAGGATCAACAGAGTGACGAGCAGGGGGCCAGCCAGGCCATACCCAAGGCGAAGAAGATGGGGTTTGTCTCGTCAATGTCAGAGCGAGGGGACGTAGTTGACCTCAGTCCAATCGTTGCGCGTTCCGCAATCAGGCGGGTTGCTTCGACAAGGCCCGCGATGACGAGGCCCATGAAGAACAGGCCGATCGCCGAGAGTTGAAAGCGCACCCAAAGAGGATGCGCCAACGGCGTGGGAGGCGTTTGGTCGATACCGTCATGGGCGGATCTTATGCACCGCATTACGGCCCGCCAAGTGGTGGAATACCCCAGCTTGCCCCTGGTGGCGCTGCGGTTAGCCCGCGAGCGCCTTGTTGAGGTTCTCGTCGATCTTCTCAAGGAAGCCCATCGTGGTCAGCCACTTCTGATCGGGGCCGACGAGAAGGGCGAGGTCCTTGGTCATGAAGCCCGATTCCACGGTTTCCACGATCACGCGTTCCAGCGTCTCGGCGAATTCCATGAGCTTGGCGTTGTCGTCGAGTTTGGCGCGGTGCTTGAGGCCCCCGGTCCAGGCGTAGATGGAGGCGATGGAGTTGGTAGGTGGCTTTGCCCTCCTGATGGTTGCGGTAGTGGCGGGTGACGGTGCCGTGGGCGGCCTCGGATTCGACGATCTTGCCGTCAGGGGTCGCTGAGGACCGAGGCCATCATGCCGAGCGAGCCGAAGCCTTGGGCCACGACGTCGGATGCGTCGCCATCGTAGTTTTTGCAGGCCCAGACGAAACCGCCGTTCCGCTTAGTCGCGCAGGCGACCATGTCGTCGATCAAGCGGTGTTCGTACCAGATCTTTTTCTCTTCGAACGCCTCTTTGAATTCAGCCTCGTAGACCTCAGCGAAGATTTCGAGGAAGCGACCATCGTATTGTTTTAGAATAGTGTTTTTGGTCGACAGGTAGACGGGCCAAGCCGAGGTTGAGGCCGTAGTTGAACGACGCCGGGCGAAGTCGTAGATCGACTTGTCGATGTTATACATCGACATGAAGACGCCAGGGCCGTCGGATTTGTAGACCCTCATGTTCGATCTCTTGCCCGTCTTCGCCGACGAATTTCATCGTGAGCGTGCCGGGGCCGGGGAACTTCATGTCGGTGGCTTTGTATTGGTCACCGAAGGCGTGGCGGCCCACGACAATGGGCTGGGTCCAGCCGGGGACAAAGGCGGGGGACGTTTTGCAGATGATCGGTTGGCGGAAGATCACGCCGCCCAGGATGTTGCGGATCGTGCCGTTGGGCGAACGCCACATCTTCTTGAGGCCGAATTCCTCACGCGGGCCTCATCCGGCGTGATGGTGGCGCATTTTACGGCGACGCCGATTTCCTTGGTTTTCTCGGCGGCGTCGATGGTGATCTGGTCTTCGGTTTCGTCCCGGGCCTCGATGCCGAGATCATAGTAGAGCAGGTCGATGTCGAGATAGGGCAGGATCAGCTTGTCCTTGATGAAGGCCCACATGATGCGGGTCATCTCGTCGCCGTCCATCTCGACGATGGGGTTGTCTACTTTGATTTTGGTCATTTGGGCGGTCCTGTTAGGTCGCGGTCTGGTTGTTTTTGGTTAGAGCGGAGTGGGGGCTTTTAGGCAAGGGGTGGGGCCTAGACGGGATGGCATATGGCCCACCCACCCACATCTGCTATCCAGGCAAGAGGCGGGTTTTGCGTGGGTTTTGAGGATGGATTTTGCTGAGAGGCGGTTCAGGGGCGGGTCCGCCCGCTGAACGCGCCATGTCGAGGGTGCTCCGAGTCGTGGAGCAGTCAAGGACAGGCGGCCCTTGGCCGTCGCTGGCGCGATCCTTGACAGCCCCAAGACTCCGGGGCGGGTTAGCCGATGATGCTGTTGAGCGTGGCCGATGGGCGCATGACGTTTGCGAGCTTGTCGTCTGCGTTCATGTAGTAGCCGCCTGTATCGGCTGCACTGCCTGCGCCAGCGTCGAGTTCGGCGATGATGGTCGCTTCGTTTTCAGCGAGCGCCTGTGCCATGGGGGCGAATTCGGCGGCGAGATCGGCATCGGAGCCGTTTGCCAGCGCCTCGGCCCAGTAGCGGGCAAACCAGTAATGGCTGTCGCGGTTGTCGGGCTGGCCGACCTTGCGACCGGGCGAGCGGTTGTCGTCGAGGATGCCTTGGGTGGCCTGTTCCACCGCGTCGCCGAGGACCTGTGCCTTGGCATTGCCTTTGGCGTCCGCGAGGAACTTGAACGACTCGCCCAGGGCGCAGAATTCGCCGAGGCTGTCCCAACGGAGGTGGTTCTCGGCGTGGAGCTGCTGGACGTGTTTGGGGGCGGAGCCGCCCGCGCCGGTCTCGAACAAGCCACCGCCCTGCATCAGTTTCACGATGGAGAGCATCTTGGCGGAGGTCGCAAGTTCCAGGATCGGGAAGAGGTCGGTCAGGTAGTCGCGCAGCACGTTACCGGTGATGGCGATGGTATTTTCGCCCTTGGTGATGGTCTCCAAGCTGGCGCGAGTGGCTTCGCGTGGGGCCATGATCTCGAATTTGTCAGCAACGCCAGCGGCTTCGAGGATGGGCTTCACGTAAGCGATCAGCTGCGCGTCATGGGCCCGGGTCTCGTCCAGCCAGAAGATGGAGCGGTAGCCGGTGGCCTTTTGGCGGGAAATCGCAAGCTGCACCCAGTCTTCGATGGGGGCCTTGCGGGCCGATGCGGAGCGCCAGATGTCACCCGGCTGCACGTCGTGGCTGTGCAGAACCGTGCCGTCATCGAGGATCATCTTGACGGTGCCGGCCTCCGCGATCTCGAAGGTTGTGGAGGTGGGAGCCGTATTCTTCGGCCTTTTGGGCCATCAGGCCGAGGTTCTGGACGGTGCCTGCGGTGGCGGGGTTCAGCGCGCCGTTGGCTTTGAAGAAGTTGATGCTCTCGTCGTAGACGGGCGCGTAGCTGTTGTCGGGGATGACGCAGACGGCGTCGGCTTCTTTGCCGTCGGGGCCCCAGCCTTGCCACCTGCACGTATCAGGGCGGGCATGGAGGCGTCGATGATGACGTCGGAGGGGACGTGCAGGTTGGTGATGCCCCGGTCGCTGTCGACCATGTACATCGGCGGGCGGTCGGCCATGGTGGCGTCGATGGCGGACATGATTTCGGAATGGCCGTTCACACGCTCCAGCAAATCGCCGAGGCCGGAATTGGGGTTCACTCCGTGCTTGGCCATCTCATCGCCGAACTGGTCGAAGACGGGGGCGAGGAAGGTTTTGACGGCGTGGCCGAAGATGATGGGGTCGAGACCTTCATCATGGTGGCCTTCATGTGCAGCGAGAAGAGGACACCTTCGGCCTTGGTCTTCTCGATTTCCTCGGCGAGGAAGGCATCGAGGGCGGCGGCGGACATGTACGTCGCGTCGACGACGGTGCCGGCGGGGTAGGAGAGGCCGTCTTTCAGGGTCGTAGTGCCGTTGGCGGTTTCCAGGGCGATCTTGGCGCCGGTGGCATTGGGCAGGGTCGAGGAAACCTCGTTCGAGGCAAGGAAATCACCGCCCGACATCGAAGCGACACGGGTTTTGCTGTCAGCGCTCCATTCGCCCATGCGGTGCGGGTTGTTCTGGGCGTAGGATTTCACGGCGGCGGCGGCGGCGCGGCAGTCCCAGGGTGCCTTCGCGCAGGACCGGGTTCACGGCAGAGCGCTGATGCCGTCGCCCTTGGCGCGGATGGCTTTTTCTTCGTCGGTCGAAGGGGCCTCGGGGTAGTCGGGCAGGGCGTAGCCTTTGGCCTGAAGCTCCTCAATCGCGGCGACAAGCTGCGGGACGGAAGCGGAGATGTTGGGCAGTTTGATGACGTTGGCGTCGGGCGTTTTTGCCAGCTCACCCAGGGCGGCGAGATCATCGGGGATGCGCTGATCGGGCGTCAGGTGCTCGGGGAAGGTGGCGAGGATGCGGCCCGCGAGGCTGATGTCCTTGGTGCCGACGGTGATGCCCGCGGCTGAGGCGAAACGCTGGAGATGATCGGCAGGAGCGAGGCCGAGGCCAGCTCGGGCGCTTCGTCCATGCCTTGGTGTAGATGATGTCGGGGTTCGTCATGGCGCGTGCCCTCCGGTCCGGGGGTGGGAGAATTTGAGGCGCTTCTAGCGGAGGTGGCGCGCGCAGGGAAGGGGGTATAC
>NZ_JBVFUX010000004.1:0-972763 GCF_055693405.1 Gymnodinialimonas sp. JB5-7
TACCAGCCCATCCTCCAAGCGATTGACCGCCGATACGCCCTAAGGGGCAAATCTCCGTTTTCCACCCTAGGTATGATGAAGGGGTGCGATTCGCGCCGCGGTCAGGCGGAGAGGGCGTCAGCAGGTCGAGGACCTGTCTAAAAGAACAGGTTTTGAAATGTGGCGATTTTCAGTCGGAGAGACAGACTGTTTCCGTTACGTAAGTTAACGTTTGTTTCCAATTCTTTGACAATCCTGCAGGTTAATCATAACCACTAACTAGGGGTTGTCGGTGAACGCTAAGAAAACAAAGCGATTTCAACTTGAAGTGGCCTCAACACTTAGCGGTTCTCTTTCAAATTGCGAAACAATCCGACCCGGTCTTGGCCCGCCCCCGTACCATCTTAGCCGTCGATCTGCCGCATTTGTGACGCGTTTGCGAAAATTTTCTCTTCAAATGCATTCAAGTTTTCCGCTATCTCCATCTCAGCCCAACTGGGGGCGATGTCTGCAAATAGGCCACGGGGGCGGCCGCACACGATTGATCGCACAGGAATAGTGCGGGAGGGGTGTAGCCGTTGTGTTTTGGGTCAGTACGACTCAAACGGTTTACGTAACGCGTCTTTGTGCCGTGCGAGCGGTATATGGATGGCTGCCTGTTGCGGGTGAATGACCCGCCCCTCTCCTTCCAGTGTTGGATTACGTGAGCGGTCGCCCTTGGTCTGTCCGGCCATCGCGATTCAGTTGACTGTGATTTTTCCCGCGCAGGCGGGCACGTCGGCATGTGGTCGGCATTAGGAGAGTGCGAGATGACAACGGTTATTGATTTCAACAATTTGTCTGCCGGCGATGTTGTAACCAACCAATTCCAAAGCAACGGTGTCACGATCACCGCCTCGGGCGGGTCTGGCGATGCGATGATCTTCGATACGTCGAACCCGACAGGCGGCGACCATGATCTCGCGACCAACAACCTTGGCAATGTCCTGATCATCTCGGAAGATGGCGACAGCAGCGATCCAGACGACAATGCAGGCGGTGGCACCGTCGTTTTTGCGTTTGAGACAGCGGCCACCGTGAAGGCTCTCACGTTCCTCGACATCGAAGAAACCGCTGAGATTAAGCTGCTCGATGCCGATGGCAATGTCATCGATACGATCCACGCAGGGCCGACCGGCAATAACGGCCAGTGCGTGGTGCAAATCAACGTCGCAGGCGTTGCGAGCATGGAGGTGACGCTGCACGGCTCCGGTGCAATCGACAACCTCGAATTCGTGGCCTCCGCAGGGCCTGACTACATCGTCGAAGGCACCTCCGGCGACGATCTGATTGATGCCGCCTACGACCAGGACCCGGAAGGTGACATGGTCGATGCAGGTGACAACCAGCTCGGCAATGACGACGATTCCATTCGCGCCGGTGCGGGCGACGATACGGTCTATGCGGGCGCCGGTGACGACACGGTTGAAGGCGGCTCCGGCAACGATTTCATCCTGGGCGACGACACGTCGGGCGACCAGGGCGATGACCTTCTGCTTGGCGAAGATGGCGACGACACGCTGTGCGGCCTGGGCGGGGATGACACGCTTGACGGCGGCGCCGGGGCGGACGTGCTGGAAGGTATGGACGGTGATGACCTGATCCTTGGCGGTTCGGGCAATGACCTTGGCTTCGGCGACGATGGCAACGACACGCTCTATGGCGACAGCGGCACGCAGGATGATGGATCCGTCCGCGAAGTGTTCCAGTGGGACCTCGGGCCCTCCAACGCCTCCGACTTCAGCCAGAACACGGGCAATGTCACCGTCTCCTTCTCCGAAGTGAACGGCGGTGCCAGCGACAACATCTCCTCTGACACTCAGTTGGTCAGCGGCATCGACACCGGTGGCGCAGCCGCTGATGCGACCTCCTCGCTCGACAGCGAAACTGGCGGTCAGGGCAATTCCGACACCTATACATTGGGCTTCTCCGACCCGGTCGAAAACGTGTCGTTCCGCGTGAACGATATCGACGGCGACGGCGTTGTGACGATCAAGGCGTTTGACGAAAACGGCGATCCGATCGAAGTGCAGCTGGCCGGTGGTTCGAACCTGACCATGGTCGACACCGATGGCGACGGCCTGGCCGACACCGCCGACAGCAATGGCGGCTATCTGCCTGATACGGCACCCGAATATTCGGTGCTGGTCACGATCCCGGGCCCCGTGTCCGAGATTGAGATCTTCCACACCCAGGACGGTGGCGGAAACTCGGGCATCAACGTCACCGACGTCTACTTTGACGTGCCGGGCGTGAACCCGTCCGAAGGCGCAGGCGATGACAGCCTTTACGGTGGCGACGGCGACGACCTGATCTTTGGTGAAGGCGGCGACGACAGCCTCAAAGGCGGTACCGGCGACGATACCCTCGAAGGGGGCGACGGCGCGGACACCATGAAGGGCGGCGACGATGCCGACACCTTTATTGGCGGCAACAATGGCGATGTGGTCGACGGCGGCACCGGCTCCACCGCGCCCGGCGATGCAAACGACAACGACACGCTCGACCTGACCGGCGAAGGCCCGTTCCGTATCCTCAACGAAACGCCTGATGCCGACGGAAACTCCACCTCCGGGACGATCCAGTTCGTCAATCCCGACGGCACGCCCACAGGTGACACGCTGACCTTCACCGAGATCGAAACGATCCTTGGCGATCGCTTCAACGATGACCCCGAGGCCACCGACGACAACGGTTCGGGCGATGAAGACACCACCATCAGCGGCAACGTGCTCGACAACGACAGCGATCCGAACAGCGATCCGCTGCAGGTGATCGGCAACACCGATCCCTCCAACGGCACAGTCACCATCGACGCCGACGGCAACTACACCTACACGCCGAACGCTGACTACAATGGCCCCGACAGCTTCACCTACACGGTGTTCTGACGGCAACGGCGGCACGGATACGGCCACAGTCAACCTGACCGTGACGCCCGTGAACGACGCCCCCGATGCGGTGAACGACTCGGTCACCACGGACGAAGACACGCCCATCACCATCGACGCACTTGCCAACGACACCGATGTGGATGGCGACACGCTTGAGATCACCGCCGCTTCCGTTCCGGCCGAGCAAGGCACGGTTGAGATTGTAGGTGGTGAGCTGCTTTACACGCCTGCCGAAAACTTCAACGGCCCGGCGACGATCAGCTACTCCATCTCCGACGGCAACGGCGGGACAGACACCGCGGACGTCACCGTCAATGTCACTCCGGTGAACGATGATCCGGTCGCCAACGACGACAGCGCATCCACCATGGAAGACGAAAGCGTCGTGGTCGATCTGCTCGGCAACGACACCGACGTTGACGGCGATACGCTCGAACTGGCGTCCGTCTCGGTTGACCCAAGCGAAGGCTCCGTTGTCGACAACGGTGACGGCACCGTCACCTTCACACCTGCGCCCGACTTCAACGGAGCCGCAACAATCAGCTACACGGTCTCCGACGGCAATGGCGGCACCGATGACGGCCAGGCGGTCGTCTCCGTGGGCGCCGTGAACGACGGCCCGGTTGCCGAAGATGACGCAGCCACAACCGATGAGGACACGCCTGTCACCATCGACGTTCTCGCCAACGACAGCGATCCCGATGGCGACGCCCTCGAAATCGTCGGTGCAACCGTCGATCCAGCCGAAGGCATGGTCGAAATTGTGAACAACGAATTGGTGTTCACTCCGGCCGAAAACTACAACGGTCCGGCCACGATCGAATACACCGTCACCGACAACAACGGCGGCACCGATACGGGCACCGTGAACGTCACCGTCACCCCCGTGAACGATGATCCGGTGGCCGTCGATGATGTTGACACCACCGATGAAGATGAGGCGGTGATCGTGGACCTTCTGGGCAACGACACCGACGTTGACGGCGATACGCTCGAACTGGCGTCCGTCTCGGTCGACCCAAGCGAAGGCTCCGTGGTGGATAACGGCGACGGCACCGTCACCTTCACACCGGCGCCGGACTTCAACGGCCCCGCCACGATCACCTACACGGTATCTGACGGCAACGGCGGCACGGATGAAGGCGAAGCAATCGTCTCGGTCGGTGCAATCAACGACGGCCCCGTGGCCGGTGATGACACCGCCACCACCGACGAAGATACGCCCATCACGATCACCGATGTGCTGGACAATGACAGCGATGCGGACGGCGACCCGCTGACCATCATCTCCGTCACGGTTCCCGCAGAGCAGGGCGAAGTCACCACCGACGGCACCAACGTCACCTTCACGCCTGCCGAAAACTTCAACGGCCCGGCGACGATCACCTACACGATCTCGGACGGCAATGGCGGCAACGACGTTGGCCTGATCAATGTCAACGTGACCCCGGTCAATGATGATCCCGATGCCGTGGATGACAGCGACTCGACCGAATTCGAGACGCCGATTTCCATCGACCTGCTCGACAACGACACCGACCTTGATGGCGATAGCCTGACCGTGACCGAGGCCACCGTGCCTGCGGATCAAGGCACACTCGACGATCAGGGCGGCGGCAATTTCCTCTTCACCCCTGCCGATGGGTTTGAGGGCACAGCGACCGTTTCCTACACCATCACCGATGGCAATGGCGGCTTCGATAGCGCCGTGCACACCATTGAAGTTGGCGCGGATCCGACCCCGCCCGATGGCGTGGTCGACGGCGAAGAGTTCGGTGAGCTCATGGGCCCCGGCTACAACGACGATAACCTGCCCACCGATGGCGGCGGCGACCAGATCGACGGCGACGATGGCGACGATGATGTCATCGAAGGCAATGGCGGCAACGACACAATCAACGCAGGCCAAGGCTCCGACACCGTGTCGGGCGGCACCGGCGATGACGTGATCGAAGGCGGCGCTTCGCCCGATGGCGATGACCTGTCCGGTGACGAAGGCAATGACACCGTTCTTGGCGGCGGCGGCGATGACACCATCGACGGCGGCGTGGGCGACGATGTGCTCGACGGCGGCGCGGATGATGACGACATCACCGGCGGTGACGGCAATGACAGCGTCATTGGCGGTGGCGGCAACGACACCATCGACACCTCCGGATCCGAAAACCTGCTCGACAGCGGCTGGCCCGGCTACGGCCCGATCCCGCCTGTGGCGCCGGACGCGGACCCTGACAACGACAAGGACACCGTCTTTGCGGGTGAGGGCGATGATGTCGTCACCACCGGCGATGATGCGGACGTCATTGATGCAGGCACCGGCAACGACACCGTCGATGCAGGTATCGACAACGACAGCGTGACCGGCGGCCAGGGCGAAGACCTGATCATCGGTGGCGAGGGCGCTGACACTCTGCTGGGTGGTCAGGACGACGACACCATCTTTGGTGGCCTGGAAACCCCGGCACCCGATGGCGTCAACCTTGCCGACGATGGCTTCGGTGCTCCGTTCGGACCCGATCCGCTGACCGACAACAACAACGACAGCATCGACGGCGGTGCCGGCAATGACCTGATCTTCGGTCAGGACGATGACGACACCATCACCGGCGGCACCGGCAACGACACCATCGATGGCGGCGTGGACAACGACGACATCTCCGGCGGTGCCGGCAACGACAGCCTGCTCGGCGATCACGGCGACGACTCGATCCAGGGCAACTTCGGCGACGACACGCTGGAAGGTGGCCGCGGCAACGACACGCTGGAAGGCAATGGCGATGACGACCTGATCCTCGGCGGCGCCGGCGACAGCATCATCGGCGGCGGCGACAGCGACACGATCATCATCGATCAGGACGAAGTTGACAGCAACGGCGACAACGACACCGCCATCTACGCTGACGGCTCCGGCAACGGCGATGACCGTGACACGCTCGACCTGGCCGACTTCGTGTCCTACCGCAACCTGGTGGAAACGGTCGACGGCGACGGCGACTCGACCTCCGGCTCGGTCGAAGTGAAAAATGACGAAGACGAATGGGTCCCCGTCACATTCGCAGAAATCGAGAACCTGCTTCTGCCCCCGAAAGAACCGGACGGCATCGTTGATGGCGAAGAGTTCGGCGAAGTCATGGAGCTTGGCTACGACGATGCCAACGCGCCCACCGATGGCGGCGGTGACCTGATCACCACCGGCGACGACAGCATCGAAGGCAATGGCGGGGATGACTCGATCCAGGCCGACGATGGCAATGACAGCGTCGATGGCGGCACCGGCAATGACACCGTTCGCGGCAATGATGGCGACGACAGCCTGATGGGCGGCGAAGGCGAAGACTCGATCAGCGGTGGCACCGGCAATGACACCATCGACGGCGGCGACGATGACGATACGATCACCGGCGGGTCCGGCGACGATGTCATCGACGGCGGCGAAGGCGATGACACCGTCACTGGCGGTACTGGTGCGGACGAGATCACCGATCTTGAAGGCGACAACGTCATCAATTCGGACAATCCGGGTTCGTTCAACCCTGACCTCGGCACACCATTTGGCTCGCCGGCTGGTGGCTTCATCGTCGTGGCACCCGATGCCGACCCCGATGACAACAAGGACACCGTCACAACCGGCGATGGCAATGACACCATCACCACCGGCGACGATGCCGACGTCATCGATGCAGGCAATGGCAACAATGTCGTTGACGGCGGCACCGATGCAGACACCATCACCACCGGTGACGGCGCGGACAGCATCATCGGCGGCGAAGGCTCCGACAGCATCGACAGCGGCGACGGCGATGACACCATCGACGGCGGCGTGGGTGATCCTGCGGCCAACTTCATCGATGAGCCCAACGACGGCTTCTTCGGCGACCCGATCCTCGACAATGGCGATGACACCATCAACGCCGGTGCCGGGAATGATGTGGTCAACGGCGAAGACGACAATGACCTGATCGATGGCGGCGAAGGCGACGATACGCTCGACGGCGGCATCGACGATGACACCATCCTCGGTGGCGAAGGCAATGACGTGATCGTCGGCGGCCAGGGCGCAGATAGCCTTGATGGTGGCCTTGGCGACGATGTCTTCAACGTCGGCACCTTCACCGACCCGAACGGGACGGGCGACTATCAGGAAGGCATCGGCGACGAGATCATCGGCGGCGAAGATCCCGGTGACGGGGATGAGGATACCCTCGACCTGACCGGCTCCGGCTCGCTGAAGGTCATCTTCGACGACGGCATCGATCCGACCGGCACACCGGGTGAATCCGGCACCGTGATCTTCTACACGGACGACACGCAGACCGAAGAATCGGGCCGCCTGACGTTCAAGGAGATCGAGAATGTCATCCCGTGCTTCACGCCGGGTGCCATGATCGCCACACCCCGTGGTGAGGTTCCGGTCGAATCCTTGCGTGAAGGCGACAAGGTGATCACCCGCGACAACGGCATCCAGGAGATCCGTTGGACCGGCAAGCGCACGCTCAACCGTGAAGAGCTGGCCGATCATCTGAACATGAAGCCGATCTTCATCAAGGCCGGGTCGCTGGGGCACAACCTGCCCGAACGCGACATGCTGGTCAGCCCGCAACACCGTGTGCTGATCACCGGTGAGACACCGCAACTCTACTTCGAAGAAAGCGAAGTTCTGGTTGCGGCCAAGCATCTGGTCGGTCGTCAGGGCATCGGCATCATGGATACGATGCGCACAACGTACATCCACTTCATGTTCGACCGCCACGAAGTGGTTCTGTCGGACGGCGCCTGGACGGAAAGCTTCCAGCCCGGCGATCAGACACTCGGCTCCATGGGCGAGGCCAGCCGCGAAGAAATCTTCGCTCTGTTCCCCGAACTGGCGACCGAGGGTGGATTGACCGACTACGCGGCCGCGCGCCGCTCGCTTAAGGCTCACGAGGCGAAGCTTCTGCAACTCTGAGTGTGCCTAGGGGCCGTGTGTATCTCGCACCACACGCGGTCCCCCGGTTTCTGCAGCCAACACCACCGACGGGCGGTCCTTTCTGGGGGAAGGGCCGCCCGTTAACCGTCGCGGGTCAGTCATTTGAAAACCTGACCATCTGGTCACAGTTGCGTCCGGATGAACGCTTTTGCGGCGCGGCTCCAAAACCCTGACCATTTGGACGCATTTTTCAGGAAATAAGCGACCAGATGGTCACAACTGCGTTCACTTGGTCACAGTTTTGGCGCGCCACGCGGCCCAATCCTCCGGCGTATCCAGATCCACAAGCGCCCTGTCATCCGCCAAAGGGATCAACGCAACATCGCGCGCATGGGATTTGAGGATCGACTTCGCCCCCTGATCTCCCTGCAATTTCGCAAGCTGTTTCAGGTATTTTGGCGCGAAAATCACAGGCTGACCGGGCTGGCCGTCTTTGCTGGCAGCCTGGATGATCAGGCTGAGGTTTTGGCCGTAAAGCCCTGATAGCAGATGCAAATCTGAGGCCGTGATCTCCGGCATATCTGCAAGAACGATCATCACGGCACGGTTTTTCACGCCGTCAACGCCCGCCCGGATCGACGCCGCCATCCCATCCGTCTCGGTCGCCTCTACAATGTCGACGGGCAAGTCTTCAATGGCAGCCCGCCGCGCCGCCTGATCTGTTCCAAGCACCACTCGGCAGTCACCCGCCTTCACGCAACGTGTTGACATCAAACGCAAAAGTGGCACGTCATCGACCAATTTCAGCAGCTTGTCCCGCCCCTTCATTCGGGTGGAGCTACCGGCTGCAAGCAAAAGGATCAGCGGATCTTTCATCCCCGCATCCGCGCGTTGTCAGCATCAAAAAGGGGTTCAGTGATCAACCGGGCAGGGCGCATATGGCCGAGGATTTCGATCTCAACTTCTAGCCCCTCAACCGCCTGATTTCGCGGGACAAATCCCATTGCAATGCTCTGGCCCGCATGGTGCGAATAACCGCCTGAGGTGCAGAACCCCGCCACCTCGCCGTCAATCCAGATCGGTTCATATGCCACGACATCTGCATCGTCAGCGTCCACCGTAAAGGCGGCCAAAACACGCTCCGGCGGGTTCGTCCGCTCCATCTCAACCGCGGCTCGCCCGATGAAATCCACGTTCTTTTTCAATGAGATAAATCGATTCAACCCGGTCTCGGCCGGGGTGTAATCCGGCGAAAACTCCCGCATCCAGGACCCAAAGAACTTGTCCAGCCGCAGCGACATCATCGCTCGCATCCCGAACGGTTTCATCCCAAAAGGTTGCCCCGCAGTCCATAGCACATCCCACAACGCCCGCTGCTCCATCGCGTCCACGTAAATCTCGTACCCAAGGTCGCCTGTATAGCTCACCCGCTGCACAATTGCCGTGGAATATCCAATGGTTAGCGAACACACATCCATGAAGTTGAGGCCGCTCACATCCTCCCGCGCGACCGCTTGCAGTACGTCACGTGCGCGCGGCCCGGCGATCTGAAACCCAGTCCGCCTGTCCGAGATATTCTCAAGCCGCACACCCTCCTCCAGATGCGACTCAAACCACCGCATATGATAGTCCTGCGCGCCGTAGGATCCGGTCAGCTGGAATTGTCCCTCCGTCAGGCAAGTGATTGTAAAGTCACCAATTATTTTGCCCCGCTTGGACAGCATCGGGCTCAAGGAAAGCCGCCCCGGCTGCGGAATACGGCCCGCCATGATACGGTCCAACCACGCCCGCGCGCCCGGTCCTTTGACCAGATATTTCCCAAAATTCTGCACCTCATTGATGCCGACCGCCCCCCGAACCACTGCCACCTCCCGCGCGGTTGCCCCGAATGCATTCGAGCGTCTGAACGACGGCGTTTCATACCGCGGCTCATCACCCTCGGCGAAGTAGTTCGGTACCTCCAGCCCATATTGTTGGCCCCAGACAGCGCCCATCTGATCGAAGACATCATACATCGGCGTGGTCCGGAACGGCCGCGCGGCGGGCAGCTCTTCATTGGGGTAAACCACTGAAAACCTTGTCTGATAATTCTCGATCACCTTCGGCAGAGTGTAGCCTGGCGTGACGATCTGCCCGAACCGTGCGACGTCCATCGCCATGACGTCCCGCTCGGCCTCGCCCTCGATCATCCACTGTGCAAGGCTCAACCCCACGCCGCCGCCCTGACTAAACCCGGCCATGACACCGCAGGCCGACCAGTAATTGCGCAAGCCCGGCACCGGCCCCACCAAGGGGTTGCCATCAGGGGCAAAGGTAAACGGCCCGTGGATCACCGATTTGATGCCGGCGCGTTCCAGCACGGGGAAGCGTTGGAACGCGAAGGCAATGGAGTCGGTGATCTTGTCAAAATCATCGGGTAGCAACTCGTGCCCGAAATCCCACGGCGTGCCATCAACGGCCCACGGACGGCAGGTTTTCTCGTAAAAACCGATGCATAGCCCGCGACCTTCTTGTCTAAGATAGCTTTCGCCGGCGGGGTCCATCACATGGGGATGCTCCGTATCACGCTCGTAAATCTCTGGCGTTTCTTCCGTTACGAGGTATTGATGCTCCATCGGATGCAGCGGCAAATAACAACCTGCCATCGCCGCAACCTCCCGCGCCCAGAGGCCAGCCGCGTTAACTAGATGTTCTGCTATAAGAGTGCCTTTGTCGGTCACGATCTCCCACGTTCCATCCACACGAGCATTGGTCGCTAACACTTTGGTATGTGTATGAATTCCCACGCCGCCCATCCGCGCAGCTTTGGCATATGCATGGGTGGTGCCGGAGGGGTCCAGATGCCCGTCCAGCGGATCATAGAGCGCGCCAAGCACGCCATCGACGTTGGTGATCGGCGCCAGCGCTTTGATCTCATCCGGGCCGACGATCTCGGTTTCCAGCCCCATAAACCGGTGCTTCGCCCGCTCGGCCTTGAGCATATCCAGCCGCTCAGGCGTGTCTGCCAGTGTCACGCCACCCACATGGTGCAAGCCGCAGGACATGCCCGTAAGCTCTTCTAATTCCTTGTAAAGTCGGATCGTATAGCCCTGCAAAGCGGCCATATTCGTGTCGCCGTTGAGTGTGTGAAACCCGCCCGCAGCGTGCCAGGTGGAGCCACTTGTGAGTTCGGACCGTTCCAGCAATGTGACATCTGACCAGCCCAGTTTCGTCAGGTGGTAGGCCACCGAGCAGCCGACCACACCGCCACCGATGATGCACACACGCGTATGGGATTTCATGCAGGCCCCTCCAAAGTGTTTTGCGCATCTGATTGGGTTCGAGGGCCTTGGGCAAGTCGGATTGCGACACGCGCAGGTCGCGCGTGCGGTATCCGCCGCAATGCCTCCGGCGGGCATTTGCGGGGAACAAAGAGGGGCGGGCGCGCGCTAGCGGTTTGCGAGCTGTTCCGTCAGCAGGGCGAGTACCGCATCCTGCGGGACATCAGCCGTAACAAAAGCCTCGCCAATGCCGCGGGCGAGGATGAATCGCAATTGACCCGCGACAACCTTTTTGTCCTGTCCCATCAATGCCAGAAGATCCTCGGCGTTGGGCAAATCCCCCGCAATATCAGCGATATCGCGCTTCATGCCCATTTGAGCCAGGTGTGCGCGGACACGGCTTGGATCTTCCTGAGAACACAGGCCGAGGCGCGATGACAGCTCAAAGGCTAAGGCGCATCCAATGGCGACACCTTCGCCATGCAAAAGTCGATCGGAATAGCCCGTCGCAGCCTCCAACGCGTGGCAGAAGGTGTGACCGAGGTTCAGAAGCGCGCGGTCGCCTTGCTCCGTCTCGTCGCGGGCCACGATATCGGCTTTCATCTGGACAGAGCGGCGGATCGCCTCCTGACGCAGGGCCGGGTTGTCGGCCAATGCGGGGCCGTTCTGTTCAAGCCATTTGAAGAAGTCCGCATCGCCAAGCAGGCCGTATTTCGCCACTTCACCGTATCCAGCAAGGAAATCACGCGGCGTAAGGGTGCCCAGAACGTCAATATCGGCCAGAACCAACGTGGGCTGGTGAAACGCGCCGATCAGGTTCTTGCCGTGGGCGGCATTGATCCCAGTTTTCCCGCCGACGGAGCTGTCGACTTGCGCAAGCAGTGAGGTTGGGATTTGCACGAAGCGGATACCGCGGCGGTGGATGGCGGCGGCGAATCCCACCAGATCGCCAATTACGCCGCCCCCGAACGCGATGACGATATCGCGACGCTCGACCCTTTCGGACAGTAGCCAATCCACTGTTTTTTCGAGATTTACCCAGTTCTTCGTCCCTTCACCCGGCTCAAGGATCAGAGCCTCGGCGGTAATCCCGGACGCGCGGAGTGCATTCCGAAGGTCGCCAAGATGGTGGCCTGCTACGGTACGCTCCGTGACGATCCAGACTTTCTGGCGATCCAGAAGCGGGGCGATGTGCTGGCCTGCCTCGTGGATCAACGCGGGGCCGATGCGAACATCATAGGCGCGGTCGCCCAGGGGTACGTGAACGGTATCGATCATTCGGCGGGTGCTTTTGTTGTGACGGTCCCGGTCGCCCGCAAGATATCCATGACGGCAGAGGCGGTTTGATCAATGGACCAATGCGCCGAGACACGAACCCGGTTCGGGGCGATGGCATAGGCCGGCGTGCGCTCGTCCAGCAGAGCGGTCAATGTGGCCTTGGGATCTGAGGTTCGCAGAAGCGGGCGATGGGTTTTGTGTTTCACCCGCGCCCAAAGCAGATCGAGGTCGGCCTCCAGCCAGACGACGCAGGCCTTTTCCATCAGCATTGTGCGATTGTCAGCAGACATCCACGCGCCGCCGCCCGTGGACAGGATGCAGGGCGGCCCCTCCAGCAGACGGGCAATGACCTGGCCTTCCTTCTCACGAAAGAAAGGCTCGCCATATTTCTCGAAGATCTCGCCAATTGTAAGCTGCGCGGATGCGATGATTTCGGCGTCCGAGTCGCGCATTTCTACGCCCAAGTCCGCGGCCAGCGCGCGACCAATGGCCGTCTTTCCAGCGCCCATCATGCCCACCAGCACGACCGAGCGGGTCAACCGCCATTCCCCATGTGGCACGCTTTCGCCCATCACCGAAAAAATTGCCTCCGTAAGTGGCGAAATCCCGCCGTCCATGGCTTATATGGAAAATACGGCGGCGGCAAACGCTGCTGTCTTTGCGCGGGGTGCAAAGGGGCAGGGACTTGAAGGGGTCATGGCGCAGCTATGGGGCGTATCCTTATTATACTGATTTTATTGGTTATTCTCGGGGCCCTGGGGTTGGTGGGATATGCCTATTCCGGATTCCTGCAGCCGGATGTTCAAACAGTCACACAACCGGTTAGCCTAAATGTGGACTGACGTGCGGGCCCTTGCGGTGTTGGTCGCCATGGCACAGCCGCTTGTGGCGCAAGAGGCCGAGATTGACCTGACGGGGTTGCCGGAACTGGGTACACCTGCCTGGCTCTCGGATGCGATCACGCGGCCCCATGCCAATGTCGCGACGGACGCGTCTGTCCCGCAAATCACCGTTCTGCCACTCGATGCTGTTCAGCTCGACTCGGTGGGGTTGCTGCCCACGTCGATCACCGGGTTGCCGCGTGGCCTTTGGGGCACATCGGAGACCGAGACCCTGGCCCGGTTGATGCGGGCACAGCCAGTGCAGGGCTTGCCGGCAATGCAGAACTTCACGGAAGTGCTTGCGCTCGCGGAACTTGACCCGCCCTTCGGAGCTCCGGCTGAGGGGTCCGAGCTGTTCCTCGCACGGTTGGATCTGTTGCTGGACCGGGGGCGCTTGACCCTGCGCAAGCATTGATGGAACGCGCGGGCCCGACCCAGGTGGACCTTTTTCGGCGCTGGTTCGATGTTTCTTTGCTGACAGATCATTCCGACCGCGCCTGTGGTGCGATGAACGCCAATCCCGATATCGCGCCGACCTTTCCGGCGCGGATCTTCTGCATGGCGCGCGGTGGCGATTGGTCGGCCGCCGCGTTGTCACTTGGGACCGGGGAAGCTCTGGGCGCAATAACGGAAGAAGAAGGCGACTTGATCGCGCGGTTCCTTGACCCCGAACTGTTCGAGGGGGAGCCGCCCTTGCCGCCGGACCCGACGCTTACGCCGCTGGAATTCCAGATGCGCATGGCGATTGCGCAGCGACCGGACATGACAGGCCTACCGCTTGCGTTTCTCTATGCTGATCTGTCCCCGCTGGCAGGTTGGCGCGCGCAGCTCGACGCGGCGGAGAGGTTGACACGGTCAGGTGCCATTGCGCCGCAGGAATGGCTGGCAATCTACACCTCGCAAGCGCCTTCGGCATCTGGTGCGGTCTGGGATCGGGTCGAGGCCTTGCAAGCCCTTGATGCCGCGCTTTTGGCGGCTGACCCGATTGAAACATCGCGCCGCTTGGCTCCGGCTTGGGACGCTATGCAGGAGGCCGGTCTGGAGGTGGCCTTTGCGGATATCTATGGCGAGCGGCTGTTGCGTACGCCGTTGGTCGACGAGGCCGGAATTCTGGCACGACGTGTGGGGCTTCTTTCGCCGCTTTATGAGCAGGTTGCACAGTCTTCGGTGGCTCAGGATGAGACTGAACGCTTCGCCTTTGCCATTGCGCGCGGTCTGCCCCCTGAAAACGCACGCGATCCTTTGAACCGGGCCATTGCCGCAGCCTTCGCCCCTGATCTGCCGCCGCATCGTTACAGTTTGTTCCTTGAAAACAACCAGTTGGGCGAAGCCCTGCTGCGCGCGGCGCTCGTGCTGGGGCAGGGCGCGGCGGACAGCGACCCGAACGATGTGACCGATGCGCTGGTTCTGTTTCGAGCGGTTGGACTGGAAGATGTGGCGCGCCGAACGGCGTTGCAGCTGCATCTTTTACAGGATTGAGCCATGGCAGGCCCGGCCACGGATGCGGACTGGATTGCCCTCTACCTGGACGCGGCGGCAGCTGAGCAAGGGGCCGCGCACAACACACTTCTGGGATACGGGCGTGACCTGAAGGATGCCATGGCTTGGCTGTCGCGTCGAGGCGGGTTTGCGGGTGCAGATCGCGCTAAACTGGAAGGCTATATCACAAGCCTTGAAGCGGAGGGGCTTGCGCCTGCCACGCGCGCACGACGGCTTTCATCGCTGAAGCAATTGTACCGTTTCGCCCATGAAGAAGGCTGGCGTGCCGATAACCCGACGTTGCAGATCACCGGCCCGGCTCGCGCACGAAAGCTGCCCGGGACGCTCCAAATTGCCGAGGTGGACGCCCTTCTGGCGGTCGCCGAGCGGCATGGGCGGTCAGAGGCGGAGCGGCTGCGCACCCATTGCCTGCTGCAAATCCTATACGCCACAGGTCTGCGCGTGACGGAGCTGGTTTCGCTGCCCATCACAGCGTTGCGGGGCGACCCCCAGATGCTGTTGGTGATGGGCAAGGGGGGCAAGGAGCGTTTGGTGCCCCTCAGCCCGCCGGCGCGGGAGGCGGCCGCCGCCTGGCTTGCCCATCGCGATGCGGTGGATGACGTCGCCCGGGCCGAGACCGGGGCAAAGCCAAGCGCCTTTGCCTTTCCGTCACGCGGCAAGGCTGGCCATCTGACGCGGGTGCGTTTTTTCACGTTGGTCAAGGAACTGGCGCTTGAGGCCGGGTTGGACCCGGCCAAGGTCACGCCCCATACCCTGCGCCATGCCTTTGCGACGCACCTGTTGCAAAACGGGGCAGACCTGCGGGCCATTCAGACCCTTCTGGGCCATGCGGACATCGCCACCACCGAGATCTACACCCATATTCTTGATGAGCGTCTGAAGGCACTGGTGCTTGAAAAACACCCTTTGGCGAGGGACGGGTAGAGCGGTCCAACCCTACCTTTAGCCAATGGACGCCGTCGCAGATGATCCAATTCGACGGCGCGTCTCTTGAATGGGGCCGTCCGCACCTCCATAACCCGGCAATGGAAAACGAACTCCCTATCCCCGAACCATCGGCGCTGGCCGATCCCACGAACTGGATCATTGCCGCGGTGATTGTGCTTTTGCTGGTTTGCTCGGGCTTTTTCTCAGGCTCGGAGACGGCTTTGACAGCGGCCTCGCGCGGTAAGCTGCGTTCGATTGCGAGCAAGGATACCGGGCCCAATCGCGGAGCGGAGCGGGCGTTGGAGTTGAAGGAAGACAATGAGCGCCTGATTGGCGGCATTCTTCTGGGCAACAACCTGGTCAACATTCTCGCGACAGCGCTCGCGACCGCGCTGTTTACGGCGATCCTGGGCGAAGGCGGGGTGGCGATTGCCACGCTTGTGATGACGGCGCTGGTTCTCATCTTTGCGGAGGTCTTGCCCAAGACCTTCGCTATCAACAGCCCTGAGATGTCGGCGGCCCGTGTGGCGCGCCCGATCGGGTTGATCATTGCCGTCATGGCACCGGTTGTGGCCGTTGTGCGTTTCATCGTTCGCGGGGTGTTGCGCCTGTTCGGCACGCGGATCGAGGCGGGCGACAACATGTTGTCGGTCAAGGAAGAGATCATGGGCGCATTGTCGATTGGCCATGAGGAAGGCTCGGTCGAGAAGGAACAGCGCGATCGCTTGTTGGGCGCGCTCGACCTGCACGAACGGACGGTGGAGGAGATCATGCTCCATCGGTCGGGCATCGAGATGATTGATGCCGATGCGACCCCGGAAGAGATTCTCACCCAATGCCTTGAAAGCCGCTACACGCGCCTGCCAGTGTTCAAGGACGATCAGGAAAACATCGTTGGCATGGTCCATGCGAAAGATCTGTTGCGCACAATTGATCGGTTGACCCGGGGGAGGAAGCCGTGGGCCTTGCGGGGTTCGACCTCGCGGATGTGATGATGAAGCCTTACTTCATTCCAGAGACCACGACGCTCGACGATCAGATGCGCCAATTCCTGCGCCGCCACACGCACTTTGCGCTGGTCGTGGACGAATACGGCGCCTTGGCCGGGTTGATCACGCTAGAGGATATTCTGGAAGAGATCGTGGGCGAGATCACGGACGAATTCGACGTCGAAGATGCGCCGGTTCTGGAGGCCGATACGGCGGGCAACTACACAATCGACGGCGCCATGACGATCCGCGACCTCAACCGCGCGGCCGATTGGACGTTGCCCGATGAAGAGGCGAATACGGTCGCGGGCCTCGTGATCCACGAGGCGCAGACGATCCCTTTGCCGGGACAGTGCTTTGCGTTTCACGGGTTCCGATTTGAGGTCGCCGAGCGCGAGCAGAACCGGCTGACGAAGCTGAAGGTGCGGCGGTTGTGACGACTAGTCTTTGCCGCGATAGGGCTCGACATACTGAAGCGCCATATCCCAGGGGAAGAAGATCCACGTGTCCTGACTGACGCCGGTGATGAACGTGTCGACCATCGGCTCTCCCTTCGGCTTGGCGTAGACGGTCGCGAAATGCGCCTTGGGATAAAGAGAGCGGACAAGCTCAAGCGTTTTGCCGCTGTCCACCAGGTCATCAACGATCAGAATGCCGTCACCGTCGCCCATCAGATCGGCGTCGGGGGATTTCAGAACCTCAGCCTCGCGCTGTTGATCGGCTTTCCCACCGCCCGCATGGTATGACTTGACCGAGATGGTATCGACGGTGCGGATGTCCAATTCACGGCTGACGATCATCGCAGGGGCCATACCGCCGCGTGTGATGGCAACCACGGCTTTCCAGGCGCCATCATCGGGGCCACGCCCATCCAGCCGCCACGCCAGCGCGCGCGCATCGCGGTGCATTTGATCCCAGCTGACGTGGAAGCCTTTTTCATGGGGGAGTTGCGTGGTCATAGAAACACCTCAGGGTAGGGCGATACGGATACCCAGGCCGGTCAGGATTGCCGCGAAACTGCGGTTTAACCACCGCTTTGCGCGCCCATAGGCCCGGCGGGGGCCGGATCTGGAAAAACGAGGGAAACGATCGCATACCAGCCAAATTCGATGACGAAGATGACGCACAGGATCGTCGCAGCGCTCGCCAGTGACGGGTCAGCTGGCATAACGCCTGAAAACACAGCCGTGAAATAGGCCAGCGCCTTGGGATTGGCGAGGTTGGTGATAACGCCAAGGCGGATCTGGCTGAGCAGGCTGCGCGGAACGACACGGTCTGCGTCCGGCAAGGGCGTGTCAGCATGGCGCCACATCGCAACCGCGATCCAAATCAGAAAGCCCGCCCCCAGTATGCGAAAGGCCGTTTGCAAATAGGGGGCGAGTTCGAAAAGAAGGCTCAGACCTGCCAATGCCGCACTGGCCCAGATCAATGCAGCAAGCGCGAGCCCGAATGTCAGCGCCAGACCGGACGGTGCGCCTTCGGCGGCCGAAGTCTTGATGCAAAGCAGCGTGGCGGGACCGGGGCTAATGACAATCAGGGCTTGCAACCCCGCCAATGTCAAAAGAACGGCCCAGGTCATGGTTTACTCGCCCTTTTTCTCAAGCGTCATGTCGGGGGCTTCGGGGTTTTTCATCCCGATGATGTTGTAGCCCGCGTCGACGTGGTGCGTTTCGCCGGTCACGCCTGAGCCAAGATCGCTGAGCAGGTAAAGCGCGGATTTGCCGACTTCATCCTGAGTGACGGTGCGGCGCAGGGGGGCGTTGTTTTCGTTCCACTTCAGAATGTAGCGGAAATCGCCGATGCCGGAGGCGGCGAGCGTTTTGATGGTGCCCGCACTGATCGCGTTGACGCGAATATTGTCACGACCCAGATCCTCGGCCAGGTACATGACCGAGGCCTCAAGCGCGGCTTTCGCAACGCCCATGACGTTGTAGTGGGGCATCACGCGTTCGGCGCCCGAATAGGTCAGTGTGAGAAGCGATCCGCCATTGGGCATCATCTTTTCCGCGCGCTGGCAAACAGCGGTGAAAGAATAGACCGAGATGTCCATTGTCGTCTGGAAATTGGCCGATGACGTCTCAACGTAGCGGCCACGCAATTCGTTCTTGTCGGAAAAGCCGATCGCGTGAACCACGAAATCAAGGCTGCCCCAGGCGTCCTTCAGGGTCTCAAATAGGGCATCAAGCGAGTCCGCATCGCCCACATCACACGGCACGACCAGGGACGAGCCAAGCTGCTCCGCCAGCGGACCGACCCGCTTCAACAGCGCCTCACCCTGGTACGAGAAAGCCAGCTCTGCGCCTTCTGCAGCAAGAGCTTTTGCAATCCCCCATGCGATGGATTTATCGTTTGCGAGGCCCATGATCAGCCCACGTTTGCCGTCCATCATGCCCATGTTATTGTCCCCATCCCGTCGTGATCACGACCTCTCGTAGGCGATTGGCCGCAGGGCTTCAAGATGGGCAACCCTTGTCGCCCCCCTTGCCGACGGCTAGCTGGAGGGGCGGTTTGGATGGGAGACATTGGAATGGCAGCGCGCGATGGTATTTTTGCAGGCGACGATCCGTTTGCCTTGGCGCAGTCCTGGCTGGCTGAGGCAGAGGCGAGCGAACCGAACGATCCAAACGCAATTGCGCTGGCGACCGTGGATGCGGACGGCCTTCCGAATGCGCGTATGGTCCTGCTGAAGGAAATCGAAGCCTTTGGCGACGGAACGGGCGCGTTTGTGTTCTATACGAATTACGGCTCCGCAAAGGCGCAAGAGATTGAGGCGGCCGGTAAGGCGGCCTTCGTGCTGCATTGGAAATCGTTACGACGTCAAATCCGTGTGCGCGGTATCACTTCCCGCGAGGACGGACCTCAGGCAGATGCCTACTACGCATCTCGCTCTCTCAAGAGCCGCTTGGGTGCGTGGGCGTCGCAACAATCTCAGCCGCTCGAAAACCGGGCCACTTTGATGGCGGAAGTTGCGCGGGTCACGGCACAGCACGGGACAAATCCGGCGCGGCCGCCCTTTTGGGGGAATCCGAATTACGCCCGTCGAAATCGAGTTTTGGGCCGATGGGGCGTTCCGTTTGCACGATAGGTTTCGGTGGACCCGGACAGGTCCGAATGATGCATGGGATGTAGTACGCCTAAACCCTTGAGTGACCTTCACGTCACCTAACTAAGGGTGTGTCCTTTTTGCAATTTCACGTATCGTGAAAATGTAAATCACTGAAATAGAACAATTTTTTCACCTTGTGTCTCACCGCAAGTGCTTCAACATCGGTACGTAATCGAAGTGGAGCAGAAAATGCATTCAAGCCCCGATGCGACGTTCGACGACGCAGTGGCCGGACAGGTGAAATGGTTTGATGCCGCCAAAGGCTTTGGCTTTGTGCTGGCCGATGGCGGTGGGCCAGATATTTTGCTGCATGCAAACGTTCTTCGCAACTTTGGCCGGGGGTCGGTATCTGAAGGTGCGCGCGTCAAACTTCTCACGCAAGAGACCGGGCGAGGGTTGCAGGCCACTGAGGTGATCTCGATTGAGGCTTTGCCGGAATGCGAAACGCCCACCGACAGTTCACACGCTGATCTACCAGATGTGAGTGACGTGCCCCTTGTCGCAGCCCGTGTGAAGTGGTTTGACAAGTCCAAGGGATTTGGGTTCGCAAATGCGTTTGGCCAACCGGAAGATGTGTTTGTCCACGTCGAGGTTTTGCGCCGCTTCGGGTTTTCGGAGCTTCAGCCCGGTGAAGCGGTGGCGGTGAAAATCGTCGACGGACCGCGCGGAAAAATGGCTGCGGAAATCCGCACCTGGGATCAAGCCTGAGGCCGGACTGCTGCACATGCGGGCCCGTGCTCGCATCGCCCGAAAGGGGCAGTAGACAATGATCAACACACGACTTGGACCGATCCTGGCGATCTTGTTGCTGTGCCTGAGCGGCACCACCGCTTTGGCGGCGTGTCAGGAAGACCGTGTCGAATTGCGTGGCGATTGGGGAACTGCCCGTTTTCGGGTCGCGATTGCCGATACCGCCGCCGAGCGCGCGCAAGGGCTGATGCATGTCGAAGAGATGCCGCGGATGAGTGGGATGCTGTTTGTCTACGAGCGTCCGCAGCGGGTGAGCTTTTGGATGGAAAACACGTTGATCCCCCTCGATATGATATTTGTGGGGCCCGACGGCGTGGTGCGCAACGTCCATGAAAATGCGATCCCGCTGGACCGAACGGGCATTCCGGGCGGCAGCAACGATATTCAATATGTGCTCGAAGTGAATGGCGGCGTGTCAGCGGATTTTGGTATTTCCGAAGGCACGCAATTGCGCCATCCCTCAATCGATCAGACGCAAGCCGCATGGCCGTGTGACGAGTAAAATCATTCTGCTTTGATTGGGCTTGCACAATGGCCCAAAGGACCGATATGACGCGCCCACGGTCGGGGCGTGGCGCAGTCTGGTAGCGCACCTGTTTTGGGTACAGGGGGTCGTGAGTTCGAATCTCGCCGCCCCGACCACTTCCTCTCAGGATCGACTATATGTAGGTGCGTAGCTGCTCTCGATGCCCTTATGTGGTATTTTTCGCGCGGTTTTGCGACGTCACCCCAATATCTGGTAGACGTCCAAGTGAAATCATATGCAGCCCATGCATTTCCGAATTGGCGTCACCTTCCCTTATGTAAAGCATCCAGAAGATTGGCTATCTAGGCCTGAACAAAGGAAAACCCCAAGATGTTGGGGTCGGGGCGAACCGGACAGGAATCAGGCCCGTCTGCAGAAACAGGAAAAAGCAAGGAATTTTTCCTGTGAATTCTCTCAAAAACCCGTTGACCGGATAGGTCCAAACACGTCAGGTTGTGCTGGTCGACGCAAGCGCCACCACATATAGCGCAGCGTTGCGGGGGCAGAGGGATAACACCTCAGCAAATGACAGCACGGTCTGCAAACGAGTGCCTTGGCACCCGACTGGAGATGTGTGCGACCGCCCGGCGAGCGCCGGAATGAGAGAGAGACGGTCAGAGGGCAGAAGACCCTGGCAGACCGCTTTGTTGGGAAACAGGGGCCTGGCACGGGTCCAGGTGAGAATGAGGCAGACATGAAGATTGAACGGAGATTCACCCGCGACGGTGCAGACCTGTACGCGGATCTGGAGTTTACAACCACAACGTCGGAGATTCGCAATCCCGACGGCACCGTTGTGTTCAAGCTTGACGACGTAGAGATCCCGCAGGGCTGGAGCCAGGTGGCCTCGGACGTCATCGCCCAGAAGTATTTCCGGAAAGCCGGTGTTCCGGCAGCGACAAAGCCTGTGAAGGAAAAGGGCGTACCCGCATTCCTTCAGCGCCACGTGGCCGACGAAAAGGCGCTGGAGGCTATGCCGGAAGACCAGCGTTATGGTGGCGAAACGTCCGCCAAGCAGGTCTTCCGGCGCCTTGCAGGCGCCTGGGCGTATTGGGGCTGGAAAGGCGGCTACTTCACAGCTGAGGCTGATGCGCGGGCCTATTTCGATGAGATGCAGCTGATGCTGGCGCGCCAGATGGCTGCGCCCAACAGCCCGCAATGGTTCAACACGGGCCTGCATTGGGCCTACGGCATAGATGGGCCTGCCCAAGGGCACCACTATGTCGATTACAAAACCGGCAAGCTGACGAAATCTACTTCGTCCTACGAGCACCCGCAGCCGCACGCCTGCTTCATTCAGGGTGTGGCTGACGATCTAGTGAATGACGGCGGCATCATGGACCTTTGGGTTCGTGAAGCGCGTCTGTTCAAGTATGGCTCGGGCACCGGCACGAACTTCAGCCACTTGCGCGGCGAAGGCGAAAAGCTATCGGGCGGCGGCAAATCCTCCGGACTGATGGGCTTCCTGAAGATCGGCGACCGCGCGGCAGGCGCGATCAAGTCGGGCGGCACGACGCGCCGGGCGGCGAAAATGGTCATCGTCGATGCGGATCACCCGGACATCGAAGACTTCATCGAGTGGAAGGTACTGGAAGAGCAGAAAGTGGCGTCCATCGTCGCGGGCTCCAAGATGCACGAGAAGATGCTGAACGGCATTTTCGCGGCCATCAAGACGTGGGACGGTTCGCTGGAAGATGCGGTTGATCCCGCCAAAAACGAGAGCCTGAAGCAGGCGATCCGCGAAGCCAAAAAGGTCGCAATCCCAGAGACTTACGTGAAGCGTGTGTTGGATTACGCCAAGCAGGGCCATACCAGCATCGAGTTCCCGACCTACGACACGGATTGGGACTCGGAAGCCTACAACTCCGTCTCCGGTCAGAACTCCAACAACTCCATCCGTGTGACCGACGCCTTCCTGAAGGCCGTCGAAGAGGATGGCGATTGGGAGCTGATCAACCGCAAGGACGGCGACGTCGCCAAGACGATCAAAGCCCGTGACCTGTGGGAAAAGGTTGGCCATGCGGCTTGGGCCTGCGCTGATCCGGGCATTCAGTACCACGACACCGTCAACGCTTGGCATACCTGCCCGGAAGATGGCGAGATCCGCGGGTCCAACCCGTGCTCCGAATACATGTTCCTCGACGACACCGCCTGTAACCTCGCGTCGATGAACCTGCTGACCTTCTATTCGAACGGTGTGTTCGACGCCGAAAGCTACATCCACGCCACGCGCCTTTGGACGCTGACGCTGGAAATCTCGGTCATGATGGCGCAGTTCCCGTCCAAGGAAATCGCGCAGCTCAGCTACGACTTCCGGACGCTTGGCCTTGGCTACGCGAACATCGGCGGCCTGCTGATGAACATGGGCTATTCCTACGACTCGGCCGAAGGTCGCGCGCTTTGTGGCGCACTGACCGCGATCATGACCGGGGTGGCCTACGCAACCTCCGCCGAAGTGGCATCTGAGCTGGGGCCATTCGACGGCTTCGCCAAGAACCGTGAGCACATGCTGCGGGTGATGCGGAACCACCGCAACGCCGCTTACGGCAAAGTGGACGGCTATGAAGACGTGAACGTGAACCCGGTCGCTCTGGACCACGGCAATTGCCCCGATCAGAAGCTGATCGCGCTCGCCAAGCAGGCTTGGGACGAGGCGCTGACGCTCGGCGAACAGCACGGCTATCGCAACGCTCAGGCCACGGTGATTGCTCCGACCGGCACCATCGGCTTGGTCATGGACTGCGATACGACGGGCATTGAGCCGGATTTCGCCCTGGTAAAGTTCAAGAAGCTCGCCGGTGGCGGTTACTTCAAGATCATCAACCGCTCGGTCCCGGGCGCGTTGGAGGCGATGGGCTATTCCTCGGCCCAGATCGAAGAGATCATCGCCTATGCGGTCGGCCACGGCACCATTGGTCAGGCCCCCGGCATCAACCACACCAGCCTGATTGGCCACGGCTTCGGCCCGGCAGAGATCGAAAAGATCGAAGCCGCCCTGCCGCAAGCCTTCGACATCCGCTTCGTCTTCAACCAGTGGACCCTCGGCGCGGAATTCTGCACCGAAACTCTGGGTATCCCGGCGGAGAAACTGAACGATCCCACCTTTGACTTACTGCGCCACCTCGGTTTCTCGAAAGCCGATATCGAGGCCGCGAACGACCATGTCTGTGGGACCATGACCTTGGAGGGCGCGCCGTTCCTCAAAGACGAACACCTGTCCGTGTTCGACTGCGCGAACCCTTGCGGGAAAAAGGCAAACGCTTCCTCAGCGTCGACTCGCATATCCACATGATGGCAGCGGCACAGTCCTTTATCTCGGGCGCGATCTCCAAGACGATCAACATGCCGAACAACGCGACCATTGAAGACTGCCAGAAGGCATATGAGCTCAGCTGGTCGCTCGGCGTGAAGGCCAATGCGCTCTACCGTGACGGCTCCAAGCTGTCTCAACCGCTGGCCGCCGCCCTTGTCGAAGATGATGACGAGGCCGCGGAAATCCTGGAAACGGGAACGCCGCAGGAAAAGGCCGCTGTTCTGGCCGAAAAGGTGGTCGAAAAGATCATCGTCAAAGAAGTCGCGCGTGGCCGTGAGCGGATGCCGGATCGTCGTCGGGGCTACACCCAGAAAGCGACCGTTGGCGGCCACAAGGTCTATCTGCGGACGGGCGAGTATGGCGATGGCCAGCTCGGCGAGATCTTCATCGACATGCACAAGGAAGGCGCGGGCTTCCGGGCGATGATGAACAACTTCGCCATCGCGGTCTCCGTCGGCCTCCAATATGGCGTGCCTCTCGAAGAGTTCGTCGACGCCTTCACCTTCACCAAGTTCGAGCCGTCGGGCATGGTGCAGGGCAACGAGACGATCAAAAACGCGACGTCGATCCTCGACTACATCTTCCGCGAACTGGCGGTCAGCTACCTCGACCGGACGGATCTGGCCCATGTGGCCCCCACCGGCGAGACGTTCGACGATGTGGGCCGCGGGGCAGAGGAAGGCGTGTCCAACATCCAGGAAGTGCCGGAAAGCCGTGGCTCGGACCCGCTGGAAGTTCTCAAGCAGGTCGCATCGAGCGGGTATCTCCGCAAGCGCGTCCCGCAAGAACTTGTGGTGCTGCAGGGCGGGGCCGATCCGGTCGCCGTACTGGAGACGCTGGTCCCTGAGACCAAGGGCGGCGGCGGCACGATGGCCGTCGCAGCCTCAACCACGGCCGTAGCGACGGGCAGCGTATCCATCGATGCGCGCACCAAAGCCAAAATGCAGGGCTATGAGGGCGAGGCCTGCGGCGAGTGCGGAAACTACACACTGGTGCGCAACGGCACCTGCATGAAGTGCAACACCTGCGGCGGGACGTCGGGGTGTAGCTGAACACAGAGATCGGATGCGCGTCCTCACCGTTCGCGCATCTGAGTTCCGGGGTGGGTGCGCTCACCCTTGGCGCGGATCAGGCCGCAGGCAGAAAATTTCGGGCAGTCAATTATCAGAGCCTGATCAGCGAAACTGGGGGTCCTTCGGGGCCCCCATTTTTCTTTGGTGCGCCCGCCACTTGCCGCCCCCGTCTGCAACCGCGATAGTCGCGCCATGCGGCTTGCCTGGCTTCTCTCGCTGTTCCTGACAACACCCGTCCTGGCGGACGACGTTACCGTTTTTGCAGCCGCAAGCCTTGCCGGGCCACTGGATCAAGTTGCAGACGCTTTCACGTCGGACACGGGCCACACGGTCACACTGTCCTATGCCGGCTCTTCCGCCATCGCGCGGCAGGTGGAGGCCGGGGCACCTGCGGATGTCGTTTTCCTCGCCAATACGGACTGGATGGAGCATCTCGCTCAGCTGGGTGCCATTACAGAGGAGACGCGGCGCGAAATCCTGGGCAATCGCCTTGTGATCGTTATGAACCGGACGCTTTACGATGAGGTCGCCAACGCCCCTCCGCGCGGCTTGGCTGAGGGTAGCATCGCAATGGCGTTGGTCGATGCGGTGCCCGCGGGCATCTATGGTCGCTTGGCGTTCGAGGCCTCGGGCGTGTGGGAGGAGTTGCGCCCCAACGTAATCGAGGCAGACAATGTGCGCGCCGCTTTGCGCCTTGTGGCTTTGGGGGCGGCTGATACGGGCGTGGTCTATGCAACGGATGCCCATGCAGAGCCGGGCGTTGAGGTGATCGCAACGATACCGGAGGATTTGCATCCGCCCATCGTTTATCCAGCAGCTTTGACGCCCGATGCGCCGGAGGCCGCAGAGGCGTTCCTTGATTGGCTCATGCAACGTGACGCGCGGTTTGTGTTTCGGGATGCTGGTTTCCAGGTGATCGTGGAATGAGCGATTGGCTGGGTCCCGCCGAATGGCAAGCCGTGGCCCTCTCGCTGCGGGTGGCGCTGGTCGCCACGGTTTTGAGCTTGCCCTTCGGTGTGGCTGTGGCCTGGCTTCTGGCGCGGCGGCAATTTCCGGGCCATGCGCTATTGAATGGCTTGGTGCATCTTCCGCTGATCTTGCCGCCGGTGGTCACGGGGTATCTGCTTTTGATCGCCTTTGGGCCGCAGGCCGCTTTGGGTGGCTGGCTTGAAGCCATGGGCCTCGGCGTGGCCTTCCGCTGGACTGGCGCAGCCTTGGCGGCCGCTATCATGGCCTTCCCACTGATGGTGCGCGCCATCCGATTGTCGCTGGAAGCCGTCGATCCCGGATTGGAAGACGCGGCGGCCACACTGGGCGCCTCGCGCTGGCGGGTTTTCTGGACGATCACGGTGCCCTTGATGGCCCCCGGCATTCTAACCGGGGCGATCCTGGCTTTTGCCAAGGCCATGGGTGAATTCGGCGCAACGATCACCTTTGTCAGTAACATTCCGGGCGAGACACGAACGGTGCCGTCCGCGATCTATGCGTTCCTTCAAGTGCCGGGTGGGGAAGCCAGCGCATGGCGGCTGGTGATCGTGTCCGTGGTCATTGCAATGGGCGCTTTGCTGGCATCGGAACTTTTGGCACGGCGGGTCATGCAACGGATTGGTGGTCGCGATGCTTGACGTTGCGGTGCGGCACAACCTTGGCGGTTTCACGCTGGATGCAGCCTTTCAGGCACCTGGTGGTGTCACCTGTTTGTTCGGACGGTCCGGTGCCGGAAAAACCAGCATTGTCAGGGCAGTGGCGGGCCTTCTTAAAGCAGAAAACGCTCGGGTCACCGTCGATGGAAAGCGGCTTGATACCCTGCCGATACACCGGCGCCGCATCGGTTACGTCTTCCAGGAGCCGCGCTTGTTTCCCCATTTGGACGTGGCTGCCAATCTCAACTACGCACGCGCCGGCATGGACGCGCAACCGGTGATCGAGATGCTCGGAATCGGGCATCTGCTGGAGCGTCGCCCGGCGGCCCTTTCAGGCGGAGAGGCACAGCGCGTGGCCATCGGGCGAGCCCTTCTCAGTAACCCGCGCCTGTTGTTGCTGGATGAGCCCTTGGCTGCTTTGGACGAGGCGAGAAAGGCCGAAATCCTGCCGTATCTCGAACGCGTGCGCGACGCGGCGGAGGTTCCGATCCTCTACGTCTCGCATTCTGTGCCTGAAGTGGCCCGTCTAGCCACTACGCTGGTGGCTTTGGAACACGGCAGGGTGGTGCGTGTGGGGGCGGCCGCGACGCTGTTGTCGGACCCAGACGTCGCCCCGGTTATCGGCATACGTGAGGCCGGCGCGATCCTTGAGGCACGTGTCGTGCGCCACCATGAGGATGGTCTGACGGAATTATCGGGCGTTGGCGGTGCGCTGTGGTTACCGCGCGTGGCCGCCGTGGAAGGGGCCAATGTTCGGGTGCGGATCGAGGCACAGGATGTGATGTTGTCAAACGCACGGCCCGAGGGGATTTCCGCCTTGAACGTTCTACCGGTGGAGGTCAGCGCCATACGCGACGGGCAGGGCCCGGGCGTGATGGTCCAGTTGAATGCCGGCGGTGCGCGATTGCTCGCGCGTGTCACAAACCGGTCCGCCAAGGCCATGGGTTTGGCGGACGGCTGGCAAGGCTATGCCGTTGTGAAGTCTGTTTCCATCGCGTCCGGAAATGTCGGGGCTGAAAGCGCCCCTGTTATTCCGCGGCGATTTTGATGACGGGCTCCATGCGGGCAAGAATATCTTCGGCGAGGTGACACTTGATCTGGTGGCCATCGGCCAGCGTGCGCATCGGTGGGACCTCTTTGTCGCAAAGCCCACCGGGCACATCGGATTTCCACCGACAACGGGTCTGGAAGGGCAGCCCGAGGGTGGGTTCATCGCTGACGGAATGTCGCCTTCCAGCACGATATGCTGCTTCTCAATGCTCGTATCCGCGATGGGCACGGCCGAGAGCAGGGCCTCGGTATAGGGATGATAAGGCGGGCTGAAGACCTGTTCGGTATCGCCCAGTTCCACCACATGGCCTAGATACATGACCATCACGCGGTCGGAGAGATAGCGCACGATCGAGAGGTCGTGAGAGATGAAAAGGAGCGTGGTTTTCTCGCGTCTCTGGATCTCCATCAACAGGTCCGTGACCGCAGCCTGCACTGACACGTCGAGGGCTGAAACCGGTTCGTCCGCCACAACGATTTTGGCGTCTCCGGCAAAGGCGCGCGCTATGCCGACGCGCTGTTTCTGTCCACCGGACAGCTGACGCGGCATCCGGTCCGCGAAGGCGCGGGGGAGCTTCACGAGGTCGAGGAGGTCGAGCATCTTCTCGCGGCGCTCGGCTTCGTTCTTGCCGATCTTGAAAATCTCCAGTGCGCGGATGATCTGGCGGCCCACGGTCATGGAGGGGTTGAGCGTGTCGAACGGATTCTGGAAAACCATCTGCACGTTTGAGACCGTGCCGGTGTCGCGTTCCTCGATGGGTGTGTTCTGGATCGGCTTGTTGCCAAGCAGGATCTCGCCTTCGGTTGCAGTCTCCAGGCCCATCAGAACCTTTGCGAGCGTGGACTTGCCGCAGCCGGATTCACCCACGATGGCGAGAGTTTCGGATCTCGCGCGCCTCGAAGGTAAGTGTCTCATTTGCTTTGACAACTTTCTTGTCGCCGCCGCCGAACAGGGCGTTGGCGGCAACCTCGTAGTACTTCTTGAGGTTGTCGATTTTCAGGACCACATCACCAATGGTCGCCTTCTCGGTCGAGGCGGCAACTTCCGGGGGCGCGTCCCAGTCGATTTCCGCGTAGCGCAGGCAGCGGGTTGCGTGGCGGTCGCCGTGATCCAGCTCGGCCATGGGGATGGCGTTTGCGTTGCAGCGACCCTCTTCAAAATAGTTGCAGCGGGGTCCGAAGTTGCAGCCGGGGGGCGTTCGTGGGGCAGGGGAAGTTGCCCGGAATGGCGATCAGGGGGCGCGCGTTCTTGTCGGCGCCGGGCAGCGGGATGGAGCGGAAGAGCGCCTGTGTATAGGGGTGCTGCATGTTGTCAAAGACATCGGCGATGCGGCCCGTTTCCACGGCCTCGCCAGAGTACATGACACAGAGGCGGTCACAGGTTTCCAGCACCAGCCCGAGGTTATGAGAGATGAACAGCATCGAGGTGCCGTACTTCTCACCCAGACCCTTCACGAGGTCCACGATCCCGGCCTCAACGGTCACGTCGAGGGCCGTGGTGGGTTCATCCAGGATCAACAAAGAAGGCTTTGACATCAGGGCCATAGCGATCACGATACGCTGCTGCTGACCGCCCGAAAGCTGGTGCGGATAGCTTTTCAGCATGCGCTCAGGGTCGGGCAGGCGGACGTCCTGGACCACTTCGAGGGCCAGTTGGTACGCCTCTTTCTCGGACTTGCCCTCATGGATCATGGGCACTTCCATCAGCTGCTTGCCGATGCGCATGGCGGGGTTCAGGGAGGCCATGGGTTCCTGATAGATCATGGCAATCTCGGAGCCGCGCAGGTCGCGCAGTTCCTCGGCGCTCATCTTGTTGAGGTCACGGCCCTTGAACTTGATGGAGCCGCCGACGACGCGGCCGTTCACGCCGAGGTCTTGCATGACACCGAGGGCGACGGTGGACTTGCCGCAACCGGACTCGCCCACAAGGCCCATCGCCTCACCCGGCATCACGGTGCAGGAGAAATCCATCACCGCCGGAATTTCGCGCAGGCGGGTGAAGAAGGAGATCGAAAGGTTTTCAATCTCGAGGATCGGGCCGTCGTAAGGTGTGCGATCTGCCATGTTAGTTTTCCTTAACTGAACGGCCCAAAGGCGGAGTCGTGAAGCTGTAGTTTTTCTGTAACTACAATCGTAGTTTTTTGGATGGGTTGGAGCGCGCCGATCATGGTTGATACCCGCAAACAGGCTCGGCGTTGGTTTCGATCATGTGGCGGGCGCGGGCCAGGTCGTCCGCGTCAAGGGCGGATGCGCAATCCAGCTGGGATGCGTAGGTCTCCCACAGGCTGCGGATCGCCGCGACATCGTCTGCGCGGTGTGCGTCCAGAACCGGTTGCGCAAATTCGACCATCAGATCAACGGACAGATCCGCGACATCGACAACCGGCGCGTCGCATCCGGCTGCATCCATCGCGCGCAATTGCAGGGCGAGTTGTGTCACCCCGAGGTCTGGCGTGATCTCGTAGACTTCGGCGGTCCAATCGTCCGAGAGTTGCCGGGCCGTCACGACGCGCGACACGGCAACAGCGCCGATGGCGACGCCGCTACATTGCATCAACGCCCGCGCCGCCGCTTCGTCGCCACTTTGGGCAGCAGCCGGCGCAGCAACGAGGAGGGTTGCAAACCCGATGAGGGGCGCAATCCGCATCAGTCTTTCAGGCTTTCTTCACGCAGGCCGTCGGCCAGCAGGTTGAGGCCAAGTACAAGGCTCATGAGCGCCAGTGCAGGTGGCAGGGCCGGGTGCGGATAGACTGTCAGAAGGCGGCGGCCTTCGTTGATGGTGCTGCCCCAATCGGGGGACTCTGGCGAGAGGCCGAGGCCGAAAAAGCCCAAGGTGCCCAGAAGGATCGTCGTGTAGCCGATGCGCAGGCAGAAATCGACGATCAGTGGCCCACGCGCGTTGGGCAGAATCTCCCACAGCATGATGTACCACGGCCCTTCGCCCCGGGTCTGGGCGGCGGCCACATAGTCGCGGGTTTTCACGTCCAACGTGATGCCGCGCACGATACGAAAGACCGTGGGCGAGTTCACAAAGACGACCGAGACGAACACGATCAGCAGGTTGCCGGGGATGTTGAAGAGGTCGAGTTGTGTGGGCCAGAAACGTACGGCGCTGTCTGGGTCCGCGCGGTCGGAGATCAGCGAGAAGTAGAGCCAGAAGCCCACAATCGCCGCGACGGCCACGAGGACGTTCCGGATCGTCGGCTGCGTGTGGTAGCGCGAATTGAACAGCACCACGAGGAAGATGATCGGGAACAGGAACAGCACCATCGACATGTATTGCGGCACGCCTGCCGTCACGATTTCTGGCGTCACCAACAGGTAGAAGAGCAGGATGACAGGGAAGGCGAGGACGAGGTTGGCCACGAAGGTCAGGACCGTGTCGAGTTTGCCGCCGATATAGCCTGCAGGCAGGCCAAGCGTGATGCCGACCATGAACGCAAAGAGCGTGGCAAGCGGTGCGATCTGCAGCACGTAGGTGGAGCCGAGAACCATGCGGGAGAAGACGTCGCGCCCAAGGCGGTCACCGCCGAAAAGGTAGTGGGAGAACGCCTCACCTTCCGGCGCCATCGTGCCGGGAACCTTGTTGCGCAGCGCCGAGATCTGGTCGAGCGCGTCGAACGGCGCCACCCAGCTTGAGAAGATTGCAGTGAAGACCCAGAACATCACCAAACCGAAGCCGATCATGCCGATCAGGCTGTCGAAGAGTTTTCCGTAAAGGCCGAGACGGCGCTTGAAGGTGATCGACAGGATGAAGGTGGCAATGAGGGCGACCCAGACGGGCAGGAAGCGTTGGCCTGCAGCACCGATGATGCCCTTTTGCTCCATTGTTGGCAGGACCAGCCCGCCGATGACATAGCCGATGAGGCAAATGATAAAGAGAAGCACGGCGTATTTCATCGTCGCCAGCGCATAGTCGGCGGGTGTGGAGTTCACGGCCATTGTGCCGTCGCCTTGGATCTCCAACTCACCGGGGCGGACGCCTGCGATGGTGAGGACGAAGTTGGTGGCAAAGCCCACGAAGAAGATCACCACCGAGGCGAGGATCAGGGGGTTGAGGAAGCTGCCGAATTGGCCGGTCCAGGAAATCGGGTCCATGATCAGATCTCCTTCACGCGATACGGATGCGAGGGTTGAGGAAGACGTAGCCGATGTCCGAGATCAGCTGCGTCACGAGCACCACGAAGACGGCGACGATGGAGCAGGCCAGAAGCAGCTCGATATCGTTGTTGGAGGCGGCTTGAACCATGGTCCAGCCAAAGCCGTTGTAGTTGAACAGCGTCTCCACGATCACCACGCCGGTCAAAAGCCAGGGGAACTGGAGCATGATGACGGTGAACGGTGCGATCAGCGCGTTGCGGAGCGCGTGCTTGAGGACGATGTTGCGGAAGCTGACGCCTTTGAGGCGCGCGGTGCGGATGTATTGGGCGGTCATGACTTCAGCCATCGAGGCGCGCGTCATGCGGGCGATATAGCCCATGCCGTAGAGCGCGATGGTCACGACCGGCAGGAAGAAGTTCCAGAAGGTGATGCCACCGTCCATGGCGGAGCGTGCGGAGCCGAGGAAGAGTGTGTTGCGGTCGCCGAGCCAGCCGTCGCCCCCCAGCCAGCCCCATTCCGTCAGCGTGCCGGAGATGCCCGCCGTCGAAGACGCGAGGAAGACGATGAAGATCACGCCAGAGACGTATTCTGGCGTCGCGGTCGAAGCGATGGAGAAGGTGGAGAGGGAGCGGTCAAGCCTTGAGCCTTCGCGCATGCCCGCCAGCACGCCCACGATCAGGGCGGCAGGAACCATCAGGGCAAAGGCCCAGAACATCAGGATGCCGGTCAGCTGGAGCCGACCGCCGATGATATTGCCGACCTCGTCATCGGAGACCGTGGAGAAGCCCAAATCGCCTTGCAGCAGGCCGCAACGGGTCGGGGCATCGGCGGGATCCATGCCGAAATCAATGCAACGTCCCGTGATCTCTCCGGTTTCTTCATCCACTTGGGTCCAGCCGGGAACAACGCCCAACCATTCGCCGTAGCGCAGGATCATGGGGCCGCCATATCCGTTATTGTCGAGCCACGAGACGACCTCTGCATCGGTCATGCGGGCATTGCCTTGGGTCTTCGCGAGCTTTTCGAGGTTCGGGAAGAGGTTCGTGAGAAAGAACACCACGAAGGTCAGGCAAAGGGCGGTCAGGATCATCACGCCGGTGCGGCGGAGGATGAAGGCTCCCATGTCGGTCGGTCCCCTGTTGGTCTGGGCGGCGCTTATTGTCTGCGCTTCGCCTGGAAATGGGCATGTCCGCTTATGGTGCGGCTTCGGCCCGGGTGCGGATCACTCCGCCGGATAGAAAACCGGCGCCCCAATCTGGAGCGCCGGTTCTTTGATTAGGCCTCGAAGCCGAGATAGTGGACGTTGATCTCGAACTTCGGATGCATGTCCGCGTTCACGATGCCGGCCTTGTAGTGGCGGAAGAGCGAGCGCCAGTAGGGCTGGATCGTCACACCTTCGTTGACCATGATCGTTTCGATCTGTGCCATCACCTCGCGGCGCGCATCGGCGTCCTGGATGCCGTTGGCCTGGTCGAGGAGGCTGTCGAACTCTTCATTCGCAAAGCCCGACTCATTCCATGGCACACCGGAGCGGTAGGCGAGGTTCAGAACCTGAACGCCAAGCTCGCGGTGGTTCCAGTTCGTGGAGCTGAACGGATAGTTCGCCCAGTCGTTCCAGAAGGTGGAGCCGGGGATGATCGTCCGCGTCACGTTGAAACCTGCGTCGCGCAGCTGTGCTGCCACGGCGTCGGTCGTGTTCTTGCGGTAATCATCGTCGATCGAGATCAGTTCGAACTCGAAGTCAGCATTGCCGGATTCCTCCAGCAGCGCCTGAGCGCCGGCTGGATCGAATGGCAGGGCTGCCACATCGGCATATTCCGGGTGGATCGGGCAGACATGGTGGTTCTGCGCGGTCACGCCCTGGCCGTTGATGCCCAGATCGAGCATCACCTGGTTGTCGCACGCCATGGCAATGGCCTGACGGACGCGGACGTCGTCATAAGGCGCATTGTTCTGGTTCGGACGGATCACCACGGTGGCGGCGGTGGTCACTTCGGACTGGGTCCAGCCGATGGCGGCGAAGAGGTCCACGAATTCACCGACCGTCTCGTAGGTCATGTCGAATTCGTCGGCTTCGGCGCCTGCAAACCACGCGGCGGGGTCCTGGCCAAGGTCAACAAAGACGATCTCGTCGAGGTAGGTTTCACCCCAGTATTCGTGATCTGCCTTGCGCGACAGCGTGGCGGAAACACCCACTTCGTAGTTGGTGATCTCGTACGCGCCGGTGCCCACGCCGTGGTCTGCCGGGTTGGTGCCGATCAGGTCGCGGTGCTGCACGGCCGACGGATAATCCGCGATGCCGGGGACCAGAGTGATATCGGGCGCGGGGTAGGTCACGCGCACGGTGTAGTCATCAACCACTTCGATGGCGCCTTCGCGCGCAACGCCGGTATCCGGGTCAACGAGGCCGCCCATGCGGGTGGACATGGAGTTGCCTTCAACCGTGCTGTCACACCAGCCGATGAAGTTGGCGGCGACGTCTTCGGCGGTGAACGGATCGCCGTTGTTCCAGCTGACGCCCTGACGCACGTTGAGCGTGTAGACGGTTGCATCTTCGTTGGCTTCCCAGCTGTCCAGCAGGACGCCTTCGAACGAGCCGTCTGCGTTGTACTGGATCAGGTATTCGAGGAAGCCACGGGTGACGTTGGCCATCTGCGACCAGTCATAGGTGCGCGGGTCTTTCAGCGCGCGGACTTCCTGCTGGATGCGCAGGGTACCACCAGCGGCGGGCACAGCGCGGTGGCCATCGGCCGCGGCAGGCGACGCACCGATCAGCGAATAGGCTGCGGCAGCGGACAGGCCGAGTGCAGTCGAGCGGACGAGGAATTCGCGGCGGTCAAGTTTGCCATCCTTGTGCTCGCGCGCGTACATCTCGGCGACCGGATGGCTCGTCAAACCCGATTGGGTCTGTACGTGGGTGAAATCTTTCATTTGCGTCGTCTCCCTGTGACGTCTTGGTCTGTTTTTATTTGGGCGCCCATTTTGCCGCGAAGCGGCCCGCGCACCCTCAGCCACATTAGCAACCGTATTGGACACTTGCGTCAACGGTTAGTTGCGCCGACTAAGCGCACGTTTGCGACATCGCCCACGACAAAAACCGACATTGGGCCTAGATGCAACCGGAGATGTATACAGGTTGAGTGTGGGGTGGCCGGCTGGCGGGGACTCAGCTGCGCAGACGCGGCTTGCGAAAATCCTTGGGCGTTTGGCCCACGGCCTGACTGAACGCCCGCGTAAAGTAGGCAGCCGAAGAGAAACCCAATTGCTCGGCCACTTCACGTGCGGGCAGGTCAGTCTCCAGAAGGAGGCGACGCGCCTCGTGCATGATCCGTTCGTTGAGCAGCGCGAGGGCAGGGCGGCCCGCAGCATCGCGGCAGACGCGGCTAAGATGGGTGGGCGTCACATGCAGATCGCGTGCATAATCGGCCACGCCCTTTCCGGTCCGAAAGCCCTGTTCCATGCGTTCGGCGAACATCTCAACCAATTTGTGGGATCGTTCGCGGCGGATCACACCTTCCTGGCGCGCCAATTCGCGTGTCATCCAGGCGGAAATCAGCAGCGAATAAGCCGTCAGCGCACGACCCATGGCAGGCGCGCGGGCGGCAAGTTCGGCCTCGATCTTCTCGACATGAGAGGTGACGGCCGCTTGGCTTTCAATGTTGGACACACGCAGGTGGAACGGCTGGTCCGGCAGGTCGAGACTGGTATCGGGGGGCAGGCAGAGCTCCAACCCCTGGGTCTGTGCGGCCAGTTCGAGGGCCATCGGCACGCGGGCCGGCACAAAGACGGCTGTGTTGGGCCCGTAGCCGCGCGTGATGCAGTTCACCGTCACCCGCCCCTGGCCCCGCGTGATCCAGTAGAGCCGGGCACGCGGCGAGGCGTGCAGATGTTCGATACGCCAAGCCCCTTGCATCCGCAATTTCCCTAGGGACGCGACAGAATGGGCAATGGGACGGCGGGATGCTTCGAACATAGGCGGCAGGGTAGCTTTCGCGCTAGCGCACGCAAGCGGAAAGGCCTTGCGCTTGTTTATGGGAGCGAAAGGTGAGTCCAATCGGCCATATTCGAGCGGAACCAGGTGCGTTGACGTTTGGCGTATTGGCGGCTGGCGATGATTGCGGCTTCGCGGGCGTCATCTAGGGAGAGATGGCCTTGCAGATGGGCGATCAACTCAGGCGCGCCGATGGCTTTTGCGGCGCCTCCGGCCTTTTCCCAGCGGTGCAGGTTTGCGCGGGCTTCTTCGAGTGCGCCTTGTTCGAGCATGAGGTCGAACCGGCGCGCGATACGATCGGCCAGCCAATCCCGGTCGGCGTCCAACAGAATGGGGTAAGTTTTCGAAAGCGGGAGTGCGGGAGGTGGCGTTTCGGTTTGCCAGGCAGAGAGCGGCTTGCCGGTGCTGCGTAGAACCTCCCACCCGCGCTGGATGCGGGTGCGGTTCTGTCGGTCGATGCGGAGGGCGAGGGTGGGGTCTTCGCGGTCCAGGTCTTGTAGCAGTGTCGCGGTGGGCAGGGCATCAGCGGTTGCCCGGATGTCGGGCGGTGTAAGAGGAATTTCGGCCAACCCTTCAGTCAGCGCGCGGAAGTAGAGCCCGGTGCCGCCGACGATGATGGGGCGTTTGCTGAGGAACGGGGTGACATCACGCAGCCATTGGCCGACGCTGTACTCGTCCTCGAACGGCACATGGCCAAACAGGTGGTGGGAGGCTGCGGCCTCCTCCTCAGGCGAAGGGCGCGCGGTCAGGATGCGCCAGCCGTCGTAGACTTGGAGCGCATCGGCGTTCACGATGGGTCTGTTTTGCGCCTGCGCAATCGAGATGGCGAGCGCCGTTTTTCCTGACGCAGTCGGGCCTGCGATCGGGATTGGCACATCGTCCGGAATGGTATCCATGTTAATCAATGGGTTGCGGGCCGTTCTTCATGCTGTCGATCAAAGGCGGTCCGGCGAAAGGAGGGCGTTGAACCGGCGCGGTGTTTAGCCCATTGTTGCGCCGCAAATCAACGAAGGACATCCCCGCCATGACAAGCGACCCCGCCCACACTGCCGCCCGGTACAACCGCGTGATGCTCAAGATCTCGGGTGAGGCCTTGATGGGCGATCAGGGCTTCGGTCTGCACCCGCCGACGGTGGAGCGGATCGCGAAGGAGATCAAATCGGTCCACGACCTCGGCGTGGAGATCTGTCTGGTGATCGGCGGCGGCAACATCTTCCGGGGCCTGCAGGGCAGCGCGCAGGGGATGGAGCGGACGACCGCTGACTATATGGGAATGCTGGCCACCGTCATGAACGCGCTGGCGATGCAAAGCGCGCTGGAAAGCCTTGGCGTGTTCACGCGGGTGATCTCTGCCATCACGATGAATGAGGTGGCCGAGCCCTATATCCGCCGCCGCGCCGTGCGCCACTTGGAAAAGAAGCGGGTTTGCATCTTTGCGGCGGGCACGGGCAACCCGTATTTCACCACCGATACAGCGGCCACCCTGCGGGCATCCGAGATGGCGTGCGAAGCGATCTTCAAGGGCACGAAGGTTGACGGTGTCTACGACAAGGACCCGGCCAAGCACGACGATGCCAAACGGTTCGAGACGGTCAGCTATGACGAAGTTCTGGCGCAGCACCTGGGGGTGATGGACGCCTCCGCGATTGCATTGGCTCGGGAAAATGACCTGCCGATCATCGTCTTCAGCCTCGACGCGCCGGGTGGGTTCCTGTCGATCCTGTCGGGCGAGGGGACGTTCACGAAGGTGTCGGATTGAGGCTCGCGGTTTGCGTCGCGCTGTTCGCATTTCCCTGCGCGGCGGACCCGGTGGCGCTGTCCTTCTTTGAGCGTAACGGATGTGTCGCCTCGGCTGGCGATCTGACTGTCCCGCAGGCTGCTGGCGTGGATGTCGCGGCGATTGATGCGTTTGTCACGGCGCAGATGGCTGTGGGCCATGTGGTCGAGCAAGGCGCCTACACGGTCCTTTCGCCTGAGATATGCACGATCCGACTGCCGGATATCCAAACGGAATGGCGGCTGGATGCGCCGGAAATTCAGGCGATCACTACGGCGGTTGATGACGAGCCGGAATTTCCCGGCTGTTTCCTTGAGGATGTGACGGGGTTCTTTGAGCGTCAGTACCCGGATGATCCGGCGCGCGCCTATGATGAGTGGGTCAGGTTCATTGCGGCCCATATCATTTCGGGAGATGTGCGGTTTTTCAGCGACTCGCCGCTTGCGACGCCGGCCACGTGGCAGGTTGTGACGGGCGCGTGCGCCAATGTCCCGCAGATTGATGCGATCCGTGCCACACACCGTTACATTTCCGATGACGCTTTTGCGCAGGTGATCGCAACCTTGCAGGCCAACGACGCCTGTTTTCAGGAACGCAGCGACAGCCTGCGCGATGCTGTTCTCGCCTTGCAGGGCATCGACCCGGCAACCGGCAGCGCGACCGGCGACGGCCCGGTGAACGCATGGCTGGATACCGAATACCTGATTATTTTTCTGGCCGCAGACTGGTTTATCGGGGATAGCCTGACAGAGCGTGGCATGACGCGCCCGCCCCTTTGCGGCTGGCCATAAGGCGGCCGACTGGCCACATAGATCCCTGCATCTGCACAAAAACCCCTGAAGCTGGGGTGTTGTCGAACCCAAGCCCCGCGGGTTACAAGCAGCGCCAGGTAACAACAATGAACAGGCCCGCGCGATATGTCCGACGATTTCATGCTCGATACCGATGATCTGGAGCGGCGGATGGAAGGGGCGATTTCGTCTCTGCGCACAGAATTCGCCTCGCTGCGCACAGGACGCGCTAGTGCTTCGATGCTGGAGCCGGTGATGGTCGACGCCTACGGCGCAATGACGCCGATCAACCAAGTGGGCACAGTGAATGTCCCCGAACCACGGATGGTTACGGTAAACGTCTGGGACAAGGGCCTTGTCGGCAAGGTAGAAAAGGCGATCCGCGAAAGCGGTCTGGGCATCAATCCGCAGCTCAACGGTACAATCATCATGTTGCCGATCCCCGAGTTGAACGAGGAACGCCGCCGCGAGCTTGGCAAGGTTGCAGGCACCTACGCGGAGAACGCGCGGGTCAGCATCCGCAATATCCGTCGCGACGGGATGGATCAGATCAAGAAAGCGGACACGTCCGAGGATGATGCGAAGTTCTGGGAAGGCGCCGTGCAGGAGCTGACCGATACGTTCATCAAGCGTGTTGATGAGGCGCTGGAGAACAAACAAGAAGAAATCATGCAGGTCTGATGCAATCGCAGACCGCGGCCTGGTGCGGGCCACAGCCCTGATCCAATTGCAGTAGGCGCCCGATGAAAGGACGCTCCCCCATGTCAGACAAGAAAAAGCCCCCGAACATGTTGCGATCATCATGGATGGCAATGGACGTTGGGCGCAAATGCGGCATCGCCCGCGCCTTGTCGGCCACCATGCGGGCGCCAAGCGCGTGCGTGAAGTTGTGCGCGCCTGTCCGGATCTGGGCGTGAAATATCTGACGATCTTTGCGTTCTCGACCGAGAACTGGAAAAGGACGCAGACCGAAGTTGCGGGTCTGATGAAGCTGTTCAAACGCTATATCCGGCGGGAAGCGGAGAACCTGCTGGAAGAGGGCGTGCGGGTGCGGTTCATCGGCGACCGCGTCAAGCTGGAGCCTGCCCTCGTTGACCTGATGGACGGTTTGGAGCTTTTGACCGCTGACAACGACAAGGTGCATCTGACCATAGCGCTCAACTATGGCGGGCGGGACGAGGTGGCGCGCGCGGCGCGGCGGCTGGCCCATGACGTCGAGATGGGCAACCTGAACCCGCGTGATGTCTGTGATGAGACCTTCCCCAAATACCTCGACACCCATGTTTTGCCTGACCCGGATCTGGTGATCCGCACGAGTGGCGAAGCGCGCATCTCGAACTTTTTGCTGTGGCAATCGGCTTACTCGGAATACGAATTTATTGACACGCTTTGGCCGGACTTCACCTCGGACGTCTTCGCGGAAGTTGTGGATCGCTTCGGCGTGCGCGAACGGCGCTTCGGCGCAGTGCCGGTCTGAGGCGCGCCATGGCGGGGGGCCGAAATTCGCGGATCTCGTCCCGCGTGTGCTGTCCGCGCTTGTGCTGCTTGGCGTTGCCGGTGCGGGGCTTTGGTTCGGGGGGCTTGTGCTGGCGCTGTTGCTGGCCGTCTTCGGCGCGGTGATGCTGTGGGAATATTTCCGACTGATCATCCGGCTGACAAAACCGTTTGCCCGGATTGCGACGATCCTGTCTTCGGCCTTGCTGGCGCTGGCGCTGATCCTTGAGCATCGCTTGGTGCAGGAGACAGATGGTGTTTTGGCGGTCTCGCCCGTCGCGATGGGCGTTCTGGGTGTCACGATGGTGGTCGTTATGATCCCCGTGCGCAAAAGCCGGTTGGAGACGCTGTTTGGTGCGATGATCCCGTTGGCGACCTTTCTCTTCTTCTTCCTTCACCAATCGGTGCCGTTGGCGATGTGGCTGGTTGTGGCCGTCGTGATCTCCACCGACGTTGCGGGGTATTTCTTTGGAAAGCTGATTGGCGGCCCGAAATTCTGGCCGAGCCTGAGCCCCAACAAGACCTGGGCCGGAACGGTGTCGGGTTGGGTCATGGCCGCGATCATTGCGATTGCCGTGAGCCTCCGGGCGAGTGATCCGGTCTCAACCACGATTGTTGGCGTGATATTCCTGGTCTTTGTGGCCTTTGCTGCGCAGCTTGCCGATATCGCAGAGAGTGCCTTGAAGCGTCGGGCCGGGGTCAAGGACAGCTCGAAGATTATCCCGGGCCATGGCGGCGCGCTGGACCGGTTTGACGGAATGCTTGGGGCATTCACGGTTGCGGGGCTGGTCTTTGTGCTGGCGGGCTTCACGGTGTCGCTGTGAGCGTCAGTTCGGCTGGCACGCGACGGGTTTCGATCTTCGGGGCCACAGGCTCCATCGGGCAGAACACCCTCGACCTGATTGCGCGCGACCCAGACGCTTATGACGTCGTGGCCCTGACCGGGGCCTCCAACATTGCCCAACTCGCCGCAGATGCGAAGAGGTTGGGCGCGCAGATCGCGGTTACCGCCGAGGAGGGGCTGCTGCCCGACCTGCGTGCGGCGCTGGAGGGGTCAGGAATTGAGGCCGCGGCGGGGGAGGCTGCGCTGCTGGAGGCCGCTGACCGACCGGCGGACTGGATCATGTCGGCCATTGTGGGTGCGGCGGGTTTGGCGCCGGGTTTTCGCGCGCTGCGCCATGGCACCACTTTGGCGCTGGCCAATAAGGAAAGCCTAGTGACGGCGGGCCCACTTCTTCTGCAAGAAGCGCGCACCCATGGCGCCACGATCTTGCCGGTCGATTCGGAGCATTCGGCCGTATTTCAGGGCCTTGTGGGTGAGGATATGGCCGCGGTGGAGCGGATCATCATCACCGCCTCTGGCGGCGGCTTGCGTGATTGGCCTGTTGACGCGCTGGCTTCTGCCACGCCTGAAGATGCGGGGGCGCATCCGAACTGGGATATGGGTCAGCGGATCACGATTGATAGCGCGTCGATGTTCAACAAGGCGATGGAGCTGATCGAAACCAAGGAATTCTTCGGCGTAGCTCCTGCCCAAATCGAGACGGTCATTCACCCGCAGAGCATCGTGCACGCCCTTGTTGGCTTTAACGATGGGGCATTGATGGCCCATCTGGGCGCGCCGGACATGCGGCACGCCATTGGCTATGCGCTCAACTACCCGGATCGCAAACATTTGCCCGTGTCCCGTATCGACCTTACTGAACTGGCGACACTGGAATTCTATGCCGCCTGCGAGACGCGATACCCGGCGCTGAAAATCGCGCGTGCGGTGATGGAAACGGGCGGCCATGCGGGCTGCGTGTTCAACGCAGCCAAGGAAATCGCGCTAGACGGATTTCTGGCGGGTCGCATCGGTTTTATGGACATGAGCGGCGTTGTTGAGGCCACACTTGACGCGATCTCGTCAAAGATCGGCCTTTCAAATGCCGTTGATACCCTTGAGGACGTCCTGCAAACGGACCAAATGGCACGTAAGACAGCCTGGACCATGATCGAGCACCACGAAGAAAAGGCATAGTTGATGGATCTTCTTCCCGCATTCGGCAATTTCGGCTTCACCCTGGTGGCGTTCGTTGCTGCCTTGTCGATCATCGTGGCGATCCACGAATACGGTCACTACATCGTTGGCCGCTGGTCGGGCATTCATGCGGAGGTCTTTTCAATCGGTTTTGGCCCGGTCCTGTTCAGCCGCGTCGACAAACGCGGTACGCGTTGGCAATTGGCCGCGCTGCCGTTTGGCGGCTATGTGAAATTCCTGGGCGACGCGAATGCGGCCTCGGCGGGTGCCGATGGGGCTGTTCTGGATGCGCTCGACCCGACGGAACGGCGTCGTTCCATGCCCGGTGCGCCATTATGGGCCAGGGCTGCAACCGTTGCGGCAGGCCCGATCTTCAACTTCATCCTCTCCATCGCGATTTTTGCGGGCATCGTCATGGTCAGCGGTCAGGCTGTGGATGAAGCGCGCGTGGGCGCCCCCAAAGCGTTGCCGCCAGAGGTGGTCACGCTGGAGCCCGGCGATCTGATCACGGCCATCGAAGGCCAGCCGGTCGAAGAGTTGCAGGACCTGTTCACGCTGGCCCGCGATCTGGAACCGGCGCCTTTGCTGACCTACGACATCGTGCGCAACGACGAAGCCATTCAGGTCGAAGCGGCCTTTCCGATGATGCCCATCGTGCAAAGTGTAGCGCCGCAATCTGCGGCCATTGCAGCCGGCATCGAAGAGGGCGATGTGATCCTGAGTGTGGATGGAACGCCCATCCACGGCTTCAGCCAGCTGCGCGATTTTGTTGATGCGTCTGAAGGCACGCCTTTGGCGCTGGAAGTGTGGCGCGCCGGTGAGATCCTGAACCTGACACTGAGCCCACGCCAGACCGACATTCCGACCGGGGATGGGTTCGAGACGCGGTGGTTGATCGGCATCACCGGCGGATTGATTTTTGACCCAGAGCGGCAGGGTGTCGGCCCATGGGCTGCGCTCACCTATGGCGTCAACCAGGTTGGTTTCATTATCGAAAGCTCGCTGGATGGCCTGTGGCACATCATCACTGGCGCGATCTCAAGCTGTAACCTGCAAGGGCCTATCGGCATTGCAGAAACGTCTGGCGCGGCGGCGAGCCAGGGCCTCGACAACTTCATCTGGTTCATTGCCGTTCTGTCGACGGCGGTTGGCCTGCTGAACCTGTTCCCGATTCCTGTTCTGGACGGTGGGCATCTAGTGTTCCACGCCTATGAAGGCGTCACCGGGAAGCCACCGTCGGACAAGGTGCTGCGCGTGTTCATGTCCGTGGGTTTGGCGATGCTTCTGTCGCTGATGCTCTTCGCACTGACCAACGACATCTGGTGCTGAACTGGTTTGAGATTTGGGGGCAGCGAAACCCCCAAATCTCCACCCTCGGAACACGGTTCTGACACATTTTAACGCGATCAAAGGGGCAGTTCTTCTTTGATTGGACCAGTGACCCATGCGTTATATCGCCCAAAGCACCCGCGGCATGACCCAGCTTATGATGCTGAACATGGACCGCTTTCTGACACCGCTTCTGATCGTGGCGGCGTTGACCTTGGCGGGTTGGGTCTTTGCGATGGCGCAACCCTGGTAAGGCGGCGTTAGGACGCCCTTAACCCTCACATCAAAAACAATTATCCGGCGGCCACGGAACTGTGCCGCCGTGCTGGATTCGCCACAGGTTGTGACAATCGGCGAGAAAGGCACAACACTTCCACATCATGCGTTTGACTACCCTTTGGGGGCAGGATACCCAGTGAGTGTCTGCAAATTTGACCAATGGGTGGGATTCTATGGTCCTCCGTGCTTTTTCGCACTTGTCTGGCTTCGCTGGACGTATCGCGACCCTCGCATTGATTGTGTGTGTGCTGCTGTTGTCGGCGCCTCTGGCAACCGCGCAGTCGTTTAATTTCAATAACTTCGATGTTCAGGGCAATGTGCGCACCAATGATGCGTCTGTGCTGGAAGTGGCTGGTATCACGCCGGGCCAATCCGTCTCGGCGGGTCAGGTCAACGATGCGCTTCAGCGGCTTCAGAACTCCGGCCTGTTTGAGCGGGTCGAGGTTGCGCCGCGCGGCAATACGCTGGTCATCACCGTTGTGGAATTCCCGACGATCAACCGGATTTCCATTGAGGGGAACCGCCGGCTGGATGACGAAGATCTGCTGACCGTCATCTCCTCCACACCGCGCCGTGTTTATTCGCCAGTGACGGCCGAACGGGACGCGGCCGCAATTGCGGAGGCCTATCGCGAATCTGGTCGCTTGACCGCGACCGCCGTGCCGCAGATCATCCGCCGTGATGAAGGCCGTGTTGATCTGGTGTTCGAAGTGACAGAGGGCGCGGTCGTTGAAACGCAGCGCATCGCATTTGTCGGCAACAGGGATTATTCGGACCGCCGCCTGCGTCAGGTGCTGGAAAGCACCCAGGCTGGTTTGTTCCGGGCGTTGATCCGGTCGGACACGTTCATCCAGGACCGCATCGCGCTGGATCAGCAATTGCTGACCGATTTCTACCAGGATCGTGGCTATATCGACTTTGAAATCCTCTCGGTCACGCCGGAATTGAGCCGCGACCGTGGCGCATACTTCGTGACGTTCAACATCCGTGAGGGGCAGAGCTACCGGATCGGGAATGTTGGCGTACGGTCGGAGCTTCCGGGCGCGAATGCAACAGACTTCGAGGGCGCGATCAACATCCGCCAGGGTGTCCGTTACAGCCCGCGCATTATCGACAACGTCGTGACGCGGATGGAAAACCTCGCCGCTGACCAGGGCCTGCGCTTTGTGCGTATCGAGCCAGTCGTGACGCGAGACGATGCAAACCTCATCGTGAACGTTGAGTTCGTGATTTCGCGCGGTGAGCGCGTGTTTGTGGAGCGCATCGATATTGAGGGCAACCAGACGACGCTTGACCGAGTGATCCGCCGCCAGTTCGACGTGGTGGAAGGCGATCCGTTGGATCCGTCGCAAATTCGCGCAGCCGCCGAGCGCATTCGCGCCACGGGCTTCTTTGCGGACGTGCAGGTTGAAGGCCGCCCGGGCACCTCGTCCGAGCAGGTCATCATCGACGTGGATGTTGAAGAGCAGCCCACAGGCTCGCTCGGCTTCTCGGCCAGCTATTCGACCGATAGCGGGGCGGGCTTTGCGATCAACTTCTCGGAAGAGAACTTCCTGGGTCGAGGGCAAGCGGTTGCGTTGAGCTTGAACACCGTCGACGGCTCGCAAGCGCTGACCTTCTCGTTTGAAGAACCGGCCTTCCTGCGCCGCGACCTCGCGGCGGGCTTGACGGCGTACTATCAGCAGACGCAGCAGCAGAACAACGCGAGCTTTGATACCGTTCGCTATGGGGTTGGTGTTGGATTTGCGTTCCCCGTGAGCGAGAACGGCCGCCTGCGTGTCTTCTATAACTACGACCATGACGAAGTGGCCGGGTTGGACGATACCGCTGGTGTGAACTCTCCGATCCTGCTGAACGAGCCGTTGGAAGCAGATACCTCGCGGGTTGGCTTTACCTACAGCTTTGACAACCGCGATACCGGTTTGAACCCCAACGCGGGCGTCGCGTTCGCGTTTACGGGTGAGTATGCAGGTTTGGGTGGTGACACGGAGTTCTTCCGCTCGGAAGTGCGTGCCGTGGCTGAAACCCGTGTGGCGCGTGAAGAGATTACCTTGCGGGCGACTTTCGAGGGCGGTGCGATCAACGCGCTTGATGATGACGGCACCCGGATCGCCAACCGCTTCTCCTTGAACTCACGCCAGATGCGCGGGTTTGAAAGTGGGGGGCTCGGACCGCGTGATACCGCTGCGGCCAACCAAAACTTCTTGGGCGGCAACTATTTTGCCGTGGCACGTTTCGAGGCTGCTTTCCCGCTTCCATTGCCTGATGAATACGGCATTTCCGGTGGTGTGTTTGCGGATGTTGGCTCTGTCTGGGGTTTGGATGACACCACGGGAGTTGGTGGCCCGGGTTCGGTTGACGACAGCTTCATCCTACGGTCCGCAGTCGGCGTTTCGATCTTCTGGGACACGGCACTTGGGCCGCTGCGGTTCAACTTCTCGCATCCCATCCAGTACGAGGATTATGACCGGACCCGCAACTTCGACTTCACCGTCGAGGCGCGTTTCTGATCGTCATGGGAACCTTGACCAATGGTCTTTGCGCCGCCGCCCTTGGGTTGGCGGCGCTTGCATTCGCACCGCCTGCGGCATCGCAAACGGGCCCGGTGCGGAATGATGTCCTTGTGCTGAACCAGGACCGGCTGCTGAACCAAACAGACTATGGAGCACGCATTCAGCAGGAATTGGAGGCCGCGTCCGTGGCACTTGCGGCGGAAAATCGGCGGATCGAAGAGCAGCTTACCACCGAAGAGCTTGAGTTGACGGATTTGCGTCAGACCCTTCCGGCAGACGAATTCCGCGTGCTTGCGGATGAATTCGACACCCGGGTCAGCGCAATCCGGGCCGCACAGGATGCCAAAACCCGTGATCTGCAAGCGCAGGCTGAGGCGGCGCGCCAGAGGTTTTTCGAGGAAACCGTACCCATATTGCTGGAATTGGTGGAGGAACGCGGTGCATCCGTGTTGATGGACAGCCGCACGGTTCTTTTGTCGGCAGGTGGTGTGGATATCACCGAGGCAGCGATTGATGTGATCAATGAACGGCTGGGGCGCGGGGGCGATGAACCGCTGATTGCGATCCCCGGTCTTTCGACTGGTCCGCAAGATGACTAGCCCACGACTTGCCGCGCGCGGGCTGAGTTGCTAGGCCACCGCGAACACACGCCCTAACGCCGGAGCAGCTTCCATGACGGTCGACACTCAGACCACCGCCGATATCGACCTGATCCAGCGCATTCTGCCGCATCGCTACCCGTTTTTGTTGATCGACAAGGTCCGCGAAATTGAGGCGTTCAAATCCGCGACCGGCATCAAGAATGTCACTGTGAACGAGCCGCATTTCCAAGGCCATTTTCCCGGTGTCCCGATCATGCCCGGTGTCACGATTGTCGAAGCGATGGCGCAAACTGCGGCTGTGATGGTGGGCGTTTCTGCCGACTTGGCGGACAAGAATTTCCTCGTCTATTTCATGGGCATCGACAGCTGCAAGTTCCGCCGCAAGGTGGTGCCGGGGGACGTGCTTGAACTGCACGTCACGACCCTGCGCGGCAAGCCCGGCGGCAAGGTCTGGAAGTTTGAGGGCCGCGCCGAGGTGGAGGGTGAGCTGGCCTGCGAATGCAGCTTCACCGCCATGATGGATTTGCCGCAAGGAGCCGCTTGATGGCGGTTGATCCTGCGGCGCGCATTCACTCCTCGGCGGTGATCGAAGACGGTGCCACGATTGGACCGGGATGCGAGATCGGCCCGTTTTGCGTTGTGGGACCCGAGGTGACAATCGGCGCCGACGTTGTTCTGAAATCCCACGTGGTTGTCACCGGTTGGACTGATATCGGCGATGGGTGCGAGATTTTCTCCTTCGCGTCGATTGGTGAAATCCCGCAGGACAAGAAATTCGGTGGGGAACGGACCCGCCTGATCGTCGGCAAGCGCAATCGCATTCGCGAAGGCGTGACGATGAATACCGGCACACAGGGTGGTGGTGGCGTCACACGCGTGGGCGATGACGGGCTATTCCTGGCCAATTGCCATGTGGCCCATGACTGTATTGTGGGCGACCGCGTTGTGATGGTGAATTCCTCGGCGCTCGCCGGGCATTGTATCGTGGGCGATGACGTGATCCTGGGCGGGCTTTCGGGCGTGCATCAGTTCGTCCGCATCGGGCGTGGTGTGATCGTTGGCGCGCTGAGCATGGTGACGAATGATGTCATTCCCTACGGTCTGGTGCAGGGGCCGCGGGGCCGGTTGGACGGGTTGAACCTAGTCGGGCTCAAACGCCGGGGCGTGGCAAAGGCCGATATCACAGCCCTGCGCGCGGCGCTTCAGGCGCTCAAGCAAGGCGAAGGGGCGTCGTTTCAGGAACGCGCCAGACGGCTTGGCGACAGTGACGAGATTGACAGTGATTACGTTCGCGACATCGTCGACTTCGTCATGGGCGAAAGCGACCGATCCTATCTGACGCCGGAGTGATGTGATGCGTGCAATTCTTGCCGGTGGCGGCGCCTTGCCGCGCCTCTTGCTCGAGGCAGAGATAGCCTATGTGGTCCAGTTCAAGGGCACGGTGATCGACCGTCACAAGGGGCCGCCGATCAAGGCACGGTTTGAACAACTGGGTAAGCTGTTCGACGATTTGCGCGCCAAGGACGTCACGGAAGTGTGCCTGGCCGGTTCGATGGGCCGTCCGTCGTTGGACCCCGTTGCGTTTGACCCGTTCACGGCGGCCAAGATGCCAATGCTTATGCAAGCCATGGGGCAGGGTGATGATGCGCTGCTGCGGGCTGTCGTTGGCATCATTGAAAGCGAAGGCTTTTCGATCGTCGCCGCCCATGACATTCGGCCCGATCTGGTCGTGCCCGCGGGTGTCATTGCGGGCGCACCAATGGGCGGGCGCGACGCCGCACGGGGGCGGGCGGTTCTGGAGGCATTGGGGCCATTGGATGTTGGCCAAGGGGCTGTCGTCGGCAAGGGCCAGGTTCTGGGGATCGAAACGCTGCAAGGGACGGAGGCCTTGTTGCGGTTCGTGGCACAGACCGCCAAGGGCTCTGGCGGCGTGTTCGTCAAGCGCCCCAAAGCGGGCCAAGACTTGCGCATGGACATGCCGGCCATTGGCGTTGAGACGATCCATCAGGTCGCAGCTGCCGGATTGTCGGGCATTGAGGTTGCGCCGGGCGAGGTTCTTTTGCTGGATCGTCCTGCGATTGAGGCCGCCTGCGCCGAGACAGGGGTGAACCTGTGGGCGGGTCCGTGACGTGGGCGCGCCGCTAAAGCTGTTCCTTGTTGCGGGGAGCCTTCGGGTGACCGCTTGGGGGCGCTTTGCTTGCGGGCTTTGAGGCTGCTGGATCTGACGTATCGGCGCACGGGGTGGGTGGCCCTGACATGGCCGCGCAAGGCATGGACTCGCTTTTCGCTTATGAGGAACTAGCCGTGATGGGCATTGCGGAGGTGCTTCCCAAATATCGCCAGCTCAAGCGACGGATTGCACAAACGGCGGAGGCGGCCATCGCCTCAGGCGCCGATGCGTTGATCACAATCGACAGCCCTGATTTCGGTCTGCGCGTGGCCAAACAGGTGAAAGCCGTGCGACCAGAGATGAAGACGATTCACTACGTCGCGCCGTCTGTTTGGGCATGGCGCCCGGGGCGCGCTGCGAAGATGGCGAAGGTCATCGACCATGTGCTTGCCCTGCTGCCGTTCGAGCCGCCTTATATGGAGGCGGCCGGGATGACGTGCGACTTTGTCGGCCATCCGGTCGTGGCGGAGCCCGTCGCCTCGGCCGATGAGGCACGGGCCTTCCGGGCGGCACACGGCATAGCTGCCGAGGACAGGCTGGTTCTTGTGCTGCCGGGTTCGCGCCGGTCAGAGGTGGCGCGGCTGGCGCCGATCTTTGGTGAGGCGCTGGATGGCCTGCAAGCGAAGCTGGTTCTGCCGACACTGCCCCATATTCGGGAGACGGTGACCGCGCTGACCCGCACCTGGGCCACCCCTCCGCTGATCATCGATGCCACAGATCTACCAACCAAACGCGCGGCCTTTGCCGCGGCGGATGTGGCCTTGGCGGCCTCTGGCACCGTGTCACTGGAGCTTGCCGCAAGTCGGACACCGATGGTGATCGCCTATGATTTCAACTGGGTCACGCGCGCACTGGTCAAACGGGCGATCCGGGTGGACACGGTGACATTGGTGAATCTTGTGTCCGAGACGCGCACGGTCCCGGAATTTCTGGCTGAGAATTGCCGACCCGATCTGATCCGTGCTGGACTGCTTGGCGTGCTGGCGGACCCGTCCGGCCAGCGTGCAGCGATGGAACAAACGATGCTGCGTTTGGGCGAAGGCGGTGATGCGCCGGGACTTCGGGCCGCGCAATCGGTGTTGCGCGTGCTTAGAGCACTTTGCGTTTGATTTGAATCGCAACCCGCTGCCTCGCGCCGATGGCGCGAACGCGGAACGCGGAACGCGGAACGCGATGAGAGTGCCTCGGATAAAAAGCGCAAAGTGCTTTAGCTGACGAAATCCGCCACTATTGCGCCCGCCATTTTCTGCAATGCGTTTGGGTTGATGGGAAAGATATGGCGCGGCGTACCGGCGGCGGCATATACGGTATCGAACTCTGACAGGCGTGGGTCCCACCAGGCCCGGATTGGGTTGAGATGGCCGATGGGGGCGACGCCACCAATCGCAAAGCCCGTCTGCGCGCGGATTAATCCGGCATCGGCTTTGCCCAGGGGCTCACCCGCCACGGCACTGGCCTTTTTTGCATCTACCTGATTGCCGCCTGCCGTGACGAAGAGGACGGCGGCGCCGCTCGTCTCACCACGGAAAATAATCGATTTGGCAATCTGGTCCAATGCGCATCCTGCAGCGGCGGCAGCCTCGGCGGCTGTACGAGTGCCATCCGCCATTTCCAGCACATCGACATCCAGCCCGGCCTCTTCCAGCGCCTGTTTCACCCTTTTCAACGACTTCGACATGATCACCTGCTTGCCAATCCCGCCGGACCTTACAAGGATCACATTCGGTCACAAGAGGGCAGATCATGAGCTTCGCAGCACGCCTCAGCCGGGCACCCATCGCGTTCGCCCCCGACCGGGGACAGGAGGCTTTGGCCAAGATGCCCCATCTGGGGCCTAACCTGGCCGAACTGATTTTGGGCGCTGCTGGGTCCTCCCCGTATCTCGCAGGGCTGATCTCGAAAGAAGGCCATTGGCTGTCACATGCGCTCGAAAAGCAGCCGGAAGATGTGATTGCCGAACTTATTGCTGAGACTGGCACACTCGATGCGGGCAGCCTCAATTCGGGATTGCGGCAGGCCAAGCGCCGGGCGGCCTTGATCGTAGCGCTTGCTGATCTGGGCGGTGTTTGGGGGCTGGCGACCCTCACACAGGCTTGGACAGATTTCGCCGATGCCTGTGTCTCGGCGGCATTGGCCATCCACGTTGCAACACAGGCCCGGCGCGGGCGATTGCCCGGTATGACGGAAGAGGATGCCCTGAGTGACGGCGCAGGCATGGTGGCGCTTGCCATGGGCAAGATGGGCGCTGGGGAGCTGAACTATTCCAGCGACATAGACCTGATCTGCCTGTTTGATGAAACCCGCTTCGATGGTGCGGCAGAAGAGATGGAGGCGCGCGCCGCCTTTATCAAAGCGACCCGTGCGATGGCCGCCAGCCTGAATGACGCAACCGCCGAAGGCTATGTCTTCCGTACGGACCTGCGCCTGCGGCCCGATGCGAGCGTAACACCTGTCTGCATCTCCATGGCCGCGGCAGAGCGGTACTATGAGGCGGAAGGACGGACCTGGGAGCGTTCGGCCTATATCAAGGCCCGCGCAGCGGCCGGAGACGTCGCGGCGGGGCAGAGGTTTCTGGAAACCCTGACGCCGTTCGTGTGGCGCAAGCACCTCGATTTCGCGACGGTGGCCGAGACCATGGATATGCGGCAGCGCATTCGCGATCACAAGGGTCTGCACAGTCAGGCGCTGGAAGGGCGCAATATCAAATTGGGATCAGGCGGAATTCGCGAAATCGAATTCTTTGCCCAGACCAGGCAATTGGTGGCGGGTGGGCGCGACCCATCGCTGCGCCAGCCGCGCACCGTGAAGGCGTTGCAGGCCTTGGCGCGGGCGGACTGGATCACCCGGGACGTGGCGAGCGAATTGGCGGACCATTACGGTGCGCTCCGCGAGGTTGAGCATCGCTTGCAGATCATCGATGATGCGCAGACCCATAGCCTGCCGAAATCCGATGAAGGGTTTGACCGTTTGGCACGGCTAAGCGGCGAGGGGGATACAGCACGGTACCGGGCCGCGTTGGAGGCGCGTCTGAATGCGGTCGATGAGATCACCGGCGATCTTTATGCGCCAAAGACCCGCGCAAAGGTGGCGCCAGACCTGAGTGACGGTGCAAAGGATATCGTTGCCCGTTGGCCGGGCTATCCGGCGCTGCGTTCTGAACGGGGGCAGGGGATCTTTGAACGCCTCAAACCTGATCTTCTGGCCCGGTTCGCATCAGCGGACCGCCCCGATGAAGCCCTGGCGAATTTCGATGGCTTTCTGCGTGGCTTGCCAGCCGGCGTTCAGCTGTTCTCCTTGTTTGAGGCCAACCCAAGCCTGGTGGATCTAATTGCTGATATCTGCGCCACGGCACCGGGTCTTGCGACCTACCTTTCGCGCCAGTCCCGCGTTCTGGATGCGGTTTTGGATGGTCAGTTTTTCGCGGACTGGCCCGGCGCAGAGGGTCTGACCCAGGATTTGGAGCGGTTGCTGTCCCCCCTCGATTATGAGGCGCAGCTTGATACCGCACGCCGTTGGCAGAAGGAGTGGCACTTTCGGGTCGGCGTGCACATGCTGCGGGGTTTGATTGGGGCGGAGGGCGCCGCACAGCAATATTCCGACATTGCCGAGGCCATCGTTGCAGCCCTATGGCCATGCGTCTGTTCCGAGATCGCTCGACGGCACGGACCGGCCCCTGGACGGGGTGGGGTCGTGCTGGCAATGGGCAGCCTTGGCACAACCTCGATGACGACAACGTCTGACCTCGACCTCATCGTGATTTTCGATGCCAGTGAGGTGGAGTTGACGGAGGGCCCGCGACCGTTGGACCCGCGTGGCTGGTTTGCCAAGGCGACAAAAGCGATGATCACGGCCCTCAGCGCGCTGACAGGTGAGGGGAAGCTCTACGAGGTTGATATGCGTCTACGCCCCTCAGGCGGGCAGGGGCCGGTGGCCACATCGCTTGCGGCCTTTGACCGATATCAGCGGGAAGAAGCCTGGACGTGGGAACATATGGCGCTGACTCGGGCGCGCGTTGTTGCAGGTGACGCGACTTTGGCGCGTGACGTGGAACAGGTGCGGTGCGATGTTATTGCCTCGCGTCAGTCCGACACCGCCAAAATCCTGAAAGATGCCGCCGATATGCGGGGCCGTTTGGCCAAAGCGGGGCGGGCCGGGGATACCTGGGCAGTCAAGGAGGGGCAGGGTGGTTTGCAGGACATTGCGCTGTGCGCGCAGGCGCTGGCGCTGGCGGCTGGAAGCGCCAGCCGTCAGCCCCCCGCGCAGATCGCAGATGCGGTGACGGCCGGGCTGTTGGGGGAGGAAGCTGGGACTGACCTGACAGATGCGCACACGCTTTTCAGCACGCTTCAACAAGGGGCCCGGCTTTTGACAGACCGCCCACTGGCGCCTGAAACGGTAGGCGCGGGCGGTGTGAGTTTCCTGCTCCGCCTATTGGAGGTGACGGACCTGGACACTTTGGTGCCGCAGCTTGACACTTTGCGCGAACGCGCAGCCACTAGGGTCAACGAAATTTTGGGCGAAACTGGAAAGGACCCTACGGATGCGTGAGGATGACCCCAATGATCCAAAGAACCTGATCCGAGAAGCCTTTCGCATTGAAGGGATCACGGCGTCGGAGTGTCGATCCATCTTCGTCGACTGGGCGCTGAGCCTTGCATCTTCCGATCCGAAGCCAGCGATTTCAGTGCTTCTCGAGAAACACCGTAACGAGCCGGACGATCACCCTATGAAGGCTGTGCTAACTGAGGGACTTGCCAAAGCGCCGGATGCGCGCAGGCGGGGGGACGCGCCGCAAGGATGCGGGCGTCGTGACCCAGAAACTGCAAGGAGCTGTCAGTATGATGCGCCGGATTATCGCCGTCTTGGTCTTTTCTATCGCTGCGACCCAGGCATCCGCCCAGAGCGGGCTGGCCAACCCTGGCGTTTTCGAGAGTTACGAGGCGATGCGGGCCGAGATCGATCCGCTGGTCGCTGACCTGCGCATTCAGACCTTGCTGCCGCGTGTTGCGGATACCAGCCAGATGGACACGGGCGAAATCATGGCCCTCGAAATCCAGATGCGCAACGCACTGCGCGATCCTTTGACAGAGGTGGAGCTTATGATGCTATCGCCCCTGGAGAACGGCTTTCGCCGCGAGATCCTGGCCTACCACGATGGCGGCACCGGCTATCTGTATCTGCTGCTGATGATCCATGAACGTGAAGAGGATCTGGTGGTCCTGCACATGGTCATGAACACCAGCCTGTCGCCGCTTCTGTCGATGTTCTAGAGCACTTTGCGTTTGATTTGGATCGCAACCCGCTGCCTCGCGCCGATGGCGCGAACGCGGAACGCGATAAGATTGCCTCAGATAAAACGCAAAGTGCTTTAGTCTAGGTTTTCAAGCGCGCGGCGTGCGTGCCGCGTTCCCGGTAAGGGGTCGTGTCGTAGTGCGCGCGGTAGCATTTCGAGAAGTGCGACGGCGAGGCAAATCCACACGCAAGCGCCACGTTGATCACGCTCATATCGGTTTGCATCAACAGATTGCGCGCTTTGCCCAACCGCAATTCCATGTAGTAGCGTTTGGGCGAGCGGTTGAGATACCGCCTGAACAAGCGCTCCAACTGGCGGGTCGACATACCCACATCTTCTGCCAGTTGCGAGGGGCTGATCGGGTCCTCGATATTCTGCTCCATCATGCGGATCACGGCACCGAGTTTTGGGTGCCGCACCCCGATGCGGGTGGGAATCGACAGGCGCTGCGTGTCCTGATCGGTGCGGATCGAGGTGTAGATCAGCTGGTCCGCAACCAGATTGGCCAGCTCTTCGCCATGATCCTCAGCAATCAGTTTAAGCATCAAGTCGATGGAGGCGGTGCCGCCCGCCGTGGTGATCCGATTGCCGTCCACCACGAAGACAGATTTGGTCAGCGTGACCTCTTCAAATTCTTCCGCGAAGCTATCCTGGTTCTCCCAATGGATCGTGGCGCGTTTGCCATCCAACAGGCCCGCCTTCGCCAGAGTATATCCCGCCGTGCAAAGGCCCGCGATGACGGGTCCTTTCCTGGCCTCGCGCCGCAACCAGCTGAGCAGTCTTTTGGTGGTTGCACCCGCAACGTCGATCCCGCCGCAGAGCAGAATGACATCTTCGCGCCGCACCTCATCGAGATCGGTATCGAGCCTGAACCAGATCCCGGCAGAGCTTTGCGCATATTCGCCGCCTTCGCCCGCAAGGCTCCACTCATACAACTCCTTGCCCGACATCCGGTTGGCGATGCGCAACGCCTCAACCGCGGAGGAGAAGCAAAGCATGGTAAACTGATCGAGAAGAACGAAAACGAACCGCTTGGGGCCGTCGCCCGGGCGTGGTCTGGCGGTTGCATCCGTCATGCGCAGGTCTCCCTTGGGCGGCATCGGTTGATCCGTGCTTCACCCCAATGAAAAATCGAAATCACCAATTTCGCGCCTGTGCAATCCCACAATTGTTCATTTTGGCGCTCACACTTTTGCCAAATGCGGGATTGGAAGCTGCATGGCCCTTGTGTAGAGAGAGGGCCGACCCTTTGAGATGGAGACGAGAATGGCCTCTGCAACGACCTGGACGAAATCGGATTGGCGCGCCAAACCGCGCGTGCAGATGCCGGATTATCTGGATGAATCCGCCCTGAACGACGTTGAAACGCAGTTGGGGAAATACCCGCCACTTGTGTTTGCCGGTGAGGCGCGCACGCTGAAGCACGAATTGGCCGCCGTGTCGCGCGGCGAAGGATTTCTTTGCAAGGCGGCGATTGCGCGGAAAGCTTCTCGGAATTTTCCGCCGACAACATCCGCGACACCTTCAAGGTAATGCTTCAGATGGCTACTGTTCTGACCTTCGGTGCCAAGGTGCCCGTGGTGAAGATCGGCCGTATGGCAGGCCAGTTTGCCAAGCCACGCTCCGCACCCACCGAAGTGAAAGATGGGGTGGAGTTGCCGTCCTACCGCGGCGACATCATCAACGAATTGGATTTCACACCCGAAGCGCGCATCCCGAATCCGCAGAAGATGCTGCAGGCCTACACGCAGGCGGCTGCATCGCTGAACCTGCTGCGCGCCTTTTCGAAAGGTGGTTTTGCGGATATCCACCGGGTGCATTCCTGGACGCTTGGCTTCACCGATATGGGTGACGCGGAGCGTTACGCGGATATGGCCAATCGCATCCAGGATGCGCTTGATTTCATGTCTGCCGCTGGTTTCGCTCCGGGCAAGACCCACGAGCTCGAGCAGGTGGATTTCTACACCTCGCATGAGGCCTTGTTGCTGGAATATGAAGAGGCCCTGTGCCGCCTTGATCCCACGTCCGGCAAATGGCTGGCCGGTTCCGGTCACATGATCTGGATCGGCGACCGTACGCGGCAGCCGGACGGGGCGCATGTGGAGTTCTGCAAGGGCGTGTTGAACCCGATTGGGATCAAATGCGGTCCTTCGATTTCACGCTCGGACCTGAAGGAGCTTCTCGACACGCTGAACCCGAATCGCGAAGCGGGCCGTATTGTTCTGATCAACCGCTTTGGCGCCGGAAACGTGGCCGATCACATGCCCAAGCTGATCCGCGCGGTCGAAGAGGAAGCCCATCCTGTTGTCTGGTCCTGCGATCCGATGCATGGCAACACAATCAAGTCCGACAGCGGCTACAAAACCCGTCCGTTCGATAGCGTGCTGCGCGAGGTGCAGGAATTCTTCGCAGTGCACCGCGCCGAGGGCACCGTACCGGGTGGCGTGCATTTCGAGATGACCGGGCAAGATGTGACGGAATGCACGGGCGGTGTCCGCGCGGTCACGGATGAGGATCTGTCCAGCCGGTACCACACCGCCTGTGACCCGCGTCTGAATGCCTCGCAGTCGTTGGAACTAGCCTTCCTTGTGGCGGAAGAGCTTTCGGCCAGCCGCGAGGCGCTGCGGGCAGCCGGTTAACAAAAGAAGCGCGCGCCTTTTCGATCAGGCGCGCGCACCTTGTTTTGCAAAGTCAGGCTTTGCCGCCTTCAATGACTTGGAATACGGGACGCGCATGGTGTTCCATTTGGCGGGCTTCGATACGCGCAAGCGCTGCCCCCTTACGCAGTCTCGGCTTACGCGTTTGCACCATCTTCGGCAGCGGAACCTCTCCAAGCGCGCGCGCTGAGGCGAGGCCAGGCAGGCTTGCATGCTCTGGGATATCGTGGCTCCAGCACTCGGACACCCGGAACCTTCCACGCAGATCGGAGATTGCGGTTGTCGCGGCCGCCTCTGAATAGAGGGCAATGGCCCGGTTCAACTGCCCGCGTGTGTCGGCCAGTGGCAGGATCATGAGCTGCCCTTCGTAGCGCGCGCCGAATTGCTGGCGCAGTGCCAGCGACAAAACGCTTATGGCAGGCGTGGTGATGGCCGTTTCTGCGGCATCGAGTGCCTTGGTGCGATCATCCATCTCGAAAAGTGCGCGAAACGGCATGCCGCGCAACTCCATGCCCATGCGTTGGGAAAGAGCCGCCCCGGACAAGCGAATGCGCACGGTTCCCGCCCGTGGGCGTTCAAGAATGCAGATGCGAGACAGGAATTGTGGGATCTTGGCAGGGTTAATTTCAACACGGCCCGGCACCGGACGCCCGGCGCGCAAATCGTCCCAGTGACGCAACAACGATAAGCATCGCGCATCAAGGCGCTCAAATCCCGCAGCTTGCAAATGGGTATCGGTCATGGGTCGGCCTCCGCCAAAATGCATTCGTTTACTGTTCGTAGCCCCCCGAAAGAACACGTCCTGCGGCTTGACCGCGGGTCTGCGTTCCTGTCCTTTTTCATCTACACTGAATAAAATTTTATGTGCAGGGGGAGAGTGGCGGGATGGTTAATGGGTTTGGGGGCGCAGGTGGCAACTAAAGGTCTTGCGTCAATGACTGCATTCGCGGCGTCAGATGGGTCAGACGGGGCGCTCAGCTGGCAATGGGAAATTCGCGGTGTGAATGGGCGGGGTCTTGATCTGCGGCTGCGTCTGCCCGACGGCTTGGGCGCGTTGGAGCAGCCCGTGCGGGCCGCGCTTCAAAAAGCGTTGGCTCGGGGGAATGTGTCCCTCTCCCTCAAATTGCAGCGGGCCGCCAGCGGAGGCGCACACGTCTTGCAGTCAGACGCGCTGGACGCGGCCCTGTCGGCACTGGCCACGGTGGAGCAGCAAGCTGGTGGCAGATTGGCCGCCTCATCAGCTGCGGACATACTCTCCTTGAAGGGTGTATTTGAGGCCACGGATAATGTGCACGTGCCGGACCAGGCAGTGCTTATGTCTGAGGCCGAGGCCCTTATCGCAGCTTTCGTGGAGATGCGGAAAGGGGAGGGTGCGGCGTTGGCCGAGGTTATGAACGGCCAACTGGATCGCATCGCGGAACTGACCGAAGCGGCAGCCGCAACGGCCACGGTACGCTCTGCCGCCGCTGGCACTCGTCTGCGCCAGCAGGTCAACGATTTGCTGAATGTCACCGAAGTGGTTGATGAAGCCCGCCTTGCACAGGAATTGGCCGTGCTGGCCGTGAAGGCCGACGTGACGGAAGAACTCGACCGCCTGCGGGCGCACATTGTGGCGGCACGTGACCTGATCGCAGGAGGTGGCGCAGTTGGCCGCAAATTGGATTTTCTGATGCAGGAGTTCAACCGCGAGGCAAATACGCTCTGTTCAAAGTCGGGCGATGCGGCGCTGACCGCGATCGGCCTTGACCTGAAACTGACCATCGATCAGATGCGCGAACAGGTTCAGAACGTGGAATGAGCATGCCAGAGACAACCAGACGCGGGCTATTGATCATCCTGTCCTCTCCATCTGGTGCGGGCAAGTCGACCTTGGCCCGCCGCCTGATGGCGTGGGACGGCACCCTATCGTTCAGTGTATCGGCCACCACGCGCGCGCCGCGCAAAGGCGAAGTTGACGGCCAAGACTACCATTTTCTGGATGAAGCTCGCTTCAAGGCGATGGTGCGCGATGGTGAAATGCTGGAACATGCCCATGTCTTCGGCAATTTCTATGGCTCCCCCATGGGTCCTGTTGCGGATGCGATTGAGGCCGGGCGTGACGTTCTTTTCGACATTGATTGGCAAGGCGCGCAACAGATCCAGAAAAGCGCACTGGCCGCGCATGTCCTTTCGATCTTTATTCTACCGCCGTCGATTGCAGAGCTGCGCCGCAGATTGGAAACCCGCGCACAGGACGATGCCGAGGTGATCGCGAAGCGGATGCAGAAAAGCTGGGACGAGATCAGCCATTGGGATGGCTACGATTATGTGCTGGTCAACGATGATCTGAATGCGACCGAAGCGCATCTGAAAACCATTGTCACAGCAGAACGGATGAAGGCCAGCCAGCAGCCCGCGCTGATGGAGCATGTGCGCATGCTACAATCCGAGTTTGAGGACGCCCCATGACCCTCTATGCATTGAACGATATCAGTCCGCAAATTGCGGACGATACCTGGATCGCCCCAGATGCCAATGTGATTGGCAATGTCGTGCTGGAGCCGGGTGCAAGCATCTGGTTTTCCTGCACGCTGCGGGGCGACAACGAAGAAATCCGCGTCGGGCGCGGCTCAAACATTCAGGAAAATGTGGTGTGCCACACCGACCCTGGTTGCCCGTTGAGCATTGGGCCGGATTGCACGATTGGCCACAAGGCCATGCTGCATGGATGTACCATTGGCGCAGGCACCCTGATCGGAATGGGGGCGACTGTGTTGAACGGCGCCACGATCGGGGCGGGCTGCCTGATCGGGGCCGGGGCGCTGATCCCCGAAGGAAAGGTTATTCCAGACGGCTCGCTTGTTATGGGTATGCCGGGCAAGGTTGTACGAGAGCTTGATGAGGCTGCACGTGCCGGCTTATTAGCCTCGGCAGAGCATTACAGGCAGAACATGCGCCGCTTTCGGGATGGCTTGCGGGCGCTTTAACGCGCCGTCAATCTCACCGAAGCCTCGTTCGCCTCGTAAGACATTTCCAGCCCTAGGGCCGAGGCCGCGTGCACAGCAACGGCAAATTGCGCCTGTGATGGCTTCAGGTTCATGTCATCGGGCACCTCGCCGGCCGCAAGGATGCCCCAAAGATCGTCATCCACGGCCAGTCGGGGGCCGTGAGCCTCTACCGCCAGTCCACCGTCCTGCCCATCCTGCAAGTAAAGATCGCCGCCCATGGGCAGGCCCGTTTCCGCACAAAGAAGCATCAAGAGAAGCAGCTTGATCTCTTGCCGCGGTCGGTCGCCTTCGATCCGCCAATGTCCTGTGATCCGGCTTTGATGGAAATACCCATCCACCGCCTCGCGCGCTTCGCGGTTGCTTGTGCTCTGGTCGGGGCCGGCGCCGCCGAATGCCAAACGGAACAGCCGAATCCGGGCTTCCGCTGCGCGCACAGCGTCGCGGATCAACTCCATCTCGGGTCCGTCTGCTTTCCCGGTCATCTCCAAAAGCTCGACACCATTGCCGATCGCACCCAATGGGTTAACTAGATCGTGGCACAGCCGTGATGCGACCAGGTCAGCCAGTCGCGTCGGCAGTTGGGAATGCGCATCAAGCATGGTGGAAAGGTCCTTTGGGTTTATGGAACGAAATACACACGCCGCCGATATCACAGCGATCCTTGAACCCGGCATGTATGTTCAACATCCCGCCGCACCCGATTGGGGGGTGGGGCAGGTGCAATCAAACATCGGCGGCAAGGTCACCGTTAATTTCGAACATGAGGGCAAGGTAGTGTTGGATGGCCGGGTCGTGGGTCTGGTCATCGTAGATCCCTCATAAACTCAACCTCAGCGATAGCGGAAACTGGTTAACACGAACTTAACGTTGGCGTCAGCTTCGCGTCCAGCGCGCATTGCGGTTGCTTGCAAATGGGCCTGCCTCCGCTTAACCCTGCGCGCCAACGCTCCCCGCGCCGCGCGCTGCGCACTACGAGGATACACCTCGCACCATGTCTATGGACGAGCCCAAATTCGAGTTGCGCCTGGCCGCGAGTGACGCAGATGTCTTGGCGGCACAACGTTTGCGTTACCATGTTTTTGTAGAAGAACTGGGCGGTGATGGCGCGCTTGTCGATCATGACGAGAGGATAGAAGCCGACCGCTTCGATCCCTTTTTTGAGCATCTTCTGCTGCTCGATAAGCGCCGTGCGCCTGAGGACCAGGTTGTTGGTGTCTATCGCCTTATGTGCGCGGACGGCGCCAAACGGGCGGGCGGTTTCTACTCCGAAGATGAATATGATCTGAGCGTGCTGCACAGTTCCGGTCGGAGGTTGTTGGAATTGGGCCGGTCCTGCTTGCACCGCGATTATCGCGGCGGGGCGGCCATGATGCATTTGTGGAACGGCCTGGCGGACTACATTTCCTCCCATAAGATCGAGTTGATGTTTGGCGTGGCGAGCTTTCACGGCCTCGATGCCACGCCGTTGGCGGGGCAACTCTCTTTGCTGCACCATCGCCACCTCGCGCCTGAAGATATTCGCCCCCAGGCCCGTGCGGATGGCTTTCAACGGATGGATTTGATCGCGCCTGAAAGCCTGGACCGTCCTGCAGCGATCCGTCAGATGCCGGCGTTGATCAAAGCCTATCTGCGGCTTGGTGGATATGTCGGGCAGGGCGCGTACATTGATGAGCCGTTTAATTGTATCGACGTTTGCCTTGTGATGGACGTGACCCGCATGTCCGACACCCATCGCGCGATCTACCAACGCGGGGCGGCGCGATGAGCGGCACGTGGTACGGTGAAGAGCCTCCGACGCCGCGTGCAATCAGCGCCTTGGACTGGCTTCGCATTGCGTGGCGCGGCGGGCCGTTGGTCGTTCTGCTGCTGATTTGCTTCCCGCTCTTGCTGGTTTGCCGACCGCTGGAACGGGCAATCTGGGGCCTCAAACGCCCCATTACGCCCTACATCACCCAGTTTGTGTGCATTTCGGCGTGCCGGTTTTTGTCGTTGCAGCGCGAGGTTGTCGGCACGCCGATGCGCGGCGCTGGTGCCTATGTCAGCAACCATGTCTCCTTTCTGGATATTTTCGTTCTGAACGCCTGCAAGCGGCTGTATTTCGTCGCCAAGGCCGAGGTCAGCACTTGGCCCGGTGTCGGGCTGGCTGGCGCGCGGCACGGGCACTGTCTTCATTCGCCGCGACCGACGTGAAGCGGCGGCGCAAACAAAACTGTTCGAGGATCGCTTGATCGCGGGCCACCATCTTCTGTTTTTCCCGGAAGGCACGTCGACGGATGGAAAGCAGGTGCTGCCGTTCAAGACAACGCTGTTCGCCGCCTTCTTTTCCGACCGATTGAAAGACGAGATTTCGGTCCAACCTGTCAGTCTGCGTTATCACGCCCCTGCCGGTGCACATCCGCGCCACTACGGATGGTGGGGGGACATGGATTTCGGGCCGAGCTTGCTGCAAATTCTGGCCACGCCCGGCCGTGGTCGGGTCGAGGTGATTTATCATCCTCCGCTTCCGGTGACGGCCATCAGTCAATCGAAAAGCCCTTGCCCAGGCCGCCGAGGCGGCCGTTCGGCATGGGTTGGAGACGGGGACTGCTCTGGTCTAGTCGAGCGGTGCCAACAGGGTCTGGAGCGCCGACAATGGATTATCCTGCCCCCAAATCTCCGCGCCGATCGCAAAAAAATCAGTCACGGGGGCCAGGGCTGCCACAAGATCGGTATCCAATGCCCCTTCGGCCACCACGGGCAATTCGATCATCTGCGACCACCAGGCAAACAACTCCGCCTCGGCGCGAGTCCCGCCGCCAAGGCGGCTTTCCCCGACAGGCCCAAAGCTGATGTAGTCTGCACCGGCCTCACCTGCATTCATCCCGTCATGGCGCGAGGCGCCACAATAGCTGCCAAGGATTGCATCGGCCCCGAGCGTCTTGCGGGCGGCGCGGATCGATCGCGCACCATCGGGCAGGTGAACCCCATCCAGACCAAGTCGTTCGACCAATTGGATATGACGATCAATCACCAGTGGCACGTCGCGCGCATGGGCCACTTCGCGGCAGGTATCCGCGGCACGGGCGAGAGTGTCTTCATCATCACCGGCCAACGCCATCCGCACGCACGCGATTTCCGCGCCGTCCAAGATCTGCGCAAGCTGCGGCGCAAAGACCGAAGGGTCAAAACTGTGCGGCGTGATCAAGTAGATTTGCGGGCGATCGACGGACGTGTCTTCGGTGGCCATGGCGTTCTCCTGCCAAGCGAGTTTTGAGGCTGATAACCTTCCCAATCCGGCGGGGCAATGGGGCGATGGCTTGCAGCCTTGAGGGCCATTGGCTAAGCGGCGCGTATGACAGACGCCATGACTACTCCACGCCAACCGGCTTTCGTTCTTGTCCGCCCGCAAATGGGCGAAAATATTGGCGCGGCCGCCCGCGCGATGTGGAACTTCGGGCTCGACCATATGCGCGTTGTGGCGCCGCGCGACGGCTGGCCGAATGAGCGAGCCGTGGCGCTGGCCAGCGGGGCGGGGCGATTGCTGGATCAGGCGGGGCTGTTTGAGGATGTGCCCGGCGCCCTTTCCGATTGTACCTATGTCTTCGCAACCACGGCGCGGGAACGCGGAATGACCAAACCGGTCGTTACGCCAGAGCGTGCAATGGAGCAGGCCCGGGCCATTGCGGCCGAGGGTGGCAAGGTGGGTGTCCTGTTTGGCCCTGAGCGCGCAGGTCTTGAGAATGCCGATATCGCGCGGGCGGACGCCATCATTTCCGTGCCCGTCAATCCCGACTTCCCATCGCTGAACCTGGCGCAATGCGTCTTGCTGTGCGGCTATGAATGGCGGCGACAATCGGTGGATGTCGCACCGGAAGTGATGGAGCTGGCCAAGACGGATTTTGCCAGTGGTTTGGAAGTCAGTGCGCTTGGCGATCATTATGAAGCGCAACTGGAGGAGGCCGGTTTCTTCTGGCCACCAGAGAAGGCCGACAGCATGAAGCTGACGCTGCGCAATCTGTGGGGTCGGTTGAACCTGACCCGTGCCGATGTCCAAACCATGCATGGCGTCCTGCGCCAAATGCGCCGGTGGGCGGAGCGCAAGCGCAAGGACCCCAGGTAAGCCGCGTGCATCGATGTCGCGGGCGCTTGAAGGGGCAGAGGGGCCGGGTTAGGTCTGCGGGCAAGAGCGAAGAGGGACGACAATGGCCGGTAGACGCAGTATCTTTCGAAGAGGTCAGCGAGGCGCAGAAGCCCGCGGCAACGCCGGGTGGCGTGACGGGCGACCGTGGTCGGGGCCGGCGGCGTGTGCGGATCTTCATCATGATCCTGTTTGTGATGGTGGTCGTTCAGATCGCCGTGGGTGGCCTGACGCGGCTGACGGATTCAGGGCTGTCGATCACCGAATGGGCCCCGATCAGCGGTGCGATCCCGCCGCTCAATGAAGCGGATTGGGAAGCCGAGCTGGAGGCCTACCGCGCAACCACCGAATACCAGGAACAAAACCGCGGCATGTCGATGTCCGAGTTCCAGTTCATTTACTGGTGGGAGTGGGGGCACCGACAATGGGCACGGGCCCTTGGGCTTGTATGGGCCGTTGGCTTTCTGGGGCTTTTGGCGACAAGGTCTGTCCCGACGGGTTGGTCCGGGCGATTGCTTTTGCTGGGCGCGCTCGGCGGGCTGCAAGGCCTTGCGGGGTGGTGGATGGTCCATTCTGGCCTTGCGCCGGGGATGTTCGATGTCGCGTCTTACCGGCTCGCGGTTCATCTGGTGTTGGCCTTCGTGATCCTTGCGTTAATGGCCTGGTACATCCTGACGCTCGGTCGCGCAGAGGCGGAGCTTATGACGGCCCGCCGCGATGCCGACCGAAAACTGAACGGTATGGCGACCGGTCTATTGCATCTGACCTTTGTGCAAATCCTGCTTGGCGCATTGGTTGCGGGCATTGATGCGGGCCGAAACTATATCGACTGGCCTTTGATGGCCGGGGCCTTCACGCCGCCCGATATGTGGGTGCTGGAGCCGTGGTATCGGAACCTCTTTGAAAATGACGGGACCGTTCAATTCATTCATCGCATCACCGGCTATGTGTTGCTGCTGTTCGGCATCGGCGCGTGGTTTGCGGCGCGCAAAGTTCCCGCACCGCGACGCGGCGCGCCTTTGATTGGGTGGCGGTCATGATGTTCGGCCAGATTGTTCTTGGTATCGTCACCGTCATGCACTCCTCGCCCTGGTATCTGGCGATCCTGCACCAATTTGGCGCGGTCGTGCTTGTGACACTAATCCTGCGCGCGCGGTTCCTCGCACGCTACCCCTTGCCACAATCTGTCAGAGGAGCCGCCTGATGGCTGCCATCGACGATCTTCTCGCGTTCCAAAAGACCACCGAAGCCCTGGGTCAGGTGATGGGCCGTCTGGGTTGGGATCAGGAAACCATGATGCCGTCCGGCGCCGCCGCGCAACGCGGTGAGGAAATGGCGGCGCTTGAATCCGTTCTGCATGCCCGCCGAACCGATCCGCGTATTGGCGAATGGCTTGAGGCCGTGGAACCCGCTGACGCAGTGCAAACCGCCCAACTGCGTGAGATCCGACGAGGACATGAACGGGCGGTGAAGGTGCCCGGTGATCTGGCGGCAGAGCTGGCGCGTCTGACCTCGGTCAGCCAAGGCATCTGGGCCAAGGCGCGCGCCGCGGATGATGTCGCGGCCTTTCTGCCCACGCTGAAGCAGGTCGTTGCCCTGCGCCGCGAAGAAGCGGCTGCTATCGCCGATGGCGGCGATCTCTACGACGCGCTTCTGCAAGACTACGAGCCTGGTGCGACCGCTGCCGAGATTGCGGCCTTGTTCGACCGCATGCGCCCGCGTCTGGTCGATCTGCGCGGCCGACTGTCTGAGGTCGACATGCCCAACGCGCTGTCCGGGACTTTCCCGAAGGCCGCGCAGATGGCCCTTGGCGCAGAAATCGCAAAGGTCTTCGGGTATGATTTCAACACCGGACGTCTGGATTTGGCGGTTCATCCGTTCAGCTCTGGCTCGGGCGCCGATGTGCGGATCACGACCCGCGTGGATGAGGGCGAACCGCTTGGGTGCCTGTATTCCACGATCCATGAGGTGGGCCACGCCACCTATGAACAGAACATCGCCGAGGCCCTGCGTCTGACGTCGATCGGGCAAGGCGTGTCGATGGGTGTCCACGAAAGCCAAAGCCGCATACACGAAAATCAGCTTGCGCGATCCGCTCCGTTCACGCGCTTCCTGCATGGTCGGATGGAGGCGCACTTTGGCGTGTTGTCGGCCAGCGCCGAGGACTTCGCGCGGGTGATCAACCGGGTCGAGACCGGGTACATTCGCACCGAAGCGGATGAGGTCCACTATAACCTGCACATCATGCTGCGGTTCGATCTGGAGCGGCAGTTGTTCGGCGGCGGGCTTGAGGTCGCTGACCTGGAAGAGGCGTGGAACACGCGCTTTGCCTCCGACTTTGGATCTGGAGATCGATCGCCCCTCAAACGGTGTGCTGCAGGACGTGCACTGGTCGGTCGGGCTGTTCGGCTATTTCCCGACTTATTCCCTGGGCAATGTCTATGCGGGCTGCTTGCATGAGGCGCTGCGCCGGGATGTGGCGGATCTGGATGGTCAGCTGGAGGCGGGCGATCCATCAGCGGCGCTGGAGTGGCTGCGCGAGAACCTGCAGCGCCATGGGGGTCTGAGGACACCGCGTGAAACGATCATGCATGCCACAGGCGGAGAGATCAGCGAAGCGCCGCTGCTGGACTACCTGGATGCGAAATACGGGGCGCTGTTTGGCGTTTGAGTGCGCTTATCACGGTTGATAAGTGGGGTTAAGCTCCTGACACAGATACAAAATAACCTTTTTGGTTTACCAAATCTTAACTCCTGCATTCCTCCCTCAGGACCAAGTGGGCGGGCGTTTTTCCAGGAAGGCGTTGATGCCTTCGTCGGTGTCACGGTTGAGCATGTTCTCCACCATGACCTCGCCGGTGAGCGCATAGGCCTCCGATGTGGTCAATTCCGCCTGGGCATAGAAAGCCTGCTTCCCGACGCGGACCGCGGAGCCGAGTTTTGCGGCGATGGTCTCGGCCAGATCAGCCGTGGTGGCCTCTAACCCTTCGGCGGGCGACGTACGATTGATCAGGCCCGCGTTTCGCGCCTCTGGCGCTGTCAGGAACTTGCCGGTCGTCAGCATCTCGAAGACCTGCTTTCGGTGCATGACGCGGGAAAGCGCCACCATGGGTGTCGAGCAGAAGAGGCCGATGTTGACGCCGTTGACGCCGAATTTCGCCTCCTCCTCGGCCACGGCCAGATCGCAGGAGGCGACAAGCTGACAGCCTGCGGCGGCGGCAAGGCCGTGGACCTGTGCAATGACGGGCTGGGGCAGGCCGGGGATCGTCTGCATCAGATGCGCGCAGCGGTCGAACAGGTCTTTCCATGCGGCGGCGCCGTTATCCTCAGACTGACGCGCGTGCTTGCATCTGCTTGAGGTCATGGCCCGCGCAAAAGGCGCGGCCCGAGCCTTTCAGGACGACAACCTTCTGATCGGCATCGTCTGTGAGGTGATCGAATTCCGATTGCAAGGCGGCCAACATCTCATCGCTCAGCGCGTTGAGGTTCTTGGGCGAATTGAGCGTCAGATGTGTGATCGCGCCGTGATCGTCACGCAGAACGAGGGGTTCTGTCGTCATGGGGCGCCTCCCTTGCGCGTGTGATCAAGTTGCGGGAAAGGTAGCCGGGACGGAGGACGGGGGAAGCCATGCCGGTCAAGATGAATGCCGAAGAGGTTGCAACCTATCTCGACGAGGTATTTCCGCAGGTGCGCGGCGATTTCGTGATCGAAGACGTCCGCGATATGGCGGTGCGCGTGCGCATGCCGGTGGCCGAGCGGCATTTGCGCCCCGGTGGCACTGTGTCGGGCCCGGCCATGTTCGCGCTGGCCGACGTGTCGGTCTATATCGCTGTGATGGCCATGGTGGGCCGTGAAGCGCTGGCCGTCACGACAAGCGGCTCTTTCGACTTCATGCGCAAGCCGGTCGCGGGTGCCGACATGGTCTGTGAGTGCCGCTTGCTGAAACTGGGTCGCGTGCTGGCGGTTGGCGAGTGCCTGCTGTTCTCGGACGGGATGGAAGCCCCGGTGGCGCGCATGTCGATGACCTATTCGATTCCACCGAAGTAGCACCTCGTTCAAAAGGAGCGGCTTGCGCCGCGTTCTGATGATCGAGGAGTGGGGGACGCTGTCCCCCCAGTCCTTCGGACTGTCCCCCTGAGGTATTTCTGACCAATGGAAGACAGGGTCAGCGTGCGCCGCGGTGCAACTCTGTCACGCGGACATTGTCGGTGTGGAAGGCAGCTTTCAGGATTGGGATGGCCGCGTTTGGGTCCGTGTCGCCGCACATGAATAGGTCGAAGGCGGCAAAGCCGATTTCGGGCCAAGTGTGACAAGAGATGTGGCTCTCTGCGAGGATCGCCATCGCGGTGACGCCTTGGGGCGAGAAGTGGTGAGAATGCAAGCTGAGGAGGGTCGCGCCGGTGGCTTCGGTCGCGTCGCGTAGCGCCTGTTCAATATATGCGCGATCATTGAGGTGTGCCGCATCGTGGAGATCCACGATCAGGTGCGTGCCGGCATAAGTGGTGCCGTCTTTGGCTGTGAGGTGCGTCGCGGTCATGGCGGAGGGTATGGCCCGTGTCTGTGAGCGAGGGCAAGGGGCGGAATTCGGTGGGAAATCTATGGGGTAAAATAAAACCCCATTATTAAGTCGTTGTTTTTGTTTAATCCGTTACGTCTTTGTGTTCTTGACGTGGGCGCAAAGATGCTTAGAAAGCGCCCATGTTCGAGGGGCACGTGCCGCTCTTTCGTTTTTCTTTCGCGCCGCAGGGCGCTGACCCGAGCGCCTTCCGGCGCAAATCCGTTAGGAAACGCAAAATGAAAACCTTCTCTGCCACGCCGGCGGATATCGACAAGAAGTGGATCCTGATCGACGCCGAGGGCGTTGTTCTGGGCCGTCTTGCTTCGATCGTCGCCATGCGTCTTCGCGGCAAGCACAAAGCCTCGTTCACGCCGTCCATGGATATGGGCGACAATGTCATCGTCATCAACGCCGACAAGGTGCAGCTGACGGGCAACAAGCGCAACAAGCCGAATTACTGGCACACGGGGTATCCGGGTGGGATCAAGTCCCGCACCACCGGCCAGATCCTGGAAGGCGCGCACCCAGAGCGTGTTGTCATGCAGGCCGTCAAGCGGATGCTGCCGGGCAACAAGCTGAGCCGTCAGCAGATGACCAACCTGCGCGTTTATGCCGGTGCTGAGCACCCGCACGAGGCGCAGGATCCTACCGTTCTCGACGTGGCGTCGATGAACAAGAAAAACACGCGGAGCGCATGATATGACCGAGACACTCACATCGCTCGACGAATTGCGCGGCACTGTAGAAGGCACGGAGGCCGCAGCGCCCGTGGTTGAGACGATCCACCGTGAGCCACAGCGCGACGCGCTTGGCCGCTCCTACGCCACCGGCAAGCGGAAGGACGCGGTCGCCCGCGTCTGGATCAAGCCGGGCTCCGGCAAGGTCACCGTGAACGGCAAAGAGATGGACAAGTACTTTGCCCGTCCCGTGCTTCAGATGATCCTGCGCCAGCCCTTCACCGTGGCCGGTGTTGATGGCGAATTTGATGTCATGGCGACTGTCAAGGGTGGTGGTCTTTCGGGTCAGGCCGGTGCGGTCAAGCACGGTATCTCGAAGGCGCTGCAACTGTATGAGCCGTCGTTGCGGGGCGCGCTGAAGGCTGCCGGGTTCCTGACCCGCGACAGCCGCGTGGTGGAACGCAAGAAGTTCGGTCGCCGCAAGGCCCGCCGGAGCTTCCAGTTCTCCAAGCGCTGATCCTAACGCCTTTTGGAATTTCGGATGGGGCTGCCCGATTGGGTGGCCCTTTTCCTTTGTGGGATTGGCGCATCACACCAGCCCATTTTCTGCCCGGAATGTGCCGCATGCGTGCCGCAATCGTTACCTAGGACAGCCCCATATTCTGGGGAGCAGATGTCATGCATGCACCAACGCAACGCGCCGAATGGTCATTTCTGATCACGCATTTGGGTGGATTAACAACAGCTTTGATGGCCTGTTTGGTCGCGTCCCTTTCGTTGCGACTTGTCGGTGCGACAGATCCCGCGACGAGCGCAGCCTCGCTAACCATCTTTGTGATCTTCATGTTTGCTGATCCCGTTGGCGCATGGCGCGGTACGCGGGATTGGTCGACCTTTCGGGTCAGACTTGGGGCCGGAGGCATTGTTGCCCTGCTTTTGTCGACGGTGTTCAACCTTGCCACGGAACATAGCGATTGGGCCATTGCCTCGGTCAGTCGCGATGGGTTTGGCGGTGTGTCGCTGACCATGATTTTGGCGATGGTTATCGTCCCGATCGTGACCTTTGGACCTGTGATCGAGCGCATTTTGTCGGGCAAAGGCCCGAACGGTGAGCGTCTGACATGGGACAGCTTCCAGATCGGACTGACATTCCCGCTTTATATTAGCCTGCACTTCGGGCTGATGGGCGCGATTGCCGTTGCGCTTTGGAATCTGGGCGTGCCGTGGCTGGCCGGTGTTCTGACCCTGACGGCCGGCGCGCTTGTCGCGGTTGGGGATGCCTGGACCGCCGCGCCTGCAAGCAGGCTGCCAAGTTGGCACCGCACAAGCTCGGGCATTGACAATATTTCGTCGGCTGAGAGTGCCTGGCATGATTTCCGCGCCGCAATCCGCAGCGCGTTTCCATCGGCATTGTTCCTGGCGGGTCTGACCTTCACAACTGTGGCGTTGGCCGCGTCCGTCGGGCAAATGACAAGCGTTGGCGCGGACAGCCTGAATGGGGCCTTCATGCATCTGGCCGCCATCCTCGGTGTCATCCTCGCCGCCTTGATGGGCCTTTCGGCCTTTGCCATGGCGATTGCGTCTGCGACGGCCTCGATCCTGGCCCACCGCTCTGGTCGGGACGCGGCAGAGGCTGAGCGACTGATCAAGGAAAGCCTTGGGCGTCTGTTCATGGGCGGCACGGCGTTGGTTCGGCCAAACGGCAAGGTGTCTGGGGCCCAATCTGCCCGCTAAGATCAAACCTCAGGGTGCGGGTCTTGCCCCGTTTCATCACAGAATTGTGAGCATGTCTTGCACAACAAGACAGCCTTCCCAAATCCGCGCGTGCGGGGGGACGAACAGCCCCGCGTTTCGTGATTGTGATTGAGAGGAGCACAAGACCATGACCCGTATCTTCAGTGTTTTCCTGGCCGCTTTTGCGATTGCAACCCCGGCCTTTGCGACCGGCGACGCAGCGGCAGACGTGGCCTCTGAGCCGACGACCCTGGTGAAGCCCGCCGAATTGACGACGGAAATCACCGCGTGCGACCCGGCCCTTGATAGTCGCTTGCGAGGATATCCAAAGCGATGCTGACTTTACGTCCGTCTCTACCCAGCCGAACCCCAAGGTTCCGCCAGCCGAGAGCGAAGGCTGACCGCACCAATACTCTGCCCTGAGGGGCGCCACGCGCGCCCCTCAACACGCCTCTTGTGATTATGCGGCCGAACGGCAATCCTGCCCGCTCAAGGGGCGTGCAGGGCGCGGGGATGGCACAAGGTTTATCGAGGGATGCAAGGCAGGGTCTGACCATTGTCAGCCCGGCGCTGATCTTTGCGCTGTTGCTTCTGGCATTTCCTTTGCTGACGATCATTGCGTTCAGCTTCTGGACCCAGAATTTCCTTGAAATCGACCGGACCTTCACGCTTGAGAACTATTCCGAGGCGCTGACCGATCCGCTCTACCGGGCCCTGATGATGCGCAGTTTGCGGATCGCGGCCTCGGTCACTGCGGTCACTGTCGTTCTGGCGTTCCCGATTGCCTATTTCATCAGCTTTTACGTCCGGCCCGAGAAGAAAGCGATCTGGCTGTTCCTGATCACGATCCCTTTCTGGACCAGCTACCTGATCCGCATCTTCCTTTGGCGGGTGATTCTGGCGTTTGACGGGCCGGTCAACGGGACCCTGATGGAATTGGGTCTGATTGAAGAGCCGCTTTCGTGGATCCTCTACAACGCCAATGCGGTCGTCATCACACTTGCCCATGCTTTTGCGCCCTTTGCGATCCTTCCGATCTTCGTGAGCCTGGAGAAGATCGATCGTTCGCTTCTGGAGGCCGCCAAGGATCTGGGTGAGGGGGCAGTGATGACGTTTTTCCGAGTGACCTTGCCGCTCGCCATGCCGGGCGTGCTGGCGGCGGTGTTGATCGTCTTCATCCCGACGGTGGGCGACTACGTGACGCCGCGGCTGGTCGGCGGATCAGGCGGCACAATGATCGCCAACATGATCTATGTGCAGATTTTCGACCTGTCGAACCGGCCGATGGGGGCGACACTGGCCGTTGTGGCGATGTTGACGGTGACGATCACACTGGCCTGGGCCATCCTGCATGTGCGGTTCTGGGTGCATCTGAATGATCGCGTCGGCGGCGGGATTGCAGGACTTGCGCTGGCGGGCGCGGCTGCGGTGGTTGATATTGGCATCCTGTGGTGGCTGTGGACCTACGGGGCGGATTGGTTCGGACCTGCGGGCGTCTTGGGTGTGATGGCCGCGATCATGGCGGGCGGCGCGATTGCGATTGCGGTCTTCCTGCCGAAGGGGAGGTGGGGGATATGAGGATCCGGCCCCTTGGCGTCTTTGCGGTTTTATATCTGGTGTTCCTCTATGCGCCGATCGTGCTGCTGCCGCTGTTTGCGTTCAACGACGGGACGGTCATTGCGTTCCCGCTGCGCGGATTCACTTGGGGCTGGTTTGCGGAACTGGGCAATATCCCGGCCTTGCACGAGGCCACGTTGAATTCGCTGATCATTGCCTGCTCGGTCGCGATCCTTGCGACCTGTTTGGGGATGTTCGCAGCGCGCGCGGCGACCCGTTACAACTTCCCTTTAAAGGGCGGGATCATGGGGTTCATCATGCTGCCACTGGTCCTGCCAGAGGTGATCGTGGCGATCTCGCTGCTTGTGGTGTTGATGCAGTTGGGGCTGGAAACGTCGATCTTCACGATCATTCTGGGCCATACCCTTTTGTGCATGCCCTTTGCGATTGCGATCCTGCAGGGCAGTTTCGCCGGACTCGATCAATCGCTGGAAGAAGCGGCTGTTGACCTAGGAGAGACGCGCGCGGGCGCGTTCCGTCTGGTGATCTTGCCGCTGGTCGTGCCTGGTATTATCGCCTCACTCCTGATCTGTTTCATCATCTCCTTGGATGAATTCATCATCGCCTTCTTCCTGTCGGGCAACGAGCCGACCCTGCCTGTCTATCTATGGGGACAATTGCGGTTCCCGGCACGCCTGCCGGTGGTCATGGCGCTTGGGACAATCCTTGTCGCACTGTCGATTGTGTTGCTCATCGTGGCAGACGGGTTTCGGCGCCGGGGCTTGCGGAAGATGGGCCAAAATGATGCGGGAGGGTTCCTGTGAACTTGGATATAAATTCTGGGCCACTGATCAGTCTGAACGGCGTGAACAAGTATTACGGCGATTACCACGCGCTGCGGGACATCTCGGCCGAGATTGGGGCCGGGGAGTTCTTTTCGCTTCTCGGGCCCTCGGGTTGCGGCAAGACCACACTTCTACGTGCGATTGCCGGGTTTGAAGAGATTTCAGGCGGGACGATCACCTTGTCGGGCAAGGACATGGCGGGGGTGCCACCGAACCTGCGGCCGACGAACATGGTGTTCCAGAGCTACGCGATTTTTCCCCATCTCAGTGTTGAGCAAAATGTCGGATTCGGGTTGCGGAAGTCGGGTATGGGGGCGGCGGACAAGGCGCGGGCGATAGGCGCGGCGCTCGACATGGTCGGGCTTGGGCATCTGGGCGGGCGCGCGGCACATGCCCTGTCAGGCGGTCAACGTCAGCGCGTGGCACTGGCGCGGGCTCTTATCCTGAAGCCGAAGGTGCTTTTGCTGGACGAGCCGCTTTCTGCGTTGGATCGCAAGATGCGCGAGGATATGCAGGTAGAGCTGATGAAGCTGCAACGCGAGGTTGGCATCACGTTCGTGCTTGTCACCCACGATCAGGAAGAGGCGCTGGTGATGTCAGACCGCATCGCCGTGATGTTCGAAGGTGAGATTGCGCAGCTTGCGGACCCGGAGGAATTGTACCGGCGGCCCGCGACGAAGCGGGTGGCCGATTTCATCGGCGTGATGAACTTCCTGCCTGCGCAGGCCGGCGAAAGGCTTGAGGTTGCGGGTCTTGGGCCGGTTGATCTGGAGGGCGTGATCAGCCCGCAGGGCGCAGTTTCCGGTGCGTGTTCGGTGGGCTTGCGGCCGGAAACACTGTCACTGCTGTATGACGGCGAGACGGCCCGATCGCGCGAGGTCAGCGGCGTGGTGGATGAAGTCGTCTACTACGGCGACATGACCTATTACGACGTGCGGTTGGACGGGCTGGAGGCGCCTGTTCGGCTGTCGATGCGCAATACCGTCGGACGCGACGTTTTGGACGTCGGTGCGCAGGCACGTGTGGGTTGGGACCCCAGGGCAATGGTGGTGTTTCCAGACTAAGCAGCGCGCCTGGATCGGTCTGGGAGAGCTCCCGCATCTGGCTCGGCTCGCCTGTTTTCAACAGGCAAGCCTCCGCCATTTGGGCTTGGCGCGCCGGGGTCCGCTTGCGCGGCCCGTCGGCGCGCGTGGCCAGCGGCGGGCGGCTAGGACGCGCGCCTGATGTGAAAGCGCGTGGCGTCGTTTTCCTCGGTAGTGGACAGCAGAATGTGGCCCTGCTCGGCACAGAAATGTGGAACGTCGACATGGGCGGCAGGGTCAGTGGCGAGAAGGTGCACCTCGGCCCCTCGTGCAACTGAAGCCAGCGCTTTGCGCAGGCGCAGGACGGGTAGGGGCACAGCAGGTCACGTGCGTCGACTAAGGATCGGATCGGCCATGCCCGGCAGGTAACGCGCACGGCGCGCTCACGTCTACGCGATTGTGCCGGATTGACGCGTGACGCGGCGCGGCAGGGCGTCTAAGGGTTGAGGCATGTTCGGAATTGATCTGTTTGACGCGTCGCTTTTGCCCGCGATGGTGGTGGCCCTGACGGCGGGCGTGCTGAGCTTTCTCAGCCCCTGTGTTTTGCCCATTGTGCCGCCGTACCTCGCCTATATGGGCGGGATCACGATGACGGACATCCAGGACGAGGCCCGCGCCGCGCGGCGCAAGGCGTTGCTACCCGCCCTGTTCTTCGTGATGGGACTGTCCACCGTTTTCATCTTCCTTGGCTTCACCGCGTCAATCCTTGGGCAATTTTTCCTGCAAAACCAGATCCTTCTGGCGCGGATTTCCGGCGCCGTCGTGATCATCTTCGGTTTGCATTTTCTGGGTATCATTCGCATCCCCCTGTTGGACCTAGAGGCGCGGCTGGATGCGGGCGACAAGGGCGGATCGACCCTGGGTGCCTACGTTCTGGGCTTGGCCTTTGCATTCGGCTGGACGCCGTGCATCGGCCCGCAGCTTGGCGCGATCCTGTCGATTGCCGCCACGGAAGCCAGTGTTGAGCGGGGCACAGCCCTGTTGGCGGTTTATGCCATTGGGCTCGGGCTACCCTTCCTGCTGGCCGCGGCCTTCATCGACCGCGCGCAGGGGCTGATGGCAAAGATGAAACGGCACATGAAGCTGATTGAACGTATCATGGGGGGATTGCTGGTCGCCGTCGGCATCGCCCTGATGACCGGCGCGTTTTCGGCATTTGCCTTCTGGCTGCTTGAAACCTTCCCAGCCCTTGGCGCCTTGGGCTGAATTGCCCTAGTGCTGCCGAAATCGACCGCTATTGTGGCGGTCATGGCCAGCGTTTCTCGCAGACATGTCCTCTATATCCCCGGCTTCGATCCGGTGCCGCCGCGCGCCTATCGGGAACGCTACCGGCGGGAGGCCGCGCGGCAGGCGGACATCTCAGGTTACGTGATTGAGAAGCGGGAGCCGCCGGAAGGCGCCCGCTTTGGCTGGCGCGTGGACGCGCAGATCGAGGGGGCGGAGGTCTCCGCCGATCTGGAAGTGCTCTACTGGGCGGACATCGTGCGGGACCGGATGCAGGGTGGGATTGCCGCAACTTACATGGCCCTGGTCCGCACCGCATGGGCCTATATCGGGTCAGGCGCATTGTGGCGATTGATGCGGCTCAGGAAGGGGCCAGTGATTGCAGCGCTTTACCCGGTGGTCGTGCTGCTATTGCAAGGCCTTGTGGCATTGGCCATTGCCGGTTGCGCGGCTTGGCTGATCTATCGCGGCGCCCATGGGCTCATGGCGATGATCGGAGCGGATGTGCTGGCCAATCCGTTCGATGCATTCCAGCCCTTTGCGTGGTTGGGCGGGCTGGGGCTTGGCTATCTGTTCCTGCGCTGGTGCGCGCGGCGCGATCATCTTTACGCTTGGTATCTGATGAAGGACTACGCGTTTTCCTCCTCTCTGAAGGGCGCTTACCCCCTGAGCAGGAGGCGCGCATGCGCGATTTTGCGGACCGGATTGCCGAGGTTTTGCGCAAGGATGTGGACGAAGTTCTGATCGTCGGCCATTCCTCAGGCGCTTATATCGCGGTATCCGTTCTGGCGGACCTGATCCGGGCCGGGCGCGTTCCCGAGAATGGGCCAGTGCTGTCCTTGCTGACCCTTGGCCATGTGGTGCCGATGGTGTCGTTCCTGCCAAAAGCGGGGCGATTGCGGGCGGATCTGGCATTCATGGGCGCAGGTGATGTGCCTTGGGTCGATGTCACGGCCCCAAGTGATGGCTGCGCCTTTGCGCTGTGTGATCCGGTCTCTGTCTCTGGCGTCGCACCGGAAGGCAAGCGTTGGCCTTTGGTGATTTCAGCGGCCTTCACCCAGACTTTGTCGGCCGACGAACAGGCGCGTCTGAAATGGAAGCTGTTTGAGCTGCACTTCCAGTACCTGAATGCCTTTGATCGTTTGCCTGACGGCCCGGAGGTCTATGACTACTTTCGTGTAACCGCTGGCCCAATGACCTTGTGGGACCGGTTTGGCGCGCGGGCCCCATCAAAGTCACGCCTTGAGATGCCAGTGAACAAGTTCACGGACATCGCGGCGTGACGGACCTGCCGCCAAAACCTCCGGCGCGGGCCGAGCGTGTCTCCCTCTGGCGCTACATGCGGCTCTTTCGCGACGATATCCTGTCCGCGCAACCCGCGCGGCTTTATCGGGCGTGGATGGCAGAGTTTCGGACGCCATTCTTCCGCTCCTACATGATCAACCAGCCCTCGCTGGTGGAGGAGGTGTTGAAAGCGCGCCCGCTCGACTTTCCGAAATCAGACCGGGTTGGCGAGGGGTTGAGGCCTTTGCTGGGGAACTCGGTATTTCTGACCAACGGCCAAGAATGGCAAAGACAAAGGCGGATCATTGACCCGGCTTTTGAGGGCGGACGGCTGCGCGACACCTTCCCGGCAATGTGGGCGGCAGGCGCGGCCTCGACCACGCGGATGCCAGAAGGTGTGGTTGAAGTTGAAGAGGAGATGAGCCATGCGGCGGCAGATGTCATCTTTCGCACGCTCTTCTCTCTGCCGATCGAGGCCGAGATCGCCACACGCGTTTTTCACGAATTCCGTGCCTATCAGCGGACGCAACCGATCTTGAACGCGGCGGCTTTTGTGCCGCTGCCCAAGTGGCTGCCGCGGGGTCATAGGGCTGAGACGCGGCGCACAGCAAAGGCGATCCGAGCGCTGATTACTGAGATGACCGAGGCGCGGATGGCCGAGATCAAGTCCGGGACCGCGCCCGATGATCTGGCGACAAAGATCATGACGACCCGGGATCCGGAAACGGGCGAGCGCTTCACGACCGAAGAAATGGTCGATCAGGTCGCGATTTTCTTTCTGGCGGGGCACGAAACGAGCGCCTCGGCGCTTGGATGGGCGCTGTATCTGCTGGCGCGGTATCCCGCATGGCAGGACAAGGTTGCGGCGGAAGCCGCGCTTTTGCCCGAAGCACCGGATTTTGGTGCGATGTCCAATCTGCGTGTTACCCGCGATGTGTTTCGCGAGGCGCTGCGGCTTTACCCGCCGGTGCCGATGATGGTGCGGGAGACGACCTGCCCCGAGACCTTCCGAGACCGGTCGGTCAAAGTGGGCAGCCAAGTGGTAATTTCGCCGTGGCATCTGCATCGGCAAGAGCGCTTGTGGGAAAACCCGGACGGGTTTGATCCCGGGCGGTGGGAAACGGAGAACGGTAAGCAATGCACGCGTGAGGCGTTCATTCCTTTCTCTGCCGGGGCGCGGGTGTGCACTGGCGCCGGGTTCGCGATGGTTGAGGGGCCGCTACTGCTGGCGATGCTGGTGCGGGCATTCCGGTTTGAGCGGGTTGAGGGGGATGATCCGGTACCGGTGGCGTATCTGACGGTGCGGGCGAAGGATGGGATCCGGTTGCGTGTGTCACGGCGGTAGAGACGTGGGCGGAAATCTGGAGATTTCCGTTGGGAAAACTGCAGTTTTCCGGGCCAGAAAAACTCGAGTTTTTCTGCTAGCGTGCGTCAATCTGGGCGCGCGGCCGTAGGATACGAACCGGTTCGCAGTTACAGAAAATAACGATCTGGCCCGCATTTTCGACGGCTCGAGACCCGTGCCTGTAGACTTCGTTGATGAAGGCCTTCCGTTCATAGTAGCGCTCAACATCGCGCATATTGCGACGGACGACCGTTCCATCGCGGACGAGTTTGGTTCCAAAGATGTCCGCAATAAATACTTCGGGGCTGACGTTTGGGGGCTGCTTATCCATCCCAAAACACTATCCAGCCTTGGTTAACTGGACCTTACCGCCTTTTGAGCTCCGCCAGGATATGCACCCGGATCGCGGAGGCGAGCCCTGCAGACACCCCGCGTGCGGCGTCGATTTCGGCGACCAGCGCGTTCACGGACATCTCGCGGGCCTCGGCCATCGCCTGAAGTTCTTCCCAGAACGCATCCTCAAGCGACACGCTGGTGCGGTGGCCTTGTAAGGTCAGGGAGCGCTTGCGGGGGCGGGCGTCAGTCATCGCGTTTGTGTGCGTCGAGGTCGCGCGTGTCTTTGGCATTGCGTTTTGCGTCGGTCAGACGCTCAGCCTTGGTGCGGCCGTGTTTGGCCGCATTGGCATCTGCCTGGCGGCGGCCTGCGTCCCGGGCACGCGCCTTGCGTGCTCGGGACAGGCTGACGACCTTTCCCGTCACTTCGGGCCGATCATGGTTTCGGGACGCACGACGCGGTCAAAGGTTTCTTCATCCACAAAACCCAGACCGATCGCCTCTTCCTTAAGGGTCGTTCCGTTCTTGTGAGCCGTCTTGGCGACCGTTGTGGCGTTGTCGTAGCCAATGGTGGGGGCAAGGGCCGTGACCAACATCAGGCTTTCGTTCATGATCTTGTCGATGCGTTGCGTATTCGCCTCGATCCCGGCGACGCAATTGTCGGTGAAGGCCACGCAGGCATCGCCGACAAGCTGCATCGATTGGAGCACGTTATAAGCCATCATGGGCTTGTAGACGTTCAGCTCGAAATGGCCCTGGCTGCCGGCGAAGCCGACGGCGGCATCATTGCCGATCACATGGGCGCAGACCTGCGTCATCGCCTCACACTGCGTCGGGTTCACCTTGCCCGGCATGATGGACGAACCGGGCTCATTCTCTGGCAGCATCAGCTCACCCAGGCCGCAGCGGGGCCCAGAGCCGAGCAAGCGGATGTCATTGGCGATCTTGAAGAGCGAGGCAGCGACGGTCTTCATCGCGCCCGACATGGCGACCATGGCATCGTGGCCTGCAAGCGCCTCGAATTTATTGGGGGCCGTGACAAAGGGCAGGCCGGTGATCCGCGCCATGTTGGCCGCAACTTCCTCGCCCCAGCCCTTGGGAGAATTCAACCCGGTGCCAACAGCCGTGCCGCCTTGCGCCAGTTCGTAGATGTCGCCCAGTGCCGCTTCGACCCGCTCGATCCCCTTGCGAACCTGATGGGCGTAGCCGCCGAATTCCTGTTCAAGCGTGAGCGGCGTGGCATCCATCGTATGGGTCCGGCCGATCTTGATGATGCCTTCAAAGGCCGCCGCACGCTCTTCCAGCGCGGCCAGCAGCTTGCGCAGGCCCGGCAAAGTCACATCCCGCGCCGTCATGGCGGTGGCGATGTGCATGGCAGTGGGGAACGTGTCGTTCGACGACTGGCCCATATTGCAATGGTCGTTGGGGTGTACGGGGGTTTTGGAGCCGATCTCACCGCCAAGGATCTCAATCGCGCGGTTGGCGATCACTTCGTTCGAATTCATGTTCGATTGCGTGCCGGAACCCGTCTGCCAGACAACCAGCGGAAAGTTGTCGTCGAGCTTGCCGTCGATCACCTCCTGCGCTGCTTCAATAATGGCCTCGCCGATCCCATCGAGCTTGCCAGCTTTGTGGTTGGCCTCAGCACAGGCGCGCTTGATCACACCCAAGGCGCGAACAACAGCTACGGGCTGTTTTTCCCACCCGATAGGGAAATTCAGGATCGAGCGCTGCGTCTGCGCGCCCCAATACTTGTCGGAGGGAACCTCCAGCGGGCCAAAGCTGTCGGTCTCTGTACGGGTTTGGGTCATATTATCCTCCGGTATGCGGCTTACGAAGCGGTTTACCGGGGCCGGAAGGGGGTGCAACGCATGGTCGGCCGCAGGTTTGCGCTACCAGTGGCGATGCGTCGATGGCCACTTGCCCACCGCCCACAAATACAGGGCAGGCGGTGGACGAGGCTAAGCGCCGGGCAGCGCGATCAACCGGCTCGATCCCATGCGCGTCAGCGCTCGCCGCTTTGCCAAAAGCGGCTGATAGTCGGGGTCACTGTACCAATTGTCGAAGGCATCCTCGGAGGGGAATTCCAGCACAGCAACCATGTTCGCCGTGCTGCTGCCTTCCACCATGGACGGCGCCATGGACGCTGCCACGACCCTGCCGCCATGCCGATCATAGAGCGGCCCCAACGGCTTGGCGTAGCTTTCCATGAACGCCTCGGGGTCGGTCACATCGAGTTGCGCGATAACGTAATGGGCCATGTTACGCAGCCACACGCACGATTTCTTCGCCACGTTCGACATAGGCTTTGTTGCCGTCCAACAGCTTCGCCAGCAAGCCGCGCATCTGCGGTTTCATCAGCGGCAGCATCAAATAGCCAAGCGGGCCGAACGGCGGCGTGAAGTGCATGGTCATCGTCACCTCGGAGCGTTTCGGGCCAAGGGCACGGAAGTCGAACACGGCGCGGGCATTCTTGATCGGCATGTTTGACTCGTAGATGTCGATCTCCAGCCGCCGGTGCGGGTCGTAGCCGGTGATCTTCTCCTTGAGGTAGGTTTTGCCATCGGTCAGATCACATTGCCGCTCGGCCCCTTTGCCCGAAGCCTGGCGTGCGTTGATAAGGTAGGAAGCATTGAGGTTCGGATTGAATTTGGCGATGTCTCCAAAATCGTCCCATGACGCCCAAAGGGCATCCAGGGGGACTTGGACTTGGCGGGTGACGGATACATTCGGCATGGGTGGGCTCCTCAAGGATGCGAAAGATGAGCCAGATGTAACGGCTCGAATTTTATCCAGAAGTGCCACATACGCACCGCTGCGGTCAGAATTCGGTCCACTTCGTGCTGCAGCATCTGCTATAAGCCCCCATGGATTGGAGCGGACTTCCCTATTTCCTTGCTGTGGCACGCAACGGAAGCCTGCGTGGCGCGGCGGATGCGTTGGACGCAACCCATGCAACCGTGGATCGCCATCTGCGCGCGCTTGAAACGGCCTATGGTGTGCGTCTGTTCGATCGCACGCCGCGTGGGCTGATCCTGACGCAAGCCGGTGAGACCCTGATCCCGCAAGCGGAAGAGGCCGAGGCCGCGGTGATTGCCGCGCGCCGTCAGTTGACCGGGCTGGATCGGGAGCCGGCAGGTTTGATCCGCCTGACGATGCCGCCGGGGCTGGCCTTTGACGTTATGGCCCCGATCCTTGGGACGTTCACCGCCAAACATCCGCAGATCGAGCTTGATGTCGACATCTCCAACCGCATCCAAAGCCTCGAACGGGCGGAGGTCGATGTTTCTGTAAGGGTCGGGTTCTCGGTAGATGATGATGTCGTGGGCCGGAAGGTCGCCCAGACCGCCGCACGCGTCTACGCCAGCCAAGGTTATCTCGACCGAAATTGGTCAGATCGCGGGCCGCAAGGGCAGGGGCTTTCGTGGATTGGTTGGGGTGACGAAGGCGCGTGGGTGAAGGAAACCGCCTTTCCCAGGGCTCGCCTCCGGCACGCCGTTCGTGGCTTCTATATGCAGGTGAACCTGGTACGCGCGGGGCTTGGGATGGCGCGTCTGCCGGTCTATTTCGAAACAGTCTTTCCGGATCTGGTCCCTGTTCCGGGCGTGGCGCCTTGGCTTGACCGCTCAGTCTGGATTTTGCTGCATTCCGACCTGCGCCGAACCAAGCGGGTGCGTTTGCTTGTTGATCACATGGCGAAAGAGCCTGAAAGAACGTCGGTCGCTTTTTCTAGGACCGCTTGCTTAGCTGGATTGCGAAAAGCGATAGACGCGGGCTGGTGGCATGTTCCACCAAATCTTGTGGCTTTTGCGCCAGGTCAGTCCCAACTCCTCGCGCACTATTTTTGTGACGGGTGGTTTAGGCCCATAGGTGAACTGGACATAGTCGCCACCGGGCTGAACCTTCTTTGCAAAGCCCGTCATGATGTCGCGCTGTAGCTGTGTGGGCATGGACAAGAGCGGCAGACCAGAGACAACCGCCTGTACATTCTCGACTGGCAGATCGCCGCAATCGCCCGCGCTCATCTGATAGACGTTGAGGCCTGGGAAATTGTCTCGGAGGCGGTCGCAGAAATCCGGGTTCATCTCGATCGAATGGCAGGCTTCCGGCGCGATTCCGGCGTCCAGAATGGCCCGCGTGATGTTGCCGGTACCCGCCCCCAATTCGATGACCGGACCTTTTGCCGGATCAAGCTCCGCCGCCATCTCTGCACACAGGCCCTTGGAAGAGGGCGCAAGGGCTACAACCTGATGCGGTTTGCGCAAAAGCTGGCCCATGAACAGGGCAAAATCGCTGGTGGCCATTCGGATCTTCCTGGACGTTGGGGCGCGGAGGGTCAGGTATTGCGGCGGAAGGTGTCGAGGCTCACGACCTCTGCATCGCGCGGGGCGGTATCAGAACCATCTTCGTCTGCCCCGGTTTCTCCGTCGGGGCCACCACCATCGGGCGACGGCCCATCCGGCTCCTCTTCATTTCGCTCAAACCGCCAGCCGAATTCGACGGAGGGGTCCACGAAGGTCAGGATTGCATCGAACGGCACCTTAAGGCGTTCGGGCGCGTCGCCGAAATTCAGGGTCACGGCAAAGTGCGATTGCTCGACGACAAGATCATCATACCAGTTCTGGATCACGATCATCATCTCTTCGGGGTACCGATCGCGCAGCCAGTCGGCCAAGTCGACCTCTTCGTGGCGCGTGTTGAAGGTAATGAAGAAATGATGTTCACCCGGCAGACCATTGTCTGACACGCCTTGCAGCACCTCACGGATAACACCGCAAACAGCCTCATGCATGAGGCGGCCATAGGGAATGGAGGACGTGCTTTCAGGCATGAATATGAACCGGTTGCGTGCAGACCTGATCACCATACGAGATTCGTGCCGATATGAAAGGCGGTCTGGCGGGATCAGGTGGCAGGCGTGTTCGCAATGACCAACCATGCGGCGAGCGCGGCTTCGGTCCCGAAGAACGTCCAGCTTTGGCGCGATCCGGCCTGATCACGCAGGATCGAAGTCACGCGACCCACAGCGGCCCCGCCATAGGCAAGACCCAAAGCGATCCATGCCATCGGTTCGTTCAGGAACAGCACGCCCGCGCCGATACCGACGAACAAGCAGCCCGATACGGCGGACACTTCGGTATAGGCCATGTTGGTGGGTCCGGACTTCATATCCAGCACATCCATGGTCCAGCGCGGCGCAAGCCAGCCGAGCAGACCCAATCCTATGGTCAGGACGGCGACAGCGTAGTTGATATAGTCGATGGCGGTCATGTGTTTTGAACCCGATTTGCTTGCCCTTGTGAACGTTAAACGCGCAAGGACCTCGGTTGGATCACTCACCGCACAAGTTTTAATCGTGCAGACTGAAAGAAATACCTGAGTTCCAGAATTCTCTTCCCACGCGGATAATGGCGCTTTATTGTTATTTTTAAGGTATTTATTCCATTTCAGAAACAATCGCACGGGGGATCGCGCATGGTTTCGTCAACGGATACACAAAGCGGATCAGACACTGGTACGATCAACGGTATCGATGTTGGCCTGACGGCTGAGCTGCCGACATTCGCCACCGATACGTTCGAAGTCACCGCCGATATCACGACTGGCGCGACCAGCCAGGACGTCAACGTGGCGCTTGTCATCGACACCTCCGGGTCAACCCGAAACAGTTCGGGCTCGGACGTCGATGGGGACGGGAACAATGATACGTTCCTCGAAGCGCAGAAACTGGCGGCCAAGGCCGTTTTCCAATCGCTTGTGGATGCCGGTTACGACCCTGCGGATGTCACGGTCACTCTGGTTGAATACAATTCCGGCGGCAATACGCTTGGCAATTTCACGCTTGATGAGCAGGGTGATTTTGACAGCGCCGTTGATGGCCTGACCTCAGGTGGTGGAACCAACTTCGAGCAGGGCCTCGATGAAGTGGTGGATGAATGGCGTGACGCCGGCGATGTGGGCCCGGACGACAACAACCTTGTCCTGTTTCTGTCCGATGGCCGGTCCAACGCGGGCAACTTCAACAGTGAAGTGGCAGAGCTGGAGAATGAGTTCGACGCGGACATAACAGCAATCGGTATCGGTGCGAACGCACAGCTCAGCCAATTGCACCTGCTTGACAACACGGACCCGACCCCGGGCGATGGCAACGATACCTCGGCCACCCAGATCACGGATCTGAGCCAGTTGACCGACCTGATCACCACACCGCCGCCGCTGCCCGAACTGGAGAAGATCGAGATCATCGTCACCGACGAAAATGGCGATCAGACAGCGATTGAAATTCCGGCCGACAGTCCGGCGATCATCGAAACGCCTCTGGGGTTGCGCATCGATTGCTTTGAAGTGTCTGGATATGATTTCGAACTGGGTGACACGCTCGAGGTTGAGGTTGTGGCAACCTTTACGCCGAACGGCGATACGCTGGTCGTTGATGGCTTCGCCTTGCCGATGTTCGTGTGTTTCACCCGCGGGACGCACATTCTGACAATGGAAGGTGAACGCGCGGTCGAGGATCTTCAGATTGGCGACCGGATTGTCACCCGGGACCATGGCGCGCAACCGATCCGCTGGATCGGCGCGACCCGTCTTCCCGCCAGCGCCCTGTCAGCGCGGCCCGAGCTGCGCCCGGTTCGGATCAGCGCTGGTGCAATCGCCGATCAGGTGCCGTCGCGTGACCTCTGCGTCTCCCGCCAACACCGCGTGTTGGTCCGCGATTGGCGGGCCGAGATGTTGTTTGGCAGCCCTGAAGGCGTTCTGACCCCGGCGTTTACGCTGATCAACGACAACACCATTCGCCCCGACGATGTCACTGCCGATGGCGTGGAGTATTTCCACATCGCCTTTGACCGACACGAAGTGATCTATTCCGAAGGTCTGGAGACGGAGAGTTTCCACCCGGCCGCTGACACCGTTTCGGTGCTGACCGAACCGCAGCGGCAGGAGCTTTATGCCATTTTCCCTGAGCTTGAAGATGGTGTGGCCGACATGCAGGCCGCGCGCATTGGCCTGAAAGGGCGCGATGGGCAGGCCCTGAAACTCGCCACTTGATCTGACGTCCCTCCAACAAGCCACGGGTCGATCCTGAGCTTTGAAGGAGGGGCAGATCGCGGCGAACAAGGTGGAAAATGCAGGCTTCTGTTGCCAGGTGCCTGCGAACCCCGCCAGCTCTGGCTAGAGAACTGGGCTTAAAGTCGGCGACTCAGGACAGCTTACGCTGCGAGAGCCATTGCCGGAGCACGATTGTCATTTGCAATTGTACTTGTCGGGCCGATACGGTGGCACCCCGCCGAGACAAAGCTAACCCCTTTAGACGTTCGTCGATCCTATTTCGGCCCCGTACCATCCCCAAATGAAGGATATGTTGGTGGAGCCGCCGGGTACCGCCCCGGGTCCGATCCGCTTATTACGAGCGCGTTTATGTCCATAGTCCCCGAGAGGACGCTTTACATATACGGATGGTCACGCGCCGGTTCAACCTTCGTCGCTCGGCAAGGATTGGGCTTCCAGAAGGGCGCGAACGGTACCGATACGTGTCGCATCGGCCATGCGCGACATCACTTCGGGCAAGCGGCTATCGATGCCAGAGCCGGTTTCCGCCGCCTCCGCCATGCGCCAGCGGAACAACCGCCACAGGGCAGCCTTGAGCGCGTTGGCCAGAATATCGCTCGACATTTCGCCGGTAATGATACTCAGCGTTGTCGATCGGATCGCGAAATTGGTCTCAAGGTTCATTTCTTTCGCGGCGCTGACCTGACGCTCCAACGCGACGATATAGGCATTGGCTTCAACCGAAAGTGGACGATCCCCTTCGATGTCCGCCGCCACTTTCAAAAGCGCGAAGGCAAGGTCGATATCTCGCTGTCGATCTTCCGCCTTTAACGGCGAAACGACGGTTCCAACACCGGAGCGGACTTCAACCAAGCGCTCATAAGCCAAACCCTGCAGGGCCTGACGGACGGGTGTGCGCGAGACGCCGAATTCCTGAGCCAGTGCCTGTTCGTGCAAGACCGGGCTGGCTGTCGGCGCCTCCAGGCAAATGCGCTTGCGCAGCGCATTGGCGATTGTTTCTGCATTGTTTTTGGCCATTTGGACGCGGGCAACCTGTGTTTGCAAAGTGTTGGGGGCAAGTATATCTGTATACAGCATTACTTGAAAGCCAACGCATGTCTCTTCCAAAACGCCACGACACTGATCCGGTCCTGCCGGGCTCGATCCGTGCGGTCATCCCGCACCCTGCGGGTGGGGCGATCGCCATGGCCGGGTTCCCAGGCCTCGAGACGAGCATCGACGGATCAGCCCTGTTCCTGCCAGAGGCCTGCCGCGAGACATTGCAGGGCCTGCGCGAGCTTGGGGCGACAACTCTCACTCTGTTGGTAGAAGCGGACGAGCTGGACGCGGAGTTCATTCCGTCGCTCATCGACATCGCAAATGAGGTGGGCCTTTCGATCACCCACTTTCCGATCGTGGACTATTCCGTGCCCACCGATGCGCAAAGCAATGACTGGGACAAGAACCGCTCACACCGTGCCGCTGCGTTGTCGCGCAACGAAACCAGTGCCTTTGCCTGCCAATACGGGGCAGGGCGCAGCGGATTGATGGCTGCCCGGGTCCTGATGGAAGGCGGTATGACCGTCGATACCGCGATTGCCCTGGTCCGCAGTCATTTTGCGGAAGCCATCGAAAGTGATGAGCAAGAAGAATGGTTGCGCCGCGCCGGATGACGTTGCGTCAATTGGCTGTTTTGCTCCATTTTTGATCTAATTGGTCTCAAAACCAACTTGTATACAGCTGTGTGAACATGTATACAGGTAGGTGAAAGGGAGCGAGGCGATTGAAGCGTGCCCGGAGCAATCCGGAGGTCACTTCGCAAACTTCACCTTTGCAGCCGCGGTCGACTTACCCGTGTCGCGGCTGCGGCTGCAAAGGACAAAATATACACCGTCCGACTGAGTGGCGGCAGGACCGTAAGGTCACCTAGAACGCGACGGGCTCACCCCCGATCGCGTTTTTTCTTTTCTGAACATTGGCTCAAAAGAAACGCGCCCGGCAATGTGGGCGCGCTTGGTTTCGTGGATTGTGGTAGGGGATCAGAAGCCTGCTTTGATCCGCTCAAACGCTTCGGCCTGACGCTCCCGCTGCTCGTTCGAGATCGGCAGCTGCGCCAGCACAGGCACGGTCACTTCGCCAAGACCAGCGGCCTCCATTGCCTCGGCGCCCAAGGCTTGCAGGGCCGCGTCGTTGGCCGATCCAAAGCCATTGCCCAGAAGCGGGCCCGCGGAGGCATCGCTGAGCACGGCGTTCACATAATCATACGCCAAGGCCTCTTCGCCGGGGGCTTCAACCATGTTCACATAACCGCAGAGCCAGACGGACGTGCCCTCGGTCGTGTTGCGGGCGAAGCCGACGTTGAAGCCTTCTTCCGCCATGGCGACGGGTACCTCGTTCCAGACCCATGCTGCCAAAACCTCGCCCGAGCCGATCAACTGGCTGATCTCGGCCGGGTCAGTCCAATAGGTGCGCAGGTTCTGGTGAATGCCACGCAGCCAATCGGTCGCGGCCTCGAACTGTTCATCCGTGACGTTTGCCCAGTCGGTCACGCCGGTGGCGAGGTATGCCAGCGCGTAGGCGTCATCCACATTGTCGGGGATCGACAGACGACCGGCATAGGCGGGGTTGTTGAAGATCTCCAAGCTCGCGACATCCTCAGCCGACAGCTCATCGGCGTTGTAGGCCACCGCAGTGGAGCCATAGTCAGTCGGTAGGAAGAACAGCTCTTCACTGCCCGCCAGCACATCTTGGCCCACAAGATCCGCATTCAGCGTCTCAAACGCCGCGATCTGGTCCTGATCCCATGCCTCGATAATGCCCGACGCCTGCCAGCGTGGGACGGAGCCTGCGCAGATATGCGTCACGTCGGATTGGAAGCCTGCCAAAAGGCGCTGAAACGCTTCGTCTTCATCGCCGAAGAACACGAATTCCGGCGCGCCGTGGGCATCGATGAATGGCTGGTGGAAGCTCGGATCCTCGAACCCGGAATAGTCAAAAACGGTGAGGCCTTCGGCAGAGGCCGCGCCCGAAAGGGCGAGCGTCGCGGCGGAGGCGAGCAGCGTGGTCTTGGTCATGTTTTATGGTCCCTGTTGGCGTCTCGTTACGATCAGACTGCCGGAGAGTTTAGGGCGCAGGCGCGCTGCGGTCCAGTGGATTTGACCGCGTGGTTGCAAGGTTGAAACCGGGGGTTAAAGTGCTGACAAACATACAAAAAGAGGTGTACCTCATTGAGGTTTCGACGTGCCAACAGTTCTGGTTTAGCTTGACGAGGCAGAACGCAATGCGAGGATGAGCCACGCAAAACACAGGGACGACATGGACACACGCATCACAGCCACATCGCTCTTTTTCGGAGCGATCGGCGACCTTCTGAACAACTTTGGTGCCGTCCTCAGGATCGGCGGACCTTGGTTCGCCCTTTACATCGCGCTCCACATCCTTGCCGGGCGCGTCTACGCCCATTGGGTGCTGTACGATGTTAATGCACGGAGCCCCGTGCCCAGTGAATGGTACGTGAACCTCATGTTCCTGGTGATGCTCGGCACGGTTGCCGCGTCCTGGCATCGGTTCGTTGTCTTGAAAGAGGCGCCCAGTTTTTTGCCGCAAATGCGGTTGATGATCATCCTTAAATACATGCTGGCCTGGGTCGTGATCGGGATCATCATCGGGTTGATGTTGCTGTTCTTCTTCGGGCTACCTGCGCTGTTGCTGTCGGCACTCGTTGATCAGGCGCTGCAGGACGTTGTGGTGATGACTTTGCAGGATGACATCTTTGATCCAACGAGCCTATCAGCTGGCCTTCTGGCACTGGCAGTTGGTTTTGTCTTCCTGATCATTTTCAGCTCGATCCTCCTGCTGTTCCGCATGGGCATCGGCCTGCCATCGGTTGCCATTCTGGATGGGCAGGGAATTGGCATGCGCGCCTCGTGGCGCGCCACGCGCGGGGTTGCAGGTGCGGTGTTCGGGGCGAGCTTATGGGCGACGTTCGCCTCGATCATTCTGTACGCCGCCTCGTTCGGCGTGCTGGTCGCGCTGGATCAGGACTATTCCACCGGGCGCGAGGTGATCATGCGGGTGGGCTTCGCGCTCGTCGACATTGTCACAATGCTTGTAGGCACCGCCGTTCTGACGCGGATCTACCGCGCTGTGCCTGACGAAGCGCTTTGAGATGATGCGCCGCTTGAGCCTGCCGTGTTGTTGCAATGACCCTTGCGAGGGCGGTAGCTTTGACGAAGTGCATCTGGTCCTGCCCCACCAATTGAAATGAAATTCCTAGATTTTATCAGAACCCGGAAGCCGCCGAAAAAGCGGGATTGCCGCCGCGCGACAAACGGCCCCTCGTTGCAAAGCCGGTGCCGGACTACGCCAATGGGGACCGCACGATCCTGATGTTCTGGCCCGATAGCCAAACCCATGGATGGGCCGACCTGATCATTCGTCTTGACCCGAAAGGTGCCGATGATCCCCTGGATGAGACGGCTGTTTGGCATGGCTATGTCTCTTATGTGGAAGACTCATTCGCCCAGATCGTTGAGGCGTTGATCGCCTTGGCCGAAGGGTCGAAGGACGCCACGGCTTTTGCAGACATGGAGCCGACGCGGGCAGAGTTCCGGTTTGTCAAAGAAGCAAGCGGTGCAGACCAGATCGTTTTGCGCATCCGCGAATGGTACCCGTATCGCGATGAGGGAGACCATGTGGTCTGGGATGAAAGCCTTCCATGGCAGGATTTCGGGACGGCACGGCCCATTGCCTTGAAGCACCTCATGGACGATGTTCTTTGGCTTTCCCACGAGGCAGAGGCACGGTTCGGGACCGCGGGATATCATGGGGCGTGGGGGTATCCTTTGCCGTTGCACAACCTTCAGAGGTTACGTGAACTTCGCGCGACACTGAAATAGTGACGGTTGGCTACGTTTGTGTGTCGGCGGCCTTTGCACGGGCATCGAAGACCGATTGAGCCAACGCTTTGGTATAGGCCTCAAGCTCCGACAAGGCCGTGATAACGGCTTCACCGTCGCCCGCATCCGCCGCGTCCGCGATTTGTTCGTGCAGGCGCACAATCTCGGCCCGGTCGCGGGCAGTGAAGGTGATCATGTTCATCAGCGGCTGCATCGCCTCAACCGCGCCGGCAAGTTGGTAAGACATGACCGGATTGCCCGCGCCATCAACCAGCGCGCGGTGAAAGGCGACGTCTGAGGCGCAGAAGGCTTCATCAGAAAGGCCCGGCTGCGCTTGTCGCACGATCTCGGCACGCATGGTTGCCAGGTGGTCGGCATCGCGGCGTGCGGCCGACAGGCGTGCGCAGGCACGTTCCAGCGCAAAGCGCGCTTCGCAGGCCGTGTCGAAGCTGACATTGTTCATGCCCAGTAGCAGCGTCGATGTGGTGATGTGGCCGCGATAGGCATCTTCATAGCTGAGGCGGTTCACGAAAGCGCCGCCGAATGCCCCGCGCTGCGTGCGGATCAGGGATTGCGCGGCAAGGCGTTTGAGCGCCTCGCGCACGGTGGAGCGCGAGACCTCGAACTGGTCGGCAAGCTCGGATTCGGACGGTAGCCGTTCGTCGACGATCAGCTTGCCCGAGACAATGGCATCGCGGATCGCGGCGGCAATCTGCGCCGAAAGATCGGCGGAGCTGTTTGGGTCGATTTTCATTTGTCAGACATTTAAATGTCTGACATCACGTTCGGCAAGCAGAATCACCGTTTAGGGAGTGGCCGGTGACGCACGTAATCCGCAACACGCTGTGGCTTGGCTTCTTTGGCGGCATTCTGGTGGCGTGGGTTGTGCTGTATCAAATGGCAAGCGGAATGGGGCTGGATTGGCTCGGGCGCATGTCCATGGGTATGGACATGGAGATGTCCGAGCCGATGGACATGGGCGTTATGGCCATGGATGGCGACACGCCGTCAGATGACGAGACGGCGATGCCGATGGCCATGGACGATGACATGGCGATGGACGAGATGGAGATGGGCGGCATGGATATGTCTGCCATGACCCGCTTCGGTCCGCTCTTTGGCATGTGGTCGATCATGATGGCGGCGATGATGTTGCCGACGCTCGTGCCAACCTTGGTGAACTACGAACGTCTAATGACCTCCGCCGATGGCACGCGGGCCGGGTGGTTGGGCGTGTTGGGCGGCTATTCCATCGTCTGGATCGGGGTCGCCGCAATTTTTGCCATGGTCCAGATCGGGCTTCTGCGCGCCGGGATTATCGACATGATGGGTGTGCCGAACGCCTTGTGGGTCTCGGGCGCGCTGCTGATCGTGGTCGGCGCGTTCCAGTTCACCCGCGCGAAAGAGGTCTGCCATGGCGTGTGCCATGCGCCGATGAATTATTTCCTGGGCCATTGGAAGACCGGCTTCGCGGGTGGTGTGCGGATGGGAATGGGCCTTGGCGCGTTCTGCGCGGGCTGCTGCTGGGGCTTCATGGCGCTCGGCTTTGTGGGCGGCATGATGAGCCTGCTCTGGATGGGCCTCGCCACGCTGTTCATGGTGATCGAAAAGCTGCCCCAGGTGGGGCATTATGTGACCAAGCCACTGGGAGTGGCGCTGATTTTGGGCGGTTTGGCTGTGCTCGGCTATCCGTTCATCGCTTGAGGGAGAGAGATATGGCCGTAAAGAAACGCCCCGACGCGGACCGGTTGCCGGTCAGCCAGCGGATCGACCAGCGGATGGACAACCCCAAGCGGCGGCAGTTGAAGCCGCGCGATTGGGCGATCAAGGGGAGCTGATCCTGAATTGCTCCTGCACCGTGTTCTGTCCTTGCGTAGTCTCGCTTGGGAAACACGATCCGACGGACGGCGATTGTAAGGCCTGGATGGGCATTGCCATCGACGAGGGTCATTTCGAGGGCGAAGACCTGAGCGGGCTGAACGTGGGCCTGATGGTCTATATCCCCGGCAAGATGGCCGAAGGCGGATGGCAGGTCGCGGCCTATGTCGATGAGCGCGCCAGCGGGAAGGCCTATCAAGGGCTGCTGGAGATCTTCTCGGGCGCTGCGGGCGGGACCACGGGGCTGTTCACGCTTCTGGTGTCCGACATCGTTTCGGCGGAGCGCGAGAAGGTCGAGATCACGCGCGACGGCAAGAAGCGTGGGCTGTTCGTCGGCAAGAAGATCCAGGGCGAGATCGAAATGATTGACGGCGCGTCGCCCGATCATCCGGTGATGATCACGAACTCCAAGTACTGGATGGGCCCAGACATCATCGCCGCGCGCGGCCTGAAATCGAAGGTGCGCGACTTCGGCAAGATGTGGGATTTCTCAGGCAAGTCGGCGGAAATCTGTCCCATCGAATGGGGCGGTTCGGCGGGCGGCAAGTAATGGTCGGCCCCGCCTACGCGCGGACCATGGCGCGATACAACGCCTGGCAGAACCAGTGGATGTTTCAGGCCTGTAATGAGTTGTCGGACGCACAGCGCACCGAGGATCGCGGGCTGTTCTGGCGTTCGATCCAGGGCACTCTGAGCCATTCCTTCTGGGGCGACATGATCTGGATCTCGCGCTTTGACGGGGGCGAGGGGCCTGAGGCGCCGTTGACCGACACTGCGGATGCCTATGACTGGCCCACGATGATGGCGGAACGGCCCAAGCTGGACGCGCGCATCGCGGCTTGGGCCTGGGGCACGGATAACAGCGATTTCGAGGGTGATCTGAGCTGGTACTCGCAAGGCGTGGGGCGTCAGATGACCATGCCGCGAACGTTGTGTGCCATGCAGCTGTTCAATCACCAGACGCACCATCGCGGTCAGGTGCATGCGGCGCTGACCGCGCTTGGCGTCAAGACGGTCGACACGGACCTGCCGTTCATGCCGGACGAGGTGCCGGAATGGGTTTAACGGGTCTCGGCGTAGCCTGCGTAATCACCCGGGTCGATGAAGTTGATATCCTCGGCGCCCCAGGTGTCGTCGTCGGGTGTATCAAGCGTCAACACGAGCGAGATGTAGCGGCCCGATTGGCCGGAATTGAGCGCGGCCACGCCGGTTTCGGTCTCAATCGCAAAGGGGATGATCGCCACGGGAAGGCCATCTGGAGAGGTGCGGTAACGCGCGGGCAGGATCATGCCGTCCCACGTTGCGCCAGCCTCGCCCCGCGTGCCGTCCCAAAGCTCTTCGGCGGTCTCGGGGTTAATGGCGGCCTCAGCGAAGAAGTCGGCATTGGTGGCGTTGGAATGGGGCGCCATCAACGAGGCATCCTGCGCACGCATGCCGTGCAGAACGGCGGAGGCCACAGCCTCGGCACTTTGGGTTTGGGCAGGGCGGCAGCGCCGGTGATCAACAGGGCGCCGAGCGCCACAACAAAAACGCGTGTCATGGAAAAATCCTTCAATGAGATGGCCTAACCCTAGGACACAAAATGATTTTCGCCAAGGTAAGGAGACCCGGCCATGGCAATGATTTCACCGTCCCGCCGGTTGCGCAGAACGCCGTTTTCCGACGGTGTGGAGGTCGGCCGGGGTAAAGGCCTACACGATCTATAACCGCATGTTATTGCCCACTGTTTTCCGCTCGGTCGAGGAGGATTACCGCCATCTGAAGGATGCGGTGCAGCTGTGGGACGTCTCCGTCGAGCGGCAGGTTGAGGTGCGCGGGCCCGATGCAAGCAAGCTGATCCAGATGCTGACCCCGCGCGACCTGCGCGGCATGCTGCCGGGGCAGTGCTATTACATGCCGGTGGTCGATGAGACGGGCGGTATGCTGAACGATCCGGTGGTCGTGAAGTTGAGCGAGGATCGCTGGTGGATCTCCATCGCGGACAGCGATTTGTTGTTGTGGGTCAAGGGGGTAGCCTATGGCTATCGCCTGGATGTGCTGGTCGATGAACCCGACGTATCACCCCTGGCCGTACAGGGCCCCAAGGCCGATGAGCTGATGGCGCGGGTCTTTGGCGATAGCATCCGGGACGTGAAATTCTTCCGCTTCGGCTGGTTCGATTTTCAGGGTCGCAGCATGGCAATTGCGCGCTCTGGCTATTCGAAACAGGGCGGATTTGAGATTTACGTAGAAGGCTCCGATATCGGCATGCCGCTTTGGAATGCGTTGATGGAGGCTGGCAAAGACCTTGATGTACATGCCGGATGCCCAAACAACATCGAGCGGATCGAAGGCGGATTATTGAGTTATGGCAATGACATGACCGACGATAACACGCCCCATGAATGCGGGCTTGGACGGTTCTGCAACACCGCGACCGCGATTGGGTGCATTGGCCGCGACGCTCTGCTACGGGTGTCGATGGAAGGGCCGGTGCAGCAAATCCGGCCAATCGCGATCAACGCGACGTCCTTGCCAAGCTGCGATCGCGCCTGGCCGCTTATGGCCGGTTCGCGCCGTGTGGGACAGGTGACATCGGCGGCGATGAGCCCCGATTTCAAGGAAGGGGTCGCCATCGGCATGGTGCGCATGACCCACTGGGATGCGGGCACACCCCTGCATCTTGAGACGCCGGAGGGCAGCTTTGATGCTGAAGTCCGGGAAGAGTTTTGGAAATGAATCCAGCGTTCTGTTGGACGTTCTTAAAGTTACGGGAGAGATGAGATGAGCTTTAATGCCCTGGTGGTCGAGAAGAATGACGAAGGCAAGACCAGCGCCGCAGTCACCCAGATCACCGATGATCAGCTGCCCGACGGTGATGTGACTGTGGCGGTCGAGTATTCGACCGTGAACTACAAGGATGGCCTGTGCATCGGGCCGGGCGGCGGGCTTGTACGGACCTACCCGCATGTGCCGGGCATCGACTTTAGCGGTACTGTCGAAGCCTCTGATAACCCGAACTATTCTGCCGGTGACAAGGTTGTCCTGACGGGCTGGCGCGTGGGTGAGGCGCACTGGGGCGGCTATGCTCAGAAGGCGCGCGTTAAGGGCGATTGGTTGGTTCCGCTGCCCAAGGGGCTGACGAGCCGTCAGGCAATGGCCGTGGGCACGGCTGGATTTACCGCCATGCTGGCCGTTATGGCGCTTGAAGATCACGGTCTAACCCCCGGAAACGGTGAGGTTTTGGTGACGGGTGCCGCCGGTGGCGTGGGCTCCGTCGCGACTGCAATTCTCGCTAATCTGGGCTATGAGGTGGCCGCTGTGACGGGGCGGCCGGAGCAGGCGGATTACCTGAAATCGTTGGGTGCAAGCCGGATCGTTCCCCGTGAGGAGCTGAACGAAACCACGAAAAGACCTTTGGAAGCAGAGACTTGGGCCGGGTGCGTGGACGCAGTGGGCGGCGACATGTTGGCCCGTGTGCTGGGGCAGATGAAATATGGCGCCTCCATCTCGGCCGTCGGCCTGGCCGGTGGCGCGGGCCTGCCCGCAACCGTAATTCCCTTTTTGTTGCGGGGGTTAACCTGCTTGGCATCGACTCCGTGATGCAGCCCTACGACAACCGAGTGCGGGCCTGGCAGCGTATCGCCAAGGACCTGCCGATGGACAAGCTTGAGGCGATGGTTCAGCCCGCGACGCTGGCCGATCTGCCCGATCTTGGCCGCGCGATCCTGAAGGGTGGTGTGCGGGGCCGCGTCGTGGTTGACGTGAACGCATGACACCCGAAACCCTGACCATCTGGTCACATATGTGACCGTTTGGTCGGAGTTTTTCGCGAAAAAGCGTCCATTTGGTCAGAGTTTCAGAGGGGCAGGGCCTGCCCCTCTTTCAGCTCCTCCATCACGAAACTGGCGGAGACGTCGCCCATCTCCACTCGCTCGATCAACCGCTGATAGAGGCGGTCGTAATCGGCCATGTCGGCGACGCGGGCGCGGATCAGATAATCCAGATCGCCGGTCATCCGGTAGACGCCGAGAATTTCCGGGATAGCGCGCACGGCGCGGCGGAACTGATCGAGCCAGTCTGCAGAATGGTGCGCGGCGCGGACCTGGATGAAGACCATCAGGCCGAGGCCGATGGCGGTGGGGTCCACGATGGCAACACGGCCTTTGATGACCCCGCGCTCTTCCAGCGCCTTGATGCGGCGCCAGACGGCATTGCGGCTCAGGCCGACGTGGCGGCCCAGTTCCTCCAACGGTTCATCGGCGCGGGCTTGCAGATGGGTGAGGATTCGGCGGTCGATTTCATCAAGTGTCATCATGTTGGGGCATTTAGCGGGAAATCCTCCACACGTCACGGAGAATTCACCAGACATTTGGGAGCGTTTCCCCACAGTTCCGTGACAGTCTTTGCGAAAGCACGAACAGGAGTATCCCAACATGATCAACCGCGTCTTCCTTGAGCATCCCGCAAGTGTGGATGAAAGCTACCTTCAGCATGCGGCCTTTGCAGGCAGGTTTTCGGGCAAGCTGTTTCTGGCGGCAGGCGCAGCGGCGGTGCACGCGGTAATCCCGTGTCTGTTCGAGAAGACGGCAAGCCGGATGATTGCCGAGATGTACGCCAAGACCCACAATCGGGGCGCGTGAGATGTGCCGATGGGCGGCCTATCTAGGCGCGCCAATCTTCATCGAAGATTTGGTCAGCGCGCCGGGCCATTCCCTGATCGAGCAATCGCGGCAAGCGACGGAGTGCAAGACCGCGACCAATGCTGATGGGTTCGGGCTGGCCTGGTATGCGGAGCGGCCTGAGCCCGGGCTTTACAGGGATGTGTATCCGGCATGGTCTGATCCGAATTTGGCGGCGCTTTGCCGAACGGTGAAATCCCACGCGTTTCTGGCCCATGTGCGCGCGTCCACGGGCGCGGCGACGAGCCGGAACAATTGCCACCCCTTTGCCCATGGGCGGTGGAGTTTCATGCACAACGGCCAGATCGGTGGGTTTGACGGGTTTCGACGCCGCGCGGATATGGGCGTGAGTGATGCGCTTTATCCGTATCGAAAGGGCGCCACGGACAGCGAGTTACTGTTTCTTTACGCTTTGGAGGCAGGGTTGGACGCGGACCCGGTGGGGGCCATGGTTGCTGCGCATGACGCCTTGCGCGAATTGTCGATCACTCACGGAACGGCCCCGCATCTGCGATCCTCAGCGGCGTGGAGCGACGGGCGCAGATTGTACGCTCTGCGCCTGTCCTCCGACGCGATTGCGCCGTCGGTCTATTATCGGTGGAGTGCGTCACGGCAAGGATGGGCCGTGGTGAGTGAGCCGCTGGAAATCGGGCAGGGCGGCTGGACGGAGCTGCCCGCCGGACATGTCGCAGTGTTTGAGGGGGATAGGGTTGAGGTGCAGGAACTGGTCAGGTCAGCTTTTCAAGCTTCAGCGTGACCCCGTCTTTGTTGTCACCTGGACTGTCGCTGATCAGGAAGAAGACATAGCCATCCGGTTTGAGGGTGAATTCCTTGGCCTTGCATTCTTGATCGCCTCTTCGGGGGTATCGAACCCACCATTGTCGTCCACGACAAGGCCATCCGCGCGCGGTGTGGCGAAGGCCGGGGACCATACCACAAACCGCGTTCGCCATCGCGGGGGCGAGCCGGTGCTCCACGCGGTTCGATCGCTCTCCCCTTCAATGGCCTGAACGCGATACGTTCCGGGGCCAAATGGCCGCCAAAAAGGAGCGGTCGGGTTTTCCTCGTCTCTGGCGCCGAGCGTGAACGTAAAGGGTTCCATGTTGGTATGCTCCGGTTCGGTTGGTGTTTGGCGGAGCGTAGCACAGAAGCGCCAAAAACGCGGGGTTAGTGCCCCACATACAGATCGCCGCGATGGTTGATCGCGACGATCCCGTTGACCATGGCCGCACCCAGCAGCGACCAACCGACAAGCACGGGGTCCAGCAGCGCGAAGGCGGCGGCGAAGATCAGGGCGTCGACGCCGAATTGCACATAGCCCGCACGCAGGCCCGTCTTTTCCTGCAGGTAGTAGGCAAGGATGCCGATCCCGCCAAGGGACGCGCCATGCCGGAAGATCGCTAGCACCCCGAGGCCAAGTGTGGCGCCTGCCAGGAAGGCGGCGACGCCAGGGTGGATATAGTCGAGGCGCAGGACGTGGGGCGCAAGCTCGGCCATCACCGACAAAAGCGTCACGCCGATCACGGTCTTGAGCACGAAGCGCCAGCCGAGGCGCATCAGCGCCAGCGCGTAGAACGGGATGTTCACCACGAAAAACACCCAACCGAAGGACCAGCCGCTGACATAGCTGACCAACACGGCAAGGCCCGCGGCCTGACCGGTGATGAGGCCCGCATGGGTCAGCAGGTGAATGCCAAGCGCGCACAATGCTGTGCCGAGGATAAGCGCCTGCGCGTCCTCGAACGGGGTATGTTGATGGCCTTCGGATCTGAGGTCAATTTGGGTCATGCTTGCTGACATAAAAGAGTGTCAGAACAAATCAATAGCCTGAGGCGCTGTGCGAGGCGGCTATGCACGTCGTGCATGGAATTTGGCGGCGATTGCTCAAGTCTTGGGCAGGGTCGCAACCCGCGCGCCTAGATCGAGCCTGCTTCGACCATGTAATTGTTCGCTGAACACATCGCCGCATCATCGGAGGCGAGGAACAGGGCCATGCGCACGACGTAGATCGGGTCGATGGGGTCGGGCAGGCATTGGCGGTTGGTCTGGGCGGTCAGCGCCTCGTCCGTCACCCAGAGCTCTTTCTGACGGTCGGTCATGATCCAGCCCGGGACCACGGTGTTCACGCGGATGCGGTGGCGGCCCAGATCACGCGCCATGGTCCGGGTCAGGCCGTGGACGGCAGCTTTGGCCGTGGCATAGGCGGGGAAGCCGCCGCCGGCCTCCCACCATGAATTGGACCCCATGTTGATGATGGAGCCTTTTCCAGCGGCGATCATGCCGGGGGCTGCGGCCTGGATGGCGAAGAACATGTGGCGGAGATTGGTTTGCATCCGCTCGTCCCAATAGTCGGGCGTGACGTCCTGCCAGTCATGTCGGTCATCGCGGGCGGCGTTGTTGACCAGGACCTCGGCCGGGCCGTTGGTGGCGGCGAGTGTGTCGAAGGCCGCGCGCAGGGCGTCGATGTCGCGCAGATCGCAGGGGGCAAAGGTTGTGCCAGGTCTCAGCGGCGAGCGCGGTGCCGCGTTCAGTGTCGATATCGACGAAGCCCACCTTGGCGCCTTGATCTGCGAAGGCGCGAACGAGCCCTTCGCCAATGCCCGACGCGCCACCGGTGATGAAGACACTGGCACCCTTGAGCGAGGGGTAGGTTGCGAATTGCGGTTGGGTCATGGAAGCAGTCCTTGCAGCGGTGTGTGCAAGGTCGGACGCGGGTGCGGAAAGGTCAATGGCTGCTCAGGCGACGGGCCAGATGACCTCCCCTTTTCGTCGTGGACCGGGCCGTCGGGCAGCGTGTCGAGCAGAGCCTCGACTTTATGGGATGGACGGCAGAGGGCGACACCTTTCGGTGTGCAGACGATGGGGCGGTTCACGAGGATCGGGTGCGCGACCATGGCGTCGAGCAGGGCGTCATCGCTGACGGAGGGGGCGGTCAGGCCAAGCTCTTCTGCGTTGGTCTTGTGCGTGCGCAGGGCCTCTCGCGCGGTGAGGTCGGCGGCGGCGAAGAGACGCCAGAAGCTGCGGGCGGGTCCAGCCGGTCTGGAGGTATTCGATCACCTCAGGCTCTGCCCCGGTGGCGCGGATAATGGCGAGGACATTGCGGGAGGTTCCGCAGGCGGGATTGTGGTGGATGACGATCATGGGGCGTGGCGTAGCGGGGGTTTGTAACAGGGATGTGTCAGTTGACCCGGCGCGGTGTGTCAGGATTGCGGGATGTTGATGATACGCTTTGCCCAAAGGATCAACAGAGTGACGAGCAGGGGGGCCAGCCAGGCCATACCCAAGGCGAAGAAGATGGGGTTTGTCTCGTCAATGTCAGAGCAGGGGACGTAGTTGACCTCAGTCCAATCGTTGCGCGTTCCGCAATCCAGGCGGGTTGCTTCGACAAGGCCCGCGATGACGAGGCCCATGAAGAACAGGCCGATCGCCGAGGGGATTGAAAGCGCACCCCAAAAGAGGATGCGCCAACGGCGTGGGAGGCGTTTGGGTCGATACCGTCATGGGCGGATCTTATGCCCGTCATTACGGCCCGCCAAGTGGTGGAATACCCCAGCTTGCCCCTGGTGGCGCTGCGGTTAGCCCGCGAGCGCCTTGTTGAGGTTCTCGTCGATCTTCTCAAGGAAGCCCATCGTGGTCAGCCACTTCTGATCGGGGCCGACGAGAAGGGCGAGGTCCTTGGTCATGAAGCCCGATTCCACGGTTTCCACGATCACGCGTTCCAGCGTCTCGGCGAATTCCATGAGCTTGGCGTTGTCGTCGAGTTTGGCGCGGTGCTTGAGGCCACCGGTCCAGGCGTAGATGGAGGCGATGGAGTTGGTGGAGGTGGCCTTGCCCTCCTGATGATTGCGGTAGTGGCGGGTGACGGTGCCGTGGGCGGCCTCGGATTCGACGATCTTGCCGTCAGGGCGTCATGAGGACCGAGGCCATCATGCCGAGCGAGCCGAAGCCTTGGGCCACGACGTCGGATTGCACGTCGCCATCGTAGTTCTTGCAGGCCCAGACGAAACCGCCGTTCCACTTGATCGCGCAGGCGACCATGTCGTCGATCAAGCGGTGTTCGTACCAGATCTTTTTCTCTTCGAACGCCTCTTTGAATTCAGCCTCGTAGACCTCAGCGAAGATTTCGAGGAAGCGACCATCGTATTGTTTTAGAATAGTGTTTTTGGTCGACAGGTAGACGGGCCAGCCGAGGTTGAGGCCGTAGTTGAACGACGCCCGGGCGAAGTCGTAGATCGACTTGTCGATGTTATACATCGACATGAAGACGCCGGGGCCGTCGGCTTTGTAGACCTCATGTTCGATCTCGTTGCCCGTCTTCGCCGACGAATTTCATCGTGAGCGTGCCGGGGCCGGGGAACTTCATGTCGGTGGCTTTGTATTGGTCACCGAAGGCGTGGCGGCCCACGACAATGGGCTGGGTCCAGCCGGGGACAAGGCGGGGGACGTTTTTGCAGATGATCGGTTGGCGGAAGATCACGCCGCCCAGGATGTTGCGGATCGTGCCGTTGGGCGAACGCCACATCTTCTTGAGGCCGAATTCCTCCACGCGGGCCTCATCCGGCGTGATGGTGGCGCATTTGACGGCGACGCCGATTTCCTTGGTTTTCTCGGCGGCGTCGATGGTGATCTGGTCTTCGGTTTCGTCACGAGCCTCGATGCCGAGATCATAGTAGAGCAGGTCGATGTCGAGATAGGGCAGGATCAGCTTGTCCTTGATGAAGGCCCACATGATGCGGGTCATCTCGTCGCCGTCCATCTCGACGATGGGGTTGTCTACTTTGATTTTGGTCATGTCTGGGCGGTCCCGGTAGGTCGCGGTCTGGTTGTTTTGGTTAGAGCGGAGTGGGGGCTTGAGGCAAGGGGTGGGGCCTAGACGGGATGGCATATGGCCCACCCACCCACATCTGCTATCCAGGCAAGAGGCGGGTTTTGCTGTGGGTGTTGAGGACGGACTTTTTGCTGAGAGGCGGTTCAGGGGCGGGTCCGCCCGCTGAACGCGCCATGTCGAGGGTGCTCCCGAGTCGTGGAGCAGTCAAGGACAGGCGGCCCTTGGCGCCGTCGCTGGCGCGATCCTTGACAGCCCCAAGACTCGGGGCGGGTTAGCCGATGATGCTGTTGAGCGTGGCCGATGGGCGCATGACGTTTGCGAGCTTGTCGTCTGCGTTCATGTAGTAGCCGCCGGTATCGGCTGCACTGCCTGCGCCAGCGTCGAGTTCGGCGATGATGGTCGCTTCGTTTTCAGCGAGCGCCTGTGCCATGGGGGCGAATTCAGCGGCGAGATCGGCATCGGGGCCGTTCTGCCAGCGCCTCGGCCCAGTAGCGGGCAAACCAGTAATGGCTGTCGCGGTTGTCGGGCTGGCCGACCTTGCGACCGGGCGAGCGGTTGTCGTCGAGGATGCCTTGGGTGGCCTGTTCCACCGCGTCGCCGAGGACCTGTGCCTTGGCGTTGCCTTTGGCGTCCGCGAGGAACTTGAACGACTCGCCCAGGGCGCAGAATTCGCCGAGGCTGTCCCAACGCAGGTGGTTCTCGGCGTGGAGCTGCTGGACGTGTTTGGGGGCGGAGCCGCCCGCGCCGGTCTCGAACAAGCCACCGCCCTGCATCAGTTTCACGATGGAGAGCATCTTGGCGGAGGTCGCAAGTTCCAGGATCGGGAAGAGGTCGGTCAGGTAGTCGCGCAGCACGTTGCCGGTGATGGCGATGGTGTTCTCGCCCTTGGTGATGGTCTCCAAGCTAGGCGCGGGTGGCTTCGCGTGGGTGCCATGATCTCGAATTTGTCAGCAACGCCAGCGGCTTCGAGGATGGGCTTCACGTAAGCGATCAGCTGCGCGTCATGGGCCCGGGTCTCGTCCAGCCAGAAGATGGAGCGGTAGCCGGTGGCCTTTTGGCGGGAGATCGCAAGCTGCACCCAGTCTTCGATGGGGGCCTTGCGGGCCGATGCGGAGCGCCAGATGTCACCCGGCTGCACGTCGTGGCTGTGCAGAACCGTGCCGTCATCGAGGATCATCTTGACGGTGCCGGCCTCCGCGATCTCGAAGGTTGTGGGGTGGGAGCCGTATTCTTCGGCCTTCTGGGCCATCAGGCCGAGGTTCTGGACGGTGCCCGCGGTGGCGGGGTTCAGCGCGCCGTTGGCTTTGAAGAAGTTGATGCTCTCGTCGTAGACGGGCGCGTAGCTGTTGTCGGGGATGACGCAGACGGCGTCGGCTTCTTTGCCGTCGGGGCCCCAGCCCTTGCCGCCTGCGCGGATCAGGGCGGGCATGGAGGCGTCGATGATGACGTCGGAGGGGACGTGCAGGTTGGTGATGCCCCGGTCGCTGTCGACCATGTACATCGGCGGGCGGTCGGCCATGGTGGCGTCGATGGCGGACATGATTTCGGAATGGCCGTTCACACGCTCCAGCAAATCGCCGAGGCCGGAATTGGGGTTCACTCCGTGCTTGGCCATCTCATCGCCGAACTGGTCGAAGACGGGGGCGAGGAAGGTTTTGACGGCGTGGCCGAAGATGATGGGGTCAGAGACCTTCATCATGGTGGCCTTCATGTGCAGCGAGAAGAGGACACCCTCGGCCTTGGTCTTCTCGATTTCCTCGGCGAGGAAGGCATCGAGGGCGGCGGCGGACATGTACGTCGCGTCGACGACGGTGCCGGCGGGGTAGGAGAGGCCGTCTTTCAGGGTCGTAGTGCCGGATGGCGGTTTCCAGGACGATCTTGGCGCCGGTGGCATCTGGGCAGGGTCGAGGAAACCTCGTTCGAGCGAAAATCACCGCCCGACATCGAAGCGACACGGGTTTTGCTGTCAGCGCTCCATTCGCCCATGCGGTGCGGGTTGTTCTGGGCGTAGGATTTCACGGCGGCGGCGGCGCGGCGGTCGGAATTGCCTTCGCGCAGGACCGGGTTCACGGCAGAGCCTTTGATGCCGTCATACTTGGCGCGGATGGCTTTTTCTTCGTCGGTCGAAGGGGCCTCGGGGTAGTCGGGCAGGGCGTAGCCTTTGGCCTGAAGCTCCTCAATCGCGGCGACAAGCTGCGGGACGGAGGCGGAGATGTTGGGCAGTTTGATGACGTTGGCGTCGGGCGTTTTCACCAGCTCACCCAGGGCGGCGAGATCATCGGGGATGCGCTGATCGGGCGTCAGGTGCTCGGGGAAGGTGGCGAGGATGCGGCCCGCGAGGCTGATGTCCTTGGTGCCGACGGTGATGCCCGCGGCTGAGGCGAAACGCTGGATGATCGGCAGGAGCGAGGCCGAGGCCAGCTCGGGCGCTTCGTCAACCTTGGTGTAGATGATGTCGGGGTTCGTCATGGCGCGTGCCCTCCGGTCCGGGGGTGGGAGAATTTGAGGCGCTTCTAGCGGAGGTGGCGCGCGCAGGGAAGGGGGTATACGATTGTATACCGCGCGCGGAGTGTCACAGGCTGTGATGGAGTTTGACGCGGTTCGTTGCGCCGGTGCCGATTTAATGTGTGGCTGTTTTCAGCGCGGCGCTGAGGGTTTCGCCGAGCGCCACCATCGCCTCTAGCTGTTCGGTCGAGTGGATCGTGGACTTGAGGTTCAGCTGTAATCCGTCGGGGGAGCGAATGATCGTGGGCATGGCGCCTTTGGGCATGGCGTCATGGGGGCTGACCAGCGCCTCGTGAAAGGCGATGGGAAGCAGAGCCTCACGGGCATCCGACGTCGCCAGGATCGCGCCGGCGGCCCCGGTGGCTTCCACGGCATCAAGCTCGGACGCGCGGTCGCCGACGACGCCGAAGAAGGTCTTCATCATATGTTTGCCCATCACGCCGTCGCCCATGGTGTCGAGAAAGCGTTCCATGTTGGCGGCCTTGTCGTCGGACATGGCCAGGCTCATCACCGCGAGGCCTGAGGGGATGGCCGCGTCTGGGTCGGTCCAGGTGAGGCTGCGATTGGTCGTGTCCGTGGCGCCGCCACCGGTATTTGAGCCAAACCGTTCCTCCACAACCCAATTGGCGGTGCGGCTGGTGATCTGTGTGATCCGGGTATAGCCCGAGGCGTCGGTCGTTACATCATGCCGCCAGCCGTTCCGTTCGGCCAGCGCGTGGATTGCCTCCGCTTTGACCTGGGATTTGCGTTTGGCGAAGATCATGAACGCGGTGCCCGCGAAGGCCGCGATGATCAGGATCGGGATCATGACGTTGAAGTCCATGGAGCGGCTCCGCTGAAATTAGCTGTCAGGCTGCGTTATCTGGCGCTTGCGCCCCAAGCCGCAAGCAAGGGAAACCCGACCTGATGGACTACCCTGATCCGGTTGCGATCACGGACTGGCCAGGCCCTGCGGCCTTCAGCTTTTCTTCAAGCAGTTTCCGCGCGCGGCGTTCGGCCATGATGGTGCGCACGGCGGTGCGGAAGAGCTCCTCCGTGGTCGGGGAGGAGGCGCCGACGGATTTCGCGATGGTCTCCGGCAGGTTCTCGTCGCCGAGCTTGTCGGCGGCGGCAACGGTGTCGAGGGCGAGTTGCTCGGCGAGGTCTTGGGCGAGGCGGCTCATGGGGCGGGGTCCTGTTGGGGCGTTTACCGCGTCGTCTCTGTCAGGCGGCGGCGAACATAGGTTTGGACGTGGTCGATCATCGGGTCCATGTGCGGATCCTCGAAGAAATGGCCGGCGCCTTCCATCTCCTCATGGGTGATGGTGATGCCCTTCTGCTCGTGCAGCTTGTCGACGAGGATGCGGGTATCCTGTGGTTTGGCCACGCGGTCGGCCGTGCCGTTGATGATCAGGCCAGAAGACGGGCAGGGCGCGAGGAACGAGAAGTCGTACATATTGGCGGGCGGGCTGACTGAGATGAACCCCGTGATCTCAGGCCGGCGCATCAGTAGCTGCATGCCAATCCACGCGCCAAAGGAGAAACCCGCGACCCAGCAATGCTTGGAATTGGGATTCATCGATTGGAGGTAGTCGAGGGCGGAGGCCGCGTCGGACAGCTCGCCAATGCCCTGGTCATATTCGCCCTGGCTTCGGCCCACGCCCCGGAAATTGAAGCGCAGCACGGTAAAGCCCATCTGGTGGAAGGCGTAGTGCAGGTTGTAGACCACGCGGTTGTTCATCGTGCCGCCGAATTGCGGATGCGGATGAAGAATGATCGCGATGGGCGCGTCTTTGGCTTTCTGGGGGTGGTAGCGGCCTTCCAAGCGGCCTTCGGGTCCGGGGAAAATAACCTCGGGCATCCTGTCTCCTTCGCGTGCGCGGCGCTTGGCCGCTTTCTTGACGGGCGGGGCGCACGTCTTTAGAACGATTCCAAATTGGAGAGGGGTCTTGTCCCACTCCGCAGGGCTGTTCCGCAGTTAAGCGGGAGGGCGGGAAAGGTCAATCGGAAGGGCGCGTCTCGCGCCGTTCCATGCGCTTAATTTTCGGGGGTGTGGCCATGAAACTGAGCACCAAGGGGCGCTATGCGATGGTGGCGATGGCCGACCTTGCCTTGCAGCCCGAGGATCAGCTGACGCCCCTGTCGGATCTGTCGAAGCGGCAGGACATCTCGCTGCCCTATCTGGAGCAGCTTTTCGTCAAGCTGCGGCGCGCTGATCTGGTGACTTCGGTGCGCGGCCCGGGTGGTGGCTACAGGCTGGCGCGGGCGGCCAATGACATCCGGGTGGTGGAGATTTTCGAGGCTGTGGATGAAACGGTGTCGGCGCTGCACACCGGCGCTGGTGCATCCGGCGGGGCGTCGGGCAGCCGTGCGCAGAGCCTGACCAACCGGTTGTGGGAAGGGTTTTCGGCCCATGTTTATGTGTTCCTTCATCAGACGCGTCTGTCGGATGTGGTGAAGAACGACCTGACGCCCTGCCCAGCGGTTCCGAACCTGTTCGAGCTGGTGGATGAGTAAGTTGGACAGGGGTTGCGCCGGCTTCGCCGTCGCCGGAGGCGATTTTTCTGGCGAAAAATCGCGGGCGTTCGGGGCAGGCGCTTTGATGCAAGCGTCCAAGGGCGGCTTGTGTTGCGCGGTCGGAGCCTCCGGCGGAGGTATTTGCGAAACGAGGAAGACAGGATGTGTTGCCACGCGCGGACGGTGTCACGTGAGCGGGCGGATCTATCTGGATTGGAATGCGACGGCCCCGCTGAGAGCCAGAGGCGCGGGCGGCCATGGTGGCGGCGATGGATGTGGTGGGCAATCCGTCCTCCGTGCATGCCGAAGGGCGCGCGTCCAAGGCGATGATGGAACGCGCACGCGCGCAGGTGGCGGAGGCCTTGGGCGCGCAGGCCGCAGATATCGTGTTCGTGTCCGGGGCCACGGAGGCCGCGGCCTTGGCGATGGCGGGACGGGGTCTGGCGGTCGCTGGCATTGAGCATGACGCGGTCTTGGCCTGGGGCGAAGTGGCGTTGCCGGTGTCCCGCGATTGGCTCGTGGAAATCGCCGCACCCGACCGTGCCTGTGTGCAGGTCGGCAATTCCGAGACTGGGCTTTTGCAAGACTTGCCCGCGGGCCTTGCGGTGAGTGACTGGACGCAAGGGTTCGGGAAGATCCCGCTGGCGTTCGATTGGGCGGGCATTGATATGGCCTTTGTGTCTGCCCACAAGATCGGTGGGCCCAAGGGCGTGGGCGCGCTGATCCTGCGGCGTGGCCTTGATGTTGAGGCGCGGATCAAGGGCGGTGGGCAGGAGATGGGCCGCCGCCACGGGACCGAGAACCTGATCGGGATCGCTGGATTTGGGGCCGCAGCGGCGGCTGCAGCGCAAGATTTGGCGGATGGCGTATGGGCCGGGGTTGAGAAACTTAGAAATATTCTAGAAAAGACTCTGGAACCCGCGGCGCAAGCGACTATTTTTGTCGGGAAAGGCGCCGGATCGCCTGCCCGAACACGTCGATGTTCATCACCGAAGGCTGGAGAGGCGAGACCCAGGTGATGGCGATGGATCTGGCAGGATTTGCCGTCTCGGCGGGTTCGGCATGCTCCAGTGGCAAGGTGAAGGCCTCGGGCGTTTTACGCGCGATGGGATATTCGGAAGAGCAGGCGGCCTGCGCGTTGCGCGTGTCGTTGGGGCCTTCCACCACGGAAGCCGAGGTCAGGGCGTTTTGCGATGCCTGGCTGGCGGCGAGAGAGAAGAAATTGGCGCGGGTTTGATCCGCGATCTGGAGGGTTTGAGATGAGCGCACTCGATACGGACGTTGTCGTTAAGGACGGTGTCGATCAGGAAACCGTGGATGCCGTCAAAGGCCTGGGCGGGAAGTACAAGTACGGCTGGGATACCGAGATCGAGATGGAATACGCGCCCAAGGGCGTGAACGAGGATATCGTCCGTCTGATCAGCGAGAAGAATGGTGAGCCGGAATGGATGCTGGATTGGCGTCTGCAGGCGTTCAAGCGCTGGAAGCAGATGGAAGAGCCGACCTGGGCGATGGTTCATTATCCGGCCATCGACTATCAGGACCAGTATTACTACGCGCGCCCCAAAAGCATGACGGAGAAGCCGAAATCGCTGGATGAGGTCGACCCAGAACTGCTGCGGACCTATGAGAAGCTGGGGATCCCGCTGAAGGAGCAGGCGATTTTGGCGGGCGTGGAGCCTGCGCCGGAGGATCGCAAGGTGGCTGTGGATGCGGTCTTTGACTCGGTCTCCGTTGGCACGACCTTCAAGGCGGAATTGGCGAAGGCGGGCGTGATCTTCTGCTCGATCTCCGAGGCGATCAAGGATCACCCGGATCTGGTGAAGAAGTATCTCGGGTCGGTCGTGCCGATTACGGACAACTTCTTTGCGACGTTGAATAGCGCTGTCTTCTCGGATGGGTCGTTCGTCTACATTCCGCCCGGTGTGAAATGCCCGATGGAGCTGTCGACGTATTTCCGCATCAACGCGGAGAATACCGGGCAATTCGAGCGGACGCTGATCATTGCGGATAAGGGCTCTTACGTGTCCTACCTTGAAGGCTGCACGGCCCCGATGCGCGACACGCATCAGCTGCACGCGGCTGTGGTCGAACTGGTCGCCCATGATGATGCGGAGATCAAATATTCCACCGTTCAGAACTGGTATCCAGGCGATGAGAACGGCAAGGGCGGCATCTACAACTTCGTGACCAAGCGCGCCGATTGCCGAGGCGACCGGTCGAAGGTGATGTGGACGCAGGTGGAGACGGGCTCTGCCGTGACGTGGAAGTATCCGTCCTGCATCCTGCGCGGTGATGACAGCCAGGGCGAGTTCTATTCGATCGCCATCGCCAACAACATGCAGCAGGCCGATACCGGCACGAAGATGGTGCATCTGGGCAAGCGGACGAAGTCGCGGATCGTGTCGAAGGGGATCAGCGCGGGTAAGGCGCAGAACACCTATCGGGGCCTCGTGTCGATGCATCCGAAGGCGAAGGACAGCCGCGGAACTATACGCAGTGTGACTCGCTGCTGATCGGTGACAAGTGTGGGGCCCATACGGTCCCCTACATCGAGGTAAAGAATAACTCCTCGCGGGTGGAGCATGAGGCGACGACCTCCAAGGTGGACGACGACCAGATGTTCTACTGCCAGTCGCGCGGCATGGACGAGGAAGAGGCGGTGGCGCTGATCGTGAACGGCTTCGCGCGGGAAGTGTTGCAGGCCCTGCCGATGGAATTCGCCATGGAAGCGCAGCAGTTGGTGGCGATTTCGCTGGAAGGCTCAGTGGGCTGACCGCTTGGTCGCGCCGTCTGTGCAGTGAGGATCCGCCGTGAGCCACGAGGATGATATCCAACCCAGATCGCCCGGCCGACGGGCGTTCACCATGGCTGTCCTGGTCATGGCGGTGGTGGCGATTGGCATCTCGATGAGTGTGGCTGGCGGGTTCTGGGGCTCGGGCGATAGTGCCAACCCGCTTGATCCCACGCATTTCGGTGCGGGCACGGCGGAGTCGCCCTATTGCGACGGGCCGGTCTGGCATGGCCTCTGGTCGCGGTGCTGAGGGCGGATATGGTCATCGCGCAATCCAATATCCCAGCTGTGGAAGAGGCACTGGATGCGGCCCCCGCCCCGCAGGGCCAGCGGGCCCGGCGCATCTTGACACGTGCGCGCAGCCTATTGAGTGAAAAAACGCAAATCACCGAGACGGTGATTGAAGATCGCGACGTGAAATTTGCCACTGACATGCAGCGCGATCCGATCCAGAAGCGCCATCGCAGGGGTGTGTTTTTTGAACCGGAAGAACTGGCGCTGACCGCGCAATACCTGCCGAAAGGTGGCACGTTCGTGGATATCGGGGCCAATGTCGGTAACCACTCCCTCTATGCCGGGCTGTTTTGTGAGGCGGATCGGATCATTCCCTTTGAGCCGAACCCGCTGGCATACCGATTGCTGGTTTTGAACATCGTGCTGAACGGGCTGTCGGACCGTGTCGTGTTCGACCATATCGGTGTGGGCGCCTCGGATCTGGATCATGACGGCTTTGGCATGACCGAGCGGGAGTTCAACCTTGGCGCCGCGCGCATGGTGCCCGGTGCAGGGGATATTGGAACCGTGCGGCCCGACGATGTGCTGGGTGATGAGACACCTGATTTCATCAAGATCGACGTGGAAGGCATGGAGATGGCCGTTCTGCGTGGGTTGCAGAAGACCATCCGCAGGTGCCGTCCGGTGCTGCTGGTGGAATGCGACCGCACCAATATCCACGATTTCGCAGATTGGCGTCTGGCCAATGGCTTCGTGATCCCGGCCTCTATCAAGCACTATGCGGAGAACCGGAATTTTCTGCTGGTGCCGGAGGAACGGTCATGACGGCTCCGTTGCGCCTTTATTACTGGCCCGCGCCGAATTTCGGCGACGCGTTGAGCCACCTGATCGTCGAGCATGTCTCGGGCCGGCGCGTCGAACAGGTGCGTCCGAAGCAGGCGGAGCTGTTTGCACTTGGCTCGCTGATGCATGTGATTGCCAAGCACTGGACGGACCACAGCCGCGGGGAGGGGCCGATCCTGTGGGGGACGGGCCTGTTGAACCCGTTCTACCGGAAGGATTTCTTGCAGAACGTGCGGGTGCGCCTGCTGCGCGGGCCGGTCTCTGCCGCATTCCTGCGCCTGAAGATGACGGAGTTCGGGGACCCCGGGCTGCTGGCCGATGATGTGATCGGGCCCGTGGCGGAACGCCACGACCGGATCGCGATAGTGCCGCATCATTCCCAAATGGACGATCCCCGTTTTGTGGACATGGTGGAGGCTGATCCGGCGTTGCATCTGATCGACGTGCGGCTGGATCCGGTGACCGTGTGCCGGGAGATTGCAGCGTCGGCCCATGTCTTCTCGGCCAGCCTGCACGGGCTGATCGTGGCCGATGCCTATGGCATCCCAAACACCTGGATGGACCCGACCGAACAGGGCCGCCTGAAATATCATGACTACGCCGCGTCCATTGGGCGCGACATGACCTATCCCGTTGAAATCCCGGATGTTCCAGCGGCCGCGCGGGCCGTGAAGGATCATCCGCTTCCCTATGCCGAAGGGATCGCACGTTGCCGCGAGAGCCTTCTGCGCCATTTCCCGGCAGAGCTGCGCGCTGCCCAACCGAATGAGGTATCCCATGCTTGAGATCAAAGGCCTGGCCGTCAAACTGGAAGAAGAAGACAAGCAGATCCTGAAAGGTGTCGACCTCGAGCGTCGAGGCCGGAAAGGTGCACGCGATCATGGGGCCCAATGGCTCGGGCAAGTCGACCCTGTCCTATGTGCTGTCGGGCCGTGATGGCTACGAGGTCACCGGCGGATCGGCCTCGCTGGAGGGCGAGGACCTGCTGGACATGGACCCGGAAGAGCGCGCGGCGGCGGGGCTGTTCTTGGCGTTCCAATACCCGGTTGAAATCCCCGGCGTGGGCAACATGACCTTCCTGCGCACAGCGCTGAATGCTCAGCGGAAAAGCCGGGGCGAGGAAGAGATGAGCGCAGGCGATTTCCTCAAGCTGATCCGCGCCAAGGCAAAGGATCTGAAGATCGACGCCGACATGTTGAAGCGCCCTGTGAATGTGGGCTTCTCGGGCGGTGAGAAGAAGCGCAACGAGATCCTTCAGATGGCCATGCTTGAGCCGAAGATGTGCATCCTGGATGAGACGGACTCGGGCCTCGACGTGGACGCAATGAAGCTGGTGTCTGAAGGTGTGAACGCGTTGCGCGACGAGGGGCGTGGCTTCCTGGTGATCACGCACTATCAGCGCCTGCTGGATCACATCCAGCCCGATGTTGTGCACATCATGGCGGATGGGCGCATCGTGAAAACCGGTGGCCCGGAACTGGCCCTTGAGGTCGAGAAGAACGGCTATGCCGATATCCTGGCGGAGGTGGCGTAATGGCGGCTCCGGCTGTGAAACAGGACGCGACCCAGGCGCGGATTGCCGGTTTGGAGATGCCCGACGGGGCAGGATGGGCGCAAGACGCGCGCAAAGCGGCCTTGGCGCGTGTGCGTGAGATGGGCCTGCCCACACGGCGGGACGAATATTGGCGCTATACCGATCCGGCGTCTCTCGTGCAGGCATCGGCGCCGCGCGCTGCGATCTTTGATGATCGGGATGAGCCACCGGTTTTTGGCGATATCGACAAGCTGAATATCGTGTTTGTGGATGGCGTGTTTGATGCAGACCGCTCGGACCCGCTGGACATGGCCGGGCTGGAGATTGAACGCCTGTCTGATGCCACGGCGACCGACATTCACTGGGCCAAGGACCTCTATGGCGTGCGCGAGAGTGCAGGCCAGGAACCCCGTGGCGCGGCCCTTGGCGGCGCTGAACACCGCCTTTGCCAGCGACGGCATTGTGATCCGTGCGACGGGGAAGGCGGAAAAACCTGTCTGCTTCATTTACCTGCACCGGGACGAGACCTCGGACGCGATCCTGCACCATCTGGTGAAGGTGGAACCGGAGGCCGAGCTGACCATTCTTGAGGTCGGACCGGCGGCTGCGCGCTTCAACAAATGCATGGAGATCGACGTGGCCGACACGGGCGCGTTCCACCATGTCCGTGCACAGGGCCGCGACCATGAACGCCGTGCCGCCACGCATATGTTTGCGCGGGTTGGGGCGGAGGCGCTTTACAAGAGCTTCACGCTGACCGCGAATGGCGTGATGACGCGCAATGAGCATGTCATTGAGATCGTTGGTGATAATGCGTCGGCCCATGTGGCCGGGGCCGCGCTCGGCGATGGCAGGAACGCGCCGTTCCACCACGATGACACGGTTTTTATCACCCATGACGCGCTGAACGGCGAAAGCCGGCAGGTCTACAAGAAGGTCCTGCGCAATGGCGCGGAGGGCGTGTTCCAGGGCAAGATCCTCGTCAAGGAAGGTGCGCAGAAAACGGACGGCTACCAGATCAGCCAATCCTTGCTTCTGGATGATGACAGCAGCTTTCAGGCCAAGCCCGAGTTGGAAATCTACGCCGACGATGTGGCCTGTTCCCACGGCTCCACCACCGGCGCGATTGATGAGACGGCTCTGTTTTATCTCCGCTCCCGCGGGGTGCCGACAGATATCGCGACGGACCTGCTCGTGATCGCGTTTCTGGCGGAAGCCATCGACGAAATCGAAAGCGAGGCGCTGCGCGAGGACATCATCGCGCGGTTGATGCATTGGCTGGAGCGGCGCAGGCAGGGCTGACGCGGGATGGCATTGGTCAACGATATCACCGGCTCCTACCGCCGCCCACGTTCGGTTTTCGCCGGGCTGTTGGCGCGTGGGGCCGACGATAAGACGGGGCTCGTGTTCCTGCTTTTGGCCATGGCTTTGGGCTTTGTCTCGGAACTGCCCGGCGTCTCGCGCGATGCCAACCTGCCCAACCCCGAGCTTGAGGCCGCCATCGCGGCAGAACGCGACGATGTGCGCCCGATCGACGGCGTCGAAGTGCCAGAGGCCATGGTGGACGCCAAATTCAGCGCGCTTCTGTCCGCTGAGATCATGGTGTGGTTCCTGATCCTGCCACTGGTCTTTTATGGCGTCGCGATGGTGGGCCATTTGGTGGCCAAGCTGCTCGGGGGGAAGCCTGACACCACCGCCTCTCGCCTTGCGCTGTTCTGGGCGCTGGTCGTCGCGGTCCCGCTCAAGCTGTTCCATGGGCTCGTGGGGGGCATGATCGGCCCGGGCCCGGCCCTGACGGCCGTTGGCTTTTTGTGGTTCGCGCTTTTGATGTGGAACTGGTCGATGAACCTGCGCGTCGCCGGGTGGGAGGCGCGGGCATGACCGACCTTCTGCGGCTCCCAACCCTTTTGAACATGGTGCGCGACACGATCTCCGACCCGCGTCGCGGGGCTGAGATGGTCCTGTCGTCTGAACCTGCCGCGGTCCGCGCTCTGGCTGGCCTTTTCTCTGACCATCGTCTTTTCGATGATCCTTGGGCTGCTTGTGACCTTCGTTCTCGGCGCACCTGAAGAGGGGCCATTGACCGGCCAGACCCCGTGGCCCTGGGCCTGATGCAGGGCGCCTTTCTGTTTCTTGCGGTCCACGCTGTCACCCATATCGGCCGCATCTTTGGCGGCACCGGCAGTTTTGAGGGGGCCTTGGCGCTGGTCACCTGGCTGCAGTTCATCTTCATCGTTCTGCAGGTCTTGCAACTGGCCGTGGCCCTGATCGCCCCACCCCTGGCGGCCGTGATCTCGCTGCTGGCGATTGTCCTCTTCTTCTGGCTGCTGAGCCATTTCATCACGGTGCTGCACGGCTTCACGTCCGTGGGGCAGGTCTTTGTGATGACGCTGCTGAGCTTCGTGGTCATCCTCTTCACCCTGAGCCTTGTTCTGACTTTGCTGGGACTGGGCCTTCCGACGGGAACACCGACATGAGCTACGACGTTGATGCGATCCGCGCAGATTTCCCGATCCTGAGCCGCGAGGTGAATGGCAAGCCCCTGGTCTACCTCGACAATGGGGCTTCCGCCCAGAAACCGCAGGTGGTGATCGACGCGATCGCGCAGGCCTATTCGATGGAATATTCCAACGTGCATCGCGGCCTGCATTACCTGAGCAATCTTGCGACCGAGAAGTATGAGGGCGTGCGCGGGACCATCGCGCGGTTCCTTGGCGCGACGGATGAGGAGGAGATTGTCTTCACCTCCGGCACCACCGAGGGGATCAACCTTGTGGCTTACGGATGGGCCATGCCGCGCATGGAGGCGGGCGATGAGATCATCCTGACCATCGCGGAGCATCATGCCAACATCGTGCCGTGGCATTTCCTGCGAGAGCGACAGGGCGTGAAACTGGTCTGGGTGGATGTGGACGCCAATGGCGATCTGGATCCGCAAGCGGTCATTGATGCGATGGGGCCGAAAACCAAGCTGGTTGCGATGTCGCATATGTCAAACGTGCTGGGGACCGTGTTCGATGTGAAATCCGTGGTCGAGGCGGCCCATGCGCGCGGGATTGCGGTGCTGCTGGACGGATCGCAAGCCTGTGTGCACATGCCGGTGAATGTCGATGAGATTGGTGCGGATTTCTACGCGATCACGGGCCACAAGCTTTACGGGCCAAGCGGCTCGGGCGCGATCCATATCCGCAAGGACCGTTTGGCCGAGATGCGCCCCTTCATGGGCGGCGGCGACATGATCCGCGAGGTGCACCGCGACGCGGTCACCTGGAACGACCCGCCGATGAAGTTCGAGGCTGGCACGCCGGGGATCGTGCAACAGATCGGGCTTGGCGTGGCGCTGGACTACATGATGGGCGTCGGCATGGACGCCATCGCAGCCCATGAGGCGGACCTCGCGGCCTATGCCAGCACGCGGCTACAGGGCCTCAATTGGCTGAACGTCCAGGGGCAATCGTCCACCAAAGGCGCGATATTCAGCTTCACAATGTCCGGCGCGGCCCATGCCCACGACATCTCGACGGTCCTCGACAAGAAGGGCGTCGCGGTCCGCGCGGGCCACCACTGCGCGCAGCCCTTGATGGAGCATATGGGCGTGAACGCCACCGCGCGCGCCAGCTTCGGGATGTACAACACGAAGGCCGAAGTCGATGTGTTGGTCGATGCGCTGGAGTTGTGCCACGAGCTGTTCGCCTAACCCTGTGTTTCACCTAGCCCAGTCCCGAGGCGCTCCCGCGTCTCCCTCGGCCTGACGGCCTCCGGGACTTGGGCGTGGCGCGCGGGGCGCGTGCCGACCAGCCGGCCCGCGCGTCCACCCGCGGGCACTTTTGCTGAGAGGCGCCTACCCGAAAGACCGTTGATGGCCATGGCACGAAACCTTCGCATCTTTGTTCCATGAAAATGCCCGCCGGAGGCGATCCCGCCCTTGCCCACATAAGGCCAACACATCAGTTCAGGGTGCCTAGGCGCCGCGCCGAAGGCGCGGCGCGCCCGGCGACGGCGCAGCCGGCGCAATCCCTCGCGAGACACGTGCCAACTAAGTGTCTGGCGTGATCAGGCCCAAGCCACGCAAATAGATGCCGATGCCAGCCTCAAGCAAATCCTCGGGCGGGAAGGGCGCATTGGCCCCCGGGCGGCCGCGCGCAAACAGCTCCACCACGCCGTGGCTCATCGCCCAGATATGGGCGGAGAACATCGACGGCGGCGGCCGTTTTTCGGGCGGGATATGGGCCGACAGTGCCTCTGCCGCGCGCTCAAGCACATCGCGGGATTTGTTGGCGGCGGCGGCCAACTCAGGCGTGGCATTGGCGGATGTCCCGGACTCAAACATGGCCATGTAATGGCCGGGAAACTTGCGCGCGAAGGCCAGGTAGGCGCGGCCTGTGGCCTCAAACGCCGCAAGCGCGGTGGGTTGGCCACCGTTATAGGCGTGGTTCATCAGGTCCGCGAAAATCTCATGGCCCTGCCGCGCGCATTCCGCGATCAGGTCTTCACGGCCCTCGAAATGCCGATAGACAGCCGCTGGCGTCACGCCCGCATTCTTTGCCGCCTCCGACAGGGTAAACCCCGTCGGGCCCTTCGCCTCGATCAGGCGCAGGGCAGCGTCCACAAGCGCCTGCTTGAGATTGCCGTGATGGTAGCCGCGCTTGGGCATTACTTGGCCACATGCCCCGGGTCGGACCACATATCGGGCGCGCCGGAGATCGCCGGGTCGGGTGCGCCGACCACATCGTCATTCTTCCCATCGTAATCCAAGCCTTGCAGAACCGCCCGGATCACGGCCAGCCGCGCGCGGCGTTTGTCGTCGGATCGGATGACCGTCCAGGGCGCGGCTGTGGTATGCGAACGTTCGAGCGTCTCGGCAATCGCCTCAGAATAGGCATCCCAACGCTGCAGGCCTTCGACGTCGATCCAGCCTGAGCTTCCACTGCTTCAGCTGATCGCCCTCGCGGTCCAGAAAGCGGCGTAACTGCTCGGCCCGGCCCACATTCAGCCAGATCTTGGTGAGGTGGATCCCGTCCTGCACCAGCGTGGACTCGAACCCCGGAAGCTGCGCGAAGAACGTCTCGCGCTGCGCATCGGTGCAGAATTCAAACACCTTCTCCACCACGCCGCGATTGTACCAGGACCGGTCAAACAGGCGAATTTCACCGGCGGCGGGCAGGTGCTGGACATAGCGCTGGAAATACCATTGCCCGGCTTCGCGTTCCGTGGGTTTGGACAGCGCAACAACACCGGCCGCACGCGGGTTGAGGTTTTCGCGGATCCGTTTGATTGCACCGCCCTTTGCCGGCGGCATCGCGCCCCTCGAACACCACGGCGACGCGCGCGCCGGTCTCCCGCGTCCAGGCGAGCATCTTGACCAGCTCGACCTGCAAGGCCGCCAGCTGATCCTCATACTCCGCGCGCTTCATCCGCTTTTCATACGGATAGGACGGGTCAAGGACGCGGTTCTTCTCGGCGCTTTCGATCTGATCGCGCACCCAATCGGGGGCAAGGTCGTCGAAATAGGCGCTGATGGCGCCGACATGTTTGTTGCTCATGGGTTTGCCCGCCTCTGAGGGGATCGCATGGCTGCGAATGTTATTCCCTATTACATTAGGGACTTGTGGGGCTTAACGCAAACCCGACGCGGCGTTCAGGCGGTCAATGGCGTCTTCCACGGCTTGCGGATCGGCGTGGTGCGGCATGTGGCCAACGCCTTCCATCACCACCAAATTCGCATCCGGTATCGCGCGCGAAAGCGGCTCGGAATGAATGGCAAGCGGCACGACGATATCCGCATCACCGTGAAGAAGCTCGGTGGGGACCGAGATATCGGGGTAGCGCGGCACCATGGCCTGGATCTGAGGCAGAAGGCGCGTGCGTTGGCGGGCATTTTCCAGCAGCGAGAAGCGGCGCAGGATCAGGCCGGTGCCGTAATGGGCCTCGTACCCCTCGGGCTCGGATTGCGGGGAGAAGGTGCCAGCGATGGCCTCCGACACAGTGTCATCCGGCACCCAGGCCGAGATCAGGGACGCCATGATCGGGCCGGTCACGGGGTTGCCAAGGAGGGTGTAGTAGAGGCCCTGACCACCCTCCCACGGGTTTGACGCGCCAGCCAGCACCAAAAGCCCGCTGATCTGATCCGGGTGATAGACGGCCCAGGCCAATGCAACGGAGCCGCCGTAGGAATGGCCCGCAACGATTGGCGTCTCCGCGCCAAGCGCCTTGGATGCGGCAACAAGCACATAGGCCTGCTCTTCCGCCGTGGCATTGCGCCCGAGCATGTCGGTATAGCCCAAACCGGGCCGGTCGAAGGCCAGAACGCGGTAACGGTCGGACAAGCGCTCGATCATGTCGAAGGTCCAGTCATGCACATTGCCAGACGCGCCGTGGATCAACACCACGGCCGGGGCATCGCGGGGCCCTTCATCGACGTAATGCACCTGAATCGGATCCCCGCCGCGTGGGTTCGTCACAGCAACGAATTGCCCGACGGGTGGGTATTCAGCCTCTGTCGCCGCCTCCCGTGCGTTCGACCGCCAAAGCGTCACAACCGTCAATACTGCGAGGAGGGCCGCGAGCCCGAGGAGGAGTTTCATTTCCGCAAATCCGTGCTTGCCAACCCGATCTGATCCATGTCGTAGGGCGTGGTCAGATAAAGCTCGGACACCCAATTGCCATAAAGCAGATGTGCATGGCTGCGCCAGCGGTTCATCGGGTCGCGCGCCGGATCGTCACCGGGATAGTAGTTCACCGGCACGTTGATCGGCGTGCCCGCATCTACATCGCGGTCATATTCCTGCTTCAGCGTATCGCTGTCATATTCGAAATGGTTGAAGACATAGAGCGCACGGTGGGCCGTATCCTCGACCAAGTGCCGGGCCAACTTCCTCAGAGGAAATCAGGGTGGTCATGCCCGCCGCTTCCATCTCGGCGCGCTGCATCTCTGTCCAGCGGCTGACGGGCATCAGCACGTCATCGGAAAAGCCACGCAGGTAGGGGGAGGCGGGGGCGAGGTTCTGGTGCCGGAAACAGCCGAAGGCCTTTGCGTCCAGCATGTGCTTGGGCACGCCGTGGAAGTGGTAGGCCATCGCCATACCACCCCAGCAGATGCCGAAGGTGGAATGGACATTGGTCTGCGTCCAATCCATCACGCGGGTCAGCTCATCCCAATACGTGACATCCTCGAATGCCAAATGCTCGATCGGGGCGCCGGTGATCAGGAGGCCGTCGAACTTCTCACCCGTCGCTTCAACCTCGCTGAACGGGCGATAGAATTCCGCCATATGTTCGGACGAGGTGTTCTTGGTCTCATGTTCCGACATGCGGATCAGCGAGAATTCGATCTGCAGGGGCGAGGCCCCGATCAGACGGGCGAATTGCGTCTCGGTCTGGATCTTCTTGGGCATCAGGTTCAACAACCCGATGCGCAAGGGGCGAATGTCCTGCTTGGATGCGCTGTCTTCCGGCATGACCATGACCCCCTCGCGGGCGAGGACATCATAGGCGGGCAGGCTGTCGGGCAATTTGATGGGCATGGGACCGGATACGTTTGTCTGGGAGGCCGGAGTTAAGCCTTCACGGCGGCGGTGCCAAGGGCCGTGGCGATCATCTCTTCGGCATCGGCGGCATCGCGTATGGTTTCGACATCAGCCGCTGTGACCGTCACACCCCAATGGTGCGCCATTGCTTCATAAAGCGGCGCGCGGTGGTGAATGACCTTCGAGAAGGCGTAGACGGCAAAGGCATCGGGATCCACAGACGCCTCGCTTTCCCCGCTTTCGTCCAGATAGGCCTGCCACAGCGCATCCAACATATCAGGCTGGTAGTAGATCGGCTTGGGATGTGACTTGAAGCGCCGGATCAGCTCGGCCTCATGGCCGTCGGGGCTTTCGATCCAGACCATCAGCGTGTTGCGCGAAAGCGCTGTCAAAACCTCATCCTGGGGATCGGTTGGGGCGACAACCTCGCAAATTGATCCGCCAGTGTCGCAGATGAAATTGGCGTATCCGTAAAGCGTTTGCGCGCGGTGGATGAAAGGAACGGTGTCGAGCAGCGCGTTGACCTCGGCCCGGCGGTGAAGGGCCTGGCGGCGCTTGTACTCTTCAAACGGCAGGCCCCCTTTGGCCGGGTTGCCGGGCTTTCCCAGATAGGTCGACAGGGGCGCCAGATTGCCAAAGGTAATGTTGGAGCCAATGTAGATTGAGTCCGACCGGAACAGATCCGCCAGAAACGGCACCTGCATGGCCTGCGCCTTGAGGTTGTCGGTGATGTGTTCGCCCATATAGGCGGTACCGATGCGGTAATCGACCGAGTAGTGGAACCAATCGCCCGCATCGCGCAGCTTGTTCGACAGCACGGTCTTGCCAAGGCCAGACATACCAAAGACCGCGACGCGCTTTTGCGGCGCATCGCGAAAGGCGGCGGGGCTGTCATAGAGCAGTTTCATGGACGCAGGCTTGCCACGGGCAGATGGCCCGAAGCAAGCGGTGTCAGACCCTTAGCGGTACCAGATGCCCTGGTTATAGGCTTGGCCGGCATGCACGACCCGCGATTGCTGGCGCAGGTAATAGCCCTGGTTCTGGTAGAACAGGTTGCGCTGCACAAAGGCGCTGTCAGACATCGCGTGATGCGTCGCCCAATTGTTCACGCCACCCGGCGCGGGGGCGAACGTCGCGTGGTAGTGGACTTGTCCGTTGATCACGGCGGCGTCCACCTGGATCGGCACGAGGGGCTGATAGAAGCCTTCGTCGAAGAAATACTGGTAGTCGTGATGGGGCAGCCAGCCGGTGGTGTTTTGTTGCGCCGTTGAGGCGGTGGTCGCAGCAAAGGTCAACGCCAGGGCGGCCAGGGCAGAAAGGAAAATGGATTTCATGGAGTATCTCACTTCAAGTGTAACGGAAAAGGAAAGGGATCAGCGCAACCAGATGGCTTGATTGGCCACGCGGCCCGATGAGCTGACGAAGCGTTGATGGTGGCTCAGCCGATAGCCTTGCGAGCGGTATTGCTGATCGCGCTGCTGGAAAGAGGCATCAGACAGCCCATGGTGCGTGGCCCATCCGACGCCCGGCGGCAGCGGGTCAAAGTTGGCGAAATAGTAGATCTGTCCGTGGAATTCCGCCGCCTCCAAATAGGTCAGCAGAAGGCCGCGCCCTTGCACCTGGGACTGGAAATATTGCTGATATTGCCCGCTGGTCATCCACTCGGTGGTGACGGTTTGGGCGTGCAGGGCAGTTGGCGGAGACGTTGCCGTCAAAAGCGCGGCCACAAGGCCCGCTGTAAGGTAGTGTTTCATAAATCGCGTCTTTCAAATTCTGGTTAAGGGGCAGCCCACCGTTCCCGGTAAGCTTACGCAGCGTCAGCGCCTGCGCCAAGAAAAATCGCCTTAACCCTTGCGCAGGGCCGCAAAAATTCTGCCGTCGATCAAGATCAGCCCGACCGCCAGCAAGCCAAAGCCCGCAAAGGCAGAGGGGGCCAAACGCTCCCCCAAGACCAGCGCCCCCAGAACAATCGCCACCGGCGGGATCAGCAGCGTGACGAGCATCGCATTGCCGGACCCTGCCAGTGCAATGATCCGGTAATAGAGCAGGTAGGCCAACGCCGTGCCGATTACCCCGAAATAGAGGATTGCAGCCCATGTTGCGGGAAGGGTGGGCACCTGCGGCACGCCGTCGATGACGAAGCGCCACCGGCAGGATGATCAGGCTGGCACCTGTCAGCATTCCCGCGGCCGAGACCTGCGGCGGCAGGTCCGACATGGTCTTCCGCGCCCAGGCCGCGGCAAACGCGTAGGAGATTGTGCCCCCAATCACCGCCAGTTGCGCAAGCGAACGGATGTCGAACTGCCGGAAGCTGTCGAGGCCAATGGCGACGGCCACGCCGAAAAAGGCCACCAGAACGCCAATGCCCTTGCGCAACGTCAGCCGCTCATCCGCAAAGACCATCGCGGCGACAAGAACGCCGAAGATGGCCGTGCCCGCATTGAAGATGGAGGTAAGACCCGTCTCGATAAACTGCTGGCCCCAGGCCATCAGGCCGAAGGGGATGATGTTGTTGAGCAGCCCCATGACGAGGAATGCGCCCCAGATACGCGGATCGCGTGGGATGGGAAGGCGACGGATCACGACATAGGCCCAAAGGATCAGACACGCCCAGATGACGCGGTGGGCGACGAGGGTGAGGAACGGCAGCTCCTCCAGCCCTACCTTGATCGCCAGAAATGACGCCCCCCAGATGGCGCCGAGCGCGGCCATGAGGGCCCAGGCATGGGTGCTGACGGAGGTCTGGGTCATGGGACTCGGTCTAGAGCCGCACGATCAGGCGGCGCGCGACCCGGAACCTGCTGGATCAGACAAAGAAAAACCCCGCGGGCTCAGGGCGGCCGCGGGGTGTATGTTGATCGCAGGCGGTGTCGTTCAGAAACGGAACCCAACGCGCAATCCCGCACCCATGACGGGGTTATCCGTCGAACGCAATGTTGCCGCCAGCCGCTGCAGGCAGGCTAACAATTTGATCGCCAAGGATCCTGTAGGTCAGCCCGCCAGAAACAGTCAGTGGGCCATTTTCATATCGCGCGCCCAAGGTCGATGGAGTCCGCCCAGTTGTCGGCGCTAGGGCCGTGTCAGATGGTGTGTTGCCGGAGTCGCGTGCGTGTAGGACGCGTTGATCGCCCAGTTTTCATTCAAACGGCGGCCGATGCCGATGTTGTAAGTTGTCGTGTCGCTGGAGAAGTTGACGTATTGCGCTGGTGTGCCGCCAAGGCCAGGACCAGTTCCCGGTGTGGTGACGTTGAACCCGTCCCAGAAAACATGACGAATTGAGCCGAACACCAGCGTGTCTTCGGCGATACCAGATCTGCGCTTCAAGTAAAAATGCTTGTCAGGGAACTCTACCGTGAAGGCAGTCGAGGGCAAAATTCTCCGTGCCGGTCATGTCAATCTTCTAATCCGCGGTCGAATAGGTCAGCGCGACGCGGAGCGCGATGTCTAGGCGCTCATACGCACCGCCGATCACGGCACCGCATGCCGGCATGCCCCGGTTGCTTGCAAGTCGCCGCAGGGGTAGTCCCACCCGATGCGGGTATTGATTTCGAGTCCATCGACCCAACGGAATCGCACGCCGCCATGGGCACTGAAGCGGTCGGTTACCTGATAACTCAGGTAGCGTCCGAGCACCGTCACCGGTCAGTTCGGTGTTCAAGTCGTTGCATCCGAAGGCCTGCAAGCGCACCCGAGGTCATACGTGCATCGTCGGCGCCATAGGGTTGGTCAATAGATTACATGCCAACCGAGAGTTGCTCGCTGAAAGCTCGATGCGATACGCGAAGCCGCCGCGCAATAAGCTCGTAGCGTCCATATCGCGGACGCAAAGGAGCCACGCTGCGTTCGAACCGGTTGGCTTCGGGCACAACCACACCGTAACTGAATATTCGAAGCAGCTGCCCGACTCGCCGGTTTCCTCAAACAGCGATGCGCATGGATTGGTCCGTGCGGCTGATGTCTGCCGAAGCTTGCCATGCTTGTCGATGCCAGCAGCGCTGCGGCTGCGGTGAGTGTGTAGCGGGTCATGAGTGCCTCCCCGACCTGTATGTCCCAAAATGTCCTGCCCATACTAAAGGCGGAAAAGGGCCGTTTCGGTCAAATATTCCGCAACGTCAGCACGGGGTGCAGGACAAGGTAAGGCAATCCCTGTGTCACAAAAGCTACACTATTGCGCGGATTGGCTGCGGCGATGCTCGGTCAGCACGTTGAGGTAATTGGCGCCAAAGATAATGGCCGCCCCCAAGACAACGGGCCATTCCAGCGGTTCGCCGTACAGGACAAAGGCCAAGGCGCCGATCACCGGCAGGCGCACAAAGTCGATGGGCATCACGACCGAAGCCGGTGCAAGGGCGATTGCATTCGTTAGGCTGAAATGCGCCACAAGGCCTGATATTGCCACCACAATCACCCAAGGCCAGGCCGCCGCATCGGGCAGTGCCATGGTGCCGTCGTAAAGGCAAAAGGCCAGGCCCAGGACAAGTTGGATGGCGGTCAGCCAAAACAGGATGCACGTGATCGATTGATCCCGCGTCAGACGCTTGGTGAAAATCGCCGTGATCGCGAAGGCAAGGGCGGCCAGGGCGGCGGCTCCCATGCCCGGCGAAAGGGCGGCCGAGCCCGGCTGGATCACGATCAAGACCCCGATGAACCCGGCCAACCCGGCGCAGACCTTGATCCAGGTGAGCCGTTCCCCAAGGAAAATGGCTGCAAGCCCCATCACCCAAAGGGGCGAGGTGAATTCCAACGCAAAGACCTGGCTGAGCGGGATAACCCCGACGGCCCAAAACCACAGGTTTTGTCCAGTGAAATGAAAGATGTTGCGCAAGGTATGGTCACGCAGCCGGTTGGCTTTGATCTGCCCAAGTGTGCCGCATATGCCAGCGATCGCCAAAACCAAGATCATGCCGATCAGGGAGCGATAGGTCATCAACTCGAATGTGCTGAGGCTTGTCGAAAGCTCACGCCCGGCGATAGCCATGGATGAAAAGGCTATCACCGCCCCAACCATCCACAGCGCGGCGAGCGGCACGTTGGAGGGGGCGCTTCAGGCGAAGTCATGGTGCGAGGCCTTGGACATGCACCACGCCATAGGCGGGGAATTCAGGGCCGCAAACAAAAAGGCCGCCCCACAAGGGCGGCCAATGCTTGTTGGTTGGGCGCTGCCCGGTCAGAAGCGGAAGCCTGCGCGCAGCGTGGCTGTGTTCAAGACCGCATCATAGTCGAATCCGCCTGCGGACCCTTCGACCTGGCGGCCCGTCACATCGGCGCCCAGAAACAGGCTTTCGTTGATGTTGTATTCGACACCAACGCCGTAGTTGAAGCCGGTCATGTCAAACGCGGCCGCGCCCATTGCGCTTGCCGTGGACCAGCCTGCCGCGCCGTAGATCATCAAGGCGTCGGACGAGGTGAGGCCCACTCGGCCCCGGATATCAACAATCGAGTCGATCTCGAACGCGCCGCTGGCGTCCGTGAGGTCCACATGCAGGTAGCGCACTTCGCCGCCGAATACGGTGGAGCCGTTCTGGATGTTGTACCCGGCAAAAGCACCATAGGCTTCACCGTCGAATGTCAGCGTGCGCGACACAGCATTGGCCCCAACAACGGCTGTCGCTTCATCGACGAAGCCGTCGCCAAAGCCGAATTCGACCCCGCCGTAAAAGCAATCAAAGGCCAGAGCACAGGTCTCAGGTTCCACGTAAACCGGCGGCGGTGGGGGCGGCACCTCGACAGGGCCAGCAAAGGCGGCGGTAGAGGAAGCCACGAAAATGGCTGTCGTTGTTGCGAGACGTTTCATAGGGCAACCCGTGGAATAGCTTTGTGAGTAGTGTCAGCAGATAGTGATGAATATCGCATGAAGACCTTCAGGGCGCCAGACCTGTCGCGAATTCGCGCAAAGCGTGTTGCCAATAAAACAACGCCATTATGGCTCAAAACCGCTCATATCGTCTGGACCTGCGCCGCCAGATCCATCGGAGCGGGCCGAGCCGTTGTCAGAGGCCTGCGCGTTTCGCATCATCCCAAAGCCGGTCCATCTCTTCCAGCGAACTGCCTTCCGGACTTGAAGAACGCGCCTTAAGCTGTTGTTCGATATACTGAAACCGGCGCACGAACTTTGCATTTGCCTGCCGCAGAGCGGTCTCCGGATCGACCTTCAAGTGCCGCGCGAGGTTCGCCATCACAAACAGCAAATCGCCCATCTCTTCCGCGATCTTGTCTTGCGGCAATGTTTCACGGGCCTCGGCCAATTCACGCGCTTCTTCGCTGATCTTGTCGAGGACCTGCTCAACCTCCGGCCAATCGAACCCAACGCGGGCGGCGCGTTTCTGAAGCTTTTCCGCCCGCATCAGGGCAGGCAGACCGAGGGCCACATCATCCAACACCCCTCCGCGCTGTTTTGCAGCGCGCTCTGCGGCTTTGACGCTTTCCCAATCTGCGACTTGCTGATCCGCAGACTTTTGATTGCTCTCATCACCGAAAACATGGGGATGGCGCGCGATCATCTTGTCACCGATCGATCGGGCCACATCGTCAAGGTCAAACAGACCCGCATCCTCAGCCATTTGCGCATGGAACACGGACTGAAACAGCAAATCGCCCAATTCGCCCTTCAACTCCTCCATATCGCCACGCTCAATGGCGTCCGCGACCTCGTAGGCCTCTTCAATGGTGTAGGGCGCGATGGTGGCGAAAGTCTGCTCTATGTCCCAAGGGCAGCCATGCTGAGGGTCTCGTAGCCGCGCCATGATGGCGCGGAGGCGAGGCAATGGATCGGTCGGAAGGTCTGTCATGCCCCGGTCATGCGGTAAGCTCCGGGTCAGGGCAAGGGTGTTGCGATGGCGGGATGGCTCTGACACGGTCGGTGCAGGAGGATTTTCGTCCATGCCCATCATCAACTCTATCGCTGCCTTGGCCGACGACATGACCGCTTGGCGCAGGCACCTACATGCCCACCCGGAATTGGAGTTTGATTGCCACGAAACGGCGGCGTTCGTGGAGGCGCGGCTGAGGGATTTCGGCATCACGGATATCCATACCGGCATCGCAAAGACCGGCCTTGTGGCCATCATCGACAGCGGCCGGCCCGGCCCCACGATTGGCCTGCGCGCTGATATGGATGCGCTTCCGATGGACGAGATCACGGGGGCCGATCATGCCTCGACCGTCAAAGGCAAGATGCATGCCTGTGGCCATGACGGCCACACCACCATGCTGTTGGGCGCCGCGAAATACCTCGCAGAGACCCGGAATTTTTCCGGCCGCGTCGCGCTGATCTTCCAACCCGCCGAAGAGGATGGCGGCGGTGGCGAAGTGATGGTGCAAGAAGGGGCTATGGACCGGTTCGGGATCGAGCGGGTCTTCGCAATCCACAATGTGCCCGGCGCCCCTTTGGGTCAGTTCTTTACCCGGCCGGGCCCGATCATGGCGGCCGTCGATACCGTGTACCTGACCATCAAGGGCAAAGGGGGCACGGCGCCTATCCTCAGGATTGCGTCGATCCGATCCCGCCCGCACTGGCCATGGCGCAAGCCTTTCAAACCATCGTGTCGCGCAATCACACGCCGTCCGAGGATCTGGTGATCTCGGTCACGCAGATCCATTCCGGATCGGCCAGCAATATCATCCCGGAAGAGGCGTTCCTGAACGCGACGGTGCGCACCTTCAACCCAGAGGTGCAGGACATGGTGGAACGCCGCATGGGCGAAATCGTGGCAGGCACCGCTGCGCGCCTTCGGCGTCGAGGCCGAACTGATCTACGAGCGCGGCTATCCCGCCACGATCAACGATGCCACGCAAACCGAGTTTGCCGCCGACGTCGCGCGCGACGTGGTCGGTGCCGCGCACGTGATCGCCGATGCCGGGGCAGAAATGGGGGCGGAGGATTTCGCCTATATGCTGCAAGCCCGTCCCGGCGCCTACCTGTTCCTGGGCGCAGGCGAGGGGGCGGGGCTGCACCACCCGGCCTTCGACTTTAACGACGAAATTGCGCCAATTGGCGCAAGCTATTTCGCTCGGCTGGTGGAGACTGCGCAGCCGGCCTAGACCCGTTGGATCAGGCCGCGTCGATCATGCTGCGGCGCGGGTTGCGAGCGTGTCTTTGAACAAGGCGACGCAATCTGTGACCTTTCGGAAGCTCTCGTGCAGGGCGCGTCGCGGGCAGATCGGGGAAAAGCGCCTTGATCTCGGCCATGGCCTCTTCCCCAAGGCTTTGACGGGCCATTTCACCGAGCAACAGGCTTTCGCTGGCACAGCCTTCCGCGAAGACGATTTCATGATGATCGAACAGCATGTGGAAATAGGTCAGCGGCGCCATTCTAAGGCGTGAGACGCCGGGCAGGGGCAGCAACTTGATCGCTGGAACCAAGACGCCCTCTGGCCCGAACATGCGGGACGCAATCCGTGACTGCACGAAGATCCGGTGTTGCGGCGACACTTCAAGATCACGTGCAGGAACACCGGGGCCCAAGGCGTTTTTGTGAATTCGGACAGGGCGAAGGTCCGGCGTGGCCTCAAGCGCTGCACAGCTTTGCGGGCTGCGCCCCAGCCACCGCAGCGGTTGGAGACCGTTTTCCCGCGTGACGATCAGGTCGCCCGCGCTGAGCGTCTCGATGGGACGCTCGCCTTTGTTCGTCAGAATAAGCGTGCCTTCAACAAAGCAGACCGGTCCGGGCGTATTCGGATTGGGGGTGCCTTCTACCAGATCACCGTTAGCGTCACGCAGTATGGCGGTGGCATTTGGCGCATCCGACGTCGTGCTTTCCGACCCCAAAAGAGTGGAGCCGGGAAAATCCGTCGGCAACGCCAGATTGCCGGGATGGTTTGGGCCCATATTCCAGCGCGATGTATTCGCCGGTGACTTCATCGACGAGGTAGAGCGTGTCGAACCGCGTGCCTTCCCCATCTTCAAGGAAACCTTGATTGGAGTTGTTGTCGGGAAGGCCAGCATCATAGAAGCCCACAGGCGGCGGGTCGTCATCATGTTGACCAATAACCGTCGCGGTCCCACCGCCTCCGATTATGGGCGTGGGATCTTCGGGTGGAATTTCGCCCCAATCAAACAACTCGCCGCGCTGTGCACTCCAAAGGGAATAGTTGCTCAGATCAAGCGGCGTGCCATTGGCATTTTGGATCTCGACATATTCGTCAGCCTTGTTCGATCCCCCATCCCCGTCGGTGTCAAAAGCATTGCCACCGGCATTGTCTGCAAGGATTTCGCTGAAAAAGAGGCCGTCAAGAAAAGCTACCATGAGAGGCAGTTAGTCAGAGAATTTGACTAAAATCGTGATGAAATTCGTCAAAACTCGGGCGCTGCGGAAAAGCGCTTGTTTAGTGGGCCTCGGCGCGCAGGTATTTGCGCATGCCGTACAGCAGCGGATCGCCGTCCGGTGATACGCGCACCGCCTCAACCGCACCGATGCAAATGTGGTGCGTGCCATGGCGTTCGGCAGAGATCAGTTTGCAATCGAAGCTGACAAGCGCCTCGCTCAACGTTGGCGCGCCCGTCGCCAGGGTCTCAACCGAGACGGCGTTGAACTTGTCGCCACCAGGGGCCGGTCTGCGGGATGAGAAGACATCCGAGATTTCGGTCTGCCCGATGCGAAGGACGTTGATACAGAAACAGCCGTTTTCCAGCACCAGGGGCAGGGCGGACGACGATGCATTCAGGCAGGTCAGCATCGTGGGCGCCTCGCCATCGGCTGAGATTGAGGTCATCGCGGACACGGTCACGCCACCGCGCCCGGCCGGTCCGTCGGTCGTGACAACGGAAACGGACGCGGCCGCGCGGCTCATCCCTTCAAGGAAGAGTGCCTTCAAATCATCCGAGCTGCCCATATCCGCGTCTCCTTTTCGCGCGCGCAAACCATCGCTCAGCGCTCTTTGAGGCACAAGATGGATCAATTCGCGCTTTCGTCTCGTGAAATCTGCGGTGTAGCAAGGGGGCGGCGGTGGAAAGGCAAAACACATGGCATTGGAAGACGCAAAGAACGAAGTCGATGGGGCCTTCACCCGGCACGATCTGAAGGGGGCGGCGTTCGAGAACACGTTCTCGGGTGCGGTGTCGTTCCTGCGGCGGCGCTACACCAAAGATCTGGCGGGCGTAGATGTCGCCATCACCGGGATCCCGTTCGACCAGGCCGTCACGAACCGCCCCGGCACACGTCTTGGCCCGCGCGCGATCCGCGAGGCGTCCGCCCTGCAACCCTATGATCCGCCCTATGGCTGGGAGGGCTATGCACCACTGGAGGCACTCGCCATCGCCGACTACGGCGATATGGCCTTCGACTACGCCCATACCGCCGACGTACCAGCGCGGATCGAGGCGCATATCGCAGGCATCCTCGGGGCAGGGGCCGCGGCCATCACCCTTGGGGGCGATCATTCCATCACCCTGCCGATCCTGCGCGCCCATGCGGCGGTGCACGGCCCACTGGCCCTGATCCAGGTCGATGCCCATACCGACACATGGCCCGATGATGACCCGGCGCGAATTGATCACGGCACCTTTTGCTACACCGCCGTGAAGGAAGGCCTGATCGATGTGGCGCGGTCCTCGCACATCGGTATTCGCACAGTGGTGGAGGACAATCTGGGCATTCACATCCACGATGCGCGTGAAGCTGCACGAAGCGGGCGCCGCCCAGGTTGCGGCAGCCGTCAAGGCACGCGCCGGGAACGCCCCCGTCTACTCTGAGTTTCGATATCGACGGGCTGGACCCTGCCTATGCGCCCGGAACAGGCACGCCGGTCTGGGGCGGGCTGAGCAGCGCGCAGGCCGCGATTCTGTTGCGGGAGCTGGCGGGCATCACCCTTGTGGGCGGTGACGTTGTCGAAGTCTCGCCGCCTTTTGATACCGCTGGTATCACTGCGGTGGCGGGCGCCCATGTGGCAATGGAACTTCTGTGCCTATGGGGCTGGACCCGGCGGTAGAGCGGGTAGACCGGGCCGCGCCCTTGGCCTATCCATGGGGCAGCACGCATAATGAGGCTTCCTGAGCAGATGCCCAACCGTCGCCGACCCGATCGTGAGAGCCGCGCAGTTGCGCGCGAGATTTCCTATGCAAACTCCGCCGAGACAAAAGGCGGACGCGCGATGATCCGTGTGATGGAGAATACGACAGGCCGCATGCGCCTGATCAAACAGGCCGATGGCTACGACGAAGAGGTGCGCAAGGGGCGCGATTTCTGGGAAGTCATGGTCGAACGCTACGGGTTGGAGTTGAACGTCATCGGCGGCGCTCTGTCCAATATCCCGGCCGAGGGGCCCGTGGTGCTGATTGCCAACCACCCCTACGGCATTCTGGACGGGCTCATGATGGGCCATATCCTCAGCCAGGCGCGCGGCGATTTTCGCATTCTCGCCCACCAGGTGTTTCGCAAAGCCGAAGACCTCAACCGCGTCATTCTCCCGGTCAGTTTCGAGGAAACCAAGGAAGCATTGGCGCAGAACCTCCGCACCCGGAAAGAGGCGCTTGGCTACCTGTCCGATGGCGGCGCAATCGGGGTTTTCCCGGGCGGCACCGTCAGCACCGCCGCCAAACCGTTCGGGCGCCCGATGGACCCGGTCTGGCGCAGCTTCACGGCGCGGATGATCGCAAAGTCCGAGGCGACCGTCGTGCCCGTTTTCTTTGACGGCCATAACAGCCGTCTATTCCAGTTGATGAGCCACCTGCACTACACGCTGCGGATGGGCCTGTTGATCAAGGAATTCAAAAAACGGGTGAACAAACCCGTCGACGTCGTGATCGGGGATCCAATCTCACGCGAGGCGCTGAACGATATGGCGGGCGACGCAAAGACGTTGATGGATCACTTGCGGAAAACCACCTACGCCTTGTCGCCACGCCCACTGGACCCGACCGCACGGGGGTTCGAATTTGAAGACAAACATCGCGGCCCGGATGAGAAGCCGACGCGCAAAAGACTGAAGGATCGTTACTGATGGCAGTGGGTATTTTCGACTCGGGTCTGGGCGGGCTGACGGTGCTGGACGCGGTGCAAAAGCGTCTGCCGGACCTGCCGATCCTCTACTACGGGGACAATGCCCATACGCCTTATGGAACGCGGGAGCCTGAGGATATCTACAACCTGACAACGGCGGGCGTCCAAGCGATGTTTGATCGGGGCTGTGATCTGGTGATCCTGGCCTGCAACACAGCCTCTGCGGCGGCGTTGCGGCGCATGCAGGAAGGCTGGGTGCCCGAAGGCAAGCGCGTGCTGGGTGTGTTCGTGCCGCTGATCGAGGCTCTGACAGAGCGCAACTGGGGCGACAATTCCCCGCCGCGCGAAGTGGCCGTCAACGATGTGGCCTTGTTTGCCACCCCAGCGACCGTGTCCAGCCGCGCCTTCCAGCGCGAACTGGCCTTCCGTGCCATCGGTGTCGATGTGGAGGCGCAACCCTGCGGTGGTGTCGTTGATGCCATCGAAGAAGGCGACATGATCCTGGCGGAGGCGCTCGTGCGCTCCCACGTCGATGCATTGAAGCGGCGGATGCCCAATCCACAGGCCGCAATCCTGGGATGCACGCATTACCCGCTTGTCGAGGAGGTTTTCCGAGCCGCCCTGGGCGACGGCGTGGCCGTCTATTCGCAACCCTCGTTGGTCGCAGAGTCTTTGGCCGACTACCTTGACCGCCGCCCTGAGATGTTAGGGCAGGGGGAGGCCGCGTTTCTGACCACCGGTGATCCAAAATCGGTCGAGGCAAAAGCCACGCTGTTCCTTCGGCGGAAAATCACCTTTGAAGGTGTTGGGTGACAGCACCTCTTGCGCAACGGGCCAATTGGCATCACCTTTGAACGGTGTTCAAATACTACTCTGTCGCCGCGATGTTCATGTGCTTGGCCTTTCCCGCAATAGCGCAGGCGCCAATCCTGTCCGTTCCGCCCAATGCTCCGGCAAGCGCCGATGCTGATCGAAGCGATCCGGCCGCATGGCAAGCGGCCATGCCGTCTCTGGAGATCGTCGCGGCCTTTGTTGCTGAAAAGGACGAGCGTGGCGAAAATGGAGAGCATATCCCCCGCGCAAGTGTGGAGTTTGCGAGCGGCGAAGAGGTCTATTTTTACGTCTCATTCGCCAATGTCGCCCGTAACCCGGTCGGACAACCGGGCGCGGAATTCCTCATTTCCCTCAGGGCGCAAGTGCGCTCCGCAACCGGTGAGCCGCTTAGCCCTTGGCTCGACATTCACCGTTATTCCGGCAGCATAACCATGGCACCGGATGATCCCGAATATTTCCAAAGCTGGATCACCGGCGGGTTGGGCCCGGAATTACCGCCTGGCCAATACCAGCTGGCCCTCGAATTTACGGATCTCTTCCGCACCGAATTGGGGATGGATGCGCCGGTCGAGGTTGTGTTCGATCTGGTCTATTCCTGACCGTTCGGCGCAAATTCACGCGTCGCCGTGCACTACAATTGTAGTTACAGAAAAACTACAGGAAAACTACAGGTTCAGGACTCGCATTTTCGGCTGTGATGCGACTATCACAGCGCGTGATTTGAACGCCGCGTTGAATTGACGTATGCGGCGTCAGACCTCTATTCGACGGGCACAAGACCATGACCAAGACCATCGCGATCCTCGGGGCGTCCGGATATACTGGGGCCGAGCTCTGCCGCCTGATCTGCGGGCACCCGGATATGCGTATCGTGGCCCTGACCGGCGACCGCAAAGCGGGACAGGCCATGGCCTCGGTCTACCCGTTCCTGCGCACCGCCGATTTGCCTGATTTGCAGCGCATCGAGGATGTGGATTTCTCTGGGGTTGATCTTGCTTTTTGCGCCTTGCCGCATGCGACATCACAAAGTGTTATCAAAGGCTTGCCATCTGATCTTAAAGTTGTGGACTTGTCGGCGGATTTCCGGCTGCGGGATCCGGCCATGTACGCCAAATGGTACGGCAAAGATCATGACGCGCCAGAGCTTCAGGGCGAGGCTGTCTATGGTCTGACCGAGTTCTACCGCGATGAAATCCGCAAAGCCCGGCTGGTCGCCGGCACCGGGTGCAATGCCGCGACGGGGCAGTTTGCCCTCCGGCCCGTAATTGCAGATGGATTGGTCGATCTGGACGAGATCATCATCGACATGGTTGTCGGCGTTTCCGGCGCAGGGCGCAGCCTGAAGGAAAACCTCCTCCACGCTGAACTCAGCGAAGGCACCAACGCCTACGCCCTGGGCGGCACGCACCGGCATTTAGGTGAGTTTGATCAAGAGTTTAGCCTGTTGGCCGGACGCCCTGTTGAGGTGCAATTCACCCCACATCTCGCACCGTTCAACCGCGGCATCCTCGCGACTGTGTACGTTAAGGGCGAGGCGGATGCGATCCATCAGCGTCTCTGACCAACGCCTACGATCACGAACCGTTCATCGAAGTGCTTCCGATGGGCCAGGCCCCCTCGACACATGACGTCAGAGGTACCAATTACTGTCATATCGGGGTCGCAGCTGACCGCCGGTCAGGCCGTGCGCAAATCGTGGCGGCTTTGGACAATTTGTGCAAAGGCTCCTCAGGGCAGGCGATCCAGAACGCCAACCTGATGCTGGGGCTGAAGGAGACGGCGGGCCTGATGGGCTTGGGCGTGTTTCCGTAGGGAGAGAGTGCGATGCGGAGTTTGAAGCGACAGCGACGCATTCAGGTGATTGTACTGGCGGCTGTGGCCCTGATCGGGTCCACCGGGCTGATCATCTGGGCGTCCCAGGACGCCTTCAACTTCTTTCGCCCGCCCGCCGAAATCGCCAGCAATCCCCCGCCGCCAAACGAAGTTTTCCGCATCGGCGGTCTGGTTGAAGAAGGCACCTTGGTACGCGGCGAGGGCGAAACGATCACCTTCAGCGTGACCGATGGCGCGGCCTCAATCCCGGTCAGCTATACCGGCATTCTGCCCGATCTCTTCAACGAAGGCGAAGGCATGGTGGGCACCGGGCGCCTGGTCGATGGCGTCTTTCAGGCCTCCGAAATCCTCGCGCGCCATGATGAGACGTATATGCCCGCCGAAGTAATCGAAGCGCTGGAAGAACAGGGCGTGTACCGCGACCCCGGCGAAAGCTGATCTCTCAGCCCTTTCTTCTTCCTATCGGCAGTCCGCTCAAATGATCCGTACACGGGTAACACTTTTTAACTCTGCCATGGTGGATTCAGAGCTCAGGACCAATTGAGCATGGAGGGGAGAGCCATGCTGTCGGTTCGATCCATAGCAGAAGATATTGTTGCCCGAGAGGGCGGTTTCGTGAACGACCCCGATGATCCGGGTGGGGCGACCAAACATGGTGTGACGATCCACACGATGCGGTCGCTTGGCCTTGACCTGGACGAGGACGGCGATGTGGATGTCGCCGATGTGCGGCTGGTCACGCCCGACCTCGCCACCGACTCTGTTCATCGAGCATTACTTCACCCGCCCGCGCATTCACCTGCTGCCGGAGCCGTTGCAGGCCACCGTCTTCGATATGCAGGTCAATGCAGGCTCAAACGCCGTTCGCATCCTGCAACGACTGCTGAGAGACATGGGCCTCGACATCGCTGTGGACGGCGCCATCGGCCCGCAGACCGCGCGGGCCGCCCATGCCGCCTTGGCGCAGGCCCCGGACCATCTGGTCGATGCCTACGGCATTGCACGGCGGAACTATTATTACAGATTGGCTGATCGTCGCCCTGCCAGCCGAAAATATGCCCGGCGGCGGGATGGTGGCAAAGGCGGCTGGATTGTACGGGCCGAGGAATTCATCTCTCCCCGCTACCATCTGACCGCCGCACAGCACCGCGAAAGGACAGCATCATGGGGCTGATGAACCGCGGGCTCGGCGAAACCGTCGAAGGGATAGGGGAGGCGGCCGAAGGGCTTTCCGAGGTCTTCGTTCCCAATGCGACGCGCGCCATGGAACTGGCAGCCGAGATTCACCAAGCGACCTTGGAGACTGCGGCGGCTGAATTTGAGCATGCAGGCACGGGCTGGTTTGACCGCATGATCAACGGCCTCAATCGCCTGCCGCGCCCGATGCTCGCCTTGGGCACGCTAGGATTGTTCATCTATGCGATGGCAGATCCGCAAGCCTTTGCAGCGCGCATGATAGGGTTGCAGGAAGTGCCGGAACCCCTGTGGTGGCTTCTTGGCGCCATTGTCAGCTTCTACTTTGGCGCGCGAGAGCTGCATTATGCGCGCGACACGTCATCCGGCGAAGGTGGAACAGGCACACCCCGTCGCAGACGTCGCCTGAGGGATCGATTGGGTGGGATCTTCGGGCGACGTCGGCGCCAACCTGCGCCCGATACTAGCGCAGAGAACCCCGCGCTGAGCGATTGGCAACGCGACTAGCGCCAATCCTCCGGGCGGGTGCCAGAGACAGAGGCAAGCAGGCCAGTCATCAGACCCGTGGCTTCAAAGAGCAATGTCTTTGGCAAATGCTCATTCGGGGCATGTTGCGAACATTCGGGGTAGGAATGGGGCACCCAGATTGTGGGCAGGCCCATCGCGTCCCGGAAAATGTCGTTGGGAAGGGAGCCGCCAAGCGAGGGTAGGATCGCAGGAGCCCGCCCTATCACGGCTTTCGCAGCTTCAACGATACGCGTGACTGCCGGGTGGTCCACAGGCGTCGCACTTGCGCGAAATGCCGGGCCTTCCGGGGTGATGGTGATCTGCTCAAAGCCGTTCCGGTCGAGGTGATCGCGCAGCGCTGGCATCAATCCGTCGGCGTCCGTACCGGGCGCATACCGCAATTGGACCCAGGCACTGGCCTTCGGCGGAATGGCATTGACTGGGGCAGGGGGTGCCCTGCATGCAAGGCCAGCACTTCAGCGGAAGACCAGGCATGAATACGCTCTGCCGGGCTTAAGCCCTGCGGTGCCCCAGTTTTCATCAACAGCGCCCCCGGCTGGTGTGATCGACGCCAGCGCGGCGCGCGTCGCAGCTGGGATATCGCCTGGCGCCCAGGCGTCAATCTGCAACGACCCATTGCGATCCACGATCGTGCCAAGGGCATGGGCCAGTTCAATGGCGGGGTTGCGCAGCGCTCCGCCGAAATTCCCCGAATGGCGGCCGCTTTCCCGGTGCTCAAGATCCAGGCGATAGGTCACACCGCCCCGCGCGCCTAGAAACAGTGTGGGCGTATCGGCCGCAACCCGCGGCCCGTCGGACGCAAGCAGTATGTCCGCCGTCAGAGCCTCTGTGTGCTGCGCGCAAATTTCCGCCAGGCCGGGTGAGCCGATTTCTTCGCCCATCTCTATCAGCCAGATCAGGTTGAACCCCAATTCCCCGCGCTCGGCCAATAAGGTTTCAACGGCAGTGAGGTTGACCAGAAACTGACCCTTGTTGTCGGCGATCCCACGCCCGAACCAATTGATCGTCGTCCTCCGTGAGGGCCCAAGGGTCCCGCGCGTTGATCCAATCCCCTTCCATGCCCGGCACAACATCACCGTGCGAATAGGTAAGCACGGTCGCATTGGCCGGGTCTTCAATGCGGCGCGCGATCAGAAAGGGCACGCCGGCCTGCTCATGACGCAGCAGTGTGAATGACAGCGAGCTTAACCAGCCACCGATCAGATCGAAGTACGCGGCGGCCTGGTGCGCGGCATCTTCACGTTGGGCATCGGTCTTTTGCGCAATCATTTCCGCCAAGCGCGCCTTGAACGCCGGGCTGCGTGCGCGGCCCATTCCTGCCATAGCAAGGTCTGAGGCAAACATCGGCATGTCCCTTTATCTTTCAAATGGCCAAGAGGCCTTTTGCGCCACCGCTGAAGTGTGATCCTTTTCTTAAGGATTTGCACCTATCGAAACAGGGCAACACCGTTGGTGGTATGAGTGGGCGACGTGCGATGGGCCATTTGCGCAGCAGACACATCAAGATCGCAATCGTCGATGATCTGCCCCACCGGGCGGAACGCATCAAAGCCGCACTGGCCAGCGACACCCGATTTGCAACTGGCGCGATTTGGTATCCAACTCTGAGTGACGCTTATGTCGGGATCGAGCTTGCGGAGCCGGAATTTGTCATTGTCTCCGCAACCTTCAGCGCCTTGGCTGAGTTTGCGATGTTCAAGGCCCTGCTCAATATGCTGCGGGTGCCCCATATCGTGATTGGCGCAACCGAACGGTCGGGCGCCGAGACAAAGGCCCGATGGGCCGACGACAGCCATGTAGCCTCTTTCCTTGATCGACTCGACGCACATCTCAATGGCACAAGACCCCAGCAGAAGCCCCATATGCCCACGCCAGACACTCCGATGCGCCCGGTGCTGATCGGTAGCTCAACGGGTGGGGTAGAAGCCCTCGAAACCATTTTGCAAAACTTCGGCCTGGATTGTCCGCCAACGCTGGTTGTCCAGCACATCAAACCGAATTTTCTGGCAGCCATGGTTGCACGACTGAACAAAGCCTGTCCCGCGCGCATTGTCGAAGCAGAAGACCATATGACGTTACAGCGCGGCGTTGTTGCGGTGGCCCCCGGTGGACCAAGGCACCTTGAATTGGTTAGCCGCACGCGCATGGCCCTGGTCGATGGCCCGCCCGTAAGCGGGCACCGCCCGTCCGTGGACAGGCTATTTCTATCTGCCACCAGATTTGCGCCAACGGCGGTCGCCGTGATCCTGACCGGCATGGGACGCGATGGCGCGGTGGGGATGGCGCAATTGCGAAAGGCGGGCGCATGGACCATTGCGCAAGACGAGGCGACTTCTGTCGTCTACGGCATGCCGCACGCGGCCAAGCAGGAGGGCGGGGTTTGCAAGGTTCTCCCGCTTCGCAGAGATTGGGCCGTCGATCCTTGAGGCGGCGGGCCACGCGGGCACCGCGAAAATAGCGGCTCGTCCATAGCGCCAATGCAGGGGAGGTGGCGGAGAGACAGGAGTGGCGGAGAGACAGGATTCGAACCCTGGGTGGGCTTGCACCCACAACGGTTTTCGAGACCGCCCCGTTCGACCACTCCGGCACCTCTCCGCGGATAGGGTTGTCGCCCGTGGGCGGCGGGATAGCGGCAAGCGTTCCGCCGCGCAAGAGCCATCTGGGTGAAAACCGATTTGACCTTGTGGTCTTTTCCGTCAGGATCGCGAAAACGCTAAGGCAGCGTCTGACCGACATTGCCGTGACGCCAATAAACTGCACCGGAGAGTCCATGATCCGCGCTACCTGTCTTGCTCTGAGCCTTTTGGTCCCCGCCTTCGGGGCCGATGCCCAGATCCAACCCGCATCGTCGGTTCCCGGAAGCATCTTCGCCGTAGAAGAACCCGAGCTTTTCGCGATGTTCGAGGCCATGGGGATGTACGAGATGCTCCCGATCATGGCGGAAGAACACGTGATGGGGGCCGAGGCGATGCAGGCCGGTCTGTTCCCCGGGCGCGGCGGGGAGGCCTGGCAACAAAGGATCGCCTCCATTCACAGCCCTGAACGTTTGGTGACCCTATTTGAGGCGAATTTTCCCTCCAGCGACATCAGCGCAGAAACAATCCGCGCGGTCACCGACTTCATGCAATCCGACGCCGGCCAACGCCTTATCCAGGGCGAGATTGCGGCCCGCCGTGCCTTTCTGGAAGAGGATGCGATCGCGAACGGAAACGCTGCACTGCTGCTGGCGATGGAAACGGGGGATGCTCGGTTGGAGAGCTTGCGCGCCTTCAACGAGGTCAACGACCTGATCAATCGCAATGTCTCGGGCGCGTTGAACGCCCGCTTCTCCCTGTTCCGTGGGCTGGCCGATGGCGGCGCGTTTGAAGACGATATGGGCGAAGATCTGATGATCGACGATGTCCTGGCCCATGAGCCTCAGATCCGTGAGGCCACGGTTGAATGGTTGTTCTCGTTCCAGGCGACGGCCTATGCAGATGTCGAGATCAGTGATCTTGATGCGTATGTTGCCCATTCACAAAGCGAGGCAGGTCAAGAAATCATCGCGGCCCTGTTCGTCGCTTTCGACAACCTTCTGGGAACCCTGAATTACGATGTCGGTTATGCTGCCGCGCCATATATAGGCGGCGAAGATCTCTGACATTCGCGCCGATCGTTTCGGGTTGACATATTACGACACCTCCAGCAGATAGCGAATTCTGCCCGTGCCCGGATTCTCCGGCGTGTGCGGATATGGTAATGAACGCTCCGACCGGGGCGCGCTGTCCGAGGCGGGGAAACCCGAAAACACTGCGAACGCGCAGGGCCACACGACGCGGGTAATGAAGGATAGACACATGTTCGCTGTCATGAAGACAGGCGGCAAGCAGTATAAAGTTCAGGCGGGTGACAAACTCCGCGTGGAAAAGCTTGCAGCAGAGGCCGGTGAAACGGTCCAGTTCAACGAAATTCTGATGCTGGGTGGCGATAGCGCCACGGTCGGCGCACCGCTTGTGGAAGGTGCCGCTGTTCAGGCCACGGTTGTGGACCAGATCAAGGGCGAGAAGCTCATCCACTTCGTCAAGCGCCGCCGTAAGCATTCGTCGAAGCGTAAGAAGGGGCATCGCCAGCAACTGACGCTGATCGAAATCACCGAAGTCCTTGCCAAGGGTGGCGACAAGACAGGTGTGAAGGCGGCTGTTGGCGCAGGCTCCGTCGCAGGTGTGGCTGTTGCCGCCGCTGCGGCAAAGCCCGCGAAGAAAGCCAAGGCAGACGCGCCCAAGGCTGAGGCCCCCAAGGCCGAAAAGCCCAAGGCCAAAAAGGCCGAGGCCGCTCCGGCGCCCGCCGCTGCAGCTGGCGCCGATGACCTCAAGCAATTGTCCGGTGTTGGACCCGCGCTTGAGAAGAAGTTGCACGAAGCTGGTGTGACCACTTTCGCTCAGATCGCCGCCTGGGGCGCCGATGACATCGCCGCGATGGACGAAAAGCTTTCGTTCAAGGGTCGGATCGAGCGTGAAGGCTGGGTCGATCAAGCCAAGAAAATCGTCGAAGGCTAAGGAGACAAACACATGGCACATAAAAAAGCAGGTGGTAGCTCCCGGAACGGCCGCGACTCCGCTGGTCGCCGTTTAGGCATCAAGAAATTCGGTGGCGAAGCCGTCATCCCGGGCAACATCATCGCGCGTCAGCGCGGCAACAAGTGGTGGCCGGGTGAAGGCGTGGGCGAGGGCAAGGATCACACGATCTTCGCAACCGTCGAAGGCAATGTGACCTTCCGTAAAGGCTTCAAAGGCCGCACCTTTATTTCCGTACTCCCAGCCGCAGAGGCTGCCGAGTAACCACCCGTCCCAAGGGTAAAATTTCAAGGGGCCGGTGGAAACGCCGGCCCCTTCGCATTTCTGTAACTGCTCTTGTGCAAAAGGGCCGCGATGCCCACCTGTGAAGGCGGGGATGAGAGGCCAACAAGAGCAATCGGTTCGGAGGAGGACCGAGATATGAAACAGGAAACGATCCTGCGTACGGCCCCCAACATGGAGGCCGCTCACATGCAGATCCAGACACCGCGCATGGTATTGCGCCCGATGCGCGCGTCCGATTCCGGGCTGATCGCGCTTTATCATGCTGACAAGCGCGTGGCTGAGATGACGACATCGATCCCCCATCCATTGCCACCGGGCGCGACAGAAAGCTTCATGGGCAAGTTCCTGCGCGACGATGTGGAGCATACGGCCTGGGTCATGGATGCCAGCAGCTTTGGCGGGGCGGAGGTTCTGGGGATCATCTCGCTCGATCAGATGGATCGCGGCCAGTCGGAAATCGGCTACTGGGTCGCGCCCGCGATGTGGAACACCGGCTTCGCGTCCGAGGCTGTTCATGCCTTGGTTGATGCAAACCCGCTGAAGAACAAGACGATCTTCGGCTCGGTCTTTCAGGACAATCCAAGTTCAGCCCGGGTCCTGACAAACGCAGGTTTCGACTATCTGGGCGATGCTGAAGCATTCTCGGTCGCGCGTGCAGCGAAAGTTGCGACGTGGACTTACCTCAAGCGATTGGGGTAGGAGGCGGGCGTACGGACGCTGGGGGCCAGCCCCCAAACTCCCCGGCATATTTGAAGAACAAAGATGGGGCGGGCGTCCGCGCGCGCGATTTCCGATGAAATTTCTCGATCTGGCGAAAGTCTATATCCGCTCGGGCAGCGGCGGCGGCGGAGCGGTTTCGTTCCGGCGTGAGAAATATATCGAATATGGCGGCCCCGATGGCGGCGATGGCGGGCGCGGTGGCGATGTCTGGATCGAAGTGGTTGAAGGGCTGAATACCCTCATCGATTTCCGTTACCAGCAGCACTTTTTTGCAAAGAACGGCCAGCCTGGTATGGGCAAGCAGCGCACCGGCAAGGATGGCGATGACATTCTGTTGCGTGTGCCTGCGGGCACCGAAGTTCTTGAAGAGGATCAGGAAACCCTGATCGCCGATCTCGATGTGGTCGGCCAGCGGCTTTGCGTGGCCAAGGGCGGCAATGGCGGTTTTGGCAACCTGCACTTCAAAAGCGCCACCAACCAGGCGCCGCGCCGGGCCAATCCGGGGCAAGAAGGCGTCGAGCGCACAATCTGGCTGCGTCTGAAGCTGATCGCGGATGTGGGCCTTTTGGGCCTGCCCAATGCCGGCAAATCCACCTTCCTGTCGGCCACATCGAACGCGCGGCCCAAGATCGCAGATTATCCCTTCACGACGCTGCACCCCAATCTGGGCGTTGTTGGCGTCGATGGCGCGGAATTTGTTGTGGCCGACATTCCTGGTCTGATCGAAGGGGCCAGCGAGGGCAGGGGGCTTGGCGATACGTTTCTTGGCCATGTGGAACGGTGTGCAGCTTTGTTGCATCTGATCGATGGCACGGCAGAGGATGTTGTGGCCGACTACAAGACTATCATTGGTGAGCTGGAGGCTTATGGCGGCGATCTGGCCGAGAAGCCGCGGATCACGGTGCTCAACAAAGTGGACGCGCTGTCGCCCGAAGAAGTGGCCGAGAAACGCGCGGCTCTTGAGGTCGAAGCAGGCCCGGTGATGGAGATGTCCGGCGTTGCACGGACCGGCCTGATCGAGGTGCTTCGCGTGCTGCGGGCCCGCGTTGATGCCGACCGCAAGGCCGAGCGGGAGGCCAAGGAGGACCCTTCGCCATGGCAACCCTGAGCGTTACAGGCGCCAAACGGGTCGTCATAAAGATTGGCTCAGCTCTATTGGTGGACCGCGAAACAGGTGCTTTGCGCGCCGATTGGTTGAAGGGTTTGGCCTGTGATGTCGCCGCACTGAAGGCTGACGGCACAGACGTCATCCTCGTCTCATCCGGTGCCATTGCGCTCGGGCGCGGCGTGCTTGCGCTGGGGTCTGGTGCGCTGTCGCTGGAAGAGGCACAGGCAGCCGCAGCCGTGGGCCAGATCCGGTTGGCCCGGGCCTATGAAGAAGCCCTTGCACCGCATGGCCTGACGTCAGCCCAGATCCTTCTGACCCTGGACGATAGCCTTGATCGTCGGCGCTATCTCAACACCCGCGCCACTTTTGCTGCCCTCCTTGCGCGGGGTGCGGTGCCCATCGTTAACGAGAATGACACCATCGCAACGGATGAAATCCGCTACGGCGACAATGATCGCCTGGCGGCCAATGTGGGCGTGATGGCGGGGGCCGATATCTGCGTGCTGCTGAGCGATATTGACGGCCTCTACACAGCTCCGCCTGGAACGGACGGCGCGACGCATCTGCCACTGGTGGAAGAAATCACAGCCGCGATCGAAGCGATGGCCGGTGATGCAGGCTCAGGCCTGTCGAAAGGTGGCATGAAGACCAAGATCATGGCCGCCCGCACGGCCACGGCGGCGGGCTGCGCGATGGTGATCACGCAAGGGGCGGTGGAGCGGCCCTTGCTAGCATTGCAAAACGGCTCAACTGCCACATGGTTCACCGCAAACCTGACCCCACAACAAGCGCGCAAAGCGTGGATCGGAGCCATGAAGCCGAAAGGATCCGTGCGGCTTGATGCCGGGGCCGTTGCGGCCATGGGCCGGGGCAAATCGCTGCTGCCTGCAGGTGTTGCCAGCGTCGAAGGCGCGTTCGAGCGCGGCGATCCCGTGCGCATGGAGGCCCCGGATGGCACGGCCCTGGGCATTGGCCTTAGCCGCTATACCAGCGTGGAGGCGCAATCGATTGCAGGCCACCATTCCTCTGAGATCGAGCCAATTCTGGGCTATCCGGGCCGGGCCGCCCTGATCCACCGCGATGACATGGCCCTCTAGCCCCTTCCGCTTCGCGCAAAACACCCTATTCTGCCAGCCGACCCTGGAGGCAATGCCATGAAAGACCTGATAGACAATATCCCCGCCCTGATGGCTGATATTGGGGCCCGCGCGAAAGCCGCTTCGGCCAAGCTTGCCTTTGCACCAGCCGAAGCGAAGGCCGCGGCCCTCAATGCCGCAGCGGATGCCGTGTGGGCGCGTCGCAGTGAGATCATCGCAGCCAATGCACAGGATATGGACTACGGGCGCGACAAGGGCCTTTCGGCGGCGATGCTCGACCGGCTGATGCTGGACGAGGCCCGAATTGAAGCGATTGTTGTGGGTCTGCGGGCCGTCGCCGGCCAGGATGATCCGGTTGGACGGGTCATGACCGAATGGGACCGTCCCACGGGGCTCCACATTCAAAGGGTGCGCACGCCCCTGGGCGTGATCGGGGTGATCTATGAAAGTCGTCCCAATGTGACGGCGGATGCCGGCGCGCTGTGTCTGAAATCCGGCAATGCCGTCATTCTGCGGGGCGGGTCGGAAAGCTTCCACTCCTCGGCCCTGCTGGTCGAATGCCTGAAAGACGGGCTGCGTGCAGCCTCGCTGCCCGAAGACGCCGTCCAACGTGTGCCGACACGCGATCGCACCGCCGTCAGTGAAATGCTGACGATGACCGACACCATCGACGTGATCGTTCCGCGCGGCGGCAAAGGTTTGGTGGGCCTCGTCCAGCGTGAAGCGCGGGTTCCCGTTTTTGCCCATTTGGAGGGGATCTGCCACATCTACCTTGACGCATCAGCCGACCCGGAAAAGGCGCTGAAGGTTGTGTTGAACGCGAAAACGCGCCGTACCGGGGTTTGTGGCTCAGCCGAATGCGTTCTGATCCACCGCGATATTGCAGACACGATTGGCCAGGGTGTTGTGCGCGCCCTGCTGGATGCCGGTGTGGATGTGCGTGGGGATGCCGAGGTTCAAAAGATCGGCGGGGTAAGTGCCGCCGCAGACGACGATTGGGGCCGTGAATTCCTGGATATGATTATCGCCGCGCGCGTCGTTGACGACGTGGACGGCGCAATTGCGCATATCCGCCAATATGGATCAAACCATACTGATTGCATCATCACTGAGGATGACGGGGTTGCCGATCGCTTCTTCCAACGGCTCGATAGTGCCATTTTGATGCGCAACGCCTCAACGCAATTTGCAGATGGGGGAGTTTGGGATGGGCGCCGAGATCGGGATTGCCACAGGCAAGATGCACGCGCGCGGGCCGGTTGGGGCTGAACAGCTGACCTCGTTCAAATATCTTGTGACCGGGGACGGCACCATTCGCAGTTAAGGCCATATGTGTGGGGCAGAGGTGCGAGGGGCCAGCCCCTCGCGCTCCCCGAGGTATTTTTGAAACAAGGAAGAAGGGCGGCGCAGAATGAGCGACGGGCGGAATGAAATACCTGCAACCTTGGTGCGACGCGCAGGGCTGCGGGAGGGCGTCAGCCGCCCCGTGGTGACACCGATCCAGCCGTCCGTTGTGTACGCCTCGCCGTCCATCCAAACGCTTCACGCGCAATACGAAGGCAGCGCCCACGGCTATACCTATGCGCGCGAACGGCATCCGAATGCAGAACTTCTGGCGCGCAAGATCGACATGTTGGAAGGCGCGGAGGGCGGGCTTGTCCTCGGGTCCGGGATGGCGGCGGTTTCGGCAACAATCCTGGGGCTATTGGGGCAGGGGGATCACATCCTGGGGGGCAATCAGCTTTATGGGCGGTCCCTGCGGTTGATGCATCAGGACTTGGCCCGTTTCGGGATTGAAACATCGGTCGCTGACCCCACGGATGTGGCGGCCATGCGGGCGGCGACTACCCCCAGACCAAGATGATTTTGGTTGAGGCGATATCGAACCCGACACTGCGTGTGGCAGATATGGAGGGGATCGTTGCGCTGGCAAAGGAAGCCGGTGTCATTCTGGCGGTCGACAACACCTTTACCACGCCCATGGCCTACAAACCGTTGGATGCTGGGGCGGACATCACCATCCACTCGGTCACGAAACTGCTTGCGGGTCATTCCGATGTGACGCTCGGCTACGTCGCTGCGCGTGCGCCTGATCAGATGCGCGCGATCTACGATTTTGCGGTGACCGTCGGGATGACCCCGCGCCGCAAGAATGTTGGTTGGCGGAACGCGGGCTTTACACATTCCCTTTGCGGTTCGAGAAGGCGCAATCTAATGCGGCAGCTTTGGCCGATTGGCTGGCCGAGCATCCAAAGGTTGCGCGCGTCCTTTACCCGGGGCGTGCTGACCATCCAGATCACGCACGCGCCCGCGCACTGACCGGCAGCGCATTCGGGAACATGGTCAGCTTTGAACTGGCTGATCCTACCGAAGCGGCTGCCGATCGCATGGTTCAGGCCGCGCCTGATTTGCCCTTTGCGCCAACGCTAGGGGATGTCGGCACGACGCTCAGCCATCCAGCCTCGTCCAGCCATCGCGGTCTAACGGCTGAGGGGCGTGCAGCTCTTGGGATTAGCGATGGGTTCTTCCGGGTTTCGGTTGGGATTGAGCCGATTGAGCTTCTGATTGCGGATTTTGAGGCGGGTCTGGGCGCTGTCTAGAGCACTTTGCGTTTCATATGACGCAGTCCTGTCGCGTTCCACGTTCGTGCCATCGGCGCGAGGCAGCGGGTTGCGATTCAAATCAAACGCAAAGTGCTCTAAACCTCGTGCAATGTGCTGGATGCGCCAAGGGAAATGACATCGAGATCAACGCCGCCTGCCTGCGCCAACATCTCGGCCCGGATCAGGGGGATGTCCGGCACGGCCGGGGCCAGCATCAGGAAGCGTCCTGCAGATCTTCGGTCCTTGAGAGCGGCCAAAAGATCCAAGGCATCGGATCCCGGCGAGATGAGTGGCGACAGTACCAAATCCGGCGCCAAAGAGCCTGCAAATTTATGAAATTTGACCTCGGACAGATTGATATGTTTGACCGATGCCAAGGGGAAAGGACATGCGGTGGAAGCCGTTTGCGAACGTATTCCGGTAGGGAAATTGTCATCGCAGCCAAGGGCTTAGCCATTCCATGAGGCTCACCGTCTACCGGCATCCATTGGCGTGTGGATTGGTCGTGTGGCATGGTGGTCCACCCCAAAGGCGCCGGGTACCCCAAGGATGGGGACTCAATGAGCGGCACCGTCATACACAAGTTATGCTCATCGGGGATTGTTTGCTAGTGCAAGTAATAAAGCCACCTGTCTCGGCACCATTGCGCCCTCTTGAAGAATCGGCCCAATGCATGTGGCAACGCTTGATAAGCTGCGGATTTGGGACATGGCGGCCACAGACCCGATGATTGATGCAATCCTAAACGCGGTTCCTGACCCGCTTCTGCACATCGATGCGGAAGGGACAATCGCCAGTGCGAACGGGCCTGCATTGCTGATGCTTGGCGATTGGATCCTTGACCGCAATCATGGAACGGTTTTGCGCCAGCCCGCCCTGCAATCCCGCATAGAGGAGGTGCAAAACGGGGCGCCAACCGCCGAGGCGCGATTTGAACGGTCCGAGCAATCCGGGGTGACCGAATACAAGGTTCGCATCACGGCCCTGCCAACGGGCAATGCGCGCGCGCTGCTGCTGCATTTTTCTGACATAACCCATCTGCGCGAGGCGGAGGAAATCCGCCGCGATTTTGTGGCCAATGTCAGTCACGAATTGCGCACACCGTTAACGGCCTTGCTTGGCTTCATTGAAACCTTGCGCGGCCCGGCCCGGAATGATCCTGCAGCCCATGATCGGTTCCTTTCGATCATGGAAGATGAAGCCAGCCGAATGAACCGACTTGTTTCGGACCTGCTTTCCCTCAGCCGGGTGGAGGCCGCCGAACGGATGCGCCCTAGCGATGTGTTGGACGTTGAAAGTCTTTTGCAGTCCAGCATCGCCGCCTTGCGCCCTCGCGCGGAGGAAACGGGTAACGACCTCAGGCTGGAAGTCGACACGTCTGCCTCGGGGGCGGCAGAGGTGATCGGAGAGCGTGATCAACTGATGCAGGTATTCCTGAACCTCACCGAAAACGCGATCAAATATGGCGGGCCAGCCAAACCCGTCACCCTCCGGATCAGCCGGGGTGAGGGGAGGGGCCTTTTGCGCGGCCCCTTTGTTCAGGTTGATGTGACAGACCAAGGCGACGGGATCGACGGGCTACACCTGCCACGGTTGACCGAACGCTTTTACCGCGTCGACACGCACCGGTCGCGTGAGATGGGAGGAACGGGCCTTGGTTTGGCAATCGTCAAACACATCGTCAATCGCCATAGGGGTCGGCTGAAAATCACCTCGGAGAAGGGCAAGGGCAGCACGTTCTCTGTCATCCTTCCGGCCACCTGACGCAACGACATTTGTGGGTGTCATAAAACTGTTACGCAACCGTCACAAAAGCATTGCGAGCCGTCCTTAGGCGGGGCGCCAACGGAGGCCTACACGTGCCTTCGGGATGTCTGACAAACCAAGTGGAGAGAGTTCCAACATGTCTTTCGCAAAGCTCAGCGTATCGGTTCTGGCCATTGCTGCCGTTTCCGCAACCACAGCCGCTGCTCAAAGCCGTGACAACGTGCAGATCGCCGGGTCCTCGACCGTTCTGCCCTACGCCACGATCGTCGCCGAAGCCTTCGGTGAGAACTTCGAATTCCCGACCCCCGTGGTCGAATCGGGTGGCTCCTCCACCGGTCTGCGCCGCTTCTGCGAAGGCGTGGGCGAGAACACCATCGACATCGCCAACTCCTCCCGCTCGATCCGCGAGAGCGAAGTGGCCACCTGTGCCGAGAACGGCGTGACCGACATCATCGAAGTGCGCTTCGGATATGACGGCATCGTTTTCGCCTCTGACATCAACGGCAATTCCTTCGAATTCACGCCATCCGATTGGTACCTGGCACTGGCCGCTGAGCTTCCGGTCGATGGTGCGATGGTCGCCAACCCCAACACCTCGTGGGCCGAAGTGAACGCAGACCTGCCTGATCAGGAAATCGCCGCGTTCATCCCCGGCACCCGCCACGGCACCCGCGAGGTCTTTGATGAGCGTGTGATCCTTCAGGGTTGTGAAGACACGGGCTCCATGGCTGCCATGATGGAAATGGGCATGGATGAAGACGCCGCCGAAGAGGCCTGCATGGAAATCCGCGCCGATGGCGTGTCCGTCGACATCGACGGCGACTACACCGAAACGCTGGCCCGCATCGACGCGGATGCCAACGGCATCGGCGTCTTCGGCCTCGCGTTCTACGAAAACAACACCGATCGCCTGCAAGTCGCCACCATGAACGGCATCGTCCCCACCGTGGATGCGATTGCGACCGGCGAATACCCCGTCTCGCGCCCGCTGTTCTTCTACATCAAGGCCGCACATCTCGACGTGATCCCCGGCCTTCAGGAATACGCGTCGTTCTTCGTCAGCGATGACATCGCCGGCGATTGGGGCCCGCTGGCCGCCTATGGCCTGGTTTCGGATCCTCAGTTGGCCGAGACACAGTCGGTGGTCGCTGACCGCGTGCTGATGGGGCAGTAACCCCATCTGCTTGAACCAACAGGGCAGGGCCGCTAGACGGCCCCGTCCGCACCTCGAACGCACCGGAACACTGCCATGCTCTGGATTCTTATCGCCCTGATCTTCCTCGGATCGCTCGGCTATGTGCTGGGGCGCCAAAGGGCCATGGCCAGCGCTGGGGGCGATCGCCGCGAGCTCCATTCCCTTCCCAACTACTACGGCCTCAATGTCACTCTTTTGACGTTGGTGCCGGCGCTTTTGGTTCTGGGCCTGTGGTTGATCATTCAGCCCATCGCGGTCGAACGCATGGTCGAGCGTCAGATTCCAAACCCGTATATGGAGCAGGTCGAAAACCCGACCCTCCTAATGACCGAAATTCGCCGGTTGGCCCTGGGCATCGATACAGCTATCGAGCGTGGGTTCTTGGATGCAGAAGACGCCTCAAATCTCGCCTCGGACAGTGATATTCGTGCGCAATTGGCCGAGGCTGGCGTGGCTCTTGGCGCACATGTCAGTGAAACCGTCCTGCTGGCGGCCCAAAGCTTCCGCGCGCTGAACGCGACCGGCAGCACGTGGATGCTGATCACTGTCTTTGCATTGGCCTTCGCGGGCCTCGCCTATGCCTACGCGCGCACCCACAAGGACCTGCGCGCACGCAACCGGGTGGAATACGCCATTCTGTCGATCCTTGTGGTCGCCTCGAGCCTCGCAATCCTGACGACGGTTGGCATCGTCCTGTCGATGCTCTGGGACACGCGGAACTTCTTCCAGCTCTACCCATGGCAGGACTTCTTCTTTGGCCTTGAATGGCGTCCCTCCTTCGAAGGCGGGTCCGAGCTTGGCCTGATCCCGCTCCTCTGGGGCACGCTCTACATCTCGCTCATCGCGCTCCTCGTGGCTGTGCCCATCGGCCTCTTCGCCGCGATCTACATGGCCGAATACGCCACCAAACGCGTGCGCTCAGTCGCAAAGCCACTGATCGAGGTTCTCGCGGGCATCCCCACCATCGTCTACGGCCTTTTCGCCCTGATCACCGTGGGCCCCATGCTGCGCGACTACTTCGCGCAACCGCTTGGGCTCGGCGATAGCTCGTCCTCAGTGATGACCGCAGGCATCGTCATGGGCATTATGCTGATCCCCTTCGTCTCCTCGCTGTAGCGACGACATTATCAACTCTGTCCCGCAATCCCTTCGCGATGGCTCCTATGGCCTTGGCGCCACGCAATCGGAAACCGTGAAGCAGGTGATCCTGCCCGCTGCACTCCCTGGCATCGTCGGCGCCGTGCTTTTGGCCGCCTCGCGCGCGATTGGCGAGACGATGATCGTGGTGCTTGGGGCAGGGGCCGCAGCCCGGCTTGACCTCAACCCGTTTGAGGCGATGACAACCGTGACCGTGAAGATCGTGGGCCAGTTGACCGGCGACACGGACTTTTCCAGCCCGGAGGCGCTGGTGGCCTTCGCCCTTGGCCTGACGCTTTTCGTCATCACCCTCGCGCTCAATATCTTCGCGCTCTACATCGTGCGCAAATATCGGGAGCAGTACGACTAATGACCGATATGCCGATCTCTACTGCGCCCAAGCGGTCGCTTTATGCGCAGGATGCCCGCACCAAGAAGCGTAACCGTGCTGAGACGCGCTTCCGTGTCTACGGCATGGCCGCCGTTATCACCGGGATCATTGCGCTGATCGTCTTGCTGACCTCGATTCTCGGCAACGGCCTCAGCGCGTTCCAGCAGACGTATATCTCATACCCGATCACATTGTCCGAAGACCGGCTCGATCCGGAAGGCAACCGCGACCCGGCGGAGATGGCCGCCGTCACCACCTTCGGCTACCTGCCTGTCATCGCCATGTCCCTCCAACAGCACCTTGAGGCGGAGGGGATCGATCCCGGCATGGGCGGGCGTGAGCTGGCCGCAATGCTTTCCGAGGAAGCGCCTGCGCAGATCCGCGCCATGGTCCTTGCCAATCGGGAGCTTGTCGGCACCACCATCGACGCCGAGATCCTCGTCGGCGGCCGTATCGACGGTTTCTTCAAGGGCCGCGTGACCATGGAAAGTGCCGAGCGGGACCGCAATGTCAGCCCCGCGCAGCTTGTGCTGGCGCAGCAACTGGCCGATCTCGGCATGATGGAAACTCGCTTCAACTGGGATTTCATCACTTGGCCCGATGCCTCCGGCTCCCGCCCCGAAGCGGCAGGCCTGGGCGTGGCGATCATCGGCTCGTTCTACATGATGCTTGTTGTTCTGGCCCTCGCGCTTCCCATCGGCGTCGCCGCCTCCATCTACCTTGAGGAATTCGCACCAAAGAACCGCCTGACCGACCTGATCGAGGTCAACATCTCGAACCTCGCAGCCGTGCCCTCCATCGTCTTCGGCATCCTTGGCTTGGCCGTCTTCATCAACTTCATGAACTTCAACCAATCCTCGCCCCTTGTCGGCGGCCTGGTCCTGACGCTCATGACGCTGCCCACGATCATCATCGCCACCCGCGCGAGCCTGCGCGCCGTGCCGCCCTCGATCCGGCAGGCAGCCCTCGGCCTCGGCGCCTCGAAAATGCAGTCGATCTTCCACCACGTCCTGCCTCTCGCCATGCCCGGCATCCTCACCGGTACGATCATCGGCCTGGCCCAGGCGCTTGGCGAAACGGCGCCGCTTCTGCTGATCGGCATGGTCGCCTTCGTGCGCGAATACCCCGACTTCCTGTCGACCCATTCCAATACATTCCCCCTGATGGGCGACGGCGCGACCGCGCTGCCCGTTCAGGTCTACAGCTGGACACAACGCTCCGACCCTGCCTTTGTGGAGAGAGCTTCGGGCGCGATCATCGTGCTGCTTGTGTTCCTTTTGATGATGAACCTGATCGCCATCCTGTTGCGGCGTCGGTTCGAAAGACGGTGGTGAGAGACAGTTCCATGGAAGGCTCAAACATGAACGATATGTCCCAGATCGACCAAGGCGTCGCCGTCGACACGCTGAAAATGCGGGCGAGGGGGTCGACGTCTACTACGGCGACAACCACGCGATCAAAGAAGTCGATGTCGACATCGCCGACAAGACGGTCACCGCCTTCATCGGCCCCTCAGGCTGCGGAAAATCCACCTTCCTGCGGGTATTGAACCGCATGAACGACACGATCGATATCTGCCGCGTCGAAGGCGATGTAACGCTGGAGGGCGAAGACATCTACGACCCCAAGGTCGACCCGGTGCAACTGCGCGCCAAGGTAGGCATGGTGTTCCAGAAGCCCAACCCGTTCCCCAAATCGATCTTCGACAACGTCGCTTACGGCCCCCGCATCCACGGGCTGGCCCAGAACAAGGCCGATCTTGAGAACATCGTCGAAAAGTCCCTCCGCCGCGCCGCGCTGTGGGACGAGGTGAAAGACCGCCTGACCGCCCCCGGTACAGGCCTGTCGGGCGGTCAGCAGCAACGCCTGTGCATCGCGCGCGCCGTTGCGACCTCACCCGAGGTCCTGCTGATGGATGAGCCGTGCTCAGCCCTCGACCCCATCGCCACCGCGCAAGTCGAAGAGCTTATCGACGAGCTGCGCAGCCGCTTCTCCGTTGTGATTGTCACACACTCCATGCAGCAGGCCGCGCGCGTCAGCCAGAAGACGGCGTTCTTCCACCTCGGCAACCTCGTGGAATTCGACGACACCGATACCATTTTCACCAACCCCAGCGATCCGCGCACGGAAAGCTACATCACTGGCCGCATCGGCTGATCATAGGGTAGGGGCCATGCCTAATTCAGAACATATCGTCAGCAGTTTCGACCGCGACCTCGAAGGCATTCAAGCCAAGATCATGCGCATGGGCGGCATGGTGGAAGAGGCGATCAGCAAATCCGTCGACGCGTTGGAAGCGCGCGATGTTGAGCTCGCCAAAACCGTGCGCAAGGCCGACAAGGCCATCGACGCGCTAGAAGAGCAAGTGAATGAAGATGCCGCGCGTATCATCGCGCTGCGCCAACCCATCGCCTCCGACTTGCGTACCGTGCTGACCGTTTTCCGCGTTTCCGCAAATCTTGAGCGCATCGGCGATTACGCCAAAAACATCGCCAAACGTAGCCAATCGGTGATCGAGTTGGAACATGTGCCCGGCACCGCAAAGGCGCTCAAGCGCATGGCGCGGCAAGTCGAATTGATGCTGAAGGACGTGCTTGATGCTTATATCCAGCAGGATGCCGACCTGGCCGAAGATGTCCGTCAGCGCGATCTGGAAGTGGATCAGATGTATTCCGCGCTTTTCCGCGAATACCTCACCCACATGATGGAAGATCCGCGCAACATCACTACCTGCATGCACCTGCATTTCATGGCCAAAAACATCGAACGGATGGGGGATCACGTGACATCCGTGGCCGAGCAGGTGATCTACCTTGTGACCGGTGAGATGCCCGATGATGACCGTCCGAAAGAGGACAAGACACCTTACGTTCAAGGGGCCTGAGCCATGGCTGGTGAGCCGCTTGTTCTGGTGGTCGAGGATGAACCCGCTCAACGCGAGGTTCTGGCTTACAATATCCGTGCTGAGGGCTATGACGTGCATACCGTCGCCTCTGGCGACGAGGCATTGGTGGCCGTCCAGGAAACACCACCCGATGTGATCGTGTTGGATTGGATGTTGCCCGCCGTATCGGGCATCGAGGTCTGCCGTCAGCTCAAGATGGGCACGGACACCGCAAAGATCCCGATCATCATGCTTTCTGCTCGTTCCGAAGAAATCGACAAGGTCCGCGGGTTGGAAACAGGCGCAGATGACTATGTCACCAAGCCCTATTCGGTAGCGGAACTCCTGGCGCGCGTCCGCACTCAGCTTCGCCGTGTACGACCCGCCACTGTGGGGGAGCGTTTGGAGTACGAGGATATTGCGATCGATCTGGCCGAGCATCGCACGTATCGCGGCGGCGACGAACTCCATCTCGGGCCGACAGAATACCGGCTTCTGACCGCCTTCATGGAACGCCCGGGCAGGGTCTGGAGCCGAGAGCAGCTATTGGATCGTGTCTGGGGCAGGGACATCTATGTCGATAGCAGAACCGTCGACGTCCATGTCGGCCGTTTGCGTAAAGCCCTGAAGGTTGGTGAGGCCGGAGATCCGATCCGCACCGTGCGTGGTGCGGGCTACGCGTTAGGTTAACGTCAGCCCGTAAGCCATTGCTGCGGAATGCAAAAAAACAGGTTTTCGTTGCTCCGGCGGAATCGCATCTGCAATCGCTTCGACGCATTCCTGATACGGTTTCGCGAGCTTCTCGACCGGGTAATTGCTGCCCCACATCACACGATCCGCTCCAAACGCCAGCATGATGTCATCGACGTAAGGTTGAATTGCCTCGGCCCCGAGCTGGTCCCAACCGTTGTCGTACATGCCAAAGCCGCTCAGCTTGATAAACGTGTTGGGTCGTGTCGCCATCAGGCCCACAGCTTCATTCCAAAGCTCGTAGCCTTCGGCGCGTTGATCATACGGGCACAGCGCATGGTCGATAATGACGCGCAGGGCAGGGGTTGCAGATAGGGCGTCCAGGGCCTGATGCGCCTGCTCGGGATACATCTGAAGGTCAAATGTAAGTCCGTCGCCTTCGAGCCGCTTCAAGCCCTCACGCCATTGTTTTTCCATCATGAAATCGCGTGGCGCAAAGGATAAATCAGGTCGGTGTGCCAACCGTCCGACGATTTGGCGCACACCACAAAAGCCAGTGAACGCGGCATGGCGCGCAAGCGTTTCAGGCAAATCGGACGAACTCAAATCCGCAAGGCCAACGATTTTCACCATATGACCGCAGCGATCCGCCTCGGCCTGAACAAACGCCGTCTCAGCCACCGGATCAGGCAAGGCACCATCGGTCTGCACATGGATCGAGGCGCGCGGCGCAACCGAAGCCTCCGCCAGAAACTCCTCCATCAGGTAGTCGCGCTGGATCGGTGTCGGGTCACCGAACGGTTTCGGCGCGCCAATGTCGCGGAGCCATGCATAGCCGATCTCATCGCCACGGCTTTCAGGTGCCCAAACGTGATGATGCGCATCAATATAGCCGTGGGGGAGGAGTTCACTCAACGCCATGTCTCGGTATCCATTTGGCCAGTAATCATGATTATGTTAAATTAACGGATGCTTGAAACTATCCATACAAGGCAATGGCTTAACCCGTTGTGTACGCGTGCACGCCTACGCCACCGCAGCTGTGACGATCATCTCCACCTTCAACACGTCCCGCGCCAGCTTTGCCTCGCCACAGGCGCGCGCCGGCGCATGGCCTTGGGGCACCCAAGCGTTCCAGACTTCATTCATCGCCGCGAAATCCGCCATATCCGCGAGCCAGATCGTGACCTGCAACAAATGCTCGCGCGACGATCCAGCTTGCTCCAGCAACGCATCCACACGCCGCAGACACTCAACTGTCTGCTCGGTAATGTCCGCACCCTCGCCCACCTGACCCGTCAGATATACGACGCCATTGTGCTTCACGATCTTTGACGACCGCACGCCAGGTTCAATCCGTTCGATCATCCGACCAATCCCTTCGTCTTCAGCACATCCGTGATCTCATCCAGGATCGCCGGGTCATCAATTGCCGCCGGCATCTTGTAGCTCTCCGCATCCGCAATCTTCTGCATCGTGCCACGCAGCACCTTGCCAGAGCGTGTCTTGGGCAGACGTTTCACACCCACAGCGGTCTTGAACGCCGCCACAGCGCCAATCTCGGCCCGGACCATCTTGACCAGCTCCGCGCAAATCTCGTCTTCCGGCCGGTTCACACCCGCCTTGGTCACGAAGAACCCCAAGGGCATCTGACCTTTCAGATCGTCCGCCTTACCAACCACCGCGCATTCTGCAACGTCCTTGTGGTGCGCCAGAACCTCTTCCATCGCACCTGTGCTCAGCCTGTGACCCGCCACGTTGATGATGTCGTCCGTGCGCGCCATGATGTGAAGGTAGCCGTCTTCATCGAGGATCCCAGCATCCGAGGTCGCGTAAAATCCGGGAAAATCGTTGAGATAGCTGGACCGAAAGCGATCTTCCGCATTCCACAGCGTCGGCAAGCAGCTTGGCGGCAATGGCAGTTTGACCACGATATTTCCAAGCGTTCCGTTCGGCACCGGCGCGCCGGAATCGTCCAGCACCTGAACGTCGTATCCGGGCATCGGGACGCCCGGTGAGCCATACTTCACCGGCAATGCCTCAATCCCCATCGGCACAGCTGAAATCGCCCAACCAGTCTCCGTCTGCCACCAATGATCGATGACGGGCACACCCAGATGTTCTTCCGCCCATTGTAGCGTCGCGGGGTCCGAACGTTCGCCTGCAAGGAACAGCGATTGCAGCCCACTCAGGTCATAGTCCGCCATCAATGCGGCCTCTGGGTCCTGTCCGCGGATCGCACGGAACGCCGTGGGTGCGGTGAACAAAACTTTCACGTTGTGCTCGGCAATCACCCGCCAGAACGCGCCCGCATTGGGGGTGCCAATCGGCTTACCCTCGTACACAAGCGTGGTGCATCCCGCCAAGAGTGGCGCGTAACAAATGTAGGAATGCCCAACGACCCAACCCACATCCGAGGCCGCCCAGAACACGTCGCCCGGATTGACGTCGTAGATATTCTTCATGGTCCAGTTCAGCGCCACCATATGGCCGCCCGTATCCCGCACCACCCCCTTGGGCTGACCCGTCGTGCCCGAGGTGTAGAGAATATACGCCGGATCGGTCGCTTTGACCTCAGCGCACTCCGATTTCTGGCCTGCAGCACGAGCGGCGGCCATCGCCTCGGCCCAATCCACATCGCGGCCTTCCGTCAAGGTACACGGCTGAACCTCCCGCTGAAGGATCAAGCACGCATCAGGCTTTATAGATGCAATTTCAATGGCTTCATCGAGTAACTTCATGTAGTCAATCACGCGCCCCGGCTCGATCCCGCAAGAGGCCGAGATCACGGCTTTGGCCCCCGCATCATCGATGCGGGTCGCCAGTTCCGGCGCGGCGAACCCACCGAATACAACCGAATGCACCGCCCCGATCCGCGCACAGGCGAGCATCGCCATCACCGCTTCCGCGACCATGGGCATGTAGATGATGACGCGATCCCCCTGCCCCACGCCCATGTCTTGCAGCACGGCCCCGAGGGTTGCGACTTCATCCTGCAGCTCGGCATAGGTGATCTTGCGCTTGGTCTCCGTCACGGGGCTGTCGTAGATCAGCGCAAGCCGGTCGCCGTGTCCGGCCTCCACATGTCGGTCTACCGCGTTCCAGCAGGTATTGCAGCTCGCATCGGGGAACCAGCGCCCGTAGACGTCAGCGTCGCCATCAAAGATCACCTCAGGCGCCTTGATCCAGTCGACCCATTTGGCGGCCTCCGCCCAGAAATCCTCCGGCGCAGCCGCCCAGGCCGCGTAGGTATCCTTGTAGCTCATCTCGGTGTCCCTCCCGCTGCGCCGTTGCGCGTGTTCGTCAGGCATGTTGCAACCGAGGCGCGAGGGGGTCAATCTGCGTTACCGCCAACTGTGACGAAAGGGACAGGCATGACGCTTACGATGACTGCCGCAGAGATGGTCGCCGCCGCCCGCGCCCGCATTGACGAGATCGAAACGAAGGACCTGATCGCACAGTTGGATGATCCCGATCTGGTGGTGGTCGACATCCGCGACATCCGCGAACGTCAGCGCAGCGGGTTCATCCCGGGCGCAGTCCATGCGCCGCGTGGTATGATCGAATTCTGGGTGGACCCGGAAAGTCCCTACCACAAGCCCGTCTTTGCGCAGGACGGCAAACGCTATGTCTTCCATTGCGCGTCCGGATGGCGCTCTGCCCTCACCGTGGCGACCTTGCAAGACATGGGCTTTGCCGCCGCACATCTGCGCGAGGGCTTTTCCACCTGGGCCGATCACGGCGGGCCGATTGAACAGTCGGACAAGGGTTAACGACGCTTTGACGTGGCCCGGCACTTGATTATAGAGTGCGGCCAAAGGGATAGGACGAAAATGAAGTTTCTGGTGCTCAATGGCCCAAACCTCAACCTTCTGGGAGAGGGAGCCTGAAATTTACGGCGCCAAGACGCTTGCCGATATCGAGGCCGAGTGCGCTGCGCTCGGACGCGATTTGGGCTTTGAGATCGAGTTTCGCCAATCCAACCACGAGGGCGGCCTTGTCGACGCCCTCCACGACATTCGCCATACCCATCAGGGCGTGGTGATCAATGCGGGTGCTTACACCCATACATCGATCGCGTTGCGGGACGCGATCAGTGGGATCGCTCTTCCCACGATCGAGCTTCATATTTCCAATACACATGCCCGCGAAGACTTCCGCCATGCCTCAATGCTCGGCGGGGTTTGCCTTGGCATTATCCAAGGTTTTGGAACCGCGGGTTACGGCCTCGCGCTTCGCGCCCTTCACACTCACCTTTCATAAGCGTTTAGGATCCCCTTCATGAAACGCCTTCGCCCCTATTTGCAGATGACCAGCGTCGAAGATCTCTGGTCTCACCATACCAAGGTTCTCGCCTCATATGGCTTTGACCGGGTTTTCTACGGCTTCAACGCCTTCCGCGGCGCGGGTCTTTACGACAATCCCGAAGACGCGCTGCTGCTGACCAATATGCCCACTGACTATGTGGAGGCCTATGTCGACGGCGGCATGTTCCGCAACGGTGTGATGATGCGGTGGGCGATCTCAAACACCGGTGCCGCGTCGTGGCGCGATGTCTACATGTCCATGGCCCACGACGAACCGTCGCAAGGCGAACTGGCCATGCGCGCCCTCAATGAGCGGCATGGGCTGACAGCTGGCTATACCATCAGCTTTCCCATGGCGATCAAGAACGCCAATGCGGGCATCGGCATGGCCGTCAAGAAAGGCATGAGCCAGGACGAAGCGGATGCCATCTGGGAAGAACATGGCGCAGATATCGAAACGATCTGCCATGTCGCCCATCTGTGCATCCTGCAACTGCCCGCAACCGGTCAGCGCAAGCTGCTGACGCCGCGCCAATCCGAGGTTCTGGAGCTTGTGGCGGACGGCAAAACCATGGCCGACATCGCGCTTCTGCTGGAACGCAACGTAGCAACAGTCGAAAAACACCTGCGCGGTGCCCGCGACGCATTGGGGGTCGAAACGACGGCCCAAGCGGTCCGCAAAGCATCGATTCTCAACCAGATTTTCCGACTCGACGACAAGGAAGATCAGACCGCGCGCCTACCACATTTGACCGGTTCTGTCGGAGATCGACGCTAAACCTGTCCTTTTCGACAGGTTTTTGACCGAATGGTAAGGGAATCCCCATCTATCCCGAAGGGTTCTCTTTTGGCATTCTGATGCTGTTCCGTGAGTGATGGCAATTACGGCCAGGAACATCGGGCCCGCGTGGCGGCATTCTCCCGCCACCGGGTCCACCCAAAGGTCGCACCTCGTGGCCTGAGGGGCTCGAAGCGGGCGGCGTTTATTTTTCGACGCCCGATATCCGCTTCGGGAAACGGACTGCCTTTTGTCCCTTGGGCAGCCCGATTTGACGAACCGGCGCACTATCCCTTGTCCCTCGCGCCGGGTGTTCACTGAAGAAGCGGCGTTGCCTATGTCCCTGGGCAACGCCGTTTTTCTTTGTCTGTGCACATCCTGTCCCGAAAAAGCGCAGCCTTGAAGTAAACCGATCCGTGCTTCCGTGACATGTATGGTCATGAAAGGGCTGAACATGACCGAGACGGACAAAGACATTGAAACGCTGAACCGGCTGTTTGGGGAAGCGCGGGCAGATTACCAGGCGCTGCGCCATCGTGCAGTGCCGCCGCCCCTTACAGTTGTGCCGCAAGCCAAGCCCCGCCCCGTGCACCGGGTGCTAGCCATTGCGGCAGGCGTCGCCGCACTTGGTGTGACCGGCCTTGTGCTGTTGAGCCTCAATCAACCCGACACACCGCCGGGCCACCGTCTGATCGCCGCGCCGCAAGCCATGCCCGACGCCCCGTCCGGCCGCCCGCAATTCACCGGCAGCCCCCGCCCGACGCTGTCCTTTTCTCGCATGACGTTCGATTTCACGCTGCCGCAACGCCCCGACGGATCGAGCGGATGAACGCGGCTCCGCCCTCAGATGCGGATTGGGGCCTGATGGCGCGCGCCGCGCAGGACCAATTGGCCCTGTCGCAGCTCTACGACCGACACCGTCACTACGTGTTCCGGCTCGCCTGGGGCATCTTGGGCGAAGACGCCGCCGCAGATGATGTGGTGCAAGAGGTTTTCCTGCGCCTTCACGATGGGCGTTTAAAGGCGCAGCCGCGCGCGAAATTCACCACATGGCTTTACGGCGTCGTAATCAACGTTGCCCGCGAACAGGCCCGTAAACGCCGCCGGTTCTGGGGCGCGGCTCAAGCGGATGAAGTGCTCAGCACCCACGCTGATGCGCAAGCCGACCCCGCCCGCCTTGACCGGTTGCGCGATCTGGGTCGTGCGCTCGCCACACTACCGATCCGGCAACGCGAAGTCGTCCTTCTGCGTTTTCTCGAAGGCTTCGACACCGCCGAGACCGCCGAAATTCTCGGATGCCGCCAAGGCACCGTGAAGGCCCATCTCCACCGGGCCACCCGCAAACTGCAAACCGAATTCCAATCCCCGCCCGCACTCACCAGTAAGGAGACTTCCCAATGAAACACATGCTTATCGCAGGCGTCCTCAGCGTGACGGCTCTATTTGCCCCGGTGCATAACGCACAGGCGCAAGAGGCCGAGTATGAGATGATCGGCCTCTTCCAATCCTATCTCGACCTGGCCGAGCAATTTGTGGGCTTCACTACCGAGCAGGAGGCGACAGTTTTCCTCGCCATCGAAGGTGTCGCTGAAATCTACGAAGAACGCGGCGAGTTGGCCGCAGCCATCCCGGTCCTGCAAGAGGCGCTGGCCCAATACCCCGATGATCTGGCCGTACGCAACATCATCCGCTTCAAACTGCGCGACCTCTATCGCGACACCGGTCAGGCGGATCTGGCGCTGGCGGAACTGCAGGCCATTATCGAGGAAAATAGCTGATCCCAACGCATCGAAAACGGGGCAGAGGATCACTCCCCTGCCCCGTCACTGTCCCACGCATGTGGTTCGAAATCAGCCCTTGGCCGCTTTCGCCACTTCTTCTGCGAAGTTCTCTTCTTTCTTCTCGATGCCTTCGCCGACTTCGAGGCGGACGAAACCGGTGATCTCAGCACCGGCTTCTTTTGCAGCGTCACCCACCGTCAGGTCGGGGTTCACAACGAACGACTGGTTCACCAGCGTGACCTCGGCCATGTACTTCTTCATACGGCCCACGATCATCTTTTCGATCACCTGCTCGGGCTTGCCGCTTTCGCGAGCAATGTCCATCTGGACCTGCTTTTCCTTCTCGACCACGGCAGGGTCCAGATCGTCCTCGAGACAGCGAGGCAGGGTTCACGGCGGCGACGTGCATCGCAACCTGCTTGGCAAAGCCCGCATCACCACCCTTGGTGGCCACCAGAACGCCAATCTTGCCCATGCCATCGGCTGCAGCATTGTGGACGTATGCCACAACCTGATCGCCTTCCAGCTTGGCCATCCGGCGCACGGACATGTTCTCACCGATCACGGCAACGGCGTCTGTGACGGTCTGCTCGACCGACTTGCCGCCCATATCTGCCGCTTTCAGCGCGTCCACATCGTCCACGCCCATGGCCACACCGGCAATGCCGGACACCATCTTTTGGAAGTCGGCGTTCTTGCCCACGAAGTCGGTCTCGGAGTTCACCTCAACCGCAACGCCCGTGCCACCATCAACGGCGACGGCCACAAGGCCCTCAGCCGCGGTGCGACCCGATTTCTTGGCGGCCTTTGCAAGGCCCTTGGTGCGCAGCCAGTCAACGGCAGCTTCCATGTCGCCATCGGTTTCGGTCAACGCCTTCTTGGCGTCCATCATGCCTGCGCCGGTTGTGTCGCGCAGCTCTTTCACCATGCTTGCGGTGATTGCCATGTCATGTCTCCTGAAATGGGGAATGTCGGGCCGAGGCTTACCCCGACCCTCATGTCAGTCCTGTCGCGAAAGGCTTAGCCTTCTGCGGGCGTCTCTTCAGCGGCGGGCGCTTCTTCGGCTGCGGCCTCGGCGGGAGCTTCTTCGCTCAGCGCTTCTTCCACGGTGCCTTCTTCCAACGCACCCAGATCAACACCGGCGGTCTCCATCTGCGTGGTCATGCCGTCAAGCGCCGCACGGGAAACGAGGTCGCAGTAAAGCGCAATTGCGCGGGCCGCGTCGTCGTTGCCGGGGATGATGTAATCCACGCCGTCGGGCGAGCAGTTGGTATCGACCACGGCCACAACCGGGATACCCAGCTTCTTGGCTTCGGCAATCGCCAGGTCTTCCTTGTTGACGTCGATCACGAAGATCAGGTCCGGCAGACCGCCCATTTCGCGGATCCCACCCAGCGAGGCCTGCAGCTTCGCCTGATCGCGTTCCATGCCCAGACGCTCTTTCTTCGTCAAACCCTCAACGCCGTCTTCCATCTTGGCGTCGATGTCCTTCAGACGCTGGATCGAGTTGGAAACGGTCTTCCAGTTCGTCAGCGTGCCACCCAGCCAGCGGTGGTTCATGTAATACTGCGCGCAACGCTCTGCGGCGTCGGCGATCGGCTTTTGCGCCTGACGCTTGGTGCCCACGAACAGGATGCGGCCACCTTTGGCGACGGTTTCGCGCACGGCGATCAACGCCTGCTCCAGCATCGGATGCGTTTGCGTCAGGTCGAGAATGTGAATGCCGTTGCGGTCACCATAGATGAACTCGCCCATACGGGGGTTCCAGCGTTGGGTCTGGTGGCCGAAGTGAACGCCAGCTTCAAGAAGCTGCCGCATGGAGAAATCAGGAAGCGCCATGCTTGTTTTCCTTTTCCGGTTTGAACCTGAGCGAGGGATCAGAGGCGGATGCCTCAACCGGTGGACCGTACGGGGATGTCTCCCGCCGCATGGCCCGCCCTCGCCTGTGAAGTGCGCGCGATTTAGGGGGTTTTCAGTGCGCGCGCAAGAGAAAATGCCGATCGCGCCCTGCATGTTTTGCGCGAAACTCTTAATTTGCCCAGTGAGCTTCCAAGGGAAGGTTCACGGGGCATTGGGCGCTCCTGAATTTTCGAGCGAATTCGGTGATTTGAAGACCGCAAAGGTATGCATTTATCTAAAGTCACCGCTTTGCCTGACCGGCTCCTAGATCACGAAAACAAAATGGTAGACAGTTGCCTGTCATCCAACTTGGGTTTTGCTGCTGATCCGATTGGGGTCAAACGCAACCAGATGTGCACCAGCCGCCACTGCGCGTTGACCAGATGATCCGCCCAGGCATGGGCGCGCGGCCCGCATCCTATGCTCGGTTTGCCCATTTTTCGTGCTCGCTACAACACGTTCGACCTCCACCAACTCTCGGGCTGAAAGCCAACGGTATCCCTGTGGTCCGGGAAGAAAGCTTTCAACCGCAAGGCCGGAGGCGTCGATGACCTCATGCTGTGCAAATAGAAGGGTGTTGTACTCGACCTCGCGTCGACCGCGCATGTAGCGGATGCCGTTTGACCCGACAAAGGCCTTGGCCGGCGCCAATATCTCCTGTCCGTGAGGAGTACGCAAAAGCAATCGATGCTGCGGGGACACGATGACCTGCCTTCGCATAAGCCCCTTTTGCAGGACGCTCGGCGGAACGAGAATCGGCAGCGTCTTGCGCGATTTCTGATCGACCCGGACGATGCGCCGCCCAATCCAGAGAACGGGACGAAGCCCATGATCCATGGTCAGAACAAGGTCGCCCACGCGCACTTGCCCGATTGGTATTTCGCCCTTCGCAGTTGTGATGACAGTGTCCGATGAAAGGCACACATATGCGTGTTGATACTCCGTTTCGGCGCTTTGGTCCGAGGTGTAGAATTGGGGCGAATTGCCTTGGTTGAAATTATCGAAATACCAGCTCTCCAGATCGAAGCCCGGGGTCCAGACGATCTGTTCCAGATCGCCGTCTTGATTGACCCCCTCAAAGACAACCGCATGCCCGCCCCGGGCAAGGCGTCCGATCGGATCACGACCGCATCTTCGAACGTGCCGCCCTTCCCGCCCCCACCATTGCCATAGACCAGGTCGTACGTGTCTCCGACACTGAACGTTCCCGGCGACGGATCCCCGTCGTTGGCAGTGATGATCAGACCCCTCGAAGAGGTTGGCGGATAGTCGAACGTGCTCGTGCCCGGACCACTATTGACGTTTGATCCAGTTGCGACAGCGAATTCATTGTCACTCGCATTTATGGTGAAGGTCATGGCTTGTCTCCAACGTGGCACGCACGCTGCGCGAAAAATCCTAAAATAATGCCAAAACGGCTGCGTTTGAGCCCTGCAAACAAACGCGAAACTCTATTCGAATTGTGCTTTCACCCGTTTTGAGAAGCGCGACCCGCCTTGACCCAAATCAACGACAGAAAACCGCAGGTGCCTTAAGGCGATGCCAACGGAACAGGAGGGCCCGATGGCAAAAGATACTGATTTGAAGGAATTTGATCCGCACAGCGACGCAGCCACGCGGATTTCAGGCTTTGACAAAGGCGAATACCCCTACCCCACCAAACTCCCGACGAAGGAATACGAGGCCCAAAAGGCAGCGCTTCAGGTTGAGCTGCTCAAAGTGCAGCATTGGGTGGAAGAAACCGGCCAAAAGATCGTGATGCTGTTTGAAGGCCGCGATGCTGCTGGCAAGGGGGCACCATCAAGCGCTTTACCGAGCATCTGAACCCACGCGGCGCGCGGGTCGTGGCGCTGAACAAACCCTCCGATGAAGAACGCGGGCAATGGTTCTTTCAACGCTACATCAAGCACCTGCCAACGGCGGGTGAGATCGTCCTTTACGACCGCTCCTGGTACAATCGCGCGGGCGTCGAGCGGGTAATGGAGTTCTGCGAACCCAACGAATACCTCGAATTCATGCGCCAGACACCTGATCTGGAGCGGATGCTGACCCGCTCCGGCATCCGGCTTTTCAAATATTGGTTCTCGGTCACGCAGGAAGAGCAACGCCGCCGATTCAAGTCCCGCGAAACCGATCCGCTGAAACAGTGGAAGCTGTCGCCCATCGACCGGGCAAGCCTCAACAAATGGGACGATTATACCGAGGCCAAAGAAGCGATGTTCTTCTACACCGACACCGCCGATGCGCCTTGGACGTTGATCCGTTCGAACGACAAGAAACGCGCACGCCTTGGCTGTATGCGTCACTTCCTTGCCAGTTTGGATTATCCGGGCAAGGACCATGAAGTTGTGGGCGCGCCTGACCCAAAAATAGTGCTACAGGCAGAAACCGTGGTGCATGAGGCCGACCATATCCTTGCCAGCTCTCTCCACCCGAAAGCGCGGAAAAGCGGCTGAAGGTTTTGGCGGGCCAATGCAATCGGCCCGCCGCTTGAGGCTATTCCAAAACCAGAAGCACCCATTCGGTACGATCCGTGTCCCAACCGCCTTTCACCAGCGGGCGGCGGGCGACTTCGCGGAACCCAAGGCTGTGGTAGAGCGCTTCAGCCGGGGCATTGCCCGCTGCCAGAATAATGCTCGCCCCCTGCCCTTCGGATCGCGCGGCGAGCGCTTCCTCCAGCAGAAAACGTCCAAGGCCCAGTCCGCGCGCATCTGGCAGCACTGCCAAAACGTTGATGTAAAGCGTGCCCGGCGCCATATTCTCCAACTCGATCAGTGGAACGAACAGATCAGGCGTGTCTGGTGTGATCTCTTCGGGCTCTGGGTGGACGTCATAGGTGATGATCATCCCCTTGGGCGCGCCATCCACGGTGCCCACCACCGCGTTGCGCCAGGAAAATGCGCCTTCCTCACGCGACGCCCGCGCCATGCCCACATCCATCGGGGTTTCATCCCCCTGAACCATCGCGGCCCATAGGGTCATTGGCAGACCCTCGCCCGCCATATCCACCAATTGCGCCATCAATGGCACGTCCGCCAACGTGGCCGGGCGGGAGGCCAGATCACGCGACATGGTTGTGCCCCCCAAACAGGCATGTCCCACCGCCGCGATATGGCGATGGTCAGTGCCGCAGCAGCCGCCAAGAACCTTCATTCCGGGTAGATGCGAAAGCATGGCTGCATGAAGCGCGCCGAATTCCTGCGGGTCGCCATCATCAAGCTCCACCGCCTCATCCAGTTCCGCATGGCTCATCCGACTGGCATTGGACCGCAATCCACCCAGGCGATGCGTCCACGCTTCACCGTGCAGGATCGCCGCGTAGTGGTCGGGATGGGCGCAGTTGATCATGTAGAACAGCGGCGTACTTCCGGTGGCCGCATCCACTTCTGCCACCGCATCCGCCACATTCTGGCCCGAGGGCATCACGCCATTCGTTTCAACAGTGAAGGAAACAACAACAGGCAACCCGGCCAATGCAGCCGCCCGCGCGATCCCGATTGCTTCTTCCACATGGGTCATCGTGACCGCGCTCACCATATCGACCTGTGTTTTGGCAAAAGCCGCGATCTGGTGCGCGTGATAACCTTCATAGGCAGCAACCGACTTCATGTCGCCCGGCGCGTATCCGTCCCCCTCGGGTCCGATCACGCCATTCAGCACAACGTCCATGCCCGTCTCACGCCAGGGCTTGGCCAGCTCTGCCGCAAAGGCGGCCGCATCAACGTTAGCCCCTGCGACCGTTTCAGGCGCCAAGCCCAACTTTTCGCCCCAGCCCTGGCTCGCCCGCCATGTCGGTGTGTCGAGCACGAAACCCGTGCCCGCCTTAGATGCCAGCTTCAGATAGCCGTTGTAGTACCGCGCGATGGTGGCGCGGCCCGCTTCCGTGTTCAGAAGCGGAAAGGCCGCGAATTCCGGCAGATCCAAGCCATCGTGAAAAATCAAAGTCGTCTCCAACCCGCCATCCGTCAAATACGGGCGGGACGTCGTCAGCAACGCCGAACGGCGTGGGTGGTCCAATTGGTCCATGGTGTTGATCCTGATAAAATGTGAGTCCCGGTGGCGTGGAAATCGCGCCAACACCGGACCCGCAGGAAAAATCACAACGCGCCTTGGCGACCAAGGTAAGGGATTCCACCGCTTTGGCCCAAGCATGATCTTGCAATGCAAGCGCCCCCACGCCATTGAACGCCCCATGACACGCAGCCCAGACATCCTGTGCATTGGCGCCGTCCTGTGGGACATCATCGGTCGCACGCAGCTGCCGATGGTTCAGGGCAACGACAAGCCTGGCCAAATCACCCGCATACCCGGTGGCGTAGCGCTGAATATCGCCATGGCACTGCAACGCTTGGGGCTGCAGACCGAGCTGTTGTCGGTGGTTGGAGATGACGGTGCGGGCAAGGAGTTGCGCGAAGCGTGCACGCAAATGGGTCTTGGGACCGATGCAATGCTGGTCGATCCTGATCTGCCCACCGACGTCTATATGGCGATTGAGGCGCAAGGCGCGCTGGTTGCTGCCATCGCAGACGCGCATTCGCTGGAACGGGCCGGTGCACGCATCCTTGATCCGCTGGCCGATGGACGGCTCGGCTCGGTCACGGCCCCGTGGAATGGTCCGGTCGCGCTGGACGGCAATCTAACCGAGGCGCTCCTGGCTGATATTGCGAAAAGCCCGCTTTTTTCGCAGGCCGACCTGCGCATTGCCCCAGCCTCCCCCGGCAAAGCGGAACGTTTGCGCCCGTTTCTAACCCATCCCCGCGCCACACTGTACGTCAACCGGGAGGAGGCGGGCCTGCTGACAGGCACAAACCCAGCCAATGCCATCGCCGCGGCAGAGGCGTTGTTGCGCGCAGGCGCGGGCCGGGTATTGGTCACGGAGGGCGCACAGATGGCCGTTGATGCCACGCCCGACAGCACCCTGACCCAGACGCCGCCCCCGTTGAAGCCATCCGCATCACCGGCGCAGGCGACACTTTCATGGCCGCGCATATCGCCGCCGAGATCGCGGGGGCGACCCGAGCGGACGCACTGCACACGGCCACCACAACCGCTGCCGCCTATGTCGCCGGAGATGCGTTATGACCCTCCCCCTTACATTCTCGCCCGAGGTTGCCACCGCCAAGGCCGAAGGCGCCGCCATTGTGGCCCTTGAAAGCACCATCATAACCCACGGCATGCCCTACCCGCAGAACGTTGAAACGGCGCAGCGGGTAGAGGCTGAGATACGAAACGCCGGTGCGGTTCCCGCCACTATCGCAATCATGGACGGCACCATTCACATCGGGCTGACAGAGGAGCGTCTCGAAACGCTCGCACAGGCACGCGATGTCGCAAAACTCAGCCGCGCGGATCTGGCCGCTTGCCTCGCCTCTGGCGGGATCGGTGCCACGACAGTCGCCGCCACTATGATCTGCGCCCATCTCGCAGGTATCCACGTCTTTGCGACAGGCGGCATTGGCGGGGTCCATAAAGGCGCCGAAGAAAGCTTTGATATTTCCGCAGATCTCCACGAACTCGGCCAAACCCCCGTCACGGTCGTTGCGGCCGGTGCCAAGGCCATCCTCGACCTGCCCAAAACTCTTGAGGTGCTCGAGACCCTGGGCGTGCCCGTTATCGCGCTCGGCCAAACTGCCTTCCCTGCTTTCTGGAGCCGCGACAGCGGGTTGCCCGCCCCTTACGCATGGATGATCCAGCAGACATCGCCGCCGGCCACCGGATGCGCAAAACCCTGGGCCTGCCCGGTGGGCAACTCATCGCCAACCCGATCCCGCTGGACGCTGAAATCGCGGCAGAGACCCTGGCCCCCTTGATCGCGCAGGCGCAATCCGAGGCAGAGGCACAAGGTGTGTCCGGCAAAGGCGTCACGCCCTTCTTGCTGCAACGGCTCTTTGAATTGACAGAAGGCAAAAGCCTGACCGCAAATATCGCGCTTGTGCTCAACAATGCCCGGGTTGCGGTCCAAATCGCCCAACATTTGCGCGACTGACGCGGGCCGGGCACCTGTGCGCTTGTGCGCCCGCCCCGGCGCGCCTAGATAATCCCTAATTCGATCAGCAGCTGACGGCCCCATGAAACTGCCTCAACCCGAAAAACCGCCCCGCCGCGGAATGTTCGCCTCGCTCAGGTCGAACTTTCTGACGGGTCTGATCGTGATCGCCCCGATCGGCATCACGATCTGGTTGATCTGGACGTTGACAGGTTGGATCGACAGCTGGGTGCTGCCCTTTATCCCAGACCGCTACAATCCATCCCTGTTGATCGCCGAATGGACCGGCATCAATATCAACATTCGCGGCATCGGCGTGGTGACGTTCTTCGTCTTCACGATGCTTGTGGGCTGGATCGCCAAGGGTCTGATCGGGCGTTCGATGATCCGATGGGCAGAATCGCTGGTGCTGTCGATCCCGGTCGTGCGCACGGTCTATTCCGGCCTGAAGCAGATCGCCGAAACGGTCCTTCAGCAAGGCCAGCAGAACTTCGACAAGGCCTGTCTTGTGCAATACCCGCGTGAGGGGATCTGGGCGATTGCCTTCATCTCGACCTCCGCCAAGGGCGAGATCGCGGAGAAGGTGCCGCAGGATATGGTGTCTGTTTTCCTGCCCACCACACCCAACCCGACCTCGGGTTTTCTGCTGTTTGTGCCGCGTAAGGATGTCATCATCCTCGACATGTCCGTCGAGGACAGCGCCAAGCTGATCATCTCCGCCGGTCTGGTCTACCCCAACGGGGAAGAGGCCAAGAAGGCGGTCGAGGCGCAGGTGGCCGAAGCCGCTGAATGAGCTTGTGACACCAAAAGCGCGCCTCCGGACCATGGATTTTAAACCAGAAAATGCGGCTCGCCACCTGAGATCTACATGAAAAAAGCAGGCGCCCGGGGCGCCTGCTTCGGTTCGTTTTGCGGGCTTTCGTTTGCCGTTATTGGCGCAGGCAAACTTCAAACCCGTTGTTGTTTGTAAAGCACAGCTCGCCTGTGCCACCACCGCCATTGCTTGGCGGTGCGACGGGTTGGGGACACACATGGCCGTTGCGAATTCCGATATTGCCGCCGCCGGTCTGGATTAGACTGAATATTCCATCCCCACTGCGACCGCTGAAATGTGCGCCAGCTCCAAGCGCAGGCAAAATGATGCGGTATGGGCCGAAGCTGTTGGTCGCGTGAATCTGCTGGCTGGCACCCGGTGCCAGAAAACCGCGGCGGCTGGTGTCGCCGGTTCTGTCTTCCAGAACTACCTGCAAGCTCAAGTCTGTGCAGTTGTGCAGGGTCATCGCCTGAGCGCCAGATGACGAGGTTGCGATTGCGGCCACGCCGAGGGCCGCAGCGATGGCGATAGATTTGATGTTCAGGGAAAGGGTCATAATCATTAGTCCGTTTAATTTGGTTTGTGTGTGCTCCTTCACTTTGGGTGGTCAAGAAACCATTGCGTTGAAGCGATGGACCGGAAATGCAGCACGTGGCGCTGCCATACACTGGGGAAACTACCCATACGCAGGCCATCTCAGGCCTTTTCTCAATTGAAACAGACCAATGTTGATCGCGTGTCGCCAATGACGCGACGCATCGATGGCTGCTGGTTCTCAACCCGCAACCTAAAGCACCCCGCCAAATAGCTAAGGCATCATGGAACGCGAACGTCCCGATAGCGCGCAGCGCGGCAGGGAATTCGTGAGTCTGGTTTTTGGCGGGGTGCTCTAACAGAAAAGGGCCGCCCCTCTCGGAAGCGGCCCCTGAGGCGTGGCCTCTCAAAAGTTAACGCAGCGCGGTTTTCTCAAAAAATCCGTGCCTTAGCCCCCGGTTGCAACCCTGTAACCGTCGGCACTCACTCCTCTGCAACCCACCAGACATCGGGCTGCCAACCGATCCAATCGCCATAAATCGGGATGTAGTCGGGATATTCCAACTCGCTGTTGAAGGCGAGCCGGCTGATCGGGTTGTGGTGGAACGGTACGACATACCGCTGCGAAATCAGCACCCGGTCCAATGCGCGCACAGCGGCGCGGTAATCATCCTGACTTGGCGCGCTCAGCATCTCGTCGACCATCGCCTCGATCGCCGGATGACAGGCCCCCATTAGGTTGCGTGAGCCTTCGACCTCCGCCATTTCGCAGCCCCAGTAAAGCCGCTGTTCATTGCCGGGGCTTAGGGACAGGCCGCGGCGGTAATAGGTCATATCGAAGTCGTAGACATCCGTACGCTCGCGGTACTGCGCACTGTCCACACGCGTCACATTCACCTCGATCCCCACACGCGCCAGCGCTTCCACATAGATATTGGCGATCGAGTCATTCTCCGACGACCCGGTTTGAAGCAGGATCTCAAACGTCACTGGCCCGTCAGGTCCGGTCATCACACCTTCTTCGACGATGTAGCCAGCCTCTTCCATCAACGCGATGGCCGTGCGAATGCCGTCGCGGTTGCGTTCAGACCCGTCAGAGACTGGAAGCTCGTACCCTTCCATCGCACCCGGCAACAACTCGTCTGCAAAGGGCGCCAGATACTCAGCCACACGTCCCTGTGCAGCCCCCGGCTCCATCGAAAGCGGCGAATTCGCGAAATACGATGTGATACGCGGGTCCACGCCGCCATTGATGGTCTGGTTGATGAACTCGAAGTTGAACGCTTGGATCATCGCCTCACGCACGCGCCAATCGTCAAATAGCGGGCGACGGGTGTTCATCACAAAGCCAGTGATACCCGAAGGCCGCTGATGGGCGACCTCGGCCAGCTCTACTTCGCCATTTTGAACGCGCGGGAAATCGTAGTTGTCGGCCCAAGCCTGCGCCGAGGTTTCGCGCATTGTTGTCACCAATCCACTGGTAAACGCCTCACGCATTGCATTGCCATCACCGAAAAACTCCATCCGGACTTCATCGATCACGTTGGTGCCACGCCGGAATGGCACATCTGCACCCCAATAGTCCGGATTGCGCCGCAGGCTGACAAAGCGCCCTGCTTCGAAATCATCGATGATATACGGGGCTGTCGTGATCGGAATATTCGTCAGACCGCTTTCGGTAAACTCGACGTCCTCCCATTGAGCGGCCTGAAGGATGGGCCGGAGACCCATGATCATCGCAAGCTCTCGGTCCGCTTCCCCCAAGGTGATCCGCACAGTGCGCTCACCCACCGCTTCGATCCCCTCAACGCGGCTCCACGAGCCGAGATAGCGTGGATGACCGTCAGTTCCGAGCGTTTCAAACGACCAGATCACGTCCTCAACCGTGACCGGGCTGCCATCGGAAAACGCGGCCTCTTCCCGCAAGGTGAACTCGACCCAGGTATGGTCGTCCCCGATCTCCACCGTTTCGGCCAGCAAGCCGTAAAGCGTGAAGGGTTCATCATAGGATCGGCCCAACAGCGATTCGTAGGCGAGGAATCGCAACTGCCATGGAACCGAGCCTTCCCGAATATGCGGGTTCAGCGAGATCGAACGAGCCAACTTCGCCGGTGACGATTCGCCCGCCGGTGGGGGCATCCGGATTGGCGTAAGGCAGATGTTCGAAATCCGCGCCGAGCGCGGGTTCGCCGTACATGGCGACGCCATGCGAAGGCTCAGCAATGGCAGGGCTGGCGAGCGCCAGACCCAAGGCCACAATACCTGCCCCTTTGATGAAACAATGCGTGTGCATTTGTGAACAATCCTCCTGCGGCCCGATTTTGTTGTAGTCTCACGCTATCCGGGCCGGATTGGGAGGGCAAACTTTTCGGTTGGACACGGGCCAAGTCATTGCTTATAAAGGGGTCACTGCTCGATAGGTTTCTTGCCTGTATGAAACCTGCCTCAATGACTTAACCCTGGCTTCGTGCCAGGGTTTTTTTGTGCAGCCCTCAAATCACACGGAACCTTGTCTGGCTTCCTCTGTTCTTTTCGCACCTGCAGCATTAGCGTGCAGGCAAATACGATCAGCGCGGAGACATTTCCCATGGCCATCACCACCGACCTATCCGGCAAAACCGCCGTTATCACCGGCTCAAATTCTGGCATCGGGCTGGGCGTTGCGCGGGAATTGGCGCGGGCGGGCGCAAATGTGGTTCTCAACTCCTACACAGACCGTAAGGAGGACCATGCGCTGGCCGAGGAGATTGCTGAAAACTTCAGCGTCGAGGCGCGCTATATCAAGGCGGACCTCTCCAAGGGCGAAGAAGCCCGCGCACTGATCGAGCAGGCGGGCACGTGTGATATTCTGATCAACAATGCAGGCATCCAGCATGTAGCACCCATCGACGAGTTTCCGGTCGAAAAGTGGGATGCGATCATTGCTATCATGCTGTCCTCGACCTTCCACACCACCGCAGCGGCCCTGCCGATGATGCGCAAGGCCGGTTGGGGCCGGGTCATCAACATCTCGTCCGCGCACGGGCTGACAGCCTCCCCCTACAAGTCAGCCTATGTCTCGGCCAAGCACGGTGTTGTGGGCATGACGAAGGTCGTGGCGCTGGAAACCGCGCAGGAACCGATAACGGCCAACGCCATTTGCCCCGGCTACGTCCTGACTCCGCTGGTCCAGGCGCAGATCCCCGACACGGCGAAAAAATACGATATGTCCGAGGAAGAAGTGACGCAGAAAGTCATTCTGGAGCGCCAGCCATCCAAGGAATTCGCCACAACGGAGCAATTGGGCGGCACTGTCGCGTTTCTGTGCTCGCCGGCCGCGGACCAGATCACCGGCACGACGATCAGCGTCGACGGAGGTTGGACCGCGCTTTGACACGTCACTAGGCTGATCCACATCGTCATTTGAACCGGAGGGAATGCCATGACTGACGAACCAGAAGCCGGGCGCGACAAACTTGAGATCGACAACATGTATCTGTGCGGCTCACGCTTTACGCGGGTCAGTCTGAAGGACGCGTTTTTCGGTGACACGCACTTGATCGGCGCCGAGGTCAACGATGTGAATGCGTCGGAGATGACGTTTGAGAACGTCAACCTATCCGAAACCCGGTTTCACAACGTGAACATGTCCGAGGTAAAAATCGAGAACGCGAACCTCGCGGAGATGACGTTGACCAACGTGAACCTCGCCGGTGCCAGGATCGACAACGCGAATATCGATGGGTTCACAATCTACGGCGTTCCGGTCAGTGACATGCTGGCGCTGTGGAAGGAGCATCATGGCACCGCCTAAGCGGATCAATCTGGCCCTTCAGGGCGGTGGCGCGCACGGCGCTTATACCTGGGGTGTGCTAGAGGCGATCCTTGCATGCGAGGATTTGGAGATTGCCGGAATATCCGGCACGTCTGCCGGTGCATTGAATGGCGCAGCCGTGAAATCCGGTCTCAGCCGCGGCTCCCGCGCGCTTGCATCCGAGCTTTTGGCAGGCGTGTGGGAACAGGTCGGCGCGATCACAGATGATGCGTTTGCGCCATGGCTCAACATGATCTCACCCCAGGCAGTAAGCTTTGCGATCGAAACCTCCCTGCCCTTTGCGGTTGGCGACAGTGTCAGCCGCATGGTCAGCCCCTATTCGACTGGTCCGTTTTACCGCAACCCGCTGGCCCCGATCGTCTCGAAATTCGAATATGATCATATCTGCTGTGCCGAAGGACCGGCCTTTTACATCTGCGCCACCAACGTGCGCTCCGGGAAGATCCGCATCTTCTCGGACGATGAGATCACGCCGAAAGCCATCATGGCCTCGGCCTGCCTGCCGACACTGTTCCGTGCCATCGAGATCGACGATCCCAAAACGGGCGAGACAGAGGCTTATTGGGACGGTGGCTATACCGGCAACCCCGCGCTTTTCCCGCTGTTTAGCCCAGATCTTCCCCGCGACATATTGATCGTGAACATCAATCCGCTTCATCGCGACGAGCTGCCAACGTCCGCTCGGGCGATCCAGAACCGGATCAACGAGATCAGTTTTAATACTTCGCTGCTGCGCGAGCTGCGCGCCATCGAGTTTGTCCAGCGCCTTCTCCATAAGGGCGCGGTGCAGGACAACGCCATGAAGGATATGCTGATCCACATGGTTTCGGACGACGATCTGATGCAACAATTGTCGGTGGCCACGAAATTGGTTGCCACACCGCAAGTGTTGCACCAGTTGCGCGAAGCCGGTCGAACCTCGGCCGAGGCGTTCATTTCGGAACACTTCGACAAAATCGGTGAGGATAGCACCGTCGATCTGCGCGCGATGTTCGAATAGCCGGGAACCATCTTCCCTTCGGCGCGTTCCAGTTGGACGCAACAGGAAAGAGAACTCCCATGAAATGGTCCGAAGTCACATCCAATCGGCCTTCCGTCTTTGCATCGCTCAAGGCGCGTTTCCTCTATCTGACAGATGACATCCTGCTTGCCGCCGACGGTCAGCGGCGGGCGCTTGAGCTGGCAATCGCAAACGAGCACGGCCTTTCAAAAGCCGAGGCGCGCGAAGCCGTGGATGAATGGCAGGAGGGGCCCATGCCCTCAGATGCGCGCACGCATCCGGTGCAAAACAACGTGGCTATGCTGAACAGCCGCAAGTATGTCCCGGCACAAGAAGACATCTATTCTGACGATGCGCGGTTGGGCGATGACGATCAGGTCGAACAGCCCCAGCGACGTTTTGGCTAGGCCGCCACATCCGTCACAAAACCTTCACATGGCCGCATCTTGATTGCTGAACCCAAGTTGGGCATGGATCGCGGCCATGATCTTGTCGCACCGACTCCTCGCTGAAGCTCTGGGTACCGCTTTTCTTCTGATTGCGGTGGTGGGATCCGGCATTATGGCTGCCAATCTGAGCGACGGAAACGTTGCCCTGGCGCTTTTGGGCAACGCGATTGCCACAGGTGTTGCGCTTTACGTCTTGATCACCATCTTCGGTCCGATCTCGGGCGCGCATTTCAACCCCGCCGTCACGATGGTCTTTGCGCTGAAGCGCGAAATCCCCCTGCCTCATGCTGCAGCCTATATCCTTGTGCAGATCACCGCTGGCATTTTGGGCGTTTGGCTGGCCCATGTCATGTTTGAACTGCCGATCCTGCAAGCCTCCACCACCACACGAACAGGGCTATCACAGTGGGTGGCTGAGGTCGTTGCAACATTCGGCCTGGTGATCACGATCCTTGCCGGCATCCGCCACGCCCCGTCTCAGGTGGCGGCACTCGTCGCGGCTTACATCACCGGTGCATATTGGTTCACGGCGTCCACCAGCTTTGCCAATCCGGCGGTCACCATCGCGCGGGCCTTCTCAGACACGTTCGCGGGCATTGCACCCGTGGACGTCCTGCCGTTTATCGCAGCACAGATCGTTGGCGCGTTGCTGGCCCTGGGCGCAACGCGCGTCCTTTATCCGGCAAAAGGACGCTAACCCATCGACGTGACCCATAGGATCGTGGCGTCATCATCCGAGATCGAGATCACGTTGTGTCCCATCGTGGCGTCGTAATAGGCGCTGTCGCCGCGCACCATGTCGATGGGTTGGTAGAACTCCGTGAACAGACGCACTGCACCTGTCAGCACGTAAAGAAATTCCTCGCCCTCATGGCGCACCCAGCCGTCGAATTCCTCGAACGCGCGGGCGCGAATGCGCGCCCTGTACGGCAGCATTGATTTCTGCACCATCTGATCGGCCAACAGCTCATGCTCATACGTCGTCGTCGCATGGGCCGCGCCCTCGCCCCGCTTGGTCGAAACCATTCGTCCGCCCCCTGCGGCGAGGATTTTGGCGTGAAGAGCTGCGGCACCGAAATCCCGAGCCCAACGGCCAGCTTCTTGAGCGCATCGTAGGTGGGCGACATCTGCCCATTCTCGATCTTTGACAGGGTCGAGCGTGCCAGCCCCGCCTGTTGGGCGGCTTGCTCTAATGTCCATTGGCGCGCTTTGCGCAATTCGCGGACGCGGACAGCAAGATCGACGGGGGCAGCCGTCACATCCTCACCGGACGCGCGGGCAAGTTGGATCAGGCTGGGTTCCGGTGTCTGGTCGGTCATGATCTGTGCAGTAGCGCAGGCCGTGCTGCGCTTGCAACCGGACGCGGGCGCGCATAGGCCCCGTGTCATGCAGCCGCCCCCTGATTTCAACATCGTCAAACATGTGCTTGCCCATGCCCATGTGGACCCCGACAAGATCGCGCTCGCCGTGCTGGGGCCGGCCCGGGCCGAACGCTGGTCGTACGGCCGCCTGGCCGATGCCGTGGCCTGCGCCGCGGGTGGATTGCAGGCCACCGGCCTGCCCACGGGCAGTCGCATCATGCTCCGCCTGGCGAATTCTGCCACGTTCCCCTTGGCCTTTCTGGGTGCAATTGCAGCAGGTTACGTGCCGCTTGTGACGTCCGCTGCATTGACCGTGCCCGAGGTGACGAAACTGGCCACGGTGGCTACTCCGGACGCCATCATTGCGGGCAACGGCATCGCTTTACCCGATGGTCCATGGCCGATCCACGGGCCGGACATCTTGAATGGCGCACCTGACAAGATCCACAGAACCACCGCGGAAGACCTCGCCTACATCGTTTTTACGTCTGGCACCTCCGGCCAACCCAAGGCGGTGCACCACGCCCATCGTGCGATCTGGGCGCGTGGTATGATGGTGGATGGCTGGTACGGCTTGAAACCCTCCGACCGCGTCTTGCACGCAGGCGCGCTGAATTGGACCTATACGCTCGGCACAGGCCTGCTCGATCCTTGGGCGATGGGCGCAACGGCGCTTGTCCCTGCCGACGGCACCGACCTCGCGACCCTCGGCCTTCTTGCAAAGCGCCACGATGCGACGATCCTTGCAGGCTCTCCCGGCCTGTTCCGCAAGCTCCTGGCCCGCGATCTGCCAGCGCTTCCAAAGCTGCGGCATTCCTTGTCCGCTGGCGAAGCCCTGCCTCCAAGCCTCCGGACCCGCTGGCAACAGGCGACCGGTACGGACATCCACGAAGCCCTGGGCATGTCCGAATGTTCGACCTTCCTGTCCGGCGCGCCCGACCGACCAGCGCCTGAAGGCTGCATCGGCTATGCACAGGCCGGACGCAGGCTCGCCGTGTTGGATGAAGACGGCATGGCGGTTCCGGACGGCACCACGGGCCAGCTTGCCATCCACCACACGGACCCGGGCCTGACCTGTGGCATCTCCGGTCCCGAGGGCGGCGTCAGCCTGCCGCTGACGGGCGCGTGGTTCGTCACCGGTGATCTGGTTACGCGCCGCCCGGATGGCGCCTACACCTACCATGGCCGTAGCGACGACATCCTGACCGCAGGTGGCTTTCGGGTTGCCCCGGCCGAGATTGAAGCCGCGTTCGACGGATTTCCGGGCCTCACCGAATGTGCCGCCCTCACCCTTCAACTGACGCCTGAAACCAATATCCTCGCCCTTGCCTATTCCGGCACAGCCAGCGAGGATGCGCTAGCACAGCACGCTGAACCCATTCTTGCAAAACACAAACGCCCCCGCGCCTATCTGCGCCTCGACGCCTTGCCGCGTGGCGGGAACGGCAAACTGAACCGCCGCGCGCTGGCTGACGCGGCAAAGGACCTGATATGATCAAGCTCGACATCCTTTCCGACCCCATTTGCCCATGGTGCTATATCGGCTGGTCCAACCTCGCCCGCGCGATGGAGGCCAAGCCAGATCACCCCTTCACGATCGAATGGCATCCGTTCCAGCTGAACCCCGACATGCCGCCCGAAGGCATGGACCGTCGGGCCTATCTGGAAGGCAAGTTCGGCGGAAAGGAAGCGGCGGTCCGCGCCTACGCGCCCGTGGCTGAAAAGGCCGAAGAAGCGGGATTGAAACTGAACCTCGAAGGTATCCGCCGCACGCCCAATACGTTGAACGCGCATCGCCTGATCCATTGGGCAGGAATTGAAGGGCGGCAAACGCCTGCGGTCCTTGCGTTGTTCCGGGCCTATTTCGTTGATGGACGCGACATCGGGGATGTCGAAACGCTCGTAGATATTGCCGAAAGTGTAGGCCTCGACCGCGAGATGATTGCAAAGCTTTACGAAGGCACATCTGACGCACAAAGCATCCGCGACCGCGATGCCCATGCAAGGTCGCGCGGTGTGCAGGCTGTTCCCACCTTCATTGTGGCCTCGCAACACGCCGTGCCCGGCGCGCAGCCCCCCAGCAGTGGGAAGCGATCATTGACGACCTCAACGAACAGCTCGCGAAGCTGCAAGCCGACGAGGCGCAGGGGTGATTTTCGGCCTCGTCCTGGGCCTTGGTGCCTGCGCGGCATGGGGCCTGCTTTTGTGGTGGTCCGAACGTGACGCGATGACCGGCCCATGGCCGCCTGAACAGGGCAATTGGGGCACCGCGGCCTGGGCCTGGGGCCTGACGATCCTGATCTATGTTGGCCTTTTCCAGACTTGGGTGGTTCCGACTGGCCCCTGGGCCTGGCTTGTCTGGACGATTGGGCTGGGGATTGGTTTCGCGGGCAGCGCGTTGCAGACTTGGGGCACGGCCAACCTCGGCTTCAAGGGCACAAGCGGCTGGGATGTGGGCGTCGAGGCCCGCGGTGCCTATGCCCTGTCGCGCCACCCGCAATATCTGGGCCAAGCCGCAGGCTTTCTGGGCTTTGCGATCATCTTGGGCCACTGGCCCGGCTGGATCATTTCACTGACTGCGATGGCAACCCTTTACGCTGCCGCACGTGTGGAAGAGGCGGCGCTGGAGGCGCGGCACGCGAACTATGCCGCCTACCGAACGCGCGTGCCGTTCCTGTTGGGACGCAGCGCATGAGCAGTGCAGCCGCCCCCGCACAGCCCATCCCCCGCCTGTCGACGACTGAGTTCATCGCGCTCATGGGCATGATGTTCGCCACCATCGCCTTTTCTATCGACGCGATGCTGCCTGCCCTGCCCGACATCGCAGCACAGCTTTCGCCCGACACACCCAATTATGCACAGCTGGTCATCACCAGCTTTGTCATGGGGATGGGCGTCGGAACGCTTGTCACAGGGCCGCTGTCGGATGCATTCGGGCGCAAGACGATCATCATCATCTTTGCCGCGCTCTACATGGTCGGCGCCGCGCTCGCTTGGGCGGCGTCCAGTATGGAATTGCTGATTGCCGCCCGCATCATCCAGGGCCTCGGTGCTGCGGGCCCTCGCGTGGCCTCCATGGCCCTGATCCGGGACCTCTACACAGGGCGCGAGATGGCGCGGATCATCTCGTTCGCGATGCTGGTCTTCACAGTCTTCCCTGCGGTCGCGCCGCTGATTGGCCATGGCATTATCGAGCTGTTCGGGTGGCGCGCGATCTTCATCAGCTTCCTGCTATTTTCACTTGTTTCCGTGGGCTGGCTGACCTTCAGACAGGCCGAAACCCATCCGCCCGCAAACCGCCGCAAGCTGAACGCGGCAGAGCTGTGGGCCGGCACGCGAGAGGCGCTATCGCTGCGCCAGATGCAATTGTCGATCCTTGTGCAATCGATGATTTACGGGCTCCTTTTCGGAAAAATCACTTCGATCCAACCTATCTTTGACCGCACCTATGGCTGGGGCGAATATTTCCATTGGTTCTTCTTCGCGATTGCCGTCCTGTCGGCCCCCGCAGCCCCGTTGAACGGGCGCCTCGTCGTGCGGCTGGGGATGCGCCCGCTGATCCGCCGGGCCCTCTGGGCGCAGACGGCCTTCTCAACACTGTTCGTGGCGCTCCTGCTCAGCGGAGCCGCAGGAACGACCGAAATCTGGTTCTACTTCGCCTGGTCAGTCACTGTTTTCGCCTTGATGGGCTTCACCATCGGCAACCTCAACGCGCTGGCCCTGGAACCCTTAGGGCATATTGCAGGGCTTGCAGCGTCGCTGATGGGGGCGTTGGCCACGGTCGCAGGAGCTGTCCTGGGCACGAGCATCGGCCAACTTTACAACGGAACCGCAATGCCGCTTGCTGCGTCGGTCTTGATCCTCTCTCTCCTAGGTGCAGTGGTGATGCGCTACATGCCGCGCGAAGGGCGCGACTGACGAAAGCACTTTGCGATTTATCTGCGGCACTCTTATCGCGTTCCGCGTTCGCGCCATCGGCGCGAGGCAGCGGGTTGCTTTTCAAATCAAACGCAACGTGCTCTATTCCGCTGGCTGCGCAACTGCTGCCTGCCGGCGCGCCGTGCGCCACCACCAGATCGCCACGACAAGCACATTAGGCACCCAGCAGGTCCAGCCCAGATAGGGGAAGACCACGTCCATATCCCAGAACAAGCGCAGGATCGGCAATTGAAGGCGGAATGAGACAGCCCCAAAGCTGAGTGCTGCCATCATCACCATCCAGCGCTTGTGCATCTCGAAATTCTTGCGACGTATGTGCCAGATGCCCATCACCAGCGCACCGAACCACGCGACCGAACCCATGGCAAAGCCAAGCTCGGACCAGAGCGGGTATGACATGTTGAAGCTGATCGGCGGCGTCGTGAGCGATGCGATGACGACAATCGGCACCAGCGCCCATCCAAGATACACATGTTTGCGCCGGTCACCCCGCCGCCACATCCGGCTGACCTGCAAAGGCGTCAGCAAAACGGCCAGACCGCCTGCCACCATATGCACGGCCAATATCGATCCCACATTTTCGATGTGATGGGCAACATGGTCGGCGCCGCGCGAAATCCCCTCGACCACAAAGCCCATCCACGTGGCCGAAAATCCTTCGCCCCAATGGGCAAGGACACCATGGATCAGTCCGGGCGGGACGAACTTGAACGCGGACGCCGCCGAGAGTGCTGAAAACAGCAGGAATGCGTACCACCCCCATCGGGGCATTTCGCGCTTTGCGATGGGGCGGGATCTTGGACGTGTCTGACATCTGCTCGGGGCCTTTTGCGTGTATGACCTTCGCGCTTTGCGCTCGTTTACCTCGAAACTGGCCCGCGCATCAATGCGACGCCTTTGCAGGCGCTTTGCCCTCAGCGTGCATCGCCAGGTCACGGGCAATTGCAAAGGCACCTTTGATCTTGTCGCTGTCTTTTTTCCAATCGCGCCGCACAACGATCTTGTTGTCTTTGACCTTCGCGAGACCCTTCTGATCTTGCACGAAATCAACCAGCCCGCCGGGGTTCGGAAACTTGTCGTTGTGAAACTGGATCGTCGCGCCCTTTGGCCCGGCATCCAGCTTGGCAATATGGGCCCGCTTGCACATCGCCTTGATGCGAACCACCAGAAGCAGCGTATTGACCTCCTTGGGCAGCGTCCCAAACCGGTCGATCAATTCGGCGGCGAAGCCTTCCAGATCCACCTTGGTCTCCAGTTGGCTCAGCCTGCGGTATAGCCCCAAGCGCACGTCCAGATCAGGCACATAAGCTTCCGGGATCAAGACCGGCACACCCAGATTGATCTGCGGCGACCATTGCCCATCGTCGGTCAGAACGCCTTCCGCCTCGCCCGAGCGGATCTTGGCAATCGCCTCTTCCAGCATGCTCTGGTACAGCTCGAAGCCGACCTCTTTGACGTGACCCGATTGCTCTTCGCCCACAATGTTGCCCGCGCCGCGAATATCGAGGTCTTGGCTGGCAATCGTGAAGCCCGCGCCCAAGCTGTCGAGGCTCCCCAAAACACGCAGGCGCTTCTCCGCCGTGGGCGTCAGCTTACCGCGCGGCTTCGTTGTCAGATAGGCGTATGCCCTTGTCTTCGCGCGCCCGACCCGGCCCCGGATCTGATAAAGCTGCGCCAACCCGAACATGTCCGCGCGGTGAATGACCATCGTGTTGGCTGTCGGAATATCAATGCCGGACTCCACAATCGTGGTCGCAAGAAGCACATCATATTTGCCGTCGTAGAAGGCGACCATCCGGTCGTCCAACTCACCCGCCGCCATCTGGCCATGGGCCGTGATGAACGTCACCTCGGGCACGTGGTCACGCAGGAATTCCTCGATCTCAGGCAGAGTCCTGAATGCGGGGAACCACATAGAAGCTCTGCCCTCCTCGGTAATGCTCCCGCAACAGCGCCTCGCGGATCGTGACCGCATCGAATTCGCTGACATAGGTCCGGATCGCAAGCCGGTCGACCGGCGGCGTCCCGATCAGGCTCAGGTCGCGCACGCCAGACAGCGACATCTGCAAGGTCCGCGGAATCGGCGTGGCCGAAAGCGTCAGCACATGCACGTCCGAGCGCATTTCTTTCAGCCGCTCTTTATGGGTCACGCCAAAGCGCTGTTCCTCGTCAATAATCAGCAGAGCCGAGGTTCTTGATCTTCACCTGCTTGGCCAGCACCGCATGGGTGCCGATCACGATATCGACCGACCCATCGGCCAGGCCCTTGCGGGTATCCGCGGCGTCCTTGGTCGACACAAACCGGCTAAGCTGCCGCACCGTGACAGGAAAGCCCCGGAACCGCTCGCCAAAGGTCTTTGCGTGCTGACGCGCCAAAAGCGTTGTGGGCGCGATCACGGCCACCTGCATGCCCTGAAGCCGCCGCCACAAAGCGCCGCGCGCATCGCCACCTCGGTTTTGCCGAAGCCCACATCGCCCACAACCAGCCGGTCCATGGGCCGCCCCAGCGTCAGATCGTCCAGCACATCGGCAATCAGCCGTCAGCTGATCGTCCGTCTCCTCGTATGGAAAGCGCGCATTGAACGCCTCCCACATATCGCCGGGCGGCTCGTAGACAGGGGCATTGCGCAATTCGCGCTCGGCTGCGATCCGGATCAGCTTGTCGGCGATCTGACGGATGCGCTCCTTGAGTTTTGCTTTCTTGGCCTGCCACGCCCCACCACCGAGCTTATCAAGCAGGCCTTCATCATGGCCGTAACGGCTGAGCAGTTCGATATTCTCGACCGGGAGGAACAACCGATCCCCACCGGCATATTCCAGTGCCACGCATTCATGCGGCGCGCCCACGGCCGTGACCGTCTGAAGCCCGGTGTAGCGGCCCACACCATGATCCACATGCACCACCAGATCGCCGGGGCTGAGGCTTTGGGCTTCGGTCAGATAGTTCTCGGCCCGCTTGACCTTGCGCTTGGGCCGGATCAACCGGTCGCCCAGAACATCCTGTTCTGAGATCACCGCCACGCCGCCGGACGAAAACGGGCCGGTAAACCCTTCCTCCAACGGCCAGACCGTCAGGTTCAAGCTTCCCGGCTCACCAATATCGCGGGCGTCCGCAACACGACGGATATCCGTCAGCCCCTCATCTTGCAGCAATCCCTCCAGGCGTTCGCGGGCACCGTCGGACCAGCTGGCAATGACAACGGCACGATCTTTACGCATTGCGCGAACATGATCGGCCAAAGCACCAAAAAGGCTTAGGTTTTCCTGCTGCCGTTCCGGCGCAAAACTGCGCCCGATCCGCCCGCCGGCATCGATGACCCCAGGACCAGACGCCGCCGAATGGACCGAGAATTGAAGAACGCGCTTTCCATCGATTGCCCGCTCCCACGCGTCATCATCCAAATAGAGCAATTCTGGCGGTGCGGGCTTGTAGACCGTGTCGAGCCGCCCCTTCTGCGTCAGTGCTGTCTTACGTGTATCATACTGGTCCGTGATGCTGTCCCACCGGGCAACACGTTGCGGCGTGCTTTGATCATCCAGCGTGATGGTTGCATCAGGCAGATAATCGAAGAGCGTCTCCAACCGTTCATGAAAGAAGGGGAGCCAATGCTCCATCCCTTGCGCCTTACGCCCCGCCGTGACGGCCTCATAGAGCGGGTCCTCTGATCCGCCTGCCCCGAACTCCACCCGATAATTCTGTCGAAACCGGGCAATGGCAGCCTCATCCAGGATGACCTCGGAAACAGGGGCCAATTCGATACGCTCAAGTTTTTCTGATGTGCGCTGACTGACTGGATCGAACCGCCGCGCCCCGTCTAGAACGTCGCCAAACAGATCAAGCCGAACGGGCTGTGCCTCACCCGGCGGCCAAACATCGATGATGCCGCCACGCACAGCATAGTCGCCGGGTTCTGTGACCGTGGGGGCCTGCACATAGCCCATGCGCACAAGGAACGCGCGCAGTGCGTCTTCATCAATCCTGCCATCGACCTGCGCCACGAATGCTGATGAGGCCAGCAATTCACGCTGTGGCACATATTGCGTCGCCGCATTCAGCGTCGTCAGCAAGATAAAAGGCCCTTTCAGCCCGCCGGCCAGAGTTGCCAATGTGGCCATCCGCGCAGCAGATATTTCAGCCTGCGGACTGACGCGGTCATAAGGCAGAGCAATCCCATCCGGGGAATTCCAATACCGGCACCGTCGGGTCAAAAAAGCGCAACGCGTCCGCCATGGCGCGCAGACGCTTGTCGTCGCGCGCGACGTGCACTACCGGGCCTGACGCGGCTTCGCGCAGGACCAAGGTTGCATCGAACCCCTCCGGGGCACCACCGCAAAGGATATGCTTGGGATCAGCCATGAAGCGCCTGACCTACGCCGCCGCGCGCGCGTGTCAAGGTGTCAGCCGAACGGACCGACATTCACATTCTGATACATGCCCCAGAATGCCGTGATGAAGATGAACACCACACCCATCATCTGCACGATCAACCGATGCTGCCGCAACATGGCCGGAACCTTGGCATAGCCGCTGTCGTGCAACCGTCGCGAGGTCCAGACGCCAAGCGCGAGGACCAGCATAGACGGACACAGCAGCAAGAAGATCGCCTGGCTGAATTCGACCCCATAGGCCCATCCCGTGATGGCGAGACCCGTCAACAGGAAGGTGGCGAATGCGACGGCGGCCACGCCCGACGTTTCCGCATATTGCAGCATCCGCTCGGCATTCATACGCGTCAGCACCATCATGTCGGCCTCAGCCCTCTCATCTCCGCGCTTGGCGCGGCTGACAAGATGGAAGGGCACACCGATGGTCCAATGGCTCAGCGAGGACCAGAGGATCGCCAGCACGATCCAGTACCACATGTTCGAAAATGACCTGAGGTTGATCACTTCGGTGACGAGATCGAGGAAATCCAAGGGAGCTCTTGCTGAGTGCCGACAATTCGCGCGCACCATATGCGCGGGATTTGACGGATGCCACCCCCGGCAGCACGCTTGCACCAAAAGCGTTGCCATGGCACCTCTGTCAATGAAACGTGACGACCGAAAGACCTTACAGATGAGTGTGAACCAAGCCCCTTTCCCCCTGGCCCGTTTCCGTCGGACACGCGCCGCGGCCCCCATCCGCAATCTGGTGCGGGAAAGCAGCTTGAGCGTGCACGATTTGATCTGGCCTGTCTTCGTCTGTGCCGGGCAGAACGAACGTCAAAAAGTGGCCTCCATGCCGGGTGTTGAGCGTTTGTCGGTTGACCTGCTGGTGGACGCCGCACGCGAGGCCGCGTCGCTTGGCATTCCCGCGATCTGCATCTTTCCCTACACGGATCCGTCCCTGAAGACCGAGCTGTGCGAAGAGGCGTGGAACCCCGACAATTTGTCTAACCGCGCGATCCGTGCGATCCGCGATGCGGGCATCGAGATTGCGATCATGACCGACATCGCGCTGGACCCCTACAACGCCAACGGCCATGACGGGATTGTCCGCGACGGCATCATCGTGAATGACGAAACGGTCGAAGCACTCGTCAAAATGGCGTTTGGCGCAGGCCGAGGCCGGGGCTGACATCCTGGGCCCCTCCGACATGATGGACGGGCGTATCGGCGCGATCCGCGCAGCCCTTGAGGCCGAAAACCACACCAACGTCACCATCATGTCCTACGCCGCCAAGTTCGCCAGTGCTTTTTACGGCCCGTTCCGGGATGCGGTCGGTGCATCCGGCGCCCTCAAAGGTGACAAGAAAACCTACCAGATTGACCCGCTGAACGGGCGCGAAGCGTTGCGCTGCGTCGAACGCGACCTGCGTGAAGGGGCCGATATGGTCATGGTCAAACCCGGCCTTCCCTATCTGGACATGTGCCGGCAGGTGAAAGACCGCTTCGGCGCACCGACCTACGCTTACCAAGTCAGTGGCGAATACGCGATGGTGGAGGCCGCGGCCGCCAATGGCTGGATCGACGGCGAAAAGGTCATGCTGGAAAGCCTGATGGCCTTTCGGCGCGCAGGCTGTGACGGAGTGTTGACCTATTTCGCACCTCGCGTGGCCCGCATCCTCAACGGATAGCCCCCCAATCGGCAAAAACCCGCAGATATTGCGTCTTGGCGGATGACAGCCCCGCCGTTTCGGCGTATTCTTGCCACCAAGGATCGGGGCACAAAGCCCCGGCACGAGGCAATTAGGCAAGGTATTTCCCATGGCAGATGGTCTTTCCAGACGTTCCCTTCTTCTCGGCGCAGGCGCCGCCCCGCTTTTGGCGGCCTGTGGCAACCCGCTTGGCAATTCAAACGCGCCGCGCATCGACAGCCGCGTTGATGCTGCAATTGATTTCATGGTGGCCGAGGTTCCGGGCACGCAGGATCTGGTGAACAACGCGTCAGGCATGCTCGTCATGCCGCTGATCACCGAAGCAGGCTTTGGCTTTGGCGGCGCCTATGGGCGTGGCGCGTTGCGCGTGGGCGGGGCCACCGTCGATTACTACTCCGCTGTTTCCGGCAGCTTCGGGCTTCAGATCGGGGCGCAGCAATATGCCCATACCCTGTTTTTCATGAACCCCGACGCGCTGGCTGAATTCCGCAATTCCGTGGGCTGGTCCGTGGGCGCAGATGTCCGCTATGCGGTCAACACCAATGCGGGCTCCCTCGGCTTTGACACGGCGACCCTGTCCGAGCCTGTCATCGCCGTGATCTATGGGCAGGCCGGGCTGATCATCGGTGCCACGCTCGACGGCACGCGCTACACGCGCATCATTCCCTAACACTCCTCGCGCAAGCGTGACTGGATGCGGCCCGCGGGCCGCGTCATCTTTCGGCAGCACCTGACCGGAGGTTTCCATGCTGCGCTATTTCCTTGCCCTCATCCTGTTCGCCCTGCCTGCCACCGCGCAGGACGATGCAATCGCTGACCTCTCCCCCTGCCCGGCTGGGAAATGCACGCAACCTCCTACGACTTCGAAACGCTCGTCGACGCGGACCCGCGACGCCGTGAGTGCAAATGGATTGGCCGTGGTCACGCAAGCCGGGCCAACCGGGGCCGCGGCGCGGCGCGGCATCGCGATTCCCGGCAACCGCGTGATCGGCGCATTCAACAACGACTTTGCCGTGCGTCTCTTGCGCCTATCGACCGAGGCGATGATCCACGCTCCGATCCGGCTTTATGTCACCGAGAACGCGGACGGCACTGCAACCCTGTCCTACATCGCCCCGTCCTACCCTGCTGGCCCCCTATGCCGCCGCATCAGACGTGGCGTCGGACCTTGATGATGTGTTCGCCGCCATTGCTCAGGACGCCATCGCGCGCTAGACGCGGGCGATGCAGTGATCCCTAGCGAAGGACCGCACCGGAATGATGACCTTGTTGCGATGGCTGACGCGGCTTGTGGCCGCCGGTATCGTCCTGGTCGTCCTCGTTGCGATGCTGGCCTATTGGATCGCCGGACGCTCGATCCCCGACTATGAGGCCGACTGGTCCGTCCCGGGCCTTGATGGTGAGGTGGAGATTGTCCGCAACACCGCCGCCGTCCCGCATATCTTCGGCCTGACGGATCACGACGTTTACTTCGGCCTTGGGTTCGTTCATGCGCAGGACAGGCTTTGGCAGATGTTGATGCTGCGCCGTACCGCGCAAGGGCGCCTGTCGGAACTGTTCGGTCCCCGCACGCTGGAAGTTGATGACCTCATGCGGAGGCTGGATCTGGATGGCCACGCCACCCGGTCGCTTGATGCCTTTTCGGAAGAAAGCCTTGGCGCGTTGCAGGCCTATTCGGACGGCGTGAACGCCTGGCTGCGCCTTGTCGGGTCGGAGGCGCTGGGACGCGGCGCGCCGGAGCTGTTCCTGTTCGAGCCCGAGATTGCCCCATGGCGCCCCAACGATCTCGGTCGCGATTTCGCTGCTGGTCGCATTCGAGTCCACGACACACCAGGAAAATGAGATCCTGCGTGCCCGCACGTCGCTGGCCCTGCCGGACCCGGCGCGCCTTGTCGACATCATGCCGGACGCACCCGGAACCGGCGCGGCGGAATTGGGCGACATCGCTGCGATCCTCGACATCCCGCGCTCGCTGTTTGCGGATGCCGGTGGGGCCGCCGTCGGCCCGCGCGACGCGCTCCATCCCAACGCGCAAGGGGTGAACCGGGGCGGGGCGTCCAATGTCTGGGCTGCGGCCCCCTCACGCTCGGCGGCGGGGGGCGCGTTGATGGCGTCCGATCCGCATGTCACCCTGACCGCACCCTCCCTGTGGTATCTCACCCGGCTAGAGCTTGCGACCGGTGGCGCGATCGGTGCCACGATCCCTGGCACGCCAAGCATCCTCAATGGCCGGTCGGAGCAGATAAGCTGGGGCATCACCGCAGCATATCTCGATGACATCGACCTCTATGTGGAAGAGCTCAACCCAGACAATCCGCAGCAATACCGCACGCCGGATGGGTGGGCCGAGTTTGAGACGCGGCGCGAGATCATCCAGATCGCAGGCGAAGCGCCCGTCACCATAACCCTGCGCGAGACCGAGAATGGGCCCGTTATCCCCGGTGCGCATTGGGGGCTCAGCAATGTGACGCCCGCGGGCCATGTCATGTCGATGCGGTGGACGGGCTTAAGCGACGAATTCACCTCGATCCAGACCGGTCTGCGCCTGATGCGCGCGCGCACCGTGGAAGAGGCATTGGCCACGGGTGAGGATTTCGTCGCACCCTCGGCAAACCTGATGGTCGCGGCTGCTGACGGGCAAATCGGCATGCAGGTCATTGGCCATATGCCTTGGCGCTTGATCGAGCATGAGACCGAGGCGCGCATGCCGTCGCGCGGCTGGATCGAAGGCAATCGCTGGCAGGGCATCACCCAGTATTTCGCGAACCCGACCTTTGTGGACCCTGAAAGCGGTGTATTGGGCAATACCAACAACAAGATGGTGGACCGCGATTTCCCGCTCCATGTCTCCTACTATTGGGGTGATACGCAGCGTATCGACCGCCTCAGCCGGTTGATGGAAGCGCGCGCGGTCCACACCCGCGACAGTTTCATCGAAGCGCAGCTTGATACCGTCTCGCCTGCCGCGCGGAACCTTCTGCCGCTGGTCGCACGCGATCTGTGGTTCACGGGGGAACCCGCTGCCCCCGGCACGCCGGAACGCCGCCGACAGCGCGCCTTGGAATTGCTGGCGGACTGGAACGGTGAGATGAACGAACATCTGCCTGAACCACTCATTTTCGCGTCCTGGATGCGGCATCTGCAACAGCGCCTGATCCGCGATGATATCGGCCCCCTTGCCGAAGAGTTTTGGCAGGTCGAGCCGGTCTTTTTGGAGCGCGTCTTTCGCGATGTCGGCGGGGCCTCGACTTGGTGCGATGTGCGCCCGTCTACGGCGACCGAGACCTGCACCGACATCGCGCGTGTGGCCCTTGATGAAGCTTTGCAAGAACTGTCTGAGGCTTACGGCGATGACATCGAAAGCTGGCGCTGGGGGGCTGCGCACGAAGCCCTGCACGAACATCCCGTGCTGGGGCAGACGCGGCTGTTCTCCTGGATCGTGAACATTCGTCAGGCCACATCCGGCGGGGATTTCACCCTCAACCGCGCCGCAACGCCCGGAACCGGACCGGAGCCGTACCTGAACACCCATGCCGCCGGTTATCGTGGTGTCTACGATTTTGCCGATCCTGACAGTTCGGTCTTCATCATTGCCACCGGGCAGTCTGGCCACCCGCTCAGCCGGCACTACGACGATTTGGGCGATCTATGGCGGCGCGGCGAATATGTTCCCATGACCCTCGACCCCGAACTGGCGCGCGCGGGCAATCTGGGGATCACGCGGCTGAGCCCATCCCAATAGGTGCCGGCGTCTTCGCCGCAGCCAAAGCCTCGGCCAGCGGCAAGGGCTTCCCAAGCAGCCAACCTTGCCCGCGATGCACCCCGAGCTTGCGCAGCGTGTCCGCCTCTGCCTGCGTCTCGATCCCTTCTGCCACCAAAAGCGCACCGGTCTCGGCCGTGTAGTGCATCAAGGCCGCACACAAGGCGCGCAGGGCCTGATCGCCATCGATCCCGGACACCAGCGAACGATCCAGTTTGATCATTTCAGGCTGAAGGCGCGCGATCTGTTGCAAGCCGGAATAGCCCGCACCGGCGTCATCAACCGCAATCCGCACCCCAAGACTGCGCAGATCTGCCAAGGCGCGCGCCAATGCTGCCGGATCGCGCACGGCGGAATGCTCGGTCACCTCCAGCACAACCCGCTCAGGCGCATGGGCCGAGAACAGGTCCTTCAACCGACCCGTTGCAACCAAATCAGGGCCGGCATTGACCGACAGATACATCTGTTCGGGAATAATGGGCAGGACGCCCATCGTAGCCTCCAGAACGCACAGCTCCAATTCCACGCCAAGGCCGATATTCGCAGCCTCATCAAACCAAAGATCGGGGCTTCGCACCGGGTCCGCTTCGAACCGGCACAGCGCCTCAAACCCGGAGACCGAGTTCGTCGCGAGATCGCAAATCGGCTGGAACACCATGCGAAAGTGCTCATTCGAGATCACGGTCCGAACGCGCGCTTCCGCCTCTTCCACAAGGCGGCGTGCTTCCATCCCGTCCTGCACCTCAGCCTGGGCGAGACGCGCAAACATTTTCATGATGTTCAGATCGCGCGCATTCAGACCCGGGTTCGGCTTGGGCGACAGGCAACAGAACATACCGTAGACCGACCCATCCTTGCGCAGGATCGGCACGCTAACGTGCGCCCCAATCGGCACTGCCGCCGTGATTGGCAGGTCCAGGGCAATCGGGTGCGCCGAGGTGTCGGGGATCAATTCGGGCAAGCGGCCATCCAGAATGTGTTTGCAATACACTTCCGACAATGGCCGCGCGTCACCCGGCTTGATCATATCCTCAAGGCCGGGCGCATCGACGGCGCGGAATACCGTCTGATCATCCACAAATTCAGACAGATAGGCGATTTCCATGCCCAGATGCGTGCGCACATCGCGCAACGCGTCTTGCACAACGTCCGTAGACTGGCGCGCCGGCCTTTGTTGCGCTTGGGCACCGAAAAGTTCGGGAAGGTGCAAATCAACCATGACACATCCTTTGGAAAGCCTTCTGCCGATACGCATGGCACGATGCGCGTTAAGGCAAGGTTTCCAAATGATAGATCTTGCGCGGAGTCCTATAAGGCGCGGAAGGCCTTTTCCTGACGCGCGGTCCAGCGCACGCTCAGCACCGTCTCTTCTTCGCCCGAAGCTTCCGCTTCGACCACGCCGCGCTCAAACAACCAGGCGCGTTTGCGGCCCTCCGTATGGGCCAGCGTCAGGGTCGCTTCGTGGCGGGGTGGCGAAAGCGCCTCGGCCACGGCCGCCAGCATCGGATCCATCCCTTCGCCGGTCAATGCGGATGTCGCGAACACATCTGACCGCCGATCGGCTTCTGTCTGGCGCGCCTCACGCGCTGCCGCGTCAAGCCGGTCCAACTTGTTCCAGACTTCAATTTGCGGCGCCGTCTCGCTGACCCCCAGATCGCCAAGGATGGCTGAGACATCTTGCGCCTGCTCAGCACTTTCGGGGTGCGAGATATCGCGCACATGTACGATCAAATCGGCGTCGAGCACCTCTTCCAACGTGGCGCGGAAGGCCGCAACAAGCTGGGTGGGCAAATCACTGATGAAACCCACTGTGTCAGACAAAATGATCTCGGTCCCATCGGGCAATGTCACCGCTCGCATGGTCGGATCGAGCGTCGCAAACAGCATGTCCTTCGCCATGACCTCCGCCCCCGTCAAACGGTTGAAAAGGGTCGACTTGCCCGCGTTCGTATAACCCACCAACGCGACAATCGGGTACGGCACCTTCTTGCGCGCGGCCCGGTGCAAAGATCGCGTTTTGACGACCTTCTGCAACTGCCGCCGGATCCGGGTGACGGCTTCATCAATCGCACGACGGTCCGCTTCGATCTGGGTTTCACCGGGGCCACCCACAAATCCCAATCCGCCGCGCTGACGTTCCAGGTGAGTCCAGGCACGCACCAGCCGCGTGCGTTGGTAGCTGAGCGCTGCCAGGCTCAACCTGCAGCACCCCTTCCCGTGTTGCGGCCCGGTCGGCGAAAATCTCAAGGATAAGCCCCGTCCGGTCGAGCAGTTTGCAGCCCCACTGTTTCTCAAGGTTGCGCTGCTGGACGGGCGTAACCGGTCCGTCGATCAGAACAAGGCCGATATCCATCGCCTCTATCAGATCATGCAATTCCTCGATTTTGCCGGACCCGAACAGCAAGCCGGGCTGTGCGCGTGGCAGGCGCACAACCTGCGCATCCACGACCTCCAGATCCGGCAAAGCAGCGGCCAGTGCGACCGCCTCCTCCAACGCAGGGCCAGCCTCACGCCGGGTCCGATCAGATTGAATGTCCGGGTGCAACACCAATGCCCGCATGGGGCCCTTGCCCAATGCGGTTCCGTTCTCGTCAGTGGCGCCGTTGGCTGCGCTCACTCTTCCCCGTCGTAGAGGTTGATGGGCTGTGCCGGCATCACGGTCGAAATCGCGTGCTTATAGACCAACTGGCTTTGTCCGTCGCGTCTGAGCAACACACAGAAGTTGTCAAACCACGTGATGACGCCTTGAAGCTTCACACCGTTGATCAGGAAAATGGTTACAGGAACCTTCGTCTTGCGGACGTGATTCAGAAATGCGTCCTGCAAGTTTTGCTTATTTTCGGCCATTAACTATCACGCCCCGTTGGTTTTTTCGGGCCAGGTTGATCCCGGCCGCACTCCCGCGTCCGGACACTATGTCGCCCTTCGCAGGGAATTTCCACCCCCGTTCAATAGGTTGAGCGAGACAGGGCCTAATCGCGCCAGAACGACGGGTTGAATAGGGCGATGAGAACCAGCGTTTCGATCCGCCCCACAATCATGGCGGCGGCACAAATCAGCTTGGCGGCATCGGACAAGGCGAAGAAGGAAACCGGGGCTTCTCCGGCCACGCTGGCCAGCGGCCCGGTTGTCGTCAGCGACGCAATCGACAAGATCATCGCATCTTCAAACGACAGGCCAGTTAGGGCCAGCGCCACCATCACGGCCGCCATCGACAAGACAAACAGCATGAAGACGACCCAGGCGATATAGGCGCCTTCGCGGCGGATCCGGCGCCCCAAACGTCCGGCACCTGCGACCGAGTGCGGGTAGACCAGCTTTCCGATCTCACGCACCCCGTGTTTGTACAGGGCATAGACCCGCAACAGCTTTACACCGCCCGCAGTGGTCGCCACCCCGCCCCCCATCAGCACAAGGCCCACCAGCAACAAGCCCGGTGACTGCAACCCGGACCAATCCCGCGCTGCCCCCCAATTGTCCGAGACAAATCCCGTCGTCGTCAGGAACGAGACCACAGTGAAGACCGACCCCCACAACGCCTCCAGCGCCGCACGGCCATCGGCAAGCTCGTCCACCTCCAGCGCCCCCAGCCAATGCCGGGCAAAGAGCAGCGTGGGCAGCACGATCCCCGCAAAGATCGCCAGCCGGATCTCGCGATCCTTGGTCAGACGTTCGCGCAATTCGCGCCCGATGCCGCTGGCATAGGTCCGGCGTGACAGGGCGAAGACGAAGAAGATCAGGATCAGCGCCTCCCCCATCACGCCTGTCGGGCGCCCGTCGATCCCGCCCACAGGGCTGATGCCGGACGTGGCCAGCGTTGACATGGCATGGATTGCGGCCACCAGCGGCTCTTCCCCCACGGCGATCATCGCAAGGGCAAGCACGACCGTGAGACCGAGGTAGATCGGCGTCAGCCGAAGCGCGTGCTTGCGCAACCGCTCTGACGCATCGGCCGCGCGCATCTGTCCGCGCGCCTTCACCACCTGGCCCTGGATATTGGCCTCTGAGGTCACCTCATATCCGCCAAGGTTCAGCGGCGCCAAGACCGCGAACGCCGTGATCCAGATCAGCAAGCCGCCCATCCAGCCCACCAATCCGCGCCACAGATGCACCACCGGGTCCAGCCGCGCGGGCTCGAACACCTCTGCCCCCGTGGTCGTCAGGGCCGATGCCATATCCAGGTAGACGTTGATAAAGCGCGTATTGCCCACCGCCTGATCCATCGGCCAGGCCAAAACCACGGGCATCCACAGATAGGCCAGAAACACCGTCGCCAAATGGCTGCGTTCCGACGGCTTGCGGCGCGGGGTCTGGCTCGCAAACCCAATCAGGCACGCCGCCATGATCACCATCGCGCCGACATAGAAGAAATCCCGCGCCGTGGCGTAGTAGCCAAGATAGGTGCCCACCACAGCAGGCAGCAACATCGCCGCACCGGATGCGAACAACAGCACCGTGAAGAAGGGCAAATTGCGGAAATAGGCGGCCATGCCGGCTCAGAAGAAATCGATGGAGACTTGTAGCAAAGCCTCGACCGCAGGCACATCCGCCGTCAGCGCAAAAATCACAATGGCATCGCCATCCTCGATCCGTGTGGCGCCTGAGGGGCGGAACACCTTCTTGCCCCGCTGCACAGCCCCGACAAGCGCGCCTTCCGGGAAATCGATATCGCGGATCGCCTTGCCCGAAATGGGCGAGGTCGACAAAACCTGCGCCTCGATGATCTCGGCCTCTGCATCGCCAATGGAGTAAACCCCGCGCACCCGCCCGTGCCGGATATGGCGCAGGATGGAGCTTACGGTTGTCGCGCGCGGGCTGACATAGGCGTCGATCCCCAATGGGTCCATCAACGGCACCAGCGTGGGATCGTTCACCAGAGAAATCGCCATCCCCGCGCCCGCCGATTTGGCCCGGACAGAGGCCAGCATGTTCGTCTTGTCATCATCAGTCAGGCACAACATCACATCGGCGCGCTCAACCCCCGCTTCGCGCAACAGGTCCATGTCGAGCCCGTCACCATGCAGCACAATCGTCCGCTCCAGCGCATCGGCGGCCACTTCGGCCCGCGCCCGGTTCGCCTCGATCACACGGGTCCGCATCCGGGTCTCTGACAATTCCAGCTTCTTGGCCACGGTCAGGCCGACATTGCCACCGCCCACAATCAGCACGCGTTCGGCACGTGTGCGGGTCTTGCCGAAAATATCCAGCGTTCGGGCCACATCCTCGGCATGGGTGAAGATGTAAATCTGATCATTCGCAAACAGCTGATCACCGGGTTCGGGCGCAAACAGCACACCGTCGCGACGCACACCAACAACAATTGCCCGCAAGGTCGAAAACAGTTCCGAGAGCTGCCGCAAAGGTGTGTCGAGCACCGGACAATCCTCATCCAGCGCGATCCCCAACAACTTGGCATCGCCGCCCAGGAAACTCTCCGTATCAAATGTCGTGGGCGAGGCGATCCGGTTCAGAACCGCTTCGGCCACCTCCATCTCGGGCGAGATCACAACGTCGATCGGCAAGTGATCGCGCCGGTAAAGGTCCGAATAGCTCGCCTGAAGGTAGCTCTGTGACCGCAACCGCGCGATCTTGCGCGGCACGGCAAAGACGGAATGCGCCACCTGGCAGGTGACCATATTCACCTCGTCCGAGAACGTGGCCGCAATCACCATATCCGCATCCCGCGCGCCCGCGCGGTCCAGCACATCCGGATGGCTCGCAAAGCCCGTCAGGCCTTGCACGTCAAGCGTATCGGTCGCACGCCGCACAAGATCGGGGTTGTTATCAACCACCGTCACATCGTTGTTTTCCGAGGAAAGATGGCGCGCAATCTGCCAGCCGACCTGACCTGCGCCACAGATGATGACCTTCATGGGTGAGGCCCGCCTTTACGCTCCAAAAGGTTGCGCAGGATTGGCAGGTTGGGGGCCGGGCGTCAACGGGTGGGAGGAATGGCGTTTTGAGCGCCCTCAAGAAATGCATGTGCCGAACCACCTTAGAAGGCGGTGTCCCAAAACCCATTCGCAGCGGCCCATTTGCTGCACGTGCTGCAAACGACAGCTATGGGTTCCAAGTGCATGATCCTGCGGCTTGCTCTCGTGTCAGGTGCCGCCTGTGGAACACAGTTCTTGCGTTAACGGCCTGTGCAGAACATAGTACGAACATCATGCGTACAGCGCGAGGTAAATTTTGATGCAAGACATCTACCAATACCTGCCAGGCATTCTGTTGTCCTACGGCGCATTTTTGATTGCTATTGCCAGCCCTGGTCCAAACGTTCTCGCTGTTATTGGCACGTCGATGGCGGTGAACCGTCCTTCAGGCATGGCTCTGGCGATGGGAGTTGCAGTGGGCACACTCACTTGGGCAGTCCTGACTGCAATTGGCCTCTCGGCGCTGCTCGCGACTTACGCTTCGGCCATTCTTGTTATCAAGATCTTTGGCGGCCTTTACCTTCTTTGGCTGGCCTACAAAGCGTTTCGGTCGGCTGCATCGGCACATGATATCGACGCAAATGAATTGGCAGGCGGTCGTCGCACGCCTTGGGGATATGCAAGACGTGGGTACATCATTCAGATGACGAACCCGAAGGCTGCGCTTGCCTGGATCGCGATCATCTCCCTCGGCCTTGCGCCCGGTGCGCCTTTGTGGGTCGCGGGCGCAATTGTTTTCGGCACATTCATATTGTCCGTTGTCATCCACCTCCTTTACGCAGTGGCGTTTTCCACGCCAGTGATGGTCCGTATTTATGGCGCGCGCGCCGCATTATTCAGGGCGCGCTCGGCACATTCTTCGGTCTTGCGGGTCTTCGTTTGTTGACGGATCGGAGTTGATGGGATGGGGGCCTATGACGAAAATCCAGACGCCACCAACCTGAATACGGGGTTTGTTGTGATGGTGCGGATCACGGCCAAGGAAGGTGAGGCCGACGCCGTTGCCGAAATCCTTCAAGAACTGGCCGAACCCTCAAATGCCGAACCGGGAATGAAGTTTTTCATGCCCTACAGATCGCCCGACGATCCATCTCAGTTTTTCGTCTACGAACTTTACGAAGATGCCTCTGGATGGGACGCGCACAATGCGTCACCACATTTCCTCGCGGCTGTTGACGATCTCGTCGCAAAGGCCGCTCACCGGGAACGCATTCCATTTGTGCCTTTCGTGAAATAGCGATCATTCAACGCGACGCAACGCAGCGATATGGCCCTTTACCTGGCAAAGCAGGCATGGGCGTGCTGCCGCAGACATCAGCGGCCACCCGTGCCCTCCGACGCCCGGTTGATGGCCTCAACCCCGTTGTCATTGAATGACAAAAGTGCACTGCGCTAGGACGAGCGGGCCCAAACACGGAACGATTTCAAAATGTACCGCCCCCTTTTCACGGCCCTCGCGGTCTCCGCCCTCGCCGCCTGCGTCTCGGACACTGTCTACCACGCACCCGGCGTGAGCGTGGCCACTCGCGACGCAACCTTCGCCCAGTGTCAGGCGCAGTCTCTGCGCCAATACCCAGTCCTGAACGAGACCCGCTTCCGCGCGCCGACATTCGTGCCCGCAACCGAGACCTGTGATGCGGCGGGCGTCTGCACGAGAACCGAGGGGTATTGGGAACCGGGCGAGGCTTATACCGTCGACATCAACCGCGACATCCGGCGCACGGCCACACAAGGCTGCATGGGCGCAGCAGGTTTCTCACGCATCGAGTTGCCGTTTTGCGAGGAAGGCACCGCCGTCACCCAATCCACCACGATCCCGACGCTCACCGGTGGTACCTGCCTGATCCGTCAGCGTGGCACCGAGCCTTTGATCGTGAACCCGGCTGGTTGACGGCGTTCCGGGCGCAAAACATTTCTACAATCATAGAAATGTTTCTGAGTGTCGCTTGTGGCTTTTCAACGGCTTAGGTGGCGTTCTTCATCTTGATCACGCGTGATCAACCTTGATACCGCCTACCCTTCGCTCACCTGCGCCGACCCGCGTTCCGGCCTTTGATGTCGTCACAACACCCAACGATTTCAGCTTCCGGTGCAGGGCAGACCGCTCCATCCCCACAAAACTCGCGGTCCGCGAAATATTTCCCCCGAACCCGTTGATCTGCGCCATCAGATATTGCCGCTCAAACAGCTCCCGCGCCTCGCGCAACGGCAGCGTCGTCAGCGAGGCCGACAAGGCGATATCCTCCTCCGAGGTCGGCGCCTCCGTCTGCCCCGGCAGGTCCCGCGCCTCGATCGGGCCTGACCCTTCGCCAAGGATCAGACACCCGCTCAATCATGTTCTTCAACTGCCGCACATTGCCCGGCCAGGCCATGGTCTGCAGCATCGCCGCCGCATCCTCGCCAAGGTCCCGCGCCGTCAGACCCTGCTCACGGTTGAATAACTCGATGAAGTAGCGCGCCAACTCCGGAATATCCTCGCGCCGGTCCTCCAGGCTCGGCACCTCCACCGGCACCACGTTCATGCGGTGGTAAAGCTCTTCCCGGAACCGACCAGCGTCGATCTCGGCCTGCAGGTTGCGCGTCGTCGACGAGACAACGCGCAGGTCTACCCGCACCTTCGTTGTTCCGCCCACGCGCGTGAAGCTCTGGTCCACCAGAACACGCAGGATCTTCGCCTGCGTCTCCAGCGGCATATCGGCGACTTCGTCGAAGTAGATCACCCCGCCATGGGCCTGTTCCAGCAAGCCCTGCTCCACCCCGCGCTGCTGGCTTTCGCGGCCGAACAGAACCTCTTCCATGTGATCCGGCTGGATCGACGCGCTGGAGACGGTCACAAACGGCGCGTCGGCTCGGTTCGATTCCGCATGGATATACCGCGCTGCCACTTCCTTGCCCGCACCCGGCCCGCCCGTCAGCATCACGCGGCCATTGGATTTGGTGACCTTGTCGAGCTGGCTCTTGAGTGTCCGAAACGCAGAGGAAGACCCGACCATATCCATTGACCGGCTGTCCTGCCGCCGAAGCGCCGAATTCTCCCGCCGCAGACGCGAGGTTTCCATTGCGCGTTTGATGACCACCATCAACTGATCAATGTTGAACGGCTTTTCGATGAAGTCATAGGCGCCCTGCTTGATCGCCGCGACGGCGATTTCCACATTGCCGTGGCCCGAGATGATCACCACCGGAACTTCCGGATTGTCGCGCTTCACGTGGCCCAGGATATCGATCCCGTCCATCGAGCTGTCCTTGAGCCAGATATCAAGGATCATCAGCCCCGGCTGGCTTTTGTTCAGCTCTGCCATGCACTCGTCGGACGAGCCCGCCATTCGGGTTGTGAAACCCTCATCCTCGAGGATGTCACAGATCAGTTCGCGAATGTCGCGCTCGTCGTCGACGACCAGAATGTCACTCATGTCTCAATCTCCATGCCTGTCGGGCAAACGCGGCAATGTGATCCGCGCCAGCGCTCCGGGATGCGCGCCGTCCGAGAACGGCGGGGCATCCAGAAGCTCCAGCGTGCCGCCATGCTCCTCGATGATTTTCTTGACGATGGGCAGGCCAAGGCCGGTGCCCTTGTCGCGGGTGGTTACGTAAGGTTCGAACAGTTTCGCGCGGTCCGGCGGCAGGCCAATGCCGTTATCCGCGATGTCGATCTGGACGGTGTCGGTGGCAATTTCCATGGCCACGCGAAGTTCGGGCACATGGCCATCCGGTGCGCCTTTTTCCTGCAGACTTTCAATGGCTTCCCCGCCGTTCTTCAACAAGTTGGTCAGGGCCTGCCCGATCATGGTGGCGTCAACCTCACCCATGGCCTGCACATCGGGGATGTCCGTCACAAAGCGCACATCGGGCTGACCTGCACGCTGCAGCATCACGGCATTGTTCAACAGTTGAACCATATCCTCGACGCGCGTTTCAGGCTCGGGCATGCGCGCGAATTTTGAGAATTCATCAACGATCCGGCGCAGGTCGTTGGTTTGGCGCACGATCACCTCGGTCATCTGCTCCAGTGACGCCTTATCCTCATCTTCCAATCGTTTGGAGAATTTTCTGTTGATCCGCTCAGCACTCAACTGGATCGGCGTCAGCGGGTTCTTGATCTCATGGGCAATCCGACGCGCCACATCACCCCATGCCGCCATGCGCTGCGCACTGACCAACTGGGTGACGTCGTCGAAGGCAACCACATATCCCTCCAGCGCCCCATCCAGGTTGCGCCGGGTCGCCATCCGCACCAAGCAGGCTCTCCTGCTTGCTGCCGCGGGTCAGCTTGATCTCTTCTTGCACCGCTTCCGCGGTGGTGCCTTTGAGCTTTTCGAACGGCTCAGCGAATTCGGGAACGGCGGCTTCGAGGGTCAATCCGCTATCGCGTTGCTCCACCAGCGACAGCAGGCGAATGGCGGAGCGGTTCATGAAATCGACCCGGCCCGACTCCTCAAGGCCAATGACCCCGGCGGTGACGGAAGACAGCACGGAATCGAACAACCTGCGCCGCTCCTCGGTCGAGGCATTCTGCTCAATCAAGGTGTCTCGCTGGCCTTTGAGTTGAAGCGTCATTTGATTGAACAGCCGCCCCAACATGGCAATTTCATCATCCGACGTCTCTTCCGGCACGCGGACATCAAGATCGCCCTGCCCGACCCGCTGCGCGGCGCCCGCCAATCGACCGACCGGGCGCGACAAACGCTCCCCAAAACTGAGGCCCGCCCAGATGGCGGCGAGGATCATCAAGGTCGCAAACCCCAGATAAAGCAGGGCAAAATCGAAAAGCAGGCGTCCCCGATCAGACTCGACCTGGCGATAGAGCAAAACCGTTTGCTCGGTCTCATCCAGCAGCGAAATAATCTGACCATCCACCTCGCGACTGATGTAGAGGTACCGATCCGGAAAGGCATCCAAACGCAGGAGAGCCCGGAATTCGTTCTGCTCGCGATCCTCCGTCAGAACGACGGAGCCTTCCATAGCGTTCATCAGATCTTCTGCGCTGGGTTCATCATAGTCGAACAGATAAGACCGCTCGCCACGCGCGCGGATCTGGCCAGCGCCGTCGATCACAAATGCCTCTCGCAGGCCGCGTTGGATCTGTTGCTGGCCTTGGCTGAGAACCTGACGAAGATCCCCGTCACTGAGGAAGGGCACCGCGCGGCGGTTGAGGTTGATAAACGCACCAAGCGCGCGGGCATCCTGTTCAAGGTCATCGCGATGCTCTTGCTGATAGGCCACAGCCGCATCCACGGAGTTTCCGAGCGCGGTTGAGACGCGGTCCGAAAACCAGCCTTCAAGGCCCATATTCACGCTCAATACAGCAAGCACAGCGACAACAACGGTGGGTACAAGGGCAACAGCACCGAAGATCGTCGTCAGGCGCAGATGCAGACGAGAGCCCGCCGATTCCGCCCGACGGGATGCCGCGATGCGCGCAAGCTCCCGCAGAACAAGTGTTGCAATAACAAGGATATAGACGAAATCCGCCAGCAGGATGAACGTGCGCGCCGTTTGGCCCGTGACATCGCCAAGCGGGCGGAATGCAAGGTAGGTCGCCAGCGCAAGCGCCGGGGCAAGAACGATCAGGCCTATAGTTCCGAAGGAGCGCACGCGCTTGTTGCGCCGCATACCTGCGACACGCGCGAGAAAAGGCTGATGTTCGCCCATATCGCGGGCGCGCTCGTCGACCACTCAGATCCCCCAATTCCGTCGCTTGGTCGGGCTGACAGGCCCGGCAGCTTCGGGGTGCCTGTTCCCCTTATGCCACGCGACTGTTGCGAGATTACATCAATTTGCGCCGCCGTGTAACCCGAATATCGAGGTCCGTGATCTTTTTTCTCAAGGTATTGCGGTTGATGCCAAGAAGATCGGCACATTTGGCCTGATTGCCGCCAGTTGCATCAAGGGCAATCTCAATCAGCGGCAGGCTCCACCTCGCGCAGGATGCGGGTGTAGAGCCCTGGCGCGGGAAGCACCCCGCCATGTAGATCAAAATAGCGCCGTAAGTGCTTGGCGACGCTGGCAGAAAGCTTGTCGCCCTCACTGTTGCCGGAGATCAGCGGCTCGATCGCGGGCTGGCTTCCAAGGACGGCTTCAACCTCGGCCAGCGTGATTTCTTCGCTTGCGGCGGTCACGGTCAGGCGGCGGATGGAATTTTCCAACTGACGCGCATTTCCGGGCCAGGAATAGGCCCGGATCAGGTCCATCGCCGCATCGGAGAAGCGGCGGGTAACAGCCCCATCGCGTTCAGCACGGGCCAGAAAATGGTTTGCAAGCAATGGGATATCGTCAACACGCTCCCGCAAACTGGGCACGGCAATGCCCACGCCGCCCAAACGGTAAAAGAGGTCTTGCCGGAAGGCGCCGGCCTCCATTTTCTCCATCAGGTCTTTCTGAGACGTGGCCATGATGCGCGGGCCGCCGTCGGACATGGCGTCGAGCATACGCACGATCTTGGCCTGTGCCTCTTCTGGGAGGTCGCCGACTTCATCGAACAGGATCGACCCTCCCTTGGCGCGCGCCAGGATCGAGGACGGGCCATCAACACCTTCCAGATCGGGCGCGGAGGCCACGACAAAAGGCAGCGTTCGCCGATCCGAAAAGTCGTGAATAGCGCGTGCAATCAATGACTTACCGGTCCCAGACTCGCCCGTTACAAGGACCGTCAGATCGGTGTTCATCACCCGCGCCACCAGCCGATAAAGCGACTGCATAACCGGCGTTCGACCGACCAAAGGGAGGTCTTCGCCGGTGGCGGGGATGGGGTCGGAGGCGGGTTTGGCGGTGGTTTGAAGCCGGCGCTTCTGTTCCAGCGCACGCGCGGCGCGTTTCATCAGATCCGGCAGGTCGAACGGCTTGGGCAGATAGTCGTAGGCGTCCTTCTCGGTCGCCTGAATGGCCGTCATGATCGTGTTCTGGGCCGAAATGATGATCACCGGCATGCCCGGACGCTCAGCCGTAATTTTTGGCAATGTTTCCAGGCCATTGCCATCAGGCATGACGACGTCGGAGATCACCAGATCGCCCTTCCCTTCCTCCACCCAACGCATCAGGGTCATCAGCGAAGAGGTTGCATGCACCTTGCACCCTGCCCGGGTCAGCGCCTGGGTCAGAACGGTGCGAATTGTGCGGTCGTCATCAGCGACAAGAACGGTACCGTCCATGGGTCACGTGCCTTTCAAGATGTGACCAGCTGGTCGCAATTGCGTCCAGTTGGTCGGATTATTCTGCAAAAATGCGTCCAGATGGTCAGGGTTTTGCCAAGCGTGCGTCATGCGGCGCCCTCCCGTGGAGCGACGGGCAGCGACACGCGGAACATCGTGCGGCCCGGCACGCTGTCGACGCTGATCAATCCGTCATGGTCGGACACGATCTTGGAGATCAGCGCGAGCCCGAGGCCGGTGCCATTTTCGCGCCCGGACACAAACGGCTCGAATATATCCTGCGCGAGGTCTGCGGGAATTCCGGGGCCGTCATCGACCACCTCGATCTGAAGCGGCACGGCCGCGCCCGAGCCATCGTTGCGACGCACTTTCAGGCCAAGCTCATAGAAGGTGCGCAGGCGGATCGTTCCGCCCTCAGACCCGGCTTCGGCGGCGTTCTTCAAGAGGTTGAGGACAACTTGCAAAAGCTGATCGGGATCGGCCCATGTGGCAGGCAAGGAGGGGTCGTAATCATCCTCGATCGTCATATGGGCCGCAAAGCCAAGGGCGGCGGATTTGCGGGCGCGGTCGAGCACATCGTGAATGTTCACGGGCCTCCGGTCGGGCGGGCGGACATTGCCGAAATCCTCAACCTGTTCGAGCAGTTTCAGGATGCGCCGCGTCTCGGCCACGATCAGATCGGTCAATTCCAGATCTTCCGGCGGCAGGTTCATCGAGATCAGCCTGCGCGGCGCCGGTGATGCCTGCCAGCGGGTTCTTGATTTCGTGAGCCAGCATCTCGGCCATGCCAATCGCGGATTTCGCTGCCGTCTTGGAGGACATGGCCCGGTCCATGCGGCCCTGCATCTCACGGCTTTCCAGAAGCACCAGCACATGGTCGGGGCGATCGCTGAGCCCGGTGATCTGCACGTCGCAGGACACGGGCTTGCGGCTACCGGTGCCAACATCGACGGAGTTCACGAAAAGCGCGGACTGGGCAGACCGGACACGCGCGAAGCTATCCTCCAACGGAGCATCGACAAAAATCTTGTCCCATACTGGATAGGTCAGCAGCGAGCGACGCGATGTGTTCAGAAATGCCTCCGCCGCCGGGTTCACATCCGCAATGCGATCCTCGGCATCGAGGATCAGAGCGGGGATTGGCAGCGAGGCCCAGAGCGCATCGGTGACAGATGTCATGCCACCGCCCTCAACCCGGAGGAAAGCGCCAATGGCAGGCTGGCGATGACATGTGCGGGATCCTTGGCCGTCAGCATTTGCTTGCGCAGATCGCGCGGCGTGCCGGCCGCGTCCATGTACCAGCCCAGATGTTTGCGCGCGACCCTCAGCCCCAGATCAGCGCCGTAAAAGGCGAGCATGTCTTCGTAGTGGCCCCGGACCATATCGGCCAGGGCTGCGCCTTTGGGTATGACCGGAGCGGGTCAGGCCATAAAGGCTTGCGCCGATTTCGGCCAAGAGCCACGGCGCGCCCTGGATACCGCGCCCGACCATGACGCCGTCCGCACCGGAACAGCGCAGCGCCTGCATGGCAGAGGGTGCATCGACGATATCGCCATTGGCGATGACAGGGATTGAAACGGCCTGCTTGACCGCACGGATGGCCCGCCAATCGGCACTACCTTTGTAAAACTGGCACCGGGTGCGGCCATGGATCGTGACCATGCGGATGCCGGCATCTTCGGCGCGCTTGGCGAGCGTTGGGGCATTCAGCAGATCATCGTCCCACCCGAGACGGGTCTTGAGCGTAACGGGCACATCCACGGCATCGACAACCGCCTCGATCAACCGTAGGGCGTGATCGGGGTCGCGCATCAGGGCAGAGCCGGACATGCCGCCCGTCACCTTCTTGGCGGGACAGCCCATGTTGATGTCGATGATCCTGGCGCCCTGCCCGGCTGCGATCCGCGCGGCCTCGGCCATCCAGTGCGCCTCACGCCCCGCGATTTGTACGGCGGTTGCCTGTTCGCCAAAGCCAAGCTCGGCCCGCGCGCGGACGGAGGCCTTGGCTTCGACCATTTCCTGGCTCGCCACCATCTCGGACACCACGAGGCCCGCGCCGAAGCGCGCCACCAGTCTGCGAAACGGCAGATCGGTGATCCCTGCCATGGGGGCCAGAAGCACGGGCGGTGCGAGCGTGATATCGTCGAGCAGGATGGTCAGGGCGCTTAATCCTTGTGCGTTGGACATTTGGATAGGGCTGTGATCGGCAGAAGACAAAGTGGTGACCCCGTCTATTTGCACGGAAAAGTGCATTTGCACAATAATTAGGCATATCGGCGCAATATTGGTCGGAACGATATCGGATTGTGCGGACAGGTGGCCTCGCCTATCACAAAACCCATGGTTGAAACGCCCCCTTCCCTGACCGCCGTGATCGTGGCTGCCGGACGCGGCACGCGTGCGGGCGGCGACGTGCCAAAGCAATGGCGCGTGATCGCCGGGCGGAGCGTTGTGGAATGGAGTGTGTCGCGCTTTGCCGCGCATCCCGCGGGCATCGACGTGGTGCTGGTGATCCACCCCGACGATGCCGCGCGGGCGGAGGCCGCATCGCTGCCAAGCACCGTCCGGATTGTTCACGGTGGCGCGGACCGGGCGGCCTCGGTCAAGGCGGGTCTGGCGGCCTGCGCCGACGGGATCGTCCTGATCCATGATGTCGCGCGGCCCTGTGTGACGCTTGAGGTGATCTCGGCGGTGATTGAGGGCGTCCGCGCGCAGGGGGCTGCGGCCCCGGCCTTGGCCGTGACCGATGCATTGTGGCGTGGGGCGGACACGGTTCAAGGCACGCAGGAGCGCGATGGGTTGTGGCGGGCGCAAACGCCACAAGGCTTTGAAAAGGCCGCGATTGTTGCAGCACATGCGGCGTTTGAGGGCGTCCCCGCCGATGATGTTGAAGTGGCGCGCGCCGCCGGGCTGGACGTGGCGATCGTGCCGGGGGACGAGGCCAATCTGAAAATCACCGGCCCGGACGATTTCGCGCGGGCCGAGGCGCTGTTGAAAGGCGGGCAAATGGATATTCGTGTGGGCAACGGGTTTGACGTGCACCGGTTCGGGCCGGGCGATCAGGTCTGGCTGTGTGGTGTCTCCGTCCCCCATGGGCGGGGCTTGCAGGGGCATTCGGATGCGGATGTGGGCCTGCACACGGTGACGGACGCGATCTACGGTGCGCTGGCGGAGGGGGATATTGGCACGCATTTCCCGCCAAGCGATCCGCAATGGAAGGGGCGGAGAGCCACATTTTCCTGACCCATGCGGTGGAATTGGCCGCGGCGCGCGGGTTCGAGATTACCAATGCCGATCTGACGCTGATGTGTGAGCGGCCCAAAATCGGGCCGGTGGCCAGTGCGATGCGGGCGCGGTTGGCGGAGTTGCTGCAAATCGAGGTTGGGCGTGTGTCTGTGAAGGCCACGACAACGGAGCGGTTGGGCTTTACGGGTCGTGAGGAAGGGATTGCGGCGATGGCCACGGTCACGCTGGTGGCGCGATGACGCGACTGATTGCGACCGTGGGCGGCGTGGGCCTGTTGCGCCCGGCCCCTGGCACCTGGGGCAGCCTTGTAGGGCTGGGTCTGGGCGTGTTGGTGCACATGCTTGGCGGCGCGCTGCTACTAGTGCTGGCGACGTTGGCAGTCACGGCTTTGGGCTATTGGGCGGTGCAGGTCGAGGTCGGCACCTCGGACGACGATCCAAGCGAGATCGTGATCGACGAGGTGGCCGGGCAATGGGTGGCGCTTTGGCCGGTCTCGGTCGGCGCGCAACTGACGGGGTCTGACATCCTGTCGCTTTACCCTGGGCTGATCGTGGCGTTCATCGCTTTTCGGCTGTTCGACATTCTCAAGCCCGGTCCGGTGGGATGGGCGGATCGGCAGCACGGGGCGTTCGGGATCATGGCGGATGACTTGATTGCGGGCTGGCTGGCCGCGATGATTGTGGCTTTGGCCGCCGTGCTGGCGCATCTGGTGTTCGTATGATCGCGGACCCGCAGGCGGTAAACGCGGCGCTGCGCGCGGCGGGCATGGTTCTGGCCACGGCAGAAAGCTGCACGGGCGGATTGATTGCCGGGGCGATCACGGACGTGCCGGGCAGTTCGGACATCCTTGACCGGGGCTTTGTCACCTATTCCAACGCCGCTAAAACCGAGATGCTGGGCGTGGACCCCGCTCTGATCGAGGCGCATGGCGCGGTGTCGGAGCCCGTGGCGCGGGCCATGGCGGTTGGCGCGCTGACTTATTCGACGGCTGATATTGCCGTGTCCGTCACGGGGGTCGCTGGACCGGGCGGGACCGAGGCGAAGCCGGAAGGCATGGTGTGTTTTGGTCTGGCTATGACAGGCCGCGAGACGCAGGTGGAGACGGTCCAGTTCGGCGCGCTGGGGCGGCCAGTGGTCCGGATGCGGACGGTTGAACATACGCTGGCCATGATCCAAACCGCGCTCAAATCCGAGGCGTAGAGCGGCAAAAACGCCCAAAATTCGTGCAGAGTTAAAACCGCATAGCTTTTGTGCGGTGAATCCGCCCCCTGCCTCTTTTTCCCGCACGACCTTCGCGGTTTGTCCGCCCTCGGAGGGGCGGTTCGGGACGACGCATAGAAATAATGCGCATTCCGCAATCGCTTTGGAGAGAGACATCTGGGAAGGGAGCATCCGCTATGGTCGGAGCCGATACCGCCTGGATCATCGTCGCAACGGCGTTGGTCCTTTTCATGACATTGCCGGGACTTGCGCTGTTTTACGGGGGCCTCGTGCGATCCCGGAACGTGCTGAGCGTGTTCATGCAGTGCTTTTCGATCGCCTGCCTGATGAGCGTTCTGTGGCTGGCCGTGGGTTATTCCATCGCGTTCGGGGATGGCAACGCCTATTGGGGTGGGCTTGGAAAAGCGTTCCTGAACGGCGTGGACGCCGACACGGTATCGGGCACGATCCCGGAAGTCCTGTTCTTCGCCTTCCAGATGACCTTCGCGATCATCACCCCAGCCTTGATCGTGGGCGCCTATGTGGAGCGGATCAGCTATGGCTTCGTGATGGCCTTCTCGGCCCTTTGGATGCTGATCTGTTACGCGCCGGTGGCGCACTGGATCTGGGGCGGCGGGTTGCTGGCGGGCGAGGATTGGTCGCTGTTCGAGAATGGCGTCAATGACTTCGCAGGCGGCATCGTGGTGCACCAGACCGCAGGCTTGGCCGCGTTGATCCTGGCGTTCTTCCTTGGCCAGCGCTCTGACAAATCAAAGCCACCGCACAATCCCGGCATGGTGATGATCGGGGCCGCGATGCTGTGGGTTGGCTGGTTCGGCTTTAACGGCGGCTCTCAACTGGCCGCTGACGGTGGGGCCGCGATGGCGCTGACGGTCACGCATATCTCGGCCGCGACGGCCTCGCTGACCTGGGCGCTGTGGGAACGCATCCGCTACGGCAAGGCGTCGCTTGTGGGCATGGTCACGGGCACGATTGCGGGCCTGGCCTCCATCACGCCGGCCTCAGGCTCCGTAGGGCCGGTTGAGGCGCTGATCATCGGCGGTGTTGCTGGCGTGTTGTGCCAGGTGCTGTGCGGGGTGGTGAAAGACCTGATGAAGATCGACGACACGCTGGACGTCTTTGCCGTGCACGGCGTGGGCGGCATGTTCGGGATCATCATGCTGGTGGTCTTCGGCCATGCCGGTGCGACCGAGCAGCTTGGCGGATTGGCCGTTGTGGGTGCCTGGACGATTGTGACCACCACGGTGATCATCCTTGTGGTGAAAGCGATCTTCCCGCTGCGGGTGACGCAAGAGGATGAGAATACCGGGCTGGATCTGTCGTCGCATGGCGAACGGGCCTACGACATCACGTCGTAACGCAGCTTACGGGAGTTAGGAGAGCGCCCGGCCATTGGTCGGGCGTTTTTGCTTTTGATTCTCGGACGGGCGGATTTGCGGCTTACGCGGTCTCGGCTGCCCCTGCCCCGTAAAGCTCATGCGCGCGGGCCTCGAACGCGCGGACGATGCGCTGCATGGCGTCCATGAAGAACAGGCCAGCGGCGCCTTGCAGCAGACGGTTCTTGAACTCGAACTCGACGGCGAAATTCACATCGCATCCCGTGGCCGTGTCGACGAATTCCCAATTCGAGTTGAGGTATTTGAACGGACCATCGACATAGGCGGTGTCGATCTTGTGCGCGGCCTCATAGAGCTCAACCCGGCTGAGGAACTTTTCGCGGAACATTTTGAAACCCACCACCATATCGGCGTGCATCAGGGCGTGGTCGCCCTTGTCTTCGACGGACTTCACGCGGGTGGCAACCGTCCACGGAATGAAATCCGGATAGCGCGCCACGTCAGCGACAAGGTCGTACATCTGCTGCGCCGAATAGGGCAGCTTGCGGGTCTCGGAATGGCTTGGCATGGGCCCCTTTCGCCTTTTCGTCTTGCGGGTCATGTCATAAACCTGACCGGCGATTGCAAGGTTGCACGGACCGCTTTGGGGGATTTGGGGGCGAAATGGCGCAGCAAAGCTACACTGTCGACAAGATGATCTCGGCCAAGGCGATTGCGGCACGGATCGAGGAATTGTCGCGCGAGATCGAAGCGGAGTTCGGCGGCACCGACAAACTGGTCGTCGTGGGCCTGTTGCGCGGAAGTTTCGTCTTCATCGCTGATCTGGTGCGCGAGATTGACCTGCCGGTGGAGGTCGATTTTCTGGAAGCCTCCAGCTACGGCAATGCCATGGAAAGCTCCCGCGAGGTGCGCATCCTGAAGGATTTGCGCGGCGAAATTCAGGGCCGCGATGTGTTGGTGGTCGAGGATATCGTGGATACCGGCCACACGTTGAAGCATGTGGTGGGCCTGTTGGCGCAGCGTGAACCGGCCCGGATGAAGACGATTGCCCTGTTGGACAAACCCACGCGTCGCGAAGTCGACATTCGCGCCGATTGGACCGGTTTCGAGATCCCCGATGAGTTTGTGGTGGGCTACGGCATTGATTATGCGCAAAGAAACCGGAACCTCCCGTATATTGGCAAAGTGTCAATGAAATAAGGGGCTGTGGCCCCGCTGCAACGTGGTTGACCTAAGGTCAGCGGCCTTTCCCAAGATGCATTGCGCGGCGCGATTGGTGGGTTGCACAATATTGCAATGCACCATTTGGGGGAATTTTCATGAAGCCTCTTTTCATTCTTTCACTGTCTGCCGCCACTGCCATCACCTCTGCCGCCCATGCGGGGCCGATTGACCCGACGATCGGCTTTTCTGGCGAGGCGAGGATAGGCATTTTTGATCCCAGCACCGGCGACCAGCTTGATTATTTCGATCTGGATATGACGGCGCGCATCCTGTTCACGCCGTTCTTCGGGATTGATTTGGGCTATGACGGTTTCTCTGAATTTGGCGGCACGCTGCGCGACCGCTACACCGCCTACTTTTTCTACGAATACACTGAGGGCCAATCGATCGGCGTGGGGTACATCCCCTCTCCGATTGATGCGCTGACCCTTGATGACCGGATCGGATATGGCGCCGTCATTGAGCGGGATCTTGGCGGGTTTCTGACAGAGCCGTTCCCGCACCTGATCGGGTTTTGGAAGATGAGCCGCCCTATGGCCTGTTGTACGATGCCGATTATGGGGCGATCTGGGCCGGGGCGAGTGTGCACATCAACCCGACTGGCGATGGTGAGGTCTATTCCGTGGCCGCGACTTATTCTGGCAGCCTCGCAAGCGGGCTGGATTACACCGTGGGCGGTGGCGTCGAGCATACCGACAGCGAAACCGCGGACGATCTGACGCGCTTTTTCGGGCTGGGCACATTTGAGGTGGATGACTTCTTTGGGGCGATTTCGATTGCTGGGGGGACTCGCCCATAGGCAGCGATCGACTGACCGTGGTGGATGCCAGCGTCGGCTATACGCCCGATTTCCGGCCACTGGCGGGCAGCGTTTCGAGCGAGCTGACCATCGGGGCGGATTATACCCATGCGCAGCGGTCAAACGGCGGCTCCACCCTGACGGTTTTCGGGCTGGGTGCGGAAGTGACGGTTGAGGATCAGTTCGGACTGGGTCTGAGCGCGGGGCGTCGGGATACTGGCGGGTCAAGCACCACGAATTGGGTGTCGTTCGAGGCGTTCATCACGTTCTAGGGCGTTGTCGGAATGCGCCATCATGCTGAGCGGTCAGGCACAGGGGCGGTGCGTCATCGCACGGACTTGTGGGTTGACGGAATGTCGCACCTGTCTACGCTTCGTGACACCGCGACATGTCAGCCACACAACATTGGAGCTTCGCCATGACCCTTACCCGAATTCTCATCGCATCAGCCCTGACGGGCGCCCTTGCCCTCGCCGCCACGGCGCAGGAGAGCAATCCGGCGGTGAATGCGCGCCAGGGGCAGTTCCAGGTCATGGCGCTGAACATCGGTGTGCTGGGCAATATGGCGCGCGGCAATACGGACTATGATGCCGAGGCCGCGCAGGCGGCTGCGAACAACCTGCTGGCCGTCAGCCAGATCGACCAGCGCTTCCATTGGCCGGTTGGCACAGACAATGCCAGCATCGAAGGCACCCGCGCCCTGCCCGCCATTTGGGAAGAGGGCAGCCGGGTCATTGAAATCTGGGGCGAGTTTGGCGCCGGGGCCGAAGGGCTGGCTGCCGTTGCCGGTGATGGCCTGGACGCCATGCGCGCCGCCCTTGGCCCGGTTGGGGCCGCTTGTGGGTCTTGCCACGACGATTATCGCGCGCCTGCGAACTGAGCGATGCGCGGCTTTGTCCGCTTTGTGGTGATCCTGGGCCTTGTCGCTGGTGCGGCAGGGCTTTGGCTTACCCGACCGGTTCACATCACTGACACGGATATTGCCGGGCTTACTGGTGATCCGGCCGCAGGTGAGGCTGTGTTTTGGGCGGCGGGCTGTGCCTCATGCCATTCCGCCGATGATGCTGAGGGCGCGGATCGGCTGATCCTGTCGGGCGGGCAGGCTTTTCCAAGCGAGTTTGGCACGTTTCGGGCACCCAATATCTCGTCCGATGCAACCCATGGCATCGGGGACTGGACCCTCGCGCAGTTTCTGACCGCCTTGCAGAACGGGATCAGCCCGGAGGGGCAGCACTATTATCCCGCCTTCCCGTATACGGCCTATCGGTTGGCGGAGCGGCAAGACCTCGCCGATCTTTACGCATTCATGCAGACCCTGCCCGCCTCGGACACGCCATCAGAGCCGCATGATGTGGGCTTTCCCTTTTCGATCCGGCGCGCGGTTGGGGCGTGGAATCTGCTGCACTTGCGCGACGATTTCGCCGTCGAGGGCGATCTGAGTGCAGAGGCCGAACGCGGGCGTTACCTGGCAGAGGCGCTTGCCCATTGCGGCGAGTGCCATACGCCGCGCAATGCTCTTGGGCGGGCTTGATCTGGCAAACTGGCTTGGCGGTGCGCCCGACCCGTCGGGGCGCGGCACAATCCCGAACGTCACGCCGGGCGCCCTTGGTTGGTCCGACGGTGAAATTGCGGCCTATCTGAATGACGGGTTCACGCCGGACTTTGATGTAGCAGGCGGGCATATGCGATCCGTGATCCTGAATATGGCGGAACTGACCGAGGCGGATCGCGCGGCGATTGCCGCCTACCTGCTGAGTGTGCCCGACATGCCTTAAGGGGGCATCTTAACGGAACCGAAAGCCAAGGCAGGCTATGGCCGGATCAAAGGTTTGCACGCTTTCAGGATCCCCATGCACTCGACGCCACTATCCTCGCCTCATATGGCCACAGACACAGATGCGGCGGGCCAGGCCGACAGCCGGCAATCCGGCCTTCAGCAATTGGGCGCACTTGCCGGGCAAACCGGACAGAACATTGTCGAACTTGCTGGCGCGCTTGAGGAGATCGACCGGCAAGCCTCAGCCCAACTGAGCGTGGTTGAAGATGTCTCCGCATCAGGCGGAAGAGCTTGCGCGTGTGTCGACGGAGATGACAGACGGCTTGGCTGCGGTGGCGCATGTCAACTCTCGCGCGCTCGACACCGTGGACGGGTCGGTCGCGGCCTTGCGCCAATCGACCGAGCAATCGAAGGACGTGGCGGAATGGGTTGGCACGTTGGACGGCACCCTTGCCGCTGTCGAAGAAACGCTGAAATCGGTCCAGAAGGCCAACAAGCGGATCGCGGAAATTGCAAAGCAGGTGAATATCCTGGCGGTCAACGCCCGGATTGAGGCCGCGCGGGCCGGTGACGCCGGGCGCGGCTTTGCCGTGGTGGCCGAGGCCATCAACACCTTGTCGAAAGAGACGGCGGGCGCGGCGCAGGATGTCACAAACTCTACCGGAACGCTTGGCGCGGCGTTGGTGGATTTGCGTGCAGATGCGGTCAACATCACCGAAAGTGCTGACGCCGTTTTGGAAGGGTCATCCAAAGCAGACAGCGCCCTGTCGCAGATCAGTGCGGACGTGAAGGCCGCAACCGACGACGCGCTGCAGGTTAGCCGCGCGGCGCAGGATGCGCGCACGGTCATCAACCGATTCACGCCGGCCTTTGCTGGGTTGAGCGCGACGCTCGCTGAAACCGCTGACGAAGTGCACAAGGCGACCCAACGGGCGGAAACCATTGTCGATATCTCGGAATATGCTGTGCAGGTTTCGGTGCAGATGGGGGCCTCCACCGCCGATGGTGCCTTGATCGAGCTGGTGCAGGATCGGGCGGCGATGATCGGGGCGAAGTTCGAGGCCGCGATTGAGGCGGGCCATATCAGTGAAGCGGAGCTTTTTGACAGAACCTACGTGCCAATTCACGGCACGGACCCTGAACAGGTCATGGCCCCCTTCACCGCGCTGACCGACGCGCTGTTGCCGCCGATCCAGGAGGCGATCCTAAAAGAGAATGCGCGCATCATCTTTTGCAGCGCCGTTGATCTGAACGGGTATTTGCCGACCCATAATCGCAAATTCTCGCACCCTCAGGGACCTGATCCGGTTTGGAATGCTGCGAATTGTCGGAACCGGCGTTTGTTTGACGACCGGGTTGGATTGAAGGCCGGGCGCAATACCGCGCCGTTCCTGATGCAAACCTATCGGCGTGATATGGGTGGTGGTGCGTTTGTGCTGATGAAAGACCTGTCCGCGCCGATCCATGTCTGTGGCCGCCATTGGGGCGGATTGCGCATGGGGGTGACGCCGCAGGACTGATCCCGCGGCGCTCCTTGGATCAATAGGTGTTGAGCAGTTCAGCAGAGCGCGCGATTGCAGCGCTCTGTTCAGCCTGGCTGAGGTTCTGGGCGAGATCGGCGCAATTCAGGCGGTATTCGTCACGCGTATCGGGGTTATCCTCACGCTCGGCACTGAAATGGCACCAGGCCACGCCTTCGACCGGATCAACGGGTGATTTCGTTGTATCAGTGAGGATATAGGCAAGGTTCTGGGCGCCCAGGGTATGCCCGCCCTGCGCCGCGCGTTGATAGAGATGGGCCGCCCCGGACACATCCACCGGCCCGCCAAGGCCCTGTTGCAGCATCACGCCCAGATCGTTCATGGCGCCGTGATCGTTCTGCTCGGCGGCGTGGGTCAGCAGGCGACGCGCCTCATCATAATCCACCGGGCCGCCGACGCCGTCCCAGTGCAGGTAGCTGAGCGCGACACTGGCATCGAGATTGCCCATATCGTGCCCAATCTCATAAAGGCGGCGCGCGCGCACGGGATCATCGGGAACCGCTGGATCGCCATCGGCCAGCAGGTCGGCCATGATTGACGTGGGACCATTCATCGCCGGCGGCGATCCCGCGTTCATACCATTCGACGGCCTGGTCGAAATCGACCGGCACGCCCGTGGCGCCGTAGTTGAACAAAAGCGCCATATCGTTGGCCGCGGCGGCATCACCCAGATCCCAGGCCTGGCGATAAAGGGCCTCGGCCCGCGGGATGTCTTCCGGGCCGCCGATGGAAAATTCGAGCATATAGCCAAGCATCCGCATGCCCCGCGCCGATCCGACCGAAACCGAGCTTTCGGCCCATTGCCGGGCGAGCGACGGGTTTTCGGGCACGCCATCGCGACCGTTAAGGAAGACATTGGCGAGGTTCGCGGCCGCACTTGGTTCCTGCAGGTTGGCGGCGCGAGCGTAGAGGTCGATGATGGCGGCCCAATCGGGCGCGCCCAACAGCCCCTCTTCCTGCATGAGGGCGAAGTTGTTCATCGCGAATTCGCTGCCGCCCTCAATCGCGCGTTCGTAAAGCGTCTGCGCGCGGCCGACATCGACCTCCTCCCCCAACAGGCCGTAATGGTAGACGCGGGCGAGGTTGTTCATGGCGCCCGTGAAACCGGCATCCGCGGACCGCGTATAAAGGTCGAGCGCGCGCACCGGATCAACCGACAGCCCACCGAGCCCGTCATCGTACATCAGACCCAGCATGTTCATCGCCGCCGCGTCACCTGCATCCGCCAAGGGCATGACGAGCTCGGCCGCGCGCGCGAAATCGCCCGCATCGTAAGCAGCGCGCGCGTCGTCATAGGTTTGCGCGGAGAGCGGTGCAGACAGGGTCAGCGCAAGGGCTGTGGCCAAGGCGAGGTTCGAAAATCGGGACATGAACGGACATCCAGCTGTGAAGGGTGCGCCCAATATAGGCACACCCAACGCAGACTGCGAAGGCGGGAAATCCGGTAAAGTGCTTAGGCTTTGGCCCAGTTTTGCCAAGCGGTTCTCGCGCAAACGGGCAAAGTCATCGCCCGCATGGTAGCGACGACCGGGTCAGCGGGGTGGCAGAGACCATCAGGAACCCTTTGCCCCAAGCCGCTTTCTCATACCCCGCAAACTCCTCCGGCGTGACGAAACGGTCCACCTTGTGGTGCTTGGGCGTGGGTTGCAGATACTGGCCGATGGTCAGGAAATCGATGTCTGCGGCGCGCATGTCGTCCATCACCTGATGCACGGCCTGCTTGTCTTCGCCCAGACCCACCATGATGCCGGATTTGGTGAAAATGGTCGGGTCCATTTCCTTCACCCGTTGCAGAAGGCGGAGCGAGTGGAAATAGCGCGCGCCGGGGCGCACTTCGGGGTAGAGGCCGGGGACGGTTTCGAGGTTGTGATTGAACACATCCGGTTTAGCCTCGACCACCACTTGCAGCGCGTCGGGTGTGGATTTGATGAAGTCGGGCGTGAGGATCTCGATCGTGGTTCCGGGCGCGCGGTGACGAATGGCGCGGATGGTCTGGGCAAAATGTTCGGCCCCGCCATCGGAGACATCATCGCGGTCTACGGAGGTAATAACGACGTGGTTCAGGCCGAGTTTCTGGACGGCATCGGCCACCCTGCCCGGTTCAAACACATCAAGCGGTTCCGGCGGTTTGCCGGTGGCGATGTTGCAGAAGGTGCAGGCGCGTGTGCAGACCTCGCCCATGATCATCATGGTGGCGTGGCCCTGCGACCAGCATTCGCCCACATTCGGGCAGCCCGCCTCTTGGCAGACGGTTGTTAGCTTATTGTCCCGCATGATCTTTGCGGTGGATTCGTATCCCTCCCCACCGGGGCCTTTACGCGGATCCAGCTGGGCTTTTTCGGCTGCGGGTTGTCGGGCCGACGCGCCTTTTCCGGGTGGCGCTGTTCGGGGATCTTTAGATCGCGCATGGCTTCCTCGTTCGGTGCGATAGAGATCATTTAACGTTAAACGATCCCTACGTCACCCGGGCGAGATGGCACAGCCGCTATGTGCCAGGTGCAAGCCGTTTCGAGCCTGGAGCACTTTTGCTTTTGATTTCAATCGCAACCCGCTGCCGCGCGCCGATGCGCGAACGCGGACGCAAAGAGTGTCTCAGATAAAACGCAAAGTGCGTTAGCCGCCGGTGCCTGACGTGGACAGCGTGACCGTTGTTCCGGCCACTGGGGCAGCGAACGTCCCCGGCGCTGCGGCATTGGTCGCCAGTGTCTGGAAATAGGGCATGCAAGCCGCCATCACGGCGGGGTCTGCCTGTTGCGGACCGATCATCAATGCCTGTTCGCATTGTGCGGCACTTTGTGCAGCGGCCGGAACGGCAAAGAGGGCGAAGGCGGCGGGCAAAGGCGAGTTTTCTAAGCATGGTTGAACCTCGGATGTCAGAAGCGTGTGGTCGGTCATCAACACGGTCTTCATCCCGCCCGGAACCCCGCAAACCCCATGGATTTTCAGCAATTTCGCAAAGCCTTGGTCTGGCTGAGATAGTTTTCGCAGAGAATTCTATGCATCCGCCCACTCCCAATTCTATGCACCCCACCCCGCCCCGGGCCGCGCCCTAGTCCCGTGTCGCCGGCACGAAGCCGTGCGCTGCTTCATAATGCTGCAAGAGGCGTTGCAGGCCAATCTTGAGCACAACTTTGCCCGACCGCGCCGACCAACCAAGCCGCTTTTCGGCGGACTCAAGCCCTTCCAGAAAACAGCAGACCCGCATCACGACATCCGCCAATCCGGGTCCGAGATCGTCGAGCGCATCGGATACGCGCTTGCGGGCATCCATCGGGCCTTCGCCAATGCCGCCATCGGACAGAAAACCGCCCCGATCGCCCCCGGTCAGGAACCGGTCCCAGTTCTGGCCGACGCGCGGTCCCATTTGGGCGCACTCGAAATCCTCGCGCAGTCGCTCACCCGCCTGCACCAGGCTCGGGTCCGAGGAACGGCTTGCCATCAGGGCCCTTGCGGCGGGCCAGACCTGCAAGCGGCGATTCAGAGAGGTTCACGCGCAAATGCACGGGCTTTCCGTCTTCGCCCGAGACCTTCCGTTTGCCCCAGTTCGCATGTTGGCCCTGAAACGCCGTGGGGCCTTCGGCAAATCCGGCATTGCCGACGCGGCGCTTGCGGTCTTCTTCGATCAGGCGCTTGAGGGCGGATTTTCCGGCATTGGTGATTCCGTAGCGCGCAATACGCCCGCCCTTCTTGACGCATTCGATCCAATCCTTGACGGCGAAGGCCTGCGCGACACGGCGATCCACGACGGCGGTGCGGGTCTGGTCCCCATCGACGCCCTGGCGCAGCACCACGGCCTTGTCCATATCCTGAGCCACGGCCAGAACGGCCCCCGTTTCGCACAACCGGCGCAAAATCCGGCGCGCTTCGCGTGTAATCAGCGTCTCGTCTTCAATCGGCGTCCGTATCGGGGCAGTCATTCGCCGCGTCTCCTTGTTTTGAGTGGTGGAATCGGTCCGTTCGCAGGGTCGTGGGCTGGACAAGGTGTCCAGCGCTTCGTTCAGCAATGGGTCGTCCCGCCGGTCTTCGAGGTCGCGCACTTGCCGACAGATCGTCGACGGCGATTTCCCAAACGTGCCAGCGATATTGCGGTAGCTTTGCCCCGAAGCCGTGTGGGCAAGGTATTGCTGCGCCTGTTGCGGAACCCACGCTGGTAAGTCCGATGCAGCGGTCGTGTTTGCAGAGTCAGAATGGTTCATGGCCAGAGGCCTCGCGATCAAAAGGTTAATGCCTGCAAAATTCCGCCGTATTGATTACTGAATGGTTAAATTCTGTGGATAACTGGAAAATTGTTTCCGAAACGTAAACTTTTTCAGGGGGTCCGCGCGCAGGTTCCCGGATTCATGCAACGCCCCTTTTTCCCGGTGGCAGCCTTAGGCCGTGATTGTTCATGCTTGGGGATACCAAAATGACCGAATTGACCACACATCTGCGCGCCTTACGCCGCCCGGGGCTATTGGTGCGGGCCGCCACACTGGCCTGTGAAACAGGGGACGCGCACCGCCGGGCCAAGCGCCGCCCGGTGACAAAGCTGATTGCTGAGGAAGAGATGTTGAACGCCGCGCGCATGGGCGGTGGCATGGGCTATTCGCCCACGCGCCACGTGCAGGTGATGAGCGCGCTTCTGGCCGCGGCCCGCGCGGTCAACTGAGCCGCGCGTTTACTTTTTGATGTGGATAACCTGCTCGCCGGTTCAGATGAACGCGTCGGGCATCGAGGCCTTCTTCTGGCTGATATAGGCGCGCAATTCCTCGTTGATGGCGGGGTCCAGCGCGGGCTGTTGGTAGTCCGACAGCATCTTTTCGACCTTGAGCGCCGCAAGCTCGTAGCTGGAGCGGCTGCCATCCTCGGCCCAGGTCTCATAGGGTTTGTAGTCGAGCACATTGGTGCGCCAGAACGCGGTCTGATAGTTCGCCTGCGTGTGCTCGCAGCCCAGAAAGTGCCCGCTTGGGCCCACTTCGCGCAGCGCGCCCATGGCTTGCGCGTTCTCATCCACGCTGACGCCTTCGGCCATCTTGTGCAGAATGCCAAGCTGGTCGGCGTCCATCACGAATTTCTCTGGACTGGAGGACAGGCCGCCTTCCAGCCAGCCGCACGAATGCAGCATGAAATTCACGCCTGACAAGAGGCCCATGTTCAGCGAATTCGCGGTCTCGTACCCGGCCTGCGCATCGGGGATCTTGGAGCCGGTGAACGAGCCGGAGGAGCGATACGGCAGCCCCAGTCGCCGGGTCAGCTGGCCCATGCCATAGGTGATCTGCGAGGTCTCAGGCGTGCCAAAGGTCGGCGCGCCGGAGTTCATGTCGATCGACGTCACCATCGCTCCCATGATCGCCGGTGAGCCTGCATTGACCAGCTGGCTATAGGCCACGCCCGCCAGCCCTTCGGCCAGGCATTGCGTAAGGGTTCCGGCCACGGAGACCGGCGCCATCGCGCCGCCCACGATGAACGGTGAAATGATGGAGGCCTGCCCGGCCTCGGCATAAACCTCGAGCGCGCCCATCATCACGCTGTCGAAGGTCAGCGGCGAGTTGATGTTGATGAGCGAGGTCATCACGGTGCTCTGGTCGACCACGTCCGCGCCGAAGAGAATCTTCGACATCTCGACCGAATCGACCGCGCGCGACGGGTCCGTAACAGAGCCCATATAGGGCTTATCGGACAGCGTCATGTGGGCGTAGAGCATATCGAGGTGACGCTTGTTGACGGGCACATCGGTGGGCTCGCACACGGTGCCGCCGGAATGGTGCAGCCATTTCGACATGTAGCCGAGTTTCACGAACATCTCGAAATCGGCCATGGTCGCGTAGCGCCGTCCGTCCTTGAGGTCGGTGACAAAGGGCGGGCCATAAACGGGCGCCAGAACCATCGTGTTGCCGCCGATCTCAACGTCGCGGGCGCGGTTGCGGGCGATCTGGGTGAATTTCGAGGGCGCGGTCTTGATCAATTCGCGCGCGAGACCTTTGGGAATATGGACGCGTTCGCCCTGGACATCGGCCCCGGCGTCGCGCCAGCGATCCAGTGCTGCGGGGTTTTCGACGAACATGACGCCGATCTCTTCCAGCACCGTTTCGGCATTGGCCTCGATAATCTCGAGCGCCTCGTCATGCAGGATGTCGAGGTTCGGGATCTTGCGTTCGATGAACCGCGCCGTCTCAAAGCTGACGGCCGACCGACTGGCCCGCCGCGCAGCACCCCCGCCCCCACGCGCCCTGCGCCGTGGTTGATCCGCCTGTTCCGCTTCGCCCATGACACCCTCCAAGCGCAAGTGACCCGTTGGGGCGTGTCTACATTGTGGGGCAATTGGCAAGCGGGCGAATTGCGTCATCTGCGACGCGGATGCGACATGGTGGGCTTGCACGCCCCTGCCCTGCAGCTTAATCCGCAACCATGAACACAAGCGCCGTCCCCGACCCCGCCGACCATGAACGCCTGTTGATCATCGACTTCGGGTCGCAGGTGACGCAATTGATCGCCCGCCGCCTGCGCGAGTTGAGCGTCTATTGCGAGATTCATCCCTATCAGAACGTCGATGATGCGTTCATCGAAGCGTTCGCCCCCAAGGCGATCATCTTCTCGGGCGGGCCGGATTCGGTGGTGCGTGAGGGTTCGCCACGACCGCCGCAGGCGGCCTACGCCGCGGGCGTGCCGATTCTGGGCATTTGCTATGGTCAGCAGGTGATGATGCAGGACCTTGGCGGCGAGGTGCATGGCGGCAAGATTTCGGGAGGCGGCGGTACAGCTGAGTTCGGGCGTGCTTTTGTGGAGCCTGAAGGCACGATTGATTTGCTGGATGGCTGGTTTGCGGATGGACGTGAGCAAGTCTGGATGAGCCATGGCGACCATGTCGCCAAGCTTGCGCCGGGGTTCGAGGTCTACGGGACCTCGCCCAATGCACCCTATGCGATTACTGCCGATCTGGAGCGACGGTTCTTTGCCGTGCAATTCCATCCGGAAGTGCACCACACGCCGCGCGGCGCGAAGCTGTATGAGAATTTCGTGCGTCTGGCCGGGTTCTCGGGCGATTGGACGATGGAGGCCTACCGCGAGCAGGCGGTGGAGGCGATCCGGGCGCAGGTGGGCGATGCCAAGGTCATCTGTGCGCTGTCGGGTGGCGTGGATTCGTCGGTGACGGCGGCGCTTTTGCACGAAGCGATTGGCGACCAGCTAACCTGCGTGTTCGTGGATCATGGCCTGCTGCGCCACAAGGAGGGTGAAGAGGTCGTGGCGATGTTCCGCGATCACATGAACCTGTCGGTCATCCATGCCGAGGAGCAAGAGCTGTTTCTGGGCGAGCTGGAGGGGGTTAGCGACCCCGAGACCAAGCGCAAGATTATCGGCAAGCTCTTCATCGACGTGTTCCAGAAATACGCCAATGAAATCGAAGGGGCCGCCTATCTGGCGCAAGGCACGCTCTATCCGGATGTGATTGAGTCGGTGTCCTTTTCCGGCGGCCCGAGCGTGACGATCAAAAGCCACCACAATGTGGGTGGCCTGCCCGAAAAGATGGGCCTGAAGCTGGTCGAGCCGCTGCGCGAGTTGTTCAAGGATGAAGTGCGTGCCTTGGGCCACGAGCTTGGCCTGCCCGCCCATTTCATTGCGCGCCACCCCTTCCCCGGCCCCGGCCTTGCGATCCGCTGCCCAGGTGAGATCACGCGGGAGAAGCTGGATATCCTGCGGCTGGCCGATGCGGTCTATATCGACCAGATCCGCAAGCACGGCCTTTATGATGAGATTTGGCAGGCCTTTGTCGCGATCCTTCCCGTGCGCACGGTTGGCGTGATGGGGGATGGTCGGACCTATGACTATGCCTGCGCGCTGCGGGCTGTGACGAGCGTTGATGGCATGACGGCGGATTACTATCCGTTCAGCCACGACTTCCTGGGTGAGACGGCGACGCGGATCATCAACGAGGTGCCGGGGATCAACCGGGTCACATATGACATCACCTCAAAACCGCCGGGCACGATCGAGTGGGAATGAGCCGTAGGACCCGGTGATCCCAACCCTGCAAAAAGTTCATGCTTTGAAGACCTTTGGCGGCTAAGACCGGGGCATGTTGGCCCTGTTCACGAAATATGTTGCCGCCTGGATAAGCCCTTGGCCCTGATCCGGCGAACCAAAATGCGGCGCGTGCGGCGTGTTCTGCGGCTGATGGTGATCTTCTATGCCGCGACGCTCGCCATGGTCTTGTTGAGCAATTGGTATTGGCCGCGCGACACGCTTCCCGCGCCGGCCGCACAAGTGATTTGTCTTGGCGGCGGGTCGCATCAGGGCGTTTTGGCCGAAAACAGCGCGATGCGGGCGGAGCGCTGCGCCGAGTTGCTTCTGGCGGGTCTGGCGGAAGATATCTTGGTCACTGGCACCGGGGCCGGAACCTTGATGGTCGATCACATCCTGGCCATGGGGGTCCCGCCCGACGTCGTCGCATTGGAGCCGCAGTCTCGCTCGACTCTGCAAAATGCTCTGTTCTCGGCCCGGATGACCGATGTAGCGCAGCCGGTAATTGTTGTGACCGATGCCTATCACCTGCCGCGATCCTGGGTATCATTCCGGGTCATGGGGTTTGAGGATGTGCGGCTGTCATCCTCCGCCGCGATGGTGGATCGGCCAGCACCCTTGCTGCGCGAGGTTTCCGCGATCTGGTTCAACGCATTGCGTTTGATGATCTACGGCGCGCTGTTCTGGATTGATCAGGACGTTCGCGGCGCGCTGATGGCGTGAAGCGATCAGCCTTAGCGGAACGCTTGCAAACGCCCGCCTTCGGTCACGACAAGCAGCATATCGTTGACCACAATGGGATGGGCAGCCGCGCCATCGCGCATCTCAACCGCGCCGACAAGTTGGCCGCTTTCCGGGCTGAAGAAGCGGATATTGCCGTCACCCGAGGCCACGACAAGGCGACCGCCTGCAAGAATGGGACCGTAATGGGTAAAGACGGCGCGACGGCGACGCTCCCGATCATTGACGTAGAGCGGGAGTTCCGTGCCCCAGACGCGCGCGCCCGATCCGGCATCAAGGCGGATGAGTTCGTTCCGGTCGGACACGAAGAAAAGATCACCGCCTGTGGCCAGAACGGGCGAATAGGCCCCTTCTTCAGCCGTCCAAAGACGGGTGCCGGTGCCGGGGTTCAGTGCCACAACGCGCCCCGATTGGTTGCCGACATAGATGCGGCCATTGGCGATGACCGGGTCCGAGGTGACATCGTTGATATTGGCATAGGCCACGCCACTGCGCCCACCTGCCACGGATGTGACCCACAAAGGTGCGCCTGAGCGGCGCAGCGTTCCCGACAGCTCGCCCGAGCCGAAGGGGAACAGAACGATGCGGTCCGTCACGGCGGGCGCGGCCCCGCCGCTGAGCAGCGGTTCGGTTGTGGTGGCGGGGACTTGCCAGACCAGACGTCCATTGGCGGCTTCAAGCGCCCAAGCCTGATTGTTGCGGCTGACGATATAGACAGTCCCGCCCGAGATGGTCGGCGCCCCGATGCCCGCATCGAGACGCTGCCGCCAATTCACCGCGCCGGTGGTCGCATTCAGCGCAATCAGCTCTCCAAATCCGGTGGTCACAAAAGTGTTCCACCTGACAGGGCGAGCCCACCACCCGAAACCGAGCCGCCACGGTCAAAGCCGGGCTGAAGATCAGCGGACCAGACCGTCCCGCCTGTGGACAGGTCGGTCGCCACGACGCCGGCTGTGGCGTCCATGGTAAAGACGCGCGCACCGTCCGAGACCGGATCAGCGGTGATGCGATTGCGCCGCGAATTGCCGCGTCCGATATCGGCCGTCCACACGGGCGTCAGGCTAGAGCCCAGATTGGCGTGCGGTGTGCGGTTCGAGGAATTGTAGCCCCGCTGTTCCCATGTGGCGATCCGGACGGTACCGGGCAGGCTGATGGCGCGTGGCGCGTCGGCAGCACCCGCATCGGCAAGAGACCGGGTTGCGTCGCCGCTGAGGACATCAGCGAGGGGCGTGTCGATCGAGAACCGTTCGCCGGGCAGGACCACTTCCCGCTCGCAGGCAGCAAGGCCAAGCACGGCGATACAGGCAAAAGCGCTGGCTTTAAAAATTGTGCTCATCTCGTGCCCACCACTCATTGTCTTGGGGTCGTCTTGCGACCCTAAAATGTCTTGCGCCGGGCCAGTCGGGCCACAGGCTTATTCCGTTTCTGCCTCGGCCTCTTCTGCCGGTGCAGGTTCTTCCTCCGCACCCTCTTCTTCGGCGCTCGCTTCGCCGGCAGGTGCGTCTGCCGGCGCATCGTCGGCCTCAGCGGCTGCGTCTTCGGCGGGCTCTTCTTCCGAGCCTAGCTCAGCCGCGCCATCGCCCTCAACAGGTGCGTCCTCGGCTGGTGCCTCTTCCGGTGCCTCTTCCTCCACGGGCGCGTCCACCAAAACGGCCCCGCTTTCCAGCGACACAATCAACTGCGCGGCGCGTTGTTGCAAGCCTGCTGTGGCGGCGGCGCTGTTCTCGATGCTGCGCAACCGGTCGAGACCGGCATCAAGATCGCCCGCGCGGATATCCACAAGCGCCAATTGCTCTTCCGCAAGGGCCGAATAGGGTGCGCCGGGTTCGGCCAGACGTTCCAGCACCAGCCGTGCTTCATCTTCCGGCGCCGGGTCCATCATCTGCGCTTTCAGCAAGGCCAGGTCGACGTAGCGGCGCGGCAGGCCAGGCGTCTCTGCCGCTGCGCGCAGACGGGCTGCGGCGGCTGCGGTGTCCTCGGAATTCGCCTCTTCACCGGCTGCCAGAAGGGCAAGGATCATGGCGACTTCGGGTGACGGTGTCTCAATCTCGGACAGGGCCGCGATACGTGCTTCGGGATCTTCGTTTTCGAGACCGGCCAGCAATGCATCGCCAAAGGCTTCGGACGCGGCGCGCTGTTGCGCGGATTGCCACTCGAACCAGGCGGCGGCCCCCACGATTCCGACCACGATTAGGATCGCCAGCCACCCCCAGCGACGAAACAGCGAAAACAGCCGGTCACGGCGCACTTCCTCGCTGACTTCATCAATAAAACTGTCGGTATTGGACATGCCTGCCGCTCCACCCCGGAATTCTTTGTTGCGCAGGGATTACCCCGGCATTGGGTCAAGGCGCAAGGGCTGGAAGACCAGTGCATCTGGCAAGGTGCGATCTACCGAGAGGCGAGTATTCTGAACCGTTCAGTTCACTCTTGTAGCCCCGCCGGAAAAAAGTAATCTGAACTGGACGGTTCAGCGTAAACTGTCAACACGGGATAATGTCAGCCCAAAGGGATGGTCTGACATTCCAACGCCGGGGGGCGTTTGGACAAGAAAGGTCGAAGGCATGAAGCTGTTTCCAATTCTGACCGCGGCGCTGGTCTGCGTTGCGCTCTACTTTGTCGTACTGGATCGAGAGAGCCTGACCAATTTCGCGGCGGGCTTTGTGCCTGAGCCGCAGAATGCCCCTGAAGAGATGGCCGAAGAAGAGACCGCAGAGGCGCTTGCAGAGCGAGGCGGACACCGACGCCGATGATGGCCGCATGCATGTGGTTGTGCGCCGGTCTGAGGCCCAAGTCACTGAAAATGCTGTTTTGATGCGCGGCAGAACCGAAGCGATCCGGCTGGTCGATGTGGCCTCCGAGACCTCGGGTCGCATCATTTCAACGCCGATCCGGGCCGGTGCCTTTGTCGAAGAAGGCCAGGTGATGTGCGAGATTGATCCCGGCACATCGCAGACAGCCCTGGAAGAAGCGCAGGCGCGGCTTGCAGAAGCTCAGGCCCGTGTGCCGGAGGCAGAAGCCCGCCTGCCCGAAGCGCAGGCGCGGTTGCCCGAAGCACGCGCCATGCTGGCCCAAGCCGAGGCGCAGCTGGCCTCCGCCCAAATCGACGGCAACGCCGCCACCCGCCTGAGCGAGTCGGGTTTTGGGTCTGAAACGCGCGCCCTGTCTGCTGCAGCCGGTGTTGCCGCCGCAGAGGCTGGCGTGCAAAGCGCCCAGGCCGGTGTGGAGGCCGCAGACGCCGGCGTGCAATCGGCGCAGGCCGGTATTCAATCGGCGCTCGCCGGTGTGCGGGCCGCTGAGGCCGCCGTCACACGTGCCGAAGACGCCATTGGCGACCTGACGATCTATGCGCCGTTTTCAGGTTTGCTGGAATCGGACACGGCGGAATTGGGCACGTTGATGCAACCGGGTGCGATCTGCGCGACCATCATCCAGCTGAACCCGATCAAGCTGGTTGGCTTCGTTCCCGAAGCACAGGTGGACCGTGTCGTCGTTGGCGCGCGCGCGGGGGCCGAACTCTCCTCCGGTCAGCGCGTTGAGGGGGAAGTCACCTTTGTCAGCCGCTCTGCGGATGAGAACACACGCACGTTCCGCGTTGAGATTACAGTTGATAACCCCGAACTGCTGATCCGTGACGGTCAGACGGCGGACATTCTGGTGCAGACCGAAGGCATTGCGGCGCATCTTCTGCCGTCGTCCGCGCTGACCCTGGATGATGATGGTCGCCTTGGTGTGCGCACGGTCGTGGATGGCGTGGTGGAATTCGTTGAGGTTCAGATGATCCGCGACACCCCGCGCGGTGTTCTGCTGACCGGGCTGCCCGACATGGCGGATGTCATCACAGTGGGTCAGGAATTTGTCACCGCTGGCGTTGAGGTTCGCACTACGTTCGAGGAGTTGACGCAATGACCGGCATCATCGACTGGGCCGCCAGCCGCGCCCGCATGGTCATCGCCTTTGTCCTGCTGTCGCTGACAGCGGGCACGGCGGCTTATATTGGCCTGCCGAAAGAGGGTGAGCCGGATATTGATATTCCAGGCCTTTTCGTCTCGGTCCCCTTCCCCGGCATCTCGGCCACGGATAGCGAACGGTTGTTGATCCGCCCGATGGAGGCGGAATTCCAGGACCTTGATGGTTTGCTGAGCATCAACTCCACCGCCGGCGAAAGCTATGCAGGTGTGTTCCTTGAGTTCGAGTTTGGGTGGGACAAGGGCGAGACCATCGCAGATGTCCGCGACGCCATGGGCCGGGCCGAGGTGCAATTCCCCGAAGGCGCGGAAAGCTATTCGATCAACGAGATCAACTTCTCGGAATTCCCGATCATAATCGTGGCGCTGTCAGGTGATGCGCCGGAACGCACGCTGATCCGGCTGGCCAATGAGATGCAGGCGGAGCTTGAGACGCTCTCCCCCGTTCTGGAAGCGGGGCTTGCCGGCACTCGGGATGAGATGCTGGAGGTAATCCTCGATCCGCTTGCATTGGAGGCCTACAACGTCACCGCTGCCGATCTGATCAACGCGGTCGTCAACAACAACCAGTTGATTGCAGCGCGGTGAGGTTGAAACGGCGGGTGGTGCGATCTCGATCACGATCCCGTCGAGCTTCGACAATGCGCAGGATGTCTACAACCTGGCCGTCACGGTAAACGGCGACCGGGTCGTGACCCTTGGCGAGTTGGCCGAGATCCGCCTGACCTATCAGGATGAGACCGGAACCGCGCGCTTCAATGGTGAGACAACCGTGGCGCTGCAGGTCGTCAAACGGCAGGGTTTCAACATCATCGACACGGTGGAGCTGATCCGGGCCGAAGTTGAGCGAGTTCAGGAAAGCTGGCCGGAGGAATTGCGCGCGTCGGTCACGGTTGAGACAACGCTGGACCAGTCGGTGCAAGTGGACAGCATGGTGCGGCAGCTGGAAGGCTCCGTCCTGACGGCCATTGCGCTTGTGATGATTGTGGTTTTGGCGGCGCTTGGCACGCGCTCCGCCCTGCTGGTGGGCTTTGCGATCCCGACCTCCTTCCTTCTCTGCTTCATCCTGCTCGGCGTGATGGGGATCACAATCTCGAACATCGTGATGTTCGGTCTGATCCTTGCGGTGGGGATGCTGGTGGATGGCGCGATTGTGGTCGTCGAATATGCCGACCGCCGCCTGAAAGAAGGCGCGCGGCCTATGCAGGCCTATGCGGATGCCGCCAAGCGGATGTTCTGGCCCATCGTGTCGTCCACGGCGACGACGCTTTGTGCCTTCTTGCCAATGCTGTTCTGGCCCGGCGTGCCGGGTGAATTCATGGGCATGTTGCCCGTGACGCTGATCTTCGTTCTGTCAGCCTCGCTGATCGTGGCGCTGATCTACCTGCCGGTTCTGGGTGGTGTGGCCGCACGGTTCAGCCGGGTAATCGACAATGCGGCAGCCGTCGTGAAGGGCTTGATCCCCTGGTATCTCGTGCGCCTCGCGCTGACGATCGGCGCGGGCTATCTGATGTTCATGGCGGCGCTGAACGTGGTGCAGCCGGGCATCTTGCTGCCTATGCCGCCAGACATGTCCCCTGTCATGCAGATGATCCTGGGCGGTCTGACGTTCGTGGCGACCTGCGTGATCATGTCGGTCCTGATTGCCACGGTGCAATTCCAGCGCCGTGAGAAGGCCGTAGAGTCCGGCTATCGCCGGTCGTCGTTTGGCTGGTTCGTGCACTTCCTGACCGGCAATCCGGTCATGCCTGTTGTATCGGTTGTCGCGGTGCTCGGCTTTGTCGGCTTCACGTTCAATTACTTCGGTGAGAACAGCAACGGCGTGGAATTCTTCGTTGCGACCGAGCCCGAGAACGCCATCGTTTATGTGCGGGCCCGCGGCAATCTGAGCGTGCAGGAACAGGACGCGCTGGTCAGCCAGGTCGAAGATATCGTGCTGGAGACCGACGGCATCCGCGATGTCTTCGCCTTCTCCGGTTCCGGCGGGTTGAACAACAATACCGGTGGTGCGGCGGCGCCGTCGGACACGATCGGGCAGGTTCAGATTGATCTGGAGCCTTGGGGTGAGCGCGCCGATGGCGACATGATCCTCGATGCGCTGCAAGCCCGGTTGAACCAGATCCCCGGCATCCAGACCGAGATCTTCTCGGCCTCCACCGGCCCTGCGGAAGGCAAGCCGATCAGCTTGCGTCTGGCCGGTGACAATTGGGAAGAGCTTCAGGAAGCGACCCGGATTGTGCGGGAATACTACGCAAGCCTTGATGGTCTGACGCTGATCGAAGACACGCTGCCCCTGCCCGGCATCGACTGGCAGATCAACGTGGACGTGGAGGCCGCAGGCCGGTTTGGCGCCGATGTGGCGACGGTGGGCGCGATGGTGCAACTTGTGACGCGCGGCATCCTGCTGGACACGATGCGCGTTCCGACCTCTGACGAGGAAATCGACATCCGCGTCCGCTTCCCGGAAGAGGCGCGTGTTCTCAGCACACTCGACAGCCTTCGGGTGCGGACCCGCGATGGTCTTGTACCGCTGTCCAACTTCGTGTCGTGGGAGCCGACACCGCAGCTTGCGACCATCGAACGCTATAATCAGCAGCGCTTCTTCATGGTGAAAGCCGATGTCCTGTCCGGGCTGGAGCGTGTGGATGATGCCGACGGCAACATCATCGCCCTGATCCGCGATGTGGCTGAGATTGCCACCGGCGACACTACTGCGGACTTTGAACATCAGGAGGTTGGCTATCAGCTTTACGCCAATTACTCCGATCTTGATGTGTCCGAGATTGGCGATGGTGTCATCGCGGGCGATCTTCCGACCACGCCGGTCACCGCGAATGAGCGGATCGAACAGCTTACAGAATGGCTTGAGACGCAAGACGTCCTGCCTGCCTCCGTCAGTTGGGAATGGGCCGGCGATCAGGAAGATCAGGAGGAAAGCCAGGCCTTCCTCAGCTCGGCCTTTGCGGCCGCACTCGGGCTGATGTTCATCATCCTGCTGGCGCAGTTCAACTCGGTCTACAACGCCATTCTGGTTCTGTTGGCCGTGGTTCTGTCCACCACGGGCGTGCTGTGGGGGATGATCGTTATGGATCAGACCTTCTCGATCATCATGACGGGGACAGGCATCGTGGCTTTGGCGGGGATCGTGGTGAACAACAACATTGTTCTGATTGACACCTATCAGGAATACAGCCGCTACATGCCCCGGCTTGAGGCGATCGTGCGCACGGTTGAGGCGCGGATCCGCCCCGTTCTGCTGACCACCATCACCACGATGGCGGGTCTGGCGCCGATGATGTACGGCATCAGCCTCGATTTCGGGTCTGGCGGATATACCATCGACAGCCCCACGGCTCTGTGGTGGAAGCAGTTGGCGACGGCCGTGGTGTTCGGGCTTGGCATTGCGACCTTCCTGACGCTTTTGTTCACGCCCTCGCTGTTGGCGCTGCGGGTGTGGTTCTGGACGATCCTGTCCTGGGGCTTCCGCGGGTTGGCCCGGCTTGGCGCCCGCAATATGAGCCAGCGCGCGCAGGACTGGGCGTTGCAACGGCAGGCCCGGCGCGCACGCAACCCGGTGATCTACTGGGACGAAGACCCAGCGACGCTGAGGTCGCAACCCTCGGAGCTGCCTCACGACTATCGCGACGCCTGAGCCGAAATCGGCGGCCGAGAACCCGATCCCTCCCGCACCCGAGGACATCCCGGCCGCGTGCTGATCCGTTCGAGGATACCGAACTCGAAAACGATATCCCGCCGCAACCGCCCTTGCGTGCAGCGGAATGAAGTGAACGAAGAGAGGCCGGCCGTTGCGCCGGCCTTTTCATTTGGGTCCTAGTCGCAAAAGGCCACAGCTGCGCCCCGGGTCTTTCAAGGAAATCTGAAAATAGGTGGGCGTAGCCCGCCACCGCGGCCGAAGCGAAGCCGGGGCCGCCCCGCTCATGAGCGCGCGCAGCGCGCGCGCCCGGGCGAATGGGCCGAAGGCACAGCGCAATCCCTCTAGGCTGCCTCATCCTCATTCGCCTGCCGATGCCAAAGCTGTGCGTAGCGCCCGTCGCGCTCCAGCAAGGCCTCATGGCTGCCTTCTTCGACCACTTCGCCCTTCTCAAGCACGACGATCCGGTCCGCATCCACAATGGTCGACAAGCGGTGCGCAATGGTCAGAACCGTGCGCCCCTCCCCCATGGCCTTCAGTTCGGCCTGGATCTCCATCTCCGTATCCGTGTCGAGCGCGGACGTGGCTTCATCCAACACCAGAATCGGGGGATCTTTCAGCAAGGTCCGCGCAATTCCGACACGCTGCTTTTCACCGCCCGAGAGCTTCAGGCCCCGCTCTCCCACGGCCGTATCGTAGCCTTCGGGCAGGGACATGATGAAGTCATGCACCTGCGCGGCCCTTGCCGCCGCCTCAACCTCTGCGCGGGTTGCGCCGTCGCGGCCATAGGCGATGTTGTAGAAGATCGTGTCGTTGAACAGCACCGTGTCCTGGGGCACGACGCCGATCTGGGCATGCAGGCTTTCCTGGGTCACATCGCGCAGGTCCTGCCCGTCGATTGTGATGCGCCCGTCGCCCACATCGTAGAAGCGGAACATCAGCCGGCCGATGGTGGATTTGCCAGACCCGGACGAACCCACGACGGCCACGGTCTGCCCGGCCGGGATGTCGATATCGACGCCCTTGAGGATCGGGCGCGCGGCCTCGTATCCGAAGACGACGTTTTCCAGCCGCACATTGCCGCCATCGACCTCGATTGGTTTGGCGTTAGGGGCATCGCGCACCTCTTGCGGCTGTTCGAGCAGGTCGAACATTTCCCCCATATCCACCAGCGCTTGCCGGATCTCACGATAGACAGTGCCGAGGAAGTTCAGCGGCATGGTGATCTGGATCATATAGGCGTTGACCATGACGAAATCGCCGACCGTCAGATCGCCCGATTGCACGCTCATGGCGGCCATGACCATCACCGCGACCAACCCGGCCGTGATGATCAACGACTGGCCGAAGTTGAAGGCCGCCAAGGAATAGGAGGTCTTGAGCGCTGCAGCCTCATAGCCCTCCATCGACACATCATAACGCCGCGCTTCGCGGGCCTCGGCGCCAAAGTATTTCACTGTCTCAAAATTCAGCAGGCTGTCGACGGCCTTCTGGTTCGCGTCGGTGTCCTGATCATTCATCTCTTTGCGAATGCGCACACGCCATTCGGTCACCTTGAAGGTGAACCAGACATAAGCGGCAATCGTTACGGCCAGCACGAAGAGGTAGTTGATGTCGAAGACCACGGCCAGAATGATGCCGGTGAGCGCAAGTTCCAGGATCAGCGGCCCAATGGAGAACAGCAGGAACCGCAACAGGAACTCGACGCCCTTCACCCCACGCTCGATGATGCGGCTGAGGCCCCCGGTTTTGCGGGTGATGTGATACCGCAGCGAAAGCGCGTGGATGTGCTGGAACGTCTCCAGCGCAAGCTGCCGCAAAGCCCGTTGCGCCACCCGCGCAAACACAGCATCGCGCAGCTGCTGGAAACCCACATTCATCACGCGGGTCAGGCCGTAGACAACCGTGATCGCCACGGCCCCTGCCCCCAGCATCCATGCGGGCGACGTGCCTTCGCCGGACAGCAGGTTCACGGCTTCACGGTAGAAAAACGGTGTCGTTACAGCGATGACCTTGGCCATTGCCAACATCACCAGCGCGATCACAACGCGCTGCTTCACCCATGGCTTGTCGTCAGGCCAGAGATAGGGCGCGACCTTGCGGATCGTGCGCCAGCCTGAGCGGCGCTCGGCCACGTCCTGCGCTTCAATCGGGTCGGGTGAATTTGTGGGCGCCGGGCCGCTTTGCCCCTGCGCGGTGGTGTCGGCTGGCATATAAGCTCGCCCCCTTGTCCGTCAGGGGCTTAACCTAAGCCTTCGCCCCCGGACTACCAGTGGCACCGCTCAGTTCTGTGCACCGTCTGCGTCCATTTCCGGCATGCGGAATATCTGGCCCGGGAAGATCCAGTTCGGGTCGCGGATCTGGTCCCGGTTTTCCTCAAAAATCTGCACGTAAAGGATGCCGTCGCCAAAGCTGTTTTCGGCGATACCCCAAAGCGTGAACCCAGGCTGCACCGTGATGACGTCGATCCCTTGGGCAGCCGCCTGCGCGGGGGCCTCGGCCACACGCTCGGGGTCTTCGCGCAGGAACGGAGTTGCAACCTGGCTTTCGACGGAGCCGTCTTCGGCCAAGTTCGGCCACAACCAGATCGTAGGTGCCCGGATCAACGTCCGGCAATTGCAACGACCAGGCGCCATTTGCGCCGACCTCGCCCAACTGGATGGGCTGGTTGTTGAGGTAGATCTGAATATCCGCCGTTGCCGGGCCACGGCCGGCCAGAATGACCGCGCCGCTTGCGTCATAGGATATGGCATCAAGCTGCACGACGGTTTGCACGGCGGGAGTGCCGGGGCCTTGCGCGATGCGGAGCCCCTCGGGCCCTGCAATCAGCACTGCCGGTGTTTGACTGGGCACAGGTACCGACAAGGACGGCGCTGCGGCAATTGGGCTGGGTGCATCCGATGCCGCATCAAGTGGCGCTGGCGCACCCAACGAGGGCGCAGAGGCTACAGTTTCAGGTTGTGGTGCGAGGGGTTGCGCGGCGGTTTCAACTGGTGCCTCAGGTGTTGGGGTATCAGCCGCGGGCACTTCGGCGATCGCCTCGATTTCGGGCGCGGGCACTGTGTCAGGCGCAGGGGCTTCAAGCCTCTGCCACGGGTTCACTCTCCGATGGCTCCGGCGTCGCTTCTTCTGCCTCAACCGTTTCTGCCACTGGAACGTTTGGCGGGCTTTCCGGCGCGGGCTCTGCGGCCGCCAGAGCAAATGGGGCCACCAGAACCGACTCTGGGCCCGGCAAGGCCGGTGCGCCCTCAGGTCGGGCCTCGGCAGATATCATGCGGGGCGCATCAGAGGGCACCAATGTCAGAAAGGCCACGAAATCGCCCGCGCTGTCGGCTTCGACCAAGGCGACTTCCGTGCCATCGAGAAGGATCGCAACGGGCAGACCCGGCTCGGTCTGGCCTGCGATCAGGGTGTTTCCGTCAGGCTCCACCCGGACCACATCAAGCATCGGCGCGCCACGAGGCCGGCGCCTCCGCAATCACTGGCTCGCCTGGCTCTTCCGGCGCGGTCGGGTCAACTTCAACCACCTCTGCAATGTCGGGTACGGAGGTGTCCGGCGCGTCGGGGTCGGTATCCGATGTCAAAACAGAATAGCCGACCGCACTGGCCACCAGCAGGACAGCGCCACCGGCTGCCGCGCCAATGGCAGTGGAACTTGAGCCAAACATCGCCGCGATTTTCATGGACGACCCCGCCGCATGACATCTCCCCGGACCATTGCCTGGCCGTTAACCTATGACGGCTTGAGCGGCCAGCACATCCTCCCTATCAGGGAACAAAGGAATCCAAAACACAAGGTATAGTGATGTCCACGTTCTCATTGTGTGTCTATTGTGGCGCGCGGCCCGGCTCGAACCCGGCCTATATGGCAGCTGCAACGGAATTGGGCGCGGGCTTGGCCAATGCAAAGATGAGGCTTGTCTACGGCGCGGGCGATGTCGGCATCATGGGGGCCGTGGCCCGCGCGGCGCAGTCCGGCGGGGCCGAGACGTTCGGCGTGATCCCGACCCATCTTGTCGATATGGAAGTGGGCAAAACGGACCTATCCACATACGTCATCACCGAGACCATGCATGAGCGTAAGAAGGTCATGTTCATGAATGCAGACGCGGTTGTGGTGCTTCCGGGCGGCGCCGGATCGCTGGACGAATTCTTCGAGGCCCTGACTTGGCGGCAATTGGGGCTGCATGAGAAGCCAATCTTTCTATTGAACGTTGACGGCTATTGGGATCCGCTGCGCGCGCTTATGGACCATGTGGTGGCGGAAGGTTTTGCCGACGAAACGCTTTTGTCGTTCGTCGAGACTGTACCTGATGTGCCGTCGCTGATGGCGGCTTTGGCGTAAACCGGCCCTCCGCTGCGCTGATGGGCGTGGGTACGGCGACTAGATCGCGGGTCTGTCTGGGATGCGCCGTTTTTGAAAGCCCGTCTTCGTAGCGGCATACCCCGCCGCACTATAGGCGGCATGGGCGGCAGAGTTGTGATTGCCGCTGACGATCATGATCCGGTAACAACCTGCGGCCCAGGCGCGTGCTTCAGCCTCGGCCAGAAGGGCCTTGGCATGGCCCCTGCCCCGATGGTCTGCGTGGGTGACGACGTTCTCGATAAAGGCATAAGGCGCGCCGAGGCGGGTCATGTTCGGCACTATGATCAACGTGACCGTGGCGACGGGTTGGTTGCCCTCAAACGCGATCAAGATACATGAACCGGTAAACGCGTGCAGCGCCTCCAGCCGGTCGGCCGCGACGGTTTCAGGTGCGCTTTCCTCATCTGGAATGAGGTACCGGTAGAGGTCTTGCAGGTCGGCGATATCGTTGCGGGTGGCCGTTCGGATCATGTGCGTATCAGGCCCGAGATCACTACAAATGAAAAGACCCGCCAAGATCGGCGGGTCTTTCTAGTCGATCAATTGGCGACTACATCCGGCTGGCGACGTTTTCCCAGTTCACCAGGTTGTCGAGGAAGTTCGACAGGTAGGCCGGGCGCTTGTTGCGGAAATCGATGTAGTAGGAATGCTCCCACACATCGCAGCCCAGAAGCGCGGTCTGGCCGAAGCACAGCGGGTTCACGCCGTTCTCGGTTTTGGTGACCTTAAGGCCGCCATCGCTGTCTTTCACCAGCCAGCACCAGCCCGAGCCGAACTGGCCCGCACCTGCGGCGGAAAATTCTTCCTTGAACTTGTCGACGGAGCCGAAGCTTTCGGTCAGCGCCGCTTCAAGCTCACCCGGCATGCCGGCATCTCCGGGCCCCATCATTTCCCAGAACTGGTTGTGGTTCCAAAGCTGGGAGATGTTGTTGAAGATGCCGGACTGCGCGACGGCGTTCGCGTCATAGGTGCCGGTGATGATCTCTTCCATCGATTTGCCGTCCCATTCGGTCCCGGCGATCAGCTTGTTGCCGTTGTCGACATAGGCCTTGTGGTGCAGGTCGTGGTGATATTCCAGCGTCTCGGCGGACATGCCTTTGGCGGCAAGCGCGTCATGGGCGTAGGGAAGATCGGGAAGGTCGAATGCCATTTTGGCCCCCTGTTTTGATGTGGTGCGTTCTGGCGCACAGATGGAGGTCGCAGGCGCCGAAGGTCAAGGGCTTAAGCGCTCAATGACCCTGCATTACTGAACCGCAACACACCCGCCTGCGCCCGTAAACCGGTTCGCATACTGGATCGGGTCAAAGACAACCTGCAACGATCCACGCTGCACATTGTGGCGCAAGGTAACGCGCATTGTCGTGCGCTGACCGTTCATTGCACCAACATCCGAAAGGGTGTAGCTGAGCCTGCGTTGATTGCCACTGCCACGCACCGGAACCTCGCGTACCGAAGGCTGGCCGACCCAAGGATGCGTAACGATCGCAGCCCCGCCACTGTAATCGATCAGGAATTCAGCCGGAATCCAGTTGCTGTTGCCATCCTCTTGGACCGTGCAGAAAAACTGCTGTGCCTGAACCGTCCCACCCATGAGCGCCGCACAGACCATCAGGCCCGCTGCCGCAGATTTGTTAACCAATTTCATGATGTTACCCGTGTCTTGTGTTCTAAGCAGCAGGATACCATCACGAGAAATGAGGTCAATGGAAGTGGACTTCGCCGCCCTCTTTTCCCGCCGTGCGCAGCAGATCGTAGACATATTGCGCGACGGAGCGGAAGCAGATGACGGCCGCGTGGTTGTGGCTGTTCATCCAGAAAGCGGCAGGCACTTGCGGCAAGACGCGAGCGGCGCATTTCGCGGATTGGCAGATTGCTTAGATCCGCTGGCGTGAGCTTACCCAGAACTTCCCGCACATCACGGGCTTCGATGGTGAAAACCGCGCGCGCGTCGGAGACATTGACGGCGAGGTGGTGAGAGCTGCCCATCTCCTTTGTCAGGGTCGCAACAACCTCATCGGCCCTCGCATGGTCGCAGAACAATAGCAGCTCGTCCGGGGCCATCCAGGCGACGCCGTCCTCCTTCTTTGCGCTGCTCATGCCGCGTGGTTCGGGGAGATCGGCACCCACAGCCGCTTTCACAGCTTTCTTAGTGGCCGCCGCCCCCAGATCAGCTTTGAGCGTGACCATACCTGCCAGGCCCATTTCCTTGATATGGGCGAAGCCAGTCTCTGACACACCCTGCAACGCGCTGACAGCATTAGACATTCTGCTTCTCCCCTTCCGGGTCATAGAATACGGGGCTGACGATCTTGGCCTGGATCGTACTGCCATCGACTTTATTGAACGCCACCACTTCGCCCATGCGGTCTGGCCCCTTGTGGACCAGGCCCATGGCGATGCCGCGGGCCAGCGTGGGCGAATAGTAAGTCGAAGTGACACGACCCTGCACATTGCCCTGCCCGTTCGCGTTGCTGCCTTCAGCGACGCAATAGGAGCCATCGGGCAAAACGGAGCCGTCGAGCGTTTCAAGGCCCACGAGCTGCCAACGATCCTCGGATGCCAGGAACGTTCGTTCCTGCCCGCGTTTGCCGAGGAAGTCCTCTTTCTTCTTGGAAATCGCCCAGTTCAGACCAAGGTCCTGCGGGATTACGGTGCCGTCAGTCTCATCCCCGATCATGATAAAGCCTTTCTCGGCGCGCATGACGTGCAGCGCCTCGGTGCCGTAGGGCGTGGCGTTCCACTCTGCCCCGGCCTCATGGAGCGCATCCCAAAAGGCGCGGCCCTGGCTGGCGGGGACGGCAATTTCGTAACTGAGCTCGCCAGAGAACGAGATGCGGAACACTCGGGCGTCGAAACCGCCAAGCGTCCCTTCCGCCATCTGCATGAACGGCAGTGCGTCCTTGGACACATCCATACCGCCAAGCTTCTCTAACAGCTTGCGGGCATTGGGGCCGACAACCGCGATCTGCGCCCATTGCTCCGTCACATTGGCGGTGTAGACCTGCCAATCCCACCATTCGCACTGAAGCCAATCCTCCATATGCGCGTGAACATGGTCCGCCCCGCCTGAGGTCGTGTGGCAAAGGAACGTGTCCTCATCGAGCCGGACGACCACGCCGTCATCCATGAGGAAGCCGTTTTCGTTGCACATCAGGCCATACCGGCATTTGCCGGGTTTCAGTGTGGACATCATGTTGGTGTAGAGCATGTCCATGAACTTCGGCGCATCGGGGCCTTTGACGATGATCTTACCCAGGGTCGACGCGTCCAACAGGCCGAGCGACCGGCGGGTCGCGTCAATCTCACGGTTCACAGCGTCTTCATGGCTTTCGCCGTCGCGCGGGAAGCAATAGGGCCGCCGCCAATGGCCGACCGGTTCCATATAGGCGCCTTGTTCTTCGTGCCAGTCATGGATGGGAGTACGACGCAGCGGTTGGAACAGGTCCCCCTTCGCCTCACCGGCGATCGCGCCCATGGAAATCGGCGTGTAGGGCGGGCGGAACGTGGTGGTCCCGACCTGCGGGATACCCTTGTCGAGCGCTTCGGCGAGGACGGCGAGGCCGTTGATATTGCTGAGCTTTCCCTGATCTGTCGCCATGCCGAGGGTGGTGTAGCGCTTGGTATGTTCGACGCTCTCATAGCCTTCTTGCGCGGCGAGCATGACGTCGGACACTTTCACATCGTTCTGGAAATCGAGCCACATCTTCGCGCGCTTCTTGGCACCGGCATAGGCGGGCATGACCCAGACCGGCGCCAGTGGCGCTTCGCCGGCGGTCTCAACCGCGATGTCGTCAGCGTTGATGCCCAGACCGCTGCATGGCCTGCCCGCGACCGTCTTCGCGGCCTGCAGTGCCCGGTCAGCCCACCTGCGGCCGTGCCGATGCAGGTGACGAAGCCCTCTCCGTGCTGGTTCGTCGGCGGGCGGTCCGGGTCGGGTGAGAAGCACGCCTGCGCCTCATCCCAGTTCAGCTTGCCGCCACAATGGGACCAGAGGTGCACAACCGGCGACCAGCCGCCGGACATGGCGACAGCATCGCAGGCAATCTCTTCGTAACTGCCATCATCCTCGGCAAAAGGCTGCACACGGACCGAAACGACGCGCTTGAGGCCCTTCACTTTGCTGATGGCTGATCCGGTCTTGACCGGAACACCAAGCGCGCGGACCTGTTGCGGAAGCTCGCCGTCGACCTCTGTGCGCGGGTCGACCACGCAAGCGACCTCGACCGCGAGCCGCACGCGCGGTCAGGGCCGTGCGGTAGCCATCGTCGTTGTTGGTGACGACAACGATGCGATCACCTGGCGTAACCCCGTAGTTCACGATGTAGTCGCGCACGGCAGAGGCCAGCATGACCCCGGGCTTATCGTTACCGGGGAAGCTGAGCGGGCGTTCAATGCCGCCAGTCGCCGCCACAATTTGACCGGCCCGGATACGCCAAAGGCGGTGGCGCGGGGCATCCGCGTCGTCCAGATGGTCGCTGACACGCTCATAGGCCAATGCATAGCCATGGTCGTAGACGCCGAGACAGCTGCGTGCGCAGGCGGAGCGTTACATTCTCCATCTTTTCAAGCGTTTCGACGGCGTTCTTCACCCACTCTTCTGCAGGCAGGCCGTCGATCACATCGCCGTCGACGGGCGCGCGACCGCCCCAATGGGCGCTTTGTTCCACCAGAAGCACACGCTTGCCCGCCTTGCCCGCCGCCAACGCAGCCATCAGGCCGGCCATTCCGCCCCCTGCGATGACCAGATCAACATGGGCATAGAAATGCTCGTACCGGTCGGGGTCGCGGGTTTCGGGATGCGGGGCTGCGCCCAGGCCCGCCGATTGGCGGATCACAGGTTCGAACACATGCTTCCAGAAGGCGCGCGGGAACATGAAGGTCTTGTAGTAGAACCCGGCAGGCAGGAACCGCGAGACCATCGAGTTCACGGCGCCCACATCGAATTCCAGCGACGGCCAGTGGTTCTGGCTGGTCGCATGCATCTGTTCGACCAATTCCGTCGTCGTCACACGTTGGTTCGGCTCATGCCGGTTGCCGCGGCCCAGGTTTACCAGGGCGTTGGGCTCTTCCCCGCCACTGGCAACGATCCCGCGGGGGCGGTGGTATTTGAACGAACGGCCCACCAGCATCTGGTCGTTGGCCAGAAGCGCCGAGGCAAGCGTATCGCCCGCATGGCCACGCATCCATTTCCCGTTGAAGGTGAACTTCACGCTGGTAGAGCGGTCGATCAGGCGGCCGTGGGTCTCAAGACGGGTGCTCATTTACGTCAGGCTCCAATCGGGACGTTTCGCCTTGATGGCATTGATGATCTCGGCCGGCGGTTCGGTCGTCTGGGCGGCATATGTGCCAAAGACCTCAAGGGTGGCGGTGTCGCGTGCAGCAAGGAACCACTTTCCGCAGCCCATAGCGTGCCGCCAGCGTTCGAAATGCACACCCTTCACGTTCGGGCGCATGAACAGGTATTCCTCGAACTGTTCATCGGTGGAGCCAGGTCCATAGCGCTTGAGATGCGCTTCGCCGCCGGCGGCAAGCTCAGTCTCGCAGGCGTCCACACCGCAGACGGGGCAGGTCAACGTCAACATGGGTCAGTCTCCGTAGGGAAATCGTCAGTCAGGGCCATAGGCTCGGTCGCATCGAGCTTGGCGAGAATGTCAGCACGCAGCGCGCGGGCCTCTGCCTCGGGCGGTTCTTCGTACTTGTCCAACGTGCTGCCCCAATGATGCTCGGCATAGATGCGACCGGGGCCGTCATAGCGGGGACCGGTCTTGTGTTGCGGCACAAAGAAATAGGCAGGCCAGATGCGCAAATCGGTGATCTCGTCGCGGTACTTTTGCAGGAATTCACGCAAGAAAAGATTGCCCACCGAAATCCACGGCTGGCGCGCGGTTTCGGGCGCATGTGCGAAACTTTGATGAATTTCGTCAATCGTCAGCGCGAGCGTGTGCGTGCCGGGTGCCGAGGCGAGATACGGCGTCAGCTTGGATCGGCGCTTGGGATAAGTCTCATAGCAGGTGTAGGTGCACGGCTCCGAGAAAAGCTCATCACAACACTTCAACGCCTCGAAATCCGCGCCGGGCAGGAAACCTCCCTGCTCGAACAGGATCTCGTAGCGCATGAGGTCCGCAACGCCCTCGTAATGCTGCTTGCGGAAATAGTGCGCGATCAGGCGCTGGTTCCGCCAACGACGTCCCGTGAGATAGGCATTGTCGAACAGGCGATAGGCCCAGTTGGGATGCAGCCGTTTCCAGCTGTCTAGCCACCGCGTGGGCGCAGGGCGCGGGCCGATCCAGATGTGGCCCAGGCGCATGGGGATGGCGACCGCGTTCATGGCCGCCACCCCCATGGGAGAGGTTGTTATTCGGTTGGCACCGGGGCCGCTGGCGCAGTTGTGTCGGCAGCAGGGGCCGTGCCTTGGATGGCCGGCGCTTCTGCACCGTCCTCGGGCAATGTGCTGGTGCCGCTGCCCATGAAGATGATGGCCAGCACGAACAGCGCGATGATCCCGCCGATGAACATAAGCGCACCGGTACCGGACCCGCCACGTGTCGGCGGGGCATAGTCGAAGGCTTGGTTTCTGTGGTCGTAGTCAGACATGAGGCATCCTCCATTTGGATACCCTCAGCCTTGCGCCCTGCCCCTTGCGCCTCAACGCGGGCTACGTAAATCGTCAGCATGTCGGCCAGAACGGGCCGCTTCGTCCATGTGCCATGCGCCAATCCCTGCCGCGTCCCGATCACGTTTTGTGACCGGCGGGACGTTGCCGAAATGGACTTCGTGCAATGACATCGGGATTGCAGACACTAGTGCGCCACCCCCGCTGCCACGGACTCGTCGATGAAGCGCCCCTCTTTGAAGCGTTCCATCCCGAATTCGGCAGTCAGCGGCGAGTGCCCCTTGGCCATCAACTCGGCAAAGCCCCAGCCCGAACCGGGGATGGCCTTGAACCCACCCGTGCCCCAACCGCAATTGATGAACACGCCGTCAACCGGCGTCTTGGACAGGATGGGCGAACGGTCGCCTGTCACATCCACGATCCCGCCCCATTGGCGCAGCATCTTGAGGCGTGAGAGCATCGGGAACGTCTCGACCAACGCCCGCACGGTTTCCTCAATGTGATGGAAGGAACCTCGTTGGGTGTAGTTGTTGTGGCTGTCCGTACCGCCGCCAATAACCATTTCGCCTTTATCGGATTGGCTGAGATAGCCGTGCACGGTGTTGGCCATGACGACCACGTCCATGCAGGGCTTGATCGGTTCGCTGACCAGCGCCTGGAGCGGGACGGATTCGAGCGGCAAACGGAAGCCCGCCATTTCGGCCACGACGCCGGAATGGCCCGCGACCACGATGCCAAGCTTCTTGCACCCGATAAAGCCGCGTGTCGTCTCAACACCTGCAACCGCGCCACCTTCGCGGCGCACGCCCGTCACCTCGGTCTGCTGGATGATGTCCATCCCCATGTCCGAGCACGCCCGCGCATAACCCCAGGCCACCGCATCGTGGCGGGCCGTGCCACCGCGCGGTTGCCACAAGCCACCAAGGACCGGATAACGCGGCCCTTCGATATTCATGATCGGGACAAGCTTCTTGACCTCATGCTTGTCGATGAACCGCGTATCCACTCCTTGCAGCGCGTTGGCGTGCGCCGTGCGGATATAGCCGCGCACCTCATGGTGGGTCTGGGCCAGCATGATCACACCGCGCGGGCTGAACATGATGTTGTAGTTCAGGTCCTGGCTTAGCGTTTCATAGAGGCTGCGGGCTTTTTCGTAGATCGCAGCGGAGGGGTCCTGCAGGTAGTTCGACCGGATGATCGTCGTGTTCCGCCCGGTATTACCGCCACCAAGCCACCCTTTCTCGATCACGGCCACATTGGTGATGCCGAAATTCTTGCCAAGGTAATAGGCGGAGGCAAGCCCGTGCCCACCAGCCCCTACAATGATCGCATCGTACGTCGCCTTGGGCTCCGGCGAGGTCCACGCGCGCTCCCACCCCTTGTGATGGCGGAACGCTTCGCGAGCGACGGCAAAGGCAGAATATTTGCGCATGGATGACCACTCCGGAACCTGATGCATCGCTTTTCGCGCGAGGCCGAAAAAGAGGATACTCCCGGCGACATTTGAATGCCAATTTACGACCCCATGCCATGTTGTCGCGCCTGTGCCGAAATTGTCATGCGCAAACGCTTTCGCTCGGGCGCGGTGCGGCTTATGTCATGGGCGAGGTGATGGACCACGGAAGGGTTGCGAAGCATGGCATTTTGGATCGCCGCCACGTTGATCTGCCTCGTTGTGGCGGCCCTTGTGATCATGGCATCGCGAAGGTCCGGCCCGGCGGAGGCGCCCAAGGCCGCCTACGATCTCCAGGTGTACCGGGATCAACTGCGCGAGGTCGAACGCGATGTCGCCCGTGGCACCCTGACCGAAGAGGAGGCGACGCGCGCCAGGACGGAGGTCAGCCGACGCATCCTGGACGCAGATCGTGCGTTGCAAGCCGAGCAGGCGCGGACCACCGATGGCAAGGGATCCCTCCTCATTATTGTTGGGCTTCTGGTAGCATTCGCGATCTCTGGGTGGACCTATTGGCAGATCGGCGCGCCGGGATACCCGGACCTGCCATTGCAAGGCCGTATCGCCCTGATCGAAGACGCGCGCGAGAACCGGCCCGATCAAGCCACCGCAGAAGAGCAGGCCCCTGACCGCCCGGAACGCGCGGTCGACCCCGAGCGGGTGGCACAGGTGGAACAGCTTCGCACCATTCTTGAACAGCGCCCTGATGACACGCGCGGGTTGGAGCTGCTGGCCGCGAACGAGGCGATGCTTGGCAATTTCCGTGCGGCGCGCAACGCACAGGGCCGGTTGTTGAGCCTGCTTGAGGATGATGCCACAGGCCGCCACTGGATCGACTATGCCGAAATGCTGATCTTTGCGGCAGGCGGTTATGTTTCGCCCGAGGCCGAAGATGCGCTGGTGCGCGGGCTGGCGTTAGAGCCGCGCGATGGCACGGGGCGTTTCTTCGCTGGTCAGATGTACGCTCAACAGGGCCGCCCCGATCTGGCGCTGCCCATCTGGGTGAACCTGTTGCGCGAAAGCCGCCCCGAAGCCCCTTGGGTCAACGCCATCGAGGCGCAGATCGGAGAGGTCGCGTTTGCGGCGGGCGTCGAGTTGGACCCCGCAATGCTGCAAAACGCGGCCCCAGTTGATGTAGCGGCGATGGAAGGCCTTAGCGCCGATGAACAGGCGGAAATGATCGAAACCATGGTGGCAGGCCTTGCCGACCGCCTGGCGACCGAAGGCGGCACGCCGCAGGATTGGGCTCAGCTGATCACGGCCTATGGTGTGCTTGGCCGCTCCAACGCCGCGCAGATCGTCCATGACGATGCGCAAGCCACGTTTGCGGAGTTCCCCGAAGCGCTTGAGATCATTGATGAAGCCTTTCGCGCCGCCATGGCCCGCGCCGGGGGAGCGAGCGGAGTGATCCACGACACGCTTGAAGCCTTCGCTGGCGCCACGCGCCCGATGTCTGGCCTTATCGGATTGGACCTCGGTACCAAGACCATTGGTGTCGCGCTATCGGACCGTCTGCTGAATTCGGCGACCGCTTTGGAGACGATCAAACGCAAGAAGTTCACGTTGGATGCGGATCGTTTGGCGGATCTGGTCAAACAGCATGAGGTCGGCGGGATCATCCTCGGCCTGCCCCGGAACATGGATGGCTCCGAAGGCCCGCGCGCGCAAGCCACGCGCGCCTTTGCCCTGAACCTGTCGCGTCGCCCGGATTTTGCGGACATGGCCCTGGCGTTCTGGGATGAACGCCTCAGCACCGTTGCGGCAGAAAAGGCACTGCTTGAGGCGGATACGACCCGCAAACGTCGCGCAGAGGTGATTGATGCCGTCGCAGCGGGTTATATCCTGCAAGGCGCGCTGGATCGTTTGCGCCACATCAGGAGCGGGTCATGACCGACGACGTCTGGAAACGGGATGAGATCGAAAGCCCCTGCGTGAAGATCTGCGTGGTCCATCCAGAGGCGCGGATTTGCACCGGTTGCTTGCGTTCCATCGACGAAATCACCCAATGGTCTCGCATGGCGCCGGACGCCCGGCGTGCTGTCATGGACGCCCTGCCCGACCGTCGCGCCCTGATCCAAAAGCGTCGCGGTGGGCGCGCAGCGCGGATCGCGCGCGAAGGCTAAGGTCGCCCAAGCCAGTCTTCCGGGTCTTCGAAACACGGTCTGAAATAGGCAATGGCGCGCCCCTCGGGTGCGGCCTTCGCACCTTCAAACCATGGCGCTACGCCGTGGATCACATGGCGGTGCAAAAGCACGCTTTCGCCAACGGACAAAGGCACCTCGACACGCTTGCAGGTCTCAAAAACCTCGGTGCGTGCGGCTTTGTACAGGCCGGTCACGTCCTGATCGCCCCATGCTTCAGGCGCGATGCCGGCAAATGCTTTCGCGAATGCGGCTGCGATGATCCGGTGGCTGCCCTCCCAAACCACCAGAGGCGCAGCCCCCGCTTCCGCCTCGGTCAATGCGACACCCAGAATCCAGGCATGTGGTTCGCGCAGATGCCGGCGCTTCTGTGGACCCTCAGGCAACAGCCCGTCCAAATGCGCGGCGTCCCGCATAGTTCGAAATCGGTGGGCCGCGTCGCTGTCCGTTGCGTCTTGCCGGGGATAGCCCGGATAGGTGACCGACACCTGAGCGCGATGAAGCGGGGATATTCCGGTTGCTGCAACCGCCGCGCCGTAAGCCGCGCCGCCAAAGGCAGGGCCATTGCCGACACAACCTTCGGCGTCGTTGTCGAGCGCATCGACACCCACGAACCATGTGCCGCCATGGCGCAGCCAAAGTTGCCTCAAATCAGGGTCCATAGCCGCGTTCAGCGCGGCGTCACGTGCTGCCTCGCACCATGCGTCGACCGCAGACTCGCGGGGGTACAATTGATAGCCCGCCTCCAGCCAGCTCAAAGGCCGAACGCCTTGCGCAGCATGTTTAGCGCCATGAGAATGATGAAGAATGCGAATACGCGCTTCAGCAGCTTCGGGTCCAGCGCATGGGCCAGCCGCACACCAAGCGGCGTGGTGATAAGCGTCATCGCAACAACCAATCCAAACGCGACCAGATTGACCTGACCAACGGTGAATGGAGGCCGGTTTGCGCCATCGCCGCTGACCAGCAGGAACCCGATCACGGAGGGCACCGCGATCAACAGGCCAAAGCCCGCTGCGGTGGCGACGGCCCGGTGAATGGGCTGATTGTAGAGCGTCATCATCGGCACCCCGAATGACCCGCCGCCAATGCCCATCAAGACGGAAAGGAACCCAAGAACCGGCGAAGACAGGGCCGTGCCAACGGTGCCCGGCATCGCATCGCCCAAGCGCCATTCCGCCCGGCCAAAGGCCATGTAAAGCCCGACCAACATCCCCAGAACGCCGAAGATCATCATCAGCACCTCGTTGCGCAGCCCGCTGGCCGCCACAACGCCAAGTGCTGCCCCGATGGCAATTCCCGGCCCCCAAGCTTTCAGAATATCCCAGTCCACCGCTCCCTTCTTGTGGTGCCCATGGACCGAGCGCAGAGAGGTTACCACGATGGTCGCCAGTGACGTGGCGAGGCAGATCTGCATCAGCCCTTCCGGACCGTATCCCAATCCCTCGAACGCGAAATAAAAGGCGGGCACCAGATACGATGCCCCCACCGACCCCCAGAAGGCCCGCGATCACACCGCCCAAGGCCCCTATGGCAAGGATAAGCGCCACCATCGGCAGCAGTTCGGATAGCTCTGGCAAGGTCGTCCTCCTCAAGCCCGGCGCAGAGCTAGCGCAAGGGGGCGGGACGCAAAAGACCCGGGCGGGAAAAACATCTTTGGCGAGCCATCATTCCGCCGCTTGAGCGGCCGGCGAACCTCCCGATTGCAGGCTTGCCAGGATCTCGACCCGACGCTGTGCGGCCCGTTCTGCGTTGGCCTCTTTCACCGGACCGAAGCCTCGGATTTGCAGCGGTAATTCAGCGAGCGCGATCAGGGCTTCCATCCGCTCAGGCGTGGCATCCGGCAACCAGAGCGTCATGTCGCGTTCATAGTCGCGGATCAGGGCACGCTCCATCTTGCGCTCCTCGGTACGACCGAACGGATCAAACCATGTGCCGCGCAGCACACGCATCTTGGCTAGCAGCTTGAAAGCCTGTCCCATCCACGGCCCAAACGCGCGTTTCTTCGGGCGTCCGTTCGGCTCTTTGCCGGGCAGCAAAGGCGGTGCGAGGTGGTAGGACATTTTGAAATCGCCACCAAAGGTTTCGCGGGCCTTGGCCTCAGTTTCCAAGTGCAAGCGCGCGACTTCGTATTCGTCTTTGTAGGACAGGAGCTTGTGGTAGCCCTTCGCCACCGCCTCTTTCAGACGCGGATCTTCGATTTTATCGACCAGAGCGCGATACCGCTTTGCGAGGCGCTTGCCCCCATAGGCCAGCAAATGACCCTCGCGGTAAGCGATTTTCTCGTCCAGCGTCTTGGGCAAGGCGATGACGTTGGGTGTCGTCAGGCGCTCGGCCTCCACCGGGTTTTCCACTGCCCAACGCCCCATCTCGAACGCCTGCCGGTTGGCATCCACCGCAGCACCGTTCATTCCGATGGCCGCCGTGATCGCATCATGGCTGAGCGGGACCAGCCCCATTTGCCAGGCCGCACCGAATACCATCATGTTGGAGTAGATGGAATCGCCCAACAGAACGCGCGCCAATTCAGTCGCATCAAACAGCACCAAGCGGTCCCGCAAACGCGCTTGAAGAGCGACCTCCAAATCCTTGCCTGGAATGGTAAATTCCGTATCCAGAGTGAAATCACCCGTCGTGATCTCATGGCTATTTACAGCGGCGCCCGTGCGCCCCGTGGCCATCTGGCCGAGCGTCTTTGCACCGCCCGTCACGACCAGATCGCCACCGATCACCGTATCGGCCTCCCCCGCGCCCACACGGATCGCGGCAATCTCGTCCGGGCTGTTGGCCAAACGCAGATGGATCGCGACGGCGCCACCCTTTTGGGCCAGCCCCGCCATCTCGATCATGCCGACGCCCATGCCATCTAGTTGCGCCGCCTGCGCCATCACGGCCCCAATCGTCACAACGCCCGTGCCGCCAACGCCGGTCACCAGCACGTTGTGCGTGCCATCTATGGCAGGCAATGCGGGTTCGGGCAGGCCGGATAGATCGACTGAAGCCGAGGCCTCTTTCTTGATGACCGCTCCTTCCAACGTGACGAAGGACGGGCAAAACCCCTTCACACAGGAGAAATCCTTGTTGCAGGTCGATTGATCAATCGCCCGCTTTCGGCCCAACTCCGTTTCGACCGGCACGATGGACACACAATTCGACTGCACCCCGCAATCGCCGCAGCCTTCACAGACATCAGTATTGATGAAGACGCGCTTGTCGATATCGGGGAATGTCCCGCGCTTGCGGCGGCGGCGTTTTTCGGCGGCGCAGGTTTGCACGTAGATGATGGCGGATACGCCCTTCACCTTCGCCATCCGCTCCTGCACATTCATCAATTCGGCCCGTTCGAAGCGCTCTACTTCACGCGGGATGCTTGCGAAATCGACATCCTCTTTCTCATCGTAGACAAGCGCCACGTCTTCGACGCCCATAGCGCGCAATTCATGGGCAATCCGGCCCGGCGACAGCTCACCTTCATTGGTCTGCCCGCCTGTCATCGCAACCGCATCGTTGAATAAGATCTTGTATGTGATGTTCGTGCCCGCCGCCAAAGCCGCGCGGATCGCCAGAATGCCTGAGTGATTGTAGGTGCCTTCACCCAGGTTCTGGAACATGTGATCGCGAGTTGAGAATGGGGCCTCACCCACCCAGTTCACGCCCTCGCCGCCCATATGGGTGTACGCCTCGGTCTCGCGATCCATCCACTTCGCCATGAAGTGACAGCCGATCCCTGCCCCAGCGCGGGAGCCTTCGGGCACTTTCGTCGAAGAATTGTGCGGACAGCCAGAACAGAACCACGGTGTGCGCTTGGCCAGATCGGGCGCGTTGGTGGCCCGCTGCGCCTCTTCCACGCGGGCCAGGCCTGCGCGCATCCGGTCGGTCATGCAGCCTTCTTCGCCCAGAATGCGCCCTAGCTTCTGCGCGATATCTGCCGGGTCCAACGCGAAATGCTGCGGGAACAAGGTATTGCCGTGACCGTCCTTGTAGCCATAGACGCGGCGACCGCGCCGGTCGTCGAAGATCGCTTCCTTGACCTGCACCTCGATGAGCTTGCGCTTTTCTTCCACCACAACGATCAGGTCGAGCCCATCGGCCCAGGTGTTGAACCCCTTCATATCCAGCGGCCAAACCTGCCCGATCTTGTACGTGGTGATCCCCAGGCGCTCGGCCTCAGCCTCATCAATGCCAAGGGCGGCCAGCGCCGAAAGTAGGTCGAGCCAGTTTTTGCCCGCCGCCACGAAGCCGACTTTAGCACCGGATTTGCCATGGACGCGCTTGTCGATCCCATTGGCGTGCGAGAATGCCTCTGCCGCCCATCTCTTATGTTCCAGCAACCGCTCTTCCTGCTGGATCCAATGATCGCCCAGACGGATGTTCAACCCACCTTCTGGCATGTCGAAATCTGGCGCCACAAAGCTCAACCGGTCCGGCCGCCCGTCGACCACAGCCGTCGCCTCGACAGTGTCTTTGAGGCATTTCAACCCAACCCAGACCCCAGCAAACCGGCTCAAGGCATAGCCGTACATGCCGTAGTCAAGGATCTCCTGCACGCCGGCTGGGCTCAGCACCGGCATATGGGCATCAACCATGGCCCAATCGCTCTGGTGGCAGACGGTTGAGGACTCGCCCGTGTGATCATCGCCCATCGCCATGATCACGCCGCCATGTTTCGATGTGCCGGCCATGTTCACGTGGCGCATCACGTCGCCGGTGCGGTCCACGCCGGGGCCTTTGCCGTACCAAAGGCCAAAGACACCGTCATACTTCCCCTCGCCCCGCAGCTCCGCCTGTTGATGGCCCCAATGGGACGTGGCGGCGAGATCTTCGTTCAGACCCGGGCGAAACAGGACGTCATTCTCGGCCAACCGCTTTTCATTGCGTGCCATCTGCAAATCGACCGCCCCAAGCGGTGATCCGCGATAGCCCGACACAAACCCCGCCGTGTTCAAGCCAGCCAGCCGATCACGTTCTTTCTGCATCAGCATCAGACGCACCAACGCCTGCGTGCCGTTCAGCAATACCGGGGATTTCGAAAGGTCGAACTTGTCGTCGAGCGAGACCTGCTGCACTCCCATATGGGCCTCCCGTGCTGCGTGGTGTTCATCCGTTAAGTGCAAGATAGGTCACAAAAGCTGACCTGTCTATAAAAACAATCGTGAGGGATTGCATGCGCCCAACGATCTGCACACAGTCCGCCGGATAAACACAGGCTTTCCATGACACTTCTTGGCTTCTCCCTTGTCCTTGCGGCTGCGTTTGCGCATGCCACCTGGAATTTCCTCGTCAAACGCTTGAACGGCGGGCCAGAGCTGATTTGGCTGTTCGGGACCGTCTCCCTCCCGATTTTCGGCCCCTTCGCCATCTATCTGGCCCTCACGTTCGACGGTTGGAGTTGGCTTGTGGTTGCAGCGCTTGTCGGCAGCGCCGCTTTGCACCTTGTCTACTTCCTTTTGCTGCAAGCCGGATATCGCGCGGGCGATCTTTCGGTGATCTACCCGACTGCGCGCGCAACCGGGCCCGTCTTGTCATCGATCCTTGCGCTTTTCATTCTCGGTCAGGCCCTTCCGGCACAGGCCGCGATTGGGGGTGCCATCATCGTTTTTGGCGTCGCCATGCTGACCTTTGGTCCCAAAGGCAGCACGCGCCCACTGAAATCGCTGGCCTATGGCCTGGGCGTCGGACTTCTGATCGGCACCTACACGGTGTGGGATGCTTGGGGCGTCTCGGTCCTGCTGATCCCGCCGGTTGTTATGGACTACGCAACAGCACTCTCTCGCTCCATCGTGCTGCTGCCCTACGCAGTGAAACGATGGGACAATGTCTGTGCGCTCTGGCGCGATCACCGGATCGAGGTTCTGGCGATCGCAGTGTTCAGCGGCCTCGCCTACATCCTTGTGCTCTACGCCCTGACCTTTACGCCAGTGATCTACGTCGCCCCGTTGCGCGAGGTCTCGGTCCTGATCGCAGTGCTGCTCGGCTCAATCGTGCTGGGTGAAGGGCAACTTGCCCGAAGATTGATCTGGGCGAGCGTTATTCTGGCAGGCGTCAGCATTCTGGCGACCAGCTGACAGAAAACTTTTGCATACAGCCGCATGCGTTCTTAGGTTGGCCGCTCAAAACGCGCGAATGGGTGACGAAATGGATTGGGACAAACTGCGCATTTTCCATGCGGTCGCCTCTGCGGGGTCGTTGACCCATGCCGGTGACACGCTGCACCTCAGCCAATCCGCCGTCTCCCGCCAGATCCGCGCGCTTGAGGAAGGGCTCAACACCACCCTCTTCCACCGCCATGCCCGCGGTCTGATCCTGACGGAACAGGGGGAGCTTTTGTTTGACGCCACCCGCGCCATGACAAAGCGGCTTGATGCCGCCTCGGCCCGTATCCGCGACAGCGAAGAGGAAGTATTCGGCGAGCTGCGTGTCACAACGACAATTGGCTTCGGCTCGCTCTGGCTGGCGCCGCGCCTGCCCGCTCTCTACGAGAAGTACCCGGACCTCAAGATCGACCTCATGCTGGAGGAACGTCTGCTGGACCTGCCCATGCGCGAGGCCGATGTTGCCATTCGTATGAAGGAACCGTCACAGGCCGACCTGATACGTCGTCGCCTTATGACCATCAACATGCGCCTGTTCGCGACACCGTCTTATATCGAAGCGAACGGTATGCCTGAAACGGTTGAGGATTTAGGCAATCACCGCCTGATTTCGCAAAACGCCTCCGCTGCTCAGGTCAGCGCCGGTGCGCTTCTGGTCCGTGAGCTCTTGAGCTATGATGTTGGCTCAACGCTTAGCGTGAATAATTACTTCGGTGTGCTGCAGGCCGTGATCCACGACCTTGGCATCGGGGTACTGCCCGACTATCTGACGCAGGATTTTCCAGACATCGTGCGTGTCCTGCCCGAGGTCGAATCTGCGGAAGTCCCGGTATTTCTGGCCTATCCTGAGGAATTGCGGCAATCGAGGCGGATTGAAGTATTCCGAGACTTTGTCATGGAAGAGGTGATTGCCTACCGCCGTCGCCAGCGCGAAGCAGAGGCCCATCCAACCGCCTGATTTCCAGGCAAACAGCCCACTATGTCTGTGTGCTATGCGCCACAGACATACCGGCTTTGCGCCGTCAATCCCCATTTTGCCTTGATTGAAAGCAGTCTGCCACTTACTTCATCAAGTGTCAGAGCAAACTGCTTTGACACCTCCCTGTTGGACTTCGGCCGAGATTCGTCTCGGCCTTTTTTTGCGATTTCAGGGGGATGCGATGGTTTCCAAAATAGAAACAAACCCGGAAAGTGTGGATTGGCCCGCCCTTTTCGACCTTTTGAAATCATCTTTTGCCTATATGGATGATCGGATTGACCCGCCGTCGTCGTTGGAGCGAATGACGATGGAGGATGTCGTTGAAAAGGCGCGGGCAGAGGATTTGTTCCTGATCCGTGACACTAATACGCCCCTTGCCTGCCTGTTTGGCACATCACGCAAAGACAGCTACTACATTGGAAAATTGGCCGTATCGCACCGCGAACGCGGCAAGGGATTGGCCCGCGTCCCTGGTCGAGGCCGCGGCAGCCCGCGCGCAAACCCTCGGGCACAGCTCACTCGAACTTGAAAGCCGCGTTGAACTCGTCGAAAACCACGCCGCTTTCGTGCGCATGGGGTTCCTTCGCGTCGGCGAAACGGCACATCTTGGCTACAACCGGCCAACAGCCTTCACCTTTCGCCGTCCCCTCTCTTCCCCCCAAGGCGCGGGCGGCTTATAGACCGCCGCAACTGGGGGACAGACATGCAAGAGCCAACCATCACGCCCGAAATCATCGCCGCCCATGGCTTCACGGATAGCGAATGGGCCGAGGTGAATTCCATCCTCGGACGCGCGCCCAACTTCACCGAGATGGGCATCTTCTCGGCCATGTGGAACGAGCATTGTTCCTACAAAAGTTCCAAGAAATGGCTCCGCACCCTGCCAACCGAGGGCCCGCAAGTGATCTGCGGACCCGGTGAGAATGCGGGCATCGTGGATATCGGCGACGGGCAATGCGTTGTCTTCAAAATGGAAAGCCATAATCACCCCTCCTACATCGAGCCTTATCAGGGTGCGGCAACGGGTGTGGGCGGCATCCTGCGCGACGTCTTCACCATGGGCGCGCGCCCCATTGCCGCGATGAACGCGCTTAGCTTCGGCGCGCCCGACCATCCCAAAACGCGGCAACTCGTCAATGGCGTGGTCGAAGGCATCGGCGGCTACGGGAACTGCTTCGGCGTTCCGACCGTGGGCGGCGAGATCCGCTTTCATCCCGCCTATAACGGGAACTGTCTGGTCAATGCCTTTGCGGCCGGTTTGGCTGACACGGATAAGATCTTTTACTCCGCCGCCTCGGGCGTCGGCATGCCCGTTGTTTACCTCGGCGCGAAGACCGGGCGCGATGGCGTCGGCGGGGCCACGATGGCCTCTGCAGAATTTGACGACACGATCGAGGAAAAGCGCCCCACTGTTCAGGTCGGCGATCCTTTCACCGAAAAGCGCTTGCTGGAAGCCTGCCTCGAACTGATGGAAACCGGCGCGGTCATCTCGATCCAAGATATGGGGGCCGCTGGCCTGACCTGCTCGGCCGTCGAGATGGGCGACAAGGGCGGCCTCGGCATCAAGCTGACCCTCGATCACGTCCCGCAGCGCGAAGAAAACATGACCGCCTACGAGATGATGCTGTCCGAGAGCCAGGAACGCATGCTGATGGTCCTGAACCCGGAGCTTGAAGATCAGGCCCGCGCGATCTTCGAGAAATGGGACCTCGACTTTGCCATCGTGGGCGAAACCATCGCCGAAGATCGCTTTCTGATTATCCACGGAAACGAAACAGTCGCCGACCTTCCGCTGTCCAAGCTCGCCTCCACGGCGCCGGAATATGATCGCCCCTGGGTTCCGACCGAACCGGCGCCGGAAATGGAGCCGGTGCCAGAAGTCGACCCGATCGACGCTTTGCGGGCCCTCGTCTCTTCGCCCAACTACTGCTCTCGCGCCTGGGCCTATCAGCAATACGATGCCCAGGTCATGGCCGACACGATCCGCGCGCCCGGCCTTGGTGCCGGCGTTGTGCGCGTGCACGGCACGAACAAGGCACTGGCCTTCACCTCGGACGTGACCCCACGCTACGTGAAGGCCAACCCCGTCGAAGGCGGCAAGCAGGCGGTTGCGGAGGCCTTCCGCAACCTCTGCGCCGTGGGCGCCAAGCCGCTCGCCACCACCGACAACATGAACTTCGGCAATCCCGAAAAGCCTGAGATCATGGGCCAGTTTGTCGGCGCCATCAAAGGCATTGGCGAGGCGTGCCTTGCATTGGATACGCCCATCGTATCGGGCAATGTCTCGCTTTATAATGAGACCGATGGCAAAGGCATTTTACCGACCCCCACGATTGGGGCGGTGGGCCTTCTGGATCATACCGACGACCTTATCGCCGGCACGGCCCGCGACGGTCACATGCTTCTGCTGGTCGGCGAAACGCAGGGGCATCTTGGTCAATCGGCGCTGCTGGCCGAGGTCTTCAACCGCGAAGATGGCGATGCGCCGCAGGTTGACCTGGAGGCTGAGCGCCGCAATGGCGAGTTCATCCGCGCGCAGCGCGAGTGGATCGGCGCGTGCACCGACCTCAGCGATGGGGGCCTCGCTCTGGCGGTGTTTGAGCTCGCGGAGGCGTCAGGCTGTGGCGTGACCCTTGACGTGGCCGACACTCCCACCCTCTTCGGCGAAGATCAGGGTCGCTACCTGATCTCCACCAGCTTCGACAAGGCAGAGGCGCTGATGATTGCCGCAGGCCGTGCGGGCGTGCCGATTGTGACGGTTGGCAAAGTCGGGGGTGACGTGATCCGCATTGGCACGTCCGAGGCGCCGCTGGCAGACCTGACAGAGGCATGGTCCGGTACGTTCACACAAGCCTTCGCCTGACTTGCGGCCAGTGCGCGGCGCGCCTACATTTGATCTTGAGACAGCCAAGGACATCCGCCCCATGCCCATGCAAGCCAATGAGATCGAGGCCCTCCTGCGCGAGACCTTCCCCGACGCGCAGATCGAGGTCGCAGGAGACGATGGCGTGCACATGTCCGCCATGGTGGTGGACGAAAGCTTCCGCGGCAAAAATCGTGTCCAGCAGCAGCGTGCAGTCTACGCGGCGCTGAAAGGCAAGATGGACGGCCCTTCGGGTGAGCTGCACGCGCTGGCCCTGACGACGAAAGCGCCGGAATGACGCCGCTTATGTGGGGCATACTGGCCGGCTGCGCTTTCCTGCTCGCACTTATTGGCTATGGACTTTGGCGGACAGATCCCAATCGCGGTGGCCGCGCCTTGCGAGGCACCGCACCGGGAGCCGGTCATAGCGTTGTCACAGGCGGCTATTCGGGTGATCGTGGCTGCCACCATTCTTTGACGCTGGTTCATCGTGACCCGCAAAAATACGCCAAGGGCATGATGCCCGGAAACCGAAAGTGAGATTTACATGAAAGCCTTCCTCCACGGCGCCTTCATCGCGCTTCTCGGACCCTTCGCCCTTCTTTTCCGCCCCACGCGGCAACAGCTCAACCCGATCCCCGTACGGACCAATGTGCGGATCGACGATCAAAGGACCCGACACCATGAGCGCTGAAGAGCAGATCAAGCAAACCATCACCGACAACACCGTCGTGCTTTTCATGAAAGGCACCAAGGAGATGCCCCAATGTGGCTTCTCGTCCCGCGTGGCGGGCGTGCTCAACTATATGGGCGTCGAGTACCAGGATGTGAACGTGCTGGCCGATGAAGGAATCCGCCAGGGGATCAAGGATTTCTCGGACTGGCCGACCATTCCCCAGCTCTACGTGAAGGGCGAGTTTGTGGGTGGCTGTGACATCATCACCGAAATGACGCTGTCGGGTGAGCTGGACACGATGTTTGCAGAGAACGGCATCGGTTTTGACAAAGACGCCGCCGACAAAATTCGGGAAGCCAACGCCTGACGCACGCCGGGATTTCGCCGACTGCGTCGCCGACCAACCGGGGGATTTCATCCCCCGGACCCCCTGAAGGTATTTTCGAAACAAGGAAGCGCAAGCGCGTCTGGTGCAGCAATGTGCGTTGCGTTCAGCCCTTTTTCGTCTCACCCTTGCGTACGTGCTTGTTGAGGCGTGAGGGCGTCGATTTCTTGCGGTTCTTGTAGGGGTTATCATCCGCCTGGCTGCGCATCCACAACCGGATCGGCGTGCCGGGCATATCGAAATCCTCACGCAGACCGTTTACCAGATACCGCGAATAGGCCTCAGGCAGTTTGTCGGGATGCGAACACATCACAACAAAACCCGGGGGCCGGGTCTTGGCCTGGGTCATGTAGCGCAGCTTGATGCGACGCCCGCCCGGCGCGGGGGGCGGATGCGCCTCGATCATCCCACCGAGCCATTGGTTCAGTTTGGCCGTCGAGACGCGCGTGTTCCACGTTTCCTGCGCTTTCATGATGGCCGCATGCAGGCGGTCAAGACCCTTGCCCGTCTTGGCAGAAACCGTCACCAAGGGTGCGCCACGCAATTGGGGCAGCAGTTTTTCAAATCCTGCCCGCAGATCCTTTAGCTTTTGCTGCTTTTCCTGCTCTACGTCCCATTTGTTCACAGCGACGACCACCGCGCGCCCTTCGCGCTCGGCCAGATCGGCGATGCGCAGATCCTGGGTCTCGAACGGGATCGCGGCATCCAGCAGGACCACCACAACTTCCGCGAACTTCACCGCGCGCAGGCCATCTGCAACCGAAAGCTTTTCCAGCTTTTCCTGCACCTTGGCGCGTTTGCGCATGCCCGCCGTATCGAAGATCTTCATCGGCACGCCGTCCCATTCGAACGGCAGGGCAATGGCATCGCGGGTGATCCCGGCCTCAGGGCCGGTCAGCAATCGGTCCTCGCCAATGATCTGGTTGATCAGAGTGGACTTGCCTGCATTCGGACGGCCAACAACAGCAATTTGCAAGGGTTTAGAACGGCTTATGACGCGATCTTCACCCTCGATATCGACGTCGGTTTCTGCCTCTTCAACGGGCTTCGCCTCAATCAAGGGCGCAAGACTGATGGCAAGATCGCTCATGCCCTCACCGTGCTCGGCACTCAGACCAATTGGCTCCCCCAATCCAAGGCCGTAAGCCTCCAACATGCCGGACTGGCCCGCATTGCCTTCTGCCTTGTTGCACCCCAGAAGCACGGGCTTGCCGGATTTGCGCAGGATGTCGGCGAAATACTCATCCGCTGCTGTCACCCCGGCGCGCGCGTCGATGACAAACAGCGCGGCATCGGCCATCTGGACGGCATGTTCCGTCAGCCGCCGCATCCGGCCTTGCAGGCTGTCATCGGTCGCATCCTCAAGGCCGGCTGTATCCACCACCGTGAACCGCAAGGGCCCCAACCGCGCATCGCCTTCACGCAAGTCGCGCGTGACACCGGGCTGGTCATCGACCAGCGCCAGCTTCCGGCCCACAAGCCGGTTGAACAGCGTCGATTTGCCAACATTGGGACGCCCGACAATGGCGAGGGTGAAGGACATGGGACTACCTCTAACAGAAGGCGCGGCTCTACGCCCTTCTTGGCGCTATTTCAAGCGTCGCAGTGCAGTCTCGATCGCGTTGGAAAAGGCCGCACGGTCGGCCTTGCTGAACGGCTTTGCCCCCCGATCCCCTGCCCGTCCAATCCGGCCCGGATGTCGGCCATGATCGCCCGGGTCGCGACCTGAGACCCGATGGAGTTTTTGGTGAAGGCTCTGCCCTTGGGCTCCAGCACAGCCGCACCCTTTTCCAGGCACCGCTCCGCCAAAAGAATATCCGCCGTCACGACAAGGGTCTGGGGACCCGCCGCTTCGGCAATCAGATCGTCGGCGGCGTCAAACGCATCGCCGGCCATTTGCATAGAGATCAAAGGATGCTCCGGATGGCGCAAATAAGAGCCGGCCACAAGCCGCACCGCAATCCCGTGGCGCCAGGCGGCTTTGTAGATCTCCTCCTTCACCGGACAGGCATCGGCGTCGACCAGGATCAAGGGATCAGTCAAAATGACCCTCCGGAAATGGCACCGACATCTCGACGCCAGACGCCTCTCGTAACGTCAAAACGCCTTTCTTGAGCGTCACGGCCTGAATTTCCGTCCAACCCGGCGGGCGGGGCAAGGACACCATCGCGTGCCGGATGGTGTGCAACTCCCCCAAGGGGAGGGTTGTGGGCACATCCATCGACGTCAGCACGTTGTCGGCGCAGGCCGCAGCCAATCCTTGCCCACCCATGGCGCGCCCATCTTCGATACCCAGAACGCCCGTATGTCGACTGTTCCACGGCGGAAAATCCCGTGCGCCGTTGGATATCCAAAGCATCGTGACAGGCATCATGACCGGGTCCTTCAGGACCAACAGCATATCGTCCTCGGCATTGCGCATCACACAGGTCCAGCCGAGCGTGTTCTCGCGGGACTCCACCAACGTGCAGAAATCCTCAACCAGATGACCCGCCGGATAGGTTCGCCCATCCCACTGACCACCGCCTTCCAACTCAAGGTGAAGATCACCGCGCAACTGGCCGAGTTGCCAATAATTGAACCCGTCATGTTGAGGCGCAGGATCGGTCAGCGCCGCGCGTTTCGTGCTGAAGGAGATGCGCCCGCCCTCTTCCATCCGGACCATCGGATGGTGGGCGAAGGTCACATCGCTGCGCCCTTTGTCGATGATGTGCCGCTGCAACAGGCTTTCGCCCACGACCTGAATTTCCTTGGCCACAACGGCGTCATGCATCTTTGGCAGGCCGTTGGCAAAGACGCCTCTATTGCCCTCGACGCTCAAGACCGACCAAGGATCATTGGCTGTTGGCCCATGGATGGGATGGCCATGCACATCGTCTTTCCCGAAGGGCATGCAAAAGAAGTCCCCGGCCAGCCGTTTGTCGACATCCGCGACGCTCAGATCGGATTGAACAGCGTCCTCGTCCCGCCAAGGCGCGACATGCAAAGGCGTTCGCCCGCCAACGGACCAGACCGGGATATTGCCCGCGTCGGTGTCGAAAACCGCATGCGCATCGCCGTGCTTGAGGTCGATCATCATGTCGCGGCCAGCTCCGACAAAGCTGTCTGCAGCAAGGCCGCGTCCGAGCCGCACCCCAGAAACGTCACGCCAAGGTCAATCATGCGCGCCTCCGCCTCCGCCCCGCCCACGATGATGCCGGCGGCTTTTCCGCCTTGGCAAATCGTCGCAATCCCATCTGCAACCGCCTGCCACAGGGCAGGGTTTGCGAGATCATCGCGGTAGCCCATATCCGCCCCCAAATCGGCTGGCCCAATGAACACGCCGTCCACGCCGTCGACCGAGGTGATCCCCGCCAAATCCTCCATGGCCGCACGGCTTTCGGCCTGCACCAGAATGCAGATGTCATCATTTGCGCTGGCTGCATACGCCCCAATTCCGCCGTAGCGGCCCGCACGCGCAACCATCGCGCCCATGCCCCGTACACCGTCAGGCGGGTAGCGGCACGCGCGCACGACCGCCGCGGCCTCATCAGCTGAATTCACCATGGGCACCAGAAGGGTCTTCACACCAAGGTCCAACGCCTGCTTGATGATCCAATCCTCGGCCACAGGTACGCGCACGACGGCCTCGGTGCCTGTCCCCTCAAGTGCGATCAACTGCTCGCGGATGGCGGACGGATCCCACGGACCATGTTCGCCATCAATCAGGCACCAATCAAACCCGGCCTGCCCGGCCATCTCTGCCGTGACCGCGCCCGGAAGGTTCAGCCACAGACCCCGCTGCAAACGTCCCTCGACCAGTGCTGCCTTCAACCGATTTCCCACGCGAAGTCCCCCATTTCGTACCTCCGGCAAAAATTGCCGCAGGGGCGCTGCTTGTCCACCCATAAGGTGCGCAGCACCTTGCCCAATCCCCTGCAACACAACCCCTTTTACTTTGCGAAGCTCAAAGCTAATCTCCCCGGCATCAAGGGCGATGAACGCCCATCCACAGGGAGAAAATTGATGAAGAAGTTTTTGCTGGCATCCGCCGCAACCATGGCGCTGACCGGTGCCGCTGCCGCTGATGGCCATCAGGGTGATGTGACCCTTGGTGTGATCCTCGGCTTCACCGGCCCGATCGAATCGATCACACCTGCCATGGGCGACGGGGCCGAGCTTGCGATGGCCGAAGTCACCGAATCCGGCGCACTTTTCGGTGGCGCTGCTGTCACCTCGGTTCGCGCAGACTCGACCTGCGTTGATAGCTCGGCAGCTCAAGCCGCGGCTGAGCGTCTGATCACGTCCGATGGCGTGCATGGCATCGTGGGTGCTGACTGCTCCGGCGTGACCGGCTCGATCCTTGCCAACGTCGCCGTGCCAAACGGCATGGTCATGATTTCGCCGTCCGCCACGTCCCCCGGTCTTTCGACCGCTGAAGACAACGGCCTCTTCTTCCGCACCGCGCCTTCCGACGCCCGTCAGGGTGTTGTGATGGCAGAAATCATCATGGAGCGTGGCATCGACACCGTCGCCGTCACCTACACCAACAACGATTACGGCCAGGGCCTCGCCGACGCCTTCACCGCCGCTTTTGAAGCAGCCGGTGGCACCGTGACCCTCTCCGCCGCCCATGAAGATGGTCGCGCGGACTACTCCGCCGAAGTCGGCGCGCTGGCATCCGCCGGTGGCGATGCGCTTGTTGTGGCAGGCTACGTGGACCAAGGCGGCTCTGGTGTGATCCAGGCGGCGTTGGACACGGGCGCATTTGAAACCTTCGTCTTCCCGGACGGGATGGTCTCTCAGGCGCTGGTTGACAACTTCGGCTCCGACATCGACGGCTCGTTCGGCCAGAACCCGGGCACCGACAGCGAAGGCGCGGGCCTCTTCCAGGCGATGGCCGAGGAAGCAGGCTTCGACGGCACTTCGCCGTTCTCGGCTGAGTCCTACGACGCCGCAGCCCTGATCATGCTCGCCATGGCCGCCTCCGGTTCGCGCAATGCCGCCGACTACATGGGCTCCGTCATGGATGTTGCAAACGCACCGGGCACCGAGATCCTGCCGGGTCAGCTTGGCATGGCGCTTGAGATGATCGCCAACGGCGAAGACATCGACTATGTCGGCGCCTCCGCAGTTGAGCTCATCGGTGCAGGCGAAAGCGCCGGCAACTACCGTGAGATCGAGATCGTCGATGGTGAGCTGTCGGTCGCTGGCTACCGCTAAGCGCTGATCGTTGAGACCTTCAAACAGCCCGGTGTCATCGCCGGGCTGTTTTTCCAAGTAAAGGAAGCGCTCGGCATGATCGACGTTCAAAACCTCCACAAGCACTTCGGCGGCTTCCACGCCGTGGATGGCGCGTCGCTGAGGATCGAGACGGGCTCGATCACCGGGTTGATCGGCCCCAACGGAGCCGGAAAAACCACACTTTTCAATGTGATCGCTGGCGTTCTTGAACCAACGTCCGGGCGGGTTCAGATGGACGGCGAGGACATCACAGGCCTGCCGCCGCACAAACTCTTCGGCAAGGGCCTCTTGCGGACCTTCCAGATCGCGCATGAATTCAGCTCCATGACCTGCCGCGAGAACCTGATGATGGTGCCCGAAGGCCAGACCGGCGAAAGCCTGTGGAACACATGGTTCGGACGCAAACGCATCGCCGACGAAGAACGCGCATTGCGCGCCAAGGCCGACGAAGTCCTCGAATTCCTGACGATCACCCACCTCGCCGACCATCCGGCAGGCGCCGTCTCCGGCGGGCAGAAAAAGTTGCTGGAGCTTGGCCGCACCATGATGGTCGACGCCAAGATCGTCTTCCTCGACGAGGTCGGCGCAGGTGTGAACCGCACGCTACTGAATACTATCGGCGACACGATCCTGCGCCTGAACAAGGAACGGAACTACACCTTCTGCGTCATCGAACATGACATGGATTTCATCGGCAAAATCTGCGGTCCGGTGATCTGTATGGCCGAAGGAAAGGTCCTGGCGGAAGGCACCCTTGATGAGATCAAGGCCAACGAGCAGGTAATCGAAGCCTATCTGGGCACCGGCCTGAAGAACAAGGATCAGCTTGAAAGCACGCCTGCATGATCAAGGCGTGGACGGTGCTGGCGGTCGCGGCTCTCGGCGCACCGGCGTTCGCGCAAATCAGCCCCAAGGACGGCGATCTGCCCATGCCGGGTTCCGCCCCATGCCCCCTGATTGCCGAACCCGTCCGGTTCTGCGGGACGTCCCCGCAATTCGTGCTGACGCCCCAGTCCGACAACAGCGAAATCACCAGCTACTACGCGACCCCGCAGGGCATACAGGCCATCGCCGTGGTGGAGCCCATTGGCCGGGCAGACGGGCTAACCATCGAACGCCTGCAAGAAGTGGCCCTGGAAAACCTTGCCGCAGCCGCGAATGTGAGCGTCGAGTCTCTTCCCGTGATCCAGCGCGGCCAGCTGATCATTGCAGGCGGACCGCATCCAAATTTCGTCTACCGCGGAACAGTTGATGGGGAAATGTACGTCTACTCGAACTCTCTTCTGTTGATGGAGAACAGCGTCGCCCAGTTCGTCACGATCGAGGCTGGCGTGACCACCTATTCGCCACGCCACCGCTCCCTCCACTTGCAATTCCTCGATCAAATGCAGGTCGGTCAATGATCCCGGCACGTGTGATGGTCGTAGCACTCGCCGCCGGCCTCGCAAGTCCGGCAGTCGCTGATTGCATCGACTGGGGCACCGACCTTGAGGTCTGCAGCACACCCGACCTGACGGTTGCCTACAACGAGTTCGGATTCCCAACGGTCGAGATCCGAACCGACCGCCGCCTCACCCAGCTGTTCTGGACTGTTGCCGGCCCGCGGATCGAGTCCGAGGGTGATGTGGAGACGACCTTTTGGACCGTCTGGAGCCTTGTCGCCGATCGCCTTGAAAGCCGGGGGCATTTGGAATTCAATCGTGATCGGACCTACGAAATCAATGGGCAGACCGTCTACGGCAATCCATTTATTCTGCGGCCCGAGGGCAATTCGAATTCGTTCTACATCCACCTCGCTGTATTCGAGGCCCATGGCATTCCAGTCGCCCTTGAGATCATAGAACCCGTATTCAACTATGACCGCGAAGCCACCAGTGGCTTGATTGCGCAAGCCATGGATATGATACAGCCACAAGGCACCGGCCAATGATCCGGTGCCTCCCACTTCTCAAGTCAGGCCAACCATGACCCAGACCGCAGCCGCCACCGAAACCACAACGCCCTTCCTGATTGGCGATGCCATGACGGGCGGCTACGGCTCGGGCGCCGATATCCTGCACGCCTGCACCATTGCCGTGAACCCTGGCGAGATTGCCGTGATCGTCGGCCCGAACGGCGCGGGGAAATCCACAGCGATGAAGGCCGTCTTCGGAATGCTGAACCTGCGCGAAGGGAATGTGATGCTCGACGGCGCCGACATCTCGCACCTCACGCCGCAGGCACGCGTTGCGGCGGGCATGGGGTTCGTGCCCCAGACCTCCAACATCTTCACGTCCATGACGGTTGAAGAAAACCTGGAGATGGGCGCATTCATCCGCCGCGACGATTTCCGCACCACCATGGAACAGGTCTATGACCTCTTCCCGATCCTGCGCGAAAAACGCAAGCAGGCGGCGGGCGAGCTTTCGGGCGGCCAGCGCCAACAGGTTGCCGTCGGCCGTGCGCTGATGACCCAGCCGAAAGTCCTGATGCTGGATGAGCCGACCGCAGGCGTCAGCCCCATCGTGATGGATGAGCTCTTTGACCGCATCATCGAAGTCTCGCGCACCGGTATACCTATCCTCATGGTAGAACAAAATGCCCGCCAAGCGCTGGAGATCGCTGATCGCGGTTATGTCCTTGTGCAGGGACGCAATGCCTATACCGGCACCGGCAAGGAACTTCTGGCCGACCCCGAAGTGCGCAAAAGCTTCCTCGGGGGATAAGCGTAGATGGAAGCCGTCGTCGTCCTTCTCACCTGCCTCTTCGCCACATTCTGTGCGCCCGATGGCAGTTGCACGGACACGGCCCCTCTGCCCGTGACGCTGGATTTCGGGGCCGATGACCAGTCAATCCGCTTGTGGACCTCGGCGGACGCGACAGGCCGTCCGGTCGAAGTGGAAATCGTTCCCCCTTACCAAGCGCGCAAGGGCAGGCCCTGCACCTACTGTCACGGTCTCGCGATCATGGCGCATTGCTGCTTTCGCTCCGTGCCATCCCGTCCGACGACACGACGACGCGCGCCAGCCTACGCCTTCATCCAGACCGCGGCGGCAATCCGACAGGCCCGGACGCGCTTTTGTCGGAAGCCATCTGCACACAGCGGTTTGCGGCCCCATGATAGTCTGGTGGAGAAGAGGCGCACCAAGCATTTTCATGGCTCTGCTGGCCGCGACGACCGCGCATGCGACCCTTGATGATGATCCTGCAACGCCACTTTCCTACGCCGCTTCCTGCGAAACCGTCGAGATTTGCCGCGAAAACAGCGGCTGCGCCGCCTTTCCGACCTTCGGCAGCCTGTCCCTTCAGATCACGGGCGACACCGGCCAGCTTGGCCCTGAACCCGACGATCCGCGCCCTTTGCAGGTCTATCACGCCCTTGACACCACGCCGCCCGATCCCGAAGACCTCGGCCTCCGCTTCATCGTGGAACAAGAGCCGACAGACCCGCTCACCCGGCGCTTCGCCTATGTCGACCAAACCCGCGCCGGCCCCGCCGGGCGATATTTCATCCTTGAATGCACGGAGCAGGCGGAATGATCCGCCTGCTTCCACTCCTTCTGACCTTTGCCGCCTCCCCCGCCGCCGCCACTGGCCTCGCTTGCACCTTTACGCAGCTCTGCTCGCCCCTGACCGATTGCCAGTCCCATCCTGGATTGCCTTTCACCTTCGACGTCATTAGCGGCGCTCTGGCCCTGACCGCGCCAGACGGCATCACATTCGGCACACCTCTTTCGCATGTGGAGGCCCCAGCCCTGTCGCTGATCTTTGACACCCAGCCCGATCAAACGCTTCTGCTCAGCGTATCGCCCACCGGCGAAGCAGTGATGACGCAGCATGACTTTGAGGCAGCAGGCAGGATGGCCTCGGTCAGCTATTTCGGTAACTGCGAGCCTGCCTCATGATCCGTATCGCCGCCCTCCTGCTAGTGGCGACGCCCGCATATGCTGACGTCCTGATCTGCGGCTTCGTCCCCATGGACTGCGCCCCGGGCGTGCTGTGCGACCCATATGAAGTCACGATCAACACCCATCACGGCGCTGAAGCTCCGATGTTCGACTATGGCGGCCACATTTCGCCCATTCGCGCGGTGCCCGACGAAACGGTTGAGGCCCCCAGCTATGTGACCCTCGGCCATGGCGACCGCGAAATCATTACGCTGTTCGATGGATTCGACGCCATTCACACCCGCCACTTCACTCTGAACGGTCAGCCCGCAGCTCAAACGACCATTGGTCGCTGCACCAGTTTCTACTGAGAGGTTCCATGCGCCCCGTCTCCAACGCAGTCTCCATCGCCGCCCTCCTTTGCACATTGCCATTCGCCGCGCCTGCGCAAGAGGCGCCAGTGGATTGGACGTGCCTTCTGAACGTGATGTGCCCCCATACGGGCGCCTGTCGCGACCTGGATCAAACACTGCGCATCATTGAGGGTGATGAGACTTGGACGGTAGAGTGGATTAATACCGACCTGCCGTCTGACTATGCTCTGGTCGCTGATCTCCCACCGGTTGTGGGCGCCGTCCACCAGACCCGCGTGCGCAGCCTCATGCACCGCGATGAGGCGACGCAAACGGTGCAGACCCTGACCTTCGACAGCACCGGACATGTGATCGTCACCACCCACCAACCGCACGCTGGCATGCAGGTTGTCACCGGTCTTGGCACCTGTGAGCCGTCCTGATGGCCGGCGTACTTGCAGAGGCGCTGCGTATCGGGGGCCTCGCGCCGCGCGCCATGTGCCACCACTGCACATCGGTATCAGAGGTCACGTCATGATCCGCGTCTTGCTCGCCTCGCTCTTGCTCACCACCCCTGCCATGACCGAGCCTTGGAACTGCACCTTCAACACGACTTGCATGGCCAGCCTCGACTGCTTCGATCAGGCCAATTCCGCGCGCCTGATCGCCGCCGATCACGCGGGTGAGTTGTTTCTGGAATGGCAGGGCGAACAGCTCCGCGCGACCGTGCTGGACGATAGCACCACCTACGCCGCCATCGGCCCCGGCGGAACAGCCCTTCTCACCATCACCGGCCCATTGGCGTACCTCACAACCCACCAGGCTGCCGTCACAAACTTTTTCGGCAGTTGCGAGACCATCGGAAATTGATAAAACCGACCAAACGCCACAGAGCGAGACCTAAACGGGGACAATCCACTTGGACTTTCTAAACGCGCTCGTCACTTTGGCGAATTTCGTGATCATCCCCGCCACCGCCTATGGCGCACAACTTGCGCTTGGCGCGCTCGGCGTGACGTTGATCTACGGAATCCTGCGGTTCTCGAACTTTGCCCATGGCGACACGATGGCCTTCGGGACCATGATCACCATTTTCGGAACCTGGGGCCTGCAAGCCGCAGGCGTCAGCTTTGGCCCACTGCCCACGGCGCTCCTCGCCCTGCCCCTTGGTATCGCCGTCACGGCCCTACTGATGATCGGCACCGACCGCACCGTTTACCGCTTCTACCGCGAAAACAAAGCCAAGCCTGTGATCTTCGTCATCGCGTCCCTCGGCGTCATGTTCATCATGAACGGCATCGTCCGCTTCCTGATTGGCGTCGATGACCAGCGGTTTGCGGACGGAGAGCGCTTCATCATCCGCGCCCGCGATTTCCGCGAGATGACGGGTCTCGACGAAGGCCTGGCCTTCCGCACGACCCAAGGCATCACCATCGTGGTGGCGCTGATCGCTGTGATAGCACTCTTTTGGTTCCTCAACCGAACGCGCACGGGAAAATCCATGCGCGCGTTTTCCGACAACGAAGACCTCGCGCTTCTATCGGGCATCAATCCGGATCGCGTCGTTCTCGTCACCTGGATCATCGTGGCGGCACTCGCCACCACCGCAGGCGTCCTCTACGGCCTCGACAAAAGCTTTAAACCCTTCACCTATTTCCAGCCTGCTTCTGCCGATCTTCGCCGCCGCCATCGTGGGTGGCCTCGGCAACCCGCTGGGTGCGATCCTCGGCGGCTTCCTCATCGCCTTCTCCGAGGTCGGCGTGACATACGCGTTCCGCAAGGTCGTTGGCTATCTGGGGCCGGAGGATTGGCAGCCCGAGGGCCTGCTGCAACTGCTCAGCACCGACTATAAATTCGCCGTTTCCTTCGGCATCTTGCTGATTGTGCTGCTCTTCAAACCCACCGGCATCATGAAGGGGAAATCGGTATGAGCGACGCCACCACCACCCCTCAGACGGGCAATTCCAAAACCCTTCTGCTTTTCGCGCTCGTCGCCGTGCTCTTCATCGGCACGGGCTTCGTGCAGTCGTGGAACACCGCGCTGACGATCTTCAACATGGGGCTGATCTCGGCCATCATGGCCCTCGGCGTGAACATGCAATGGGGCTATGCGGGCCTCTTTAACGTGGGCGTCATGGGCTTTGTGGCGCTCGGTGGCCTCGCCGCTGTACTTGTCTCCAGCGATCCAGTGCCAGAGGCCTGGGCCGCCGGTGGCCCCAGCGTCCTGTTGGGCCTGGTTCTTGGTGCCATGACAATCGTGGCCGCCATCTTGACCTATACCAAACTCCCTGCCGGTCGCCTGCGGGCACTGGCCGTTTTGGTCGTCCTGGTTGGCGGCTTTGCGATCTTCCGCACGGTCTTCGACCCTGCTGTTGAGGCCGTGGAGGCCGTTGACCCCGCCTCCACCGGATTCCTCGGCGGCCTCGGTCTGCCCGTGATCCTCGCCTGGCCCATGGGCGGCGTCCTCGCCGCAGGCGCGGCCTGGATCATTGGCAAGACGGCCCTTGGCCTGCGCTCCGACTATCTCGCCATCGCTACCCTCGGCATCGCCGAGATCATCATTGCGGTCCTCAAGAACGAGGATTGGCTGGCCCGCGGCGTCAAGAACGTCACCGGCATCCCCCGCCCGGTCCCTTACGAGGTCGACCTGCAGGCGAACGAGGCTTTCGTGAACGCCTTCTCTGACCCCGTCACGGCCTCCACCATCACCGTCAAACTCGCCTATGCGGGCCTGTTCATCCTGTTCCTCATCGCCCTCATCTGGCTCAGCGAGAAAGCGTGGAACTCCCCTTGGGGCCGCATGATGCGCGCGATCCGCGATAATGAGGTCTCGGCGTCGGCCATGGGCAAGGACGTCAAAGCCCGCCACCTGCAAATCTTCATCCTCGGCTCCGCCGTATGCGGCCTTGCGGGCGCGATGATGACCACACTCGACAGCCAGCTTGTACCGGGCACCTACCAACCCCTGCGCTTCACCTTCCTGATCTGGGTCATGGTGATCGTCGGCGGGTCGGGCAACAATTGGGGCGCGGTTCTTGGGGGCTTCCTGATCTGGTGGCTCTGGGTTCAGGTGGAGCCGATGGGCCTCATGCTGATGCAGGGCCTCACCTACTTCATGGAACCGGGCTCACCGCTCTCCGAACACCTCCTCGACAGCGCCGCGCATATGCGCCTGCTGACCATGGGCCTGATCCTGCTGCTGGTGCTCAGGTTCAGCCCACGGGGGCTGATCCCGGAACGGTAGGCACTCTACAGATTCCCGAACCCACCGGGTTCCGGAAAGACGCATTGCCCAAGCTCTATCGATCGAACCGCTAGAAAGAAGTCGGCCTCGCCTGCGGCAGTAGTGACGCCGATCGCAATGCGTGCCCCGTCGCGAAACCGACCCAATTCACGCCAATACCTTGCCTCAAAGACTGCAGCATCACACAAGAGTTCAAGCGGCGGCGGTTCATCGAGGCCCTCCGGCTGTGAAAAGATCGGATACGCCTCGGCGCCCCATGGCTGCAACTCTTCCAGGTCATCGAGCTCCGCAAAGCCCAGGAAAGCCCACCCATCCAAGCCGCCCTGATAGGTCAAAGCCGAAGGTCCTGCGTTCGAAATCACGGTACATGCGCCATCAACCACAGAAATCGGTACGTGAGCCGCGGCAATCCTTCGTTCGCTGTCATTCGTTTGTCCGTACGCCAGGCTGACCCTGAAGACGTCCGTGCGCCCGAGATCGGCTGATGGTGGAACGGGACGATGCGCAAGAAGCGTTGCGCAAAGGGCATTCAACACAACCGTGTCGGAGAGAGCCTCCGGCGCTTCGCTACGACCATCCCATTGCGCACCGTGCACAACCGCGCGTATCTCAAAGTGATCCTGAAAAGAAACCCATTCGATATCACGGATGTCCCAATAGGCTCCCAATGCCCACAAACGAGCAGAGGACTCTTGCGCAAGAACATGTTGCACACACAGCCAAAAAACCATGCTGGCTGCAATCGCAGTCCGAACCAAAAAACGCTCCTACCGATGACAACTCTTAACACGCGCTGTTTGGACTCCGCTCAAGGCGCGATAACAACGCGCACAATTCCACCGGAGATCGAAAAGCAATGTCAATGATGTGAAGTACGTGCGACTTCAACGGCGCACCCCCTTCATATTGCCAGAAAACCCTCGGGGGTATGCGCTTGCTTTTGGATGCGCAAAGAAGGCAGCACCCCGACCAAGAGGATCAAAGATCCCTAACGAGAACCATCTTTTCTTGCAGTTACAGGGGCCTGAACCCTGGTAGCACGCGTGCTACCGCCACCTCACCGCCCCTCGTACACCGGCGCGCGCTTCTCCAGGAACGCCAGCACGCCCTCCTTGAAATCCCGCGTCTTTCCGCATTGGCCTTGCAACTGACCCTCCAGTTTCAGCCTGCTCTTCCAATCCATTCCCAAAGCTCGCCCGCATCACCTGCTTGACCCGCTTGAACGCCTCCGTCGGACCGCTCGCCAGACGCTGCGCCCGGCCCATCCAGACGGCTTCAAATTCCTCATCCGAGGCCACTTCCCAGATCATGCCCCAATCGGCTGCCTGCTGCGCGCTGATCTTGTCGGCAAACAACGCCGCCCCCATCGCGCGCTGCAAACCAATCGTGCGTGGCAAGGCCCAGGTGCCGCCCGCATCCGGGATCAACCCGATCCGCGTGAAGGCCTGAATGAACGAGGCTGACTCCGTCGCAATCACCACATCACAGACCAGCGCAAGGTTCGCCCCCGCCCCAGCCGCCGTCCCGTTCACGGCCGCAATCACCGGCACCGGGCAGTCGACAATCGCCATCAACATCGGGATGTATTCGTCACGCAACGTGCGCTCCAGGTTCAGGTTCGCCGCATTCGCGCGATCCCCCAGATCCTGCCCTGAACAAAACGCGCGCCCGGTCCCAGTCAGCACCACAACCCGTGCCTCATTGCCCGCCGCCGTCACCGCATGGGTGATCTCAGCCCGCATTTGCGTGTTGAGCGCGTTCATCACATCAGGCCGGTTCATTGTGATGACAGCCATGCCGTCACGGTCTTCGCGGGTAATCGTTTCATAGTCCATGGAGGTGCCTCCCATTGCGTTGGGCGGACCCTAAGCGAACCGATCAGTTCAGAAAAGCGGAAACGCTGCGTCAGTCTGCGCGGTCATCCTCGAGGATCGCATCCAACCGCGCCTGCTCGTCCGCGCTCAGCCCGGCCTCCGCCGGTGCAGGTGCGCTCGCCCGGCCACGGATATAGACAACCGACAGGCCAATCCCGGCCCCGAGAAGCACCAGCGGCAAAACCCACAACACGCGGTTGGCGCCATCAAAATTGGGGCTGAGAAGAACATACTCGCCGTAGCGGGCAACGATATAGTCAACGACCTCCGTATCGCTGTCGCCTTCAACCAACCGCTCCCGAACAAGCAGCCGAAGGTCGCGGGCAATATCGGCGCCCGACTCGTCGATGCTCTCGTTCTGGCAGACCGGGCACCGCAACCCGGCGGAGATATCGCGCGCGCGCTCCTCCAACACAGGCATCGTCCAGCACCTCGTCGGGCTGCACCGCCCCAACCGGCACAGCCGCGAGGAGGATCGCGGATCCGAGGAGGGCTGCACACACCAGTCGCCTCATTCCGCAGGCACTCCTGCCGCAGGCGCTTTCGCAGCGCCAGCCGCAACGCGGTAACGACGGTCCGACAGGCTCAGGATACCGCCCAAAGCCATGATGATCGTGCCGCCCCAGATCCAGTTCGCAAACGGCTTGATCCAGACCCGCAAGGCCCAACCTCCGCCGACCTGCGGATCCCCAAGGGTCACGTAGACATCGCGCGTCACACCACTGTTGATGCCCGCCTCAGTGGTCGGCATGCCCGCGACCGGGTAAATCCGGCGCTCAGGGTTCAGCAGGGCAGATGTCCGCCCCCGTCTCAGGCGTCGCGCACGGCGACAGAGGCCATGGTGGACAGGTAATTCGGCCCCTGCACGGTCTCGTCCACGCCCAAAAGCTCAATCTCGTAGGCGCCGACTTGATAGGCCTCACCCTCACGCGCGACGCGAATATCCTCAATCTGGTAGCCGGTCAGCGTGACAACCCCGAACATCGTGATCCCCACGCCCGCATGGGCGATGGACTTGCCCCAATCCGCGCGCGGCAGGCGCGTGAGGCGCGCAAACCGCCCTCCGATCGCGCCGCGCCCGGTCCGCGACCAGAGATCGGTCGCGGCACCCGCCACAAGCCAGACCGCAAGGCCAACACCGATAGGTCCGATGGCAGACCGGCCCGTCCACATGGCCCAGGTCAGCAAGCCCACCGCCAGTGCCAGAACCGCAGCCGGGACCAGCGCGCGCACAGGCTTTGCAATCGTGGCCCGCTTCCACGGCATCATCGCCGCGATGGGAAGGGCCACCGACAAGGCAAAGACAAATGGCGTGAACGCCGCATCAAAGAAGGGCGGTCCGACGGAGAGCGTGCGGTCAAAGAACAGCTCCGCAATCAGAGGCCAGATCGTGCCGGTGAAGACCACAAAGGTCGACACGGCCAGGATGAGGTTGTTGAAGCACCAACCCACTCTCGCGACTAACGATGCCGAACACCCCCTTCGCCTCCATCGTGCCGGCGCGCAAGGCGAACAGCAGCAGCGCACCGCCCATGAAGACGGCCAGGATCATCAGAATGAACAGCCCACGCTCAGGGTCATTGGCGAAGGCGTGGACCGAGGTCAGCACGCCGGAGCGCACGATAAAGGTCCCGATCAGGGAGAATCCGAAGGCAAGGATCGCCAGAAGGATTGTCCAGCTTTTCAGGCTTTCGCGCTTTTCAACCACAATGGCCGAATGCAGCAGCGCGGCCGAAATCAGCCAGGGCATGAAACTCGCATTCTCGACCGGGTCCCAGAACCAGAAACCACCCCAGCCAAGCTCGTAATACGCCCACCAGGATCCAAGGCCGATGCCAATGGTCAGAAACACCCAGGCCGCCAAGGTCCAGGGACGCACCCATCGGCCCCAGGCCGCATCGACGCGACCCTCGATCAAGCGCGGCAACGGCGAAGGAGAATGCCATGCTGAGGCCCACATAGCCCAGATAAAGGAACGGCGGGTGGAACGCCAAGCCGGGGTCCTGCAACAAAGGATTAAGATCCTGCCCGTCAAAAGGCGGGCTGGCCAGCCGCAGGAACGGGTTGGACGTGAACAGGATGAAGGCAAAAAACGCAACGGCAACGGCGCTCTGCACCGCCAACACGCGGGCGCGAAGGGTCGGTGGTAGGTTCTTCCCGAACCAGCTGGCACAGGCGCCGAAGAGGGTCAGGATCAATACCCACAGCAGGAGCGAGCCTTCATGGTTCCCCCAAACGCCGGTGATCTTGTAGAGCAGCGGCTTGTCGGTATGCGAGTTGGCGACCACGAGGCTCAGCGAGAAATCCGAGGTTACAAACGCATAGGTCAGTGCGGCAAAGCTGAACGCCGTCAGCACGAACTGCGCTGAGGCCGCTGGATCAGCCGTCGCCATCCATCCTCGATTGCCTGCCCAGGCGCCCGCCATGGGCACAACCATCTGAAAGATCGCCACGGCGAAGGCGAGGATCAGTGCGAAATGTCCGAGTTCTACGATCATGACCCACAGTCTAGGTCATGCGCGCGGGAGTGACCATAGGATGTGACGACGTGGCCGATCGGATTTCGCCGCGTTGACGCAGATGTCATGTCCCAGTGTGCGGGTCTTGTGCGCGTTGCCCATTCAGGAATGAATAGCGTTGCCACCAAAACATGCCCTAGCTATTCACCCGTGAATGATCAACGTGATACCCCTTGCCCTTTAGGAGCGGAAATCACGCGTGTCCCGGGCCGCTCAACGGCCCCGGAACAGCCCACCCAGAACACCCCGCACGACCGCCCGGCCTGTGCGCGTGCCAAGCTGTCGGGCGAAACTTTTGGCGAAGGTCGTGCCGATGCTGTCTGAGCGGGACGAAGACCGGCGTTGCCGCACGGGGCGCGAGGATGATCGGCTGACGCCCCCACCAGAATAGCGCCGACCGGCCCGATATTCGCGTTCAGCGGCCTCAGCCTCCTCCTCGGCCTCTTCTGCCTGCTCCGCCTCCTTCGCGGCCTCAGCTGCGCGTTTCTGGAGGATTTCAAAAGCACTTTCGCGGTCTTGCAGCGTGTCATACTTACCAGCCACGGGCGACGCACCCATCAAGGCGGCCCGCGTCGCAGGTTCGATCGGGCCAAGCTGCGAAGACGGCGGGCGGATCAGCGTGCGTTGCGCGATCCCAGGGACGCCTTTGCGTTCGAGGAGGGAGGTCACGGCCTCACCCACGCCCACCTCGCGGATCGCGTCCTCGATATCCAGATCCGGATTTTCGCGGTAATTTTCTGCCGCCTGCTTGAGCGCCCTGCGATCCTTCGCGGTAAAGGCCCGCAACGCGTGCTGCACACGATTGCCAAGCTGGCCCAGAATGTCTTCGGGCACATCGGCAGGGTTTTGCGTGATGAAATAAACTCCAACGCCTTTCGACCGGATCAGGCGCGCGACCTGTTCCACCTTATCCACTAACGCCTTGGGCGCGTCTTCAAACAGCAGATGGGCTTCATCGAAGAAGAAAACGAGCTTGGGTTTGTCCGGATCTCCGACTTCAGGCAGCGTTTCAAACAGTTCGGACAGAAGCCACAACAGGAACGTTGCGTAGAGACGTGGCGACTGCATCAGCTTGTCAGCGGCGATGATGTTGATGCGCCCTGCGCCGCTTTCGTCTTTCAGGAACAAATCATCAAGTTCCAATGCCGGTTCACCGAAGAACTGTGCGGCGCCCTGCCCTTCCAACACCAAAAGGCGTCGTTGGATCGCGCCGATGGACGCCGTTGAGACATTGCCATAGCGCAGGGACAGCGTTTTGCGATTTTGGCCCACCCAGACAAGGAGCGCCTGCAGGTCTTTCAGATCCAGCAGGGCCATCCCCTCCTCATCCGCGACGCGGAAGGCGATGTTCATGACCCCTTCCTGCGCTTCGCTGAGTTCCAAAAGACGTGACAATAGAAGCGGACCCATCTCGGCCACTGTTGTGCGCACCGGATGGCCTTGCTCCCCGAAAAGATCCCAGAAAGTCACAGGGAACGCGCGATACGCATAGTCGGTGAAATTGATGGTCGCCGCGCGGTCCATAAAGGGTTGGTGCAGCTTGAAGTCGGGTGAGCCCGATTGCGCCAGCCCGGAGAGATCCCCTTTGACGTCCGACAGAACCACGGGGACACCCAAAGCAGAAAAGCTTTCGGCCAAAATCTGCAGGGTCACGGTCTTGCCTGTTCCCGTGGCGCCAGCGATCAATCCGTGCCGGTTTGCATAGTCCGGCCGCAGAACTTGAGCTTCGCCGTAATCACGGCCACCGCCCCCCACAAAAATCCCGTTTTCGACCTGGTCTGGCATCGAATTTGTCCCTGCAGTCCGTTTTTCTGCCGATACCAATACATTTTTAACCTTTGGATGCCAGTCTATCCCCACGCCGCGCTTTTGCGCGGTGTTGACTTCCTCCCTGTCAACTGGCCGCGCCCCGCTTGGGCGCGGTTTTTTTTGGCCATTTGGTCAGGAAAAACAGGCGATCGTTCACATCTGCAAATTTCCCCAAAAGCCCTGTTGACGGCTGCGACACCTTCGCATAGCGTCCGTCGCATAAGTCGGCCAGTCCGACAGGGAGAGAAAACGCAAAGGGTCCGTGCGCGGGCCCTTTCGCTATTTTAGGCACGAATTTTTTGGCGCTGACAGGCGCACCCCTGGCATGTTAGCCAACGGTGGGTTGGCAGGCGCACCTTCGATTTCGGTGCCCGAGCAGAGCCAACCGAAAAAGCAAAAGGACGCACACCTGATGACCGTGTTTAACAAATTTGCCACCCTGAGCTTTGCTGCTGCAATGGTCGTATCGAACGCAGCGTTTGCGCAGGACGATCCCCTTGTTCTTCCGGATCGCAGCGAAGTCGAAGCGGGCGAAACTTTCGTGGCCGAGATCTATCGCGATTGGCAGATCCGTTGCATCCGGGCGGAAACCGACGAAGCGCCGGATCGTTGCGAGATGTTCCAATTGCTGGAAGAGGAAAACGGCAACCCGGTCGCAGAATTCCGTGTGGGGGCCGAGCTGTTTTCCCCGACGAAGCCGTGGCATCGGCGACCATCCTGACGCCGTTGGACACGCTGCTGAGCCCCGGGCTTCAGATGCAAATCGACGATGCCGAAGCGGTTGTTCTGCCCTACGCCTTCTGCCGCCCCATCGGCTGCTTCGTTCAGATCTCACTGACCGAGGAAAACGTGGCGCTGTTCCAGAACGGAGCTGACGCTCTGGTGGTTCTGTTTGCTTTGACCCGCGACGAATTCGGTCAGATCGGCGGCATTCCCGTGCCAACCCAAGCGTCGCTGCGTGGGTTCACCGCCGCCTACGAAGATCTGCTGGAACGCCGGACCGAGATCATCGCATTCATTGAAGCGCAAGAAGCCGCTGCCGCCGCTGCTGAAGGCGATGAAGGCGATGAAGGCGATGAAGGCGATGAAGGTGGTGAAGAAGGCGCCGAAGAAGCAACCGAGTAGGTTGAACTCACATCAAAGCAAGAAGGCCCGCCGATGCAGCCGCGCGGGCTTTTCTTTTGCATGAGCAGATAACTAGCGCGCGGACCGCAAGGCCAGAACGGCGTTCAATCCACCAAATGCAAAGGCGTTGGAAAGGCAGGCGTCGACCTTCGCCTCGCGCGCCACATTCGGGACGACGTCCAACGCGCATTCAGGGTCAGGCTCTTCATAACCGATGGTGGGGGCCACGATGCCGTCTTTCAACGCCATGATGCAGGCCAACAACTCTACCGCGCCGGTACCGCCGATCAAATGCCCGTGCATGGATTTGGTCGACGAGATCATCAGATCATCGGCGTGATGCCCGAATGCGTGGGCAACCGCCGCGCATTCGACCTTGTCATTGGCTGCCGTGCCGGTCCCGTGCGCATTGATATAGCACACGTCTTCCGGGTTCAGGTTGCCATCGGTCAACGCGCCGGTAATCGCACGCGCGGCCCCCTGCTGGGACGGCATGACAATATCCGCCGCATCGGACGTCATCGCAAAGCCCACAACCTCTGCCAAGATATCAGCCCCGCGTGCACGTGCATGCTCATATTCCTCGAACAAGAACACCGCGGCCCCCTCGCCCTGGACCATGCCGTTGCGATTGGCACTGAACGGGCGGCAGGCGTCTTTTGACATGACGCGCAAGCCCTCCCATGCCTTCACGCCGCCAAAGGACAGCATCGCCTCGGACCCGCCTGTTACCATCACATCGGCCATGCCGCAGCGGATCAGGTTGAAGGCCTGCCCCATCGCATGGTTGGACGACGCGCAGGCTGTTGCCACTGAAAAGGATGGGCCTTTGAGGTTGTATTCCATGCTGACATGGCTGGCGGCGGCGTTGTTCATCAGCTTCGGCACGACGAAGGGATGAACGCGGTTCTTCCCCTCTTCATAGACCGAGCGATAGTTCTCGTCCCAGGTGTTCACGCCGCCACCGGCGGTTCCGAACACCACGCCCGTTCGCGTCGCCAATGCACCGGAGAAATCGAGCCCGCAGCCGTCCAGCGCCTGTTTTGTGGCGATCAGCGTGAACTGAGTGAACCGGTCGTAAAGCGCAATCTGTTGGCGGTTGAACAGGGCTTCGGGGTCATAACCTTTGACCTGCCCACCGATCTTGACCGAAAGCCGGTCGACATCGCGCAACTCCAGATCACCGATACCACAACGCCCTTCGCGAAACGCTTCAAGCGTTGTCGCGATGTCATGGCCAAGCGCATTGATTGTACCTTGACCGGTGATGACAACGCGGCGCACCGGTCAGCCCTTTTGCTCGGCCACCAGGCCTTCAACAGCCTTCACGATGGCGGCGACCGAAGAAATATCGAAATCGCTGGCCTGAGGCTCGTTCGCGTTAAAAGGCACTTGGATATCAAAGGCTTCTTCAATGGCGAAGATCGACTCGACCAGCCCAAGGCTGTCGATGCCCAAATCGTCCAACGTTTGGTCCATCGATACGTCCGATGGCTCCAAAACCGCCTGCTCTGCGATGATCGCGATGATCCTGTCCTGAACGCTTTCGCCCATGGAGTGGTACCCTTCCTCTTGAGAAGGCATTTAGGGCGTATCATCCGGCTTTGACAGGGCTTTTTGCAGTTCCGTCACGGCCCGTGTGGTGCGCGGAAGGCGACGGAGCGCTTTGTACATCTCGACATGAGTGTCCATTTTGACGGCCGGATGCCCCATGACCATCCGACCTGACGGGACATTGGTGAACAGCTTGGATGATCCGGCGGCGACAACATCACTGCCAATGACGATATTGTCGTTCACACCGCACTTGCCGCCCAGAACCACGCGGTCGCCCATCTGAACGGACCCGGCAAAACCCGTTTGGCCGCAGATCAGGCAATCCTTTCCGATCACACAGTTATGGCCGATATGAACAAGGTTATCGATCTTGGTGCCGTCCCCGATCACAGTGTTTGCAATCGTGCCGCGATCAATGGCGGCGTTTGAGCCCACCTCAACGTCATGGCCGATCACAAGTGAGCCGAGCGAGTGGATGCGGGTCCAGCTTTGGGCGGTCGCCGCGTTCTCGGCCTTGCCAAGGGTCGCGCGGGCCTGTTCGACCATGGATGTCTCAGGCGTCACGAAACTGAAACCGTCTCCACCCAGAACGGCTCCGGGTTGCGCGATAAACCAATCCCCGATGTGGACGTGGTGGCAAATGCGAACGCCTTCATGGATCAGTGCATCATCGCCGATCACAGCGCCTGCCCCGATGCTGACATGGGAGGCGATCCGTGCATTCTCGCCTATCCGCACGTCCGGGCCGATCACAACAAACGGTCCGATTGCAGCACCCGGCCCTATTTGCGCTGTCTCATCAACAACGGCGCTTGGGTGTATGCCTGGCGCAATCAAAGGCCCTGCGTCCATCGCGGAGGTCACCCCGGCCATGGCGTACCGTGGGCGGGGTGCGATAATTGCAGCCTCCAAGCCAAGCGCCTGCCAATCCATACCCGCGCCGATGACTGCGGCCCGTGCGCCACCTTTTGCAAGCCCTTCCGCGAATTCGGGCTTCATCGCCAGTGCCAGATCTTCCGGGCCAGCCTGCGCAGGTTCGGCCACGCCGCGCACCAAAAGATCGGCGGCGCCCAGGGCCTCTGCCCCAAGCGCCGCCGCAATGTCTCTGATCGTGTAAGCAGCCATGCCGCCCCCGCTTGTGTGTTGCGGGTGGATTTAGCTGTTCACCCCACGAATCTCCACCCCGAGGTTCGCAATCGCATCGCGAAGCGATCAGCGTTGCGCCCGTAGATGTCGTTGCGGAAGTTCAGGCGGCCCTCGGTATCGACCCACGCGGTCCAGTAGGTAATGTGCACCGGAATTGGCTCCGCAAGATCCACTTGTGTCTCGCGGCCCGAATCCAGAACCGTGTGGAACAATCCTTGGGGATCGTCCGTTTGACGCGCCAACAAGAAATAAGCAAATTCGTACGGATCATCCAAACGGATGCAGCCAGCTGAATAGGCACGGACCTCGTGGGTCATGAGGTTTTGCTCGGGACTGTCATGCAGGTAGATATTCCACTGGTTCGGGAACATGAACTTGACCATCCCAAGAGCGTTGCGCGGCCCCGGCGGTTGACGCAGGTCGAACGGAAAGTTCGAAGGCGTGTAACGCGACAGGTCGACGGAGCCACGGCTGACCGTCCGACCATTGGCCATCAGCTCAAGATGGTTTGCCCCTCCAGCCAGGATTTGCGGAATGTACGGGCGCGCAAGAGAGCGGGGCAGATACCAACTCGGATTGATGACCATATGCTCCATCGTGTCAGAGAATTCGGGCGTGCGACGGTCAGCGTCGCGGCTGCCGATGACCGAGCGGGTGATGAAGGTCACTTCGCCATCGTCGATCACACGAGTATGGAAATCGGGCAGGTTCACGAAGACATGCCGGTCGCCGCGGTCAAAGTTCAACCAGCGCTGACGCTCCATCGCCAGGATAACTTCCGAGAGATGGTCGGAGGCCGACCGGTTGACCGCGCGGATGGTATCTGCACCGGCAATGCCATCTGCTTCGATCCCGTTGTCGATCTGGAATTCCACAACGGCCTGCTGGATCCGAGCGTCATATTCGGCGGTCATGGACCGTTCGAGATACCCCATCGTGATGAGGCGATTGCGCAGTTGCACGACAGCTTCACCGCTCGCACCGGGTGCGAGCGAACCTGCCTGCACGGTGGCGCCATAGCCGCCATTGTCGATCAGGTTCTCCAGGTGCAGCTTGGCGCGCATCAGCCGCGTATATTCCGGGTGCTGCGGCGCCAGGGTTGCGATGTATTCGTAAGGATTGGCGTCCACGAACTCGGTGAACAGCTCCAGCGGATCGCGGCGCGGCAATGTGTGGACAATGTCACCAACGATATCGCCGGGCTCTAGAAAGCCGGAGTGGATGTCCTGTGCATATTGCAAGAACAGCAATGAGGCCTGAACGTCTGCGCGACCCATTTCATACGGGTTGGTTGCGCCTTCAAAGGCCGCGACAAGATCGGTCGTGTCATAACGCTGCGTCGGCAGGCCGTGGTTGTGCGCCTCCGCCAGCGCACTGAAAAGCGCGTTCCGGCGGTCGGCTGCATCAGCGGTGGTCCAGATCGGCTGGAAGTCCCGTTCCCGGTAGAAGGCCGCCAGCTGCTCCTCGGTCGAAGATGCTTCGGCAATGGCCTGTCGCAAGCTGGAAAATGCCTGTGCCTCTGCCTGCGCAGGCGCGAGAACCAAAGTTACTGCAGGCGTTGCGGCCAAGGCGAGCGAGAGAAGCGAAAGCCTCGCTAGTTTCAACATGTTAATATATCCCCAGTTGGATGGAAATCTGTGGTGCAGCCGTCAATGCCTCACCCTTACGTGAGCCTGCGCGCGAGTCCATTCACGTTTTTGCAAGTTTTCCAGGGTAGTTTCATGGATGCAACAGAGGGTTTCCAGACCTTCCACATCGCCAGAAGAGGTTTCGTGAACACGTCCCTGCCGTCCACCCATCGGCAATTTTCCGCTAAACCGGCAGAAAATCGCCGAAATTCGGGGACATATCCACAAGCTGAGGGCATCGGGGCTTTCAGAAAAGTTTCGATTGTGTCATTCAAGCCGCACTGAGCCTGTGGGGATGGCACACGAGTTTGTGATGATCGCATGGACAAGCGGTCGAGGTGCTGAATGGAACGGGCAGAACAAGGGGCAACGAACCCATGAACACGAATTTTTCGCGGCGCGCGCTGTATGCGCGCTTTCGCCGCCACGACTGTTGCGGCCGCGCCAGTGATGGCCAACGCAACTGGACTTCTTCGCGGTGCTGGCGATATCCGCCGCTTGAACATGTACAATGGACGTGCAGGTGAAAGCCTCAACATGATCTACTGGATCGAAGGCGAATACATCGGCCCGGCCTTGGAAGAGATCAATTATTTCATGCGCGACTGGCGGAACGGTCAGACGATCAACATCGATCCGCGCACGATCGACATCATGACAGCCGCGCACAACCTGATGGAAACGTCTGAGCCTTACACGCTTTTGTCGGGCTATCGTTCGCCTGAGACGAACGCGATGCTGCGTCGCCGGTCGTCGGGCGTTGCACGCAATTCGCGCCACATCCGCGGCGAAGCAGCCGACTTGCAGTTGCAGTCGCGTTCGGTCACGCAGATGTTCAATGCCGCGCGCTCCTGCAATGCAGGTGGTGTCGGTCGTTACTCGCGCTCGAACTTCGTCCATATGGATTGCGGACCTGTCCGCACTTGGGGTGGCTAAGGGCAAACGCCTGACTGCCTCGAAGGTTTCATCACGCCCCGCCCTGCCCGCGGGGCGTTTTCATGTCCGCCGATTGGACAAGTGACCATCGGCTCCCCATATTCCTGAAGGAAACCATGAGGGGAGCATAATGTCCGAATTCACCAAGAACCCCGACGTGATCGCCACGCTGACGCCTGAGCAATACCGCGTCACACAGCAAAGCGGCACGGAACGCCCCGGCACGGGCGAATACCTCGACAACAAAGAACCGGGAATCTACGTCGACATCGTGTCAGGCGAGCCCTTGTTCGCGTCCGCGGACAAATATGAAAGCGGATGCGGTTGGCCGTCATTCACAAAACCGATCGACAACGTGACCGAGCATCGGGACACCACCCATGGCATGATCCGCACCGAGGTGCGGTCCAAACACGGCGACAGCCATCTGGGACATGTCTTCCCTGACGGTCCGCGTGACCGAGGCGGTCTGCGCTATTGCATCAATTCCGCAAGCCTGCGGTTCATCCATCGTGACGATATGGAGGCCGAGGGCTACGGCAAATACATCGATCAAGTGGAGGATGTGGCATGAGTGACCGTGCAGTACTGGCCGGCGGCTGTTTCTGGGGCATGCAGGATCTGATCCGCAAACTGCCCGGTGTCGAGAAAACCCGCGTGGGCTATACCGGGGGCGATGTTCCCAACGCGACCTACCGCAACCACGGCACACATGCGGAAGGCATTGAAATCATTTATGATCCCAATGTCATCAGCTATCGCCAACTGCTGGAATTCTTCTTCCAGATCCATGACCCGACCACGCTGAACCGCCAAGGCAATGACCGTGGCATGAGCTACCGCTCAGCCATCTACTATGTCGATGAAGACCAGCGCCAAGTGGCTCTCGATACGATTGCTGACGTCAACCATAGCGGGATTTGGCCCGGTCCGGTTGTCACGGAGGTTGAGCCGGTGAGCGATTTCTGGGAAGCTGAGCCAGAGCATCAGGATTATCTGGAGCGGATTCCAAATGGCTATACCTGCCATTTCCCGCGTCCCGACTGGGTGCTGCCAAAACGGACCCAAGCAGCGGAGTAAGCCCATGGCCATTCGACATATCGCCGTTTTCGTGATCTTCGCGGGCGTCTATGCCGGATGGACAATGCTTGCCAAACGCAAGGAGGCTGCCGCCCGGAACGAGGCGGCGGCCAACATGCAATCTCCGAAAACCGAAGAGGCCTAGGCGCCCGCCAAGGCCTGCGCCTGCGCCCAAAGGGCATCGGGCACGTCGACCGGATCTAGATGCTTGCGTGGCACACCTGGTACGCGCCCCTCGCCGCCATCTGACGCGATCACATCAGCCACTCTCTTCAGGCGCGCACGCATGACGTCGCCGCCGGCATGGGCGTCGGGGTCAATCAGAAGATAGGTCTGCCCCAGATCATGTGGCGCCCCATCGGGCAGTTTCAGCCCCTTCACATCCAGTGAATTGACCGAGCCTGTCAGCCCCGCCGCCATCACTTCCACCAGCAATCCAAAAGCCCATCCCTTGGGACCCGCTGCACTGACCAGCGCCCCTTTAAGGGCCGCTTCGGGGTCCGTGGTGGGCTGGCCCTCTGCATCGACGGCCCATCCCAAGGGAATGCGCTCACTCGCGGCCTTGGCCATGGTGATCTTCCCGAGTGCAACCGCAGAGGTCGAGAAATCGGCATGCATCACCGGTGCGCCATCACCCGGGATCGTCATCGCGATCGGGTTGGTGCCCAGAACTGGCGCGCGTCCGCCGGGGGCCGCGACAATGGCTGAGGCATTGGTGAACCCAATCCCGATCAGACCCTTCGCTGCAATCTGTTCGGTGAAATACCCAAGCGAGGTGCAGGTATGGGCGTGCGCCACGCAAAGCGTTGCGACTCCGCATTCCTCTGCCGCTTCAATGGCTTGCGGTAAGGCGCGCGAAAACGCGGGCTGCGCAAAGCCGAACTTCGCATCCGCGCGAATGGTACCTGGTTTGGGGCGCGAAACCTCCGGCTCCACCGTTCCGTTCACCCTGCCCGATCGCAGCTGGGTGCAGTAGCTTTCAAGATAGTAGAGCCCACAGATGATATTGCCGGTCTCCTCCGCCCGGGCCACCGCTTTGGCGACCTCAGAGGCCTGGAACACACCTGCGCCATGGGCCAGCAAGGCTGCCTCTGCCGTTGCGCGGATATCGGATACGGAAACATGCATGGGCCACGCCTTTCAGGGACTGCAATTCTGCCGCGCACACAAACTGAGCGGCGACGGTCATGCAAGGAAAGAATGGCGGACCCTAGAGGATTCGAACCTCTGGCCTCTGCCTTCGGAGGGCAGCGCTCTATCCAGCTGAGCTAAGGGTCCCGTGCCGCGCGGTATAGCCCTGCCCCATCAGCATCGCAATCGGAAATCACCGCCTAGGCGGCGTGCTGCGTGACGTGATCCAATGCCCGCAAAACAACCTCTGGCCCGGCGCCGTCCCGGTGCGCCTCTTCCGACAGGGTCCGCTTCCACCCCCGCGCGCCGGGTCTGCCGGCGAATAAGCCCAACATATGCCGTGTGACCTGGTTGAGCCGCCCGCCCGCGCTCAGATGCGAGCTGATATAGGGCAACATCTCCAACGCGACATCTTCCGCAGTTCGCGCATTCGGGACGTCCCCATAAATCTGCGCATCAGCGGTCAGCAGAACATCCGACGGTGTGTGATACGCGGCACGTCCAATCATCACGCCGTCCATGCCATGGCTCAGGTGCAACTGCGCTTCGTTTAACGAAGCGACACCGCCGTTGATCGAGAGATGCAGTTCGGGAAAGGCAGATTTCATGCGATAGACCAACGGGTAGTCTAATGGAGGGACATCGCGGTTTTGCTTTGGGCTAAGCCCTTCGAGCCAAGCTTTTCGCGCATGGACTGTCACGCGCTTGATCCCGGCCTGCACCATCGCCTCAAGAAACCGGGGCAGCGCCTCTTCAGGGTCTTGCTCATCAACGCCGATACGGCATTTGACGGTCACCTCGACTGCGCTTTGATCCTGCATCGCCCGGACACAGTCGGCGACCAGATCGGGCTGGCGCATCAAAACAGCGCCAAAGCATCCCGATTGCACCCGGTCCGAGGGGCAACCGACATTCAGATTGATCTCATCATATTCATAGGTGCAGGCGATGCGCGTGGCTTCGGCCAATTCGGCCGGGTCAGAGCCCCCAATTGCAATGCTACGGGATGCTCCGCTGCATCATAGGCAAGCAAATGCGCCGCATCCCCTCGCGTGATCGCAGGCGCAGTAACCATCTCGGTGTAAAGCAAAGCATGACGCGACATCAGCCGATGCAGATACCGGCAGTGCCTGTCGGTCCAGTCCATCATCGGCGCCACGGACAGCCTAGCATGTTGATTTATCTTCATTTTTCGTGTATCTTCAAACTGTTCCGGGACAAAGTTGCTACGCAGGAATACGCCCCAATATCCCGCGATTTGCCCCTTTTCGACGACTCATTGCACACTCAGCGCACACGACATGGCCACCATAAACAAGCTTCCCTCCGGTGGATACCGGGTCCAGATCAGACGCAAGGGCCGCTACGCCAGCGAGACCTTTCACCGTCGTGACGACGCACACAAATGGGCCCGTCAGGCGGAGACACGTGTCGATCAGGGCCTGTCACCGAACAAGTCTTCCGTGGCCCGCCTTGCGACTTTTGGCGATCTCGTGGACCTGCATATAGACGACATGTGCTCCGTTGGGAAACCACCTCGCAGAAGTAAGGCGGCGACCCTGGCAACTTTGAAAAAGACCTTGGCAAGGAGCGCATTGGTCATATCGATCGCGCATTGTTGATAGAGTATGGTCGAAAGCGTGCCAAGAATGGGGCCGGTCCCGTTACACTTGGCATCGATATCGGTGTCATCAAGATGATCATCACGCATGCTGCAGCGGTGCACGGTCTCGATATTTCCTCAGAACCGGTCGATCTTGCCCGCGTTGCCTTGAAGCGGCTTGGCCTGATTGGCAAAGGCACGCAACGCGACAGAAGGCCGACAAAAGAAGAGTTGAACCGCCTGTTTCGCTGCTTTGACGACAACCAGCGCCTGACCCTACCAATGACACGGATCGTAAAATTCGCAGTAGCCACGGCCATGCGCCTCGATGAAATCTGCCGCGTAGAATGGCGCGATCTGGATGTCGAACGTCGGATGCTCCTGATCCGCGACCGCAAGGACCCGCGCAACAAAACAGGAAATGACCAGCGGATTCCGTTATTTGATGCCACTGGTTTCGACGCTTGGGCCTTGGTCAAGGCGCAGGGCAAGCATACAGGAAAGCTGGAGGGCAAGTTATTCCCCTATAACTCTCGATCTGTTGGCACCGCCTTTCGTCGCGCATGTGTAGAGGTTACGGTGAAGGACCTGCATTTCCACGACTTGCGTCATGAGGGCACAAGCCGCCTCTTCGAGGCGGGTTTCGCCATTGAACAGGTCTCCCTCGTAACTGGCCACAAGGATTGGAAGATGTTGCGCCGGTATACCCATATCCGGCCGGAAGCGCTGCATCACCTTCACGATGCGCGCCGCCTATCCCCGTCCAGAAATCTCGCGGCGGAGTGACCAAAGAGCGAGAGGCGTGCCGCCTGTTCCCGTGACGGGTTTGGAGGTCGAGAGAGAGGCTCCCGGCCGCCCGTCGCGGAGGGTTCCTTATGAATACCGAGATTATCGATGCCGGGCGTGACATCGGCGGCGGTTACAAGGTGGATGTGTCGCGCGGCGAGAATGTGGATCGCGTGTCGTCCGAATGGTTTTCGCGGCCGGATGACGAGCGATATCTGTCGCTTGACGATCTGTTCGCTTCGGTGAAAACACGCGCTCACCAGACCCGGACGCGCACGGTGGAGAGTGCGGCGATCCGGGTCGAGGCGCATCGCGACAACCCAGAGAAGCTGGGCCTCGTTCGCTCGCCGGACACGGATGAGCCAGTTGCGCCAACCCATTGGTCCTTCGGCCAGCTCTCGAGCCTCGTCGGTGCGCCCGCGGCCTATCTGCGGCAACTGCCTGCGCCGCTGGCGGGTATCAACCTACAGTACGGGCTGACCAACCACCGGGCCGAGCAGATCAAGACGATGGAGGTCCCGGATGGCCGCACGGAACTGCGCGCCGTGACTGGCCCCGGCTATGGTCGCATCGACGATCACGAGCTTGTCTCCGCCGTCCAGCGCATCGCGGGCAATGGCACGGGTGACACGCGCTGGAAGGTTCCCGGCGTACTCGATTGGTCGACCGGAATCTACAACCCGCGCGTGGACGTGACGAAGGAGAGGACGACGCTCTACGCCTCGGACCGCGACGTGTTCCTGTTCCTCGTCGACGATCTCAACCCGATCGAGGCGGGGCTGTTGCCCGACGGTTCGCCCGACCTTTTTCCGGGGGTTCTACTGCTGGAACTCCGAGGTGGGCGCCAAGACGCTTGGCATCGCCAGCTTCTACCTGCGCGCGGTCTGTCAGAACCGAAACCTCTGGGGCGTCGAAGATTTTCAGGAAATCAAAATCCGCCATTCGAAAAATACGCCGCGTCCCGCTTCGCGCATGAAGCGGCCCCGGCGCTCACCCGCTTTGCCAACTCCTCGCCCGCCCCCTTCATCGACGGCATTCGGGCCTCACGCGAAAAGATCGTGGCACGGTCGGACGAGGACCGGGAAGAATTCTTGCGCAAACGCGGGTTCTCGAGAATAGCCGCGACCACCATCATCGACACCGTGTTGACCGAAGAAGGTCGCCCGCCCGAAAGCGTCTTTGATTTCGTGCAAGGCATCACGGCGGTCGCGCGCAACAAACCACAGCAGGACGCCCGGCTGGAGATGGAGACCCGCGCCAAGACACTTCTCGAAAGCGCTGCCTGAAGCCAGTTGCGCCTAGATCGATCCGGTCCGCGTCTTTTCCAGTGGAAGAGGTGGGCCGGGTTTTCCGTGACGGGTTTGGAGGTCGAGAGAGTGGCTCCCGGCTGGCCCGTCGCGGAGTAATCCCGATGACCAAGCAACAGAAAATCACCCTCAGCGCCTCGCGCGACATCCCCTTCAACAAGCTGATGCTCAGCCAGTCGAACGTGCGCCATGTCAAGGCGGGCGTGTCGATGGAGGAACTGGCCGAGGATATCGCCCGGCGGACGCTGCTCAGCTCCATCACCGTGCGGCCCGTGCTGGATGAGAGCGGCGCCGAGACCGGCAAGTACACGATCCCCGCCGGCGGGCGGAGGTTCCGGGCGCTGGAACTGCTCGTGAAACAGAAGCGCATGAACAAGACCGCGCTGGTGCCCTGCATCGTCCGCACCGACGGCCTCGCCGAGGAGGACAGCTTGGCCGAGAACGTCCAGCGGGCACCCCTGCATCCGCTCGACCAGTTCCGTGCCTTCCAGGCGATGCGGGAGAAAGGTCGCACCGAGGAGGAAATCGCAGCCGCCTTCTTCGTTTCGCCCAGCGTGGTCAAGCAGCGGCTGAAGCTCGCCGCGGTCGCGCCGTTGCTGCTTGACGCCTATGCCGAGGAGGAGATGACGCTCGACCAGCTCATGGCCTTCACGGTCAATCCCGATCACGCGCGGCAGGAGCAGGTCTGGGAGGCGTTGCAGCGCCACTATTCGCGGCAGCCCTACGAAATCCGCCGGATGCTGACCGAAGGCGCAGTTCGGGCCTCGGACAAGCGGCGCAGTTCGTTGGGCTCGACAACTACATCGAGGCCGGCGGCGAAATCCTGCGTGATCTGTTCCAGCAGGACGATGGCGGCTGGCTGCAGGATGCCGCCCTTCTCGACCTCATGGTGCGTGAGAAACTGTCCGAGGAGGCTGAGGCGGTGCGCGCCGAGGGCTGGAAATGGGTCGAGGCCGACACGGACTTTCCCTATGGCCACACCTTCGGCCTGCGGCGCATTCATGGTGAAGCAGAGCCGGTTAGCGACGAGGAAGAATCGTCCGACCAAGCGCTGAAGGCCGAATACGATGCGCTTGAGGCGGAACATGCCGAAGCCGATGAGTTGCCGGACGAGGTTGACGCACGTCTCGAAGAGATCGAAACGGCCATGGAGGCGTTGCACGACCGTCCGATCCTGCTCCGTTCGACAATCCCGGCCGAAGGCGAGCGGAACTATCGCTACGGCCTTCAGGGTGACACCCCTCCTTGGCGGCCTGTCTCAGTCTTTGACGATGGGCGTCGTGTCTATGTCGTGTTTCCGCCCGGCATCGCACAAGGCGAAATGCCACCTCTTTTCGTCATTGGCACAGACGGGAGCGGGCAGATCGTCAACACCCGCGTACATAGGAGTATTCTGATCGTCGACCGTCTGTTCGGCGCAGCAGAACTCCGGCTCGGCGAACGCCGTCAAGACGTCGTTCGCATTGTTCGGACGGACGGCGTCCAACAGCGGCCTGGTTCACCTGACCCGGCCGTGGAGGACACGCAATGACCCCGTCCGCCGACATGCACGATCCACCAAATTTGGAGGAAGACATTGCCAAAGACCTCCGCCTGCGGGCTGACCCTCCACGGGTCATGCGCCTTTCACGCCGAGCCATCGCACTAATTGTGGCCATCGGTGGCTTAACACTTGGGTTCATCTTGATTGCAGCCCTCCAGAACAATCGACAAGCCGATACCCAGCCCGAACTCTTCTCCACGGAACGCATTCAACCCGCCGACGGTCTTTCGACATTACCCAGCGACTATGCCGACATTCCCCGTCTCGGACCTCCCCTCCTGGGAGAGCTTGGCCGCGCCATCCTCGGCGCGCAGGATCGTGGGCAACCAGTCCCGGTACCGCCGCTCACTGGTCCTGTGCCACCTGTTGTTGATCTGGGCGAGCAACGACGCATCCAAGAGATTGACGCTGCACGGTTGAGCGCTCTCTTTGCCGAGGCGCAAACCGTACCCAGCAACAGACCTGCATCTGCCACGGGGTCGAGCGCGACTGGCGTCCTGTTTCCATCGACTTCTGGCTCCGGAGTTGGGGTCGATCCAACTACAGGGCTTGAAGGATTTCTGAATGCTGAACCGGACGGAGACGCTGTGAGCGGCGAACGTATTGCAGCGCCCGCCAGCCCATACATCGTGCAAGCTGGCAGCGTGATATCAGCAGCATTGATCACAGGTCTACGCTCAGACCTTCCCGGACAGATCTCCGCTCAGGTTACATCAAATGTCTATGACAGCCCGTCCGGGAACTATCTCTTGATCCCACAGGGTGCCCGGCTTTTGGGGGAATACCACAGCCGCATTACCGCAGGTCAAAGCCGTTTGCTCCTCGTTTGGACTCGCCTCATTCTTCCGGACGGTCGGTCAATAGTTCTGGAGCGTGAACCTGGCACCGACAGCGCCGGTGCCACAGGACTACAAGATCGCGTCAACTACCATTGGGGCCGCATCTTCCTCGCTGCGGGCCTTGCGACAATCCTCAACATCGGACTGGACGGAGAAAGCGAAGACGACACTGCCAACGCAATCCGCGAAGCCGCACAAGACACCATTGGTCGCACGGGAGACGATATCGTGCGTCAGCAACTTGCTATCCCGCCAACGTTGACAATTCGCCCGGGCTTTCCCGTCCAGGTATTGGTGACCCGTGACCTGATCCTGGAACCTCTGGGGCAAGTACGATGACCAAATTGAAGCTGGGGCCAATCCACGACGACAAGCCGGTCAAACTGACCGTGGAGTTGCCTGCCGATGTTCACCGCGACCTCAATGACTATGCGGCTGTTCTGGCAAAACAATCCGGGCAGGACTTGGAAGCCGCGCGCATCGTCGCGCCAATGCTTGCACGCTTCATGGCATCTGACCGCGGCTTTGCAACTGCAAGAAAGGATTTACGAACGCTTCGCACATGATCGGTTGCGGCCCCTGACTTAGGTTCGCCCGCTCAATGAGTGTGCAAACAGACTGGCAGTTGGCCAACCATGATACGGCTCTTTGGCTTGCCGGAAATGGGTGCAGTTGTTGAGCTAGTGAGCGTCGAAACGGCTCTATCGCAGCACCTGCGTGGCCGCCCAGACAATTGATATCAAGATGGGTTGGTGGATCAAATAGACCACGAGAGTGTGCCGTCCGAAGAACCCGAATACACGCATCGTGCGCGACGTCTTGGTGGTGGAGAGTTTCTCCCAATAACCTAAGTGCGATGCCAATTTCGCCGCAGCCAGGCCTGCCAAGAAGGCCGCAAACCATGGAAAGATCGGCTCGTAATCTACGGTGCTCAGCGGGATCGTCTGCAAGCCCGTCCACCAAAGCCACGGCGCATTGAAGACCGGGGATGCCGCGAAGTCCGGTGCGAAGAAAACCGCGACGGCGAGGAGCACGATGACCACAATCGGAAGACGCAGGGCAGCCAATCCCAAGACGCTGCACAAGGCAATTGAGTGCAGGATGCCGAAGAAAACAAAGGCGTCGGGAAACGCGATGTATGTGGCGACAGACACCAGCGCTGCCGCCGCCAAGATAATTGCCAAACGCTTGCTGAAGGCGGTCCATCTAATGCCGTTTGCGTGGGACAGCCATAGGCCAACGCCCGCCAGAAACACGAAAGATCCTGCGGAAGCTACGGCAAGACCACGCCAAAAGCCGGCGCCAGTCGTGCCGGGTTCGACATAGCCAAAAATTTCCAAATCGAACACGAAGTGAAACACCGCCATCGCCAAAAGCGCCGCGACCCGCGCAATGTCTAGGATGAAGATGCGGGGACGGGATACAGTAACGTCGCCGGTTGTAGTGGTCATGGGCATTCGCCTCTCGATGAGTTCTTCGTTGGTGTCCGAGAGACAATCAATCCGACGTAGAACGACGTTTGAACGCAACCGCCAATTTTTACTAGTTCTATGTGGCTATGCATTGTCAGCCTGTCCGTGACCATGGACATCATCATGACCGAACAATGGCGCCTCGGCGTCACAAACTCCATTGCGCTCGAACTCCAGAGTGGAGTGACTGATCCCGAACTTTGCACCAATTTGCGTCTTTAGCTCTGCCTTGATTTGCTCCAGCCGCTCCCACGCGGTGTCTTCGACGACAACATGAGCATCGAGCGCTGGGGCATTTTCTTCCATCTGCCACAGGTGCACGTGGTGAACGTCGCTGACGCCCTCTGCTTGGCGCAGAAGGGCCACCACCTCCCCTCCGTCGATGTCCGGCGGGGAACCGAGCATCAGTGTCCGAATCGGACCACCGATCTCAGCAAACGCCAAATACAGAATGTAGAGCGCAATCCCGATTGTGATCGCCGGATCCACCCAGCGCATGTCGTAGAGGATAATGAGCGTGCCCCCGACGATAACGGCGACCGAGGCGAGAGCGTCGGACAGGTTGTGCAGGAACAACGCGCGGATGTTCTGGCTGCCTTTCTGCATGGAATAGGTCAACGCCGCCGTCAGGGCGTCAACCACCAGTGCCAGGCCCGCGATGATGACGACGGTCCACCCTTGAACCTCGGTCGGTTCAAACAGGCGCATGCTGCCTTCGTAGATAAGATAGAGCCCGATCACGATCAGCGTCGTGTAATTGATCAGAGCTGCCACGGTCTCGATCCGGCCATAGCCGAAGGTCATCCGCTCATCAGCGGGCCGGCGAGCGATTTTACGAGCCGCAAAGGCAATGACGAGCGCCGCCATGTCCGAGAAGTTGTGCAGCGCGTCCGCGATCAGGGCGAGTGAGCCTGCAAGAATGCCGCCCACGATCTGCGCAACGGTCAGAAGACCGTTGGCCCAAATCGCAATAGCGACGCGGCGATCCCCGCTTGAGGGATCTAGATGGGCATGGCTGTGGCCGTGGTGATCATGCGGCATGGGTCTCTTCCTGATGCTCATGGGCAATGGAGGCGTTGGGTGTCAGACGGCCTGCGCGGAAGGCCTGCACCCGCGCGTTCATCCAATGCCGAATGATGTTGCGATAGAGCCATCCCCGCAGTCGACCGAACTTCTGCTCATGTTGTGCGTAAAAGGCGTCAGGCGTGTCAAACGTTCCGAAGTCCTGAACGATCCCAGTGTCTTGGATGTAGGTGTCCTGCCCGGTCCATTCGACGGGCGGCGCGCTCAGGCAATCCGTTCCGGCACCATAACCACACAGGCTTTCGCGGTCGGTAAACGTAGACTGCAGAACCTTCAGAAACGCGTCGTCGAGAATGAAGCCTTCGAGGTTGATCCATGTGCCGTTTAGTTCGACCTCGATCCAAGAATGCAGGATCTCATCCGGCGCAATCGGGTAGACGAGTTCCGGCACAACGCCGCGCTGAAGGCCCTTGTGGATCGTGAACCCGTGTATCCTGCACTTGATGCCGACACCCCGAAAGAGTGCCATGAGGAGCGTGCCCTTGGTGTTGCACTGGCCATAGCCATCGGACAGCACCTCCGAAGCCGAAATGTCATCGGCGCGGTTGTAGCCGAACGCGATCTCGTTGCGCACAAAGTCATAGACAACTCCGATCTTGTCGCGGTCGGGCAGATCGCGCCAGCCCCTTTCTGCGATAAGCCGGGCGATGGATGCCGTTCCAAAATCCAGGATCGGGGTTGCAGTCAGTAAAGGGTCAGCATGTGTCACGAATGGTCTCCTCGAATCTTTCGAGGATATAGATAATTGCTACAGCCACTGTAGCTTCAAGTGGAAACTTGGAAGCGTTTTCTGCGCTTACTCAAGCGCCAATTTGATCATGCTCGGTCAGGCACTCTGAATGGTCTCTGAGCACTTCAAGGACACGGCATTGTGCGGCGTTACCGCCACTGCATTCCTTGACCATTCGCTTCAATTCTGTGCGAAGGGCTTTCAGTCGCTCCATCCTTTGCTCTACGAGTTTCAATTGGCGGCGTGCAATCTCATCGGCTTCGTGACAGGGCCGATCCGGAGCGTCAGTCAAATCAAGTAACTCCCGGATCGCATCGAGCGGGAACCCCAATTGTCGACTGTGTCGGATAAATGCGAGGCGATCGAGCTCAGCGTCACCATAGCGTCGTTGTCCGCCTTCGGTGCGATCAGGTTCGGGCATCAGGCCGATTTGCTCATAGTACCGGATCGTCTGCACCTTCGTCCCGGTTCTCTTCGCCAAGGTTCCAATCGTGAGCATGCTCAAACCCCTAACATACGTAAAGTCTTTGTAGGTTTCGGCATGATGGGTGGCAAGGGCTGGAATCACGTCCTTGTGATATTGTGTCGTGCAGCGAATTTTCGTCTTGAACCTCCAGTTGCTAGAGGATGTATCCGCCGAGACAAATAAGAATTAACCGCAGGTAAACCTAGTTGTCCCTCCTTTCCCTCCGAAGAACCCTATGGGTGTTGGTGGCTGTCGCGGCGCTTACGGCGTTATGGCTGATGCTCTGGCCAAATCTTAGGGATGATCGCGCACAGACTGGGTCTGATCCTGCCTTCTATGCCGATTTTGAGCTAACCGATCACCGCGGAATGGTGCAACAAGATGAGTACTTCGATGGGCGCTGGATGCTGATCTTTTTTGGCTTCACCAACTGTCCAGATATTTGTCCTACCACCCTGTCCGAAGTCGCATACGTGATGGACGGCCTCGGTGAGGACGCCGCAGACGTGCAGCCTCTTTTCATCACGATCGATCCTGCGCGGGATACGACGACCGCACTCGCCGAATATGTCTCGCTGTTCGACGCGAACATTATCGGCCTCACCGGAACGCCGGAACAGATCGCACGCACATCTGATACCTTCCCGATCTTCTTTGAGCGCATCGAAGAAGCGGCCGCACCTGACGGCTACACCATGGGACACACATCACATCTGTTCCTGTTCGACCCCGAGGCTGGCTTTGCGACCTCCTGGGCCTACGGCACGCCCGCCGAAGAAATCCTCGCCGATTTGCAAAACATAATGGAGGCCAGATGAACCGTTTGACCGGAGAAACCGCCCTTGGGCTGGCTTGGATCATCGCCGTCGTAGCCTCACTTGCCGTGCTTTTCATCGGTGAAGTCTTGGGACAGACACCCTGCGTCCTGTGCTGGTTCCAGCGCGCTTTCATGTTCCCGCTGGCCATCATCCTTGGTCTTGGCCTCTGGTGGCAGGACACGCGGGTCGGCCGATACGGCATCGCACTGGCCCTCGGCGGCGGTGCAATCGCACTTTGGCATATGGGGCTCTATGCGGGCCTGATCCCCGAGCGCATCCAACCCTGCACAGCCACTGGCCCCTCTTGCACTGACGACAACCAATTGGTTTTCGGCATTCCCATCCCGCTGATGGCCCTCGCGGCCTTCGCGCTGATCGGAATGCTGTCAGCCCTTTCACTGAAGGACACACGAACATGAACCGACGTAGCCTAATCCTGTCCGTTCTCGCCGTGGGCGTTGCCGGTTTCGGCGGTGCGACCTGGCTGGCAACAAGGCCAGGTCCGATTGCCGAGGCGGAGCCATTGGCACCGGAACTGGCAGAGGCCATGATCCGCCCCTACTCACCCGTCCTTGGGCCCGAAGAAGCGCCTGTCACGATCGTGGAATTCTTCGATCCTGCCTGCGAGGCATGCCGCGCCTTTCATCCAATCGTGAAAGACATCATGGCCGAGCATGGTGACGCCGTCCGTGTCGTAATTCGGTACACACCGTTCCATGGAGAAGCGTCCGAGGAAGCGATCCGCGTGCTGGAAGCGGCCCGTATGCAGGGGTTTTTGAACCAGTTCTCGAAGCTGTCTTGCGCGAACAACCAAATTGGGCGTCCCACGGAGCGCCTGCACCTGGCCGTCTTCTGCAAATCGCCGCGACAGCAGGGCTCGATGTCGAGGCTGCGCGCACGCAAATGCTATCGCCCGGTGTCGTGGCAATCCTGAACCAAGATCGTGCCGACGTTGAAACCGTCGGTATTCGTCAGACGCCGACCTTCTTCGTGAACGGCATTTCGCCGGATCCATTTGGTGAGGCGGAATTGCGGCGGTTGGTTGCTTCGCAAGTCGCTGCAGCGCAGAGCTGAACTAATTGATTGGGAATTAGACACATGAAAAAGATCGTATCCACGGGCGCGCTGTTGGTGCTGTTCTCTTTCGCGGGTGCTTCCATGACTGCGCTAGCCGACGCGGACGATATCGACATCGACGGCGCTTGGGCACGAGCGTCCATTGGAATGAACCGTCCCGGTGCCGCCTATATGACGATCCGCAACACCGGCACCGAGCCCGTGACACTGATTGGACTTTCGACCCCGCTGGCCATGATGCCCGCCATACATCAAACGAGAACTAGCGCCGAGGGCGTCAGTAGCATGACTCCCACCGACGAAATCACCATCGCACCGGGTGAGAGCGTGGCTCTGGAACCCGGTGGCCTGCACGCCATGTTGATGCAACTACAAGAGCCAATGACTGAAGGGGAGACATTTCCATTAACTCTGGTCTTCGAAGATGGTGGTGAAGCGACGGTCGAAGTGCCGATCCTCGGCTTCGCGGCGCGCGGGCCCGAAGACTGATGAAGCGAACGCGTGTATGGGGCATTGGCGCAACCGCCGTCGCGGCCATTGGCATGATGCTTTTCGTGGGATGGTGGCAAGTCGACGGCCCCGGCGCACCGGAGCCGATGGGGCAACGCCCCATTCCTTTGACCGAGATGGCGTTCAGCTTGACCGATCATGAAGGCAACGCTGTCGGGCCCGAGGCCCTTCTCGGCAATCCCACCATGGCCTTTTTCGGTTTCACTTATTGCCCAGATGTCTGCCCGACCACGCTTTCCGATATCTCAGACTGGCTTGACGCGTTGGGCAATGAGGCAGATCCGCTGAACGTGATCTTCATCACGGTCGATCCCGAGCGGGATACCGTCGCCGCAATGGCGGAGTACGTCAGCTATTTCCACCCTGCAATCCGCGGCTGGACTGGTCCGGAAGAGCAGATTGCTCGCGCGGCGGAGGGCTTTCGTGCCGTCTTTGAGAGAGTGCCGACCGACGACGGGGACTACACGATGAACCATACCGCCAGCGTCTTCCTATTCGACGCCGAGGGGCAATTCGTCACCACGATCGATTACCACGAGGCAAGAGAATTTGCGCTGCCAAAAATCCGCCGCGCACTGCAACAAGAAATGGAAGAAACGACATGATGCTGAGGACGATAGCAGCGGGTTTGGCAATTGTGGCTGGTGTCTCGGGGGCCGCGATTTTCGCTGCTGGGACCTGGTTGAGAGACCCGGTACCAAGCGGATTGGACGAGGCATCCCTGTGGCTGCCCGAACCACCGACGCTTCCCGACACAATTGGGCACGGAGCAGTTCGTTTCGCAACGATGCGATCCGAGAGTGCGCGCGATCAACGCCCCCTGCCCCCTTTTCTGCCCCCTGCCATCGACGCACAGCCGCCAGTGATCCAACCTCCTCTATCGACTTGGTCCCGTGACATCGCACCCGGCGAAACGCTTGATGAAGTACTCGGCCGACTCCGGGATGGCGACGTCCGACCGGGCAGCAGTCGCCTTGGCAATTAGCGCTGAATACGATCTGCGACGGCTTCGGCCCGGCCACTCGCTCACGATTGTCTCCACCATGGACGGCAGTCCGCAGACGGTCTCCCTCACCGTCGAGGACGGCGTGAGGATCGAGGCAGTTTTTGGAACTGAGATGGTCGCACTAGTCATGGCCCCGGAGACCGAAGTTGTGACGGTAGCCGGTGAAGCGATCATTTCGACCTCAATGTTCGCCGCACTCGATGAAGCCGGGATTCCTGCCCGTTTTGCCGTCGACCTCGCTCAGATGTTGGGCGGCACCGTGGATTTCCGCCGAGATATGGCTGGTGGAGAAAGGCTCCGCCTGCTTTGGCGCGAGGCGCGTGTTGGTGAAGAACGTATCGGCCAGCCGGAGCTTGCCTTCGCAGCTTTGGAAATCGCGGGAAGTCTCTATGAGGTTGTATGGCCAGATGATGCCAGCGGACAGGCGACGATCTATGTAGATGGCGATGTGTTGCGCGTTTTCGCGCAACCCGTAGTGGGCGCACGGTTAAGTTCTGTCTTCGGGCGTCGCACGCATCCGGTCTTTGGCAACGTAAGAATGCATACGGGCGTGGACTTTGCCGCGGCGCACGGAACGCCTGTGCAATCGACAGCGCCGGGACGCGTGAGCTTCATCGGATGGCGAAACGGCTATGGCCGTGTTGTCGAAATAGCCCACGGTCCGGACATCACGACGCGCTATGCGCATCTCAGTACTGTGCCTGAAAGTCTCGCGGAAGGTCAGCGCGTCAACGCCGGGGATATGATCGGGCGTGTCGGAGAAACCGGCACTACCACGGCCCCGAACCTTCATTACGAAGTGCTCGTGAACGGCCGTCCAGACAGACCCCCTCGCCGACGACCGTCTGGCTAACGCGGTTGATCCCGAAGCGGATGATGGAGCGGCGTTGTCACGCCTCACCTGAGGCCCGCGCATATATGGAGGAAAGCTTAGGTCCGAATGATGCCACTTCAGCATTCTGAAACGGCTCTGATGCGTTCTGCGAGATGCAATCACGACACTTGGTCTCGACCAGTATCAGTACCGGCTACAAAAAGCGAAACTCGAACAAGCCTTCCCATACGGACAAGGCAGGCCTATTGAGAATAAGTCGCATTTAAACTGACATACGGATTGGCCTGCAATGGAAACCCTCTCACCAGTAATGCTCGGCTTCCTCGGAAGCCTCGCTGCCGGATCACTTACCTCAGTTGGAGCCCTGCCCGTGTTGTTCGGCCGTGTCCCATCGCGGTCCACCCGTGATCTTTCGCTCGGATCTCGCGGCAGGCGTGATGCTTGCGGCTTCGTTCTTCTCACTGATTATTCCCGCCCTGGACGCAGCTGATATTCGGCTCGAGAGCGAAGCAGCGCCTGCGGCCATCGTTTGCGTCGCGATACTGCTCGGGATGGGTGCGGTTGCGCTGATGAACGAAAAGCTCCCACACGAGCATTTCAACACCGGGCGCGAAGGGCCCGAAGGTGCGTCCCTCCGGCGGGTCTGGCTTTTCATCATCGCGATTACGATCCACAACTTTCCAGAGGGCCTTGCAGTTGGTGTTGGGTTCGGGTCCGGCGGCATGGAAGGCGGCATGCCCCTTGCGATTGGTATTGGCCTACAGAACGCGCCCGAAGGTCTCGCCGTCGCTGTGGCTTTGCTTGGTGAAGGCTATTCCAAATGGCGTGCGTGGGGCATCGCAGCGCTCACCGGCATGGTCGAACCCATCGGCGGATTGCTTGGGGCAGGCATCATCACGCTGTCAGAGCCGCTGTTGCCATGGGGCCTTGCCTTTGCTGCGGGCGCGATGCTCTATGTCATCAGCCACGAGATCATCCCCGAAACCCACCGCAGTGGCCATCAGAACAAGGCCACCCTCGGCCTTGCGATCGGCCTCGTGATTATGCTGTTCCTAGATGTCTACCTGGGGTGATTGCGGAAGATTCTGCCCTCACCAAGTTGGTGCGTCCGTCAGGGATAAATATCAATCGGGGTGCCGTTCTGCACCATCGCATAAATGATCTCAATCTGCCGATCCGTGACAGAAGGGCAGCCCGCCGTCCAATCCCGCACATTCATTGGGTCAATTCCGCGCCGCGGACCGCCATGGATGAAGATATCTCCACCGGGCGAACGACCGTGCGACTCCGCAAACGCGATGTCGGCCTCATTCGGGTAGGAGATACCGATGGACAAATGGAATTCGCTGTTCGGATTGCGGCGGTCGATAATGTATGCCCCCTCGGGCGTGCGGCCATCGCCTTCGAACTGTTTGTGACCCACGGGCGCGAAGCCAAGTCCGATTGGGAACCTCCGCAATTCACCCTCAGCGCCATCAAGGATTAGCAAACGCTCATCCTTGTACATTCTGAGCCGCGTGACCTGCGGTCCATCGTAGTCCCGGAACCTGCTGGCGCAGCCGGACAGAAATGCGGTGATCGTACCCAAAAGAAAGATGCGGCGTTTCATGGAGAAAGCTCGGTTTTATGACTATGCCTCATGACGATAGTTAGCATGCCAAATCTAGTTGATCAAAGCCGAGTTTAATCGCGAAAGAACAAGTTGTGGCAGCCATGTGATCAATTCAGGTCGCCATGCCAGCAAGGCAATCAGTGCGACTTCGATGACCACGAGCGGTCCCGCGCCGCGATAGATATCGGCCAGATTGACGCTCGGTGGCGCCGCCATTTTGGCGAAGAACAGCGCATATCCGAACGGCGGTGTGAGAAATGAGGTCTGAAGCGCCAATGCGATCAGACCAGCCAACCAGACCTGCGAGAAATAGACCGACCCGACGTGATCGGAGAAATCCAGCTGTGCGAACACAGGAAGGAAGATCGGTAGGAACACGAGCAGAATTTCGATCCAGTCGAACACGAACCCCAGCACAAGAATAACGCCCAACAGCATGCCAAGGGTCGCCCAACGCCCAAGGTCAAATCCATCAATCCACGCAAGAAGCAGCTGCCCACCCTCCAACAGATTGAAGCTGAGCGAGAAAATCGATGCACCCACGACGATGAAGAATACCATCGAGGTCATGGACGCCGTCTGCACAATCGTCTTGTTCAGCCGCTCAATTGTCATGCGACCGCGAACCGCCATAACAAATAGCGCGCCAAAGACCCCGACGCCCGCAGCTTCCGACAGGGTCGCGACCCCGCCCATGATACTGAGGGGAATGGCGGCGATCACCGCAATCGCCAGAATCGAGGACGCCACATCCCGCAGGGTCGGCTTTGCTTCGTCCGAAAGTGAGATATCGATACGCCCTCTCAGCGTGACGGAAAAATAGACGGAAAAGAAGAAAACCAGAATGAGCACTGGAACGACCAAGGCCGAATACATCAGGGAAATACGAAGCTGAAAGACATTGGCCACGAAGAACAGAAGGACCGCCGGGGGGAAGACGACGCCCAACGCGCCGGATGCCGCCACGGCCGATCCTGCAGCTGACGCGGAATACCCTGAGCGCAGCATCGGGGCGTAGGCCACCAATGCCACGGTCACGACGGAAGCTCCAATCACTCCAGCGGCGGGGGCGAGGATCAGGCCAATTAACAACGTGGCAATGGCATAGTGACCGGGGAGCCTCCTGAGTGCCTGCCCCAGTGTTCGAAACAGGGTTGATGAAATGCCGCTGGCGTTCAGCACCAGCCCCAGAAAGATCAGAAGAGGCACGGTGGTGAACTGCACCCCTTCGTTCGTCAGGATGCCACGCACGCGAAGGTAGATCAGACCCAAGTGGCCGAAATCCGTAGCCTCCAGCCAGACCGCCCCCACAAAGGCAAGAAAGCCAGTCGCCGTCAGAACCAAAGCCACGGGAAAGCCGCTGAATACACCGAGCGCCAGAATACCCAGCATGGCGATGGCCAGGAATTCAGTCTCCACGGGGAAGGTCTTCCTCAGAGAATGGGGAGAGGTTGTCGCGATTGCCGCGCAGGAACGCGACGTTCCGCGCGATGACGATAAGCCCGGCCAATCCCAGAACCACCGGGCCGATCACAGCGGCAATGCGGCGTGCCCAAATGTCGTTGTCCGCGAATTGCGTTGTTCGCATCAACCCATCCCAGCCGTAGTAGGTGAGGATGGCCGCGAGGGGCAGAACGACGAGGAGGCAACCACCAAGCTCGATCCAAGCCAGGCGGCGTGGCGGCCAATTCCTTCGAAACACGTCCACGCGCACATGGCCGTCCCGTAGATAGGTGAACCCGAATGTCATGAAGATCAGGATGAACAGCAAGGACGTCGAAATGTCCGGAAGATACGACGACACCCCAAGGTGTAGTTTGCGATCAAGCATTTGCAGGCCGGTGAAAAACGCGATGGGGACCACTGTCAGCCAAGCGGTCCCCACACCTATCGAATGGATGATCTTTTCCAGCACGTCAAATATGCGCATTCTGCCCCCACCTTCGCCGCCCTCCCGCGCCACCTTATTGTCCAGGCGCCAAGGCCCCCTTGGCCATCTGCGCGCCGACCCGCTTTCCACCGGCAGGTGGTGGCTTTGACTCTCCAGCGTTCAGAAGCCGCAGGGCATTGGCAACTACGACCAGCGACACGCCAACATCTGCAGCGATAGCGCCCCACATGGACGCCATCCCGAAGGCCGTCAGGCCAACAAACAGCGCCTTTGTCGCCAGCGAAATCGCAATGTTCTGGCGGATGATCGACATGGCCCGGCGTGAATGGCCGATAAGCCAAGGCACCTTGCCGATATCGTCGGTCATGAGTGCGATATCCGCCGTCTCAATCGCTGCATCCGAGCCGACGGCACCCATGGCAATCGCGTAATGCGCCCGCGCCATGGCGGGTGCGTCGTTCACGCCGTCGCCGATCATGGCCACCATGTCGTGGGTTTCGACCAGCTCTTCGATGGCTTTCACTTTGTCTTCGGGCAGAAGCTCAGCGCGGACCTCGTCGATGCCCACTTCGGCGGCGACGGCGCGCGCAGTGCGCTCGTTATCGCCCGTCAGCATGACGATGGTTTTCACGCCCTGTGCGTGAAGCCGCGCCACGATGCCTTTAGCGTCTGGACGGATCCTGTCACGCAACTCCAGAAGTCCCATGACGCCCGTGTCGTCGCCCACGGCGACAAGCGTGCTTCCAGCGCCTTCAATCCGGTCGCGGATGTCTTTTGGAATGGCGCTGCCAAATCCCTTCTCTTCCGCGAAACGGTCAGAGCCAAGCCAAATCGAACGGCCAGCAGCGCGCCCTTCAAGCCCGCGACCCGGCACAGTGCGAGTATCTTCAGCGGCAGACACCGTGACGCCGTCGACCTCGGCCCGCGCAATAATGGCGCGCGCCAATGGGTGCGAGGATCGCGCCTCAAGACCGGCAGCCATCTCGATCAGGTCCCTGGCCGTCGCGGTTCCCAACGGATGCACGGACGCCACCTCTGGCTCGCCCATGGTGATCGTTCCGGTCTTGTCCATCGCCAGCGCCGTCGTGCGGCCGGGCGCTTCGACATAGGCCCCGCCCTTGATCAGCACCCCAGCCCGAGCAGATGCGGCAAGTGCCGCAACGATTGACACAGGCGTTGAGATCACCAACGCGCAGGGGCAGGCAATGACCAGAAGGACAAGCGCGTTGTAGAACCAGTAGTCCCACGCCCCGCCTGCGATGAGCGGCGGCAGAACTGCAATCGCGATCGCCAGCACCATCACGATGGGCGTGTAGATGCGTGCGAATTTCGTGACCCATTGTTCTACCGGCGCGCGGCGTGCATGGGAATCGCCAACCATGCGCGTGATCTTGGCCAGCACCGTGTCCGATGCCAACTTGGTAGCGCGCACCGTCAGTGTGCCTTCACCATTGATTGTGCCTGCGTAGACGTCATCCCCGGTTTCCTTCGGTACCAGCGCGCTTTCACCGGTGATCGGCGCCTGATCGACGGCTCCCATCCCGGATGTGACCTCTCCATCAAGCGGAATACGGTCGCCGCCGCGCACTATGAAGCGGTCGCCTACGACCAATTCTGCGGCAGGCATGTCCATTTCGGCGCCGTCATCGCGGATCACCCGCGCCGTTGGCGGCGCGAGATCGAGAAGTGCGGAGACCGCATTCCTTGCGCGTCCGACGCTCCAACTTTCCAGGAAGAGAGACAGCGAGAAGAAGAACGCAACCGTTGCCGCCTCAAAGAACTCCCCCAGGCCGATCGCGCCCGCAACTGCCACCACCATCAGCAGGTTCATGTCGGGCGAAAGCCGCCGCGCGGAGGACCACGCTTTGGGCGCCACGAGCCAGACGCCGAACAGGATCGCGATTGCAAAAATGCAACCTCGATCAACGGCATCGGCGCTTCCCCGTGGCCGGAAAAGAGCCCGACAGCCCCGCCCAAGCCGGTCTCAACCACGTGCCAGATGAAGCCTGCGGCCCAAAAGCCCCCACTGAGGAACGTGAACACCCTTTGGCGGGCAAGGTGTGCAGCCTGATCGACTGATGCGCTGTCGGCATCCCACGGCTTGGCTGTCATGCCGGTGCTTGCGACCAACTCTGCAACATGTGCGTCCGAAATCGCTCTGGCGCTATCCAGAACGGTCATTCGGCCATTGATGACATCGAAGGCCAAATGCTTAGCGCCGCCCACATTGGGCCCAACCACCTTGTTGAGGATCGAGACTTCCTCAGCGCAGTCTAGGCCAGACACCTGAAAGCTGCGCCCCGAGGATGGGGCAACAGCGGAAGGGGCAATATCTCCACCAGAATTGGCGCTGCCGCAGCAGGCATCGCCATCCGTGTGCGTTTTCTCGGAATGATCGTGACGGTGTGTTTCGGACGGCATGGTGTCACCTCGGGATTCGGTATGATGGAACCGAGATAGCACCTACAGTCACTATAGCTTCAAGAGGTTAATTTTCGCCAACCCGCAGGTTGCTGAAAGACGCTCTCGGCGCAGATTGAACACCCGCAAAGAAGAAACCACACCCGGCAGTACGGCATAGTTCCCTCTTAACAAGTCTGGTGCCTGACGAGAGCAAAGACACGTTTGTGAGACCCCGGATTATTGGCTTCGACTTTTCTAAGCCGGATAAAGGCGCGCCATGGATCCGATTTCGACATTGGGGAAGAGAGCGTTGATATGTGGCATAACCATTCGCACACATCCGGAACTCGCGCGACTTCCGATTGACCAAGGCTGTGGTGTGCCATGGATCCTAAGGTAAGTATCTCGCTGACCGACATACAAATACAGCGCACGTGAGCCGAGCGCATTGTTGGGCCCAGGTTCCTGCCCGTTGGCATACTGCGAATATACCTCCGGCTCCCGCGCGATCATGTTTGCAGTGGGGGTCCAATGTGGCCATTCGACCTTGCGACGGATCGTGTAAGTCCCCGGTTGGTACAACCCGTCACGGCCAATGGCGACGCCATATCGCATCGCAGTTCCACCGGTTTCGATATGGTACAGGTAGCGCGCGGTCGCATCGACGTGAATGTCACCCGGAACAAGCCCATCGTTCGCTGCCACCCTTTGGGGCAGCAGACGAGGGTTCAAGCCCCACGGATTGGTGGTAGCCAGATCAAAACCCGGCGGCGTAACCTGCGCGTCCCAAGACGCCATTTCCGACTCTGTTGGCCAATTATTTGCCAACGACGGTCCAGCCAATGCGGCCGAAAACAAAGCCGTGGTCGTTTGAATGAAATGTCGTCTCGTCAGCATCTGTTTTCCCCGCATCAAAATTTGTCTTTCAGTGGCTTGCCCACAGTTTGTCCATCGGCTTGCCCACAGTTTGTCCACCTCATTGTAACGCCTCCGGTAGCTGGAGGTTCAAGCGAAAAGTTGGACGCAAAATGCCGAATTTGCAGATTTAACGGGAACGTGAACGTTCAGTTCGCCCTTTGCCTTTCATGGTACAATCGGCGAGACGCATCGCCACACCTCCATTTGAACCTCTGGTCCGCAACACGAGGTCACAGATGACCAGGTCCGCTCAAAAAAATCGGTCAGCTCCTCGGGTCGTTCGGACTTCAACTCTCTTCCACTTCACCAAATACACACAGCCGCCAAACGCCCGACAGACCGCGCCAGAAGGCGATTTGGCGTTACACACATAGTGCACACGACACCCCTTAACCCATTGAAATTAAATATAACTCGTCCAATCTATCATCGCGGCGACGGAATGTCGGGCGTTTTCCCCAAGTTTCATGTTTTGCGTGATAGTCACGTCTGGACCCGTCCCAACTCGAAATTGGAGGTCGTGTTATCGCAGAATGCTGACCACTTCCATCGCTTTGGTTTGAGCGGCACTTGACCCACCAAAATGAAAACGGCCCGAAAATTCGGACCGCTTTCTTTTTCCATTGGGCTTTGTTAGCTTTTGCCCTTCCACGGCACCAGCCAGTTCTCGGCAGCACGCATAAGGATGTCGATGCCGAAGCCAATGATGCCGATCAAGATGATCCCGAGGATCACGATATCGGTCAGCTGAAAGCGCGAGGCGGCGATGATCATCATGCCCGCGCCCTGGGTTGCGGCCACAAGTTCGGCGGCAACCACTGTGCCCCAACACACACCCATCGCTACCCGCGCGCCGGTAAATATCTCCGGCAGCGAGTTGGGCACGATCACATGCCACAGGATCTGCCCCTTTGACGCCCCCAGCGAATAAGCCGCGTGGATCTTTGAGATGTTCACACCGGCCACACCGGCCCGCGCCGCGATGGTCATGATCCACAAGGCCGCCAGGAACAGCAGCACGATCTTGCCGGTCTCGAAGATGCCGAACCAGATGATGACCAGCGGAATAAGCGCCAGCGGAGGAACCGGGCGCATGAATTCGACGATGGGGTCGAACCAACCGCGGAACCATCCACTCAAGCCCATCGCGTAGCCAAGCGGAATGCCCACCAGCGCGCCGAAGAAGAAACCGCCAAGAACGCGGAAAAGCGATGCCCAGAGGTGCTCCAACAAGGTCGAGTTCTGGTAGCCGTCCGTCCAGATTTCCTTCAGTCGGAACCAGATCGCCTCGGGCGCTGGCAGCCAGATCGGCTGCATCTGCATACCGGCAGTCGGCGTGAAGTTAAGCGAGCCGCGCTGGGTCAGCGTGACAGTCCCGTTGTCCACACGCACAGTTTCGTTCGTGGCAATCGGCTCTCCGTTGATTGCAACGATGCCATAGCCATCATCACCTTCGGCACCTGGATCGTTCCGCGGGGCGCGGATCAGAACCGACCCCCATGCGCCAGCCGAACCTGCATCATTCAGCGCGAGGCCATCGCCTTCGTCGATCTCGGGCGGATCGCCTTCCTCCTCATCCCGACCATAGACGCGGATGAATACGGTCGCATCGGCGCTTTCCCCATCCGACGTCTCGGCGGTGTAGGTGAATTCAACATCGCCCGAATAAGGCCCCGGAACGTGCAGCGGCACGAGGGCCGAGTTGGTGAAGGCGCCCCAGATGAAGAACAGGCACACAACGGACAGAACCGACGCCACCCGGTCCGGCGTCACGGCGCTTTCATCACCGAAGGTCACGGTTTTCAAAGAGGTGAAATCGCGGCGCGCATCCATTTGCGAGCGCACCAGTTTCACAACGAAATAGCAGCCCACAAAGAGTGCTACGTAGAACGCTAGAACGATCATTATCAGCCCTCCTTCCGGCCCATGATTTCTTCTTCCATCTCCCAGATGAGGGAGAGGATTTCTTCGCGCTTCGGATTGAACTCGGGGTGAAGTTTCACCTCCCGCAGGTCCTTTCCGACGCCTTCTTGTGCGAAGGGCAGCTCATATTCGGAATGGATGCGGCCCGGGCGCGGCGCCATCACAACCAGCCGCTGGCCCAGAAGCAGAGCTTCTTCGACCGAGTGGGTGATCAGAATGATGGTCTTGCCGGTCTCTTTCCACAATTTCAGGACGAGGCCCTGCATTTTCTCTCGCGTTAGCGCGTCCAGCGCGCCAAGAGGTTCATCCATCAAGATGACGTCGGGGTCATTCGCGAGGCAGCGCGCGAGCGCCACACGCTGTTGCATACCGCCGGAAAGCTCATAAATGGCTTTGTCCTTGAAGTCCTGCAGGCCCACCGCATCAAGCAGATGGTCGGTGATTTCGGCGGCTTCCTTTGCCGGCATGCTCTTCATGCGCGGGCCGAAGTTCACATTCTTGCGCACGCTCATCCACTCGAAAAGCGCGCCTTTCTGGAACACCATGCCACGCTCGGGTGCGGGGCCGGTGACCTCATGGCCGTTGATCTCGATTGAGCCTGCGGTTGGGGCCAGGAAGCCGGCAACGATGTTGAGAAGGGTCGTTTTCCCACAGCCCGATGGGCCGAGGACAGACATCAGCTCGCCCTGCTTCAGGTTCAGGCTGACATCCTCTAGCGCTTGTACAGCACCGCCATCGGGCAGCTCGAAGCGCATGGATATGTTGTTAATTGCGAGTTCCGACATGGGCGGGGCAAACTCCGACGCAAAGGGGCCGATCTGGGGACCTGGCGGATAAGAAAAAGCCCGCCGCGAGGGCTTCGTCGCGGCGGGCCGATATCAAACGGCTATTGCCTTACTCAGCAGCAGCCTGCAGCGGAGCAATGTTCACGAGCGAGCCGTAATCGTCCAGCGTGCCGTCGATCGAACCTGCATCGGCGAACACAGTTGCAACGCCAGTCATGAATTCACCGACATTGCCGCCGAGCCATGCTTCAGAGAGCTGCTCTTCAACCGACGGGAAAACAAAGGTGTCGATGGTCTGTGCAGTCGCTTCAAGATCCATACCGGCATCGTTGGCGATGACTTCCAGCATCGCGTCACGGTTGTCGCCAGCCGCCCACATGGCGTTGGCTTCTGCCGTCACGGCCAGGAACTGTTCCACCAGTTCGGGGTTTTCTGCAACGAACGACGCAGGCGCCGAGGTTACGTCAAACACCAGGATGCCAAGTTCGGTCTTCTCTGCACCGGTCAGAAGCACGTTGCCGTGCTCCAGCATACGACGCAGCGCGCCGCCCCAGCCGCAGACCATGTCCAGCTCACCCTGTGCGAAGGCAGCCGCGCCATCGGGCGGCGCCATGTCGACGACGTTCATCGAGGACACATCCACACCGAAGTGGTTCATCTGGGCGAGGAAGCCGTAATGCGCGGCGGTACCGAGCGGCACACCGACAGTCAGACCCGCCAGGTCACCGGCGTTCGAAGCATCGATTTCCAGCGCTTCTGCGACAACGCAGTTGTCGTTGTCGGCGTAGGACACGGCCACGTCGAGCAGCTCAAGGTCCTGACCGGCAGAGGTTGCGACGATGAACGGCGGCAGACCCTGCGATACGGAAAGGTGCACGTCACCCGAAGCCATGGCGGCGGACATCGCAACACCGGTGTCGAATGCGACCCAGTTGATCGAGACGCCCATGGCCTCCTCGTACATGCCTTCAACTTTGGCAAACTGGAACGGCATCGGCCATTCAAGGAAGTAGGCTACGGTGATCTCTTCGAGATGGCCGTCGGCCAATGCTGCCTGACCGGACGCAAGGATCGCGGTGCCAGCCAGCAGCGAGGCGATAGTCTTTTTCATTGTTCTCTCCTGTCGGGATCCGTCCGTATGGACTGGACCAGTTCCGTATTTTCGGCGGGTTTCACGCACCTTAACGGACATTGAGTTTTGTTGTGGAGAACCGACGGCTCACCACGCGCGAGCGTAGGTTGAGCGTCTGAACGCCGTCAACACCTTTCAGATGGAGACCTCGGGGTGCCTAGGTCCAGATTTGACGAACAGACTGGCCAACCGAGACGATTGCAAATCAATTGCGTGAGGTGCGAAAGAACCCTTAGCTACACCTCAAGCTCAGCAAGGATGGTTGCGAAGGACGCGCCGTGCATGTCTCGGTCCTGTCGCGTCCCTTGGATCTGCGGGCGTGGCAGGCTGAATTTCAGCACGTTGAGGTCGGCAATCTCAAATCGCTTGAGGGCATCCGGATCGACCTGAAGCGCCGCGGCTACCCGTTTCGTTCGCATCGCCGCGCAGACCTTTTGGAACTCATCCTCTCCGGCGCAGAAAATGTCGAAGGTCAGCCAAAACGGCCCCGCATTCTTTGAGCGCACCTTGGTCGCGATATCTGCCAGAGTGGTCATGGTCCAACCTCACATGTTTCGATCCGGAAGGCGTCCAGTGGATCGTCCAGTTCAAGCACATGATTCAGACAGAACTCGAAAATCTCGCCTCGTGCCATTTCAGGAGGCGAAAAAGGAAAGGCGAAGGTCGGCATTTCTTCCTGCTCCGTCAGCGGATGATGCAAGAGGTATGGGTTCAGGATCTTGGCGACCTCACGGGAAATGTCCTCCCGCTCCGCCGTCACGATCCCCATGACGCCGACTTCACTTGCGATGCCCGCCGAAGGTTCCAGCGGACCCAATGTTGCGTCAGCACCAATCAGGCGCAACTCCAGTGAAAAATCCCCGTCGACCCTGGCCCGAGCTTTTTGGATGCATTGCGTTTCGATATCGGCAATCCAAGCACGGATGTTTTCGACGTACCGCGCATCCCGAACCAGGGCGAGGGATACCGTCTGAAAGCCGCCGGATCGCGCGCCCTCAAGCTTTACGGTGTAGGTGCCCGAAGCGATCCACTCACTGCCCGTGACACGGACACGTCGCGCATCCAAAGCCTCATAACGGGCGCCCGTCACATCAAGATGCCCACCTGGTTCATAAAGCACGTAGGGGTTAGAATTCTCGTAAAGCATATGGGCCGAAACAGTGTACGGCGTGGCCCGTGCCTCTTCCCCCATGGGCGTGATGGTGAATCCCGTCTCATCGAACTCGATCAGGATAGTGCCAGAGTAGGGGCTGGTCGTTGCAAGCGCGCCGCATTCCCCGATTTTCGCACCATGCCAGGCCCCGCCGCTATGCGCACCTCGGGCAATCGGTAACGCCGCAATAATTGCGGTGTCCGTCGTGCGCCCCGCAATCACGATATCCGCGCCGGTCTCAAGCGCCGCGTTGATCTGCTCAACCCCTGCAAGAGCGACGATGTTTGTACACGATCGAAGAAGATCGACGGAAATCTCTGGCGCCGCTTCAAGTGGGGTGATCCGACCATCCTCATAGGCCTTGGCCATGGTGTCCCCGCCCTGCCCGCTTTTGATGGTCGCGATTTTGAGTGGCTGGCCAAGCTCTTCCGCAAGCTCCCGCGTTATGTCGAGCATCCAGTCAACAGCACTGTCGGCCCCGCAGGTCCCGGCGGTTCCGATGACCAGAGGCACATCTGCCTCCATGCGCGCTTCCATCAACTCTCTCCATTCGGCTTTCACCGAACTGCGCGAGTATTTCGAGGTGCCAGTACCGAGGTAATGCGGGCCGCTGTCGGTCGAGCCGCCGTCAATGGCAATCAGGTCGGGGCGTTCCGCGATCCCGCGCGCCAAAGCCGCGCGATCATAGCCAAGCCCAAGCGCACCCGAAGGAATAAGAATTTTGGTCATGAAACATCCCTGTTCAAGGCGTATGTCATAGGCGCCTCGGCTTCGTGTCTCAATCCCCAAGACTGAAGGCTGCCTTAACCATCGGCCCTCAACTGCGTCTTTTGAACCTTACCCATCGTGTTGCGCGGCAACTCGGAAAGAATGCGCACGCGCCGGGGAATTTTGAAACGGGCCAACTTGTCGCCGAGCGACGCCAAAATGGCCGCCTCATAAAGGTCGGCGTTTGGCTCCAACACCACCGCTGCGGCAACGACCTCGCCCAAATCCGGGTCAGGCAGGCCGTAGACCGCACTCTCAACCACGCCGGGAAGTGCATCGATCTCAACTTCGACTTCTTTCGGATAGATGTTGAACCCGCCCGAGATCACCAGATCCTTTTGGCGTCCGACGATGGAAAGATAGCCATCAGCAGCAACCTGTCCCAGATCGCCCGTGATGAACCAGCCATCGTCAGTGAAGCTCTCCGCCGTTTTCTCAGCATTCTGCCAATAGCCGGGCGTCACGTTGGGGCCTTTCACTTCAACCACGCCGATCCCTTGATCATCCTGCGCACTGATGCGCATCTCGACACCTGGCAATGGCAAACCAACCGTGCCCGCGCGGCGAGGGCCATCATACGGATTTGATGTAATCATATTCGTCTCGGTCATGCCGTAGCGTTCCAGGATCGTATGGCCCATCTGTGCCTCAAATTCTGCATGCGCGTCGGCCAGCAACGGGGCCGAGCCGGAAACGAACAACCGCATATGTGCCAACGATTTCTGGTTGAAGCGCGCATCCCCCAACATTCGCGTGTAATAGGTCGGCACCCCCATCATCGCTGTGCAGTCCGGCATATGACGGGCTAACGTGTCGATGTCGAACCCGGGCAGAAACACCATGCGTCCCCCGGCCAGCAACATGATATTTGTTGCCACAAACAGCCCATGGGTGTGAAAGATCGGCAAAGCATGCAGCAAGGTGTCTGTGTCTGTGAATTGCCAGAGATCCCGCAAGACCTGCGCGTTCGACAGCAGGTTTTCGTGGGTCAGAATCGCGCCTTTTGATCGCCCGGTGGTGCCTGATGTGTAAAGGATTGCGGCCAGATCGTCGGCCTTTCGCGGAACAGGGGCCGGTTCCGCGCCGTCTTTTACCAAGTCAGCGGGTTTTGCCACCGCCACGCCCCGCGCTTCCGCTAAGCTTTGCGCGCTCTGCTTGGCGTCGTCCAAAATCAGCAGGGCTGGATCTGCATCCCCAAGGAAGTAGTCAATCTCGGCACCCGTATAGCCTGTGTTCAGAGGGACAAAGACAGCCCCCGCTGCAACGGTTGCCAAATACAACACCAACCCTTCCGGCGATTTCTCAATCTGGCATAGGACACGGTCCCCGGGGCCGACGCCCGCAGCCTGCAAATGGCCATGCGTCTGGGCCACGCGGCGCGTCAGATCCCCATAGGTGATCCGTGCACGATCCGGAGTTTCCAGAAACGTAGCGCCCTCTGGCTGATGACCCAACAAGGCCGAAATCAGGGTGTTCATGCGTATCCTCGTCCCCTCAAAGACTTTCTCTGAAACCAAGCACATGGTCACCCCATTGGCCATGCCCGGACGTCATGTTAGGCCAATCCCAAGCTGCAAGGAAAACGCCTATGTCCGATCTCGTCATCGCTGCACCGAAGCAACACACAATTCCAACCGCAGATGGAGGGGCTTTCCCGGTCCGCCGAGTATACTGCATCGGTCGAAATTTTGCCGATCACGCCATTGAGATGGGTCATGATCCAAATCGCGAGGCCCCGTTTTTCTTTCAAAAAACCCTGACAACCTCGATCCCTCGGGCCAGTTCCCCTACCCGCCACACAGTCAAAACGTTCACCACGAAGTTGAGCTTTTGATAGCCCTAAAGTCAGGCGGCACCGACATTTCCGTTTCATCAGCGCTGGATCATGTCTGGGGTTATGGCGTTGCATTGGATATGACCCGTCGTGATTTGCAGGGCGAAGCGAAGAAAGCCGGGCGCCCGTGGGAGATCGGCAAAGCAGTCGAACGCTCCGCCCCCATCGGCCCGGTCCATCCGGCCTCGACGATCGGCCATATTGATGCCGGGCGCATTGCGGTGTCGGTGAACGATGTGGTCAAACAGGATGGCGACCTGAACCAGATGATCTGGAAAGTGCCTGAGATGATTTCATACCTGTCGGAATATTTCGAGCTTGCCGCAGGTGACGTGATCCTTGGCGGCACGCCCGCAGGCGTTGGACCGGTTGAGCGGGGCGATACGATGCTGGCCTCTATCGAGGGCTTGGGCGAGATCAGCGTGACCGTTGTCTAGGGTCATTCCCGCCCGTCGCGCTTGCGCGTCCAACGGTGAAGCCAGACTGGACTGATCGCCATTCCGGCCCCATCGCGCAGCACCAAGCGCAACTCCAACGCGCGGGCTTCTTCTCCGGGCGTCAACAGGAAGGTCGCCCGCTGCCCGCGCCCCTCCGGCAAATCGAACAAGGCCGCACCGGCTACCATCTCCGGCAATGCCCCCTCGCCCGAAACGCTTAGATCGGGGGTCAGGCCTTCTGATTGGCCCTCAAAGTCGACAACAAAGCGTCGGGTGCCTGGATATTCATGTTCCCGCCCGCTGCGTGACTGCACAACGCGGGCGGCGCGTCCGGTATCCGGATCCGTCAAGGTCCAGTCGATCCGGTAATCGAACTGATATTCACCACCGGCCTCCAACGCGGCCTCGGGTCGCCAGAACGCCACGATATTATCCAGAAACTCTGTGCCCGTTGGGATTTCAACCAACATGACTGCCCCCGCGCCCCACTCCCCTTGCGGGTGGATTACGGCAGAGGGGCGTGCCTCGTACCGGGCTTCACTATCCTCGAAATCCTCATATGTCCGTGCGGTCTGGAAGAGGCCGAAACTGACCGGGTTCACATCACCAAAAGCCGAGGTTTCGACCGCGGCCGGATTGCCAATGGGTCGCCACAGACGCTCTGCTGCACCGTTTTCCATGAACAGGACATCGCTGTCATGCACACGCGGGCGGAAATCATCGGAGGCAGCATCCCGCATCGGGCCTTTCAGGTACATCGACGTCAGCGGCGCTATCCCGATTGTGTCGAGCCGCGCGCGCGGGAAGAGCGTCACCGAGATATCCATGCCCGTATCTACGCCAGGATGCAGGACCAAGTCGAAGTGGCCGGACAAGGACGGGCTGTCGATCAAGGCCTCCATCCGGATGCTGTCGCCCACCCCTTCGTGCACACGCATGTGAGTGAAGCGCGGAAACTCTTCCGGGGCCGCTCCACCGGTGCCAAGGGCAACGGCCCGCGCCGAAAGCCCGTAAGCCATCGCCTGACCGATTGCGCGGAAATAGCTGGCGCCCTGAAACACTGCCACTTCGTCCATGACATCCGCGGCATTCAAAGGGTATCGGAGGCGCAGGCCAGAAAACCCGGCGCCCGGGGCCTCGGACGGCACTGCGTCGAAATACCTTGCGTCGAAATCAAACAAGGACGGGGTCAGCGGAAGATCCGCCCAAACTCCTGCTACTTGGCGCTCCACCGTGACGGGATCCGGGAAATACAGGCCGGGCGGCAACAGATCGACCGCAAACGACCCGCCCTGGGGCAACATCGCGGCCTGCCCGACAATTGGGCGAATACCGCGAAAGGCATCATAATTCAGCCCCGCGAAGGGTGCCGGAAGAACCCCTGAGGGCGCGACATATGCTTCGGCCGACATGGCACGCGCGACCTCTCGCAATGACGGCACGCCGTCTTGTGCCGCAAGGGGAAGGCCCCGGGCCACCATTCCGGCCAGCGCAGTGCCTAAAAACAGCCTTCGGTCCATGCTTTGCCCCTCCAAATTGAGCATACTGCCGGTAAGCTGTTGCCGAATTTGTCATTTTCCACGCAAAGGCCTTTCTTGTAGGCCTTGGCAGGTTACCATTACCGCCTGATCTGACCCCCATACCGCGATCGGGGCAAGGGCATCCAACGCTTGCACATCATTCGATTTTGACCAACAGACCAACAAATATTGAGAACGCGGCCCAAGCCCGCAGCATCCCTCTCAGGATTGTGAAGCCGCGCGCGGTGAACTTGGCGTTCTTAGGCTCGGCTGTTGCGGGGCTTTGCCTGGCGTTTGGCCTTGGTGGGCTAGCGACAGACAGCTCTGAGCTTGGCGGCGGGCTCGTGGCCGCAGCCGCATTTTCCGCGTGTGCAGGGGTGGCAGCGGCAGCTTTCGCGCGGCGATATCCGCACGAAAGGCTTGGCCTTTGCAACCTGACAACCTTGCTGCGGCTTGCATTGGCTTGCGCATTGGTTGGTGCCTTGTCTGCGGGCGAATGGTCTGCGTGGCCCGTGTTTGTCGTTGCCGCGCTCGCCTTCGGTCTTGACGGTCTGGATGGGTATTTTGCGCGGCGCGAAGGGCTCAGCTCTGCCTTTGGAGCCCGCTTCGATATGGAAGTCGACTCGATCCTTGCCCTCACGCTTGCCGCCCTCGCGTTCCAAAGCGGGTCGGCCGGGGCGTACGTGCTGCTGCTCGGCATCCCGCGGTACGTTTTTGGGGCGGCGCAACTCATCTTGCCTTGGCTGAACGGTGACCTGCCGCCGCGCTTTTCTCGTAAGGTGGTCTGCGTTATCCAGATTGGAACGCTTCTGCTTATGGTGTTCCCGCCTATTGGATCCCCTTTGACAGATTTGGTCGCCGCCATCGCTGCCTTGGCTCTGCTATGGTCGTTTTGGCGTGACATTTCATGGCTTAGACGGGCCGCGCGCGCATGAGGGTGTCGGCCCTTCTTAGCGCGGCCTTGGTGCTGCATCTGGTCTTGATCCAACCGAACCACCCTGCAGCCGTTTCTTGGCAAGCGCTGTTTCTGTTTCCGTTGGAATTGCCCGTCATCCTGTTTTCACTGATGGCACTTGGACAAACTGGGGTGTCTCGACTGCTTCGAGTTGCGCTCACATCCGTTTTGACTGTCCTCGTTGCCCTCAAATCCGCCGATTTCGTCAGTTTCACCGCCTTATCGCGTGGATTTAACCCCGTCACTGACCTCTCACTGATCGACGCATTCATTCGTCTTCTGACCGGGTCGGTCGGTGTGCCAGTGACGATCTTGATTGGCTGCGCCTCTTTGGCGCTCATCATCGCCGTCGCATGGCTGATCTGGTGGGCGACGGGCATGTGGGCAGGTCTGGCTTTACCACGCACGGCACGGTTTGCCGCGGTTCCTCTGGCCCTTATTTCGGCGGCAATCGCGACGGCCGAGATTGGTCAGGCGCTCAATCGTTGGACCCTGCCGGCGCGTGTACCCGGGGCTGCGTTCACGGCCCGCGTCGGACTAGAGCGGATCGAGATGATCCGCGACACGCGCGCGCGCCTTGCCGCCTTTGATCAAGCCGCCGCACAAGATCCATTTGTCGATACGACCGGGCTCTTCGACCAGATCGACCGTGACGTGCTGATCATCTTTATTGAAAGTTATGGCCGCACCAGTTTTGACACACCTCTGTACGCTGAGACCCATCGCGCCACGTTGGAGGCAGCTGAGGCGCGCCTCAGCAGCCTTGGCCTGTCGATGCAATCGGGATTCCTTACCTCCCCCACACAAGGCGGGCAAAGCTGGCTGGCCCATGCGACTTTCGCGAATGGGCTGTGGGTCGACAACCAGATCAGTTATGCCGCCGCCTTAGCCAGTGGCCGCAACAACCTATACCATCACGCCGCCGCCAACGGGTTTCGTACTGCCACTCTGATGCCGCAGATCACGCTGGATTGGCCCGAGGCCGACATGATGGGGTTCGAGGATGTGTTGGTTGCGGCCGATACTGGCTATGCCGGCCTGCCCTTCAATTGGGTCACGATGCCCGACCAGTACACGCTGGCCACGCTCGACCGGCTGCTCCGCGACGGCTCAGATCCGCGCCGCCTGTTCGCTCAGATTGCCCTCGTCTCCTCTCACGCGCCCTGGACGCCGGTGCCCGAGCTTCTGCCATGGAACGAGATCACCGACGGCTCCGAATTCAACGATATGGCATTGGCAGGTGATCCTCCTGAAGTCGTCTGGCGCGACCACGACCGTGTTCGCGACCAGTACCGCTTGGCCGTCGACTATGCTCTGCAAGTCGTTTTCGACTATATCGCGTTGCACGCAGAGAACCCGCCGCTTGTCATTGCGCTTGGCGATCATCAGGCGGCCGGTTTCATTGGCTTGGACGACCGGGCCGAAGTGCCTGTCCACGTGATTGGACCGGACGCTTTGGTCTCTCGGCTGACGTCGCTTGCACCCGCACCTGGCCTCTTGCCGCCATCAGACAGCCCTGCCCTTGGGATGGAGATGGCCCGCGATATTGTCCTGCACGCATTCCGCAGCGATGCGGCGGAGCTGGGGAATTGAACGGGCATCTGATAATGCCCTGGTGGCTTAGGATTGTGTTGCAGTCGCTTGTGCTTGCAGCACTTGCATACCTTCTGTTTCGCACTGTGAATTGGGCTGAGGCATGGACACTCCTGAGTGGCGCCAACATATTGCTTCTGCTTGTCGCAGCCCTGCTTTTGACACTGCAGACAATCCTGTCGGCTTTTCGCTGGCGTCTGACCGCCGCCCGTCTCGGGATAGAATTGCCGGCGGGTCAGGCCATTCGCGAATACTACCTCAGTCAGGTCGTCAACCAATCCTTGCCCGGAGGCGTCCTTGGGGATGCGGGGCGCGCCGTCCGCACCCGCGGTCCTGCCGGGCTTCTGGCATCCGGGCAGTCGGTTCTTTTTGAGCGGATTGCGGGGCAGATTGGGCTGTTGGTCGTGCTGATAAGCGCGCTGGTCCTCAACGCACTAGACCCATCCGGCTTGCAATGGCCGTGGGGCATTCAACTTGCGATCTGGGGTGCCCTGGCGGTCTTGGCCCTATTGTCGTTTGCGGCTCTCATCTTCCGCCGCAGTTTCATGGGGCACGGCCTTGCGCAGTTTCACCACGCTGTTTTGGCCGCACCGATTTTTTCCCGCCAAGCCAATCTCAGCATCGCAACCGCCGCGCTGAATGTTTCAGCCTTTTCCCTTTGCGCCATCGCAATTGGCGCGCCGATGCCCCTGCTTTACGCGGCAGCCCTTGTCCCAATGATCCTTTTCGCGATGGTTCTGCCCCTCTCTGTCAGCGGGTGGGGATTGCGCGAAGGCGCTGCTGCAGCCCTGTTTCCAATCGCGGGCCTTTCGTCCAGCGCAGGGCTCGCTGCATCGGTCGCGTTTGGCCTTACCTTTCTTGCCGTGACCCTTCCCGGCCTTCTGATGCTTCGCCATGCGCCAGAACTCACCGCCGATCACAATTCCGAAGCAAAGCCTTGAGTTTGCGCGCGAATGACTGAAAACTGTCAACAAAACTATACACTTGCAACGAACAGGACTTTCACATGAAACCTTCTTCCGGCCTCTCTCGTCGCTCCCTTCTGGCCACCGGCGTCGGCGCGTTTGGCGCAGCCTACCTCGGGCTGTCGCCACGCCTGCTCCATGCTCAGACGGCGGTTAACTTCCAGCTGTCCTGGCTTCACTCGACACAATTCGCGGGCAGCTACATCGCACAAGATCGCGGATTTTGGGCGGAACGCGGCCTCTCCGTCGCCCTGCAACCCGGCGGGCCCAACGCACCGGTCGAGCCGCCCGTTGTATCAGGAACAGCGCTTATGGGCATCTCGGCCGCCGACTACACCGCCGCCGCCGTCTCGGAAGGCGCACCGTTCAAGATCATCGGCGTCGCGATGCAGAATAATCCATTCGCCATCGCCTCGCTTTCCGCCAACCCCGTCAACCAGCCGTCGGACATGGAAGGGATGCGCATCGGTATGGCGCTGGCCAACACGCCAGTGCTGCAGGCGCTTTGCACCATCAACGACGTCGATTTCGACGCGATTGAGATCGTGCCGACGCAATATTCGCCCCAGCCCCTTGTCGCAGGTGAAGTCGATTGCCTGCTGTGTTGGGCCACCGACCTGCCCGTCGCCATGACCGTTCAAGGCGTCGAGAATGAGACGATGCTGATGGCCGACCATGGCTATGCCGTCCATTCGCAAACCTACATCGTGACCGAAGACAGCCTCGCCAATCGGCGCGCCGACATCGTGGCACTTATGGCTGGCGAAGTCGCCGGTTGGGCGGCCTACCGCGAGGATACCGAAGCGGCCACCGACCTGACGCTTTCGATGTTCCCCGATGCGGGCCTCGACCGTGAAACGCAGTTGTTGCAGGCCGAACGTCAGGTGCCGCTGATGTTCTCGGACCTGACCGATGCAAACGGCTTCGGCTGGTGGACCGATGAAACGGTTGAGGCCAACATCGAAACCCTCAGGCTTCTGGGCCGTGAAGTGACAGCGGACCTCTGGGATCGTTCAATCCTGGAAGAAGTTCACGGCTAAGGGACGCCAATGTCCGTAGAGATCATCTGCAAAGGGCTGGCCAAGACTTATACCGGCGGGGTTGAGGCGGTGCGTCCGCTCGACCTCACCCTGGTGGCGGGCCAGACCACGGCGCTTGTCGGGCCTTCGGGCTGCGGCAAGTCCACGCTATTGCGAATGATCGCAGGGCTGGAAGATCCATCCTCCGGGACGCTCACGATCGGCGGTGCGCCTGCCGCCGATACCCTTGCCCGCGCCGGGCTTGCCGTGGCCTTTCAGGATCCCTCGCTTCTGCCGTGGCGCACGGTCCGCCAAAATATCGAGCTGGCTCTGGATCTGGCCCGCAAACCGCGCAAGGCGGCTGAAATCGACCAGTTGATCCATTTGGTAGGGCTCGATGGCTTCGCCGATACCCGCCCCGGGGCCCTTTCGGGGGGGATGCGCCAACGCGCGGCCATTGCCCGGGCGCTGTCGACAAACCCTGACCTATTGCTTCTGGACGAACCCTTTGGTGCCGTCGACGAACTCACCCGCGCGCAGCTTGCCGCCGACCTGCCCGGCATATGGGAGGCACGCGGAACAACAACGCTTTTGGTCACCCATTCGGTGACAGAGGCTGTGACCCTATCCGACAGGATTATTGTCCTTTCTCCGAGACCGGCCGCTATAGTGGCGGACATCAAGGTCGACTTGCCGCGTCCGCGCCCGTCAAATCTCAAGGCCCTGCCTGCGTTTCAAACCCATGTTGATGCAACCTTCGCAGCGCTCAGCCACGGCGTGGCCGACACTTTGCCCAAAGCCGCCCAATGACGCATTTAAGGCAATGGATCGGGCCGATCCTGGCCCTTGTCCTTTGGGAGGGGTTTGCCCATCTCTTCGCCAGTGCCTTTGTCCTCGCGGCGCCTTCCGCGATCCTGCTCTACCTATATGAAAATGCAGGGCTTTTGACGCGCGCTCTTGGTGTCACGCTGTCCAACGCCGCTGCAGGATTCCTGATCGGCAACGCCGCAGCCATCCTGCTTGCTGGTCTTGCTATCGCACTACCGCGCACCGAAAACATGGTGCGTGCTTTGGCCCTTGTGGTCTTCTGCCTGCCCCTTGTGGCCACCGGCCCTGTCCTGCGCATCCTGTTTGGCCCCGGCGCGGGGCCGCAGATCACGCTCGCCGCGCTGGCTGTTTACTACACCACGTTAATCCCGCTCCTCGTCGGCCTGCGCGCCGTTCCCTCCGATTGGCTGGATCTTGTGCGCAGCTATGGTCGGGGCCGGATGACCGCGCTGCTTCGTGTGCGCGCCATGGCGTCCTTTCCGTACCTGGTCGCAGGCCTGCAAATCGCAGCACCTGCCGCGTTTCTGGGCGCCATGGTCGGTGAATTCACGGGGGCCGAACGCGGGATGGGCGTGCTGACTATCCGTGCGATGCGAGACCTCAACATCGAGATGACCTGGGCGCTTGCAACCGTGGCCACGGCCGTTGCGGTCTTGGCCTACCTTGCGATTGGCTACGCCGCGCGCTGGGTCCTGACGGAAGAGCCACCTGTGATCCTTGCAGCCCCCGCCGCCAAGCGCCGTAATCTGTTCTCATTGATCGCCATGGTTACCTTCAGCACCGCTGCCATCCTCGCCCTTTGGTGGGTCGGCCTCGATGCGCTTAACCTGTCTTCGTTCTTTGCCAAACGCCCGGATGATCTGGTGGACGCACTCTTCCTTGCCCCAGACGCGGCCGAGACACGCGCAGCCCTTGCGGCAGCATTGAATGAGACGCTCATTTTCCTTTTCCCAGGCTATCTCGCCGGATTGCTGGCAGGTGCGACGCTGGCTATGACCATCATCCTCGCCCCATCACTTGCCAATACGGCTATGCCGCTGGCCATCGCGCTGCGGTCAGTTCCGATCATCACAACCGCGCCGCTGGTCGTCCTGCTCCTCGGGCGCGGTGCTGTTGGAACGGTCACACTCATCGCCATCATGGTCTTCTTCCCCACCTTCATCGCGTGCCTTCACGGATTGCGTCAGGCCCCGGGGCGCGCGACGGATGTCATGCACTCCTACGCTGCGTCTGACATGGCAATCCTGCGACATGTGCGCGTGCCCGCCATGCTGCCCGCCTTCTTCGCTGCCGCCCGTATAAACGTGCCCGCCTCGATCCTTGCGGTGACGGTTGTCGAATGGCTCGCCACCGGCAATGGCCTCGGCGCGCTTATGGCGCTGTCTGCGTCGCTGTCGGACTACGACATGCTCTGGAGCGCCGTTGTGCTGACCACTTTGCTTTCGGTCCTGGGCTACGGCCTAGTCGGAGCGCTTGAGCGACGGGTGCTACAAACCTACGCGCCGGAGCAATTGGCATGAAACAGGCCGCCTTCGCCATCCCGGGCGAGCTTACGACGCTGACGGGTGGCTACATCTACGAACGCCGCCTGTTAGAGGGGCTTCGCGATCTTGGGCATGACCTGGACCATATCCCATTGGGCGACACGTTTCCTGCGCCCACCGAACAGCATATGACTCACGCCGTTACCGAACTAGCGGCCCTGCCAAGCGACCGCACGCTGATCCTTGATGGCCTTGTCTACGGATCCATCGACACCGAAGGTCTGATGCAAGTCCGCGCGCCCATCGTCGCTATGATCCACCATCCATTGGCATTAGAGACGGGGCTGGACCCACAGACCAAAGCGCATCTTTTCAAGACGGAGCGCGACAACCTTGCGCTCGCCGCGCATGTCCTCGTCCCCAGCCCGCACACAGCCAAGATCCTGATCGGCGATTACGCTGTACCAGAGTCCAAGATCACAATCGCGCAACCCGGCACCCTTCGCCCGACCATGCCCCATACGCCCACGCAACCTCCGCTGATCCTGTCTGTGGGCATCCAGCATCCACGCAAGGGCCACGACATCCTGCTCAAAGCATTGGCCAGATTGACTCATCTCGACTGGCACGCAACGATCGTGGGCTCTCCCTACGATCCTGACCATGCGCAAGCGCTCGAGAATTTGCGATGTGACCTCGCGCTTTCCGACCGCGTCACGCTTGCAGGGCGCCTGCCCCAACCCGACCTAGACCAGCTCTATGCACAGGCCACGCTGTTCACCCTTGCGACAAGGTACGAAGGCTATGGCATCGTCTTTGACGAAGCCCTTGCGCGCGGCTTGCCCATTGTCACTTGCGCGACGGGGGCTGTCCCGGAAACCGTACCGGCAGATGCCGGTCTACTCGCCCCGCCGGACGATGCGACCGCCTTGGCCGGCGCATTGGAAACGATGCTAACCGACCACATCAAGCGAACAGCGGCGGCGCAAGCCGCGCAACGGGCGGGTGCGGCCTTGCCGACATGGGCAGACACCGCACGCACGGCCAGCAACGTCTTGAACAGTCTATGACAAGCCTCCGCCGTTCCTTCGATGTCTACTACCGCGACGCGGCGCGCACAGACCGGATGGACCGGCTGAATGCGCTCTTCATTCGTCCCGGCAGCTTGGCCTTTGACATTGGCGCACATGTGGGTGACCGGACCGCAAGTTTCCTGCGCCTGGGCGCGCGCGTTTTGGCGGTTGAGCCACAGCCTAGGGTCTTCCGCGCCTTGCGCCTGATCCATGGCCGCAACCCGGACGCCATTCTGATGCAATCCGCTGTTGGTGCGGAGCATGGCACACTCCCCTTTCACATCAACTCGTCCAATCCGACGGTCTCAACGGCGTCAGACGAACTGGTGAAAGCCGCACAGAACGCGCAGGCATGGAGCACCCAAACTTGGGACAGCCAGATCGACGTACCGGTGACGACTCTGGACGAACTGATAGCGACCCGAGGAATACCGGAGTTTATCAAGATCGATATCGAGGGCTATGAGTTCGAAGCCCTCAAAGGGCTGAGCCACCCCATTTCCGCACTATCCTTTGAATTCACGACGCTTCAAAGAACCGTCGCAATAGACTGCCTTGATCGCTTGGCAGAGCTCGGGACCTATCGCTTCAATTGGAGCCTTGGGGAAGACCATGTTCTGCGCCCCGACTGGTTGCCCGCAACTGACATGGCCCGCCTACTCATCGACCTGCCAGAAGCCGCCAATTCCGGTGACATCTTCGCGAAGCGGATAGATGCCATTGAGACGTAGACGCCGCAGTCCGAACGCACCATGCTGCTAATATGACGCAATACCACCAGCCTTTCGCATGCTTGATCGCGGTTGATCCCGAAACGGCGCGGATCACACATGTCAGCGAGACGTGCCACGGTATCCTGGGTCTTGAAGCGCCCCAAATACTCAACGCGAACATGCGTGATCTTCTGGGGGTCGAGCTGTGGCACGGACTGCGCAATGCCGCGTCAAATCCTGCCTTCACAGACAGCGCAGTTGCTGTTGCGGGCGTAGGGGATCTCGGCACGTCTCACAATGTGCGCGCTTTCGCATCCGATCGGCTGTACGTGATTGAAGTGTTCCCGAAACGTGCACCCGAGTTCGGAAGCACCGCCACAATCGATATCGCCCAAGCCGTCATGTCCCAGCTTTTGCCGCAAGAGCTGACGCTTGGCTTGGCCGAACAACTCGCTACGCTTCTGCGTCATTTTACGGGGTCCGACCATGTCCTGATCTGGAACCGGCAAAGCGCTGATATGGCCCGATGTATTGCTGAGTCGAAGCGGCGCAGCAAAGACAGCGCGCTGCAGGAAATGGCCCATTGGGCAAATCTTTGGCCCAGTGACACCGGAACGATTGGCGTGATTGCCGATGCACAGGCAGGGCCAGTTCCCTTGCTCGCGACGGCAGATCAACCTGCATGCAACGTGGATCTGTCCTTGGCGTTGTCGCGCACCCCGGCATCGGGCGCGATTAGCAGGTTGGCGCAAGCGGGGCAGCAATCCTCCGTCACTTTGCGACTGAGCCGGAATGGTGCGCCATGGGGTGTGATCGAATGTCAAAGTGCGCGGCAGCGCGTGCCATCCGCTGAATTGATGGCGCTCTGCAACGTGTTGCTGCCTTTTTTGGATGCAAAGCTCCGGCTTTTGGGCCGGGCTTAACGCTTCCGGTCCAGCAACGAAGTGACAAGGTCAAGCAACTCGGCTTCTTTGATCGGTTTTTTCAGTTCGTCCGTGGCGCCGATTGCGCGGGCCGTCGTCAGGATGTCGCGCATACCTGGGTTTTTGTACGTTCCGGTGACCGCGATGATCGGCACATTTGCCTGCGTGCATTCACGACCCATCAGGCGCCTGACCTTCCCGATCAGACTGATCCCACCATCGGGCTGGCTTCGCCCTCCCACCTGCACAATGATATCCGTGATGATAAGATCAAACCGTTCGGTCGAAGCCGCAATCAAAGCATCTGTCGCGTTCGAACAACTTACCACGTCGTGGCCATTTTCCTCGAGAATTCCGACCACGTGTGCGCTCTGAAGTGCGTCATCCTCCATCAAGAGTACGTTCGCCATTTACCGCCCTCCAAAAAGAAAGGCACCGAACCTAACATGGCGGGTGCTGCCGTTTGGTTAATCCTTCCACCACGAATTTGCAAAAGACATCGCGACGCGCGACAAGTGACGCACTGAATGGACGTCACGGACAGGTCGATCCAAAACATGAAAACACCCCTTCTTCTATTGCCTGGCATGATGTGCGACGCGCGACTGTTTCAACCGCAGTTCACCGCCTTTTCCGCCAGGCGACCCGTCATGACGGCGCCCTTGACCAATGCGAACACGATCCCGGAACTGGCCAGCAACATCCTTTCCCACGCACCGGGTCGCTTTGCGCTTGCCGGTTTATCGATGGGCGGCATCGTCGCGATGGAGATGGCGCGCCAGGCGCCGGACCGGATTGAACGGATTGCACTGCTCGACACGAACCCCTTGGACGAACCGCCAGAGCGCGCCGCCGCCCGGGAGCCGCAGATTGCAGAAGTGCGCGCCGGTGGTCTGCGCCGGGTCATGCGCGACGAGATGAAGCCAAATTACCTCGCCGATGGTCCTAACCAGGGCTCCATCCTAGATCTGTGCATGGCCATGGCCGAAGCCCTGGGGCCCGAGGTGTTTGAAAGCCAATCCCGCGCGCTTCAGGTGCGGCCCGATCAATCTGACACGTTACGCGGGCTCAACATGCCCGCTCTTGTGCTGTGCGGGGCCGCAGACACGCTCTGCCCGCTGGACCGGCACACGTTGATGCGAGATCTTCTGCCAGATGCGACGCTGGAGGTCATCGAAGGGGCCGGGCATTTGCCGACCTTGGAACAGCCAGACGCAACCAACGTGGCATTGGCGCGCTGGCTCTCGCGATAGTCGGGCCTCCTCCGCTTTGCGGTAGTGGCAAGGGAGCATTGCATACAAAGGTATACCATTTTCTTGGTGCGAAGCGTATAGCTTTTGCACCGTCCCTACCCAAGGCCATCCCTTGCTGATCCTCACACGCACTTACCTGATTTCGGCCCTTGGCGTTGGCGCGTTCTACCTGCTGGGTTTGCCGCTTCCGTTCTTGCTCGGTCCAATCACCGCCTGCCTGATCGCTGCTTTGGCGGGGCTGGAGCTGCGCGGCCAACCGATGGTCAATGACGCCATGCGGGCCATCCTTGGCGTGGCGGTCGGGGCCACGTTGACCCTATCGGTCGTGCAATCTATGGGCGCGATGTGGCCAACGCTGGCCATGATCCCGGTGATGATCGCAGCCATCGGCGCCGTCGGGATCCCCTATTTCATGAAGTTGTGGGGCTTTGATTTTGCGACCAGCTACTATTCCGCGATGCCAGGAGGTTTGCAGGACATGCTGGTCTTCGGCGAAGAAGCCGGTGGCGATGTTCGCGCCCTGTCGCTGATCCACGCAACACGGGTTCTGGTCATTGTGATGCTCCTGCCTTTCGTGCTCAGCCTCGGATGGGAAGTCGACCTGACCAATCCCCCAGGCGCTCCCGTCGCTTCAATCGCGCCTGTGCAATTGCTGCTGATGGTCGCCGCTGGTTTGATCGGCTGGCAAGGCGCAAAACGGATCGGGCTGTTCGGTGCGTCGATCCTTGGCCCGCTCATTGTCGCCGCAGTGCTGGCCTTCACCGGCATTCTGCAATCTCGTCCACCGGCCGAGGCCATCTTTGCGGCGCAATTTTTCATCGGAATGGTCGTCGGAACCAAATATTCCGGCGTGACGGGCCATGAGGTTCGCCGCGATGTGGCCGCCGCCTTGGGCTTTTGCGTGATAATCCTCTTGCTGGCCCTCGCCTTTGCCGAATTGGCCGTCTTCTGGGACCTTGCCCCTCACTTGGAGGCGCTCCTCGCGTTCGCGCCCGGCGGTCAGGCCGAAATGACGGTTCTGGCCCTTGTCGTTGGGGCAGATGTGGCGTTTGTCGTGGCCCATCACTTGCTGCGCATCATCGCGGTCATCCTGGGCGCGCCCATCGCAGCCCGCATTTTTGACCGCCACTAGCATGGGCATGTCGGCGCTGAGCCAAGAGATTTCGGAAATCTGCTAGTCGCCCCAAACCCTGATGTATACGATATGTATACAAAGGGAGGCCTGCCATGACCGATACTGTTACGCGCACCCGCGCCGGAGGGCGTGCTTCACGGCGCGCGGCACGGCAGGCCATCGACATCACGATGTTGCCCGGGCTGGAAAATACGCTCCCCTTTACCGAGGTGATGGACGGGGCGCAGGTCGAACAAATCGACGCCGCGTCGATGCAGATCCTTGAAAATATCGGCGTGCAGTTCCGGGATGAAATTGCACTGGCCGATTGGAAGGCCGCCGGTGCGAAGGTCGACGGTGAGATGGTCTACCTTGACCGCAGTCTGGTGCGAGAGTTGATCGCGACGATCCCCTCAACCTTCACCCTCCATGCCCGGAACCCGAAAAACAATGTTCCCCTTGGCGGACAGCGATCGATTTTCGTGCCGATGACCGGTGCGCCCTACCTTCGTGATCTGGAGGACAAACGCCGCAACCCGATGCTCGACGATCTGGCGATGTTCCACAAACTCAGCCACATGCTGCCTGCGATGCATTCATCCGCACACCATATCGTGGAGCCGTTTGACCATCCGATCAGCCAGCGACACCTTCGCATCACCTATTCGTCGATGAAGCATTCCGACAAAACTTTCATGGGTATGACGACCAGCCCCAAGAACGCCGAAGATGTCATCGATATGTGCCGGATCCTGTTTGGCGCAGAGTTCATGGAAACCTACCCCGTGGTGACCGGCAATTGCAACGGAAATTCACCGCTCGTGTGGGACGAGACCATGCTTGGCGCACTCCGTGCCTTTAGCCGCGCGAACCAGCCGATCCTGTGCTCGCCCTTTGTGCTTGGCGGCGCCAATACGCCCGCGTCCGTCCCCGTGACTGTGGCGCAACTCAATGCCGAGGCTCTTTCGGCCCTGGCCTACACGCAAGTTGTCCGCAAAGGCGCGCCTGCGATCTATGGCCATTACCTCAGCACAGTTTCGATGAAGTCCGGCGCACCAATGGCAGGCACGCCCGAAATCAGCCTGATGAACTTCATGATCGGCCAAATGGCGCGGTTCTACGACGTCCCCTGGCGCACGTCGAATACCCTGGGCGGGGCCAAAACCTTTGACGCGCAGGCGGGCTATGAAAGCGCCCATACGCTATCTGCCGTGATGCATTCGGGCGCAAATTACATCTGGCATTCCGCCGGCTGGAACGAGGCGGGAATGCATTGCTCGGTCGCAAAGTTCGTGGTGGATGCCGAGCAGTGCGCAATGGCCTACCGCATGGCGGAAGGACCCAAATGGCACGATTTCGATGCGGCCCTTGATGCCGTCAAAGACATCGGCCCCGGCGGGCACTACCTTGGCCATCCGCACACGCAAGAAACCTTTCAAGAGGCGTTCTTCATGCCCGAATTGTTCGACAACAACTCGATTGAGCAATGGGCAGCGGAAGGTTCAATCGAGATCACGGAACGCGCGCTGACCTACGCCAAAAAGCTGCTTGCCGCCTATGAAGAGCCCAAGCTTGATGTGGCTGTGAATGAAGCGTTGATGGAATACATCGCCCGCCGCGAGCGCGAGATTCCAGCGGCTGAGGCGCTGAACCAGACCCATTGAGCCGTCCTTCTGAGGTCTTGGCAGCCGGTTTACTCCAGCGCCGCGCGCCTTTCTTTCCAGCGGATCACCGCATTGCCGATTATGTCCCGAAACGGTTGAGGCGGCAGGCGTGTGGGCGCGGCCTCTGCCGCGAAATGCCGGGTCAAATGCGTGTCGACGCCGCAGGCTATCTCGGCTGCAGCCATTCCCGTCAGCGTTCCGCGTGCCGTGCCAAGACCGTTCTGCACGCAAGCGGTAAACAGCCCCTCTTCGACCTCACCGGTGACCGACGCGCCATTGCGTGACAAGCAAAGATGCCCGGCCCAGGAATATTCGGGCTTCAGCCCCGCAAGCTTTGGGAACCGCGCGTCAAATTTCGTCTGCTGGATGGCGGCGGCGCGCGCAAGATCGGCCTCAGTCGCGCGCATCCCGGAACGCAAGGTGGCCACCGCCCGCGTCAAAATACGATCTCCGCCCTGCGGCGCATCAATCCGGCGCATGGAGGTGCCCATCGGGTCCGATGGCGTGATCCCCCAGCGCCCAATGCCTGCGACCGCACCCTTGGGAAGGACGGGCGTAAAGGCCGCATAAAGAAACACATGCATCAACCGCCCCGTGGCCAGCCCGAAGCTTTCCAGATGCCCGTTGGTTGCCAAGATCACCTGAGGCGCAGCAATGCCGCCTTTGGGCACCTGTACCCGCCACACATGACCAATCCGCTTGATCGAAATGCATGGCGAATTCTCGTGGATAGCGATCGTCTGCGACAGACCCTCTGCCAGGCCTCGAATATATCCGGCTGGTTGCAGCATCACGGTGCCAGGCGTGTAGAGGCCGGACCGATAGTAGGTGCTTCCCGTCATCTCTGCCATCGCCTGCGCGTCGAGCAGGTCATAGGGTTCCCCCAGCGCATCCAGATGCGCGGCGTAGCTTTGGTTTTGCGCATCCGCCGCGTCGCTGACAGCGCCGTTAACCTTGCCCGCGGGATCGAAGAAGTCGGCACAGATGCCGTAGTCTTCGACTGCATCCCGCGCAAAGGCGATGGCGTGCCGGTTCATGTCAATCTGGGCGCGATCATCGCCCGCACCCGCGTAGTCATGGCTTGTCAGTTCATGCGGCAGGTCGATCATGAAGCCGGAGTTGCGCCCGGCCGCCCCTTCCGCAATTTGGCCGGCCTCCAACACGACAATCCGCGCGTCTGGACGCAATTGCACCAGCCGCCGTGCCGCGGACAAGCCTGCGAACCCGGCCCCGATGATCACAAGATCTGCGGTGATCTCTTCCTCAAGCCGGGGATAGCGCGGGCCGGGCCCGAGGATCGAGGACCAGGCGGCATCGCCACGATGTTTCGGCAGGCGCCGGGCGACGTAGCGGCTCAATCCACCGCCTCATCTTCGTCATCGCTCAGGTCGATCCAGATGGTCTTGAGTTGGGTGTACTGGTCATGGGCCTGCAAACCGTTGTCACGGCCTCCGAACCCCGATTGCTTCCAACCGCCGAACGGCGTGGTGATGTCGCCCTCTCCAAAACTGTTCACCGTAACCGTGCCGGCCTTGAGCATCCGCGCGCCCCGGATGGCGCGTTTCGTATTTGCGGTGAACAGGCTGGCGCACAAACCGTAGGGTGTGTCGTTGGCCAAGCTGATCGCTTCGTCGAACCCGGATACCGTCAAAACTGACAGGATCGGGCCAAAGATTTCCTCTCTGGCCTGCGGGCTGGAAGGATCCGTTTCGATACAAGTCGGTACGACGCGACCATCTTCCGCCTTACCACCAAAAACGACGTTAAGATCACCACTCAAATAACTGGAAACCTTTTTGAAATGCGCTTCTGAGACCAACGCACCTACACGCACCTCGGGATCCAGTGGATCGCCCACGGGCCATTCGCGCACATGGGCCGCGATCCGCTCCAACAGCGGGGCCTTCACCGCCTCATGCACGATCAACCGAGATGTAGCTGAACAATTCTCGCCCATGTTCCAATAGGCACCGTTCACGATATGCGCCGCCACCCGGTCGAGGTTTTCAGCGTCCTCCATTACGATAGCGGGGTTCTTCCCGCCCATCTCAAGCACCACCTCTTTTGCATTACTTTCAGCAGCATAGGAGAGGAACTTGCATCCGGTTTCCGTTGAGCCTGTGAACGACACCATGTCGATATCCATGTGCCGCCCAATGGGCTCACCCACATCCACCCCCAGACCCGGCACCACATTCAACACCGCACGGGGCACCCCGGCCTCCATCGCCAATTCCGCAAGGCGAAGGGCGGTCAAAGATGTCTCCTCGGCCGGTTTCAGCACCACCGAACATCCCGACGCGAGGGCCGGGCCGATCTTCCACGCCATCATCAAAAGCGGAAAGTTCCACGGCAGGACAAGGCCCACCACGCCGACGGGTTCGCGCACCACCATGGCGATATGATCATCCGATGCCGGTGAAACGGAATCATAAATCTTATCAATTGCTTCTGCGTGCCACTTAATGCAGTTGATGGCTTCGGGTACATCGACCGTTTCGCAGTCGAAGATGGTCTTGCCCGAATCCACACTCTCCAAGACGGCCAGTTCGCGCGCGTTACGTGTCATCAACTTGCACAGGCGGATCAGAACATCCTTCCGCTCCGACGGATGCAGTCGCGACCACCGACCATCCTCAAAGGCCTCCCGCGCCTTTTCGACGGCGACATCAACATCCTCAGCCCCGCATGAAGCGATCGCCGCAAGCACTTCTCCCGTCGCCGGGTTCACGCTGTCAAATGTCCTGCCCGAGATCGCCTGCCGGAACCCACCGTCAATAAAGGCGCCACCGGGCGGGTCCAGATCCGCGGCCAATGCGCGGTATTCCTGTGCCGTCAAAAGATCCATCGCCTCAGCCCTCCGCCTCGATCGCAGCCACAGTACGTTTGACCACGGCCACCACCTGTTCCAACGCGCGCTTGTCGTCCTTGTTCAGCGGCTTGAGCGGCACACGTACATCCGTGCAGTCGATGCCCTGCATACTGACCCCGTACTTGATCGTAGCCACGAACTTGCCGCCCTGTTCCAACACGCGCATCAAAGGCAGAAGCGCCGACATGATGCGGCGGCCCTTGGCAAAATCCCCATCCACCACACAGGCACGGTACAGCGCCACATGTTCGCGCGGCAAAAAGTTGGACCCGCCGCACACCCAGAACGGCGCGCCCCAGGCAAAGAATTCCAACGCCTGGTCATCCATCCCGCAGCCAAGCTGAATATGCGGATAATCGCGCGCCAGCAGATGCACGCGATTGATATCGCCAGAGCTCTCCTTGATCCCGCAGAAGTTGCGGGAGCGTCCGACGCGATCCAGAAATTCCTCGCCCATATTTGTGCCGGTCCGACCCGGATAATTGTAAAGCATGATGGGCAAGTTCGCGGCCCGGTCGATGGCGAGCGCATTCAACGCGTTTTCACGATCCGTGGGCACCGCATAGGGTGGCGAGGCCAGCAGGATCGCGTCTGCTTCCATCCCACGCGCGGCCTCGGCCAGTGCAAGACTATCCGAGGTCAACATCGCCCCCGTGCCCACCACCAAAGGCAGGCGTCCGTTCAGCCGATCCTTCGTGAACCGCGCGATCTCGACCCGTTCGGCAAGGGTCTGCGCGTAGTTCTCTCCGGTCGAGCCGCCGGAGATCAGACCATTGACGCCATTCTCGACCAACCATTCCACGACATCCGCCAAGCGGTCCCAATGGACCGAGCCATCTTGGGCATAGGGCGTCACCACTGGCGTGTAGATACCGTCGAAGTTGAAGATTGGGGTCACGACGCGCCTCCGCCCGCAAGATCGTCGCCCAAACCCAAATCGAGTGGCGTTGGAAGCACAAAACGCCCGATCTCATCCCGGCTCAGCGCCCAATGTGCCTCAGCCAACGCGGCGGCGGCGTCTTCGTCGCCCGCCTCAATTGCGGCAATGATCGCATCGTGGTGTTCGCTGGCCTTCGCCAGATTTTCCGCCATCTGCTGGTTTTTGGGTTGATAGAATGTCATCCCGATCCGCGCATGATCAATCAACAAGCGCTGGAAGGACGGGATCAGGTATACGTTGCCCGCCATCTCGCCCGTGATCTCGTGAAAGCGGGAATTCGTCAGCGCCCGCTCCGCCGCACTGCCTTGGCGCAAGGCTGCGGTGAACGCGTTCTGAGCCGCTTTCAGCTGCGTGATCTGCGCAGCCGTGGCATTGCAGGCCGCCAGTCGCAAGATCGCGGAATAGATCATCGGTGCCACAAGGAAGAAGTCGCGCAACGTTGTGTGCGACAGCGCCGCCACCCGAGCGCCCTTGTTCTCGCGCAACTCGACATAGCCTGCGCCATCAAGGTCGCGAAACACCTCGCGCACGGGCGTACGGCTCAGGCCAAAGCGTTCGCAGATTGCGACCTCATCCAAGTCACTGCCTGGGTGATATTCCAGCGTAAGGATACTCGCCCGCAAGTGATCGGCCAAAGCCGCCTTGCGGTTTCGCGGAGAAAGATGATCAGCAGCCATGGGCGGACGCTAGACCCGAATCTTGCCTGAATACAATATGTATATTCTACGTCACGCGCTGGCGGGTCAGATATTCAGGGCGGTCCCAAAGGCGGTCTCGCAGGATCTCGGCCAGGATGGCAACGGCGCCTCTGACGTCGCTTTCATCGATGTACAGCGGCGTGAAACCGAAGCGCATGATATCTGGCGCGCGGAAATCGCCGATTACATCGCGCGCAATCAGCGCCTGCATTGCGGCATAGCCATGCTCGAAATGGAAGGAGACCTGGCTGCCCCGCCGCGCTGCGTCACGCGGGCTCGCCAGGCGAAGATCCGGACAATACGCCTCCACCTCGTCAATGAACAGCTCAGACAATTGGATAGAGGCGGCGCGAAGATCGGCCATATCAACCTCCTCCCAAATCGCCATCGCCTCTTCCAGCGCGGCCATTTGCAAGACAGGCGGCGTGCCCACGCGCATCCGTTCAATCCCCGGCGCAGGGCGATAGTCGAGATCAAAGGCAAATGGCGCCTCATGCCCCAGCCACCCCGCGAGCGCGGGGTCGATGCTGTCCGCCAGATCGGGCCGGACATAGATGAACGCCGGCGCGCCCGGCCCCCCGTTGAGGTATTTGTAAGTGCAGCCAACGGCGAATTCGGCGTTTGAACCAGCCATATCTACAGGAACAGCCCCAGCTGAATGGGCAAGGTCCCAAATCATCACGGCCCCTGCCCCATGCGCCGTGGCGGTGATCGCATTCATGTCGTGCATCCGACCGGTGCGGTAGTCCACTTGCGTTAACATCACTGCCGCGGTGTCGTCCGTGATCGCACCGGCCACATCCTCGGGTGCCACCACGCGCAATTCATGCCCCTGCCCCAGATGCCGCACCAAGCCTTCGGCCATGTAGAGATCCGTAGGGAAATTGCCGATGTCCGACAGGATCACTTTGCGCTCTGGCCGCATCTGCAAGGCTGCCGAAAGCGCCTGATACACCTTCAGCGACAGCGTGTCCCCCATGACGACTGAGCCCTCAGGCGCACCAATGATCCGGCCGACCATATCCCCCACACGACTGGGCTGCGCCATCCACCCGCAGGCATTCCAGCCTTTGATCAGCTGCCCCCCACTCGTCCGTCATCTTTTGCGCAACGCGCGCAGCGACCCCTTTCGGCAAGGGCCCAAGCGAATTCCCGTCGAGGTAGATCATCCCCTCGGGCAGCTCAAAGCGATCCTTCATCGGCAAGCTCATAGCTGCCCCTTACGTTCCAAAGCTCCGGAAACAGCTCTACCTCCAGCATTCGGCGCAGATATTGCACGCCCGACGTGCCGCCGGTGCCGCGCTTGAAGCCAATGATCCGTTCTACCGTCGTCACATGATTGAACCGCCAGCGGCGGAAGTAATCCTCAAGATCGACCAGCTTTTCCGCCAACTCATAAAGCGACCAATGTGCGGCTCGGGTCGCGGTAAACTTCCACCCATGCATCCTCGATTGCTCGCGACCGGCTTGTGCGGTGCATCCATGGCGGGCGCGGGCAACGCCGGGTCCAGCTTTTGAACAGCCACAGCATAAAGCGACTGGCGCGTCAGTTCTGCGGCCAGCATGGCATGCAGCGCCGGGCGGTGTTCATGGACCCGCATCATGGCAGTGTTGCGGTTGCCGAGGATGTATTCGATCAACCGGTATTGGTGCGACTGGAACCCGCTCGACTCGCCCAGGTCTTCTCGAAAGGCCGTATACTCCGATGGCGTCATCGTGCGCAGCACATCCCACGCGCCGTTCAACTGCTCAAAAATCCGCGCCACGCGGGTAAGCATCTTGAAAACAGGCGGGAAATCATCGGCGATGAGAGCGTCGCGGGCCGCATTCAACTCGTGCAGCGCCAGGCGCATCCACAACTCAGAGGTCTGATGCTGAATGATGAACAGCATCTCATCATGGGCCTGACTCTTGGGCTGTGCGGCCCCGAGGATTGGATCAAGCGCCAGATAATCACCATAGCTCATTGCGCCGTCAAACGACATGCGCGCGCCATCAACTTCAGGGTCAAGAGGATCGGACATGGGCCGAGCGTATCTTGCAGGGCCGCACAGGCAAGCCGGAAAGCGCGGCGCCTAGCTGCCGGCGGCCACGCCCACCCGATGCCGGGCGGGTCCAAACAGGCAGGCCAGCAGCAGGATCACGCCTGCGACGGACGCCACCATTCCAGCCGCAGAGACTGAGTTGGATGCCCCAAGCCACAGCGGCCCGTATCCCGCAAACACATAGCCAAGGATCGCCGACAGAACGGCGAACACCAAACTCCACCCAACCTGCCGTCCCAGATGGTTCGTCATCAACCGCGCAGCGGCAGGTGGGCAGATGAACATGGCGATCACGATGATGGAGCCCACAGCATCAAAGGCAGCAACGGCGGCTACGGCAGCTGCGGTAACAAGCCCCAGACCAATGGCGCGGACGGGCAAACCAAGCGCACGGGCAAACCCTTCATCGAAGCTCGACAGTTTCAAGGGACGCCAAAACAGCCATGTCAGCGCCCCGATCAACGCCGCAGCCACCGCCATGCGCAATAGCTCCGGCGGCAGATGCGACAGCGCAACCGGATCCAGCAGCGATCCCCAGCCCTCCGCCCGCAACCAGATCAATTGCTCAAGATTGCCCATAAGGGCGTGCTCAACATCCAGATGGACGCTCGACGTATCGGACTGCTCCAACAGCAAGACGCCTCCTGCGAAAAGCGAAGTGAAGACCACGCCCATCGCGGCGCCGGGTTCGATCTTGCCCATGCGGCGCACCACCTCGATCAGGAAGACCGCCACAAGCGCCGCCGCCGCAGCCCCCATCAGCATGGGCCAGGTCGCAACAACGCCCGTGATCAGAAAGGCCACCACGATCCCCGGCAGTACCACATGGCTGATCGCGTCGCCGATCAGCGCTTGGCGCCGCAAGATCAGGAAGTTGCCCGGCAAGGCACAGGCGATGGCCGCAAAGATGCCGATCAGGATCGGCGTCAGCGAAAACTGAACGAACTCGGCCCCCATCACGCGCTCCCCGGCAAGCATCTGTGAGTCGATCCAGGCGATTTCATCTTCGGTGAAGACGTCGTCGATCGGTGTCAGACCATCGTACCGCCCCGTCAGGGCCGTATCCTTGTGCAAGCGGCGTGCAACGCTCCACCGGCGTTCGTCCCGGGCGATGCGGGCACAGGCGGCCTGGCCGTCCTCTGTCGCCACGCCGTCGCCTCGCATAAGCCCCTCCGTACGCAGAATTCTAAGGGTCAGGCGATCATGGATCGGCTCATTGCGCGCGAGCGCCAGCAAACCCTGGCGCCGATGCACGCGCGTTTGGAACGCCCGGCGCGCGATCATGGCAGCCGCCACACCGCGCGTCGGCGAAAACAGTAAAGACACAACAAACAGACCCGTGGCGACCAGCACAATGATTGGCCCTGTCGGCAAGGCCGGCGCCGTTGCGGACAAAGCCGCGCCAACCCAGCCCGAAAGACCGCCAATAACGCCCGCAATCCAGACGACCCTTTCGGCCCGATCCGCCCAGAAGCGTGCCGTGACTGGTGGGATAATAAGAAGCGCCACGATCAGGATCAGCCCAACCAGCTTCAAACCTACAACCGTGACGGCCAGCACCACAGCCATCATCGCCAGATCGACCCGCCGAACGTCCACGCCACGGGCCGCAGCAAAAGCCGGGTCAAAAGCCACAAGCGTCATGGGGCGGCGCAACAACCAGATGGCGGTGACCACCAACAGACCGCCGCCCGCGATCAGCAGCGCGTCCTGCAGAAGCATGCCGGCAGTGGAGCCAAGCAGAAAATCCTCCAGCCCCGCCTGCCGCCCGCGGCTCATCCCCTGAATGACGGTCAACAGCACGACGCCAAGCCCGAAGAACGTGGACAGCACCGCACCAATCGCCGCGTCCTCCGACAGGCGTGTCCGGCGCACCATCCATTCCACCGCCAACAAGCCAATCCACGCCGAAATGGCGGAGCCTGCGAGCAACCCAATCAGCGCGCGCCCATCGCCGCCGAGCGCGACCATCACGATGAATGCCAGTCCCACGCCGGGCAAAGTGGCGTGCGCCACGGCATCCGAGACAAGCGCCCGGTTCCGCAGGAACAGGAATGAGCCGCCCGCGCCCGCCGCAAAGCCAAGCAGTGCAGCCCCGACCGCCACCAGCGCAGCGTTGTACCCGGCCTGAAAGAAAAGTGCGTCCAGGAACGCCGACATTACGCGCCCTGCAGCGAAAGGGCGTCGATCTGCACGGCCCCAAGCCGCCCGCCATAGGCTTCGGCAAGCGTTTCCGCCGTAAAGGTCGTTTGAACCGGCCCCTCGGCAATGCGGCGGAGGTTGACCAGCATGACATGGTCAAAATAGTCGGCAACGGTGCTCAGATCATGGTGCACGGCGATCACGCTGCGCCCTTCGGTCTTGAGGGATTTCAACACCTCGATAATGGCCGCTTCCGTTGCTGCATCGACGCCAGCAAAGGGTTCATCCAAAAGGAAAAGGTCCGCGTCTTGCGCCAAAGCACGGGCCAGAAAGACCCGCTGTTGTTGCCCCCCGAAAGCTGTCCGATTTGACGGTCCGCAAAATCAGCCATACCGACCCGATCCAGACAGGCGCGCGCATGCGCCTTGTGCGCCCCGGTGATGCGTCGCCACAAGCCGACCTGTCCATACAGTCCCATCAAAACAACATCGAGCGCCGTGGTCGGAAAATCCCAATCCACGCTTGCGCGTTGCGGAACGTAAGCAATGCGGTCGCGGACGCGATCTACGTCGCGGCCAAAAGCGCTCACGTCACCCGACACTCGAGGAATCAAGCCCAGAACAGCCTTGAGAAAGGTTGATTTCCCGGCGCCGTTCGGTCCGACGATGGCCGACATGGCTCCGACCGGAAATGTTGCGTCCAAAGAGAATAGCGCGGGCTTTTCGCCATAGCTGACGGTCAGACCCCGGACAGCCAGGGGGCTGGCGGGGTCAAGCGGTTCAGCCGATCTGGAGGAGCGTCAGGTCTGCCATGTCAGTTCAGCGTAAGCGCCCCTTGCATGCCACCTTCAGGCACGTCACCGCCAAGGGCGCGTGCAATCGTTGTGACGTTGTGGTCAATCATGCCGACCCACGTGCCCTCATATGTGCCATCGGGCCCCATCGCGTCTGAGAACAGCTCACCCCCGATCACGACCTCATGGCCGCGCGCCGCAGCGCCTTCAATCAGCGCTCGGATGTTGCGGTCCGAGACGGAGCTTTCGACGAAAACGGCCCCGACATCGCGCTCGACCAGAAGGTCCACAAGCTCGCCAATCCGCTGAAGACCAGCCTCGGATTCCGTTGAAATACCTTGAATTCCAACGACATCGAAGCCGTAGGCCGCCCCGAAATAGTTGAAAGCGTCGTGCGCAGTCACCAGCACGCGCGCCGCATCCGGCACGGTCGAAAGGACCTGTTCGGAATAGGCGGCAAGTTGTTCGATCTGTTCTGCGTAGGCGAATGCATTTGCCCCAAACGCCTCTTCAACCTCCGGCATGGCGGCGCTGAGCTGCACTTCGATCTCGGCAACGACGCCGCGCCAAAGATCAGGATCCATCCAGACATGGGGGTCGAATTGATCGCCATAATCGTCGTGCGCGAGAAGCTGATCTTGCGGCAAAGCATCAGCCACCGGGACAACTGTGTTTGTTTCGGACAGCTCCAGAAGGAACTCCTCCATCTGCGCCTCTAGGTAGAGCCCGTGCCAAAACACGACATCCGCCTGGGCGGTCGCCACGATATCAGACCGCGTCTGCCGATAGGCGTGCGGATCTACACCCGGCCCCATAAGCGCCTGAACTTCAACCAATTCTCCGCCGACGACGCGCGTCGCGTCCGCAATCATTCCCGTCGTCGCGACGACATTCAACGCGTCCTGCGCATGTACAGGCGCGGGCAACAAAGCGGCCGCCAGTGCAAACGAAACCCATGTCTTCTGCATATTCAAACCTCACATCCGAACGATGCCGTCGCATTGTATATGAGAGGCATTCGCAACTGGGTCAAGGTAATTGCGAATGATTTGCAAGAATGGGCCAATCAGCTTGCCGTGATGTAGTGGAGATCCTTGAACTGCCGCCGAAATTCAGCCGTTTCCTGGGCAAAGCCTTCTGGGCGATCGCTGCGAAGGGCGCGCGCAATCAGATCTGCCAATCTATTGATATTATGCATCTTTTCAGCCACTCCCCAACGCACCAGCTCAGGGGTGCCGATGCGAATGGCGTTCATATCGCCTTCGATTTCGGCCATCGGAACCCCGATGCCACAGGCAATGAGCCCGGCTTTGTAAAGATGTTTGGACGCGGCCTGCCCGCCGCCGAACGCATGGGCCGGGATCGCGAATTGATGGGATTTCGTTGGCCCCTCGACTGTCTCGAACACCGGAATTTCGTTTTCTTTCAATGCGTTTGCCAAGGCTTGTGCCGCCTCAACCATCTTGGCTGCATAGGCTTGACCATGATTACGCCAATCAAGAAGCGTGCGCGCGAGGGCGGCGGATTTGGAGGCATCGAAATTTGCAGTCATGCCAGGAAAGGCAATGGAATCAAGCTGTTCTGCGATCGTCTCATCGTTCGTGACGATCAATCCTCCTCGCCGGTCCGCCTAAGGACTTGTACGTGCTCATCGTCATGAGATGCGCGCCTTCCGCCAGCGGGTCGGACCAAGCCTTGCCGGCGAAAAGGCCGCATTGATGGGCTGCGTCCATCAGGACTTTCGCGCCCGCTGTGTCGGCAATTTCGCGGACCTCAGCGACCGGATGGGGGAGCAGGTTGAGCGATCCGCCAAGAGTAATCAGTGCAGGCCGCTCCACTTCAATAACATCCCGCAAAGCATTGATATCAATCGTATAGCCTTCTGCATTGATCGGCATTTCGACAATGCGCAGGCCAAACAATCCGGCGCATCCCGCGCCGTGGTGCGTGACGTGACCGCCAATGGACGCGGGCGGAACAAGGATCGTGTCGCCCGGCTTACACGTGGCCATGAAGGCGTAGAGATTGGCCATGGCGCCGGAGGCGACGCGGATCTCTGCAAAGCGGGCCTGAAAGATCTCCGCAGCCAGTTCGGCGGCGATAACCTCAACCTTTTCAATGGCCTCCAGGCCCATTTCGTACTTATCGCCGGGATAGCCAAGCGACGGGCGCGAGCCCATGCCGTTCGACCAGCAGCGCCTCGGCGGACGGGGTTCATCACGTTGGTGGCGGGGTTCAGGTTGAAGCAGCGTTCTTCATGAATGCGTTTGTTTTCAACACCCAACGCATCGATCTTCATGTTGATCTGGACGCTGGCCATCTGCGCGGTGTCACCCGAAATTCCCTGGACCAGATCCTCGGACAATGAGGGTACCCATGGGCGACGGGCAAGAGACATGGGTGCAACCTTTCGCAATCGAACTGGTCGCATATTGCGGTCATGGTCCGTTAAGGACAAATCAGTAATATAGAATATCTGAGTCAGAAAAACTGAGTCATTAGCCAAAATGTCCGTTTCTCCACCCCGTCCGCCCCTACCGCCGTTGAACGCCCTGCGCGCCTTTGAGGTGGCCGCGCGGTGCGGTGGCTTTCTGGCCGCCGCCGAAGAGATGGGCGTGACGCCGGGTGCGGTTTCGCAACAGGTGCGCGTGTTGGAAGAATGGGCCGGTGTCACGCTGTTCGAGCGCCGCTCTCGCGGCGTGCAACTGACGCAGGATGGCGCCCGGATCGCGGCCAGCATGACCCAGGCCTTCGACGCCTTGGGACAGGCCGTGGCAGAGTTGCGGGCGGGCACGGAGGCGCCGACGATCACGTTGGCCAGCCTGCCCTCCATTGCACAGCTTTGGCTGCCCACGCGTCTGGGCCGTTTGCGCGCTGCATTGGGGCATCGCCAGATTTCGGTCACCGCGTTGGAAACCCCGCCGAACCTGATGCGCGAAAGCTATGACCTTTCGATCTTCTTCCAATCCGGCGACATCGGTACGCGCCTTGCCCCGGACCTGATCTTTCCGGTCTGCGCACCGAAGCTGGCCGAACGGATCAAGACGCCAGAGGATTTGACGGAGCAAACGCTGCTCCACGATGCGTCCTGGGCCGGTGATTGGCGATATTGGGCGGAGACATCGCGGTTGGACTTGCCGAATGCTGATCTGGGGCCGCGCTATTCGCTTTATGCGCTTGTCCTGTCTGAGGCGAAGGCGGGCGCGGGTGTGGCGATGGGGCATTTGGCGTTGGTGAAGGAGGATTTGGCCGAGGGATCATTGGTGCGGCCACTGCAAGGCGCGGACGCCTTTGCCGAGCGGATGTACAAGGATGGTGTGGGGACCCGTAAGGGGCTGCAATTGGAGATGAGCCACCGCTTTTCAGAGGCTGAGACCGAAGCTATTCGCACAGCACTTACCTAGGACGGGATGGAAAACCGCTGTTTTCCGGCCGGAAATCGAGATTTCCGGCTACCCGAGCCGACGCCCTGATCGGCATCGAACAGATGAACGGCGTTGGACTTCAGCGCGAGGCGCATCTCGCCCGTTGCGGCCTCCTGATCCTTGGGCACGGCGACCGAGAAGTCCTGGCCCGCCATCTTGCCGTGCAGCAGGCGTTGCGCGCCGAGTTCTTCGATGATGTCGACGTTGAATCTGAGATCGCCCTGGGCGGATGGGGCCACATCCTCGGGACGGATACCGACCTTGATCGCGCCGGTATGGCCGTTCACCCCCGCCTGCGGCACGACTTCGCCGCCCGGTAGTGTGACACGCCCCTGCCCCGCTTCGGCGTCCAGCAGGTTCATCGGCGGCGCGCCCATGAAGGAGGCCACGAAGGTGGACGCGGGATGTTCGTAGATCTCGTTGGGCGTGCCGATCTGTTCGATATGCCCGTTCGACAGCACGATGATGCGGTCGGCCATGGTCATGGCCTCCACCTGATCGTGCGTCACGTACATGGCCGTTGTGCCAAGGCGGCGTTGCAGCGCACGGATTTCGATCCGCATCTGATTGCGGAGTTTCGCGTCGAGGTTCGACAGCGGCTCATCAAACAGGAACAGGTCAGGCTCGCGCACGATGGCGCGGCCCATGGCGACGCGCTGGCGTTGGCCGCCGGAGAGTTGAGCAGGGCGCTCCGGTCGAGGAATTCGGTGAGGTTCAGCATCTCGGCCGCTTCGCGCACCTTGGCGGAGATGGTGGCCCTTGTCCATGCCGCGGTTCTTGAGGCCGTAGCCCATGTTCCGCGCGACGGTCATATGCGGATAGAGCGCGTAGTTCTGGAACACCATGGCGATGTTGCGGTCGGCCGGGTCGATGTCGTTGACGACGCGGTCGCCAATGGAGACCTCGCCTTCGGTAATATCTTCCAGCCCCGCCACCATGCGCAGCATCGTGGATTTGCCGCAGCCGGAGGGGCCGACAAGTACGCACAATTCGCCATCGGGGATCGTGAAGGTGGAGGGTTCCAGCGCCTCGGCGCCATTGGGGTAGACCTTGCGGACCTGATTGAGTGTGACCTGTGCCATTCTTATTGCTTTCTACTTATCGGATTCCGTCAGGCCCTTTACGAACCAGCTTTGGAAGAAGACGACGATGAGCACCGGGGGTGTCATCGCGATGATGGCGAGCGCCGCGGCCTGGCCGTAATCGGGGGTTTCTGACCCGTCGGCGTAGGATTGCACGATCTGGCGGATGCCGCGCACGAGGGTGAAGAGCGACTCGTCGGTGGTGATCAGCGTGGGCCAGAGATACTGGTTCCAGCCGAAGACGAACATGATGATGAACATCGCGGCGATCATGGTGCGTGAGAGCGGTACGAGGATGTCGATGAAGAATTTCACCGGCCCTGCCCCGTCGATGCGCGCGGCCTCGATCAACTCTTCCGGGACCGACAAGAAGAACTGCCGGAAGAAGAAGGTGGCGGTGGCCGATGCGATAAGCGGGATGATGAGGCCCGCATAGCTGTTGCCCATGCCGTTCTCATACAGGCCGAAGACGGTGATGGAGGTGATGATCTCATACGATGGCAGGATGCGCACTTCGAGCGGCAGGAGCAGCGTGGTGAAGATCATCCAGAAGGCCAGCGTGGCGAACTTCAGGCGGAAGTAGACGATGGCGTAGGCCGCCATCATGCCGACCACGATCTTGCCGATGGCAAAGCCCAGGCCCAGGATCAGCGAGTTGGCGAGCATCGTGACGCCGTTCACGGCATCGGTGAAGCCGCCATATTCAAAGAGCGCGGCGTCGTAGTTGGTGCCGAGCTGATCGGAGAAGCCGAATTGCATGCCTTCGCGGTGGACGGTGATCGCGTCCCACGAAGAGGTCGCGAAGACCATGTAGACTGGCACCAGCATCAAGAGCGCGCCGGCAATCAGGATGGCGTGGTCGGCCACATGATCCCAGCGAATGCGTTTGCGGGTGCGGGCCACGGGGGTGCGGTGACGCGGGTTTCAGTAATGTCAGCCATAGTCCTACCCCCTTACGTGTAGTGAATGCGGCGTTCCAGGAAGCGGAACTGCACGATTGTTAATATGAGGACGAGGACCATCAGGACGACCGATTGCGCCGACGACCCGCCCAGATCACCGCCTCGGAAGCCGTCCACATAGACACGGTAGACGAGCGTGAGCGGGTTGTTCCCGGGCTCCCCTTCACGATCGTGTCGATGATGCCGAACGTGTCGAAGAGCGAATAGGTGATGTTGATGATCAGGAGGAAGAAGCCGGTGGGGGCGAGCAGCGGGAAGGTGATGTCCCAGAAGCGGCTGGTGCCCGAGCGATTGTCGATCATCGCGGCCTCGCGCACCGATTGCGGGATCGCCTGCAGGCCGGAGAGGAAGAAGATGAAGTTGACCGGGATTTGCTTCCAGACCGAGACGGCGATCATCGCGGTGGCGGTATCCCAGTAGTTCACGCCAAGACGGTATTCGTAGCCGAAGAAGGCCAGAAGCTGGGTGATATTTCCGCGCGATTGGTCGAAACAGCATCACGCCGATCAGGCCCGCGACGGGCGGCGCGATGGCGTAGACCCACATCAGAAGCGTGCGGTAGGTCTTGGCGCCGCGGATCACCTTGTCGGCCTTGACCGCCAGCAGCAGTGCGATGCCAAGGGAGAAGAAGGTGACGAGCACGGTGAAGATGACCGTGAAGTTCAGCGCGTTGATATAATTGGTCGAGTCGATCAGGCGGGTGTAATTCTCGGCCCCCACAAAGGTTGAGGTGAAGCCGAACATGTCCTGCGCGTAGAACGACGATTGCACCGCATAAGCGGCGGGCCAGTAGAAGAAGATCGCGATGATCACAAGCTGCGGCAGAAGCAGCAGGATCGGAAAGCCGATATGGCCGAAGGCGGCGCGTTTCATGGGGGCCCTGTTCGTGTCGTTTTTGTTGGTGCAACGGGGGCCGAATGGCTCGGCCCCCGTCGGAACTTTCAGGTCAGGCTTAGCCCTGCGTTTGCGCGAAACGCTCCAGCAGGTCGTTGGCCTCGGCCTCGATGATCTCAAAGGCTTCGTCCACGGTGGCCTCACCGGTCAGGATGCGGCTGTATTCGCGGTTCATCACGTCACGGATCTGGACGTAGAAGCCCATGCGATAGCCGCGGGTGTAGTCACCGGCGGGCAGCGACAGCTGCTGAATGCCAACTTCGGCAGCCGGGAACGCCTCATAGTGGCCCTGCTCACCGGCGGCGGCGTAAGCGGCCGTGGTGATTGGCACGTAGCCGGTTTCGGTATGCCACATGACCTGTGCATCGACGCTGTCGAGATAGTCGAAGAAGGCAGCCGTTGCGGCATTTTCCTCGGCATCAAAGCCCGACATAGCGAACAGAGCTGCGCCGCCGATGAAGGTCTGCGTGGGCTCGGTCGTCACGCTTTCCCAGTAGGGCAGCATGGTGGCGGAGAAGTTGAATTCCACGCGATCCGCGATGCCACCGAACGAGCCGGAGGAGCCGAGCCACATGGCGACTTCGCCTGCTTCAAACGGGTTCTGGTTGTCGCCCCAGCCGGTGCCGTACCAGTTGAAGAGGCCCGCTTCCTGCCAATCGGCCAGCGCCTGGAAATGGGCGCGGATCGCGGGGTGGTTCACCATAATCTCGGTGTCCGTCCCGCCATAGCCGTTGTCGTTGGAGGCAAATTGGAGGTTGTGGCGCGAGAAGAAGTTCTCGGTAAAGATCCACGGCAGGTGCGATTGCGCGAGCGGTGCGATACCGGATTCGAGCAGGGCCGGGCCGGTCACTTCGGCGAATTCTTCCCAGGTGGTTGGCGGCTCTACACCCGCCGCCTCAAGCGCGTCGGCATTGTAATAGAGGATCGGCGTGGAAGAGTTGAACGGCATGCCGATCATCTGGCCATCGGCGTCGGCATAGAAGCCGCGCACACCCGAGATGTAATCCTCGATATTGAACTCGATACCATTGTCTTCGAGAAGCTGCTCGACAGGAATGGTCGCGCCTTGCGCGCCGATCACGGTGGCGGCGCCGGCGTCAAACACCTGCACGATGTTGGGCTGTTCGCCCGCGCGGAACGCGGCGATGGCGGCGGTCAGGGTTTCCTCATAGGTGCCCTTGAAGACGGGCGTCAGGACATAGTCCGACTGGCTGGCGTTGAAGTCGGCAACCAGTTGGTTGACGGTTTCGCCCAATTGGCCGCCCATGGCGTGCCAGAACTCAATCTCGGTTTGGGCTTGGGCAGCACCACCAGCCAGAAGGCCAGCCGCCAGGCCAAGCGATAGTGTGGTCTTGAGGGTCATTCGTTTCTCCCATCTCTTCCGCAGCCGAAACTGGCTGCCATTGCCGCGACCGCCTGCCGTTGGATCGGGCAGGTCATGTCATTGTGGAACAGAGGAGCGTGCGCTGGCACGATCCCCCGATCATCATGTCGCGTGGGGGAAGCCTACACAGCGCGTGCGCGAACGCAAACGAAATGAAACGAGCCTGCCCCCAGGCGCATGCCGGGCGTCCTAGGGCGAGTCGGTGACAGGGATGTGACGCTATTTCGCAAAACCGTTACAAAACCGTCACTTAACAGGGCTCAGTCCGCGAGCGAGCGGATGATACCGGTGGCCGTTGCCTCATTCACTGCCATTAGTGTGTCGTAGAGAATGGCCAAGCGGATCAGGGATTTGACGTCGACGTCATGGGGCATGGCGGAGAGCGGGTCGATGAAGAAAATCAGCGCGTCGAGGTTATCTTCGGCGATCATCGCGCCAAGCTGCGCGTCACCGCCCAAGGGTCCGGATTTCAGCGGCGTGACATCAAGGGCGGTTTCGTTTTGCAGCCGCCCGCCGGTCGTGCCGGTGGCGTAAAGGCGGTGGGGGCCAAGCTCAGCCTCATGCGCCTTGGCCCAGGCGACGAGCGCATCTTTCTTTTGGTCATGGGCTACCAGGGCAATGGTTTTCACGTCTCTTCTCCCGGCAGGGTCAGGCCGGAGGCGCGGGCGTAGACCTTGGCGACGGCGGCGTCATCCTCGCCCCCGTGGCCCATGCCAGCGGCGGCCACGAATTGTTGCAGGGCGAGTGCGGTGATCGGCGCGGGAAAGCGTGCGCCCTTGGCGATGTCGAGCACGATGCCGAGGTCTTTGGGCCAGATGTTCACGCTGCTGGTGGGGGTATAATCGCCGTCCACGATATGCGGGCCGCGATTCTCCAGCATGAAAGAGGTGCCCGCGCATTGGGGGATGACCTCCATGAACCGCTTGGGATCGATGCCTTGCGTCATGCCGAAGGTCATCGCTTCGGCCATTGTCGCGATGTGGACACCGGCGAGGATCTGGTTGACGGCTTTCATGGCCGACCCAGCCCCGACGGCGTCGCCCATGTGATGCACGGTGGAGGCGGTGGCCTTGAGGATGGGATCTGCGGCGGTGAAGGCCTCAGGCGTGCCGGAGGCCATGATGGCCAGATCGCCCGCCGCTGCGCGGGCCATGCCGCCGGAAATGGGCGCGTCGAGGTAGTGGAGGCCAAGGGCCGAACAGCGGGCGGCCATATCGCGGGCGAAGTCAGGCGCGACGGTGGCGCAGGCCATGACCAGCGCACCCTTTCGCAGGAACGGCGCGATGCCATTCTCACCAAATAGCACGCTTTCGGTCTGCGCAGCGTTGAGGACGACGATCACTACGGCGTCGAGTTGGTCTGCCGCGGCGTGCGGCGTGCCGTCTGCCCCGCCTTCGGCCTGCAGCCGGGTCACGGCGTCGGCGTTAAGGTCCGCGCCATGCACGAAATGGCCTGCCCGCAGGAGCGATTGCGCCATGCCGAACCCCATGGCGCCGAGGCCGAATAGTCCGATCGTTTTCTGTTCACCCATGCCTGTTTCCCTTTCACCCGGTTCCAACGTCTTATCGGTGAAAGTAGGGCGGAGTGCGAGTCGGGTGGGATCGCAGGTGAGGCGCGGGTCGTGCACGCGGCCCGGAAGCGTCCACATGGTATCGGGCGTGTGGACCTGGAAGGTCTGGCGGCGGTCGAACTGGGCGAAATCGGTTTGTGTTGTGGGCAGGTCGAACGAAGCGACCTCTCCCCGTTCGGCATAGAAAGAGAGCAGCATTGGGTCCTCGTAGTCGGTCACGCCGCCCAGATCGCCCGTCACATCGACAATGTCGAACGACATGTAATCGGCCCAGTGGGGCGCGCGGACGATGTGGATCACGCCAAGCCGACCGGTCAGACCGGTGCCGTCTGGCCCGGTGATCTGGACCGCGCCATCGGTCAGATAGGCCGTGGCTTCCGACCCCATGCGCATCTGGCGGGTGGGCGTGAAGGTCAGCTCGGCTTGCAGGTTCGTGCCTTCTGCGTGGGTGCCGTGGATCGCTTCGGTTTGGATGGAGAGCGTCAGCGTGCAGGTCTGCGCCGTGGCGCTGGCCGGGATCAGGGCCAACAGGAGGGCAAGGCGGATCATTCGGGGACCTCCCGCAGGACGAATGTGAAGTCTGAGAAGGCGCCTGCGGATGTCGTGGCCTCCGCGTGGCAGCCGAGGCAGGTGCCGTCACGATGGGTCTGGATATATGTCTCCATCGTGGTGTTCGACAGAAAGCGCGGAAGCTCCCCATGCTCGATATAGGGGCTGGCATTGGCGCCGCGCCATTGGGCGGAGATGAGCATGTAATTCTCAAGCGGTGTGCCGGAGAGTTCGGCTTGCCAGCGTGCATTTGTGGCCTGTGTCGGCGCGAAGATGTCCCAGCAGCGCACCACCTGGCTTGTTGGCAGCGGGGTGCCGGTGGCGTCGACGGCATGGGGTGGTGTGGCGGACCAGAGGGTGGGGGTTTGTGGGGGCGTGTTGGCCGGGGCGGCGAGTGCCGCGTCGAAGAGCAGATGGTTGAGTGGGTTTTCAGGAGCAATGCAGCCTTGAGGAACAGATCGCTGCCGTAGATCGCGTTGATATCGCGGGCATCAGCGGCGGTGGGCGCGTTAGCCCGGTGTTCGAACGTGGCCCAGATCCATTCATCCCCATTGCCGCTTTCGACCTTGGTGACGATGTGCATGCCGACAAGGCCAAGCGTGACCTCAAGGCAGAGCGGCGTGCCCGACAGACTACGGTCAGGCGGCACGATGATCAGACCCGTGGCTGTGATGTAATCGTCCGATGGAGCCTCCAACACCGTCCAGGACGATTTGAACAGAACGGAAGCAGGGTTTTCGGCGTCGCGCCCCATGGGGAAGGCCACGGGGCTGGTCTGGCCTTCTACGGTATGGAGGTGTTCGGCGTGAATGTGGTCTGCCACGACCGGGTTTAGGCGCGTCTCGTAGAGGATGTAGTTGCCGTGACGGTCCACCAGCGGATGACCGTCGGATTGGTCAAAATCGGTGATGATGACCTCGGCCCCAGCAGCTTGCGCGGCGCATTGCGAAGGCTCACGGCCAAGCACAGCATCGCGGCGCGGGAAGGCGCGCCAGCCCTGTTGATCCGTCTCAGGCGCGATCTCTGGCCAGTTGAGGGCGACGAACGCCTGCCAAGCGTGGCGATCGAACGGCTCCTGAGCGGCGCCGGAAATCACCATATATTCAAAGAATTCACTGAACTCGGGCACGTCCTGCGGGAAGGTCGCGCAGAGTTGGTCGTGGGGGGCGTCGACACAGAATTCGCCCTGCTCTTCCTGCGCCATGAGCGATGGGATCGGAAGTAGAAACAGAGTCGAAAGCAGAAACCGGATACGCATATTCATAATTGGATACAGTTTTAGATATTTGTCAACAAAGCGACATCTGCTAGGCTACGCGCCATGAAAGCCCCGATCCGAGAGTTGGCCGATCTGGCCCCCCTGCCCCTGCCGCGTGGAAGGGTCGCTGACCTTGTCGAAGACCTGCGCGCCGAGATCGTGACGGGTGCCATCGCGCCGGGCACCACGTTGGTGCAGGAGGATTTGGCGAGCCGCTTTGGCGTCAGCCGGATGCCGGTGCGCGAGGCGATCAAGCATTTGCAGATGCTTGGCTTTGTGACGATCGAAGACAATAAGCGCGCGCATGTCGCGTCGCTGAGCCGAGCTGATTTCGTGGAAATCTACGATATGCGCGAAGCGGCGGAGGCTTTGGCCATGCGCTCGGCCATTGCGCACCTGACAAATGCCCATATCGAAGAGGCGGCAGAGATCCAGGACCGGATCGAAGGCGTGGATCCAAAAGGCTTCGGCGCGCTGAACATGGCGTTTCACATGGGGCTTTATCGCCCGTCCGGTCGCACGCGGCTGTTGACCCATGTGGAGATGTTGTTCAACGCGGCGGATCGCTATGTCTCGATGGTGTCCGCGGGGCCGGAGTTGAAGGCCAAGGCAAATACAGAACACCGGGCACTGCTGGAGCATTGCCTGGCCCGCGATACGGACGCGGCCGAGGCCTGCGTGCGCGCCCACATCGCCGATGCGCGGGACGCTTTGGTGCAGTTTTTCTGAGCGGGCGGTCTAGCTGAGAAGGGCCGCAAGCAGGGCGAGAACGACCAGAATATCTACGAGGATAAAGGCCCAAAGCACCCATTTGCGCACGGTCAGCGTGGTCCGGTTCAGGTACGCAATTGTCCCACCCGCCCCTGCGATGAGAAGCGCGATGATCTGGGTGATAACGCCGCCGGTGCCCAACACTAACAGACATCCCAGCACGAGGTAGACGATCCCGAACGGGACCAGCCGCCACGTATCGGGCCGTCTTCCATCCATCATCCATTCCGTTGCGTGCCAGATCCCGGTGAAGACCAGAAGGCCGCCTGCTATGCCTGCGAACATCGCGTCTCTCCTCAGCTTTCCGGACAGGGCATGCCGGCGACGCCCCAGATCAGAATGTCGTCCACATGTTCCTGCAGGCTGTAGGGCGCAGGTTCGCGGTTGCCGCCCGGGTTCCACGCCCAGTGCAGGATCAGGTCATGGTCGAGATGTTCGGCCAGGGCCATCGTATCGCGCCCTCCGTTCAACTCAGGATCGCGGAGTTGTTGGCAAATCTCGATGGAGCTGCGCCCGAACCAGTCGGCCTCGACCGGGGCCAGTTGCCAGAACATCGGCACGCGCGGCGCAGTGTGGGGCATGGCGTTGGCATTCTCCCAATCCTCGCTCATCGTCGTGTGGCAGGCTTGGCAGGGAATGTATTCCACGCCCATCCGGCTTTCGCCGGCGCGGATGTTCATGCCGTGGGGCCGCGCCTGTCCGTAGGACGGCCCCGACCACATCGGGCGATCACTTTCGCCGGTATGGCAATTGGAGCAGCGGGGGTGACTGGCGACCTCGTAAATGCGCGCCCAGGCCTCCAGCCCTTCGGCTTCAGACGCGCTTTCGGGCGGGGTCAGGTCAACCTCGGCCAAGAGAGGGAGGCCGCGATCACGATAGTGGCCGCAAGGAGACGATACTTCATCAGATCTTTCCTCAGACGAAAGCGATGTGCTTGTTGAACGGCATCTCGCGGATCCGCTGACCGGTGGCGGCGAAGATGGCGTTGCCCAGGGCGGGTGCGGAGGGCGGGATTGGAGGTTCCCCAAAGCCGCGGATTTTCGGGTTGTTCTCCAGCGCGCGGAATTCGATGGGCGGGCATTGCCAGATGCGCATGCCTTCATGGGCATGGTAATTGGTCTGCTCGGCCATCCCGTCGGCATAGGTGATTTCGCAATTGATCGCATGGCCCAGGCCAAAGACCGTGCCGCCTTGAGCAAGGTTTTCTAGGTTCACAGGGTCAAGCACGCGACCGACATCGGCGGCCACCCAGACATGATCCAGTTTGATGCCGCCGTCGGTGTTCGTGACCTCAACGACCGTCGCCACAGCCACCCCGAAGGAGAAGCCGTAGGCCACGCCCCTGCCCCGGCCTTCGCCGATATTTGCGCCGTTCCAGCTGCACATGTCGCCCACGGCCTCCAACACGCCGACCGACACATCATGGCCCATCAGGCGAATGCGTTCCTCCAACGGGTCCGCGCCTGCGGCGTGGATCGCTTCATCGAGCAGACTTTCAAAGATGAAGACGTTGGGGCCCGCCCCCACCGCACGCCACGACGACACGGGTGCAAGCGCTTCCGTCAGGTAAGAGCGCACGCGGAAGTTGGGCAAGTTGAACATGGGCGCGTCCCACGCGCCTTCGTGCAACTGCGTGTCCGGCCCCGGCAGGCTGAGGCCCATCCGGCCCATCTGGCTGCGAATAACGGATTGCCCCGCGATCTGCACGTCGAGTGCATTGACCTGCCCGTCCAACACCTTCGCCACGCCGCGCCCCATGGTGATGTGGCGGGGGAAATCGTGGACGAAATCCTCTTCCCGGGAATAGGTCATCTGCACGGGTGTGCCGCGCATCTGGTGTGCGATTTCAGCGGCTTGGCGGATGAAGTCAAACTCCAGCCGGTGGCCAAAGCTGCCCCCCATGAACTGATTGTGCAGGTGGACATTTTCCACCTCATGCCCGGTGACTTCCGCAACCACCTGTTCGACAAATTGCTGCACCTGATGCCCGGTCCAGATATCGACGCGGTCCTCGGTCACGAGGATGGTGGCATTGAGCGGCTCAAGCGGGGCGTGCGCGATGTAGGGGAGCGATATTCGCCGGTGATTTCTTCGCCCGCGGCGGCTTCAACATCGCCCTCAACGCGGGCCTCGGCATTGAGGTGTTCGTCGTCGAATATGCCTGCCAGATGCTCCCAATGGGCGGCTTGATCGGCGGGGTATGGCGCCGCGCCCCAGTCAAACTCGATGGCATTTGCAGCCTGGATTGCGCGCCAGGTGTTGTTGGCCACAACGGCCACACCGCCGGTGATCTCAAGGATCCGTTCCACACCCGGCATGGCTTCGGCGGTCGAGGCATCATAGCCGTTCATCGCCCCACCCTGACGCGGGTTCACCTTCACGGTGGCAAACCGCATGTCGTCGGTGCGAAAATCGATCCCGTAGGGCAGCGTGCCGGTCGACTTCTGCACGATGTCGATGCGGTCCATCGGCTGGCCCAGCATCCGCCATTGTGACGGGTCACGCAGGGCCACATCAGTAACGGGTGCAAGCGTCGCTGCGCGGGCCGCCAAGGCGGTATAGGGCAGTTCCGTTCCATCGGGCAGGATGACCGCACCGCGTTCCGTGCGCAGATCTGCCACCGGCACGCCGCTTTCCTCTGACGCAGCAAGTTTGAGCGTTTCGCGGGCGGTTGCGCCTGCCTCTCGCAATTTGGTGTAGACGTCCGGCATGGCGGACGAGCCGCCCGTGGCCATCATCGGAATGGCCAGCTTTGCCACACCGCCGAGAAAGCCGCGCACCCGTTCCGCCGTGGGCGAATGGTCGTACATCGGAAAACCGGCCGCCGCCTCGGTGATGGCCGTGTTGAAATAGGCCCGGTCCGGCATGCCAAAGCTGACGTCGACCTGATCCAATTCGATGTCGAGCTCTTCCGCGATGAGCGCCGCCTGCGTGGAGAAGACCCCCTGCCCCTTGTCGGCATGCGGTGCGATCAGCGTCACACGCTCATTGTCGACGATGACCCAGGGGTTGAAGCTGGCCGAGCCTTCAGACAGGTCGTCGAGGTTCGGGTTGGGAAAGGGCTGACGAGCGGCGTAGACGCCGAAGGCCACGCCACCGGCAATGGCGGCAGAGCCGATAAGAAAGGTCCGGCGGGCGATTTTTCCGAGACTGGCCATGGTTACGCCCCCTGAAGCTTCGTTGCGGCGGCGTGAACCGCGGCGCGGATACGGGGATAGGTGCCACAGCGGCATAGATTGCCGCCCATCACGGCGTCGATATCCTCATCCGATGGCGTGGGATTGGCAGCAAGAAGGTCGGCGGCCTGCATGATCTGCCCGGACTGGCAATAGCCGCATTGGGCGACCTGCTGTTCAATCCAAGCCTCTTGCACGGCGTGCAGATTGTCCGGCGTGCCAAGCCCTTCGATCGTGGTGACGTCGCCCTGCAAATCCCCGATGGCCAATTGGCAGGACCGCACCGCAAACCCATCGACATGCACGGTACACGCGCCGCATTGCGCGATGCCGCAGCCATATTTGGGGCCTGTGATGTTCAATTCATCCCGCAAGACCCACAAAAGCGGCATGTCCGGTTCGACATCCACTTCATGCTCGGTTCCGTTCACGGTCAGTCGCATCGCGCTGCCTCCCTGGTCGTTGTTGCCCACATCATATGGGACGAAACGATGAAGGCGAATTGACGGAGCGCGCCAATTCACTGTCATTTCGCGCCAATGCTTCGTCACCCTATGGATCGGGTCAACCGCATCAGCGCATAGTGCCGTGACGTCATCAATCCGGAGCGCAGAATGGCCACGCGATATCCCATGGGCGCCAACATGAAGCAGACCGGTGCCATTTTGGGCATCGCGCCCAAAGCGGTGCTGCGCCGCGTCGGATTGTCAGCCACGCTGGCCGATGAGGAGGATTTCAGCGTCACCGCCGAGATGTTTTTTCGCCTTTGGGATGCAATGTGTGTCGAAGCGGACAGACCCGGGGTCGAGATGGACCTCGCCATGGCTTATGCGCATGGTCCGTTCATCCCCGCCATCTTCGCGTTTTCCTGCGCGGATACGCTGGCGTTGGGATTGGGACGCCTGTCCCATTTCAAGGCGCTGATTGGCCCGGCCATCATGGATGTCACCCGGCCCGATGGGCAGTTGCATCTGACCCTGCGCCCATCGGACCCGAGCCTACGGATGCCCGCCCGAATGGGCCTGTTCGAATTGCTCTACATCGTGGAATGCGCCCGTTCGTTTACGGGAGTGGAGTTGTATCCGGTCGCCTCAAGCCTGCCTGGCCCGTTGGATTTGGATCCCGCTGCCCTTGCCTATCTGGGGTCCGCCCCGAAGACGACGGACGTTGTGAGCCTCACTTTCTCGCCCGAGGATGCCGACCGCCCCTTGATCACACGAAGCGGCGCTTTGTGGGATACGTTGGAGCCCGGTCTTGTCGCACAACTGCGCGCCAAAACCGACGTGACCAGCATGGCCGCGCGCGTCCGCGAGAGCCTGAGGGAGGCGCTTCCGGGTGGAGCTGCGTCGATCGAAGACATGGCCCGCAGGCTCAATCTTTCCAAGCGAAGCCTGCAACGGCGGTTGAGTGAGGAAGGCACGAGTTTCCAGGACCTGCTGTCGAAAACCCGGTTCGATCTGGCCGTGCAGTATCTAAAAAATAGCGATCTGAGTGTGCCCGAAATCTCTTACCTATTGGGCTATCGTGAAACGTCTTCGTTCTTCCGGGCGTTTCAGAGTTGGACCGGCATGACACCGGGCGATTACCGCAGCAAAGAGGCGGTCTGAAGCGGGCTTTGGGAGGACGAAGTGGCGGATGAGCGTTTGAAACCTCATGTTCCGAATGCGCACCGCACCTGTTTCCGGACGGATGCCAAGTGACGCAAAATGCCATGGGCAACGCTGCTGTATCGCCAACAGCAATTAAACGAGCGCGGCGAGCTTCAATCTCTGGATCTTGCCGGAAGGTCCCTTTGGCAACTCATCCAGAAAATAAACCCGATCAGGTGCTTTGAAATCCCCTAGCTGCTTCCGGCACACGTCGATCAATGCGGCTTCTGTGATGGCTGAGCCCGGCTTGATGCTGACAGCGGCTTCAACCCTTTCGCCATAGCTGCTGCAAGGACGCGCGAAGGCGGCGGCTTCGATAATATCGGGCTCGGAATAGAGCACTTCGTCGATCTCTCGCGGGGCAATATTCTCTCCGCCTTTGATGATAAGCTCCTTCAGGCGGCCGGTGACGAAAACATAGCCGTCTTCGTCTATGTGACCAAGGTCGCCCGTGCGAAGCCAATCGCCGGAGAAGGTCTTCGCGGTAGCGTCTGGGTTGTGCAGATACTCGACCATGACGTTCGGCCCACGGATCGCGATTTCCCCTTCCTGCATTGGTGGCGCCGTTTGCAAATCCGCGGTCAGGATGCAGACGTCGTTGCCGAATGCGATGCCGGGCGATCCAATCTTGCGAATGCGAGGCGGCAATGGATTTGACAAGACCTGTGCCGCTGTTTCGGTCAGGCCCATCGTCTCGATGATGGGCACGCCAAACCGTTCCTCGAAGGCTGATTGTGTCTCCTTCGCCAGGGCCGAAGACGCGGAGCGCCCGAACCTGAGCCGGTCGGTCACAGCAGATGCAGGAACGGTCTTGCCATGCAAAAGGTGGCTGATGATTGTCGGCACGACGGAGAACCAAGTGGCATCGGCGTGATCGATCTGATCCCAGAACTTCCGAGCCGAAAAGCGCGAGACGATGGCGGTGGACCCGCCGGAAACCAACGGCCCCATCAACGTCACGCAAAGCCCATTGATATGGTAGATCGGCAGTACACAGAAGGCGCGGTCTTGTGGCGTCAGTTCATGTGCGACAGCAGTGGTCCAGCCACCGGCAAGCAGGCTTGCATGGCTGTGCACAACACCTTTCGGCGTGCCGGTTGTCCCCGACGTGTACATGAGCAATGCATGGTCCTCGGGACCGAGGTCAGGAAGCGTCGCCTCCCCATCCGAGAGATCCCCTGCCGCAATGACGCGTAGGTCCGCAGGTGCGATTTCTCGGATCGTCTCTGCCTGGCTGTCGTGCACGAATGCGAAGCGAGCGCCGGAATGCTCCAACGCGTAGGCGATTGCGGACGGACCGGCGGCGAGGTTGATCATCGTGGCACGGCAACCAGCATAAAGCGTGGCGTAGAGCGCGAGGACGCCTTCACGGCCGTTAGGCTGCACAATGGCCAGGCTTTCGCCCTTTTGCGCCCCTTTGGAGACGATCCCCTGCGCCATCTGGCGCACCACGTCACGCACGTCACGCCAGCTCAGCGTGGCATCGCCTTCGGGAAAGACAAAGGCGGTGCCGCCATCTTCTGCGCGGGCATCCAGCCAATCGCGCACCGTACCCGCAGGTGGCATGGTCGGGTCGAAGATCACTTTCCGACCTCCGCCCAGTAAATGCCGAAGATGTCTTCCAATTCCGGTTCGCGCGCGGGGATTTCGCGCACGATCTTGGTGGATTGCAGGAAATGCTTCCAATGCAGGTTTTCATCGATGGAATTGCCACCCCATGAGCCGCACCCCATCGACAACGAGAAAGGCATGCCGTTGGTGAAACTGCCGCCAGTCGCAAAGGTATGGGCCTGGTTCACGATCACGCGGCTGGTGGGGATGGCCTTCGCGAGGGTCATGGGGCGGTCGGGGTCGGTGGTGTGGATACCGACGGAATGGCCCGCGCCCTGGTGCAGTTGGACTTGCAGGGTCGTGGCGACCGCCTCGTCGAAATCGGCGGCGCGGTAGACGGTGAGGACGCGGCTGAGCTTCTCACCCGACAGGGGATGGCCCGGGCCGATGCCCTTGGTCTCGACGGCGATGTATTGGGTGTCTTCGGGGACTTCGCCGGTCAGTCCGAGCGCCTCGATCATATCGCCCGCGTCTTGCGCGATGGCGCGGGGGTTGAGGGTGCCTTTGACCCAGAGCTTGTCGGTGACCTTCGCCTCGTCTGTGATGAGTGCGCCGCCGGTTTTGGCCATTTCGGACACGAAGGCGTCGTAGATCGCGTCGACCACGACGATGGCGTTTTCCGAGGAACAGGAGGTCGCGTTGTCGAAACATTTCGAGGCGGCGATTTTCTGGGCGGCGGCGGTGAGGTCGGCGGTTTCATCGACGATTACGCAGACATTGCCTGCGCCCACGGCCAGCGCAGGCGTGCCGGAGGTATAGGCGCGTTTGACGTTGTTTTGGCTGCCGGTCACGACGATCAGGTCGGAGGTCTCTAACAGGCGTTGGGTTTTCTCTTTCGACCCGCGCCCGGGGATCATCAGCACAAGGTCGCGGTCGATCCCGGCCTTGTCGAATTCTGCGTAAATGTAGCCAAGCAGCGCCTCGCAGGTCGGCACGCCCTTGGGCGATGGCGAGACCACGATGGAATTCCCGCATTTCAGCGCGTTGATGATGTTGTTCGCGGGGGTCGCGCCGGGGTTGGTGGAGGGGACAACGGCGCCGATCACGCCGATGGGCCGCGCGATTTCGGTGATGCCGGTGGACGGATCGTCGTTGATGACGCCATGGGTTTTGACGTCAGCGATATCGCGCATCAGACCCAGGGTCTTGCGGTGGTTCTTGGTAATCTTGTCGGGGACGTTGCCTAGGCCCGTTGTCTCAACGGCCAGTTCTGCCAGATGCCGATTGCGCGCGGGCTCCATGATGGCCCATGCGGCGGCTTGGGCTGCGCGGTCGTAGAGCGCTTGGCTTCCGTCCCGCTCATAGGCGGCCTGCGCGGCGCGGGAACGCGCAACGATAGCGTCCACTTCAGCGATGGGATCAAGGTCGGACAAGTGCGTGCATCCTTATCGAAGGGATCCGGGGCAAGCGCTTGGCCCACCCCGGGATTGGCTCAGTTGTCGAGGTCGGCCAGAAGCGCCTCAAGCGTTTCCTGACGCGCGGCCCACATCTCTAGCACCTCGTCGCGGGTCATGATGTGCATGGGTGAGCCACCGGCCTCCATGCGGGATGCGACGCGGCCATTCTCGAACATCGTTGGCACGATTGCCGCGAGGTGGTCGATGACCTCCTGCGGGGTGCCTGCGGGCACCATCACACCGCGGAAGTTCACCGATGCGTTGTCGATGTCATAACCCTGTTCGATCATCGTGGGGACGTCCGGCAGGAAGTCGTTCCGCTCCAGATCGAAGACGCCGAGGATGCGGACATTGCCCGCCTCCTGCGCGCGGAAGGCATCGGAGAGGTTGTTGACCCCGCCCAGGACTTCACCCGCGATCACGGCGCGCATGGCCCCGGCCCCGCCCGCGTTGTTGGGGATGTAGGCGAGTTCCACGCCTGCCGCCTGCTCCAGCTGCAGCGCTGCAATGTGGTGGCCCACGAAGAGGCCCGCGCCCGAGAACGTCAGCCCGCCGGGGTTTTCGGTGGCGTAGGCCACAACGTCGGCCATGGACTGAAATTCGCTGTCGGTGGGGACCACGAACACGGCGGGGTCTGCGCCCCAGTTGGCGATGGGCTCGAAGCTTTCGGTGGAATACTCAACGCCGCCTTCAATCGACTGCGCGATGAAATGCGGAATGTTGTAGGCCCCGAGCGTATAGCCGTCGGCCTCAGCCTCGGTCGCGAACCAGTTCCAGCCAACGCGACCACCCGCACCGGGGCGGTTCAGGATGGCGATGGGCATGCCCAGGGCATCCTCGTTGCCCGCGGTCATCGTCACGATGCGCGCCTGGAAGTCCGTGGCGCCCCCTGCGCCATAGCTGACCATCAGCAGAAGCGGGCGTTCCGGGTAGTCGCCATGCCCCTCCGCAAACGCGGCCCCGGACATCGCGGTCAGGGCCATGGCGGCCCCTGCAATCCACTTTTTCATTTCTCTTTCCTCCCTAAGATTGGCTCTGCCGCTGATGCGGTTCAGAAAAGACCTCTCGCGGTGTGAACACGTTCAGCAACAGCGCGAAAAGGCCATACATGACCGCCATGAACCCGGCGGTGATTGCGATGCGTTTGATCCACGTCTTGGCCGCACCGTGCGGGGCGGGATCATAGAGTGAGATCACGATGAAAACGGCGATTGTCGTGGCGGTGTAAAAGCCGAGGGCCTTGGCGGCCCAGAACACGTAGACGAGCATGACGATCAGGCCGGGCAACATGTTCTTCATCGCCTCGGCAGACAGGCCATTGCCGACCTTGGTGCGGCCCAGAAGCGCTTTGCCGAAGGTCCAGATCGCAAGGACCGCGAAGACCGACGAGATCATGCGCGGGAAAAGATAAGCTTGGGCGGGCTCTTGCGTGAAGCTGATATAGGCGACCGTCACGCCCACAGCTGCAATCAGGCCCGACGCAATGATGTGCTGAGTACGGGGAAGATCGCTCATGTCAGGCTCTCCTCCTTGGCGACGGCATCATCCTTGGTTGTGTAACGACGCTGGCGCAGTTCCATCCAGACGGAGTAGCCGATGGAGACGACCACGATGGCAATCAGCAGCCAGTTCAGTGCGCCGGTGAAGAAGTAGGGGCCGAGGCCCACGGTGGCATTTGCGATCATCGAGCCCTGGATGAAGTTCGCCTCGGCTATCGGGCCGAGGATCAGGCCGAGGACGAGCGGTGCGGCGGAAAAGCCGAAGCGTTCCAGGAAATACATCGCCAGCCCCAGCGTCGCCATGACGTAGACATCACCCATGGAGTTCTGGACCGAGTAGCTGCCGAAAACGGCCAGCGCGAGGACGATGGCAGCCATCACGGCGTGCGGCACCCGCGCGACTTTGGCGGCGAGGCCTGCGATGAACAGCCCGAAGATGCACATCAGGATCTGTCCGATCAGCATCGAGTCGATGAAGGTCCACGCCACGGCGGGGTAGTTCATGAAGAGGTCCGGGCCAGGGAAGATGCCGTGGATCAGAAGCCCGCCGAGCAACACGGCCGCCGTGGGAGAACCGGGGATCGAGAGGGTCAGAAGCGGCACCAGCGACGGGCCGACCATGGCGTTGTTCGCGCTTTCGGCGGCAATCACACCCTCAGGATGGCCTTTGCCGAATTTCTCGCTTTCGCTGGAGAATTTCTTCGACTGGTCATAAGCCACCAGCCCCGCAATTTGCCCGCCGACACCCGGGATCAGGCCGATGATTGATCCGACAGCGGTGCCAATGCTCAGCGCGCGCATGCGGCCGAACACCTCGCGGAAGGCCGCCCCGATCGGGTGACGCTGCACGGTGATCACCTCTGCCCCACTGTCCTTGCGGCCTTTGGTCAGCATGGTGATGACCTGCGGGATCGCGAAGAGGCCGATCAGCGCGGGGATCACGTTGATCCCGCCGCTCAGCGAAGAATGGAAGATGAAACGCTGCGCGCCCATGATGTCGTCGAACCCGATGGTCGCGAGCCACAGGCCGATGCAGCCAGAAAGAAGGCCTTTGACGACCGACGAGCTGTCGAGCGTGCCGATCACCGTAACCCCAAGGATCGCGAGCCAGAACAGGTGCGACGGACCAAACGCCAGCGCCCATTGAGCCAAGACCGGCGTCAGGAAGATCAAGAGCAGCACGCCGAAGATGCCGCCGACGGCCGAGGCCAGGAACGAAACCTGGAGCGCTTTGGCCCCTTGCCCATTCAACGCCATCGTATGTCCGTCGAGTGTGGTGGCGATGTTTGCAGGCGCCCCTGGTATCTTCAGCAAGATGGCTGAAACCGCACCTCCCGCCACGGTCGATGTATAGGCGGCCCCCAACAGGATCAGACCTTGCTGTGGTTCCAATTGGAACGTGAACGGGATCAGAAGCGCCACGGCCATCGTGGGCGACAAGCCGGGCGTCGCGCCGAGGATCAGCCCTCCGACAGTGCCAAGCAAAAGCAGCGCGAAGTTCACCGGCGTGAAGACGTCACCCATGTAGAAAATAAAGTCCACGCGCCTCGGCCCTCCCAAACACTCAGCGGTTGACCAAGCAGGCTATGTCATGAAAATAGTTTTGCAAATGTTTTCATAAATCGCGTCGAGAACCCTTTCTAAATGGCTGATAAGAGTAAGAAAGTTGACATCTTTTCAGTCGCCAAATCCGCGAAAGTGTCTGCTTCGACGGTGTCGCGCTTTTTCAATCATCCTGAGCTGCTGAAGCCCACGACCCGTCGGCGCATCGATTCTGCGATCCGGCGCACGGGATACATTCGCAACCGGGCCGCACAGACCATCCATGGGATCAGGTCCGGCACAATTGGCGTTCTGATCCCGACGCTCGACCACGCAATTTTCGCCGAAGTCGTCCAAGCGTTTTCGGACAGTGTCGCAGACAAGGGATTTACCATTCTGCTTGCCTCGCATGGTTACGACCAACAAAAGGAATATGAGATCCTCCGCAAATTTCTTGAGCATCGCGTTGACGGCGTAGTGCTGACCGGACTGGACCACGATGACGCGGTGTTTCAGCTGATCGATCAGCAATCGGTTCCTTGTGTCCTGATGTGGAATTACGCCGTTGGATCTCGTTATCCGTCCATAGGAGCGGACAACGAACTTGCCGGGCGGCTGATTGCCGAACACGTGCTGTCGCTTGGCCATCGGCGCATTGCGTGCATGTTCCCACCGACAGAGGGAAATGACCGCGCGCAGGCGCGTCGGACTGTGATTCTGGAAACCTTGTCACAAGCGGGGGTCGACGTCCCTACGAACTGGTCCCTGACGACCGTCTACAGCATATCCGCATCGAAAAGAGACACCGAGACCTTGCTATCGCGGCCCGATGTTCCCACGGCCCTGATCTGCGGAAACGATATCCTCGCCACCGGGGCCCTCTATGGTGCGAAGGCTGCTCGGTTTTCCGTTCCAGAAGACATTTCGATTGTTGGCATTGGGGATTTCAAAGGATCGGCCGACATCGAACCGCCCTTAACCACCGTTCGCCTTCCGGCGAAACGCATTGGACAGGAAGCAGCAACCGCGCTCGTCAGCGCGATAGTCGACGAAGACCCGCAGGTGCAACGCAGCCTTCACTGCGCGCCGACACTGATAAACCGTAAGTCCGCACGCCCGATCTGACGCGCGCGATCCATAGGGATTGAGGAGACCGGAGATGATCCGATCACTGGCGTTTCACAAGAGCACAAGGCCGGGCCCGGTATGTATCCAAACCGTGTTTTGCACCTCCGGGTCTTGACCTTGGCGCGGGGCTTGCAGACAAAAAGGCAATGGATGACATTTTGGCAATCGATAATTTTGCGCCCCACCTACACGCGTCTTGCGATGTTGCGGGAAGCAACGGCTCTGCATCACTCAAACTTGTTGAAGTCAAAGCGATGTCTGGCGGCGCGCGTCCCGGCGGCGCGTTTGCGTTGCTTTGGGAAGGTGCCAGCAGTGAAGCGCTCCAACAGGGCACATATCGCCTGACGTTGCCAGAGTTGGGCGAGCTTGACGTTTTTCTGGTGCCCATCGCCCAATTTGACGATGTCATGCAATACGAGGCGGTCTACGCCTAAGTCCTGCGGCCCTGCGCCTCTGGTGCCCATCGCAACAGATCGTAGACCCCCTTGTCCTCGATCTTCTCAAATCCAAGACGTTTGTAGAGTCCCATCGCCGGATTGTTTTTCTCTACGTGAATGCCCACGGCTTTTCCGTCAGCAGCAGCCTCATCCATAAGATCTTGCAATACAGCCGTGCCAATTCCCGAACCCCTCGCCTCTGGCATCAAGGCGATATCGATGATCCGGAATTCACTTGGCCACAGTTCCAGATACAGACGCCCGATCGCCCCTCCCCGCTGCTCCAAGACAGTCCAGTCCGCATCCGGGTAGTGCGCTTGATAATGTTCGTGTTGGGCAGCGAATTGCTGTGCGATGAACTGAGCCTTCTGATCTTCGGGCCAGGGGAGAGGCGCAAGTTCATCTTCGCGCGTCGAGCGATAGAGCTCACGTAGAAACCCCATGTCCTGGGGCGAAATCGGGCGGTAAGACAGGTCCAGTGCTTCCGCACGCGGGCCGACTGAGATCATGCGCGGCGCCTTAAGGGGTCAAATCCTGGGCGACGGAAAATGCTGAAATCCCGGAGCCGATTTCTGTCCAGAAATACATCCATTCCGTGCTGCCCGGCGCCACCTGCGAGATCACCTGAAGTTTGGTGGATTTGGTGTCGAACACGAACAGCGTCAGACGCCCATCCGCATTCGCGTTCAACGCAATCTGATCGGCTGCCATCACCATTCCGATCTGCTGCCATGAGGTCCATTGAGCCTTGATGGCGTTTTGCTCCAACGCACCGTAGAGGAGCGTCTGTTGGCCCGGAGGCGCATAGTTGAGGGCAGCGGCATAAAGGTTGTCATCAGCGTCCATGCAAACAACATGATGCGCCACATTGTCCGGTATCTGGCCTGGCGAGCTCCACACATCCCACGTCGCAGACCCTGGCGTGTCTTGGCGGGAACGAAGAAGGCCGTAATTAGTGCTGGCAAACATGCTGACCCGGCCTTCCTGATCAAGGACAGGGGTCAAATCGCCAGCCGCGTCCCCAGCCGTTCCGCCCGGAACCACCCAGTCGGTCCAGGATTCTTTCTGGTATGGGTCGTCCGACTTTTGTTGGCTGACCCAGGGAATTCCATTGAAATAGATGCCCGAAAGCACAATCCGGCCGTCCGCGTTGTTGGCCGCCTTCATCTGCTTCAGATAGCCCTGAAGGTTGCCGTTGATGTTGATCCAATCGCTCCATGGCGTGGCGGGCGGTTGCGCCTCCTGTACAGTCACTTTGATCGGGGTGGTGCTGCCCGGTGGCGTCACGCTGATGGTTTTCGTCACGATTTCTGGTGGATTGCGGTATTTCCACCAGATCGACGTCGGCGTGTTGTCCGTTGATGACATGAACACGTTATCGAGGCCGTCGACACCGCGCGCGAGGGCAAGGCTGCCAACAGTTGTCACCCCACTCGGCAGACCCAGATTTTCGGGGTGTCCCAGCGGCCTGACGTGGCGCCCGCCAGATTTTCGGCTGTGTAGATAATCGAACCGCTCGCCTTTTCCGCCGTGACGATGGCGATGCGCCCGTCAAGCGTTGTTCCGGTCGCGATTACAGGAAGAAAGGGGCCTGGGTTGATGGTCGTCCACGCTGTCCCGAACGAACCGTTTGCCGCGTTTTGATCGTTGCTGTCCAGCGAACCCGTGGCGCTGATCGCGGCAACGAACAACTTGAAATTCGGTCCGGGGTCCATGCCGGTTGGGTCGGCAACGGCCTCCACAATGGTCTCCCCATCGTCAGACAGCTTTGGGATCATGTGTTCGTCTTGCATGGTGGGACGTCTCCTCTTCAGGAACGCGACGGGAAAAGACCCACCAACGCGATGATAAAGTTCAGGGCGAGATACGGCTGCATATTGTCATGCGCTCCGCCGCCGCCCGCCGGGGCCAGGGCCTGATCGGCCAGGTCGGTGTTCGCCGTCTGGGTGTTCGCGTAGGCATTGCCGGTTTGCGGCCCGGACAGAAGATTTCCGATGGGTTCGAGCGAATTGCCGACTGTGAATTGGCTGCGCGGCACGGCATTCAATCCGTGGGTGTGGTTGGGGATCTGCGCCTCGGTCAGCGTGACTTCCGTCACGCCACCGCTCTGGCCCAACCGGCGTGCCGTCAGACCCGGTCCACGGCCCGGATGCATGGGCGCGCGCCCTTGCATATTTGGCAATGCCGTTGTGGTGCGGCCATCCCCGCCAAAGACTGTTCCAATCAGAGAAAACAACGCTGTGTTTTGAGAAACTGGCAAGAGTTGCCCATCGCAGAATGCCCATCCTCGGGGCGCGTAATTGCCCGCGAAAATCCGGACCTCGGCGGTAAATGGTTCCGACATGGGCGCCCCCTAGTGCCTGCTTGGATAAATGCCAAACAAGGCGATGATGAAGTTGATGCACAAAAATGGCTGAAGGTTGGTGTGGCTACGGCTGCCACCCAAGCTGCTGACGGACGTCGACGCCAAGGCCGACGTGGGCGGCTGTACCTGACCGATCTGAAAATAAGGGTTCCCGCCGCTGACCGGCGCCAGGAGATTTCCAGTTGGCGCGCTTGTATCACCAAGGACCGTCGAGGCCTCAAGCGTGTGGGAATGGCCCGGCAATTCGGGGACTGTCAGCGTCACGTTTTCCTGTCCGACCTTGGCGCCGAGACGGCGTTGGCTCATCCCCGCGCCCGTACCCGCATGGATCGGAACCCGACCGCGCATATCCGGCAGCCCGAAGGTTGTGCGCCCATCCCCTCCGTAGATCGTACCGAGCAGGGAAAAAAGCGCGTCATTCTGGCTGGTCGCCAGCAATTGACCGTCGCAATAGGCCCATCCGCGCGGCGCGAAATTGCCTGCGAACATCCTGATCTCTCCAATAAACGGTTCGGACATCGGAGGCTCCTAGTTGCGGGACGGGAACAGGCCCGACAGGGCAATGCAGAAATTCACGGCCAGCGATGGCATCATATTCTCATGCCCCTGTCCGCCGCCTACGACGGAAATCGATTCAGAATTCATCTGACCCAGCGTTGTATTTGCGTGATAGGGGTTGCCGGCGTTGGTCCCCAAAAGGGCATTTGTCGGGTTGGGTGAATCTACATCCGCCGTGGTCCCGCGAAGCCCATGATCATGCTGAGGCATTTCAGACGCCTCAAGCACGCAATTCTCCTCACCGCCCGCATCGCCTTGCGGATAAGCGCTGTCAAAATGAATTGGCGTGCGGCCGCGAAGATCGGGCAAAGCAAAGGATGTGCGTCCATCACCGCCATAAGTCGTTCCCAATAGGGAATAGAGCGATTGGTTCTGGTTGATTGGCAGGGTTTGCCCGTCACAAAACGCCCATCCGCGCGGCGCAAAGTTAAATCCAACCATGCGTATTTCGGCTAAAAAAGGCTCCGACACCGCTATCTCCTAAAAATGACGCCAAAAGAAACGGCGAAGGGCGAATAGCTTACGTTACGTAAACGTTATTCGGCGTTTCCCAATCAGGCAACGATTCTCTACCGCGCGCTCACGGAAGCACGCAGGTGCCCGCAAAGAACGTGCCGGTATGGGCGAATGGATTTGCGAATGTCCCACCCGGAGCAGAAGCCTGCAGGCCGGTCACAAGGATTTCGGCCGGTTGATTGTCCGGTGCGAAATCTGCCGCCGCAGCATCATTTGCAGCTAGCCCCTGAATTATGAAGGCGCCCGGTGAACTGTTTGCGATGATGACATCACCATTGCCAGCGGGCGCGGTTGAAAGGGTGTTACCTGGGATGTTCAAGCACAACGATCCCAATCCAGTGGTCAAATGCCCGACGTCTATGGATGTGTTCGCGAGATCGGAGCCGGAGACCGTGATCGTATTGTTGGTGATCGTGAAATGGGCGTCCGAATTCGCCGAACCCTGAGTGCGGGCAATAATGCCGAAGCCATCCACGATATTGATCGTGTTGTTGTCGAACTGAGCACGCAATTGGCCCCCACCTTGGGTAATGACGGAAATGCCGCTGACTGCGGTTCCGCCGCCCGAAATGCTGGCCACGGTCGAGGTGATCGTCGAATTCAGAATGGTGACGTTCATGTCACTCGTGTCGAACGACGCAAAGCTGATGCCGCCCGGGCCTGTGCCCGCCGTACCGTTCGTTGTGATAATCACACCGTCGATATCGACATCCAGCGTACCGCCATTGGTCGCACCGCCGGAAATCCCGTTGAACTGGGTGCCCGTCGCAATCCCAAGGTCCACCAGGCCAGCGGCGCCGCCAATTATTGCATTCAGTTGCCCGGCATTGGCGTTCAGCACGATCCCCGAGGACGCATTATCGTCGAAGGTCGTATTGCCGACCGTCACCGTCATATTCGCATTGCCGCCGACGATGTTTTCGACGTTCAGACCGTTTTCACCGCTGCGGGCGATGAAGCTGCCGGTCAGCGTCAGACTGCCAGCCGTGCTGCCCGTATTCTCGATGTTGATGCCGTCGGCGAAAGAATCCCTCACATTGAGGCCGGTGAAGGTATTCGTCCCGAACAGGTTCTGAATATAAATGCCATGTTCGTTCAGCGCGTTACCTGCATTGTCGATCGAAACACCCGTCAAGGTCAGGTTGGTCACGGTGGATCCCTGAATGCCATGGGACAGCGAATTGAGCACATTCATGTTCGACAGGCTGACATTGCTTGCATTGGTCAGCGAAATACCGGCGCCGATTGTATTCTGAATTGTGCCGCCTGACCCGGCCGTCGCGCCTGTGCCGGTTACCGTGAAGGAACCGCCGCTGACATTGGTCAGGATGATCCCGTTGGTCGCGCCGTTTGCCGTCACAGATTGCAGCGTCACACCTGACCCGGCAATCGTCGAATCCGCGATGGAAACTGCAACGGTGCTGGTGGTTGTGATCGTGTTGGTGGCACCCGTGATCGTGAAGTTGCTGGAGTTGGTGATCTCCAGCCCGCCCGTTGAGGCGCTGCCGACAAGCGACAGATTCGTCATGCTCAGCAAACCGCCGGTCACGTTATCAAGGTCAACCGCGTTGCCACCGCCAGAAGATCCGGTCGTCTGCACATTGGCAAAGCTGAGACCGGCCGCGCCGATAACAACATCATTCAGCCGGATCGCCCGACCCGTACCTGTTGCAAGAGCTTGATTGCCGGAACCGCTGACGCTTAGCGTGGCAACGGTTTGGTCGATATTGAAGCCGATCCCCGCCGAATTTCGCGCGATGACATTGTTCAGCGTCAAGCTTCCGGCACCAGTGCCAGACACAAATACCGAGTTTCCGGCGCTGTTGGTGACGTCGAAGTTCTGGAAGATGAACGCAGCACTTCCCGACCCGTCGATTTCAATGCCGTCCGTATTGGTATTGATCACATTCGCCGCACCGGTGAACTGGATCGTCCCGGCATTGGCACCTTCGATATCGATACCGCCGCCTGTCGCCGCGTCGTCGACCAGGTTGCCCGAGATGGTCACCGTTCCGCCCGTGCGCTCCTGAATATCAACTGCCAGGCCCGTGCCGCCGGTGGAATTGATCGCAGCCCCTATGGAGATCGTGCCTGAACCGCCAGAGCCTACGGTCGTGGTTTCACCGATCTGAACCGCAGTGCCAGAGCCGGTGTTCGCGATGCTGCCCGACGTGATGATGAGGTTGGAGGCCAGTTCCCTGATCTCAAGCGAATTGGATGTGCCTGTTGCGACGACCCCGATGCTGTTGATCGTGATCGGCCCGCCCGTCGCGTCCGAGAGCGATACCGCAGCGCCGCTCGACGTGCCGGTGCTGGTCACATTGGAGAAATTCAGCCCGCCAGGGCTTATGACCCCGCCTGCGATGCGCAGCGCGCGCGCTGTGCCGGTCGCGTTTGCCTGCAACCCGCTGCCAGAAATCAACAATTGCGAGCTTGAGCTGGGGTCCAGGTTGAACGCAATCACGTTACCTGCCGAAGCAGCCCCGGTGACGTTCACATTGTTCAATATCAGCAGCGCACCCGAACCATGTGTGTCAAACACCCGAAGACCGTTGGATGATCCACCAGTATTCCGCGTCGCCGTAATGTTGAAGTTCTGCAGGATCACCTCGACGGTGCCGCTACCACTGAACTCGACCGCGCCGAGAGTGTTCTGGGTCGACACGACATTGTTGGCCCCGTTGAACTGGATGGACCCGACATTGTTGCCAGTGATGAGCACGCCACCGCCGGCTGCTGCGTCGTCCACCAGGTTGCCCGAGATGGTTACGGTGCCGCCAGTACGCTCCTGAATATCCACGGCCAGTCCGGTGCCGCCACTGGAATTAATCGCAGCGCCGATGCTGATCGCGTTCGACCCGCCGGAGCCCGCGGTCCCCGCTTGACCGATTTGCACAGCGGTGCCGGAGCCTGTGCTCGCAATGCTGCCGGCGGTGATGGTGATCGGCGCGCCGGTTTCCCGGATTTCCAACCCGTCGAACGCCCCCGTCGACACGACCGCGATGTTATCGATGGTGATCGCCCCACCTGCCATGTCCGAGATCGTGACAGCATTGCCACCCGCCGTGCCTGCATTTGTGACGTTCGTGAAGGTGAGCCCGCCTGCGCCGACGGTGCCGCCCGCGAGGCGCAGCGCACGTGCGGTGCCCGTGCCGATCGCCTGCACTCCGGAACCCGAGAGCGTTATTTGTGAGGTCGCACTCGGATCGAGGTTGATCGCGGTGACAGAGCCCGTGGTACCAACCCCGGTCACCGCCACGTTGGTCAGCGTAAGCGACGATCCTGCGCCATGGGTGCCGAACAACCGCAGCCCGTTCGACGCACCGCCCGAATTTCGCGTCGCGGTGATATTGAAGTTTTGCAGGATTACATTCGGTGTTCCGGAACCGGAAATCTCAAACGAACCGAGTGTGTTCAGCGTCGAGATCACGTTGCTGGCCCCGGTGAACTGGATCGTGCCCGCATTCGCGCCAGTGATGAGCACGCCACCGCCGGCTGCTGCGTCGTCCACCAAGTTGCCCGAGATGGTTACGGTGCCGCCAGTACGCTCCTGAATATCCACGGCCAGTCCGGTGCCGCCACTGGAATTGATAACGGCTCCGATGCTGATCGCGTTCGACCCGCCGGAGCCCGCGGTCCCCGCTTGACCGATTTGCACAGCGGTGCCGGAGCCTGTGCTCGCAATGCTGCCGGCGGTGATGGTGATCGGCGCACTTGTTTCGCGGATTTCCAACGCATCGAATGTGTTAGTCGCGACCAGGCCCACGCTATCAATGGTCAGTGCCCCGCCAACGACTTCGCTGATTTGCATCGCTGGACCGCCAGCTGACCCAGCCGTGGTCACGCTGGTGAAGCCCAGTCCACCCGCGCCGATCGTGCCGTCCGCAATCCGCAGGGCCCGGCCCGTTCCGGTTCCGATGGCGACATTGGCGCTGCCCTGGAAGGTTACGCCATTCGTTGTGGGGTCGAAGTTGAACGCGATGCCGCCACTCGAGGTTGCCGACACGTTCTGCAGCAGGACGGTGCCTGTGCCGGTGCCAAGGTAGCGAATGCCATTGCTGGTTCCGCTGACATGAAGGTTCACAAGGCTGGCCGAGACGTTGTTCATCTCAATGACGGATATCGCGGTGCCCGACAGGATCGGATGCACAGTATCCACGCTGTTTCCTGCGCCGGGCGCCGTCACGACCGTGCTGCCTGCTGTCACACCGGCCCCGGCGTTGAACTGGAAGTTCGCCCCGGTGCCGCGCTGGCAATGCCAAAGGTGGCAAGGTCGATGGATTGGCCCTGGGTGATCGACACAAGCACTTGGCCGTCATCGACATCGAAGGAATTGGCCCCCAGGGTGATCACATCCTGAGCCCCGTTTTCGACATTGTCGAAGAAGATGATCGCCTCCGCCGTGGCAGCTTCGGCCCCGGCAACGGTGCCTGCATTCGCGAAGGAAGAGCCATCCGCCGTACCCTGCCCCGCGCCGAGGGTTGCAAAATAGACGCTGGGTCCGGTCGAGACGCCTGTCCCTGACGGGAACACGACATCAAGGAAGTTGTAGCTGCCCTGCGTCGCAGGCGGCAGCGTGCCTGCTATGGCTGTAGTGGCATCGATCGAGCTTCCGGTATCGACCGTGTCTTCACCATCGCCGAAGGTGAAGGTGATGTCGGTGGACGCATTGAACAGTACGCCTTGTGCCACACCGGCAATCGTTGCGCTTTCACCGGTGGCAGGGTCGCTTCCATCGCCAAACACAATCGTGCCGGTGCCGGTAACGCCCTCCAGATCAATGCCGGTGGTCCCGGTCGCCGTGCTCGACGTGAGGTCGAAATCGGTAACTGTGAACGTACCGCTGATCACATTGTTGGACAGGTCGATGCCGGTTGTTCCGTCGTTCGACAGCGCGATGTCGAGATCCGCAAATGCTACTGAAGTCCCTGTGTAGCCACTGAATACCAGTCCGGCGACGCCCGGACTTGTGATCGTGACCGGACCGGCAAAGTCCAGCGCAACGCTCGAATTGGTGACCGAAATGCCTGCAGTGCTCGGGTTGGTGATCGTGACCGAGCCGCCAGCTGCAGTCGAGAGTGAACCGCCGGAGACGTTGTTCAAAGAGATTCCGCCGCCCGCGATATTCGTGAATTGGGCCCCGCCCGCCGCGATTGTGATACCATCCCACGTTAGCGCCATGCCGGTTGTCGCGTTCAGGTCCGCACCTGCAGGACCCACAGGATCCTGAACAAGGATTGTCCCGCCCGCCTGTGCCAGGAACGCCGTCCCGAAATTGGTCGAGATGTCCAGACCGCCATTGAAATTGAAGCTGCCGGACGTGTTGTTCAGCAGCTCAATCCCGTTCAGTGTTCCGGGATTGGTCGATGCAATCGGGCCATTGAACGTGAACACGCCATTGCTGTTGATGGCGGTCAGGGCCTGCGCACTCGAGCCGCTGACGTTGATGGTCGATTGCGCATCAAACGTGATCGCGCCGTCATTGTTGATGAGCGCCAATGCGCGCGCGTCACCCGCTATATCAACATTGTTGAAGGCAATGGTTGAGGTGGAACTCTGGTCGCTGATGTTCACGCCGGTTGTCGACGGCTGCAAGTTGGTGATGCTGACATTCATCACTGTCACACCGCCGCTTATCGTGCTGAGACGGACCACTCCACTGGACAATGCGGTCGAATTCGCGGCATCGATATTGAACCCTTCAATGAACCCATCACCGCCGGTGAAGGTGATTGCTGTCCCGGACAGGGGCGTTGCATATCGCGCCGTGACCGTATTGCTGGTCAGCGCGCCGCCCTGAATTCCGACGCTGCCCGTGATGTTGGTGGGCTGTGCCTGACCAAAGGTGATGGGTGTCGGGCCAGCGAAACCACGGATGCTCTGCCCGGCCTGTACCGTGAAGCCATCGACGCCAGCTCCATCGAGGATGAAATCGCCGGACGCATCGCCGATAAAGACAAAGCTCTGCCCGGTATTCGCCAGGCCCTCTGCTGCCGCGATGGTCACGGTTGCGATATCGGAGCTGAGGCCATTGGTGCCCGCCGTGACGGTCCCGCCTGCCGCCGAGACAAATACAAATCCGGGGCCAAGCGGGAAGTTCGACACATCGCCTGCGCCGATTGTGACATCAAGGAAGTTGAAGCTGGATGCCGCAAGCGTGCCCGCGCCCGCATCTACGACGAAGCTGCCCGCCAGGCCGTTGACGTCGATGGTCGAGCCCTGATCGGTCGCGTCCTCACCGTCACCGAAGGTGAACTGGACCGCTGCGGTCGGATCGATGACAACGCCGCGGTGGACGCCAGTAATGGAGCTTGAGGCTCCGTTCGGATCGGCCTCACCCAACATGACCTGCTGGTTACCGAGCAGACCGTTCAGGTTGACGCCGATGGAATCCGTGGAGGTCGCGACGCCGTTGATCGTGACAGAGCTTGCCGTCACAGCGCTGCTGAGCGTCGTGCCCGCCAGGTTGATACCGGCCTGATTGGCCCCGGTACCGACCCCGTTGATCGTCAGGTCGCCAAAGCTGACACCTGTTGTCGAAGGCATCCCGAGGTTTGTGATCTCAACACCTTCGCCGTTCGCGCCCGCGCCGAGGTTGATCGTCGTCGCGCCGTTGAAGGCGATTGTTCCGGTGTTGATGTCCAGCTGAATGCCGGTGGTCGTGGGTGACAGGTTTGTCGCCCCCGTCACCGTGAAGCTGCCCGCCATATCCGCGATGCCAACCGACGCAGTCGATCCGGATGCCGTAATATCCGACAGGGTGATATTTGCCGTGATGCCATCGATATCGACGCCGACGCCATTGGTCGTGTTTATGCTGGCGCTTGGCCCCGTCACATTCACGGTTCCACCGGTCGTCGCGCGGAAGCCGGTCCCCGTGGCGGTGTCGATGTCGAGATTGCCCGCAAAGGTGATCGTGCCGCCCGCGTTGTTGAACAGGTCCACACCGCCAAGCGCACCCGTCGATGCCACCGTCACGTCGCCAAGGAACGATACGGTGCCCGCAGACTGCCCGGCGACACTGATCCCGCTAGACCCGAACGTTCCGCCAGGTGCTGTGACCGAAAGCGTCGAGGCGGCATCAAAAGTGATGTTGCCCGTATTACCCGCAAGGACGACCGCCGTAGTTGCGCCGCTGACATCAACATTGTTGAACGCAAGGGATCCGCTGACACCGGTCACGAAGATGTGCGTGTCACCAATTGGCGCACCCGTTACCTGCATGTCCGCGAGGGTCGTGCTTGTCGTCACCGCACTCACGTTGATTGCGCCCGCAACAGCGGACGTCGCTTGGACATTGAAGCCGCTGACCATGCTGCCATCGCCAACCGACAAGACGGCGTCTGTAGCGCCGGCCCCGTGCGTCAGCGTGACGACATCGCTGCCAACGAACCCGCCCGTAGCCCCGAAATCACCGATCACGTTGAGCGGCTGCGGCGAGCCGAAGCCAATCATGTTGCCTCCGGCAAAGCCCATGATGTTCTGACCGTCATTCAGGAGGAAGGTGTCCGTCACGACCTGGCCACCGGCATCGCCGACAAATACGAATGTCTGGTCTATATCGACCTGCGCCAGGGCGGCGGCCACGCTGATCGTGGTCAAATCGATTGTCAGACCGTTGGTGCCAGCCGTGACCAACCCGCCCGCGGTGGAGACGAAGATCGGATTTGTGGCGAGCACAGGGAAATTCGCGCCGTCCCCGGCCCCGAAGGTCACGTCGGCGAAGTTGAAGCTCGACGTTGCAAGCGTCCCGCCACCCACGTCCAGCGTAAACGACCCGGCCAATCCATTGACGTCGATGTTTGAGCCCTGATCCGTCGCGCTTTCACCGTCGCCGAACGTGAATTGCACCGCCGCAGTTGCATCCACCAAGACGCCGCGATGCAGGCCGGTGATCGAGCTTGACGCGCCTGCCGGATCGTTGTCGCCCAACGCGACCATGCCGTTGCCTTGCAACCCGGTCAGATCGACGCCGATGGAATTCGTGGACGTCGCGGGGCCGCTGATCGTGACGGAATTCGCCGTGAAGCCGGTGGTCAGGGTCGAGCCGTTGAAATCGATCCCGGTCTGACCGAAGCCCGCGCCGACATTGGTGATCGTGAGGTCACCGAACATGATCAGGTTGTTGGTGCCTAATACGTTGACCCCGGACAAGCCAATGGCCCCCAAGTCGACGCTCACCGGCCCGGCAAAGCTGACGATGCCGGCGTTATTGTTGATCGTCACGCCATGGAGCGAGGCGATGCTGTTAATCGTGATCGCTGTCCCGGCAGCCGTTGACACATTGCCAGCATTGTTGGCGACCACGATCCCGCCCGTCTGCATCGTGATCGAGGCGCCGGTAAACTGAACGTTGCCGCCTGTGGTGCTCTGAATCTGAAGTGTTGGGAAAAGAGAAAATCCGGTTTGTGTGACCGAACCCGAGAACGTGATGGTGCCCCCAGTCCCGTTGACGGCAATCCCCGATGCCCCCGTGCCGGTGACCGAAATATCGGACCCGATGGTGATGGTCGCGTTGTCCGAGGATATGTCCACGGCCCGGGCCGTGCCCACCGCGCCACCATCGGCGGCCACGGTTCCGCCGTCGACCATAAAGCTTGCGCCCGCTGCGTTACCAACCAAATCAAGGCCGGTCCCGTTGCCGCCTGCTGTAACGTCCAGAGCGACGAATCCGAAGGTGCCTCCAGTGTTGTTCGCTACCGAAACGCCGACACCCGTGTTAGGATCGCCAGCCGTTCCAATGGTGGCGTCCGCAATCGCAACCATACCGCCAGAGTTCTGGGCAAAGAGGATCCCGTCGCCGGTATCCAGAATGGCTCCGTTCAGCAGAACGGTGCCTCCGCTGTTCATGGAATACTCCACCGAACGGCCGGCACTATTGGTGATCGAGGCCCCCAAGGTGACGTTGATATCGGAATTCGTGATCGCAATGCCCGCTACACTGGTGCCCGAAATCGCGCCACCGTTGATGATGAATGTTCCGGTAACGGTGTCGAGCAGAATGCCGTGCGTTCCGCCGGTCGAGGTCACGCTGTTCAGGAGAACGTTCAACGCGACGGGGTCGATGTCGATCGCTGTGCCCCCGGTTGTATCAATCGAGCCGCCACCGGTGCCAAAGCTGAAGGTGCCGGCCTTGCCAGCCGCGTCACGGATAAAGAGGCCGGTGCCGCCGTTGTTGACTACATCAAGGCTCGCCAGTGCGACGTCACCCGCAACCTGATCCAAATTCAGGCCAGCGCCCGTGACCGGCGTACCCGCGGCGCCGATTGTCATCGGTCCGCCAACCACCTGTGTGATCCCGTTGCCCGGATTGCCATCCGCGTCAAAGGTCAGGTTCGACAGGCTGACTCCACCGGTTCCGGTAACCGAAATCGTACCCATTGCGGTGACGATTACGTCACCCGACGCGCTGCCCGATACGTCGACAGCGGGACCAGCGCCGCTCGTCGTTGCGGTGATATCTCCCAGCGCCAATTGCAAACCGCCCGCGACGCTGCTTGACGCCTCAAAGGCAGGGCCAGCGCCACCGTCAAGCACGGCGTTTGAGACCGTGACAACGGCGCCATTGGCATTCAATAGCGAGATGCCTGCGCCCTGGGTCTCAACATCTTGGATCAAAAAGTTGCCAGTGAAGCCGTTGCCAACGATGCCCGACGCGGTCGTGGTGATGCCGCGCACGGTCGCCCCATTTGTCGCGCCAATATCAACACCCTGGACGGATGGTTGCGCCCCGAGGCCCGAGACGGTCAGCGTGCTTCCCAACAGGTCGCTCAAAGTCACCGAGACGGCGCCACTGCTTCCCGCACCCACGACCTGCTGACGATCCGCGGTTAGTGTCACCACCGACCCTATCGGCCCGCCAGCGTCGGTCAGGATAAAGATATCCCCTTCGCCGACCTCAGCCCCGCCAAGCGCGGTGGCGAGATCACAGGCGTTTGCGGCATCCGTACAGTCGCCAATCCCTGTGCCACCCTCGGCCACGAAAAACGCGTTCAGGCCGGATCCGCTCGCCAGATCCGTCAGCTGCGTGTCCGTGGTATTTTGGACCACCATTTGTTCCGTGAAGATCCAATCCTCGCGATCCACGCCTCGCGTGATCAGCCTGTCGATGTCGTTCAACCGACGATCCGAAGGATTTCGTCCGGAGCCACCACCCAGCGGAATGTCGAGGCTGACAAACGCGACCGTTTCTTCACCGCGGGCCGAGCCGCTGCGATACTCAGCACCAACGCTCAAGCGCCCACCAACAATCCCAAACGGTTCATCGAACTGCACCGTTGCGCCTGCATTGATCCCATCAAATGACTGCGCTGAACCGTCGAAATTGAAATAGCGAGCGCTCAGCTGCAGCAGTGCATTATCCGAAAGGGTGGCCCTGTAATTCCCGCCGAAATCAAATCCGGACAGGGATTGCTCCATCACATCAAGTGTGCCTGCTTGGCGCACAATCTGAGTGTTCACGATGGCCAGTGCGTCAAACGGCATTGTGCCGGAATCGCCAATGCCACCGTCTGCGCTGTAGATGTTGGCAAAAATGTCAAAATTTTCTGCCGTCAGCTCAGCGCCAAGACCAAATTGGGTAAAGGTGTTGCCCGCCTCAGTTTCCAGGGCGTCCGCAAAGATGTTCAATCCAACGTAAGCGGGCTGACCGAAAACGGTATTTGGCAGAAGTCGCCGGTAGCCCGCGCCAATCGACACTTGACGCCCGATGTCCCCGGACGATCGCGCCCGGAGATCGAGGAACGCCAGACTGTCACTGGCTTGGTAAATCGGCACGAAGAATTGGATACCCCCGACGACGTCACCGGAAGAAACGATTTCAAGCGTCGAAGATCCGCGCAGGCCCCATCCATTCAGTGTGGCACTGCTGGGGCTTTGGCTAGAGCGTTGGGTCGTTTGGAAAATTGTGGAGTTGAGTTCGGGCAATTCATAGGATTGCGCAAACAGCGGTTTTGCACCCCTCCGAGCAACAGAGCGAGAGATAGCGCCGCGGATCCCAGAATTGTCGTTGAGCGCAATTTGCGCGGCCCACTCACGACCTTGGTGAAATCGATCAACAAAACTTTGCGTGTTATTCCCGTGCGGCCGATGACGGCATTGCCTTCAATGCAGCTACGCAGCCTTTTTTAGCCTGGATGTCCCCTTCTTCTCCCACCCACAGGATGCACACCATCAAGGCCCTTTGGCAAATCCAAATTGACGTCGGGTAACGGTTTTCGATGATCCATGTCGTAATGGACACTCATTTCTGCGACTGATCCCTGAGTGTCAGTTGCCTTGACCGGCCTTCATTAATCCCGTTTCATCGTCCAAACACTCGGCTCAAGAAAGCTGGGTAACGGGACAGGTCGGGAGTAAGCTCTTATGAAAATTCGCAAATTTGCGTTCGCGTTGGGCGCCGCAATGGCAACAGCCTCAGCGCTGGCGCCGTCGGTCCATGCCCAAACTGAGGCTGCAGGTGCTGCGGGCGAGACCAGCCTGCAAAGCTCCGGATGGACCGTTCAATGCGAAAACAACGGTGATGCTTTGCAATGCGCGGCATCATTGTCGATCGTCGCACCGCCCCAAAACCAACTCGTTTTCAGTATATCCTTTCAGGAAGCAGAGGGCAGCGAGACACCCAACCTGGTTATGCAATTGCCCTTCGGCCTCAATCTGCCAAGAGGCATCGACGTTAGCGTCGACGATGCGGATGTCGTCAATTTCGAAATTGGAACGTGTTTGCAAAGTGGTTGCTTCGTGATCCAACCGGCCAACCAAGAAATGGTCGATCAATTTGTGGCCGGCGCAACGGTATCGATTGTAATGTATACCAGTGACGGCGGCTCAACCCCAATTGAGCTGCCTTTGGAAGGGTTTTCAGCCGCACTGGACCGGCTGAATTAGGCAGGGCTTTCTGCCCCGGGCACTTCGGAAACGGTCTGAATTGGAACCTTGAAGCGCGTTTGCCTGTGCGCTTTGCGAGCTGCCGCTTGTTCCCGCCAGTGGTGCGATCAAAGGCGCCATATTCGGTAAAAACCAACCGGACAAAGCGCCACTCTGTCCGCCAAATCCGGGGCGACCAATTTACCGGTCCTGCGCCAATTCGCATCGGTTGATGGCAACCTCATAAATTGCCCAAGGGCCAAAGCCTCATCGCATGACCAAATTCTTCGCCGACGAACTGCATACCCAGTGATCGACACATGAGGCAATGCGGCCTCGGATAGTGAAACCTACACATGATGTAGAGAGGAGTGGTGGCGGACAGGAAGGGATTCGAACCCTCGAGACGGTTTCCCGCCTACGCACTTTCCAGGCGCGCGCCTTCGACCACTCGGCCACCTGTCCGAGGCGGGGTTTACAGGCGTTCGGGTGTCAGGTGCAAGGGGTTAGAACAAACGAAAGCTGGCGGTGAATGGCAGATGGTCCGAGACCTGATCGCGGAACTTCGCTCGGCCCATCTTGAAGGCCCAATGCATCGGGAAAAGCCTGAGCGAGCCCTGGATATAGCGCGTTGAAAACCGGCGCGAGACGGCGAAGCCGTCCAGCAGGTTGGCCCGTCCGCTGGATAGAATATGGCTCCACCGATCCTGCAGGTCCCAGGAAGACGTGAAATCCATCACATCGTCGCCGCCAAGGTTGTGGAAGTTCGACACATCCTGCCCGGGGATCATGTTGAAATCCCCCATCAGGCAGATCGTGTGCTGCTTGTAGCCGGGCGTATCGTGGAGGTCGGTAATCCAATCACCGATCACCTTGCATTGGCTGTCGCGCTTGTCCTGGTTGGGTTTGTCGCGGCCAGACTTAAGATGCACGCCGATCACCACCGCCTTGAAGCGCTGGCCCGCCCGCACGTCGACGGCAATGGCCTGACGCCCGCCCTGATACGTGCCTTCGGAGCCGGGAATGAACCGCGCGTTGGATACCTGCACATGAGGCTTGTGCAGGAAGCCGATGTGCAAGTGACTGTCGGGCTGCGGCAGGATCGTGATGTCATAGGTCAGATCCTTCTCGGCCAGAAGATCACGCAAACGCTCGATATGGGTGATCGGAAAGACCTCGACCAGCGTGACGAGATCGGCATCCAGATGGGCAAGGCCAAGGGCTTGGCGGGCGGCTTGCAGATCTTCGGCCAGAATGCCATCCCCTGCCCCACCGCCGAAGCGGTCGTTCGAGGCGAGGTTCCAGACGGCGGTGCGCAGGATCGAGTTTGTCATGTCCGTGTCTCCAAGCGATGCAACGCCAGGATAGCACGGAATTGCGACAGTGCGGCGTCAGACCAGTTCGATCGTAACGCGGCGGTTCTGTTTGCCCTTGTTCTCGATCTTGGCGATGGTCAGCTTGCCCACTTCCCCCGTGCGCGCCACATGAGTGCCGCCACAGGGTTGCAGATCGACCTGGTCCTTGCCGTCCCCGATCCGTACCAACCGGACCTTGCCTGCACCGCGCGGCGGCTGAACCGAGAGGGTTTTCACAAGGCCCGGATTTTCATCCAACTCCGCCTCTGTGATCCAGTCGACCGAAATGGGGAGATCGCGGGTGACGAGCGCGTTCAACTGACCCTCAAGAATGGCCTTGTCGTCGGGCGGATGGGGCATGTTGAAATCAAGCCGCCCTTTGTCGGCGGCGACGGCCCCGCCCGTCACGGGCAACGGGATGACAACCGACAGAAGATGAAGCGCCGTGTGGATGCGCATATGGCCCAGGCGACGCTCCCAATCGAGGCGTTGGTCAACGGTGGCGCCCACGGGCGGCAAAGCACTGGGTTCCGAAGGGACAAGGATGATGTCGCCGCCTTCGCCCTTTACCGCCGTTGCAATCGGGATGCGCCCGCCGTCCCAATCCAACGTGCCGCTGTCGCCCGGCTGCCCGCCACCACGCGCGTAAAAGATGGTCTGGTCCAGCACGATGCCGCCTTCTTCCGTCAACGCGATAACAGTGGCAGGGCTGGATTTGCGATAGGGATCGTCGAGAAAAAGCGCTTGGGTCATCGTTACTCTGGTTCTGGTACAGGGGGCTGCGATTGCGACAAGGCTTCGGGGTTTCGCAGCCAGATATCGCGTTGGGCAAAGGGAATTTCGATGCCTTCGGCGGTGAAGCGTTCGGCGATCTGGTGGTGAAGCTCTGTCTTCACGGCAACAAGTTGGTTGATGTCGCGCAGGATCACTCGCACGCGGAAATCGAGGCTGTCGGCCCCGAAGCCAAGAAAATCAACGCCAGGTTCGGGAAACTTGGCAACATCGGGGTGGCCGCGCGCGATCTCCATCAGAATGTCCGACACGCGGCGGGTGTCAGTGCCATAGGCCACACCTACCGTTACAATCGCCCGGCCCACAGTATTGCCACGGGTCCAGTTCGTGACCGTGCCTGAGATGAAATCGGCGTTGGGCACAATAACGTCTGTCTTGTCGAAGGTCTCGATCGTGGTTGACCGTACGGAGATGTCCTTGACGATCCCCATATTGCCGTTGACCTCGATCCAGTCCCCTTCCGAGATCGGCCGTTCGATCAGCAGGATGATGCCTGAGACGAAGTTCGAAACCACGTTTTGCAGGCCGAATCCGATGCCGACGGACAGCGCGCCGACCACAAAGCCAAGGGCCGTCAGGTCGATGCCAGCGGACGTCACGGCAATGAGTGCGGCGAGCGCGATGCCCACATAGCCCACGCCAGCGCTGACCGCGTTGCGGGCCCCGACATCAAGCTTCGTGCGCGGCAGGACCGTCGACTTCAGTGCGCCTTGCAACAGCCGGGTGATCAGCAGACCGGCGGCAAAAACCAGAATGACAGCCAGAATGATCCCGGGCGTGATGCGCGTATCGCCCAAGGTGAACCCTTCAAGGATCCTGACCCAAAGCTCCCACAAGCGTTCCGGGCGCACACCCCAGGTGATGGCCAGAAGCGGCGCGGCAAGCGCGAAGAGGACGAAGTTGACCAGCACCGGCAACAACGCATCGCCCGCCGCATCCTGCGAAGTGCGGAATGCCAGCGCGTAGAGGTCTCGAACTACGGCTTGCAGGGCCACGAGAACCCCGAACAGGAACAGGGTCATCGCAACGGGGACCATCAAGGCCTCGCCCGCATTGATGTAGCCAATCACCCCAAGAAGCGGGCCGACCACGGCCAGAACCCGTAAGGCAGTTGCTACAAGTCCCAGGACGCCCGTCGCAAAGCCGCCGCTTTCACCTTCCAGCATGGGCATACGGATGCGCCGCAAGAAGCCGGACAAGCGCCAGTACATCAGGCCCAAACCGATATGGATGGGCACCACCAGCACACCGCGCGCGGCGGGCGGCACGATATCGAGATCCGCCACAACCTGCGCCAGATTGCCAAGACCGGTCAGCAGCCCGATCAACAGGATCGTGCGCCGCATCGGGGCACGAAGGCTCAGCTCTGTCTCAAATGCGGCGGCGCGCTGTTCGTGATCAGGGAACAGGCGCCCGGCCAACCACAGAGCGGCGTATACCGAAATGATCAGCGCAAGGATCGCTGCAAGAAGCGTTTCGCCATCCTCCGTCAGAAGATCGGACAGGGCCAGGGCCGCAACAATCAATCCAAAGCCGATGACCGGGATCACCAACTGCCCGAGAGACACGAAGAAGCCCAGAACGGTCCGGCCACGGCGGCCGTCTCCATCGAGGAACCGCTCACCCATGCGGGCCACAAACTTGCGACCCCGCAAAACCATCACAAACCCGATCAACAACATCCCCAGAATAGCCGGGGCATTGTCGGCGATGCCTGTGCGCACCTCGTCGTCGGACAGCTTTTCAGCCGTCTCAGATTGCAGATTGCCCGCCAGATCCGCCAGCGCGGACAATGCGGTGGCCCAATTCACGGGGTTGAGCGGTGTCGGCTCAAGCTCCAGCAATTCCTGGGTCTGGCGTTCCACCAAGATGGCGTCGATTTCGGCAATCAGGCCGTTTGCGCGGTTGAAGGCCTCGTTCGCGGCAAGGCCCGGAACCTGCGCCTGATCGAGCCGCTCTTGCAGGGCCGCCCGGCGTGCCGCGATGGATTCCGCCTCGACTTCGCCGTCCGCTGGCGCTGGCCCGAGCGCATCGATCTGGGCCTGAATGGTATCGATGCGCTCCGCATTTGCCGTCTCAGCCGCAAGGAATTGCGCCCGCCAGCGCACCAATTCAGACCGTCTGTTCTCAAAGAAGGCGGTCGATGCCACCCCGCCCGAAATGAGGTTTTCCGCTGCCGTGGCCGCCGTTTCCCAAGCGTCAAAATCCAATTCGGCGCTGGCGCTGCCCTCGGTCGTTTGCGCATAGGCCGCCGAAATCCCGACGCTCAAGATGACCGAGAGCGCAAGGAAAAGGGCAGCAAAAATGCGGGTAAAGGCAGTCATACGTCTTCGAATACGGTCGGCACGTCACGCCCCGCGCCATCCATCCACGGCGGTACCGGCAGGCCCTTTTCGCGCAGGAAGTCCGGGTTGAAGAGTTTGGATTGGTAGCGCGTGCCATAGTCGCACAGGATCGTCACGATGGTGTGGCCAGGCCCCATCTCTTTCGCCATGCGGATAGCCCCGGCCACGTTGATGCCGGACGAGCCACCAAGGCAGAGCCCTTCATTGGCCAGGATATCGTAGACAATCGGCAACGCCTCGGCGTCGGGGATCTTATAGCAGATGTCCGGTGTGAACCCTTCCAGGTTGGCCGTGATACGCCCCTGCCCGATCCCTTCGGTGATCGAATTTCCGCCCGCCTCTTGTCCAGTATAAAGCTTGTAGAGGCCGGAGCCTTCGGGATCCGCCAGGCCGATCTTCACACCCTTTGGCTGAAGCGCCATGCCGACCCCGGCAAGCGTCCCGCCGGAGCCCACGGCACAGACAAAGCCGTTCACCTCGTGGTTCGTCTGCTCCCAAATCTCGGGGGCCGTCATGTCGATATGGGCTTGCCGATTGGCGACATTGTCGAACTGGTTGGCCCAGATGGCCCCATTTGGATCGGACTGCGCCAAGCGCTCGGCCAGGCGACCGGAGTATTTCACGTAATTGTTCGGGTTCGCATAGGGCACCGCAGGCACTTCGATCAGCTCTGCCCCCGCGATGCGTATCATGTCCTTTTTTTCCTGGCTTTGCGTGTCGGGAATGACGATCACGGTCTTGAAGCCAAGCGATGCACCGACCAGCGCCAGACCGATCCCGGTATTGCCCGCCGTGCCTTCAACGATTGTGCCGCCGGGGCGCAGATCACCGCGCGCAACAGCATCGCGGATGATGAACAGCGCGGCCCGGTCCTTGACCGACTGGCCGGGGTTGAGGAACTCAGCCTTGCCCAAGATCTCGCATCCTGTGGCCTCGGATGCCGCGTTAAGCCGGATCAGCGGTGTGTTGCCAATGGCAGCGGCAAGATCTTTGTGGGTCGTCATGGGTACATGCCTTTTGCGGGCTGAAGGGTGCGGGCAGGATTAGGGGGTTCGGCAGCCGACCTCAACCCGCGCCGTCTATCCAAGGCGCACCGTCGCGCGCAGACGATCGCGGTGCAGCATGAGGTATTGCATCGTCACGATCTGGGCCGCATCCGCCATATCCCCTTCGGCCAACAGCTTGCGCGCAAGATCATAAGGCACAAGATGGCTAAGAATATCTTCGTTTTCATCCGCATGGCCGCCCAACCCGGCCACATGGTCGGGCAAATCCGCGATCGCGAGATAGGAAAACAGGACCTGCGCAACGCCGCCCGGTGACGGGTAGTAGCGCCCAACAAAATGCAAACCGCCGAGGGTCAGGTTCGCCTCTTCCCGGGCTTCGCGCCGCGCAGCCGTCTCAGGCGTCTCACCAGCGTCGATCATGCCCGCGATGGGCTCCATCAACCAGGGGTTCACATCGCCATGGGCATAGGCACCAAAGCGGAACTGCTGCACCAGCAGAATGCGGTCGCGCACGGGATCATAGGGCAGAACAGTCACTGCATCTGCCACGCGGAAGACGGACCGTTTCAGCGGGCCGTTCATGCGGCCGTCAAATCTTGGATGGCTGGCCTGCATTTCTTCGGCATTGAAAAAGCCATCGTAGACATGGTCCGTGCCGTGATGGACGATCTGGTCCCCGGGCATCTTTGCGCCCACATGGCCCGGCCTGCGCCAGCGGCTGGTACGGACAAAAGCATCGGCGCGCGCGCGGATGATGGCAAAGCGTGCGCCCACCTGATCGGGGGCCACACCGCCCATCTGGCGCATCATTTCCGCAGCGGCAACGCACTGCACCTCACCCCATTGGCGTGCCCAAAGCGGTAGCGACCAATCTTCGCCCGGCTCCTGAACCGTATTCTCTGGCGGAAACCAGGCTTCTGCCTCGATCTCGGCCCCGTCCCACACGACCTGAACCTTGCGGCGGGTATAGCCAAAGCAGGCCTCGTAAAAATCGAGCCGGTTGAGAATGCGCGGCTCGGGCAGGATCAGCGCGCCTTCGGCCAAAGCCTCTGCCCGTTCTTCGAGCATCGGCCAGGATTTGCCCTTAACCCAGGCCGCGCGATATCCCCGCAAGGCGGCAGCCTCCATACGCAACTCCACCCCTGCCACAATATCCAGCAGCGGCTGGTGGCAGAGCGTGCCAAACAAAAAGATCGGAGACATGTCTACCGCCAGGCTTTCGCGGCCCATTCCGTCAGCAACCCGCCAACGATCCCGCCCACGAACAAAACACCCCAGATCTCGATGGTCAGGGATTGCACAAAATACTCGATGAACTGGGTCATCGCATCACCGATGGCCTCGCCGAACCCGCTGTAGCGCAGATCAGCCGAGCGCAGGAACATTTGCCGGAGCGAGAACAGCAACAGCCCAAAGAAGGCAATTTGAAGCGAGGTGCGCAATCCGTTGGCCACGGCCGCGCGCACCCCAGTGCCCGCACGGGACCCCATGACCATCCATCCGTTGACCAGACCGATCAAAGCAATGGTCAGCGGAAAGAACCGCATCGACGTGCCTTCGGGAAAGGTCGGGATCACCTGCAACGCCGCGAAGTAGCCGACAGCCATGAACAAGACTGCGCCTACGAGTTTTGAGCCTGTGGGCATCGGACCGCCCGTCCTCTTTGCTTATGCCGGTTTTCGAACCGTTATCTGCGTTACGTCACAATTTCCGAAATGGAAGGTCGCCGCGCAAGAGGTCAGATAAAAATTCCACATCCGCCGGAACCGATCATCGAAGCCCATGGCAGCGATCTGGTCCCATTTTTCATTGAAAGTCTCGTGCCAGCGGCGGCAGGTCTGGCTGTAACTTTCGCCGAATTCGATGGAATTCGCGACCGATAGTCCCGCCTTTTCCACCTGTTCTGTTAGCACTTTCGGGGCCGGAAGCATACCGCCGGGGAAGATGTATTTCTGAATGAAATCAACGCCCTTCCGGTAAACCTCCCACCGCTTGTCCTGCACGGTGATGATCTGCAGCGTGGCGTTCTTGCCGGGCTTGAGGCGGTCACGGACGACGTTGAAGTAAGTGGGCCAGTATTTCTCGCCCACAGCCTCGAACATTTCGATCGAGGCGATACCGTCATATGTGCCCTTCTCGTCACGATAATCCTGCAGTTTGATCTCAACCTGGTCGCTCAGGCCTGCATCCGCGATGCGTTTGACCGCGTAATCGTGCTGTTCCTTGGAGATTGTGAGGCCTGTTACCTTCAACCCCCGCTCTTTGGCGGCATATTCGGCGAAGCCGCCCCAACCGCAGCCAATCTCAAGCACATGATCCCCGGGCTGGGTGCCCATTTCATCGACCATTTGCTTGTATTTCGCGATCTGCGCAGCCTCGAGGCTTTCCTGCCCGGTCTCGAACAAGGCGCTGGAATAGGTCATCGTATCGTCGAGCCAAAGCCCATAAAAATCATTGCCCAGATCGTAATGGGCCGAGATGTTCTTCTTGGCCTGACGTCGCGTGTTGGATTGCAGCCAGAAGCGAAACTTCTCATAGGCGCGGATCAGGCCCATGCCCAGAAAGCCGTCATAGACCTCATCATTGTCGGCGTGGACCACATCAAGGAAAGCCTGCAAATCGGGCGTCGACCACCATTCATCCAGATATGCATCGCAGAACCCCAGATCCCCCTCGCGGATCAGGCGGGCGAAGATATCAACGTTGTGGATGTTGAGCTCACCCACCGGGCCGGGCTTGTCGCCTTCAACCCGAAAGACACGGCCATCCGGCAGACGGAAATCAATCCGACCATGTTCAAGGTTCTGCGCCTGCTCGAACACGGCCTTAAAGTAGCGCGGCAGATCTCGCTGCCCCTCAAGTGATGTCAGTGCGGTCATTTTTTCCCTTTGTCCCGCGCCACTCTTGCGAGGCGCGGCGGTGCGGGGCAAGCCCCCATCGCTTGTCAGTGTAAGGTATCCACGACACGTTCGTGTCAGAAGTTTCGGTTCTCATAAGCATGAAGTGCGCGTTTGCGGCCCTCGGCGGCATCCACGATCGGTGTGGTCGGATAGCCCATGTTGGGCGCAAGCCCCCAGGATCGCGGGATCGCATCGAAGTAGCGCGTCGCTGTCTCGGGCGGTTGGTTGGTGATTTCGGCCAGCCAGCGCATCCGGTAGCGCCCGGCCTTGTCGAATTTTTCGGCCTGCGTTTCCGGATTGAACACGCGAAAATAGGGCGTCGCGTCGGGACCTGAACCTGCCGACCATTGCCAGCCCATCGCATTGCTGGCCGGGTCCCAATCGACAAGGCAGTCCTCGAACCAATCGAGTCCGATCTGCCAGTGACACATGAGATGTTTCGTCAGGTACGACGCCACCAACATCCGCGCGCGGTTGTGCATCCGGCCGGTCACATACATCTCGCGCATGGCAGCATCGACAATGGCCATGCCCGTGCGCCCTTGCTTCCAGGCAATCACTTCGGGTGTGCTTTCGTCTGTATTCCACGGGAAAGCATCCCAATCCTCACGCCAGTTACCGCTGGTGATGCGCGGCGTGTGATAGACGAGGTGATAGGCAAAATCGCGCCAGACCACTTCTTTCAGGAACGTCTCCGCCCCCTGTTTTCCCTCTTCCATCGCGCGCTGACCGGCCCACCAACAGGCCCGCGCGCTGATCTCACCGTAAGCGAGGTTTTCAGACAGCAGCGACGTGCCGTTCTTGGCAAGATTGTCGCGGGCATCGGAATAATCGTCGATCCCATGGCCGATAAAATTGGAAAGCCGCGCACGGGCTGAAGGTTCACCAACATTGAGATGCTCCGCCACCACATCCGCACCACGGTTCATTGCCGCGCCAAGGGTCCAATCCTCAATGTCATCTGAAGCCGGGTAATTATCAGGCGCGGGAATCTTCGGCGCGCTCAACGCCTCCCCGGATCACGCGCGCGCACGTTTTTCCAGAACGGCGTATAAACCTTGTAGAAGGCCCCACCGCCAGTCTCGACCGTCCAGGGTTCAAACAGGACATGGCCGTTATGGCTGACGGCCTCAACGCGCGCGTCCTTCAGCGCCGATTTCACGCCTTCATCGCGTTTGCGGCTGTCTGGATCGTAAAGCCGGTTCCAGTGGACGGCCTTGGCACCCGTCTCCTCGATCAGCTCCTGCAAGACCGGCAAAGCATCCCCACGCCGCAAGGTCAGCTTTGATCCAGCCTCCTCCAACGCCTTGGCGAAGGTCTCCACCCCCAGGCCAAGCCGCCATTTCGGCGCCGCACCATGGCTCTCGACCACCTCATCGCAAATGAATACGGGAATGACCGGGCCGCCTGCCGCACAGGCGGCGACCAGTGCCGGGTTGTCGGATAGCCGCAGGTCCCGACGGACCCAATAGAGGATTGGTGCGCTCATGCCCTGCCCTTGTTAACGCTTTCAACGCAAGTTAGGGCGCGGGCGCGCGGGTCAAGTCACTCGACCGCTTCAACCAACACAAGATCACGTTCCGAGGCGCCTTTTGCGTGGCTGAGCGCCTCTTGATAGGTCTCGCTCTCGTAGCAGGCGTTGGCCGCATCGAGGCTGGGGAAGATGCTGACGACATTACGCGGGTGGGCGCGGCCCTCCTTCTGGATCGCGGTGCCGCCGCGGGCCAGGAACTTGCCGCCATGGGCCTCGATGGCTTTGGTCGCAAGGGCCGCGTACTTCGCATAGGCCTCTTCATCCGTGACAGTCACATGGGCGATCCAATAGGCTTGGGGCATCTCTCAGGCTCCTTCAATGACAGCTTTGGCCGCTGCGATGGCTTCGTCGGCTTTGGAGGCATCGGTCCCGCCCCCTTGCGCAAAATCGGGACGACCACCGCCGCCCTTGCCACCTAGAACAGGGGTCGCCGCGCGGACAAGGTCCACGGCGCTGATCTTGTTGGTCAGATCGTCGGTCACGCCAGCCGCCACAGCGGCCTTGCCACCTGCATCGGCAATCAGCAGGACAGCGCCGGAGCCGAGCCGCGCTTTGTGCTCGTCAATGATCCCGGCCAGATCCTTGCCCGTGACGCCAGACAAAGCCTGCGCGTGGAAGGCGATGCCGTTGATCTCAGCGGCCTTAGGCGCGCTCGCACCGCCCGCCATGGCAAGCTCGCGGCGCAGTTGCGCAACTTCGTTTTCAAGCTTCTTGCGCTCATCCATCAGGGCCTTCACTCGGTCCGGTACATCCGCTGCCTGCGCTTTCAAAGCGTTCGCAGTCTCCGCCAGCAGATGATCCTGCCCGCGCAAGTAGTCATGGGCCGCTTGCCCCGTCAGTGCCTCGATCCGGCGCACACCGGCGGAGGATGCGGAGTCGCCAAGCGTGACAAACGCGCCGATTTCGCCGGTGCGCGATACATGCGTTCCGCCACAGAGTTCCAACGACCACGTATCGCCCTTGATCCCTTTGCCGGTCTGCGCGCGGCCCATGGAGACCACACGCACTTCATCCCCGTATTTCTCGCCAAACAAAGCCTGCGCGCCGATGGCACGAGCATCGTCAGGCGTCATGATCCGAGTCTCGACCGCTTCATTCTGGCGGATGAAATGGTTCACCTCGCGCTCGATCTCTTCCAGATCCTCAAGAGTCAGCGCGTGATTGTGCGAGAAATCGAAGCGCAATCTGTCAGCGGCATTGAGCGAGCCACGCTGCGCCACGTGATCACCAAGGCGCGTGCGCAGGGCCTCGTGCAACAGGTGCGTGGCCGAGTGGTTGGCGCGGATGGCCGACCGGCGGCCGTGGTCGACCACCAGCTCGGCCCCCTGCCCGGCTTTGATCTCGCCGTCCGTGACTTTGCCGATATGTAGGAAGACACCCGCCACCTTGCGCGTATCGGTGACTTGAACGGTGCCAGTTTCCGTCTTGATGACACCCGTGTCGCCCACTTGGCCGCCAGATTCCGCGTAGAACGGTGTCTGGTTCAGCACCACCGTCACGTCGCCCTTGGCGGCGTCGACGGAGGCGCCATCACTCACCAATGCCAGAACCTGTCCCTCGGCAACTTCAGTGTCGTAGCCCAGGAATTCGGTCACGCCATGCTGCTCGGCGATGTCAAACCAGATCGTCGCATCCGCCGCGTCGCCCGATCCGCTCCATGCTGCTCGTGCCTTGGCTTTCTGCTCGGCCATGGCGGCGTCAAAGCCATCGGTATCCACGCCCCGCCCCTTTTCGCGCAGGGCGTCCTGCGTCAGGTCGAGGGGGAAGCCGTAGGTGTCGTACAGTTTGAACGCCGCCTCACCGGGCAGATCGCTGCCCTCTGGCAGATTGCCCAATTCGTCATCGAGCAGTTTCAGACCCCGATCCAGCGTCTGGCGGAACCGTTCTTCCTCCAGCTTCAGGGTCTCGGTGATCAGCGCCTGCGCCTGCCCCAGTTCCGGGTAAGCCTGCCCCATCTGGCTGACCAAAGCGGGCACAAGGCGATACATCAGCGGGTCTTTCGCGCCCAGAAGGTGCGCATGGCGCATGGCGCGGCGCATGATCCGGCGCAAAACGTAGCCGCGGCCATCATTGGACGGCATCACACCATCCGCGATCAGGAACGAGGTCGAGCGCAGGTGATCTGCAATCACCCGGTGATGTACGTTCTGTGTGCCGTCGATATCGGTCGACGAGGCATTGGCCGACGCTTCCATCAACGACCGCATCGTATCGGTGTCGTAATTGTCGTGGGAGCCTTGCAAAAGCGCCCCGATCCGCTCCAGCCCCATGCCGGTATCGATCGACTGCATATCGAGCGGCACCATGGAGCCATCGGCGAACTGCTCGTTCTGCATGAAAACGATGTTCCAGATCTCGATGAAGCGGTCGCCATCTTCTTCCGGCGCTGCCCGGAGGACCACCCCAGATATGATCGCCATGATCGTAGAAAATCTCGGTGCATGGCCCGCACGGCCCGGTCGGGCCCATCTGCCAGAAGTTGTCCGAGGTCGCGATACGGATGATGCGATCCTCCGGTACGCCGACCTTCTTCCAGATCTCAAACGCCTCGTCGTCCGTATGGTAAACGGTCGTCAGCAGCTTCGACTTGTCGATACCAAAATCCTTGGTGATCAACTCCCATGCGAAGGGAATGGCGTCGTCCTTGAAATAGTCGCCAAAGCTGAAGTTCCCCAGCATTTCAAAGAACGTATGGTGCCGCGCGGTGTAGCCGACATTGTCGAGGTCGTTGTGCTTACCGCCCGCCCGCACGCATTTCTGGCTGGTCGTGGCGCGGACATAGTCGCGCTTTTCCACCCCAGTGAAGAGGTTCTTGAACTGCACCATGCCCGAATTGACGAACATCAGTGTCGGGTCATTGCGCGGGACAAGCGGGCTCGACGCGACAACTTCGTGGCCCTGCCGGGCGAAGTAATCAAGGAAGGTCGAGCGGATATCGTTCAGGCTGGTCATAGGCGCGCGTGTCCGTAGCTAGGGTGCAAGCGCCGATGTATCCCTGCGGCATGGGTCTGTCCACAGGGCCCCATGAAAAAGGCACGCCCTTAGGCGCGACACGAAAAAGGGCGGCCCGTTTGGACCGCCCCCTGTCACCTCGGATCGTGGCGACCTATTCGTCGTCGTCCAGGATATCCTCGTCGCCTTCGCGCTCCATCTCGAAATCGAGTCCATGGGCGGCACGGATCTTGTCTTCGATCTGCAGGGCGATGTCCGAGTTTTCCTTCAGGAAGGTCTTCGCGTTCTCACGCCCCTGCCCGATCCGCTCATCCCCGTAGCTGAACCAGCTACCCGATTTCTCGACCACACCGGCCTTCACGCCCAGATCAAGCAATTCACCCATCTTGGAGATGCCTTCGCCATACATGATGTCGAATTCCACCTGCTTGAAGGGCGGCGCCACCTTGTTCTTCACCACTTTCACGCGGGTCGCGTTGCCGACAACTTCGTCACGATCCTTCAGCGCGCCAATGCGGCGGATGTCGAGGCGGACGGAGGAGTAGAATTTCAGAGCGTTGCCGCCCGTCGTCGTCTCGGGCGAGCCAAACATGACGCCGATCTTCATGCGGATCTGGTTGATGAAGATGACCGTGCAGCCCGAGCGGTTGATTGAACCCGTCAGCTTGCGCATTGCCTGAGACATCAGGCGGGCATGCACACCTACGGAACTGTCGCCCATGTCGCCTTCCAGCTCTGACTTTGGCGTCAGCGCCGCAACCGAGTCGACGATGACCATGGAAACCGCACCGGAGCGCACCAGCGTATCCACGATCTCAAGTGCCTGCTCGCCGGTGTCGGGCTGCGAAATCAGCAGCTCATCCAGGTTTACGCCAAGCTTCTTGGCATATTGCGGGTCAAGCGCATGCTCGGCATCGACAAAGGCACACACGCCACCCTTTTTCTGCTCTTCAGCCACGCAATGCAGCGTCAACGTGGTCTTCCCCGAGCTTTCCGGGCCGTAGATCTCAACGATCCGGCCTTTAGGAATACCGCCGATCCCCAGCGCGATATCGAGGCCGAGCGAGCCGGTCGACGTCGAATCGATATCCGGCAACGCGTTCTCGCCACCCAGTTTCATGATCGATGCCTTTGCCGAACTGCCGTTCGATCTGGGCCAATGCGCTGTCGAGGGCCTTTTGCTTGTCGGCCGAGATACGGTCAGTCATGTCGAGAAGGTTCGCCGTTGCCATGGAGTTTCATCCTTATGTCATGCCGCGGGGCGTGGCGGCAATGGGGCCGGTAAGGGTTATCCCCTGAAATCCGGCATGCTCTTTGTTCACCTCTTGTTCGCATATCCACTAGCAAACAAAACGAGAACAATTCAAGTTAAATCTTATGCGCTGTGATCTTTCGGCCCGAGACGTTAACAATCGGTTACGGTGGCCAGAAAAATTTGAGGCAAGGTATGTTGGTGTTCTGGAAAGCCCGTTTGGTGCTGCTTGCGGTTCCCAAAACAGGGACCACCGCGCTGGAAGAGGCGCTGTTGCCTTACGCAGACACCGCCATCCTGAACCCACCACAACAAAAGCACTGCACGGTGAAGCGGTATCGCAACCAATTGCAGAAATTCTTTGAACAGCGCGGACAGCGCAAGCTGGAGCTTATGGCCGTCGTGCGTGAGCCCGTGGGCTGGCTGTCGAGTTGGTATCGCTACCGCGCCCGCGATGCGATTGCAGGCCATGCGAACTCCACCCAAGGGGTCAGTTTCGATGCTTTTGTCGAGGCCTGGCTGGAGGATGATCCCCCCGCCTTCGCCAAGGTGGGTCGGCAATCGCGCTTTGTGGCGGAAGAGGACGGCACATTGGGCATCGACCATCTGTTCAGCCATGCCCATCTGGAACAGGCAGTGGGCTTTCTTGAGGGGCGCGTCAAAGCAAAGCTGAATGTGGGGCGAACAAACGTCTCGCCCACCCAGGCCACGGACCTTAGCCCGCGGGTGCTGCGGCGCCTGCAGGATGAGGCACCGCAGGAATTCGAGCTGTGGGATCACGTTCAGTCGCTTGGCCGTTAGTGCAATTGCCGGCGAACGGTTTCGGTCAGATCGGTGAGCGAGAACGGTTTGGGCAAGAACACCGACCCAGGAATGCCATCCTCAGAGTTGTCCAAGGCATCCTCCGCATAACCTGAGACAAAGATGACCTTGGTGTCTGGCCGGTCTTTCAGCGCCTCGCGGACCCATGTCGGGCCATCGAGGCCCGGCATGATGACGTCGGTGACGAACAGGTCAATCTCAAGCTCACGGTCGGTGAGCGTTTCAAGCGCTTCTTCTGCGCTGCCCGCCTCAATCACCGTATAGCCCCGCAGGCGGAGCGCGCGGGATGCAAAGGCGCGCACTGGCGCTTCGTCCTCGACCAACATCACCACCCCGGGACGCGACGCGTCGGTCAGGCTGTTGGACGCATTGGCCGGACCCGTCAACGCGGCCACAGGCTCTTGTACATCGCCGTCCGATACATGCGCCGGTATGTAGATCGTGAAGGTTGTCCCGGCCCCAACAACGCTATCGACGAAGATATATCCGCCCGTCTGCTTTATGATCCCATAGGCCATCGAAAGGCCCAGCCCTGTGCCTTCGCCGGTTCGTTTCGTCGTAAAGAACGGCTCGAAAATGCGGTGCAGCTTGTCCGGCAGGGATACCACTGCCCTGGTCACGGACGCGGATGGTCACGTAAGAGCCGGGCGGCACAACCGCCTGATCGCGGTTCATCTTCTCGGCCAAGTGGACCATGCGGGTTTCGACGCGAACTTCGCCGCCATCGGCCATTGCGTCACGGGCATTGACGACAAGGTTCATCAGCACCTGATCCAACTGGCGCCGGTCGGCCCGAATGGGTTCGAGGCCCGGATCGTTCGACAGGGTGAGCTTGATCTTTTCGCCAACAAGGCGATTGAGCAGATGGGTCAATTCGCCAATGGAATCGCGCAGATCAATAACCTCGGGCTCCAACGTCTGCTTGCGTGAAAAGGCCAGTAATTGGCCCACAAGGGATGCTGCGCGATTGGCGTTCTGGTTGATCTGGACAAGGTCGGCATAGTCCTGATCGCCCTGATCATGGCGCAGCAGCAACAGGTCGCAATGTCCGGTGATCGCTGTAAGCAGATTGTTGAAATCGTGCGCCACGCCGCCGGCAAGCTCGCCAATGGCCTGCATCTTCTGGCTCTGGACAAATTGCTGTTCGAGGGTCTTGAGCTCAGTCGCGTCATGCAGGACCGCCAAAAGGACGGCCCGGTGCCGTCCACGATGCGGCTGAGCGAAATCTGCAGGAACGTCTCATCCTTGCGACGCTTGGCGCGCGCGACCTCTGCGCGGTTGGGAATCCGTTCCGCCAGTGTGTCGGCAACCCAATCGTCCACTGGCCTGCCAAGGTTTTCAACGAATTGCGACAGCATTCCGCTGGCGTCTTGTGAAATGCCAAGCAGGCTTTGCGCGTGCTGGTTGGAGGCCAAGACCTCCCCATCCGCGCCGATGTGCAGCAAAGCCACGGGCAAGGATTCGAATGCCCGTGCCGCTACAGACGCCGCGGGCGGCTCGGACAGGCCAGGCACTGCATAGATCTCGCGCCGACCGTCCTTGGCGGGAACGACGATTGGTATAACCTCGATGCGGCCATCAACGCCGGACAAGGACGACCGGCGACCTGCGACCAGCGGCTGCTCGGGGAATACATCCTCAAGCGTGGTGGCCCGCCTGCCCAGAACATCGCGCATGGCGGCGTTCATCGACAGGACAGTGTCATTGTGGCTGACAACCATCATCGGCAGCCCGATCCATTCCCCGTGGCGGGAATGCGCATCTGCCAGATCGTCCAGGCGCCAAACCACGCCGCCTCGCATTCGGTGGGCTGCAAGCCGCACTGTTCCGCGCGGTGTCACCACGATTTCATGGGACGAGGGCCTGCGTCCAATGGCTGTTTCCTGCCTAAACACAACTGCGGCTGCATTGGGCAATGCACCGGCAATCGCACGCGACATGGAGACCCCTTTTCGGTCGCCGAAGCGTCGGTCCGCGGCCGCATTCTGGTGCAGGATCGCGCCGTCATCATTTGTGCAAAAACAGGGAGATGGATCATTTTCGATTAGATCGAAGGCCGCCTTGATGGCCCCGCGGGCCTGCCAGACGCGCCACACATCCCGCAACGCGACCAAGGCCGCCGCCACAAGGCAGCCCCCGGTGGCCGCCAATAGCCCAAAGCGCAATTCCGGCACCGGCGCGAACAAGGTTGCCACACCGGCGACAACGCCAAGCACAAGCAATATGATTGGCTGCGCAAACGGGCGAATACCCCGCCCTCGGGAAAAGCCGGGATCTGCGGCCTGATCGGTCAATGGCTGCCCTCGCCGTACTGTCGAACGGGTCCCTGAAGCCACAGGGTCCTCTTGCGCCATAGCTCTCCGCCAAAATGGTTAAGATTGATTTAAGAATGCGCCAAATTCAGGCGTCTGGCGAGTCTGTCGTGCGCGTCAGAACTGCCGAGAAGAACCCGTCAGAGGCGGTCAGCGGTGTATCGAGGTGGCTGCATGGTGCAACGCCACTCAGGATTGCGTGCCAGAAAGCCCTCGATTTGAGCATCGTTTTCGGTCCTGAACAAAGAACAGGTCATGTAGACCAATTGGCCATGCTCCGCGACCAGCGGAGCGGCGCTATCGAGGATGCCGGCTTGCACCTTGATCAGTTCCGCCAAGCGATCCGGCGTCAGGCGCCACTTGGCCTCCGGGTCGCGACGCCAGGTGCCGCTGCCTGAACAGGGCACATCCGTCAAAACCAGATCATACGGGCCCGCTCCTTCCAACGCGTCTGGGTCGAGTTGCGTGATGCGCACTCCGGCCCGCGCAGCCCGCACCGGCAGAGTCAGCCATGCGGCGCGGCAGGGCATCATGGGCGAAGACCGCAGCGTCGGTTCGGTCAGCAATGGCTAGGGCCTTGCCGCCACCACCGGCGCAATAATCCAACACGCGACCCGTCTCAGGCAGATCCAGCCGCGCCACTGCCCATTGCGGGGACAGGTCCTGCACCTCAACCAGACCTTCAGCGAAGGGCTGCGATTGCCGCAATCGCCGGGCGCCTTCGATGACTTTGAGGGCTGTGGGAAGCCGCGCATCGGGTTGGCACAGCACGCCGTCGCTTTGCAGCAGTTCCATGGCATAGTCCGGCTTTGCTTTGCGGTTGTTGACCCGCACCCAAACCGGCGCGCGCATTGTCATTGCCGAAAAAGAGCCGCACGATCCGCGATACGGTTGTCGTCCAGTTCCGCAGGCATCCAGTCCGGAACATCCAATGGTGCATGATCCGGCAGGCTCGGCGCGAAACGCTCCGCCTCGGTCAGCGCCTCTGGCGCATGTCCCACTCCAGAAAAGATGGGCGCAGGATCAATCCCGCTCAGCCGCAGCAGACCCAGTACAAGCGCGCGCCCTGTTTCGCCGCCGCCATGGACCGCACAACTGGCCTTGCGGCGCAGCACATCGAAAACATGATCCCGCACCGCTGCACGGTCCTTGGACCCGGCATATCGGGCACCGCGTGCCCAGCGGGTCAGGGCTTGCTCGGCAGGCATACCCCCTTGCCAGGTGTCCAGCACGTCAATCGCGGCTGCATATCGCGCCTCGGGCCGCATCTTATTGCGTCACATCAAGAACGTGCCGCAACGCGCTTATCCTGCACGATAATTCGGGCTTTCACGAGTGATCTGCACGTCGTGCACGTGGCTTTCTTTCAGGCCTGACCCCGTTATGCGCACGAACTGGCAATTCTGGCGCATCTCATCCACGGTTGCACAGCCGGTATAGCCCATGGCTGCCCGTAAGCCGCCGATCAACTGGTGGATGACGGTCCCGGCCGAGCCTTTGTACGGCACCTGCCCTTCAATCCCTTCGGGAACCAGCTTGTCGCTGGCCGCGTCTTTCTGGAAATACCGATCCGCCGATCCACGCGCCATGGCGCCCAGGCTGCCCATGCCACGGTAGGATTTGTAGCTGCGGCCCTGGAACAGGATCACTTCGCCGGGGCTTTCATCGGTGCCCGCAATCATCGAACCAACCATGGCGCAGTGGGCGCCTGCCGCGATGGCCTTGGCAAAATCGCCAGAGAACTTGATGCCGCCATCGGCGATCACCGGCGTCCCGGATTTGATCGCCTCGTTCGCACAATCCGAGATCGCGGTCAGCTGCGGCACACCCACGCCCGCAACAATGCGCGTCGTGCAGATTGAGCCTGGCCCGATGCCGACCTTGATCGCATCCGCGCCGGCGTCGATCAGGGCCTTGGTGGCCTCAGCGGTTGCCACGTTGCCCGCCACAACCTGCACTTCGTTCGACAGGCCCTTCACCCGCTCCACCGCACGCGCCACACCTTCGGAATGGCCATGGGCCGTGTCGATCACGATCAGGTCACAGCCCGCATCCACCAGCGCCTCGGACCGTTCAAATCCCGCATCGCCCACCGTGGTGGCGGCCGCCACGCGCAACCGGCCCAGCGGGTCCTTGCACGCCTGCGGGTTCAGCACCGCCTGCTCCGTGTCCTTCAAGGTCAGAAGACCGGTCAGTTTGCCGTCCGCATCTGTCACAAGAAGCTTCTCGATCCGCCGCGCCTTCATCAGGCTGATCGCCTCGTCCCGGTCCGCGGGTTCGCGCAGGACGGCCAGATCGTTCGACGTCATCATCGCGCTTACAGGTGTGGCATCGTCTTCGGCAAACCTCATATCGCGGTTGGTCACGATACCCAGCACGCGGCGGTTCTCGTCGACAACGGGGAAGCCTGAAAAGCCATAGCGTTCAGCCAGCGCTTTCGCGTCTGCCAGCGTTTGGTCCGCGTTCAGGGTCACAGGGTTATAGACGATCCCGCTCTCAAAACGTTTCACCCGCCGCACTTCGCGCGCCTGCGCCTCGATATCGAGATTGCGGTGGATCACCCCCATGCCGCCCGCCTGCGCCATGGCGATGGCCATGCGCGCCTCGGTCACCGTATCCATGGCAGAGCTGAGAAGCGGGATGTTCAAAGCGATGCTCTTGGTCACCTGCGTGCGCGTATCGGCGTCGGACGGCAGCACGGAGCTTTTGCCCGGCACAAGGAGAACATCGTCAAAAGTGAGGGCCTCGCGAGATCTCCATTGGCGCATCTCCTTGGAGGGTGTCGGTTGGCACGTCCCTATCCCATGGGGTGGCCCGAGGGGCAAGGACGAAATGTGGTGTTTGGTCTCAACGAAGGGTTTGCGCCGACTGCGTCGTCGCCGGGCGCAAATTCCCTCGGAAATTTGCCAAGGGGGCGCTGCCCCCGTCCTGCGGACTCCCGAGGTATTTTTTGACCAATGGAAGACCAGGCGACAGGGAAGCGACTGCAAAGACCATCGAAGGTTCTCAGACCGGCTGATCAGCTCCTTGAAGCCCGTGGCGACCACGAATTTTTCCGAGCTGTCGGCGCGGGACGCCCCCGGTTTGACGTTGGCAACCTTCTTGAACCTTTGCTTCAAGGTTTGCTGAAGCGAGCCTTCCGCCCCACCCGCCAGCACTTTCGCCACGAAGGTCCCGCCCGGCTCCAACACGTCAAAGGCAAGCTCGGCCGCCGCCTCGCACAACGCCATGATACGCAGGTGGTCCGTCTGCTTGTGACCGGAAGCCGAGGCCGCCATATCCGACATCACCACATCGGCTTTGCCGTCGAGCCAGCCCTTCACCTTGTCGTCCGCGCCATCTTCCATGAAGTCGAGTTGATACAGCTCGCAACCTGCAATCGGCTCCATCTCCTGCAGGTCGAGACCAATGATGCGGCCCACCGCCTTGCCGGATTTCTCCCCCAATGCATTCACACGTCGCGCGGCCACCTGACACCAGCCGCCCGGCGCACAGCCCAGATCCACCACGCGGGCGCCGGGCACGAGGAAACGGTATTTGTCGTCCAGCTCCAGGATTTTGTAAGCTGCACGCCCGCGATACCCGTCGCGCTTGGCGCGGGCCACATAAGGATCATTCAGCTGGCGTTCGAGCCAGCGGGTCGAGCTCAGCTTGCGGCCACGCGCGGTTTTGACCTTTACCTTCAGGTCCCGCTGGCCCCGCCCGCTTGTGTTCTTTGCCATATCGGCCCCTCAGACCTCACTCATCGTAAAGCCGGTTCTCGTCATTGTGCTTCAGGCGCTTCTCCACGGCCTCCAGCGAGACGTCAACCGCATCCAGCTGGCCCTGATCGTGGATTGCCTGCGCGTAAGTCGGCAGCGTGTCGGTTGGCCCCGCCTTTTCCGGCGACCAGAGCCCTGATCTAAGCACCGCCTTGCCGCAATGGAAGAACGCCTCTTCCACACGCACGACAATGGCGAAATCCGGGACGCGGGCCTTGATCACCATGCTTTCGCGCAAGGGCAAGTCCCGGGCGACCTGCGCCGAGCCGTTTACCCGCACGACCTCGTTCCGGTTTGGCACAAAGAAGACCAGCCCGATGCGCCCCGTCTCAAGGATGTTGCGGAAGCCCATGAAGAGGTGATTTCCAGGCCGGTCGGGAATGGCGAGGGTCTTTTCATCGAGCACTTTCACAAAGCCCGCCGGATCACCTTTGGGGGATGCATCGACGCGGCCCTTGCCGTCAAACGTGGACATCACCAGAAACGTCGAATGGGCAATCCAATTGGCGCAATGCTGATCGATATGGTCGATGACCTTGTGGCGTTGGGCGACATGGATCCCATCGACAACGGCGCGGATCTGCGCCTCGGAGGTGACGGGATCGGTGATCTTGTAAGGCACGTCAGTACGGGCCGTCTTCCAGAACGCCGTCCCGGCTCATCTGCGCATAAAGCAACCCTTCGCGCAGGCCGCGATCCGCGACGCTCAGGCGATCGGTGGGCCAGGCCCGCAGGAGCGCCTGCAGGATGGCGGCCCCAGACATGATCAGCGTTTGCCTGTCCCGCCCGATGCGCGGGTCGCGGCGTCGGCCTTCAGGACCCAGGGCAAGATAGCCGTTAATGACGGTGTCGATCTGGTCGGATGTCATCCGCAGCCCGTCCACCTTGTTGCGGTCATAGCGCCGCAAGCCCAGATGCGAGGCGGCCACCGTGGTCACCGTCCCCGAGGTCCCGATGATCTGAAAGCCCTCACGCGCCTGTTCGGCGGCATCGTCGTAGGGAGAGAACTCGGCCAGTTGTTCCTCAAAGTACCAACTCATCAACGCGAACCGCGCCCCATCGTCGGCCACATCGTCATACATGTCTTTCAGGGTCGCCACGCCCAGCGGGATTGAGATCCAATCCACCACCTTTGCGCGCGGGAAGACATCCTCTGCATTATCGAACCCGTGATGAAGCCGCATGATCGCCTTGGGGCGTTCCAATTTGGGAACCCGGCTTAGGTCAATCCAGACGAGCTCCGTCGACCCGCCGCCAATATCGACGACCAGCAACTGCTCGGTTCGGGTTGAAACCAGCGGCGCGCAGGACACAACGGCCAGCCGCGCCTCTTCCTCTGGCTCGATGATATCAAGCTGAAGTCCGGTCTCGCGCTTCACCAGGTTAATGAACTCAGACGCATTCGTGGCCCGGCGACAGGCTTCGGTGGCCACAAGGCGCGCCCGTTCCACCCGGTGCTTCTGCAACTTCTTATGGCAGATTTTCAACGCACCCACCGCACGCGCCATCGACGCACGGCCCAACCGGCCAGAGGCCTCAAGCCCCTGTCCCAACTGCACGGATTTGGAAAAGGAATCCACCACATGCAGCTGGCTGCCCTTTGGCTGCGCAATCAGCATCCGGCACGAATTCGTGCCAAGATCGAGGGCCGCATAGAGGTCATCGGGGTCGGGACCCGATTTCTTGGTTACAGCAGGGCGTCGTTCGACAGCCGGGATCGCGCCCGGTTCGATCTTGGGCGTCACGGGCGCCACAGGTCTGGGGAACGGGCCGTCCCCGCCAGAGCGCTTGCGCGACATGGGGTGCACCGCCAATTCGAATACTAGGTTGCCCAAAGCGTAACCTGTTCACAGATTTGAAACAATGGGCGATGCACAGCCCGTTCATGTTCTTGTTGAGAATTTTGGGGGCAACACCTGTCGCCCTACGGCGCGCAAGCCCCTAGATAGATCAGGGAAATGGCAGGCGTCGTTTTGGGAAGGCGTGATGTCGAAAACAGGATCAGTGGCAGGCCCCGGCCCGCCTATGGTGCGCAAAACCTGCGCAGGCGACTCGCGCCAGCCAAACCAACAAGGGACCGGCCATGGCCAACATCACCCATGTCTTCTGGCGCGATATCCCCGCGCAGGTCATTATCGGCAAGGGCCGGACGGGGGCCAAGGCGCCTTTGCCGGAACGGTTCGAGCAGGCCATTGACCGTGCTGCCATGAAGGTAGGGGCCAAGGATGATGATGCCTATCTGGCAGGGTTCCGCCGCGTGGTTGTGGGCGAAGCCCAGGGTGATTTGAAGGACGCCGCCGCCGCCGAGGCCGCCGCCCTTGATGCCGCCTATGACAATGCCCGCCTGAAAACCCTGATCGATGCCGAGGGTTATGACCCGGCAAACGCCACCTGACCGTTGAGCATTCGGGAGAAACTCATGTCGCTGCTGAACTTCCGCAAGGCCGCGCCCGCGCCTGACACGCCCGCAACGCCCGAGATGGAGGCGCTGCTGGACGGTTTCTCGATCGAGGTGATGCCCCGCACGGCCGAAAAGGTCGATGATTTCCGCGCGCTTCTGCCAGCCGGTACGCGCGTCTACATTGCGCATATCGAAGGCACCCCCATCGAAGACATGGTCGCCACCGCCGCCCGTCTGCGGGCCGAGGGCTACGACCCCATGCCCCACTTCCCCGCGCGCATCATCAAGGATGCCGCGACGCTGGAAGACTGGATCGCCCGCTACAGGGGCGAGGCTGACATCACGCAAGCCCTTCTGTTGGCCGGTGGCGTGGCGCAACCCCACGGCGATTTCGACAGCTCGATGCAGCTGATGGAATCCGGCCTCTTCGACAAGGCGGGCGTCACCCGCCTCCACGTCGCAGGCCACCCGGAGGGCAATCGCGACATCGACCCCGATGGCGGTGACACGGCGGTGATGGAGGCGCTGCGCTGGAAACAGGCCTTCCAGGAACGCTCCGACGCGGAGATGGCCATGGCCACCCAATTCGCGTTCGAGGCCGGGCCCATCATCGCTTGGGCCGACCGGCTCAAGGCCGAGGGCATCACCCTGCCCATCCATCTTGGCATCGCAGGCCCCGCAAAGCTGCAAACGCTGATCAAATTCGCCATCGCCTGCGGCGTTGGCCCCTCGCTCAAGGTGCTCCAGAAACGCGCCAAGGATGTCACCAAGCTGCTCTTGCCGTTTGAGCCGACCGAAATCCTGACCGACATGGCCGCCCACAAGGCACAGAACCCCGACAGCCTGATCGAAGCCATCCACTTCTTCCCCCTTGGCGGTATCAAGACCAACGCCAAATGGGCCATCGCCAATGGCGGGGCATCGACCGTGCCCGCCAACCCTGACGCAGATATCTAGGAAAACACGCACATGACGCGCACTGTCATCGAGTCGAAGACCAAAACCACCGTGATCGGCTTTGATGAGCCGTTCTGCGTCATTGGCGAGCGGATTAACCCCACGGGCCGCAAGATCCTCAACGAGGAACTGGAACGCGGCGATTTCTCCCGCGTGCAGGCCGATGCCATTGCCCAGGTCGAGGCTGGCGCAACCGTTCTGGATATCAATTCCGGCGCCGTCTTCTCCAACAAGATGGCCGAGGATCCCCGTTACGCTGACAACAACTTCGTCGAGCCCGAACTGATGAAGCAGCTGGTCGAAACGGTTCAGTCCGTCACCGATTGCCCGCTTTGCATCGACTCGTCCGTCCCCGGCGCGCTTGGAAAACGGCCTTGCCGCCGCCGAAGGCCGCCCGCTTCTGAATTCCGTCACCGGGGAGGAAGAGCGCCTCGACCTCGTCCTGCCACTGGTCGCCAAATACAACGTCCCCGTTGTGGCGATCTCCAACGACGATACCGGCATCTCGGAAGACCCGGATGTGCGCTTCGCCGTCGCAAAAAAGATCGTCGAACGCGCCGCTGACTTCGGCATTCCGGCCCATGACATCGTCGTCGACCCGCTGGTTATGCCAATCGGGGCCATGGCCACGGCAGGCCATCAGGTCTTCACGCTGGTCCGCCGCCTGCGTGAAGAGCTTGGCGTCAACACCACCTGCGGTGCGTCGAATATCTCCTTCGGCCTTCCCAACCGCCACGGCATCAACAACGCCTTCCTGCCGATGGCGTTCTCTGCCGGCATGACATCAGCCATCATGAACCCTGTCGCCCTGCCCGTCGGCCCAAAGAAGATCGCCGAGAAGAAGGCGCTGGTCGAAGCCGCAGGCGTGCTCCTACCCGAAGGCATGGACGACGAGGCCTTTGTCAAACTCTTCGGAATGGGCTCGACCAAGCCGCGCGCCGGTAAAGAGATGGAGGCCATCCGCGCAGCAAACTTCCTGCTGAACCACGATGACGGCGGCGGGGCCTGGATCGCCTTCAACAAAGATCCTGACGCTGCCCCGCGCCGGGGCCGTGAAGGCGGCCGGCGGCGGCGCGCGGGATAGTACAAACACCCATGGCCGACCCCCTTGTCATCTTCACGCCCTCGGGCAAACGCGGGCACTTCCCCGTCGGCACCCCGATCCTGACGGCCGCCCGTCAACTTGGCGTGGACCTCGACTCTGTCTGCGGCGGGCGCGGGATCTGCTCGAAATGCCAGATCGCCCCATCGTACGGCGACTTTCCCAAGCACGGCGTCACGGTGTCCGACGGCGCGCTCAGCGAATGGAACGACGTTGAGGCCCGCTACGACCGCGTGCGCGGCCTGAAGGAAGGCCGCCGCCTTGGCTGTCAGGCCAAGGTCATGGGCGACATCGTGGTGGACGTGCCGCCAGAGAGCCAGGTCCACAAACAGGTTGTCCGCAAGGCGGCCTCGGCCAAGCCGATCACGATGGACCCGGCCACCCGGTTGGTTATGATCGACGTGGTCGAGCCGGACATGCACGAACCCTCCGGGGATCTCGAACGTGTCGCCGACGCCCTCAGGGATCAATGGGGCATCGGCCCGGTCACAGCCTGTCTGCCAGTCCTGAAAGCCCTGCAACCCGCCCTGCGCAAAGGCCAATGGCAGATTTCCGTCGCGGTTCACCATCCAGCCAACAGCGATACAGCGCAAATCGTGGGCGTCTGGCCCGGCCTCCACGAAGGCGGCCTCTATGGCCTTGCCGTCGACCTCGGCTCCACCACCATCGCGGCGCATCTGTGCGACCTGACGGACGGCACCGTCCTCGCCTCCTCCGGCCTCATGAACCCCCAGATCCGTTTCGGCGAAGACCTGATGAGCCGGGTCAGTTACGTCATGATGAACCCCGGCGGTGACGCCGAGATGACCGGCTGCCGTGCAGGACGCGCTCAACACCCTGGCTGTCGAGATCGCCACCGAGGCCGGCATCGATCCGGCCCTGATCTTCGAGGCGGTGATCGTCTGCAATCCGGTCATGCACCACTTGCTTTTGGGCATTGATCCCGTCGAACTGGGCCAGGCCCCTTCGCGCTCGCCACCTCTGGCAGTCTCACCATGGACGCACGCCGAGATCGGCCTGACCGGCATCGCGCCCACCGCTCAGGCTTATCTTCTACCTTGCATCGCGGGCCATGTGGGGGCGGATGCCGCCGCCGTCGCGTTGGCGGAAGAACCCAATACGTCCAATGATTTGGCGCTCATTGTTGATGTGGGCACCAACGCCGAAATCCTGCTCGGCGACACAAACGGCGTGCTTGCCTGTTCATCCCCCACCGGCCCCGCCTTCGAGGGCGCACAGATCTCCGCTGGTCAGCGCGCCGCCCCCGGTGCGATCGAACGGATCGAGATCAACCCCGACACCAAGGAGCCGCGCTTCCGCGTCATCGGCTCGGACCTCTGGTCCGACGATCCCGCCTTTGACGTGGTTCCAACCGGCATCTGCGGCTCTGGCATTATCGAGGCCGTGGCGGAAATGCGTATGGCCGGCCTGCTCGACTCCTCGGGCCTGATCGGCTCCGCCGAGGCCACCGGCACCTCCCGCGCCGAACCCACGGGCCGCACCCACGCCTACCTGATCCACGACGCCACCGATCAAGGCGGCCCCCGCATCACCGTCACCCAAGGCGATATCCGCGCCATCCAGCTGGCCAAATCCGCCCTCTACGCCGGCGCACGTTTGCTGATGGATCAACGCGGCGTCGACAAAGTGGACCGCGTGGTGCTGGCAGGTGCCTTCGGCGCCCACATCTCACCCAAGCATGCCATGGTCCTCGGCATGATCCCGGACGTCCCGCTCGACAAGGTCCAGTCCGCTGGCAACGCCGCGGGCCACGGCGCGCGCATTGCTCTGTGCAACCGCGCGGCGCGCACGCGTATCGAAGAGACGGTGCACAACATCCACAAGGTGGAAACGGCGATCGAGCCGAAATTCCAGGAGCATTTCGTCAACGCCAACGCCATCCCCCACGCCACCGACCCGTTCCCGGAACTGGCGCAAGTCGTGAGCCTGCCTGAGGTCGCTTTCGGGGCCAGCGGGTCGGCGCCCGGCGGCGCAGGGGGTGGACGCCGGAGACGTCGGCGAGGATAGTTCTTGCAAGGAGGACATCCCTTGGCGCATTTCCCCTCATTGCCCGAACCCGCCCGCTTGGGCGACCTATTGGGCGCCCATCCGGCCCATGCAGGTCCGCTTTTGGCCCATACCGAAGGCGTCATGCGCGCAGGTGCGCCACTCACAGCTTCACAATGCGAGTTGATCGCGGCCTACGTGTCGGGCCTGAACGCCTGCGCGTTTTGCTTGGGCTCACACCGTATCTACGCCGAAGCGCTCGGGGTATCGCCGGGTCTGATCGATGCGCTGTTGGACAATCCACAAACAGCGGATGTCGACGCAGAGATGCGCCCATTGCTGGCTTATATCCGCAAATTGAATGCCCTGCCCTCGCGCCTAACCTCGGCAGATGCAGACGCGGTTTTCGCCGCCGGGTGGGATGAAGCGTCCCTTTATCATGCCATCCAAGTCTGCGCGCTGTTCAGCTTGTTCAACCGGCTTGTGGAAGGCGCAGGCGTCGACTTCTCTTATGCGGCAAGTGGCGAAAAACCCACCGCCGATGATCTGTCTTCGTCTTATGCTGACTTCGCGAAACGCCTTGGCGTCTAGGTTTTTTTGGGGTCCAACTTTGCCAGAACTTGGCCGCACGGTGACGTTCAAGATGGCTCGGATTCAGCCTAGAACGACTGTCTTTCTGCTATTTTTCAACATCTTAACGCCCAGTTGCAACCTTGGAACCGCCTGCCACGCCCCGCTTGACGGCCCGCCTGCCCAAGCGTATCCACCAAACGAGCGGCGGGTATGGTGAAAAGGTATCACGAAAGCTTCCCAAGCAGAGTTGGCGACTTGCACTGAGCCGCTGTTTCCTACCAAGAGTTTCATTTTATTATATTAATTGTTTCGTCTTGTAGCGCTGGGTTGCAGGCATTAGCGTGTAGCTCCCGACAAAATACCTACAAAGCAGTATGCCACGCTTAACCGAAACCTTCGCCCGAAAAGCCCCGTTTTCGAACGACAAGACGATCAAGCATTGGGACAGTGAGGTGAAGGGCCTGGTGCTCTTCGTCGGCAAGCGAAGTAAGACTTGGTATTTCCAGAAGGATGTCGCCGGAAGAACCAGGCGCATTCTGATTGGACGATCGCCACAGATTACAGCTGAAACCGCACGCCTGTCCGCGCTCGATCTATCGGTGCAACTCGGACGAGGAACGGGCAAGTTGCTGCAGGTCGCGGCCCCTACCCTTCGAACTGCGATGGACACTTACCTTGCAAGACCGAAACTTCGCTCTGAACGGTATAGGCGCGGGATGCGGCAGTCCTTTGAGAGGGACCTGTCAGACTGGCTCGCCTTGCCCCTCGATGAGATCACCAAAGCAATGGTTGCACAGCGCCATCTTGAAATGCGTGATCGTCCTTCAAGCGCAAACCATACGCTGAAGTACTTCCGAACGGTATGGAACCATGCCCGTCGCGTCGCAGACCTGCCGGAGGCACCGACCATCGCGATCGAATGGTACGAGGAGCATCCACCTGGCACGATCATTGATGATTTTCCGGCATGGAAAACATCACTGACCGCCCTTCCCAACCCAATTCACCGTTCGTTTTTTGTTTTCTTGCTCCTTGCCGGCCTGCGCCGTGCCGAAGCACTCACACTCACGTGGGAACAAATTCATGATGATCGTATACATCTTCCAATGACGAAGAATGGGCGAAGCTTTGATCTCCCAATCATCCCTTTGCACCTCGAAGTGCTCGAGCCACTTCGGCGGCTGCATCGCAAGTGGGTGTTTCCATCACCCAAATCCGAAATGGGACATGTCACAAACACACCCAAGTTCTCCTGGTCACCGCACACTCATCGCCGGACGTTTGCTACCGTCGCGATGGAGGCTGGCGTTCTGGAAGAAGTTGTGGCCCGATTGCTAAATCACACACCGATCTCGATAACCGGGCAACGCTATGTTCGACCGTCGCTCGACGCGTTGCGCCCTTCGATGGAACAGGCCTGCGAAGAGGTCGTCCGCAGAATAGAGGACCCAAGAAATCTCACGTCTTTTTGACATTGAGGCTCTCTATAGCTCGGACCACCGAACCAGCGACTGAGCAGGCTCATGTGAGCGTTTCCGAAGAGAAGAGCCTTGAGATGGTCCTCAACGGTACGGGCACTTTGACAGCGCTCCAGAAAGAACCCCCATTGATGATTCTGGAGCGTTATCTCAATGCGCTCATTGATATCGACTCGTTGGGCCCAAAGTGTTCGGATCCTATACCACTCGGACGGATCGCGGAGGCGTTTTCAAACACTGTCTTCCCACCTGCTGTGGGTGGTCAAAGACTGAATTGGAAGCGGTCACCGCAAGAACTGAGACAAGAGATACTTTTCAGGCTGACCGCAGGATCAATCCACTTGAATGATCTAAAGAGCCAGTTGCTCAATTGCGCGCGTGAAAAGCACCCGCCCGGCGGTGGCAATCTGGAATTTGATGTTGAAGGAGGCCGGATATCAAGGGTCACCGAGAATTTCCTGTACGGACCCTCATACGAAACTGTGCACGTCGGCTCGCCTTGGGTCGCCTTCTGCAAAGGACTCGCACGATTCAGACAGCACGCTTGAGCAATCGCTGAGGTTGGCAATGCGAGAAGGTCGGATTTTGTGCTTTAGGCCGAGCCTAGCCGGAACACGTCTTCTAGATCCGGAAGCAACCGAACAGATCCGGTTCCTTGCGAAGGAAAAAAGGAAACCGAATTCCTGTTCTCTTCAGACATCCCGGACTCAATTCTGTACAGCGAGTTGGGACGAAAAATACGCAAAATGGATGCCAAGAAGGCTTCCGCGCTTGGGCGGTTGGACGAGTGGATAACGGACGCGCGGTCAAAAGACATGCGCATCACAAAGGACGACCTAGTCAAAAGTCTGGCGAACCAACACGGTCTGACTCAACGTGAGGCAAAAGACCTAGTGCGGTCACGTTTCCCAGAGGATTGGTCCGTAGCGGGCAATATACCTAAGGGTCGAAAATACATTATTGGAAAATCAGACACTTAAATGGGGTGCAATCCCCCTGCCCCAAATGCACCCGATTAATTTGACGATCCAAGTCTGCAAATATGCGCCTCAATAATATCTGAGGTTTGATATGCATGACGATGACGAACGTTTGCTCTCACGTGCTGAAGTAGAGGCACGCTTCGGCATTCCAAAGAGGTTCCTTGAAATCAGTTGTTCCAAGGGCACCGGACCACCGGTGGTGCGTATCGGGCGGCTTGTCCGCTACGCACCGAACGATGTCCGGGCGTGGATCTTGGAACAACGATCAGCGCCAGGGTCAATTTAAGCGCCAACGAATGGCATCCGATGGTCAGTCCCCAACAGCATTCTGAATGCCTTCAATCATATGAATAACCGGGTAACGTTATGAAAGATCTCCATCAACAGGGGTGGTCAAAACGACGCTTCGTTTGGCTCGAGCGAGTGCAAGCATCCCAGGGTGTGCCTCGCGGCAGCAAGCAGCTTGCTGCACTGATTTGCAACAAGTTCGTGGATCGCAAAACGGGTTCGTGCTGGCCCTCCAATCGCAAGCTCGCAGACAGCTTGTATGTCTGTAGGAGAACAATCCAACGGTATATTGCAGGTCTTGCTAATACAGGCTTCCTCAAACAAGGGCACAACGACAACGGAAGACGCGTGCTTTTGCTGAGTTTTCCGGAAACAAAAGGGCCCATGAAAAAGAGCTGTCGGGGGACGTCACAACTGTCGTCACCCCGCGACAACTCTGTCACACCTCATACAAGGATAACCAAAACAAAGAACCAAAAAGACCTGAGCCGCTTGGCAAGGCCAATTTCGTGGATTTCGGTTCCCTCAGATGAAACCGAGAAGATTGATGGCTGGCGAGAATGGCTGCAGGCGCGCGGCTTTGATCCTGACTTGGTGATGGGCATCGCTCAGCAACGTCAAGGCGTGAGACTGCCTGCGAACTATCCCGAGAGCACCGAAACTGCAGAACAAGCCTATCTGGCCTACTTCGATCGTCTTATCATTTCCGAAGGCGAGCTTGGCTAAGGCTATGAAACCAGTCGCGTTCAACGGTGAAAAGGTTGCCTGATGTTGAAGGTCGCTGACGGTTGCACTCAGTCGCTGGAACCGACGGCATCAGTCCCGATCAGCCAAGAGAGGTACAGCCTCAAACGCTCGGGTCCTTCTCGGAAGAAATTGCACACGGGTAATTCGCACCCTGTTGCTCTCAAAATATTTAGTGCTCTCAACGACCTAACCTTGTGGTTGTTGTTGTCTACCGGGGCTGATGCCGCAATTTCTGGTTCGAACAAGAAGGTGATGCGAAGCCTGCCGACTGTTGGGCGGGAAGCAGTCATTCGCTGCTGGTGCGAACTAGTTGCGCTGGAGGCCGGTTAGCAGACCTTCATTTTCACAGAAGCAGAACTCGGAGTTCTCTTCCCTCTGATCATGAAGCTTGGAACAATCCTTCCTGCCGATACCTTTACGATATCTCATGGTGAAAGCGTGAATGTCGTTCGCTCCGTCGGAGATAGGGAGCGATACAGAAAGGCCCGAGTCTGCGACAGGTAGTTATGGAACTGAAAGACGGCGACGCGCGTTTCGTTCTGATGAACACGTCCTCATTCTCCGCAAGAATTGGCAACCTGGCACTCATCACCTTGGTTGTTCTCATGCTCTTTGTCGTACTGGATCAGGCGCAGGGGCTTTTTGCGCCGATCATTAGTGCAATTGTTCTGGGCGTCGTCCTCGCCCCGTTTTGCAACATGTTGGAACGATGGCGCATTCCCAGTGCCGCAGCCGCCATGATGATCATGGCGGTCTTTTTATGTGCGGTTGCGCTGATCTACCTGATCGTGGAGCCGACAATCAGCGAGGCCATCCGCAACGCCCCGATCATATGGTTGGAGATGCGGACCTTGTTCGAAAGCCTGCGGGGGCTGTGGAAGGTGTGCAGGGCCTGCAGGAAACAGTCGCGGATGCCCTGACAGATGGGGAAGACCCGGAGGCCGATGCAGCGGCAGTGCCAGTTCCGAACCTGCTGGATGCTTTGTCCTATGGGCCAACGGTTCTGGGCGGCGTACTTGTTTTCGTCGGGACGTTGTACTTCTTTCTTGCGACCCGCCGCGATGTCTATGCGCGCGTTGCCCGCTTTATCCCATCCATCTCCGAAGCGCTTCTGCGCGACGCCGAGGTCCGGGTGTCGCGTTACTTCCTGTCCATTGCCTTGGTGAATGCGGGCTTCGGCATTGCGGTGATGATCGTAATGTCATTGCTGGGGATGCCGCAGCCGATCATGTGGGGGCTGGCCGCTTTCCTGCTGAACTTCGTCCTTTATCTCGGGCCGGGCTTGATTGCGCTGTCTCTTCTACTCGTCGGCGTCATTACGTTTGACGGGGCGATGTCTGTGGTTCCGATGGCAGCGTTCATTTTCCTCAACATGATCGAGTCGCAGTTCGTGACGCCCACCTTCGTGGGCCGTCAAATGGCCCTTAACCCGTTGATGGTGTTCTTGTCGCTGGTCTTTTGGCTGTGGCTGTGGGGCCCGATTGGCGGTTTGGTCGCGATCCCGCTGCTGGTCTGGTTGCGCTTCGTTCTGTCAGGCGGAAACGACGATAACGTACCGGAACCCGCCCCGTTGGATGAAGCGGCCTAGCTACGCCGAAACGCGGATGTTCCGTGCTGCGGCTCGTAGGTATTCGGCAGCAGTCACACACAAAAAGGCCCCCATCCGCGTGTGAGATGGGGGCCTACTTTTTGCTGTGGTTCGGCGTTAGGCCGCTTCGTCCACCTTGTCGTCCGACTTCAGCGTCTGTTTCACGCGTTTCTGCCCTTCGGCGACGGCCTCTTCAGCGGCTGCTTGGAGCTTCGCCTTCTCGGACTGGAACATGCGGTCCGCTTCGTCAAAGAGGCGGTCACGATGTGCGCCGATGGTACGGTCTTCCACCTGCGTGCGCGGCAACATCATCGCCAGCGCCGCACCGGCGGCCAGAGCAAGCCCACCGACCAGCAGCGGATTGTCATGCGCGGTGGTCCGGGCGACCTGTGCTGCACGTGCGGCTTCCGCCTCGGCGCGGGCGTGAACCGAGATCGCCGCTTCGCGGGCCTGGCGGATGCGGTCCTTGGCGCCATCGGGCAGGCCGTCGAGGCCATCTTCGATACGGGCGCGCAGGCTGTCAGCGGTGTCATACAGACGCTCTTTGGCGGCGTCCAAGCGGGTGTTGGTATGTGTGTCGTCGGTCATGGAGAGGTCTCCTTCCAGAATGCTGTCGGGTTGATCGGCTTTGATGGCAGTGTCAGCAGCCGCCACACGGGCGTCGAAGCCCGCCATAGGCGGCGTCTCTTGCCGCAGCCCACCCACCGTTGAGTGAGAGGTTTCGTCATAGGCCACGCGGGGGCCAGCGTTGCGTGTGGCGGCTTTCAGCGCCAGCCAGGCGAGACCGGCACCGGTCACCGCGAGAGGGCCGGGGTTGCGCCGTGCCGATTTGACCGCACCTTCGCCAGCCTGGCCCGAAAGGCCGGTGGCGCGCGCGACCAGTTCCGCCGGTGCGAATTGCGCCTCAAGTTGCGTCGGCCTGCGAGGCGCAAAACATCGCGCTCTGCCTGCAATTCGGTCTCGATCTGCTTGGGGCTAGGCATTGATCTGCTCCTTCATCAGGGCGACGTCTTGCTTGACGTTTGCGATGCTGCGATTGGGCAACAACTGGCTTGGTTTGAGGTCATGGATGCCCTTTGCGGCGAGAATTGCCGCGACAAAGGCGATGCCTCCCCCAACGGCCAGCGCGGCCCAGTGAACCGCCCAACCAATTGAAACGAGGGCAGCAACGCCAGCACCCGCCAGCGCACCCAAACCCACGAGGGCGAGAACGAGCGCGCCAACAACAAGGCCGATTGCGACCCCTGCACGGGACAGGTTCTCACCCACCTCCGCTTTGGCCAAAGCCGCCTCCTTGCGCAGAATGCGGCCAATCTGACTGACCACATCTGTCACAAGGTGCGCTGTGCCGCGCCCGGTTTCCGGATCGGGGTACATCACGAATACCCCCACCGGCGGCCGTTCTGATCCGGATAGGCGGCCTGGTTTTCAGGAACGCCCGGGTAATTGTGCCGGTCCGGCGCGGACGCGATGGCGCCGTTGCGTTCGGATGCTTTCATCGCGCGGGCGGCGAGGAAGCCAAGCGCGGCCGCGCCACCGAAGAACACGAGCGGATTGCGGCGCGCAAAGTGCGTCACGTCCTGCTGGATGTTCGACAGATCCATATCGCGCACGGCAGAGGCTGCGTGGGCCAAGTTGTCGCCCAGATACTTCACGGCGTCCGAGGCAAGATCATTGCCCTCAAATGCGGTGCTGGCTTCGCGGAAATTGTCGGCTTGTTCGGCAACGCGGCTGGCAACTTCTTCCTTGGCGGCTTCGGCCTTGACGGTCGCGTTTGCCTTGGCGGTCTCGGCCACCTCCTTTGCGGTGTCCTTGGCCGTGTCGGCCACTTTCGACGCTGTCGAGCGTGTCATTGTCAAACTCCTTCGGTTTCGCGGCAGACTGCGCGGGCTTTTGGACAAAGGTCCTCCGGACGCATCCGGCGAGGCCAGAACGCGCAACGCGTCTCATCTGCTTGTGCTTGTTTGTGGTGAGGCAACGGTTGAGGCGCCCGAAGGTTCCAACAATTCTCCTCTGCAGGTGGTTTTTCCGCCTAGACCATTTCGTCGGGGACAAAGGGCAACGGCTTGTCACATCCGCGCCTGTGCCTCGGGATCAAAGGGCAACAAAAAGTGGTGTCTGTCCTGGGGCGGTGTATCGCGTGCCTGCCTGAGCAGGGCGTTGATCTGATCCACCACGGCGCAGGGATTGTCGGTGGGATCCGGCGCATCGGGCCCAAGCCAATGGTCGAACGCACGCGGCCAAAGTGGCGCGACGTGCCTGCGCTCGGTGAGGTGCAAGCCGGCCTCCGTGTCCCAACGAAAACTGCGTCCATTGAGGTTTGCGGAGGACAGGATCGCCTCGTCCTGACCAAGCAGGGAAAGCTTGGAATGGACATAGATCAAAGGCGCGTCGTGTAGCACGGCCGCCTCGGCGCATCGGTCGCAGGCCGTGTTTGAGCAGGGGACGCGAGCGCAAGACGGTCACCGAGGCCATCGTGCAGAATGTCCAGGGCGTCCATTTGAACCTGTGCACCAAACTGCGCGTCCTCGGCTTCGTTCCCCTCAAAGGCGACGTCCTCCGGTGCGGCTGGCAGGATCAGGATGCAGGCCAGTTCGTCGCGTTTTGTGGCCGCATCGACCAGTGCCTGTGCCAACGGCTTGTGACGGAAGAACTGCGTCTCCAGATAGATCAGGCCCCGACATCGCGCGACGGCATCCAGGTGGGTCTGTTCGATCTCATTCACCACGGGCTTGGGCGCGATATGGATCAAGTCCTGCGCGCGCTTCGACGACAACGTGCGCGGAAACCGGGGGCCTGCGGCGGCGGATCCTGCCTGGCTTCGGTCACAGCGCGGAAGCTGGCCAGATGCGCGGAAGCGGCCTGCACAACCGGACCGTGGGCGATGGCTTGAATGTCTTGCCAGGTGCCCACGGCGGGCTGGTCATGGTCAAGCGTATCGTACCGGCGATCGTTCAGATCCAGCCCACCGATATAAAGCGCCTCGTCATCAATGACGGCCAGCTTTTGGTGATGGGTCGCGGGCACCATCGGCAAGTCATCATCCGGCTCAACTCCGTCCAATCCGGGTGTCAGCGGATCGGCATCCGTCTGCTCCAATTCGTCCGCCGTTTTGGAATGCAAAACGCGCCGCGGCACGTAGCCTACACGGGCCGGATGCATCACGATGGCAAAGCGCAGTGGCGCCCCGGTCGACAATTCATTGAGAGCCGCCAATTGCCGCGCCGTCTGCCACGACCGTCGGTGGTCTGCCGTGGCGATGATCGGGTCGAAGTCACTGACGGTTAGGTCGATTTCCACGCCCTTGTTCAGCAGGTGGAGAAGTAGGTCGAACCAGGTGGTGCCGATCGCGCGCGCGGCGTCACCGTGAAGCGCAGTCGTTGGATCAAACACACGAAAGCACCCGCAAATCTTGGACTTCGCGGAAAGGCACAGGGTTTCGAATGCGGGAAAGGCCTCACTTGCCGTGAATAAAACGTCGAGGTCACGGACCGGGCTTGGGTCGTCTTTTGGAGTTCGGGTCATCATCGATCACGCTGCGTTTGTTTCCACATCCGCCGCGTCCTCTTCATCGTGTTCGGCCACCTCCGCGAAGGCGGTAAATGTCGCCTCGAACCGGTAAATCTCGGCATCCTGGAACACCTCGGACGTGCCGCCAGGCTAGCGCCACAAAGGCCTCCACCAAGCGCGCGCCAAGCCGGTTCCGTCACTGGCCATCTCGTCCTGCACGGCATCGCCGAGCGTGTTTTCGACCGACAGGCTGATGTCGCGGTCTGCATTTGCCGTAAGGCGCACCGTAATCGAGGGCGGCCCAGAGGCCTCCGGTCTGCCCAGATACTTGATGGCGTTGGTCACCGTCTCATTGGCAAGCAGCGCCAGGGGCACGGCCTGATCCGGGTCAAGATTGACCTCATCCAACTCAAGCGAGGTGACGACACCTCTGCCGTGAGGAATGCCTGCACTGAACGAGGCCTGAACAACCTCGCTCAGCAATTTGTCGCCACGCACCCGCGCCAAGGTCGTGCCGGTATAAAGCGCCTTGTGGATCGTCGAGAGGCTCATCACACGGTCTTGGACGCGGCGCAGTACGCGGCGCGCATCGCCGTCTGGCACACTGCGCATCTGCATGTTCAGGATGGATGCAACCAGTTGTAGATTGTTCTTCACCCGGTGATGCACCTCGCGAAGCAGTAGCTCTTTTTCTTCAAGGCTTTCGGCCAAGTCGGCGCGGTCGGCCAACATCCTGCCGATCATCCGATTGTAGGTTCCCGCGATCTGCTTGAATTCAGCAGGCGGGTTGTCGAGCGTTGCGAAGCCAGATCCCGGATCGTCGAAAGAGAACGCCACCATTCGGTGCCGGATTTCACGCAAGTGCTGCAAAACCAAACGGTCTAGGGCCAAGAACCCAATCCCGAATGCCACGATCCACATCAGAACCGGGAATAGCGGCGTGAGGGTGCCAAAAATGGGAACGGAGTAGTTCTGGATGGATCCATTCCAAAGGCCCACCACGTAGACGCGATCTTCAATCAACGGGACCAGAGCGGCCAACCGCTCCGATCCGTCTTGCAGGGTGATGTTGAACGTCACGCCACGCGGCGAAAGCGCGAGCGTTTCCGGTTCAAGGTCGAGGGCCTCGAAGATGCCTGCATCGAAAATTCCGGTGCTGGCCGACAGGACTTCTCCCGTTTCGTTTATAAGGGCGAGGTCTACTTCCTCGACCTGTGCGGCCAAGCGTGTCGGTCAGGCTGTGTGGCAGCGCGACAGAGGTTGCACCCAGAAACGCACCGGTCTCAGAGTCGAAGATCGGTGAGACAACCGTCAAAAGCGACTGGTCGCCGGTCTCGATATCAAGGCCGATTGTAACGGTCGGCGTCGGACGCTCGATATAGTCCAGCCAAGCGGGATCGTCAGAAAGGTCCATCTCTTCGCCGGTGGAAGAACACGCCGTTTGGCCGTCCGCTGTTGTTGTGAAGCTGGCAAATGCGTAGGCTGCCGCACGGTCGACGAACCGTTGCATGATACGCTCACAAAGAAACGGGTCATCGGCCGCTTCAACAGCACTTGCCCCAAGGGCTGAGGCTGCACCGTGGGCACGCCGCAGCAATGCACGCTCGGTGCTGGCCGCCTGCGCCGTCCGTGCCAAAATATTAAACTGTTCAAGTGTCCGGGCATCGCGCACGACGGCGGCCGTTTGGACCACGGCAATCATCCCAAGCGGCAGGATGGCAAGACCTCAAGAACAGCGCCAACCGCGATTTGAGCGACGTGACGCTGTTCCACAGGCGTTGGAGTGGCTTCATGCAGCGGCTGGCCCCGAGATCACAGCCACCGTGGCTGCATCGGTCAATTCCAGGGCATCGTCTTCATCGAGTTCCAGAAGCTCGGCCAAACGCTTGCGGGCCCGGTTCACACGGCTTTTGATCGTGCCAACAGCGCATTCGCACATGTCGGCGGCCTCCTCGTAGGAAAAGCCGGATGCGCCGACCAGAAGCAACGCCTCGCGCTGTTCATCTGGCAACTCGGCGAAGGCCACGGCGAAATCCTTCATGGCAAGCCGCCCGTCATGGGCCGGTTTTTCCGAGAGCCTGCGCCGTCATCGCTCCATCCACGTCCGCAACTTCGCGCTTCACCTTGCGGCGGGACGAATAGAACGTGTTGCGCAGGATGGTGAACAGCCAGGCGCGCATATTTGTGCCAGCCTGGAACTTCTCGATGTTCGACCATGCTTTGACGACCGTGTCCCTGCACCAAATCATCGGCGGCCGCGTGATTGCGCGTCAGCGAACGGGCAAATGCCCGCAGCGACGTAAGATGCTCAACGATCTCGTCGCGGGGATCATTTGTCATTTTTTGCGGCCCCTTCGTTTGCCTTGAGTTGGGCAATCAAGTCGAGAAACCGGTCGGGCAATTCATCTTTCATCGCATCGTCGTAGACGCGTTTCAGGTTCTCATCGATCTGCTGTTCCACTCTGGATTTCTTGCTGTCTGAGGCCATGTCTCACCGATACCGAAAAAATTGTCGTCTTGGTGGGAACCAATCAGCGCGCAAAAAGTTCCCAATAAAATGTGCACGAGGAGAAGTTAGCATGGGATCTACCGAAAACACGCGGGATCTGAGCACTGATTTGATGGAAGATTTGCCGTTCCTGCGCCGGTATGCGCGCGCGCTGACGGGCGCGCAGGATACAGGCGACCGCTACGCTATGGCCACGTTGGAAGCGATTGTTGCAGACCCGTCCACCGTTGCCGACGACCCGTCTACCAAGGTTGGACTGTTCCGCATCTTCCACGGTATCTGGTCCAGTTCGGGCTCACCCAGTGCGGATGAGGGCGAAAACACCGACCTGCTTGAGGTGCGCGCGCAGGTACACCTTGGCAAGCTAACCGCCAACACACGTGAGGCTTTGTTGCTGCACACGGTTGAGGGCTTTGGGTTCGAAGCCATCGCCCGGATCATGGATGTCTCGCAGGGTGAGGCGGAGGACCTTGTTTCGCGCGCCATGTCCGAGATGGGCGATATGGTTGCCGGTGACATTCTCATCATTGAGGATGAGGGGATCATCGCGATGGATCTGAAATCCATCGTCACCGATATGGGGCACACTGTGACGGACGTGGCCCGCACCCGCGACGACGCGATCGCGAAGGGTAAGGCAAAGGTGCCGGATCTGATCCTTGCGGACATTCAGCTTGCGGACAAATCCTCGGGCATCGACGCGGTGAATGCGTTGTTGGCTGATCTCGGGGATCGACCGGTCATTTTCATCACGGCATTCCCGGAACGGCTTCTGACGGGCGAGCGGCCCGAGCCTGCATTCCTGATTACGAAGCCTTATTCCGAGGATCAGGTCCGCGCCGCGGTCTAGCCAAGCGATGTTCTTCGCCACAACCGAGCGTATGGGCGTCGACGCTTAAGCCGAGACACACAGAGCTTCGCACGAAAAAGCCCCGGCCAAGCGGTCGGGGCTTTCTTGTTTGCGGGCGCTGTCAATCAATCGGCAGCTATGGCACGCAACATCCACGCGGCTTCTTCGTGGAACGCGCTGCGCTCGGTTGCGAGGTCTTCCGTCACGGGGTCCTTGTGGCCTCCTGCCAACTCGACCAGCGCGTGCAGGCGGTGTGCCAGCTTCTCATGGTCGCTTGCGAGGTCTTCCATCATCTCGCGGGCAGACGGCATCTCTTCTAGATCCTCAATGCGCGATCGTTTCATGACGTCGTTCATGCGCATCGGGGCCAGTTCGCCAAGGGCGCGGATACGCTCGGCCAGCTCATCGGCTGCCGCAAACATGTTCTCGTATTGCTCGTCCGTCAGCTTGTGGATCGAGTAAAACGCCGGGCCGGTCACGTTCCAATGGTAGGCATGCGTTTTGAACGTCATGCGATAGGTGTCGGCCAGAACATCGGCGAGCCCTTCGGCAACAGCGACTTTATTGCGGACGCCCGTAGAAACGTCGTCGGCAGTGGGGATGACTTTCAATGTGTCAGACATGAGTGTCTCCTTTCTCTCTCCCCAATCAACCCGCAGCCCGGTCCGAAGTTCCGCAGATTAATTGGGGAACTCTCAACGGGTGGTGCGCGTTTCCGCGGAACAAAAGGATCCCCCGATGCGCGAAGAGATGGCCGTTCGCGAGGCAACCCGCCTCAGTTCCAAACTGATTTACGAGGTGATCCGACGCGACGGCGAAGAAGAGTTGGAGCGCCCTACCCGTTCCTTGATCTGGTCCGGGGTCGCCGCTGGTATCCTGATCTCGTTCTCGGTTCTGGGGGAGGCGATCTTTCGCACCTACCTGCCAGACGCACCGTGGCGTTTCCTTTGTTGAGAACCTCGGCTACAGCTTCGGCTTCCTCCTTGTGATCCTTGGCCGGATGCAGCTGTTCACCGAGAATACGATCACAACCATCCTGCCGCTTGCTGCGGAACGCTCCAGCACGTGCCTGGCAGCCGTCGCACGGTTGTGGAGCATCGTGCTTGTGGCTAACATCATCGGCGCGCTTGTTGCGGCGGCCTTTGTGACGCAGACCACAGGGATCGCGCCCGACCTTCTCGCAACCATCAACGGGCTATCGAATCACGCAACTGGCTTCGCGCCCTCGGAAGGCTTTTTGCGCGCCATCCCCGCGGGCATTCTGGTCGCCTCCATCGTCTGGATGATGCCGGGCCAGAATGGTGGCAGAGGTCGTGCTGATTGTCATCTTCACCTGGCTCATCGCCGCAGGTGATTTCACGCATATCATCGCAGGTTCGGTCGAGATGTGGGTGTTGATCCTGCAAGGCGAGCTCGCCGCCCAACCCGCGCTGTTTGGTTTCTTCCTTCCTGTTTTGGCGGGCAACATTGTCGGTGGCACGCTGGTCTTCGCATTGCTCGCATGGGGCCAGGTCAAAGCGGAGATCGAGGAAGAGGATTAGGGCCAAACGAATAGGAACCGTAACCCGAGGTTACGCGTTAGCTTCCTGAACCAGAAGGAGAAGACAACATGTCCGCACCCGATACCAACCTTGACCGTCAAGCCCGCCGCCACAAACCCGCGCTCTGGGGGATCGCCATTGCCGTCGGCGCAGCGGCCATTTTCGCCATCACCGCGTTCCTTGTTGACGGCGTGCCCGCCGAGGACCAAGCGGCAGGCGTGCCCGAAGAAAGCGTCGCCACGCAGTAAACAAGCCACAAAAAAGGGCTGCACCGAGTTACCGGGCAGCCCTTTTTCATGTCGTCCTAACGCATGTCAGATCAACGGTCGACGTGCAGGACGGTCAATTTCGATCAAGGCAAGCTCTTCCATTTGCTCGCGGTCGTGCAGGCCCAGTTTCCCGTCTTCGAGCGACAGGATTTGTTTTTCCCGCAACTTCATCAAGGTCTTGTTCGTGTGGACAAGCGACAGGCCCAAAGCATCGGCAAGGTCCTGCTGCCGATAGGGGAACGGGCAATGATCGCCATCGGTTAGCCCCACATCATCACAACGGGCATAGAAACGCAGCAAACCCCAGCACATCCGCTCCATCGCGCTCATCTGGCCGATTGAGGCCAAAGCCTCACCCAGAAAGTGCTCGTCCATCGCGGATAGCCACGTCAGGTCGAACGCGCGTTCAGGTTCCGGATTTATAGAGGTTCCACAACTCGGCACGGTCGAAGACACACAAAACCATCGGCGTGGTTGCCTCCACGGAATGCTTCATCTCCCCCATGACACCGGCCTGAAGGCCCAGAAATGCGCCGGGCAGCGCAGAGTTCACAACCTGCCTCCGCCCATTGGGTAAGAGCTTGTAGCGCAGGCCCATACCTTTCAGAACCGTGAACAATTGCGGGCTGTTTGAGCCCTCCATCAGCAGGGTCGTACCAGGATCGACTTTCAGGCTTCGCCCACCTTGAAACGTCGCATGAAGGCGATTTCTTCATTGTTTAGAGTGTCGTAGGCCTCGCGTTTGCGAAGCGGGCAATTTGCACAATCAGTAACCATGACTCTTTTCGTCGCTTGCTATGTCCTAGTTTAATGCACGGCGACTGAAATCGTTCCAAATGGGACGATGAAAGGACGCCCCAGCAGCCCCAAGGCAGATACCGTGGACCCACCGACAGGGCGGCTGGATGCGCCGTGTATCATCGTGCATTCCAACGTTTTGGTGGCCGAGGATTTGCGCGACATCCTGATGAATTGCAGGGGCGCGGGACGTTGTGGTGTACAGCGACTTTGCCGCAATCACGGAAGATGTAGCCGCGTTGGTCATTGCGTCGGGTGGCCTTGAACGTACCTTGAATGCTCCGCAATTCGACGCGTGGCTGAGAAGTGGCACGCCGCTTGTACTCCTTGACGTCGGACATCGGACCGAAGACGCGTCCAAACTCGGTCTCCATCTGCTTGATGAGCCCTTCCGGACCGAGGACGTTGTGACCCTATTAACTAAATTGCAGATCTTCTGACGGTTTCCGTGGAACCAATGGCGAGGACAAGGGTTGAGGAGGTGTGTAATCGATAAGGAGACACACCATGCTACGCTGGGCCGTCACATTTCTGATCATCGCGTTGATCGCGGGCTCTCTTCGGCTTTGGAGGGATCGCTGGCGCATCCGCTGGGATCGCGCAGATCCTATTCTTCGTATTCATCGTCCTGTTCGTCATCTCGCTCTTGGCGCGGGCCGTAAGTGGACGAAGCTGACACCACTGGCATCAAGCGATGCCCGAAAAGGGGCGAACGGTCTGACCTCGTGATCGTTCGCCCCTTTTCTTTACGCAATTGTTATCATTCGAAAATTTTTTTGGAACCTTCTGCCGTTGAGGCCGTTAACCCACCAGAAACGAAGGAGTTTGACACATGAAAACCGGAACCATTCTCGCCATTGCAATCGCCGCGATCGTTGCCGTTGTCGGCATCTACATGATCGACATCGATCAGACCGAAGAGGCCGCATTGCCCAACGTGACCGTTGAAGGCGGCAACCTGCCGGAATTCGACGCTGAGGTCGGCTCGGTCGAAATCACTGAAGAGACCGTGACCGTGCCTGGCATCGAAATAACGCCGCCGGAAAACGACGATATCGCTTCGAACTGACCCGACCGTTCCACGAAACCGCAACCACGCCCCAAGGAGAACCGCTATGAACCGCGACCAAATCGAAGGCAAATGGACCGAAATCAAAGGCAAGCTCCGTGAAAGCTACGGAGATCTGACCGACGATGACCTGGAGATCCGCAAAGGGCGATCGTGAACAGATGGAAGGCGTTTTGCAGCAAAAGCTGGAGAAAATCGAAAGCCGAAGTTCGTGAAACGGTCGATAAGGTGCTGAATAGCATCTGACGGCACCGTGTTGCTAAGAATTCAAAGGCCCTCCTTGCGAGGGCCTTTTTCACATGTGCGTTTGCCGGGGGTAGCTCCGACGAGAGACGGCCAATACTTGTCATGGGCACCGTGGCTTAGCTTGCTGAGAGTGGAGGGGTAGGCTGCACCGAGACTACCCTTCATGTTGGCCGGTCAGCGATGGTTGGAAACAGAAAGATTTCCGAAGCCATGGTGCAGATGCTCCGATAGGGCGGTCTTCTTTAGCAGTGCTGCCTGACTTCTCGGCTCTGTTATCGAGACAAGCCATAACCCGTTGTCCGCGGCCAATGCAGTCGAGGGCAATCGGATCTTGGAATAGCAGGTGACATGAAAAAACGTGAACGTCGTGATCACAGCCAAAGTTTCCTTCTACCGGCCGCACTCCAGCAAGGTGATCCCCAACTGGATGTCCGCTAAGGGCCGTCCTTGAAGACGGCCCGAAGTTGCTAGATTTCAATCGCCTCGGCGATGGCTAACGCATCCTCCAGTTCGACGCCCAGGTACCTGACAGTGCTTTCCATCTTGGTATGACCAAGGAAAAGCTAAACCGCCCGCAAGTTGCCAGTCTTCTTGTAGATCTGTGTCACCTTTGTTCTCTGCATCGAATGCGTACCTTATGCGCTTGCCTCAAGACCGATTGATGTGACCCAATCTCGGACGATCCGCGCATACTGTCGTGTTGAGATATGCAAGCGCTCGTGGAAGCGGCCAGGCCAAAGGTACTCGGAGCCAACCATTAGTTCGTCTTCCATCCACTTTCCGACTGAGGCGCGTGTGCCCTCGGATATCTCAAATCGCACGGGCTTCTGTGTTTTGCACCGCAACACTGACGCACGTTCTTTGATTTGGCCAGACGCCATAACGTCCACCACTTTCATGCTCACGAGATCACACCCGCAGGAGTTTGCTGTCGATCGCCATGTTGAACAGCGCTAGGTCACGATGGTTTTCGGCCAGTTCAAGTCGAACGCGGATTGCCCAAACTTGCCTTCGGCTTAAGAGGCCGCATTTGACCAACGATACGGCCTTTATTCCAGGCTGGCCGCAGCGCACGAATGGCAGGTAGGTTTTGTGTTTCCATGACTGATCCTCCAATCCGCCATGCCCTCCACAGCGACAACCCGACGTTGACGACGCAACATATCACAGGATGCTGCGCCTCATTCGAGGTCTGGAACGAGCCCAACCTACTAAATGCGAAAAGCAATACCCTAGAGACACAGACACCAAGCAGATCCTGTCGCGAGTTAGTGCAGACCTCGAATTATTTGAGATTTGACCCAACGCCGAACCAGCAACCGCAAGTTCGCACAACTCTGCCAAGCGAAGGAAATTCCGCTAAAGCAAGAACTGGGTTCCGATAGGACGTGCTGCCGCGCCAATGGCGCGGGCTTTTTTCCGATACTGCCTGCTTCGATGCGCGGACAGATCAGGCCGCGCGTATCCTGGGTGACGACGTAACGTCTGACCCGTTCGACCAATTCATCACGAATGTGATCGGGGAAGGCACCGTCGATCAGGATCGCCTCAAAATCGATGACGGAACAAGTAGACAGGGCCGCTTTGGACAGTTCCTGGGCCGTTTGCCCCAGCCAGGGTCCACGTAACGCGCCAACGTGCGCCAGCTCTCGGGATCGGTCCAAAGCTGGCGTGGGTCCATGTCGACTTCGTGCAGCCGACGTTCAAGCTGATGGATGGAAGCCATGTCGACCAATTGCATGCTTTCGCCATTGGGCCCAATGCTGCGCAGGGACCCCCAGCGCGCCCGGCATTGCCTTGGCGGCCCTCGTAGACGGCATTGTCCAGGGCAATGCCGCCGCCGATATAGGCCCCGACGAAGAAATAAGCATAATCCTGGAATTCCTTGCCGCGCCCATACGTATGTTCGGCCTGGCAGGCGGCGGTGGCGTCGTTCAGTTGTAAGACCGGTAGGTCGATCCGGTCTCCAAGCTGGTCCTTCAGATCGACGCCTTGCCACTCGGAAAAGATATCACCCGGGTTGGCGTTTTTTGCATTCCACGGTACTCGAAGGCAGCGGCGGTGCCGAAGCCACAGATGCGTTGTCGGTGGGGTGGGCTCAGTTCCGCCCTGATGCTTTCGACGCCGTCTTCGACGAAGGCGAAGATTTCTGCGGGTGTGGGGCGCATATAGGTCAGGTGACGTTCGTGGCGTACAGCGCCGGTGAAATCGATTAGCACAAGTTCGGCCGAGCGGCGCCCGATCTTGAGGCCGAAGGAAAAAGCCCCTTCAGGATCGAGGTGCATGGGGATCGACGGTTTTCCAGCCTTGCCACGTACCGGATCACCGCGCCGCACCAGCCCATCGGATTCGAGCTTGCGCAGAATGCTTGAGACAGTCGGAGGCGACAGTCCGGCGCGGCGCGACAGGTCACTTCCGGGCATACCGCCATGGCGTTGGATCAACGACAGGAGCAGGCGTTCGTTATGATCACGAACACCGCTTTGGCTCAGCCCGAAGCTGAGCGATCTGACCAATCCGTCTTCCATTGGCGACTACTAATGCCGTTTTTTCATGGTTCATCCTAGCGCATTCTCTTTAATAAAGAAAGTTAACTAATTAATTGACAGCCCGGTTCAGATCGTGGCTTTTGAGGGCAGCGGCCTTGAGGAGGGATCGCTGATGAGGCGGCGCAGAGCTGCCGGAAATCTGTCTTGGGAGGACATTATGAAAAAGCTACTGATCGGCACTGCGATGGCTACTGTTGCGACAACGGGGGCTGCGATGGCGGATGGGCACGGCGTATCCGCCTGTCTTATTACAAAGACTGATACCAACCCGTTTTTCGTGATGATGCGCCAGGGTGCTGAGGCCGCTGCGGCCGAGTTGGGAATCACGTTGAACTCCTATGCCGGTCAGGTGGACGGCGATAACGAAGCCCAGGTTGCAGCGATCGAGACCTGCATCGCGAATGGCGCGTCCGGCATCCTGATCACCGCGTCCGACACCGCCGCAATCGTCCCCGCCGTGGAAGAAGCGCGTGCCGCTGGCATTCTTGTTATCGCGCTCGACACGCCGCTGGAGCCGATTGACGCCGCTGATGCAACGTTTGCCACCGACAATTTTGCCGCGGGTGGTGATGTGGTCAGTGGGCCGCGGGCGCCATGGGTGACGCCGCCGCAGATGCCCGCATCGCAATGCTGGATCTTGCCATCAGCCAGCCGACCGTTGGCGTTCTTCGGGATCAGGGCTTTTTGACCGGCTTTGGCATTGATGTGGTCGATCCCAGCATGTGGGGCGATGAAACCGACGAGCGCATCATCTGCAACGAAGTGACCGCCGGCAACGAAGAAGGTGGGCGTACGGCGATGGAAACCTGCCTTGCCGCCGACCCGGACATCAACGTGGTCTACACCATCAACGAGCCTGCCGCCGCCGGTGCCTACGAAGCGCTTGTGGCCGTTGGTCGCCAGGATGACGTCCTGATCGTCTCGGTCGACGGTGGCTGCCCTGGCGTGGCGGACGTGGCCGATGGTGTGATCGGCGCGACCTCGCAGCAATACCCGCTGCTGATGGCTTCGCTCGGCATTGAGGCCATTGCCGCCTTTGCCGAAGACGGCACCTTGCCGGAGAATACGCCCGGCCTGGACTTCTTTGATACCGGCGTGGCGCTTGTAACGGCTGAACCCGTCGACGGTGTGGAAAGCATCGGCGTCGAAGAAGGCGCTGACCTCTGCTGGGGCTGAAGTGATCGGGGCTTCGTGCCACCGACCATGCTGAAAGGAGGGCGGGCCAGGGTCCGCCCTTCGAAAATCAAGACCGCGACAACCAGCAATCAGGGGCAGAGGATATGGCGGAGCGTTCGGACAACTTTGAAGACGGCCTGAAGGGCGCGGAGCAAAGCGTCGCAAGCTTTGAAGTGGATAACAAATCCCTTCTGATGCGGTTTCAGAGTGCGCTTCACAAGACGCCGTCGTTGGTGCCGTTGATCGTGCTTGGCTGCGCTATCATGATATTTACCGGCTGGCTTGGGCCGCGGTTCCTGCCGCAAATGACGCTGGTGTTTCAGCAGATCCAGATTGTCGGCATCCTCGCCTTGGCCCAGACTTTGGTGATCCTGACCGCAGGCATTGATCTGTCGGTCGGCGCCATCGCGGTATTCTGTTCGGTCATCATGGGGCAATTCACGTTTCGCTACGGCATCCCTCCCGCCGTTGCCGTGGCCTGCGGTCTTGCAGCCGGTGCGGCCATCGGGGCGCTATCAGGATGGCTGGTCACACGGATCAAGATCCCGCCCTTCATCGCCACATTGGGCGTTTGGCGAATCGTGCTCGCGGCCAACTACATCTATTCCCGCAACGAGACGATCCGCGCCCGCGACATCCGTGAAGACGCGCCGATGCTGCAATGGCTGGGGCTGAAGCCCAACGAACAAGCTGGTCCTTTGGATCGATGGCCTGCGCGGGAATGTCTATGAGCGTATGAGGCCCAACGACACCGACCAGTTTCTTTTGGACCTGATCTGGCAGACCAAGATCACCTACGGCGTGCTGACCTTGATCCTGCTTACCTTCATTCTGGCCTATATGCTGCGCTCGACCGCGTGGGGGCGTCATGTCTACGCCGTAGGCGACGACCCCGAAGCCGCCGAACTTGCCGGTGTGAACGTCAAGCGCACGCTGATGTCGGTTTACATGCTTGCCGGCTTCATTGCAGCGATCGCCGGGTGGTCACTGATCGGACGGTTCGCCTCGGTCTCGCCCAGTGCGTCGACGGGGATCGAGGGCAATATCGAGTCGATTACGGCGGTGGTGATCGGAGGTATCTCACTGTTCGGCGGGCGTGGCTCCATCTGGGGTGCCTTCTTTGGGGCACTTATCGTGGGGGTCTTCATGCTGGGCCTCGGGATGGCTGGTGTGAACCCGCAATGGACGTTCATGTTGATCGGCACGCTCATCATTTTAGCGGTCGGCATCGACCAATGGATCAGAAAGGTGGCCGCGTAATGGAACCCATTCTCAAGGGCAGAAATCTGACCAAACGGTACGGTAAGGTTGTAGCCCTCGATAACTGCGACTTCGATCTTTACCCTGGGGAAATCCTGGCAGTGATCGGCGACAACGGAGCGGGAAAGTCCACTTTGATCAAGGCGCTGTCGGGGGCAGTTGTGCCCGACCAAGGGAAGGTCGAGTTGGAAGGTAAGCGTGTCACCTTCGCCTCACCAAACGACGCGCGTCATGCCGGCATCGAGACCGTGTATCAGACGTTGGCCGTCAGCCCTGCGCTATCGATTGCAGACAACATGTTCATGGGGCGAGAGCTGCGCAAACCTGGCTGGCGCGGAACGATATTGAAGCAGTTAGACAAGGCCGCGATGGAGGCCAAGGCGCGCGAAAAGCTGAACGAGCTAGGATTGATGACGATCCAGAACATCAACCAAGCTGTTGAAACGCTTGTCAGGGGGACAACGACAAGGCGTCGCCGTGGCACGCGCAGCGGCGTTTGGCTCAAAGGTCATCATTCTCGACGAACCCACTGCGGCGCTCGGGGTCAAAGAGTCGAGAAGGTGTTGGGAGTTGATCCTGGACGTGCGGTCGCGGGGCATTCCGATCATCCTGATCAGTCACAACATGCCGCACGTCTTTGAAGTTGCAGATCGTATCCACGTTCATCGACTAGGCCGCAGGCTTTGTGTCGTGGACCCAAAGGACTACACCATGTCAGACGCCGTCGCTTTTATGACCGGCGCCAAGGACGCTCCAGCGAGCGTTCAAATGGCTTAGACGCGGCGCAGGTTGGCTTTGATGCTTGGCGCACCTGCATAGACGCCATTGCAGTGAGCATCGAACTGCCGCACGCACGTCACCAGGTACCCAGCAACGACCGGCGTCTTTCGTTTGCGTTGAGATTGGACGGCTTTCGGCAGCGCAGACGCTCTTGAAAACCTCGAATTTTCGCGCAGACTGCCAACGTCCGCTTCGGGGGAAGCCGCATCGCAGCTAAGATGAACGCCACGGATGGCGGCTTTGGGCCGGTTTTTCGCTTCGCGCGATGACAAACCAGGGAATGGATCTAGCATTCCGCCTACTTAAAAAGGCGTTCAGATCCAGAGATATTTTCTTATCGAAGGGTACTAGATAGAAGGGACCGCCGCAGTTTTTTGCAAAGTACCATTTATTAGCGGTTAATGTCATGGCGGATCACTGTTTCAAGAAGAGCCAGGCTCGTTCAAGACCTGCCCAATCGTCGCGGCTCCCAATGTGATCTCGGCGGACACAGGCGGGTTCGCGTTGGCCGCGTTCATGAAGATAGTCACGTCCTCAGCGGTTTCGCGAAGGCCAAAGAACAGCTCGATCATGTGCTCCGGAACGGCCGTCGTTATTCGGTTTTCATCATTGATAAAGCTCAAAGGATAGCTGATCCCTGCACCGGGCAAAACAAGCTCACCTTGTAGGACCAAATTGTCCGACGCGGAGAGAAGAGGAGCAAGGTCCGACCCTTGGAAAACGCTGCTCTCGGTCGTGTAGATCGAAAACGTTACAGACGAGAGGTCGCCGATAGGAGAATACTCCAAATCAAAACGAACGTCGAAACCTGAAGAGATGTCAGCCTGACACCAAAACCCTCCGAACGTTGGGCCCGCCGATTGGTCCGTCGTCAACGGGCCGCACCCCGTCATCGACCTGCCAGCCCAAAGGCCAGAGGTGCGCATCACCGTCACAACGTTTGGCATGTAGCGCAGAAATCCACCATTTGGATCGCCAGGAATGGGCTCTAAGAAATGATATATCGGTCCGTGAGTTGCATCGGGAGCAAGAAAGCAAACCAGGCGTTCTGACCAACCAGTTGGATCAACGAACGGGTCAGGATTTGCCGCCGCTTCGGCTCCCTGTGGCAACCGATTATCTTGGCCAAATTGTGTGCAATTTGACGGATCGAGATGCACTTGCTGGTTGGGTAAACAGAACCACTAGGCCGCCAGTCGCCAAGATGCGGGACAAAAAATCCATATCATAATTCCTAACCAAAAGTTCCTCAGCACGTCTGGGTTGTGATGAGCTTGTCCGTCCTCTCGGGTTTTTTCAAGTCGGGTGGAAGTGACGGAATAGCACCCCGAACACATATTGCGTGACCAGTCTGAATGATGCGGAGACCAGCCTTCGGAAGCTGGCCGAGCGGCATGGTGTGCGCTGAGGGATAGTGCGGAATGCGCTCGCTCAAAATGGCAAGATATCGTCTAAGGGTTGCGCAATCCGACAGGCGCGCTGACTCACTTCGACGGCCTCTCACCGCATAACCGCTTCGCGAAAATGTGAGAAGTCGGGTTTCCCTGCCTCGCGAACCGCGGCGGAGAGTGCGCATATCTGTCACATCGCAACGGAGGACCCTTTCCCATGACCAACGTCTTTACTGCATTGATTATAGCACTTGCACTTGTCACCACGTTCACCATCGATACTGCACCCGCCCAGGCCTGGTCCTTCGGCGTCGAAGCTCCGTCCATGGTTTCTGGCACGGACCTCGGCTCCGGTCGTGTGGATGGCGTCTCCGGCCTTGACCTCGGGTCGTCGCGCTAAAGTCGAGCAATGCTCCCACAGGATCGGCCTTGGTGCTCTCCACAGGCGCTAGGGCTTATTCTCGTAAGGCATTGGCGACGGTTCGCTGCGAGTACAGCGAACGGAAAGGACCGGTAGCGGCGATCCGTCATGTGGCACATACGTTTTTATGGCAGTTTGATGTCGTGGACTGTGAGTATGAGGGCAGGCAATGAATGCACCTGCGGCGAAAGGCCGGTCTGACGTGTCGCACCACAGCAAGGCAACCATTGAGCGAGCGGCGGCTTCGGGCCGCGAGTGGCCAAAGTCAAGGCTGTGACTTGGCAGATGCCGCGCCGCATTGATGGCAGGTTGAGCCCAACGTGAAGGATGCTGCAGAGCCGACGAAGGTCTGCAATCGGCAAAGAGCAGTATTAGCTCAAAATCGCCGTCCTCTGTAAGATCAGGCTGTTTGTCGTTTCCAGCCATCGATTGTCTCGACGGCGATCTGCGCCATAGGGTGCGAGTGCGCTGTTGTCGACCCCATCAAGCGTATTTGACTAAGTGCGCCCCACAAGAGCCCCAAAAGAAATTCCGCGCGCGCATCAGGATCGGATAATCCGTCCGCGATTGCAGCGTCGCGAAACGCGTCGCGCCACATGAAGCGGTATGCCTCCACGGCGTCGCGGACTACGCGGGCTCGCGCGACCAGGAGTTCAAAGACCGTGTTCACCATCAGACAACCGCAGTTCGTCACGTCATCGGGATCGTCCGTCGCCTGCGCCAAACCCTGAAACAACATCTGGGCGGCCTCCAGACGCGGCGGATCGAAGACGTGTGCGACCACCCCGCGCGCCATCTGAGTGTAGGCGCCAAGCACCTTCAAGAATATCTCTTCTTTGTCACCGAACGTGTTGGCGATCCCGCGAACGCCTATCCCGGTCGCTTCTTCCAACATCCTCGTGGTGGTCGCATCGAAGCCGTGGCGCCAGAACACCCTGGACCATCTTTTGCAGGGCTTCGCCTTCATCGAAATTTCGTGGTCTGGCCATATCGGATTTATTTTACATCAACTGTTGCATTATGTATCGCTTGGTGCAAAATACATTACGTGATGCAAAACGCAACACTTCAGCTAAAGTAAAGGAAACCAAATGCCAACCATCCGAGTAACGGTCCCGAAATCCGCATGGACCAAGGACGAAAAGGCCGCAATCGTCAGCAAGCTGACGGACGGTTTGAATACCGTCGCCTCCGACAGCGGTAAGGGCGACATCAAGCAGTACATCAACGTCCATATCGAAGAAACCGCCGAGGGCGGATACGCGATGGGCGGAAATGTGATCGGTTAACCGACCAGGGGTCGGATTGGACCCGACCCCGCTATCCCTAGGAGGATCCCATGAAAATCAGCAAAACCATCAACATCAATGCACCTGCCGACAAGGTCTGGGACATTCTTGGACCGAACTACGTCAATGCCGGTGAATGGGCATCGAGCGTCTACTCCTCGGAAGCTCGACCGGGAACGTCCAAAGATTGCGGCCGCCCCAGTGGCCGGGCGTGTGTGCCAGACTTCGCTTGGGCCGTTCACAGGAGACGATCGAGGCCTTCGACGCAAACAGACGGCATGTCGCCTATTCAGCCACCGGAGACAAAATGCCGGGCTTCGTGAAACGGCTTGTGAACAGGCTGGACCGTGCAGCCCAGGGGCAACGCGAGCAAGGTTCAAATGGAACTCAACGTCGACATCGCTTTCCCCCTCAACATCCTGATGGGCCCGATGATGAAGCTGCAATTCGGCAAAGTCCTGCGGGAGAGCGACTGAAGAGTGCGAAGCACTATGCCGAGACAGGAAAGCCGCATCCGCGAAAGGTGAAGGCCGACGCCTCAAAGAAGGCTGTGAAAGCCCGCGAAGCGTTCGCTTGATCCGGCCCTAGCAGCCGTTCGATCCTCAGATCGAACGGCAGCAAAAATCTCGCGATCTGTGAGTTCATTGAGGCTCCGGATTTTGCACGCGCAGCGGAAATGTCGGGAAAGTGGGCTGCGACCGCGGGATCGCGGGCTTGGGGTGGACGGCAGCTATGGGCCGAACGCGACGGTCGTCGGAACAACAAGCCGACAAGATCAAGCGCTGCCTCAATAATCCGCATTCGGCCCTTTGCGGACATTCTCCCACCGACCGGTATGCCGCGGTGCGGCCCGTCAGACCGGACTTTCGCCGCAACCGCGAAATCTTGGAGGCGGCTAATTTATGCATGCGGACTTTGCTTCCGTTTAACACGCCCGCGCCAACGGCGGCTTCACTTGCTATGAGGAACCTACTTCTTCCGTTTTTGCAGGTCGCGGAGAGTGATCTCTTGTGTGATCGCTGTCATTGCCTCGTCAACGCGGCGTCGTTCGGTCAGTGCGGTCTTTGCAGAGAAGACGTGGTTGGTGAACATCCGTTTCTTCCCTGCTGTAAGTTTGGCCCACTGCGCCGATGCGGCATCGTCTGATTTCAAAGCCGCGTTCAAGGCGGCCGGCACATCGACGTGATCCTGGTCATCGACCCTGAATCGCATTTCGACCTCGTCGCCAACGTCAATACCGGTATTGGCCTTGATGTCGGGCGAGACAATAAAGTAGCGCCGTCCATCACCTACCGGCATCCATGCACCACGTACTGGGACATCAGCGATCTCACCCTCGACCCTTAAGCGCGGGTACGTCTGGAAGGGTAATTCGGCCTCAAAACGAGGTGGCATGAACAAAACCTTGTAGGTGATCACCCGCAACTTCCCGACACCATGCAGTGCAATTTCGCCGAAGAAGTCATGAGGGAAGTAACTCATGTGACGATAACGCCGACTGCTTGTTATGCTCATAGGGGTTGTTACCCTTCGGTGGGTGTCCGACGACGTCACCGTTCATGTCACGATGCGGCGGCTCACAGAACGCCTTGAGGACCGACGAGGTCCTTCCGATGCATTTCTCGCGTCCATTTCGTGAGACCAGCAAGCTTCCAGATCGCGTTGAACGGGCGAGGCAGTTCGTTGATGAAGTGAGCCAACACGCGCGTGCGCCCTTCGCCCAGGGAGCGGAAGTTCAAAGGTCAGTTTTTGGTCTATGAGGAGGTCCGGGGCCGACAAGTGTCAGGACCACTTCCTCGTTCTCTTTCAGGCGCACAACTTCCTGGTGGCCCACCCGTTTGCCTTTTGTGAAGAACACCGTTTTGGTTCCTGTTTCACCGTCGGCACCTTCGACGAGTGCACGTAGATTTGGTCTCCTTCGGCCAGGCCGACCAACGCATCAGATGCTCTTGGAGGCGTATATCGCCATAGACCTGCTCAACCGGTGCATCGACTGTAATCTCTTCGGTGTACTCAACCTGGTGGAGCGCGAGTGCGGACAGAAGGGCAACAAGGGCAACCAGCCCGAGCACGATATAAAGCGCGATTTCCATTTCAGTCTCCAAGGTTCTTGCGTTCCAAATCCAGTTGAACGATGATCTATATCAAGTAACTTGATTGTCAAGCTAAATGGATGACAGCCGATGCCATCTTCCGAAGAAGCGACCCCTCAAGACCTCGTCGCAGCGTGCCGCAGATTGTACGCAAGTATTGACCGGCTCGACACAAAAGCCGCCAACACCGTCGGCGTCAGCCGGAACGACCTGCGGTGTTTGAACATGCTCGCAGAAGCACCGGTTAAGCCAAGCAAGATCGCCGCCGAGTTGGGATTGACCACCGGGTCCGTCACGACCTTGCTAGACCGTTTGGAAAAAGCAGACCTAGCGAGGCGCGAACGTGACCCGGACGACCGGCGAGGGATTGTTGTCCATCCGACACAATACCTGTTTGAGGCGCTTGGACCGATCTATTCGGGTGTTGCCAAGGAGATCGAACGGATCGCCGCAGAGTGATTCTGCGGACGAGCGAAAAGCTGCCGTGACACACCTCAATGACGCGTCATCTGCATATGAGGTCGTCGCATCGATCCATGATCGATAGCAGCCATTCGTGCTACGTGCAGCATGTGGCAGGTATGGGCTCAGGGCGGTCACTGGATGCATCGCAGCATCCAGGCGGTCAGCAGTATCACTAACGGTCACTCGGCCCAAAGCTGCCGTTCAACCGCCTTCGCTTCTGCTGCGGCGCGGCCCGTCGAACCGGACATTCTCTGCGCTGGCAAACCTAACTGTGGACGGATGGCTGCAACGCGGGACTTTCCTGCCGTTCAGGATGACCAGCTATCTGCGGCTTTGATCGAGCGAAACCATCTCAGAGTGCCGCGCCCATCGTTCCACCACCGGTTCGGATTGTCGTTCTTTGGCGTATAATTTGCCCGGCTGGCCCACTCCTCACGAACATGGATAATCGGCTCTTCGTACTGATGGGCGTGGAGAACGGCCTCCATGATCCTTTGTAGCAACTGGATATCGCGCTCGAAAGACACCTTGAGTTCGACTGACGGATACACCTCGGTGCCATCGGCCTCGAAATCTTCGTTGTGAATACGCGTAACCGTTTCTTCTCCCGGTCTTCCCGTCTCCGCTCCTTGAGCGGTTACGGTTGCGTTCCGCTCGTAAGCTCCAACGGCAAGCGGATGAACCTTAAAGATGGTATCCAACAGCCGTTCGGTATCATCCGGTCGTGTGTTTATCTCCATCCGAAAGACAGGGATCAGCTTTCCTGATTGCGAGTCATAGTTCTCGATGCTGCTCATATCTTCTCTCCTGGCCAGCCGACTTGCAGGATAGCATACGCTGCCGCCAAGATATGTCAGGAGTGTCGCCTAGCATCGCTTTTTGCATTGCAGCATCTGTCACTTTGGGCTCACTGCCGACCTCGGAGGCAGCGCAACAATCCCGTGATATCGTGCCTTGTCAACGTCGGGTTGTCGCTTGAGGAGGAGTATGGCGGATCGGAGGATCAGTCATGGAAGCACCAAACTTACCGGCCATTCGCGCGCTTCGCCCAGCCTGGAACAAAGGACGTATCGTTGGCCAGAAACGACCGCTGAAGCCAAAGCACGTCTGGGCGATCCGAGTTCGGCGAACTGGCCGAGAACCATCGTGACCTGGCGCTCTTCAACCTGGCCATCGACAGCAAACTGCGTGGCTGCGATCTGGTCAAAATGAAGGTCGTCGACGTCATGGCATCTGGCCAGATCAAGGAACGTGCGTCGGTTCTGCAGAGCAAGACGCAGAAACCTGTCCGCTTCGAAATCTCGGAAGGCACCCGAGCCTCGCTCGAAAGGTGGATGCGGGACCCGCTGATGGTCGGATCCGAATACCTCTGGCCCGGCCGGTTCCACGAGCGGCTGCATATTTCGACCCGCCAATATGCGCGGATTGTCCGTGATTGGGTGACGTCGATCGGCCTGGAGGCGAGCGCATACGGCACGCACTCGATGCGGCGCACGAAGGTGACACAGATCTACAAAAAGACGGGCAACCTGCGTGCAGTCCAGGCTGCTGTTGGGCCACACGAAGATGGACAGCACCGTCAGATACCTCGGCGTCGAGCTTGAGGATGCTCTTGCGATTGCAGAAGCCATTGAAATCTAATGACTTGTGCCGCCTTCAGAGACGGCCCTGAGCCGCCGTTCGGTTCATGGCTGCGCGCTGCAGTGCAGCTTCACCATACCGGCTATGCATTCATGGCGCGATGCATGCGGTCGGAACGATCTTGAGATCAAGAAATGCCATGGCGAGGTCCCGAGTCTCACGGTGGCGTAGGGTGGGTCGGTGCGGACCAAGTCATGCAGGGGTTCGATAGCGATGCGTCGTTGCGTATGTGATTGTGATAAACACCACAGGCGAACCCTAGTAGGATCGACCGCCGGGACGGCGTCGACCTTGACCGATGCCTTCCGGCACTTCCGTCCGCCAGACCGAAGATCCTTTGCAACGGTTGCAAATGCGCTGGCCGAACCCTTCGCTCCAGAATGAGGCCTCACACCGCAAGCAGAAACGCGCCTTGGGTGCGTCACCAAGGGCGCGCGTGGGCTGGTCCATTTCAATGTCGTCACCTTTGGTTTGCATGGCTTCTCCACATTCAATTGGGCGCAAGATCTTTTCCATTGTTCCTTGGAGAGGAATGAAGGGAGGAGTGCGCTTGGCGACCCCTCGTTTGCGGCGCAATGGCGGCCCCCGGCCGGGTCATTTGGATCTCATATCAACCTCAGAAACGGCTGAGGTCTGGTGTCTGTGCTCGTTCGCTTAATCGGCAGCCCGTGGTGCACGACTTTTTCGACATCGGGCGCGCTCATCGCCCTGATCAGGGCAGCATAGTTCATTCCAAACTTCATTTCAGAACCGACGGATACGCTGGTTTTGCCGGTGTCGACCACGGTGTGGTCGCTCGACGCTCCGGCAAACCCAAACCCCGATGGAAGAAATAGGCCGGTGGCATCCGTGTCTTGGCGCCCAACGGCAAGGACGGCGCAATGTCGTTGAGCGCCATTCGAAATCAGAAAGGGCTTCCCGAACGTCGGCGCACTCGGTCTCATCGGCATTGAGCTTGGTTTGATGCTTGCTTCGATGACTTCGGCAAAAAGAGCAAATGCATCTGTATGAAGACCGTCGATCGGCTGCCCCGAAACGGGGTCGATGCCCAAAAGGATCGCCTCGCCCAGGCGCAAATTGTTGACCCGACCGGTCGGTTCTTTGCCGAGCGCCCATGCCAAATTGGCCGAGCTGCCGCCAGATGCCACCGCCACGTAGGGCCCGCATTCGCCTTCGACCTTGTCGGCCAGTCGCGAGAATTTGGCCATGTCTTTGGCTGTCGGCGCCACGTTGCCCAAGCAGGCGAAATTCGCAGCAGCCCCCTTGAGGGCGAGGCCCGGCGTGGCAACGACAAGTGAGGCAAGATCGTTAAGGTCCTCGGGCAAGATGCCATCGCGCATATCCCCCATTTCGACAGTCAGAATTATCTGATGCGTTTTTCCTTCTTGCCGCGCGGTAGCGCCGAGGTTCAGGATCGTGCTCTTCTCGGTATTGTGGCTTGTTTCACAGTACCTGATGACGTCTGCAGCCTCCTCGAGCATTGGCGCGCGTATCATCGAAATGGGGCAACGGATTCCGCTCCCCGCATTCTCATGACACTTCTGATACGGGATTCAGCAAGTCCGACGACACCTCCGGTCAACATTGCTCCAGCTACGCCAGGATGGCCGCAAACGGCCTTGGTCACACCAGTGACAGAGATACCCCGCGGGCCAAGCCTACCTGTGAGGCATCGGGCGTTTTGAGTGATTTTTTCAAGATCGATCTCGACACGCGGTGTGATCATTCTGCAGCCACGAGCGGTTCTGAATGCAGTTGCGGAAAGGCCGACAGGACCATGTCGGCCAGATGAACTTCCGGCCGGGTCAACGCGTCTGTCACTGGGATACAGAGATCGCGCGACAGCGTTTTGATTGCCAGATCCACCTCGGACTCCGTCATTGCCTCATGATTGATCGTCAATCCAATGACCTGTGTGTCGGAAAAGGCTTCGATGAGGGCAATTTCGACTTTCGGGTCCGGCATCGGAAAGGTTGGAAAGTCGCATCGATGAGCACGCTTCGGCGCGTGTTGAAGAATGACCCCCTGAGGTTGGCTGCCGCGCAGAATGAAGGCCGATGTGCAAAACGCCGGATGGCTGAGCGCTCCTTGTCCTTCCACCAAGATGACATCTGGTGTCTCGCCATCAGTTGCCGCAACGACCACGCGTTCAAGCTCCCCGCAGCAGAATTGCGGCGGCACGGCGTCCATGGCGACCCCGTATTTTGCGCCCTGCATCAGGCCAGTCTGGCCTGTGCCCACCAGGATCGTCTTGATGCCACGGGCGTTCAATGCCCGAGCGAGGACGGTCGCCGTCGTCCGCTTGCCGATGGCGCAATCTGTTCCCAGCACGGCGATGCGGATCGCCCCGACCTTCGAGACGCTGCCGTCAAACAGGCGCATATCCTTGCTCGGCCGAGGTTTGCGAATGTCGCGGATGGTCACGTTTGCGGCCTGCGCAGCCGCCGAAATCTCTGGATCATCACCGAGGTATTCGTGCAGTCCGCTGACGATATTCATACCGAGCGCGATCGCATCGAGTACGACTTCGCGATCTGACGGCGACAGCTTGCCGGTCGACGGCGCCATTCCGTAGATCAGCGTATCGGGGATGCTTGTTGCGCCGTCCAGGACGGCCTCAATGCCTTCAAGTATTGGCACTCCGTTGCTGACATTGTCCAGGACCTGACCGCTATCGCGCCCGGCAAGCGCGCTGTCGATCACAGAAAGAATGCGGTAGGCTTGGCTGTGGCGAACAAGCCCGTTTGCCGTCTTGCCGTCGATCTGTCCGAAGTTCCCTTCGCAATAAACGACCGCTGTTGGCACCTTTTCGGTGACCGTGATGCTACCATCCGGTGAGCCAATCATCGTTGGACCCGGTGGGGCTTGCGGCCCCATGCTCGAAAGCCTTGCGGTTGGTGTTTGTGTATCTATTGGTTTCATAGCGCGTTCCTTTTCTCAGCGCCGCATGACCGCCAATGCGCCGACACGCGACATGTTGGTGATAGCCGGACCTTTTTCGGTGCTAAGTGAGCGCCCGCTACTCGTTCAGGGCACAGCGTCCGTTTGCGCGGTGGAAATTCCGGTTGCATTCCCAACCGTTTCCAGACCGGTTGAGATGCGCATTGGCGGGCACTTCGATCAAAGTGCACGCGTTGTCCGACGCCGCGAACCCACGCTCACATCTCCAGCCCGGGCCATATCTCGCATCATCGAAATACGCGTTCTCGGGGACGGCAATCTCCGCGCAGCTGTCGCGCTGCGCCACATAGCCCCGTTCGCAATCCCAAGGGCGTCCATGATTTGAACCGTTCAAATACCCGTTTTCGGGCACAGCAATTGCTGCGCAAAGCTCGCTGATGCGCTCAAAACCACGATCGCAGGTCCATTCTGCCCCGAAGGAATTACCGGTCAGATATCCGTTGGCTGGCAGAACAATCGCCTGGCAGGTATCGTCGACCTCCCGAAATCCACGCACGCATGTCCAACTCAATCCTGACGGATCAAGATAGGCACCTTGGGGGACATGCACTGCGGCACAGTTCGCATCCGCTGTTTCCCGATACCCATGCGAACACTCCCACCCGTTGCCATAGGTCCGGTTCGTCGGAAATGCGTTTTCGGGCACGACAACGGGCAAACAGGCCCCGCCGTCCCGTCGAAAGGTGCTCAGACATTCCCATCCACCTCCAAAACTTCTGGGTTGGGCGTTTTCCGGGACTGTGTCGTCATCGACCTGTGCGTAGGCCGGCGCCGCTCCCGCTAGTGAAACAATAAGGGCAATCAGCAGGGGTTTTGCCAACGCCGCGATATCACGACTCATCCAGCTCAAGCCCCTCGTCACACGCCAAAGCGAGATCACGATTGGGCGCATCCGCGCCCGGCACCGTGGCCCACCCTGCCTCAATCAACGCGTCCCGCCGCCGGAAACCCGAAGCGGCCTGGATTGTCTCGATCAGGGCAACCCTGTCAGGGTCGGTGTTCGAGATTTCGAGACATACCGGAACAAGCGCTGCCACCACCCGATCCTGGGCAAGTTCGTCGGCCAGCACTCGTTGGCACCGGCACTGGTCATCCAGCCACCCCAGGAAAATCCCGCGATCGCAACAAATGCAGCGCCCGCAAATGCACCGTAGAGACCGGGCTTCAGCCATTCAGGTGTCTTCATTCTGTATCCTCCAGCGGGGAAAGCGCCGCTTCGCTATTTTCTTGGTTCAAGAGCAGGCGGGACCGCACAAAACTGCGTGCTCCGCGCCCTCAACCTTTTTTGCGTCATCGGTTTTGGGTGCCGTAGGCAGGACAATGGGTCGTCGGCCAAGTCATGGCGCATCGGCGTGAGCAAGTAAGACACCCCGCAAACCGGCGCGATTGAGCGCACATTAACCGATCATTGGGGGCGCGATGCTGATCGAGGTTAGCTCTCACGTGGTGAATGACTGCGAGAGTAGGTCCGAAAATAGATTTGGGCGCTGCGCGTTACCGTGTCAGCCGCCGATAGAAAGGAATTCAATGTCTGCCTCTGATGTTCTCCACCCGGATGGCTCCGACTATGATGCCTTCCTGCACGCAGAAGTGGGCGAAGACAGAACCGGCGCCGCCGTGACAGTTCTGTCTGCCCTTGCGCGTCTTGGCCTCGAACCCTGGACCGAAGCCAAAGAGCTTGCGCGGCTGGGGAAAGAGGATGCCGAACTTCGCCTGAACGCACATTTCGAGATGATCAAGGATATCCCGGCGCTTGCACTGGCAAGCCAGAGCAGGGCCAGCAGGCTTGTCTCCTTGCTGCCCACGCGGGCACCGCCCATTTTCGCCAAGGAACCTCAATCGGGCCGCCATTCGTTTCCGCAAATTCCAGTTATTTGGGTTATGCTGGCAATCATTGGCTGCGCGATGATTGCGCAAATCCTGTATCTGGCGCAGCCTGGCTAACTTACGTCAGTCCACGTCTTCCATGCATGGGCTATGCCCGACCTGACCACCGCAATTCGTGGTGGCGCTTTTTCCGAGTATCCCAGAGGCGCGGAAGGCACGCAATGCATCGACTGTAATGCGCGGCTATTGCGCCTCTCGTTGTCGGACTGTCCAGGAAAGGACAATTCCATGAACAGAAGAAAATCAAAGCCAGGAAAATCAGACTGTGAAGCACATGGCATCGGTCAAGTCGGCTTGGGACAAGGCCCCTGAAGGCTCCAAGAAGGCGACTGCTCTGAAACATTTTCAAGCCGCCGAAAAGGCACATGACGCAGACAACGACGAAGAAGCGCATCGCGAACTCAAGGAAGCCAGCCGCGCCTTGATGTGATGCCGCCCGCGCCGCAGTGATCCCGGGCCGCCCGTAGCCAAATTTCGGGCGGCCGCATTAAGGCAATAACGGCCGCGCATGATCCAGATAGGCCGGGTCGAAATTGGCCAAATCCACCAAACCGTCATAATCATCGAACACGACCAAACCGTCCCGAAACGTGACAAGCCCGCCTTCCCGGAGTTTGCGCAAGACGCGGTTGACGTGAATCGCGCTCAATCCCAGCGCATCAGCCAGATGATACTGCGTGAGCGGGCACGCATAGCCTTGTCTGCTTCCTATCCCGACAAGGGATAACCTTACGCCAAGTTCCAGCAGGAAATGCGCCATGCGGGCATCTGCGTCGCGACGTCCCAACCCAACCAGATGTTCGACAACCATCGCCTCGTCGCGCGACACGGCCCACATGATCGCAGTTGCAAGCCGTGGCGTCTCAGCGAAGGCCTGCAGAAGATCGCCCACCATGACTTCAGCGGCTTCGATGTCGACAATCGGTTCGATCCCATGATCGGACGTGTGCAAAAGCACGCTGCGCAACCCAAGAAAATCCCCCGGTATCTGGAAATCAACGATCTGGCGCGATCCGTCAGGCTGAATCTTGTATGAGACAACCCAACCCGCCGCCAGAATATACGCCGCCTGCTCGGATTGACCTTGATGCACAAGATCGCGTCCCGGTGAGAAGGATTTCCGTCGCTCATGCAACCGCTCCAGAACGCCGAGTTCTGTCGCCGAAAGCTGGACGAAGGCGGAGAGCTTCCGCGCCAGTGGACTGGTTTCAATTGCCATTTCCGGGCCCTCTCGATCTGCAGAATGGCTGTCTGGAATTCGTCATCGACACTGCTTTCAATCAGTACAAACGACAAAATCCTGCCTGACAGTATTCAGGGGCATCAAAACCTCGCGCCTGCGTACCGTGATGAAAAACCAAAGGGATATCGTGATGTCAGACCAACCAGACCCGGCGGGGTTGGCCGCCCTCTCGATTTGCGAGGCCCTGCTGCTGGCTTTGCAAGATCGCAAGTTGCTTCCCGACAGCGAGATCACCGGCATTCTCAGCGATGCTGCGGAGACGCTTGGAAACGCTGACTGTCCGAAGCCCGAGCGGAAATCGCACGCGAAAGCCGCTGATCTGATCCACGAGATCATTGAAGGCGGAACTCTTGCGCACCGCCTCTAAGAGCGGTGCGAAGAACGATACATCCTTCGAAGTGAGTCAGGCCTATTTCTGATCGCCGGACTCTGCCTCAGGTGCAGGGCTCTTGTCAGTCTTGTCTTGTTGTTTCGGGTCTTTTTCTTGCGAGGCCTTTTGGTCGGCGGCCTCTTTCTTCGCCAGGTCGTTGAACGACATTTTGGCTTTCCTTTTCGCGCCACCGGGGTGCCCGGTAGCTGTGCACTCATAGTAGATCGATACCCCATTGGCAAAGGAAAGATCGGTCCCCGGTCGGCGCGCCACTTGTAATCGCGTCAGATGGTAACCACGTCACATGTGCTACTGACCTCCATTCGACTTCCTGTTTTCCGTTGCCGGCTCACAGCGCTCGACATTGTCGTAAGAAGCCGGGCTGCCGCATGTCGCGGGCAGCGATCTACAAGGAAAATTCACATGGCCAATGGCACAGTGAAATGGTTCAACTCCACCAAAGGCTTCGGCTTTATCGCACCGGAATCGGGTGGAAAGGATGTGTTCGTGCACATCTCCGCGCTTGAACAGGCGGGCATGACGAGCTTGAACGACGACCAAAAAGTGACGTTCGAGATCGAGCCTGGCCGGGACGGCCGCGAAAGTGCAACGAATATTGCACTCGCCTGAGAATTGCGGATGGGTGCCTCAGCCGGGCACCCATTCCAGCCAAGAATGGCTTCCTCTGACGCGGTCGAGGCCTTCAGCCTGAACGTCAACATCCCAAGTCGCACATCCGCGCAGCGACTGTGGATCCGTTCGGCATGCAGCGTCGCGGCACCCAGGCAGCCGCAATGCCTTGCGCGTCAACCGATCCGTTTAAATCATAGTCCGAAAGGGGATGCCCAGTGGCGAGTTCAAGCTTGGGAAGCCGATCCGTTAAGGGTCAGGCCGTGTTCAAAGACATGACGAAGTCAAAGAAAGCCAGGGTCGACAAGAAGAAAGCGCAATCTCCGGTCCACCTCAGCGAACATGGCAGATATCAGATCAAGTCCGGACTTCTCGCAGGAGAGTTCGTCGCGCGCGCCTTCGCCAAACCGCCAACAAAGACACGTGGATTGATTGCCGAAGCGAGCGGTAAAACCGAAGATATCGCGATCGCCGCCTTGCAAGACATCATCGACGCAAGAGAAGCGCGCCGAATGGAAGTCCGCAGGAAGGATACGGCCACGGACATGGCGGTGCCGAGCGTCGAGGAATATGCCGAAGCACTTGATCACGTCGCTCTGACCCGCCCGCAGCGGGCGATGCTGTTCGCATTGTCATTGGCGAGGCGATGACGGGCTGACAGACGCGATGCTGGCGAACAGCGTCGGGTATACTTCACAGGCCTCCGCGACCAGATCCCTTGCGAACGCAGGCCGCCTGATCGCCGGTTATCTGTCCCTCCGAGACGGGCCCGGATATCCAGTCGACCGCTTTGGACGACGACACGATCCTTGCATCTCGTGGATCGGCAAAAACCGATGCGCATCGCGGAAACTGGATACTGCATCCTGAATTGCGCGATGCTGTAGGGGGTCCTGTGAGCAGATTGGAATGATGCAGGTGTCCGCCATGGATACAATTGATCCGACCATCCTTTAGTCAACCGAAAGACGGTAGCGATTTGCGATCCGCTGACGCGGCCCCTTAACTTGGTGCAGATGTCCATGCGTCCTGCAAAGGGTCGGGGCATTGGCCATTTCCATAGCGAGGAGCCGCGCGCCACCGCCGAGGGTTAAATGATAAGGCAAGACGTCAACCTGCCTGCGGGTGAACAAGTGGTATCTGAACGATCCCGCTAGCAGGAGGCCAACCTCCAGCACTAAAGCGCCCAGCTTAACACTCGGTCGCATGCATCGATCCTGAAGCAACAACCAGAAGCAGCTGTCGGCGGATCGCGTATTACCCCCGATGGAGCCGGCACCCGACGTGGATTTTCCCAACCATGTTGCCAGATGGACAAGCCTACTTTCGCACAGTCCTGAACAGCGCGCTTAAATAGCGGAGGTCGGCTTTGCCAAGATATCTGCGCCTTAAGGCATCTCACCAGAGTCTTCGCGTTGGTATTTGCATCCAGAAGGTCTGCTTGCTTTCGTTAAAAAACAACCAATGCAATCGCAGCGAAAGTCCGCTTTCCGCCCTTCGTGAAGCGATGCCGTCACACTAGGTCACAACACAGTCTTTGTTCCGTTGATCTCGCTGACCGCGTACCGGCTTCACCCAATCATCCATTGTCGCGTTTGCCGAAGTTGCAGAACGGTCAACAGAAATAGTGCCTCTAACTCGGACAACCTTTCGATCGTTTCTGACTATGAAGGGTCTGTTCAACGGAGACTGTGTCTTGACCAATGAACAAGTCTCACTTACCGGTTTGAGGCGTAGCGGGTATGGTGAAAAGGTATCACGACAGCTTCCCAAGCTGCAATTACGGGTTCGATTCCGTTACCCGCTCCAAAGTCACTGAGCCGACACTTTTCCGACAAATCTTGACCTCAAGCCTATGTCAAAATATTGATAATCAAACAAAATATCAAATTTTCAAACCTGCTTCCCAAGCTTCAGTTACGGGTTCGATTCCGTTACCCGCTCCAAGCACCGCCTCCACCAAATCCGGCAGATCATCCCAATGATCAAACGCACCCGCATGGGGCAGCGTCTCCAGCGGGGCTTTGCGGTAACCCGGCGTGAAGATCAGTGTCGGAACCCCCGCACCAGCCCCGGTCTCGGCATCCACCTCGCTGTCACCGACAAACAACGCAGGCCCCTGCCCCAACGCCTCCAAAGCCGCGTGCAGCGGCGCAGGGTCAGGCTTTCGCACCGGCAAGCTGTCGCCGCCAAAAACCGCGCCAAAGAACCGGTCCAACCCGAAATGAGCCATCGCTGCCCGTGTCGGACGCATCGGCTTGTTGGTACAGATCGCCAGATGATGCCCCTGCGCGCTCAACCGCTCAAGGGCCGTCAAGGCACCGGGATAGGGCTGGGTCAGGTGCACGGCGCCCTCATAGGCATCGATGAACCGCTCCAGCAGCATTGCGTGCTGTGCATCAGGCAGACCCCGTGCCGCCATCATCCTTTCCACAAACACCGCAGCGCCCGAGCCGACATAACCGCGCGCTTCGCCCGTATCCATCGGATCGGCCCCGGTCCCTTCCAGCGCTGCATTGCCCGCCAGACAAATATCCGGCGCGCTGTCCAAAAGCGTGCCATCAAGATCGAATGCGATACGTGCCATCTTGCCCCTTCCCAACCGCCTCGTCAGATTAGAGGCATGAATTCATTGCCCTATCACACCCCCTTGGGGCCGACAGCCTGCGCGATCTCGGCATTCCTGCGCCCTGGACGTTCGGACTGGCCGACAGGGTCCGGTTCGGAGAGATCGACGCCCTGGGCCATGTGAACCACACCGCCTATCTGCGCTGGTTTGAGAGTTTTCGCCTGCCGTTCCTCAAGGCACGCCATGTCACGGACTATGGCTCAACCTCACCGCGTCTCGTGCTGAAACAGGTCGAATGCACCTACCTGGCCGAGATGGGGCTTGGGCTGGACTACGTCGTCACGGGCCGGGTCAGCCGCTTCCGCAATACGTCCTTCACAATGGAATATGCCGTTTGGGTTCCGGGGGCAAAAGCCCAGGAAACAGCGCGCGGCGGCGCGGTGGTTGTGCTGCTCAACCGCGGGGCGCCGGGGCGCTATCCGATCCCGGATGCCGGTCGCCGCGCTTTTGTGGACGAGGACGGCGCAGTCTCTGAGGGTTAAGGGAATAGGTCGGGTTTTCCGCAACTGTTCACAGCGGCGTGATCTGATAATCTTTGCGGATATTGAAGAACCCCGACGCCCCGCCAGTATTTCAAGCCCGACGGCGTACACAGAGGTTATTTTGCCTCGACCCCGGCAACAGAGTGTTGCCAGCGCAAAAACAAGAAGTCTGCTAATTCGTTAATTATATTCCCGGAAGGTCTGCCACCATGTCCCCCTCAAACACCAAGGCCCGAACACTTGCATTATCTGCTGCCCTGACCACCGCACTCGCCTTTCCCGCCGCCGCTGACTTTGTTGGCGTGTCGCGTTGTGCCGCGGCGGATGGGAACAATACGCCAGCCCTGCACTTCGTATCCGGAGGTAACCGCTTTCTGGTTGTCGTCGGTGAAGGCGGCCTGACCCGTTCCATTGCGTTCAACCAACGCCGCGCGCTGGAATGGGCACGCAATTCCGGCCTGTTCCCTGAGGGCACGGTCTTTGGCAACTACACCGATTATGTCTGCGGTATTCTCAACGAAGACGAAGAGGCTGAGGAACAGCCAGCGTCCGCACCGGTGGAGTCGGAAGAGCCGGAAGAAGAGTGCACCGAGTGTGAACAGTTCGAAGAGCGCCCCTTATAGGCCGCACCTGATCAGGCCAGGCTCTATGCCTGACCTGCCGATCGAACCGCCTCAACCAAGGCAAGGGTGGAACCATCCTTGCCCGCCCCATCGGACGCGCCGCTCAGAACGGGCTCCAGCGCAACGGCCAATTCCTTGCCCAATTCCACGCCCCACTGATCGTAGGAATTGATGCCAAGGATCACACCTTCGACAAATACGCGGTGCTCATAAAGCGCGATGATCTGGCCCAGAACGAACGGCGTCAGCTGATCGTAGAGCAAAGTCGTTGAGGGCCGGTTGCCCGAGAATACGCGGTGCGCCGCCTGTCGTTCCAGTTCGGCGCCTTCCAGCCCCTTGGCCCGCATGATCTCACGCGCTTCTTCCAGCGTGCGGCCCCGCATCAACGCCTCGGATTGTGCGAGGCAATTTGCGACAAGCAGACGATGATGATGGGCTAGCTCCGGCTCGTGCCCGCGGGCGGCGACCAGGAATTCACATGGGATGACCCGCGTGCCCTGATGAATCAACTGATAGAAGGCGTGCTGCCCGTTTGTGCCGGGCTCCCCCAGACCACAGGGCCGGAATTCCGGCGTAAGGCCGTGCCATCCATCGCAACGGATTTCCCGTTGCTCTCCATCTCCAACTGCTGAAGGTAGGCGGGCAAACGGCTCAGCCGATTGTCATAAGGCAGCACCGCGCGGGTCGCGTGGCCTTGCACCTGATTGTGCCAAACACCAACCAGCGCAAGCAGCACGGGCAGGTTGTCGGCCAAATCAGCGTCCTGAAAATGGCTGTCCATGGCAGCGCCGCCCGCGAGGAAGGCTTCAAACGCCTCCGCCCCGATGGCGATCATGATGCCCAAACCGATGGGTCCCCAAAGCGAATAGCGCCCGCCGACCCAATCCTCGAACCCAAAGACGCGCTCCGCCGGGATGCCGAAGTCACCCGCCTTGTCGGTGGCCGAGCTGAGGGCCGCGAATTGCGTGGCGGGGTCCGCCACCTCCCTGGCCATCCAATCCCGCGCCGTCTGCGCATTGGTCATGGTCTCGATCGTGGTGAAGGTTTTCGACGCGACGATCACCAAAGTTGCTTTTGGATCAAGCCCTTGCAACGTGTCGTTGATGTCGGCTCCGTCTACGTTCGAGACATAGTGCAGTCGCGGCCCATCATGGTACGGGGCCAGCGCAAGCGTTGCCATGGCCGGGCCAAGATCGGACCCGCCGATGCCAATGTTGATGACATCCGTGAACCGCCCGCCCGCGCCGGCAAAGGCACCACTGCGCACCGCCTCAGCAAACGCAAGGCAACGGGCGCGGGTCTCCAACACACCCGGCATGACGTCTTCGCCATCGACCAGAACCGTTCCACCGGACGCCCTCAAGACGGTGTGCAGAACGGCACGGCCCTCGGTCTCATTGATTTTCTCACCGCTGAACATGGCCGCACGGCGGGCCTCGACCCGGCTGGCGCGCGCCAATTCCAGCAACAGTGACATGGCGCCAGCGTCGATCTGCGTTTTCGAATAGTCGAACAGCAACCCATCCGCTTTGGCGGTAAATGCCTCTGCCCGGCCCGGCTTTTCGAACAGTTCAAGGATCGTACGCCGCGCCTTGGTTTTGTTGTGCGCGTCAAGATCTGCCCAGATATCGCTCATGTCCGTCACTCCGCCCAATGCACCGTTGCGCCTTGCAAGACCGCCGCCACGGGCGCCTCTTGCGGGCTCAGGGTACGCGCCCGTTCCAATGCCGCGCGTTTCTCTGCACCGGTGATCAGGATATGCTTGCTCATCGCGCCGTTCAGAACCGGCGCCGTCAGCGTAATCCGCGGCTCACCCGCACCTTCGGCCCGCATCGGCATCAGGCGCGGCGCATCCGCCGCCAAGGCCGCCTCAAGGTTATCCGCACCAGGAAACAGAGAGGCCGTGTGCATATCGGCCCCCATGCCCAACAGCAGAACCGAGATTGGCAAATGCCCGTCCAGTCCCGCGCCAAGCTCCTCCATCGCGTCTTCCGCCGCAACACCCGGTTTGAACAGCGGGATCAACGTCGCGTCGGAGGCCTTTGAAACCAATAACCGTTTGCGCAGCATCGCCGTGTTCGACCGTGGGCTGTCTTCATCGACCCAGCGCTCATCATTCAACACAATCGCAACGCGGTCCCAATCCAAAGCCTGCTCGCTCAGGACATCAAAGATCGGCCCCGGGGTGGAGCCTCCGGGCACGCAGAACGTCGCACTCTCGTGCCGGCGCAGGCAATCGGCCAGCTCAGCCGTCAACTTGTCGGCCAGATCCAGCATCATCATGTCCCGATCGGGATATTCGACGATGTTCATGTCAGATCCCTCCACCGGCGGCCATCGCGATGCATCAACATCAAGGCTTCCTCCGGCCCGGCCGACCCCGCCTCATAGGTGGAAGGCTTGTCGCCGCGTTCTTTCCAGCCTTCGATCAACGGGTCAGTCCACGCCCAGGCCGCCTCAACCTCATCGCCGCGCATGAACAGCGTCTGGTTGCCCCGGATCACATCCATGATCAGCCGCTCATAGGCATCGGGCACATGTTCGGCATCCGGCCCCAAGGCATCGGCGAAGGTCATGTCGAGCGGCACATCCACCAGACGCATACCCCCGGCCCCGGCTCCTTGATTGTCACGCTCAGGTCGATCCCCTCATCGGGTTGCAGACGGATCGACAAGACGTTCGCCTTCTGCCCCGCATCCTCATCAAAGATCGAATGCGGCGTGTCCTTGAACGTCACCACGATCTCGGACTTGCGCGCCTTCATCCGCTTGCCCGTGCGCAAATAGAACGGCGTGCCATTCCAGCGCCAATTCGCAATCTCCAGCTTCATTGCGATGTAGCTTTCGGTCCGGCTCTCGGGCGCTTCGGCGTCCTCCACGTAAGACGGCCCGTCATTCCCGGCATATTGCCCGCGCACAATGTCCGCCGCAGGCACCGGCTGCAGTGCGCGGATCACTTTCAACTTCTCGTCGCGGACCGCATCAGGCTCAAACCGGTTGGGCGGCTCCATCGCGGTCAGACACAAAAGCTGCATCAAGTGGTTCTGCACCATGTCCCGCATCGCGCCGGATTTGTCGTAATAGGCCCCCCGCCCACCAACGCCGACCTCTTCGGCTACGGTGATCTGGACATGGTCGACATATTGCGCCTTCCACAACGGCTCGAACAGCACGTTGCCAAACCGGATCGCCATCAGGTTCTGGACGGTTTCTTTCCCCAGATAGTGATCGATACGGTAAATCTGCTTTTCGTCGAAATGCTCCGCCAGCGTTGCGTTCAACGCCCGGGCCGAGGCCAAATCGCGCCCAAAAGGCTTTTCCACAACAATCCGCGCATCTTCATGCGCAATGTCATGGGCATGCAGCCGTTCGGCCAATGCGCCAAACAGGCTGGGACCGACCGAGAAATAAAAGGCCTGCGTGACCCCGTCGCGCATCTTCTTTTCAGTGCCTTCCAGCCGCCGTCCCCCATCGCGTCGATGGCAAGGTAATCGACATGCTCAAGAAAGGCGTCCATCTGATCGTCGCGTTCTTCCTTACGCAGGAATTCCTTGAACGCCGCGCGGATTTCCTTGCGATAGCCTTCGGCATCCAAGTCGGAACGTGCGGCCCCGATGATCCGAGCCCCATCGGGCATCTGCCCATCCCGGAAACGACGATACAGGGCGGGCAAAATCTTGCGCCGCGCAAGGTCCCCCGTGCCGCCAAAAATCACCAGATCAAACGGTTCCACCGGAATGACGCGCGAGACCATGCTCTGTCCTCTCGATATTCTTATGGGCCGACGTAATCGTCGGAACGTTAGCGCTAACAGCGCTTCCTTATCCGAAACCCACAGGGAAAGTCTATCACTTCCGGTGGCCACGCAACCGGCGATGTCAGATTGCGCAAATCAGTCGCGCAGACGCGCCCACCACGCCTTTGGCCGCAGCCGTGCTTTGGCCCGGCGCGCGGCCCATTTTCGCGCCACAGCGCGCCCACGCGCGCCGTGCGATCCGGTGGCCAATCGGAACCAGCGCCGCCCGAAGCTGTCATCCCGCGGCATGGTCAACGGGCACACGCGCATGCAGATCGCGCAATCGGATTTCAGCGTCGCCCAATAGCCAAAACAGGCCTCGGCGTTCGACGACCATTTCTTCACCCCCGCAGGGTGGAGGGGGAGCCTGCCGCAACCTCCTCGCCGAAATCCGGGGGCCCGAACGGCAATGCGTTCACCGGGCAGGCCGCCGCACAGACATCGCAGTCGGTGCAATAGTCCTTCATCCCCAGATCGCGCGGCCCGTCGACGGCCAGCGGCAAATCCGTGAAGATTTTGGAAAACCGCACGCGCGGGCCAAATTCCGGCGTCAGCACCATCTGGTTGCGGCCATATTCCCCAAGCCCCGCCTTGATCGCATAGGGGATCACCAGCGCCGTATCGTTCATGCTGGCCACTGCATTGTAGCCGAGGTTCCGGATATAGGCGGCAACCTGCATCACGATGGCGGCCTCATGGCTGTATTCGCGCCCCGTTGCGGCGCCGGCCAGCGCGCTTGGATAGGTCTCGACCAGATCCGCATCCATGGCGTGGCCCATGACGATGACATGGCTCAAGCCATCCGGCAGGTCGTTCGCCACCGGTTTCATCGCGCGCGTATCGGGCCGATCCTTGTAGTGCCAGCGGTCGTCACGGTGCGTGATACCCACCAGATCGGCCCCGAATAGTTTCGCGATCGCCTTAATCTCGGACGCCTCCGCAGCGGGCGGCCCCAGATCGGCCTTGTCCGGCGCCACGGGCGTATCGGCCCGGATCGGCCCTTGGAATCCCTCGCGCAGCCCCTCCGCTGCGCAGCGCTCGCTGATCAGGTCGCTGATCAGCCACGCAGCATTGCGCAGCGCGAAATCCTTTTGCGTGAACCCGTCGCCCCGCCGCGGCGCGGCCTCCATCCGGTAGGAGGCAAAGAAGGCCTCGGTATCGGCGGTCTTCACCGCGGGGTCCCAAAAGGCGCGCGTGAAGATGTCGTTCATCTGACTGAAGCGTTCGAAATCTTCCGTCACCTCAAAACCCGCCGCCGCATCGGTTTCGAGCAGATGCGCAGACAGGGAATTTCGCCCGTATTCCTCCACTGTCTGACCTCTTTCGTGCACTACAATTGTAGTTACAGAATAATTACGGAAAAACTACAGCTTCATTATGCCCGGAAACGCGGTTTCGCGGCAGCTCATGGCTGCATCGCACAGAGCAATTCGAACATCACCGACGCGCCTAACCAAGCGGTGATGCCATTCGTGTCAAAGGGCGGTGAGACCTCAACCAGATCCGCCCCGATCACATCCAGCCCCCGCAATGCACGCACGCATTGGATCGCCTCATAGGAGGTCGGCCCTCCCACCTCCGGCGTGCCAGTTCCGGGCGCAAAGGCCGGGTCGATGAAATCGATATCAAAGCTCAGGTAGGTTGGTGCGTCGCCCACCACCTCGCGCGCCACCTGCATGGTCGACGGCCAGCCGCGCTCCATGCATTCCTCCACCGGAATGATCCGCACGCCTTTGTCCCACCCGTACTGAAAATCCGAGTTATTGTAAGAGGTTCCGCGCATCCCGATCATCACGCAGCGCGCCGGATCAAGGCAGCCCTCCTCAATCCCCTGCCGGAACGGATTGCCATGGGTCAGCGTCTCGCCACCGAAATAGGCCGGATACAAATCCGTGTGGCTGTCGAGCAGAACCAGGCCAAACGGCGCGCCGCGCGCTTTGCGCAATTCACGTAAAACCGTCAGCGTGCACAGGTGATCCCCGCCCACCATGAACGGTCGAATCCCCTGCCCCAGCACATCTCCGATGAACGCCTGCGCATCGCGCAAGGCCTCGTCCTGATCGACAGGGCTCATGGCGATGTCGCCCAGATCAGCGACCCGTGCCGCTTTGAACGGCTCCTGCCCGGTATGCCGGTTCATCTCCCGGATCATCGTCGACGCATCCCTGAGCGCCCGCGGCCCATGCCGCGCCCCCGGCCGGTTCGACGTGGCCCCGTCCCACGGCATACCGAAAAAGCCGATATCAACCTCGGCACGCCGCGGATCTTCAGGCGTCAGGTAAGGCAGACGCATAAAGCTTGGCACACCGGCATAACGCGGCAGATCGGTGCCCGACGGTGGTTGGAAGAAAGGATCAGCCATAGAATAACTCCCCATTCGGCCACGCTATGCTATGCGCGCCCGTGGCGACTGTCACGGCCCTGCCTTCCTTGTTTTACAAATACCTCGGGGTTTGGGGGCTGGCCCCCAAAGAGCGCCTTACGCCTCCAGCTCGCTGTCCCAGTAAAGGAAATCCATCCAGCTTTCGTGAAGGTAATTCGGCGGAAACTTCCGCCCCCGGTTGCGCAGCTCTTCCGCGCCCGGCTGACGCGGCGGTTGGCGCAGCGACAGACCCGAATGCCGCAAACTGCGCGACCCCTTGCGCAAATTGCATTTGGAACACGCCGCGACAACATTCTCCCAAGACGTCACCCCGCCCTTCGCACGCGGCACCACATGGTCGAAGGTCAGATCGCCCTTCGCCCCGCAATATTGGCAGCTGAACTCATCCCGCAGAAACAGGTTGAACCGCGTGAAGGCCACGCGTTTTTGCGGCTTCACATAGTCCTTCAGCACTACCACCGACGGGATCTTGATCGCCATGGAGGGCGAATGAACATAGTCCTCATACTCCGCTACGATCTGCACCCGATCAAGCCAGACGGCCTTCACGGCCTCCTGCCAGGGCCAAAGGGAGAGTGGATAATAGCTGAGCGGTCGGTAATCTGCGTTCAGCACAAGCGCCGGGTTATGGCGCAACGCGCCCGGCTCACGCACAAAGTTGGTTCGGAAGTCACCGTCTACACTGTCGGGGGTCGTTGCCTGCATCGAGTCCTTCTCCGCCCTGTCTGCCCGTTCGCGGCACCAGAGCGGGAGCCCCCGCTCCTGCCTTTTGGCCACTATATCTAGGTGCCGCCCTGCGGCAAGCAAAATAGATGAAGTGGTTGTGATCGACCTAGCCCGGCTGTGTGACCGGGACATGACAGTCTCAGCGACGCGGCAAAACCAGATCGCGCGCCCGCATCAGCCGTGCCCCCAATCGCTCCGCGGACAAATCTTTCAAAGCCAGCGCAGGAACGCCGTGGCCCTTCATAAACGTGAATGCACCCGCCCGACCCTCCGGTTGCATGGGGCGCAAGATCAAGTCTCCTGCATCCACGGATAGAGTGACCTTTCCAGCAGCGCTCCATAACGCCGCACGGGGTTTGAGACCAAGAGCCGCGCGAACCTCGTCCGCATAGCCCGGTCGCCCCCACATCCCTTCCTTATTGCCTTTGACCGTACGCACCCGATCAAAGGCCGCAAGGGCGGCTTCGCCCAACGCCGGCGCGTCCGTATCTGGCGCGAGGACGCTCCAATACTCCGGCTCCATCGCCTCGTTAGAGCCTGGACCGCGCGCCGTGATCCGCCGTTCATAGGGCTCAAATAAGGTGCCTTTCGCGTGAAACAGCACACCCACCAATGCCCCCTCCTGCAGGCCGCCATCCCGTCCCAACAGTCTGGCGAGCAGGGATTTCATGATGGTAACTTGTCCCGCAGAAAGGCCAAAGCCACGCTTAGCCCGTCGGGCGCGATCCCATGTGCTGTGCCCTTCATGATATGAGCGTAGACCTCTTCCCAACCGGCATTTTGCAACCCTTCGGCGGCCTCCGGCAGCGATTGTGGCGGAACGACATCGTCGGCATCGCCATGGATCAAAAGGACCGGAGGGCGCACGACCACCTCGTCCACCAGGCTCTCAGGCTCCAGCAGGCGGCCCGAGAAACCAACAACGCCTGCAAACGCGTCTGCGCGGCGCGGCGCGACATGCAGGCTCATCATCGTGCCCTGGCTGAAACCCACCAGCGCAGTTTCAGCCGCCGTCACGCCATTCTCGGCCATCACATGGTCAAGAAAGCCATTGAGATCATGCACGGCCCGCTCCATCCCTTCGGCGGCGACCTCCTCGGACGAGCCATCGATCCAGGGGATCGGAAACCATTGAAACCCCATGGGATTCATCACCGACCGCTCCGGTGCATCGGGCGCTGCAAAGACGGTATCGGGTAGGTGTTCGGCCAGCGGATCAGCCAGCCCTAACAAGTCGCCCCCATCGGCCCCATAGCCGTGCAGAAAGATCACCAGGCTCTTCGTGTCACCCGAATGGGAGCCCTTGGTCTTGTAGTCCAGCGTCCGCACCATCAAAGCGCCCCTTCGCGTTTGGTCTTTTCCCGGTAGTAGGCCCAGAGCGCGCGGGCGGCAATGGCCCGAACCGGGCTCCACGCCTCGGCCATGTCGCGCATCTCACGCTCGGACGGGCGCGCTGGCAAGTCAAACAGCAGCTTCGCGCCTTCTTGCAGGGCTAGATCCCCGGCCGCGAAGACATCCGCATGGCCAAGGGCGAATTTCGCATAGATTTCAGCGGTCCAACGCCCGATGCCTGTCACAGAGGTGAGGGTCGCGATGACCGTCTCGGTTTCCGCGTCGCGCAGGGCGGGATAGTCGATCCGGGCGCGGGCCAGGGCATGGGCATAGCGCACCTTGGGGCGAGAGAGACCACAGGCACGCAAAGCTTCCTCAGTGGCCATTGCCACGGCCCCCTCCTCGCAAAGATCAGCCGCTTGCAAACGCGCCCAGATCGCAGCGGCGGACGCGGTTGAGACCTGTTGCCCGACAATGGCTTGCAAAAGAGCACTGAACCCATCCGGGCGCCGACGCAGCGGTAAAGGTCCGGGAATACGGGAAAATCTGGGCTCAATCCGCAACAGATGCGCATGGCCCGCGGCGACATCATCCTCTGTCACGATCCGGTTGGGCACGGGCACGGCCATGTTGTCCACTGGTTTCAAAATCCCCAATATCCCCCGGTGCCCGAAAACGTGACATTTGCGTCTATGGACCCTGTCGGGCAAACCCTATACCGCTCAATCCATGGTCGAAAGCACGCAATCCCTTCCCGCTTCAGACGACAGCCGCGCCAAGCGGAATGTGGTCGTTCTGGTGCTGGCGCAGGCCCTTCTGGGCGCGCAGATGCCGATGATTTTCGTGGTTGGCGGCCTTGCGGGGTTGATGATTGCGCCCAACCCGGCGTTGGCGACGATCCCGATCTCGTTGATCGTGTTCGGCTCCATGACAACGGCGCCTTGGTTGTCCGCGCTGATGCAGCGCTATGGGCGCACTTTGGGCTTCTACATCGGCGCCGCAGGCGGTGCGGCGGGGGCTGCTGTTTCGGCGGCGGGGTTGTGGATCGACAGTTTTCCGCTGTTCCTCGCAGGCTCGTACCTGACCGGTATCTATATGAGCGCGCAGGGTTTTTACCGTTTCGCGGCCACCGACACGGCGTCTGACAGCTTCCGGCCCAAGGCGATTTCCTATGTGATGGCGGGTGGTCTTTTGTCTGCCTTTGTCGGGCCGCAGCTTGTGAAAGCCACGTCCGAGGCGACCGTGATCCCGTTTTTGGGCACCTATGCTGCGGTGATCGTGATCAACCTTTTGGGCGCGGCGCTGTTTGCATTTCTTGATCTGCCGAAGCCCGAGGCTGTTGCAGCGGACGCGCCGCGTGGGCGTAACCGGTTGGAATTGCTCAAAGATCCCAAGATCGTTGTGGCCATGATTTGCGGGGCGGTCAGCTATTCGTTGATGAACCTCATGATGACATCGACGCCTTTGGCCGTTGTCGGATGTGGGTTTACGACCGGCAATGCGGCAGATGTCGTCTCCGCCCACGTGATCGCCATGTTCGCGCCGTCCTTTTTCACCGGCCATCTGATCGCACGGTTCGGAACCACCAAGATTGTCGCCACTGGCCTTGTCCTGCTGGCCGCTGCCGGTGTTGTGGCCCTAACGGGGGTGGAGCTGTATCAGTTCTTCGCGGCGCTTATCCTATTGGGATTAGGGTGGAATTTCGGTTTCATCGGCGCCACGGCGATGCTGACACAGGCCCATAAGCCGGAGGAACGCGGAGCCGTTCAGGGCATGAATGATTTCGTGGTGTTCGGCTGCGTGACCATCGCTTCGCTGAGTTCGGGCGTGTTGATGCATTCAGGTGGCGAAGATGTTGTGGCGGGTTGGACAAGCGTGAATTTGGCCATGGCGCCGTTCCTCGTTCTGGCCGGGGCTGCGTTGATCTACCTGGCGATGAAACCGTCCTCTCAACCCGCCTGAGGCGAAGAGCCAAACCCTGACCAAATGGTCACAGTTGCGCCCATCTGGTCGCTTTTTTCCGGAAAACTCCGTCCAGATGGTCACAGTTTGGGGCTGATCCGCAGGATGTGACCGTTTGGACGCATTTTGCGCTAAAGCCGCCCCAGCGTCGCGGCGCAGATTAGGCTCCAGCGGTCGGACAAGGGGCTGCCCTCCAGCCGCCCTTCGGCCACGGCCATCGGGTCGCGGGCGGCACGCCGCAGAATGGCGGGTGCGCCCGCCGCCTCGAAGAGGGCCGGAGATGTCAGGCGGTGTGGCAACCCATCAAGCGCGTCTTTCGCGAGGGCGGCAATGGCCTCAGCCCGGCCATCGACCAGCGGCAGACGGCCGCGCGCCTCCAACGCTGGCACAGCCACCAGATACCGCGCGAGGGCAGAGGCATAGCCGATGGCACGCACGTCATCGTCCACCGTTCCGCCAAGGGCATGGCAGGCGACCTCGATCAGGGCCGAACCTGTCCGGTCCAGATATTCGTGGAAATGCCCTTCATCCTCGAAGGCATCCTTGTAGATGTCCCAGCGCCGGGCCGCGACCAGTTGGTCGAGCCGCCCTGCCCCTTCGGCGTCGAGAAAGCCCAATGCATCGACGACTTCGTGCCGACGCCCGCGCCCCGCGGCCACTTCTTCCAGCGCATCCCGCCACCATTGCAGGCGCATCTCTGCGATCATCGGCTCTTCGGTCAGCCAAGGCGCGCGGCTGACCTCGATATTGAAGGCGTAAAGCGGCAGCAGGATTTCGCGCGCCTCTAGCGGGGCTGCCATGGCCGCCCGGAACCGGCGCGGATCACCCCGCGCGACCAGATCTGCACAGGCCTGAAGGCTCATTGCTTTGGTTTGACCACCGACAGAAGGTAGCCTGTCTCGTCTTTGTGGGTGCGCCACGCCTCAATCTCGGCACTGTGTTCATCGAGGGCGGCAATCATCTTTTCGTCGGCGCCACGTCGCAATTTCGAGATACGGTCTTCCATTGGGCGATAGTAGCTTTCCCAGGCGATATCGGAGATGCGGCGGGTGGCCACCACGTCGTAGCCCGCGGCATCGATCTGGGCAGCAATCCCATCGGCATCGGTCAAACGGTCATAGCCGTCCCAAAACGCAATGGCCCCATCAGAGGGGGTGTCGGTGAAGAGGCAGGGTTCAGAAAAGGCAATCGACCCGCCTTCGGCGAGCGCATTGCGCCAGCCGGCCAGCGCGGCCTCGATCCCAACAAAATAAACCGCGCCCGCGCACCAGATGAAATCGAACGGGCCTTCGGGCGTGAGGTAATCGCCGGTTAGAAGGGCCACGTTGTCGTTCTTGCCCCAGCGCGCCTCTGCCGCCTCAATAAACGGGGCGTGCTTGTCGATGGCCGTGACGTGACCACGCGCTGCGACACGCAGAAGCGCGCCGATATCGCCCCCGGGGCCGGAGGCCGCATCGAGGATGTTGGCGCGCGAGGTGACGCCTGCAACCTCGGCCGCCCAGGCCACATCTGCCGTCTCGCCCGGGCCTTCACGGGGCAGATCGGCGTGGACGGTGAAGAAAATCTCGGGGTCAATGAAGCTCATGGATCACCAGTTGTGAAAGCACAGGGCATAAACCCCTTCGGCGGCGCCGTCGATATAAGATCGTGTCGGATTTTCCGCCAAGGATGCGGTTTGCGCGAAGATTGCATCGAGGGCTTGGGCCACGGGATTGCGGATGCAGGAGCCTTCGCGCACCGCGGTCGAGCCGTCATCGTAGCGGACCACAACCGTGTCGCGCCATCCATCGTCGCATTGGTCCAGCAGGTCGGTTGGGATGTCACCCCAGTAACGCGTGAGTTGGCTGAGCATCTCTTCCGCGAAGCCGGGATCCTGCCATTCGGTGAGGCGGGTGCGGGCCTCGCCTGAATTGGGGCTGTCGATGCGCAGCGCGCGGCCATCGAGATAGTGAAGGAAGCCTGTGACGCCTTCAGCCTCTGACCCGCGGGAGTAGCAGACCGACATCATGTCTTGTGCAATTGCGGCGGACGGCAGTGCGGCGAGGGCCAGAGCAAGAACGAAGTGCTTCATTGAAATATCCTTTTCGAGCAACAGGTTGCGAGGCCGCCTACCGCAGAGCGCGGCATATGTCGCGCATCGCGGGGATCACGGGGTTTGTCCAGGCCTGAGCCGCGTCGCCCGACGGATCACCGGTGGCCGCGATCAGGGTATCGTTGAGGTCCAGCAGGGCCTGCGTGGTGCACGGCGCGTCGTAGCGCATCGGATCTGACCCCAGTTGCCGCACTGCGATGGAGACCGGACCAAGCGCGTCGTCGGCGCATTCGGTAGCCTCAGGTGGGGCAGGCATGGCCGCCAGTTCGGGCAAAAGTGCGACGACCATATCGGTAAACGCGCCTGCGGGCAGCGTCACAGCCTGGCTTTCCATCGCGGCTTCGTCGCCTTCCGGCGGGATGGCCATGACAAGGGCGGTGTCGTCCGCACCATAGAGCGCCACTTGGGTCCAGCTTCCGTTGCCGCCGACCGAGAAGCAGATCATGTCCGCCGACGTTTGCGCGTCCACCGATGCGGGTGCAATGCACAGAGCCACGCACAGTGTGCGGATCAAACAGAGGCGCCTTCGTGAATGAGTTTCCATGTGACCGCATCCAACAGGGCCTCGAAACTCGCGTCAACGATGTTGGGAGAGACGCCCACGGTGGACCAGCGCCGCCCGTGGCTGTCTTCGCTGTCGATGATGACGCGTGTAACAGCCTCGGTCCCGCCCTGGGTAATGCGGACCTTGAAGTCGACCAGGCGGATATCGTCGATATATTTCTGGTACGGCCCAAGGTCTTTGGCGAGCGCCTTGCTGAGCGCATTGACCGGGCCCCGGTCCGAGCCGGTTTCATCCATGCTTTCGCTGACGGAGAGCTTCTTTTCGTCGCCAATCTTTACGACAACAACAGCCTCGGACAGGCTGACCATCTGATCGTATTTGTTTTTGCGCCGCTCCACGGTGACCTTGTATCGCTTGACCTCAAAAAAGGTGGGCAGAAGGCCAAGGGCGCGGCGGGCGAGAAGTTCGAACGAGGCCTGCGCGGTGTCAAAGCTGTAGCCCTGATCTTCGCGGGCTTTGATATCGTCGAGGATGTGCGGCAGGGCTGGATTGTCCTTTGCGACGTCCAGGCCCGCTTCCGCCAGCCGCTTGCGCAGGTTCGATTGGCCCGCCTGATTGGACATCGGGATGATGCGTTCATTGCCGACGGTGGCGGGGTCGATATGCTCATACGTCGCGGGGTTCTTGACGATGGCGCTGGCGTGCAGGCCCGCCTTGTGGGCGAAGGCAGACGCACCGACATAGGCGGCTTGCCGGAAGGGCACGCGGTTGAGGATGTCATCGAGCATGCGGCTGGTGCGGGTTAGAGTTTCCAGCTTTTCCACGGCGATGCCGGTGTCGAATTGGCTTTTGTAGGGCTCCTTGAGAAGCAGCGTCGGGATCAGCGTGGTCAGGTTGGCATTGCCGCAGCGCTCACCCAAGCCGTTGAGCGTGCCCTGGATTTGCCGTGCGCCCGCATCGACCGCAGCAAGGGAGCCTGCCACGGCGGTTTCGGTGTCGTTATGGGTGTGAATGCCGAGGTTTTCGCCCGGAATGCCCGAGGCGATGACGGCCTTGGTGATCGCGTGGATCTCATGGGGCAGCGTGCCGCCATTGGTGTCACACAGCACAACCCAGCGCGCGCCCGCATCGTGCGCGGCTTTGGCGCAGCGCAGCGCATAATCGGGATTGGCTTTGTAGCCATCGAAGAAATGCTCGGCGTCAAATAGTGCCTCGCGGCCCTGGGCCACGAGATGGGCGATAGACGCGCGGATATTCTCGACGTTTTCCTCCAGCGTGATGCCAAGCGCGTCGGTGACGTGGAAATCGTGGCTTTTCCCGACAAGGCAAACGGTGTCGGTGCCGGCGTTGAGGACGGCGGCGAGGACATCGTCATTTTCAGCCGAGCGCCCGGCCCGTTTGGTCATGCCGAAGGCGGTCATCTTGGCGGCGGTTTTGGGGGCGTCTTCAAAGAAGGCGCTGTCGGTGGGGTTCGCACCGGGCCAACCGCCTTCGATATAGTCGAGGCCGAGGGCATCGAGGGCCTGCGCAATGCGGATTTTCTCAGGGGTCGAGAATTGCACGCCCTGCGTTTGCTGGCCGTCGCGGAGGGTGGTGTCGTAGAGGGTGAGGCGGTCGGTCATGGGTCCTCACTAAATTCAAAGCTCGCCACGACGTGTTGCCAATACACAAATACACATCTTTCAATCTCTGTATCTTCTGGGATTTCCATGAGTTGGTTCGCGCGTTCTACTTGCCCATCATTTCTCAAGAACTCAGCAACCGCCTCAAGATCGGTCTTCGGCTGCACTTTCCCGCCAGCCAAATCAACAAGCGTAATCCCCCTGCCAGCTAGATAGTTTCTGATCCTATCAGCGGTCACAAAGTCCCTTGCTTCTTTCGCTTTCTGCCGTCTGATTAGAAGCGGCCTAAGCGCGCCTTCAGACCCCAGATTTTCCTGTGTATTGCTAGCCCACTTGGGCACCTTTCCATCCCACAGCCCCATCAAGCGAGAGCGCCGCTCCCAGATCGGCGCCATCCAGCTTGTACATCTCGGTCAACGCGGCGTGGGTGTTGAGATCATCGGCCAAGGCCGTGACCACCGCCTCCGGCACCGCGCCGCCACTTTCGGCGGCGTCATACCACTTGCGCAGCGTCTTCTCGGCCTCTGCCCGCTTCTTCTCGGTCCAGTCCATCGGTTTGCCGTAATGGGTGCCGAGGAACACCATCCGGATCACCTCACCCGGCACGCCTTGATCCAACAAATCCCGCACGGTGAAGAAGTTGCCAAGGCTCTTGGACATCTTCTTGCCCTCGACCTGCAGCATCTCGTTATGCATCCAGATGCGCGCGAAGGGTGGCCTGCGGCGCAGCTTTGGGCGACCTCGTTTTCGTGGTGCGGGAAGAGCAGGTCCGCGCCGCCGGCGTGGATGTCGAATTCTTCGCCCAGGATCGCGTGGCTCATGGCGGAGCATTCGATATGCCAGCCGGGCCGCCCCCTGCCCCACGGACTGTCCCAGCCGGGTATGTCGTCGGTGGACGGCTTCCACAGCACGAAATCCATTGGGTCTTCCTTGTAGGGCGCGACTTCAACCCTTGCGCCTGCGATCATGTCGTCGACCGAGCGACCGGAGAGCTTGCCGTATTCGGCGAAGGAGCGCACCCGGAAGAGCACATGGCCGTCCCGCGCATAGGCATGATCCTTGGCAATGAGATCTTCGATGAAGGCCACCATTTCCGCGATATATTCGGTGGCGCGGGGCATATGGTTGGGCTCCAGCACGCCCAGTGCGCCCATATCATCGAGGTACCATTGCGCCGTCTCGGCTGTGATGTCGGAGATCGAGCGGCCGGTTTCCGCGGCGCGCGCGTTGATCTTGTCGTCCACGTCCGTGAAATTGCGCACGAAGGTCACGTTCTCAGGCCCATAGACATGGCGCAGAAGGCGGAAAAGCTGGTCAAACGCCACCGCCGAGCGCGCATTGCCGATATGGGCGCGGTCATAAACGGTCGGCCCGCACAGATACATCGACACCTTGCCGGGCACGATCGGATCGAGCCGTTCCAATTGGCGGGTTTTGGAGTTCTTGAGGGTGATGTCTGCCATGGGTTGGAGGCTTTCGTCGGGGCTTTCACTGCGCGTGTTGAGGCGGCGGCGGGTCCGGCCTAGCAGCTTGCGATTGTGTTGAAAACCACGACTGACCGGCCCGCTGGATTAGCGGGGAATGCAGATACAAATGATGCAAATGCGACGGGTCATGGGCGTTTGAATACCATGGCATGCCCTGCGCTAACAAGTCGCTGATCATTTCATGTGCAATTTTTGAATTTGGCGTGTAGTTTCCGGGCATGCGGGAGCTCTTCGTAGATAGATACTGTGGCGCTCTGCTAGAAACGGAGCGTACAACGCCCTTCGGCGAGGATACGATCGTTTGGACGGTGCGCGGGCACATGTTTGCCGCCTATGCCACAGACGGCGAGGGCGTTTCGGTGCGCATGAGCGGCCGGATTGCAGCACAGCAGATGGTGGGACAAGGCCGGGCGACATCACCCGAGTATCTGCGCGGGGGCGGCTGGGTTCTGCTGCCGTGGGACACGCCGCCGGACGAATTGCGCAGCAGGATCAACAAAAGCTACCGATTGGTGCGCGACGACGGCAATCGCGAAAGCTGAGGGGGTGCGCACGCTGTCGCGGTCGCCCGAGGCAATTTTCCAAGGGAAAATTGGGCGCTTGGTGCGATTTCTGTTGGCGTTGGTGCCAGTGCTTTGCGTGGCGCAGACGGATTATTTGCATTTTCATGGAACAAAGATGGCGGGTTGCACCTGACCGTTGGCCGTGGCCATTTGCGGCTTGCAACGTGCATTCAAGGAGGGCCGCGCCATGCCCGGGCTGTCGAAACGGATCAGGGGTTTGACCGGTGGGGGCGATGATGGCTGGGGCCTGTTCTATGAGGCCCGCAGACGGAAAGCGGCGGGCCAACCGATCCTGGAGCTGACGATCGGCGAGCATGACGTGCGCACGGATCCGTTGATCCTTGACGCAATGCACACAGCGGCCAAGGGCGGGCATACCGGCTATGCCGCTGTGCCGGGGATCCTGGCGCTGCGACAGGCCATCGCTGAGCGGCTGAGCGAGAGCACCGGTGTGACCCATGGGCCGGACAATGTGCTGGTGACGCCCGGTGGCCAAGCGGCGCTGTTTGCCGCGCATCACGCGGCCTGTGACGAGGGCGATCGGGCGCTTTTGATCGACCCCTATTATGCGACTTACCCAGGCACGATCCGGGGTGGGCGCAGTGCCGGTGCCGGTTGCCACCCGGCCCGAGGATGGCTTTCAGCCGCGCGCGGCGGATCTGGATGCGATGGCGGCAGGGGCCGCAAGCCTGCTGATCAACTCGCCCAACAACCCGACCGGCGCAGTTTACAGCGCGGATACGCTCGCAGGAATTGCGCGGGTGGCCGACGCCTATGATCTGTGGGTGATCTCGGACGAGGTCTATGACAGCCAGGTTTGGGACGGCGCGCACAGGCCTTTTGCGAGCCTGCCGGGCATGTTCGAGCGGACGCTGACGGTTGGGTCGCTGTCAAAAAGCCATGCGATGACGGGCTCAAGGCTTGGCTGGGTGGCCGGGCCGCGCGAGGCGATGTCGCATCTGGAGAACCTCGCCACCCACACGACCTATGGTGTGCCCGGCTATATTCAGGAGGCGGGCCTTTTCGCGCTGCGGCGGGGCGCCGACGCAGAGGCAGAAGTGGCAGCGCCGTTCCGGCGGCGGCGCGACATGGTGCTGGCGCGGCTAGAGGGACAACAGGCTTTGCGGGCAATCCCACCGGCGGGGGCGATGTACGTGATGCTGGATGTGCGCGCGACGGGGCTGAGCGGGGCAGATTTTGGCGCGGGCCTGCTGGATGAAGAGGACGTCGCGATCATGCCGGGTGAAAGCTTTGGCACCGCAGCCGCAGGCCATATCCGCGTCGCCCTGACCTTACCGGACGAGGTATTCGCCGAGGCTTTGGATCGGCTGTTTGCCTTTGCCGGTCGGCAAATGGAAAAGGCCCACGCCTAACGCGTGGGGCGCCTTTGAATGGCCTTAGGCGCTGTTCGCCACTTGAGGCCGGAGCGGCGTATGAAAAGGCCCACGCCTGCGGCGCGGGCCTTTCGAAGTCTATCGTATAGGCTGGATCAGAAGCGGAAGGCAGCGTTGATGCCGAACGTGGTGGCCGAGATATCGAGATCGGTTGCGAGACCGGTCGAGGTGAAGTCCTCAAACTCGTGCTGAAGGACTTCGGCACCGAGAACGATCTGATCGGTCACGAGATAGTCGACACCCACGCCATAGAAATAGCCGTTGTCGGTATCTTCCACACCGCCAAGGGTCGCCGTGGCCTGGGCCAGACCTGCCGTACCGTAGATCAATGCGGGGCCCGCATCGTAGCCGGCCTCAACCCCTGCGCGCAGCACGGAGTCGAGGGTGCCGGCAGCGGCACCGGCGGGCGTCGTGAGGTCGATGTCGGCGAGGTTGTAGTCGATCTCACCGCCGACCACGAAATTGCCGAAATCATAGCGGTAGCCGCCGAAAATACCGTAAAGCGCGTTGTCGCCTGCGGCGGCTTCGGCGCCGGTTGCCGCATCATCTGCGGTGATGTCACCATATTCGAGTTGAACACCGCCGTAGAAGCCAGACCAATCATAACCGATTGGTGCGGGCGCCGGGGCAACGGGCGCCGGTGCGGGCGCTGCGGGTTCAACATAACCGCCTGCGGTGGCCGCGAAGGGGGCCAGGGCAAGGGTGCCTGCAAGAACTGCAATTTTCATCTGTCGGATCCTTTTGTTCCGTGTCGTGGTTCCGTTGGTCCAACGCGACTTCCGCGCGTTGGTTCCAATCCGACAGATAGGGAGCGGCGCGCGGTTTGCACTTCACGAGGTTGTGCAGTGCAACGGGACGGCCAAAAGATGCCGAGCGGGCAGCGGGGGATCAGCGAAGCGTTGCCGCGTCAGCCGCAAGACGCTTGATTTCGGCCCAATCTCCCTTAACGACCGCCGCCTTGGGGGCAACCCAGGAGCCGCCGGCGCAAATCACGTTGGGCAGGCTGAGATAGTCGCGCGCATTGGACGGGGACACGCCGCCGGTGGGGCAGAACGCCACTTGCGGAATGGGCGCGCCGATGGCCTTGAGCGCCGGTGCGCCGCCATTGGCCTCGGCCGGGAAAAACTTCAGCATGTCAAAGCCTTGCTCGTAGAGGGCCATGACCTCGGACGCAGTCGCCGCACCGGGCAGAAGCGGCAATTCGTTGGCAATGCAGGCGTCGATCAGCTTTTGGGTTGCGCCCGGCGAGACACCGAACCGCGCGCCAGCGGCCTTGGCCTGTTCGACATCGGTGGGTGTCAAAAGCGTGCCCGCGCCGACCAAACCGCCCTCAACGCCCGCCATTTCACGGATCACATCGAGGGCTGCGTCGGTGCGCAGCGTAACCTCAAGGGCGGGCAGCCCGCCATCGACAAGGGCCTGCGCCAGGGGGGCGGCATGGGCTGGGTCGTCCACGACGAGCACGGGGATGATCGGGGCGAGGCCTGCGATGCGACGGGCTTCGTTGGATTGGGCTTGGGGCATCATGGGCTTTGTCTTTCGTCAGATCAGGGTTTGCGCCCGCTTCGCGGTCGCCGGGGGCAATTTTCCGAGGGAAAATTGCGGGATATGGGGCGCCCTGGGCGTGTAAGGGGGCGACTTTCGGCGTCAGGAGCGAGTGGTGGAGCCTCCGGCGGAGGTATTTTTGAAACAAGGAAGGTTTGAAACAGGAAAGGCAGGCGCGCAACCGAGTGGCCCGCGCCCGTATTGGGTTAGACGACGACGCCTGCGCCTGCGGTGGCGGGGCCTGCGGTTTGGCGGAAGATTTCGAACATCTCGCGACCGACACCGTGGCTGTTGGCCGACAGGTCGGGTTGGGCGGCGGGGCGGTCGGCGACGCCTTCGGCCAGCACATTCAGGGTGCCTGCCTTTGCGTCAACGCGGATCAGGTCGCCGTCCTGCACTTTGCCGATCAGCCCGCCGTCAAGCGCTTCGGGGGCCACGTGGATCGCGGCGGGGACTTTGCCCGAAGCACCCGACATGCGGCCATCGGTGACGAGGGCGACCTTGTGGCCCCTGCCCTGCAGGACCGACAGAACAGGGGTGAGGTTGTGCAGTTCAGGCATGCCATTGGCTTTCGGCCCCTGGAAGCGGACGACGACCACGACGTCGCGATCGAGATCGCCGTTCTGGAAGGCGGCCTTGACGTCCGCCTGAGAGTGGAAGACGGCGGCGGGGGCCTCGATCACGTGGCGTTCGGGGTCGACGGCGGAGACCTTCATCACGCCGAGGCCAAGATTGCCGCTCAGTTCTTTCAGGCCGCCAGTGGGCTGGAACGGATCGGCGGGCGCGCGCAGGATCTTTTCGTTGAGGCTGTCCGTGGGGCCATCGCGGTAGGTGACGGCACCGTCCTGCAAGATCGGCTCCTGCCGGTAGAGGTCGAGCCCCTCCCCGGCGGCGGTTTTGACATCGCCATGCATCAGGCCCGCATCGAGCAGTTTTCCGATCATGTATTGCAGGCCCCCAGCGGCGTGGAAGTGGTTCACGTCGGCCAGTCCGTTGGGATAGACGCGCGCCATGAGGGGCGTGGCATCCGATATGTCGTTGAAATCGCGGCATTCCAGGATCACGCCCGCGGCGCGTGCCATGGCGATCAGGTGGATCACAAGGTTGGTGGAGCCGCCCGTGGCCATGAGGCCCACAAGGCCGTTCACGAAAGCCTTTTCGTCAAGGATATCGGCGACCGGCGTGTATTCGTTGCCGAGACCGGTGATCTGGGCCGCGCGCTCAGTCGCGGCGACGGTCAACGCCTCTCGCAAGGGGGTGCCGGGGTTCACGAAGGACGCGCCGGGCATGTGGAGGCCCATGAATTCCATCAGCATCTGGTTGGAATTGGCGGTGCCATAGAAGGTGCAGGTGCCGGGGCCGTGGTAGGAGGCCATCTCGGCCTTCATCAGCTCTGCCCTGTCGATATTGCCCTTGGCGAATTCCTGACGGACGCGGGCCTTTTCGTCGTTCGGCAGGCCTGAAACCATGGGGCCCGCGGGCACGAAGAGGGCGGGCAGATAGCCGAAGGTGGCGGCGGCGATCACGAGGCCGGGGACGATCTTGTCGCAGACCCCGAGATAAAGCGCGCTGTCGAAGGTGTTGTGGCTCAGCGCGACACCGGCGGCGAGCGCGATCACGTCGCGGGAGAAAAGCGAAAGCTCCATCCCCACCTGGCCTTGCGTGACGCCGTCACACATGGCCGGCACACCGCCTGCAACCTGGGCCGTGGCCCCTGCCCTGCGCGCCGCATCCTTGATGATATCGGGGTAATCCTTGAACGGCTGGTGGGCGCTGAGCATGTCATTATACGCCGTCACGATCCCGATATTTGGCGCGCGTTCGGCGACCAGCGCATCCTTGTCGGCCCCCATGGCGGCATAGGCATGGGCCTGGTTGCCGCAGGTCAGATGCGCGCGACGTGGGCCGGCCTCGGCCAGTTGGCGCATGCGGTCGAGATAGGGCTCCCGCGTGGGGCGGGAGCGTTCGATGATACGGTCAGTGACTTCGGCAATTCGGGCGTCGAGGGGCATTTGCGCACTCTTCCTGCTGGCAAACGTTTCGGTTGAGGGAGGCCATAACATGTTAGCGCTAACAGCGCCAGCCGGAATCGCAAGGCATACTGGCACGGTGCGACGTCAGCATTCAGGCCGGGTGACGCGCGGCAATTCCTTCGAAAACGGAGCGGAAATCACTGTGCTCGGCCCGGTCCAGCGCCCCCTTGGCGACCGCATCCTCGGACCAGGCCCATGAATGGGCCGGATCATGCAGCATGGCCCAATCGGAGAATAGGCGCGCGTCGGATGTGGCGTCAAAGCGGGTGATCACCTCAACATGGCGGTCATCGCGGGCGATGCGATCCAGCGTGTTGCGCACGGCCGCGTCATTGCCTTCAAGGAATTGCAGGTAGACATCGCGACGACAGACCAGCGCGCCGGTGATCCCGTCGCGCTTGTTGCAGCGGCGGGCATCGGCAAGCAGGCCGTTCAGCAGGTTCTCATCATAGCCAAAGGGTGTGGACGAGTAGATGATTTGAGTGACACTCATGGGCGCGCTCCACTGCCGGATGGGGGAGGTTAGCCTGAATGCGGGGTGAAAGTCACATACGATCAAGCGCGCGGCATCGCCTCGGTGGCAAGGAGGCTGCGATGCAACGGAGAAAGACATGGCCCTGATTGATCGCTTGATCTGGCAGATCGAGACTCACCTGAACGAGGCGCTGAGCCTTGCCGATATTGCCGACAGATGTGGGGTGAACGTGCACCACATGTGCCGTGCGTTTCAGCAGGCGACCGGCCTGACGATCAAATCCTATATCCGTGCCCGGCGTTTGAGTGTTGCGGCGCAGGAGATATCTCGCGGCGCGCCTGACTTGCTGAGCGTCGCGCTGGATGCGGGCTATGGCTCTCACGAGGCATTCACGCGCGCCTTTGTGGCCTATCTGGGGGTGCGCCCTCGGACGTCAAAAAGGCGCGGGATCTGAGTGACTTGAAGCTAATGGAGCCTTTGGAAATGGATAAATCAATGCTTGTGGATGTGCCCGCGCCCGAGATGCGGGAACATAAACCGTTTCGCGTTGTGGGCCTTGGCACGGATGTGCGCGGGTTCGACATCAGCGCAGTGCCCGGCCTATGGCAGAGCTTTGCGCAGCGCTGGCTGGAGATCGGGCCGCCCGGTGTGACCTACGGCGTCAGCTACGACATGGGGGACGCGGGCGATTTTCACTACATGGCCGGGATGGAGGGGCCGAATGTGCCCGAGGGCATGACAACCGTGGACATCCCCGGCGGGCGTTATGCGGTCTTTACCCATAAGGGCGGGATCGGGGATTTGCCCAAGACGATCTATTCGATCTGGAACAAGGCGCTGCCTGATGCCGGGTTGGAGCCTGCCATGGCCCCGGAATTCGAACGCTATGATGAGCGCTTTGATGCAGTGACAGGGCGCGGTGAGGTGGAAATCTGGATCCCGCTTGCCTAACGTCATCCATGCCCGGCGCCGTGTGCTCCGGGCATGGACTTGCGGGAGAGTGACGGACGATGGCCGGGTTTTTCAGGAAGCTATTTTCCGGCAGGGCCGGGCAGGACGACACCCGATCCAGGGCTCAGGCAAAGCGAGATTTGCGTCGAAGGCCGAGGTCCATTTTGAGCCTTCGACGGCGGGGCAGACCGAGCCCGTTGACGCTCGTGCCGCGCGCAATCAGGCTATCAAGACGCATATCCACGATTGGCGGATTGCCTGGCATGACCTGTTCGACGCCGACCAATCCCTGATCGCGGCGGGTGAGTTTGAGCGGCCCGATCCCCTGCCCGACCGGGAAGATCTGGATTTCCGCCTGATCTTTGGATTGCGACAGGCCGAGCCTGCCACGCGGGAGGCGTGTTTCGCGCTGTTTCCGAACGGGGCAGAAATGGCGGCGCGGTTCGATCAATTTCTCAGCACCGACCTCCTACCCCTACCGGAGGACGAAGCGCGCGCGGGTGTTGCCGAGATTGCAGAGTTATTGCCGGCGTTGGGCCCGCACGAAAAGGTCAATTTCTCAAAAATCACAATCGTGGACCGTGACACGCCGGAGGGAATGGACGTCCTGCAAAATACGGACAACCTGACCTACACGCTGGAGCACACGACGGTTGATCCATATGCCTCGACAGATATCGCCGCGGTGGCCGCTCGCCTGTTTTTGACAGAACCCCTCTATGCGGCGGCCGGAAACTACTACCAATTGCGCGATTGGGTGACGGGCGCGATGTTTGATCCGCGCTGGGACGCATTGCAAGCCATCCTGTTCCGCCTGTGGTGCGGCGGATGGCAAGTGGCGCTGGATACAGACGATGCGATTGTTCTGGCCAAGCGGCACGTTGGGCCGCGTGGCGATAGCGACGGCTAAGCTGCTTCCCGCCTCTGCGCGCGTTTCATGCCAAACAATGCCCGCGCCTGACCAACCGACAAGCACGGATAGTCGGGATCCGTCCCGACGGTGCCATTGGCGATGTGCATGTTAAGGGCCAAGCGCTTGAGACGCGGCAATTGTGATCGCACCATTTTGCCGGGCAGCAAAGTCTCTGCCGCGGCGCCATTGGCGATGACAACCGCGTGCCGGGCGCAGGCAAAATGATGGTACTGGATCCCGCGTTTGCCGGACATGGAGCGGATGCCGGGCAGCCCCAATAGAGCTTTTGCGGGCACCAGAACGACCTCGTCTGAATAGCCCAGAAGCTGCATCGCCGCCCCGACGAGGATCTGGTGCTGCGACGAAACGATCAGGTCCTGTGCAGGTCTGTGGAATCCCAATGCCCCAGCCTTGATGAGGATGGGGTGCCCGAATGTCGCGAAATCCCGTTCATCGGCTTTATGTGCGGCGATGAAGGTCACAGGCTCAAATTCGCCCTGCACCGTCAGGACCCGATCCCCCACCTGCAGCGTGGCGACGTCCAGCATCCCCCGATCCGTCTGGATCCGCGTTCCTGCGGCAAAGCAGGCGACCGTGCCCTGGACTGCGCACTGGATGCAGAATAAGTGGCACCGCTATCTTCCGTTTGGTTCGATTGGCCATTGGTGGTGTTTGCACCACCTGACGGTGTCATGCCCGCCGCCGGGCCTTCGGTGGCTTGGGTGGCAAATCGCGGCTCGGACAGGAACTGGACGACATTGCCGTCTGGATCGACCAAAGCGATCTGGCTGTTGACCGACAGCGAAATGCCGTCGTTCGCGGCGTCGATGAGGAACACATCATTGCCGTTGCTTTGGCCGTCTGCCGTGCCGACGCTGAACGGGCCGGATCTCGATCAGACCGTTGTCGTCGTAGACATACAGCGTCCAGCCAGAGAGGTCGGTTCCGACCGGCGCTGCAATCTCAACAAAATCGCCACCGCTGAACGCGGAGTAGCTGTTCCATTCGGAAATATATACGGACATCGCCTCACCTGCTTTTGTCGGTGAGGGCTTGCCTGATCTTTCCTAAGAACCGATGAAAGCAGCGGAGGCGGGCGCACCGGCCCTGCCCCTAGTGCGGCTGCACACCTGGCAGGAACACGGCCTCGTCCCGGTACAGCAGGCTGATCCCGTCCTTGAAGACATGCACCTTGTCGGCCGACGCGGTCAGCTTCACGTCATTGCCACGCAGGCCCTTGTGGATGCCGGCGAGCTTGCCGATGACTGGGTCATCTTCGGCGTTGGCGCGCTGGAAGTAGAGCAGCGTGACCTCACCCAGAGCCTCCGTAATCTCGACCGTGCCGTGATAGGCGAAGTCGGAGCCTGTGGCCTCAACCATATCCTCAGGCCGGATTCCAACCTCAACTTCCGCGCCCATATCGGCGTCGGTGGAGGGATAGTCGGAGGTGATCGTGCCGCCGCCTTGCTCCATCTCGAGCGTCGTCGTGGCGCCCGTGCCCACGATCTTGCCCCGCATCAGGTTCATGGCAGGGGAGCCGATGAACTTGGCTACAAAGGTCGAGTTGGGCTTTTCATAGAGCGTCAGGGGGAGCCCACCTGCGCCACGCCGCCGCCTGCGAGCACCACGATGCGCGAGGCGAGCGTCATCGCCTCCACCTGATCGTGGGTCACATAGATCATCGTCGATTCCGGCATCTCTTCCTTTAGCTGCGCGATTTGGATGCGGGTGGCGACACGCAGGGATGCGTCGAGGTTTGAGAGCGGCTCATCAAAAAGGTAGACCTTCGGGTCGCGCACGATGGACCGGCCAATGGCGACACGCTGACGTTGACCACCAGAGAGCGCCTTGGGCAGGCGGTCGAGGAAATTTTCAAGCTGCAGTTTTGCGGCGGCGGCCTCGACCTTGCGGTCAATCTCTTCCTTGCTGTCGCCTGCGATCTTCAGCGCGAAGGCCATGTTATCGCGCACGGTCATGTGGGGGTACAGAGCGTAGGACTGGAACACCATCGCGATGCCACGCTCGGACGGGGCACGTCGTTGACGACCATATCGTCGATCACCAATTCACCGCCGGTGATTTTTTCCAGCCCCGCGATCATGCGCAGAAGTGTGGACTTGCCACAGCCCGAGGGGCCAACAAACACGATCAATTCGCCCTGCTCAATGTCCAGGTTGATGTCGCGCAGGACCTGCACGGTTCCGCCATATGTCTTTTCGACGTCGGTCAGCTTCAGATTGGCCATCTCTCTTATCCCTCTGTCTTTAGGTCGGTGCGCCGCGCAAAGCCGGCTTCATAGGGTGGCAACATCATTTCATCGCCCATCGGTTCGCCGTCGAAGGGGGATACGATCCGCTCCCACGTGCCATCGGCCAGCGGGATGCGTTGCACGTCGTTACTGAGGTTGAAGGCGCACAGCACCTCTTCGCTCTCATGGCAGCGGATGAATTCCACCACCGGACCCACGGCGCGCAAGCCGCGCATCTTGCCCTTGATCAGCGGGGCCTGGGTTTTGCGCCAGTCGATGATCTGCTTGTAGGAGGCCATCGTGCTTTCCTGTGCGCCGGTCTGTTTTGCGACCGCACGCGCCAAATGCTCAGGCGCGACCGGCAGCCAAGGCTTGGCTTCCGAGAAGCCGCCATTCTGGTTGTCGGCCACCCATGGGATCGGCGTGCGGCAGCCGTCGCGGCCCTTGAACTTGGGCCAGAAGCGGATGCCGTAGGGGTCTTGCAGATCCTCGAAGGCGACATAGGCCTCTGTCAGGCCAAGTTCTTCGCCCTGATAGAGGCAGACGGAGCCGCGCAGGCTGAGCAGCAGCCCGGCGTAAAGCCGGATCGCGTCATCATCCAAAGCCCACCGCGTGGCGTGGCGCACGACATCGTGGTTGGAAAAGGCCCAACAGGCCCATCCATCGCCCACGGTGTTCTCATAATCCGAAAGGACCTTCACCACACGCTCGGCATCGGGTGTCAGGCCCGAGAGGAATTCGAACGAGTAGCACATGTGCATCTTGTCGCCGCCCGACGTGTATTCGGACTGAATCTCAAGGCCGTATTGCGCATCGCCCACTTCGCCCACGGCTGTGGCCGCCGGATATTCATCCATCACCGCACGCAAGCGGCGGAGGAAATCGAGGTTTTCGGGGCGGTTCTTGTCGTGGATGTGATCCTGCCAGTTATAGGGGTTCACCTCGGGCGCGATGGTGGCATTGCGCGCCTCGGGATCGAGGGCGGGATTGTCGCGCAGCTCGGCGTCGTGGAAGTAGAAGTTGATCGTGTCGAGGCGGAAGCCATCGACGCCGCGATCCAGCCAGAAGCGCGCGACTGACAGCAATTCTTCCTGCACCGCCGGGTTGTGGAAGTTCAGATCCGGCTGCTCTTTCAGGAAGTTGTGCAGGTAATACTGCATCCGCTCCCCGACCATTCCCAGGCCGAGCCGCCGAAGATCGACAACCAGTTATTGGGCGGCGTGCCGTCGGGCTTCGCGTCCGCCCAGACATACCAATCGGCCTTGGCGTTGGTCTTGTTCTGCTGGCTTTCCTGGAACCAGGGATGCTGGTTCGAGGTATGGCTGAGCACCAGGTCGATCAGCACCTTCAGCCCCAGATCGTGGGCGCGATTAATCAGCGCGTCGAAATCGCCAAGCGTGCCGAACATCGGATCGACGTCGCGGTAATCGCTGACGTCATAGCCGAAATCGAGCATCGGTGAGCGGAAGAACGGGCTGATCCAGATCGCGTCGACACCCAGATCGGCGATATGCTCCATCCGGTGGATGATACCGGCCAGATCGCCGATACCATCGCCGTTGCTGTCCTGAAAACTGCGCGGGTAGATCTGATAGATCACGGCACCGCGCCACCAGTCCTTGTCGGGCGCGATGATGTCGCCTTGGGGCATGTCCTGCATCAGGTTCATGGCCGTATCGTTCCTTACTTGACCGAGCCGGCCAGCAGGCCGCGCACGAGGTAACGTTGCATGGTGAAGAAGACGAGGAGCGGGACCGCGATCGACACGAACGCGGCCGTCGCAAGGATGCCCCAATCGCCACCGCGAGAGCCCAGAAGATCGTCTGCGATTTTCACGGTCATCACGGCTGCATCCCCTGCGGAGGGCAGGAAGACCTTGGCGACCAGCAGGTCATTCCATGTCCACAGGAACTGGAAGATCGCGAAGGAGGCGAGCGCCGGGAAGCTGAGCGGCAGGATGATCTTGGTAAAGATCTGGAAATCCGTGGCGCCATCGACTTTAGCGGATCTCGATGATGTCGCGGGGCAAGCCCACCATGTAGTTGCGTAAGAGGTATATCGCGAGCGGGAGGCCGAACCCTGTATGGGCTAACCATATCCCCACGAAACTCTGCCCGATGCCCAACTGGTTGTGCAGGTTCAGGAGCGGCACGAGCGCCAGCTGCAAGGGCACCACAAGCAGGCCCACCACGGTCGCGATCAAAAGCCCTCTGCCCGGGAAATCCATCCACGCCAGGGCATAGGCCGCAAAGGCCGCGATCAGGATCGGGATGATCGTCGCCGGGATCGTCACCGTCAGCGTGTTGATGAAGGCGCGGTCCATGTTGTCGGCGGTCAGAACCGTTCGGTAATTGTCGAGCGTGAATTGCGGGGGCGTTTCCGCGACAAAGTAAACCCTCGGCGCGCCATCAATTGGCTCGGGCGAGGTATAGACGTAGGAGCCGTCTGCGTTGACCTGAATGGTGCCACCATCGCGGTTCTCGGCCTCCGTTCCGGCTTCGAACGCGCCCGGCTCACGACCCCGCAAACCAAAGGCTGCGATGGAGCTTTCGCCATCCTCAAAGCTTTCGCGCACTTCCTCGGATTCGAAGATATTGCCTTCGATCACGAAGAGATTGCCCTGCTCGGTCGGCGTGGCGTCAGCACGCGTCCGATACGTCAGCTCCACCGAGAACGGTGCGACCCACCAGCCAGACGCCGCGATCTGATCACGATCGCGGAACGAGCTGACGAAGAGCCCCACGGTCGGGATCAGCCACGCGATCACGATCAGAAGCACCGCGATGTTGGTGACAAGGGAAAGGCTGCTTTTCTGTCCTGCGATATTGTCCATTGCTCTTCCCCCTCAGCGCATTTCTTTGCGCGCTTGCGCGATGTTCCAGACCATCACCGGCAAAACCACCAGCATGATCACGAAGGCCACAGCCGTGGCCTGCCCGTCGTCGCGGAACATGAAATCCATCATGAAGGACGGCAGAATTTCTGTTCCGAAATTGCCCCCCGTCATGGTGTAGACGATGTCGAAGACCTTCAGGACCAGGATGGTGATCGTCGTCCAGACCACCACGATTGTGCCCATGATCTGCGGCACCTTGATCTTGAAGAAGACCTGGAACGGGTTCGCGCCGTCGATGATGGCGGCCTCCACCGTTTCCTCCGGGATACCGCGCAGGGCGGCGCTTAGGATCACCATGGCAAAGCCGGTCTGGATCCAGATCAGGATGATCATCAGCAGGAAGTTGTTCCAAAACGGGATCTGAAGCGGGTCGATCCCCTCTTCCGCGCCGAAGTAGAAGCGGATGGCGTTGATGATGCCGATGTCACCGTCCTGGGCGTATACGAAGCGCCAGATCAGCGAGGCACCCACGAAGCTGATTGCCATGGGCATGAAGACCAGCGACTTGGCGATGTTGCCCCAGCGCAGACGGTCGGTGAGCTGTGCGATAACCAGCCCCAGGAACGTGGCACCCGCAGGCACCACAAGCGCCCAGAGGATGTTGTTGAGGAAGGCTTGCCGGAAATCGGGGTTGTTAAAGAGGCGGGCGTAATTGCCAAGCCCAACGAATTCGTCGCCTGAGCGGTCGTAGAGCGAGCGGAAGAATGAGCCCACCACCGGGTACATCAGGTACAGCCCCAGCGCGAACATGGCCGGGAACAGGAAAATCCACGGGCGGATCATATTGGCGCGGTTGATGTTGCGCCCCGCATTCGCACCCCGTGCCGGGAACAGCACCTTATCGATGAAGAGGTTGGCGAAGTAAAAATACCCCACGCAGCCGCCGACGCCGATGATGATCGTGATGATGCCTTGAATGACTGGCGACATGGTAAGCGCCCTCCCCCGGTCGAATGGTGTTGGCGGATACGCTCGCGCCCGGCGGGCCACATTGGGCCGGTCGTGTACCGGTTTGTCCGGCTTGGTTGGCGTCCGGCCCGCAAACCTGCGGGCCGAAGCCGGTGTCATTTTCCGTGAGTGGACGGCTTACTGGATTTCGGACCAGCGATCCTGGATGCGACCTGCGACAGACGCGGCGTCTTCACCGCCGACATAGTCGACCATGCCGGACCAGAAGATGCCCTGACCGATTTCCGACGGCATCAGGTCCGATGCGTCGAAGCGGAAGGTCGTGGCACCCAGCAGGATGTCGTTCATCTGACGCAACGTGTCCGAGGCGAACAGATCGCTGTTCACGCCCGAATGCGGTGTCAGGAAGCCCGACTGTGCCATCCACACTTCGTGGGCGATGGGCGTCTGCAGGAACGCGATCAGCGCTTGTGCGCCTGCGCTGTCCTGCGTGATGCCGAAGGCCGTGCCTGCACCCAGAACGGGCGAGCCAAGGTCTTCACCAGCGAACGCGGGGAAGTAGAAGAAGTCGCTGTCCGCATCTTCCGGGAAGAAGGTCGGGATGAACGACGCCTGACGGTGCATGTAGCACTCGGCCGGGAAGGTGAAGAGGCCGGCAGGGCTGTCGCGGAAGTCAGTGGAGGCCACAGCCTCGGACCCGCCATTGACCCAATCGTTGTTGCGCGCGAACGAGCCGAAGACTTCGATTGCGTTCACAACCGCCGGATCGTCAAAGCCGATCTCGTTGGCAACCCACTGGTCATAAACCGAGGGATCCTGCGTGCGCAGCATGATGTCTTCGACCCAGTCGGTGGCCGGCCAGCCGGTGGCCGCGCCGGAACCCAGACCGATGCACCAAGGCGTCTCGCCGTCTGCCACGATCTGCTCGGACAGCGCGATCAGGTCTTCCATGGTTTCGGGAATGTCGTAGCCCGCTTCATCGAAGGCTTCCGGCGAATACCAGACCAGCGATTTTACATCGACCTTGTAGAAGAAGCCGTAAAGCGCCTCTTCGCCATCGGGGCCAGCGGCAGTTGCCAGCGACACCCACGAGTCGCCTGCGGCGTAGTTTTCGCGGATCCAGTCGGCGGTCTCTTCGCTCATCGGAGTGAGTTCGCCGCGCGAGGCGAGGTCCGCGATCAGGCCGGGCTGCGGGAACACGGCCACGTTGGGCGCCGAATCGGCCTGGGTGGCGATCACGATGTCCTGCTCGAAGCTGTCGGAGCCGGAATATTCGACCACCGCGCCAGTCGCGGATTCGAAGTAGTCGAGGACCGAGTTCACCAGTTCCGCGTCAGCACCCGTCCAGGGGCCGGTGATGGTGACGGTTTCACCCGCGAGGTCGAATGCCTCGGCGTAGGCGTTGTAGCTGTCCCAGTTAAAATCGCCTTCGCCAACGGCAAAAACGTGGTTGATGTGACCATCAGCCAGTGCGCCGCTCGCGGAAAGCGCCAGTGCAGCCGCACTGGCCAGATACATCTTCTTCATAGGTGACCTCCCAGTCAGTTTCGCGCGGGCCGTGTCGCCCGGCGCGTGCAGTGCCCCGCTGCGCTTCTCTCCAAAGCGCTTTGGGTTGTCGACACACTTGCCGATGCAACGGCCTGTGTCAATGAGACTCTGCAAACAACAGAAAAATCATGGAATTTTCGACTGAACGGTCAGGAAATCTGCATTTCCCCCTTTGACAGCATCGCCGCGCAGCCGCTAGCTTACCTCTGATTTTCGAAGCGCTTTGAAAGCCAATTTCGTATGAATCTCAAACAATTGTCCGAGTCGCTTGGGCTGAGCCAAACCACCGTCAGCCGCGCTTTGAACGGCTACCCCGAGGTTCGGGAAGAAACCCGGCTGCGGGTTCAGGCGGCGGCCGAGGCTGCGAATTACACGCCGAACGCCAAGGCCCGTCGCCTGGCGACCGGGCGGGCGATGGCCATCGGGCACGTCATGCCCCTGACCGGCAAAGAGGAGCTGGTGAACCCGATCTTTGCGGATTTCATTGCAGGCGCCGGCGAGATCTATGCCCGCGAAGGCTATGACCTGCTGCTGTCGATGGTTCCGGCCGAGGGGACCGAGGCCGCCTATCGCCAGATGGCGGCCAACGCCTCCGTCGATGCCGTCATGGTCCAGGCCCCGACGATGGACGATCCGCGCGTTCCGCTGCTGCAGGAACTCGGCCTGCCCTTCCTCGTTCACGGGCGCACGGGCGCGCCGGACGGGTATTCCTGGCTCGACGTGGCCAATATCCGCGCCTTTCGACGCGCCACAGACTTTCTGTTGGATCTGGGGCATCGCAAGATCGCATTGATCAACGGTCAGGAAACGCTCGATTTCGCCCGCCGCCGACGTCTGGGGTTCGAACAGGCAATGGCCGCGCGGGAGGTTTCGCCTAACGCCGCATGGATGCGCTCAGACGTTATGACCGAGCAATATGGCTACCGCGCCGCGTGCGAGATGCTGGATGCGGGCGATGGGCCCACGGCATTTCTGGCCTCATCCATCATCCCCGCCATCGGGATCCGCCGCGCTGCGGGCGAACGTGGGCTGCGGATCGGGCGCGATGTGTCGATCATCTGCCATGATGACGGTCTCAGTTATATGGGCAACGAGGGTATCAGCGCGCCAGATGGTCCGGCCTTCACCGCCACGCGGTCCTCGATTCGGGCCGCTGGTCAGCGTTGCGCGGAAATCCTTCTCAGCCTGATCGACAATCCTAACCAGCCCGCCATCCAGGAACTTTGGGACACCGACCTATCGCTTGGGCGGTCCACCGGCCCTGCCCCCGCCTGACCCTTTCTGCCTCACAAGGACAGCACCATGAACTTCACCCGCGCCGACTTTCCTGACGGCTTCCGCTTTGGCGTTGCCACGTCCGCCTATCAGATCGAGGGCCACCAGTTCGGCGGCGCTGGCCTGACCCATTGGGACAGTTTCGCCGGCACACCCGGCAACGTTGTGCGGTTCGAGAATGGCGCGCTGGCCTGCGACCACTATAACCGGCTGGACGAGGATCTGGATCTGATCGCGGGGCTTGGCGCGGATGTCTATCGTTTCTCAACCTCGTGGGCGCGGGTCATGCCCGAGGGCACCGGCGCCGTGAACGGAGAGGGCCTCGATTTCTACGACCGGCTGGTCGACGGGTTGCTGGCGCGCGGCGTGGCGCCGGCACTGACGCTCTATCATTGGGAACTGCCGCAGGCGCTGGCCGACCGGGGCGGCTGGCGGAATGCGGACATGCCGAACTGGTTCGCGGACTATGCGGAGGTTGTGGCCGCGCGATTGGGCGACCGGCTCTGGTCGCTGGCCCCGATCAACGAGCCTTGGTGCGTGGGCTGGCTGTCGCATTTCGATGGCCATCACGCACCCGGCCTGCGCGACATCCGCGCTACCGCGCGCGCGATGCACCATGTGCTGGTCAGCCACGGGCGCGCCATTCAGGTGTGCAAAGGATTGGGCGTGCAAAATCTGGGCGCTGTCTGCAATTTCGAATGGGCGACGCCCGCGACAGATGCCCCGGAAGACGTCGCCGCCGCCACACGCTACGACGCGATCTACAACCGCTTCTTCCTCGGCGGCCTGTTCAAGGGCGAATATCCGGTCGAAGTTCTGGAGGGGTTGGAGCCGCACTTGCCCCACGGCTGGCAAGACGATTTCCCGGTCATCCAATCCCCCCTAGATTGGGCCGGCATCAACTTCTACACCCGCAAACGCATCGCGGACGTCCCCGGCGCGCCGTGGCCCGCCTATGCCGAGATGCCGACACAGGGGCCCACCACGGATATGGGGTGGGAGATCTATCCCGACGCCTTGCAGATGTTCCTGACCCGGATGGCGCGCGAATATACTGGCGATCTGCCGATCTTTGTGACCGAGAACGGCATGGCCTCGGCCACGGATCCGGATCCCGACCGCATCGATTACCTCGACCAGCACCTCGAAAGCCGTGCAATCCGCAATTGCCGAGGGCGCGCCCGTGGCGGGCTATTTCGTGTGGTCGCTGATGGACAATTACGAATGGGCCTTGGGCTACGAGAAACGCTTCGGTTTGGTCCACGTCGATTTCGAGACCTTGGCAAGAACGCCCAAAGCGTCCTATCACGCCCTCGCTGAGTGGTGGCGCGCCTGAACCGGCGCGGCATTGCACTTGGCGGCTTCGTCATTTATTTTGGCGATCAAAATTAAAACGACCCCGAAGGAACCCACATGTCCCGCTCGCTTGTAGCCGATATCGGCGGCACCAATACCCGTGTCGCTCTGGCCAGCGGCGCAGATGTGGACCGTGCGTCGGTCAAGCGCTTCAAGAATGCGGACCATGATGGCATCGGCCATGTGATCGCTCGCTTCCTTGAGGAAAGCGGCGTGGACCGTGACCGGATATCCGGTGTCTGCGTGGCGATGGCGGGGCCGGTCCATGATGGCGTGGGCACGCTGACCAATCTGGACTGGCGGATCGACAAGACCGTGTTGGCCGAGGCGTTGACCGCCGAGAAGGTCGCGGTGCTGAACGATCTACAGGCACAAGGTCACGCGATCGGACATATCGCGGCGGAGGATCTTGAAGTTGTGCTGCCGCAGCCGGACGTGCCGGAAACAGCCGCCAAGCTGGTGATCGGCCTGGGCACCGGGTTCAACACCTGCCCGGTCTTTGACACGGCAGCGGGGCGCTTTGTTCCGCCGTCCGAGGCGGGCCATGTCAGCCTTCCGGCGTCGATCCCTGCCCTGCACGCGCTGCTTGGTGCCTTGGGGGACGCCAAGGGCTTTCCATCGGTTGAAGAGGTTTTGTCCGGGCGCGGCGTCAGCAATTTGCACCGGGCGCTGCATGGCACCAAGGTTGAGCCTGCCGACGTGCTGGACCAGATCGCAGCCGGGGACAAGGCGGCCTGCGAAACCGGCGCCTTGTTCGTGACGGTGCTGGGGGAAGTGGCAGGCAATCTTGCCCTGTCGCACCTGCCCTTTGGCGGCATTTACCTTGTCGGCGGCGTCACCCGCGCCTTTGCTCCGCATCTGGACCGCTTCGGCTTTGTCGATGCCTTCCGGGCCAAGGGCCGTTTTTCCGGCTTTATGGAGCAGTTCGGGATCAGCGTGGTCAGCGATGACTACGCGGCCCTGACGGGCTGCGCCAATCATCTTTCCCATCTTTAGGCCCGTTTACGCGACCTCGTGACCGAGGGCGGCGGTGTAGATTTCAAACCAGTCAACGCGGCTGAGATCGACTTTAACAGCGTCCGACAAGCCCTTGATCCGGTTGAGATTGTTCGTTCCCATCACAGGCAGGATCTTGGCCGGGTGTCGCAGCAGCCAGGCAACAGCCACGGCGTCCGCGCCGACGCCTTGCTCAGCCCCGATCCGGTCCAGCACCGCACGCACGGCGGCCCCTTCGCTGCCAAACAATGTACCCCCCGCCAGCGGCGACCAAGCCATCAGCGGCTGGTTCTGACGCTGGTGGAAGGCCAAATCCCCGTTGGTGAAGGGCGCGTGGTGCAAAACAGACATCTCGATCTGGTTGGTGGCCAGCGGGGTGTCCATCGCGGATTGCAGCAGCTCCCAATCCCAGGGGCGGAAGTTCGACACACCCACCGCGCGGACCTTGCCGGAGGCTACCAGTTTGTCGAGGCAAGCGCCCGTTTCCGCATGATCCATCAGGGGATCGGGGCGGTGGATCAGCAAAAGGTCGATGACGTCAATCGCCATATCTTTCAGGGAGTTATCGACACAAGCTGAGACATAATCTGCGCTGGTGTCATAGTACTTCACGCGCTTGTCGGAGTGCTTCCCGATCGGCGCCACGATATCGCATTTCGTCACGATCTCGATCTGATCGCGCAGTTGCGGCGCGGCCTTCAGACAATCGCCCAGATAGCGCCTCGGCAATGTAGCCGCCGTAGATGTCGGCCTGATCCATCGTCGTGATGCCCTGCTCAAGGCAGGCTTCGACCTTCGCCTGGACATGGGCGGGCGATGTATCGTCATCATCCCCCAAGCCGCCACATGCCGTAGACGATCTGGGACATCTCAAGGCCCCCAACATTCGACGCGATCCATTTAACGACGCTCCCCTGTGCCCAAAGGCGTGGCGGGTGTGCTCGCAGGCACCCGGCCGTAAACCTCTGGCATTGAACATGTTTTCAGCTCGGGCATCACCAGGCGCCCGAAATGCTTGCACTCATCCATATGCGGATAGCCCGAGAAGATGAAGGCGCGGATGCCCATCTTCTTGTACTCTTCGATCTCGCTGAGGACCTGGTCGGCGGAGCCCACCAGCGCCGCACCGCAGCCCGACCGTGCCCGGCCCACACCGGTCCACAGATGCGGCTCAACATAGCCGTATTTGTCGGCCAATTCGCGCGCCTTGGCTTGGTGCGAGACACGCCGAGCGAGCCGCTGGGATCGAGCGCCCGTTCGCGGATCAACTGGCCATATTCGTCGTCCAGCTTTGCAGGTCAGATGTTCGGCATATTCGCGTGCCTCGGCCTCCGTGTCGCGCACGATCATGTGCACGCGCAGGCCGTAGTCGAGCGTGCGGCCATAGCGTTCCGCCACCGCGTTCACGTCGCGCATCCGCTGCGCCAAGGCCTCTTTCGGCTCGGGCCACATCAGGTAGACATCGCAATGCTGACCGCACAGCTCCAGCGCAGGCGGGGAATATCCGCCGAAATAAAGCAGCGGCCCACCGGTCTGATAGGGGCGTACGGGATCAGTCGTTAACCCTGCAAAATCATAGACTTCACCTTGGAAGTTAATCTCGTCCTGCGTCCAGGCTTGCTTGAGGATTTCGACCACCTCGCGCGAGCGCTGGTAACGGAACCCGCTTTCAGCCTTCTCGCCTGGAAAGTCGGACGAGATGATGTTCACGGTCAGCCGCCCTTCCAGCATGTGGTCGAGCGTGGCGATGGTGCGGGCCAGCATGATCGGCTGCATCTCGCCGCAGCGCACGGCGGCGAGCAGGTTGATCTGTGAGGTGATCGGCGCGCAGCCGGCCACGAAAGACAGCGTGTCTTGGCCCACCTGATAGGAGGACGGGCAGAGGATGTTGCGAAAACCCTGCTTTTCCGCCTCCTGAACGATGCCCGAGCAATGCGCCCAGGACGACCGCAGCTTGCCATCCGGCACGCCGAGGAATTCGTAATCGTCCGAGCAAAGGGCTGCGAACCAGCTGACTTCGGCAGCATCCAGATCTGCCGATGTGACGGGAACCACTGTCATCCTTCGCGTCCTCCCTTGCGCGGTCAACTCTTCTCGGGTAGCACCGCATAGACGGTATATCAATGGTATATCAATTCCGGCCAGCGAGGGAGGACGCGCGATGCCGAAGACGCTGCGCGCCACACCTGCGCCCGCGCCGCTTGAGGCGCCCACAGGCGCCTTGCCGACCTATCTTCGCATCGCGGAAGAGCTGACCCGTGATATTGGCTCGGGCCGGTTGGCCGAGGGCGATAAACTGCCCCCCGAACGCGCCATGGCCGCAGACAAAGGCGTGGCGGTGGCAACACTCCGCAAGGCGCTGCAGCTTTTGGTGGACCGCCATCTGATCGAACGGCGGCAAGGGTCGGGCAATTATGTGCTAGGCGGCAACCGCTCCGTCGGGACCTACGCGCTGCTGCGTCTGGAATTGGCGGGCCAAGGCGGTGGCCTGCCCACCGCGCGCCTGCTGGATATGACGCGCGCGGCCAAGCCCGTGACGCTGCCCAAAATCGGGGCGTCCGACATCGGCTTGCGCATCCGTCGGTTGCGGTTCCTGTCGGATGTGCCTGTTGCTGTTGAGGAAATCTGGCTTGATGCCCGCTGGCTCGACAAGGGGCCGTTGACGCCGAACAACGTCTCGGAATCGCTCTACCGCAGCTATGAGGATCGGCTGGGGCTAAAAATCAGCGAAGCTGAGGACGTCATCCGCATGGGCGCCTTGCCGGATTGGGCGCCGGATGCTCTGGGCCTTGCGCCTGCCGCCAACGTGCCGCTGATCGAGCGTCGCGCCTTTGACCAAAACGGCACGCCAGCTGAGGCCAGTTGGACATGGTACGACCCGACCCGGGCCCAATATTTCGCGCGGGTGCCATGACACCCCGAAGCACAGGACAATAGATATGACGCGTTACGGCATCGTCGGCTCCGGGATGATGGGGCAAGAGCATATCCGCAATATCGCGCTTTTGGCGGGGGCCGAGGTCAGCGCCTTTTGCGAACCGGATGAAGGTATGGCGGCGGCCACGGCGGCCCTTGTGCCCGGCGCGGTGCGCTGCCCCGATCTGGAAGGCGTCGTGCAGCGCAACGATGTGGACGCGGTTGTGGTGGCCTCGCCCAACCACACCCATGTCGATGTCCTCAAACGCATCGCGGCCACCCGACCCCTGCCCGTGCTGATGGAAAAGCCGCTCTATACCGATCCCGCGGATGAGGCGGTTCTGGCCAAGCTGGTCGAGGATTACCCCGCGCCCATCTGGGTCGCGATGGAATACCGCTACATGCCGCCCGTCGCGAAATTCCGCGATCTTTGCAATCAGGCCACCGGCGGAATCAAAATGCTGGCGATCCGGGAACATCGCTTTCCATTCCTTGAAAAAGTCGGTGACTGGAACCGCTTCAACCGCAATTCCGGCGGCACATTGGTCGAGAAGTGCTGCCATTTCTTCGACCTGATGCGCCTGATCCTGCGCGATGAGGCGGTGCGCGTGATGGCCTCTGCCGGGCAATCAGTGAACCATCTGGATGAAAGCTATGGTGGTGAGACGCCGGACATCTGGGACAATGGCTTCGTGATCGTCGATTTCGCCCGCGGCGCGCGCGCTATGCTGGATCTGTGCATGTTCGCCGAAGGCAGCGAATATCAGGAAGAGATTAGCGCCGTTGGCCCCGCCGGAAAGATCGAGGCCAAGGTGCCCGGCCCGACCCGGTTCTGGAATTTCGACATTGGCCCTGCACCGACACCCAAAGTCATCGTCAGCCCGCGGATGCCCACAACCGGCAAGGTCGTGCACGAAACGCCGGTCGACAAGGATCTGCTCACGGCGGGCGATCACCACGGGTCAACCTATTACCAGCATCTGCGGTTTCTGGACGTGGTGCGCAAAGGCTGGCGGCCGGAGGTCACGCTGGCCGATGGCGCGGCGGCTGTGCGCATCGGCATGGCGGCACAGGAAAGTGCGATCACCGGTCGGGCGGTTTCCCTGATCTGAGCGGCGCGTTAGGCTGCGCTCATGAATGATCGGATCGACATTGGCATCGATGGCGGCGGCTCTGGCTGCCGCGTGGTGGTGTCCATGCAAGGCCGCGACGGCCCGCGCCGAGGGCGGCCCCGCCAATGTCGTGACCGATCCCGCCGCGGCCGAGGCGGCTATTCGTGAGACATTGCTTGAGGCGCTTGGCGCGTTTGGTCTTGGCCTCGATGACCTCGAACACGCCCGCATCGTGGCCGGACTTGCCGGATGCCGCCTGCCCGGTGTCGCCGATGCCTTTGCCATGCGGCTGCCGTTTCTGGCCTATGTCGTGGATGACAGTGTCACCGCCTTGGAGGGCGCGTTTGGCGGCGGGCACGGGACGCTTGTGAACCTTGGCACCGGGTCCTTCTTCATCCGCAAGGATGCGCGGGGCGTAACGCATCACGGCGGCTGGGGTTTCGTTCTGGGGGATGAAGGGTCTGCGGCCTGGCTGGGGCGCGAGGCTCTGCGTGAGCTGACGCGGATGGAAGATGGGCGGATGCCTGTGCACACAGATGACCCCTTACGTGACGCCCTTCGCGACGCCATCAACGGGCAGCATCCTTCCGAATTTGCCATGCACGCCGCACCGGACGACTTCGCGGCCCTGGCCCCCGTCATATTCAACCGCCGGACCCCTTGGGCTAAGCTATTGCAGCGATATGTCCAAACCTGCGTGGAACAGGGTCTGAGCGGTGTCGGCCATCCGAACGGCACGCCCTGGGCACTGACGGGAGGCATGGGTCTAGCCCTGGCGGATCGGTTAAGCGGCCAGATCACCGCTGGCCTCCAAGCCCCGCAAGGCAGCGCGTTGGACGGCGCACTTGCGCTGGCGCGCGCCCTGCCCTAGGCGGTGTCGGCTTCAACAGCCGGGCGTTGATAACCTTTCACAAAGCCCGCAACAGCCGCACGGAACCGGTCAGCATCGCATCCCTCAACCGCGCCGCGGGCCTCGCGCAACATGGCGGCGACTTCGATCTGGCTGAGCATGTCTTCGGACGCCCTCAGGATCTTGGAATGCGGCGTGGCGATCAGGGAGGCATCATCAATCAGAAGCTCTTCGTAGAGCTTTTCGCCGGGCCGCAGACCGGTGATCTTGATCTCGATCCCTTCCCCCTCTTCCCCATTGCGAACGCGGGCGCCGGAAAGCTCGATCATGCGCCGCGCGATATCGAGGATCTTCATGGGCTTGCCCATATCCAGCACAAAAACATCGCCACCCTCGGAAAAGGCACCGGCAAGCAGGACCAGCCGCGCGGCCTCCGGAATCGTCATGAAAAAGCGCGTCACCTCCGGGTGTGTGACGGTCACCGGCCCCCGGATCTGATCTGGTCCTGGAACAGTGGCAACACCGACCCGGAGGAGCCAAGGACATTGCCGAAGCGGACCATCGAGAACCGTGTCCCGCTTGCGCGCGATGCCATGTCCTGGATCACCATCTCGGCCATCCGTTTGGTTGCGCCCATGATATTGGTGGGCCGCACTGCCTTGTCGGTCGACACGAGAATAAAGCGCTCGATTCCGTGGGCCTCGGCAGCCGCCGCGACCACTTGCGTTCCCAGCAAGTTGTTACTTGCGCCTTCAAGGACGTTATCCTCGACCAGCGGAACATGTTTGTAGGCAGCGGCGTGCACAATGGTCTCCACGCCCTCTTCCTCAAGAACATTGGCCACACGCGTCGGATTTGTCACAGATCCCAGACGCGCCGAGAGGCCGATCTGAACCGCCTCGGCGCGGGCGCGCAGTTCCCGGTCGATCTGGTAGAGCGCAAATTCCGATTGCTCGTACAGCACGATCCGCGCAGGCGCGCATTCCAGCAATTGGCGGCAAAGCTCGGACCCGATAGAGCCGCCCGCGCCTGTCACCATCACGACTCGGCCCGCATAGGCCTTCGCAATGTCGGGCACATCCAGATCCACCTTGTCGCGGCCCAACAGCGCATCGGGTGCCACGGTTTGCAGCGTCGTGGCTTGGCCTGAGATCAGATCAACATAGGATGGAAGCACCTGAACATCGCACCCAAGCGCATGCAGATCCGCCAGGATCGCATCGGTTTTCGCCTGACTCAGAGACGGCATGGCCAGCAGGACACGCTTGACCTGACCGCTTTCGACCATTTCGCGCAGACGCACCGGCGAAGAGACCGACAGACCGGAAATGATCAATCCATGCAGGTTTGCGTTGTCGTCGACAAAGGCCACCGGCTCCACTTCCGACGACGCGCGCAACGCCGCCGCCAGCTGAATGCCCGCCGCCCCAGCCCCGTAAATCGCGACCGGCACGCCTGCATTGCCGCGCTGCATCGACCGCGACACCAGCAAGTAGCCCAGGTTGCGGCCCATCACCGACAAGACAAAGAACACGCCACCAAACAGAAACGGGATCGATCGCGGCGCATTTATGTTCAAGGCAAAGCTACAGGCCATCGCCACCAGAATCAGAATGGCTGTCGCCCCGGCTATCCGGCTGAGCGCAGACATATCGAGCGATGTGAGCTTGATCCACGGCAACCGCATGGCCAGGACCACAATTGGCCCGAACAGGGTCATTGCAACGATCAGCGGCAATGCGTCGCTTAGGTAGTGCGCGGGAAATAGAACCGAAAAGCGCAAGACGTAGGCCAGGAAGAAGGCAACCGGAACAAGCGCACTATCAAAGGCGAGAAAGAAGTATCGCTTCTGACGACGCGTCAGCGTACTGAGCATTTTGCTCCCCCATTCCGACCAAGACACTTTCGTGGCCGACCCCAGCTACATTAACCGCGTTCTGTTGCATGAGGTAATGGGAAAAACCGACACAGTTGGGTCAAGCCTCGCAAATCCAAAGATCATTGCAAAAACCGTTTGAAAACAGACCCTTGAAAAATCCGCCGACGGCAAGATTCCGCAATATGGTGATCACATGAGCGCCCAAAGAACCTCTACTTCTCGTTTTTTGCCGATCGCTTGGGCAAATTCCCCTCTCTCAACAGTCATTTACCAGGCCAAATGCATCTGACAATAGTGGGCGTATCGGGGCTTCGCCCCGACAAAAAAACAGACTGAGTGATCTCTGAGGTTTGGGTGGAATGACGACGGCACGCGATACGGAAACGAACGGGACATTTGACGGCTCCATCGACCTCGTCGCTCTCGTTCGCACGCTTTGGCGCGGCAAATATTGGATTTTGCTATTTGCCATCGTTTCCATGCTCGCTGCTGGCTTCTACACGATCCGATTTGTAGCGCCCATGTTTCCCGCGCGGGCAAGTGTCGTCCTTGAGGTACAGGATCAACAGGTGATCTCGGACATCGAGAGCGTCTTTGCGGGCGCAGGCACAGATGTATCGGCGATCAATACCGAGATTGAGGTGTTCCGCTCCCGCGATCTAATCGGGCGGTTGGTTGATGACCTCGATCTCGTGACGCATCCTGAATTCAGTGACACCCAATGGCGCGGAGTGGTCAGTTTGGTGCGCGCCCTGATCAGCGATTGGGAGCCACCTGCCATCGAAGGCGAAGATCTGCGCAACCTTGTGATTGACCGTGTGATCGCCCGGCTGTCGATCACAAATATCCGCCAGTCCTTCGTGTTCAATATCTCGATCGAAACGCAGAACCGGCAGGATTCAGCACGCATCGTCAACCGCTTGGCCGAGCTTTACGTGGAAAACCAGATCCAGCGAAAGCTTGATGAACAAACCCGCGCCATCGAATTCTTGTCCCTCAGAACGACCGAGCTGGAAGCCAGCCTTGAACAGCTTGAACAAACTCTTGCGCAACGGATGGAGCAATCAGACGTCATCGACGCTGACGTGCTTCAGGCTCAAAACCTGCAATTGCGCGACACACGTGACCGGATCTCTGAAACCGAGGCCCGCTTGGCAGACACGGCGGCTTTGGGCGAGGCCATGGCAAGTGCCGAAGGGGCCGAGGCGCTGATTGCCGTTGCAGAAGCATCTGGCGACACCCGGTTCAGCGCCATTGTGCAGCGCTTTCGCACAGGTCGGCTTGGTGAAGCGGCGACTGAAATTGCGCTTCGCGAAGTGCAGGATGATATCGCCTCCGACCAGCGCCGCTTGGAGGCACAGCTGGCCAGCCTGCGCCGATCGGAAATGGAATTGACGGCGCAGTTCAACAATCAATCCGATGAGCTCATCGAGCTTCAGCAGCTTGAGCGTGAGGTCAACACCGCGCGCCTGCTGTATCAGACCTTCCTGACCCGCCTGCAGGAAGCAAGCGTTCAGCAGGGCCTGGAGACGGCGGACAGCCGCATCCTGTCCGAGGCGATCCCGCGCAGCGCGTCCAGCCCGCGCATTTTGGTGACCCTCTTTGTCGCAATGATGCTGGGTGCGTTTGTCGGGGCCGCCCTCGCGCTGATCCGCGAATGGCGCTTTGCGGGCTTCCGCACGACGGATGAGCTGCGCCAGACCCTCTCTGTTCCGGTCCTTGGCTCACTGCCGGCCATGTCCAGCCGCAACCGGGTCGACGTTCTGACGCATCTGCGCGAAAAACCCAATTCGGTCTTTGCCGAGGCGGTGCGGAACCTGCGCACATCGATCCTGATGGCCAATCTCGACCGTGCACCGCAGGTGATCTTGCTGACCTCGTCTATTCCGGGCGAAGGCAAGACCACCCTGTCGATCGCCCTCAGCCGCTATTTGCGCGCGTTGGAGGGCAAGCGCGTGTTGTTGATGGAAGCCGATGTCCGCCGCCAAACCCTGCGCGCTTATGTGGGCGAGGGCCACCAGGCTGGCGTGCAGCTGATCGACGTTGTCCTTGGCCGAACGTCGCTTGAGAACGCGAACCTGATGGATGAGGATCTGGGCGTTGAGGTTCTGATGGGCTCAGGTGGCGATTTCAACGCAGCGGACCTGTTCGAATCCCGCCGCTTCCAGGACCTCATCACAACCCTGCGCGAACATTACGACTATATCATCATCGACAGCCCGCCTGTCCTTGCCGTGCCGGATGCCCGCGTGCTGTCGCGGTACGCGGACGCGTCTGTCTTTGCCGTCCGCTGGGGCGGCACAACCCGCACCCAGGTCCGGCAAGGCCTCGATATGCTGGAAAGTGTCGGCCACCCCGCCGATGGCGTCGTCCTCACCCAAGTCGACCAGCGCAAGATGAAGGGCTACGGCTATGCCGGGCAGTACGGATATGACGGCTACGCGTCGGGCTACTACGCAAAGGACTGAGGCGTTCGCGGTCCTATAGCCCCTGCCCCACCAGGGCGCCGATGGCGCTGGTCGCCGCCATCGCCAGCGCGCCCCACAGCATGACCCGTAAGGCCGCGCGCGCGCGCGGGCACCGCCCGCCTGGGCCCCCAAGGCGCCCAGTGCTCCCAAAGCAGCAAGGGTTCCCACGGCGACCCACAGGATCAGCACCGAGACCGGCGCAAGCACCGCCACGCCCAGTGGCACCGCGGCGCCTGCTGCAAAGGTCGCAGCCGACACCAAGGCGGCCTGAACCGGCTGCGGTGGGGACAGGTCCGTTAATCCGATCTCATCGCGCAGATGGGTCGCGAGCGCGTCGTGTCGGGTCAACTCCTCGGCGACTTCAGCGGCCAGATCGGGCCGCAAGCCGCGCTCCTCATAAATGGCGCGCAGCTCGGCCAATTCGCCCTCTGGGTTGTTCTCCAGCTCAGCCCGCTCCCGGGCCACGTCGGCCTTTTCCACGTCCGCCTGGCTTGAGACAGACACGTATTCGCCCGCCGCCATCGACAGCGCGCCCGCGACCATGCCCGCCAGGCCAGCCAACAGGATCACTGCCTTGTCGCCGGACCCGGCCGCAACACCAGCAATCAACGACGCCGTGGACAGGATGCCGTCATTGGCCCCCATGACGGCCGCTCGCAACCAGCCGGAGCGGCCAGACAGATGCGGCTCGGCATGGGCCGAGGGCACGTTTGAGGCCGTGGGGCGCACCATCAGTCCGGCAACCGCATTTTGCCGGGATTGAAGATGTTGAGGGGATCCACGCCACGTTTGATCGCCCCCATCATCGCAATCGCCGCGGGCCCTAGCTCACGCTCGAGATACTGGGCCTTGCCCTGCCCGATCCCATGCTCACCCGTGCAGGTTCCATCCATCGAAATCGCCAGATCGTTTAGCCAGCCGACAAAACCTTCGGCCTTTGTGATCTCGGCTGGGTTGTCCATGTCGATCAGCAAAAGCGTGTGGAAATTCCCGTCGCCCACATGCCCGACCACCGGCGCGATAAAGCCGAGCTCGGCCAGTTTGTCCTGCGCGGCCGCAACGCATTCGGCCAGTCGCGACAAGGGCACGCACACATCGGTGGAAATCCCGCGCGCGCCGGGTCTGAGTTGCAGTGCCGCCCAATAGGCGTCATGGCGGGCCTGCCAAAGCTTGGTGCGCTCCTCCTCGCGCGTGGTGAAGAGTAAAGCCTGTGCCGCCATATTCGCCGGCAATCTCGCCAAAGACCTCGGCCTGCTCGGTGACGCCCGCGTCCGTGCCATGGAATTCCAGCAGCAATAGCGGTGTCTCTGGCAAGGTGAGGTTGGAATAGGCGTTGCAGGCGTTCACCTGAAGCGCATCCAGCAACTCGATCCGCGCCACTGGCAGCCCGTATTGGAACGTCGCGATCACAGCGTTGCACGCCGCCTCGACACTCGGGAAAGAGCATGTCGCAGCCGACGTCGCCTCGGGGATGCCCTGCAATTTCAGCGTCAACTCGGTGATCAGGCCAAGCGTGCCCTCGCTTCCCACGATCAGGCGCGTCAGGTCATACCCGGCCGAGGTCTTACGCGCGCGTTTGGCGCTTGTCAGGATACTTCACCCGAGGGCAAGCACGGCCTTCAAGGCCAGCACATTGTCCTTCATCGTGCCGTAGCGCACGGCGCAGGTGCCCGAGGCACTGGTGGCCGCCATGCCACCAAGCGAGGCATCGGCACCCGGATCGATCGGAAAGAACAGCCCCGTGTCGCGCAAATGCGTGTTCAGCGCCTTACGCGTCACGCCGGGCTGGACGGTCACATCCATATCCTCTGCATGGACGGACAGGATCTGGTTCATCTGGCTGAAATCGAGGCTGATGCCGCCCGCGGGTGCATTCACGTGCCCTTCAAGCGAGGTGCCGGTGCCAAACGGGATGATGGGCACGCGGTGGGTCGCACAGATGCGCACGATCTCCTGCACCTCATCGGTGCTTTCGGGGAAGATAACGGCGTCGGGCGGCTGATTGCGCAGCCATGTGGTCGTGTGGCCATGCTGTTCGCGCAGGGCTTGCCCTGTTTCAACGCGCGGCCCGAACCTCTGGGTCAGGATTCCCAGCACGGTCGCGATGCCGTCTTCATTGCGCGGCAAGTCTGCGATCAGCGCCATCTGGAAAAGCTCCCCCAATTCTGTTTGTGCTAACTACCAGTCGTCGTGTGCGCACTCAAGCAACGCAGCCCGTGGCTCAGACATTGCTCAGATCGGGGGCCAGCCCCCCAAACCCCCAGAGGTATTTTTGAAACAAGGAAGGGGCGCATTTACGCTTCGTTTACCAAGGCGGTCGCATGGTGACGGCGCGGTACAGGCTGAGGAGCCGATGACCGCAAACGAGGAAGGCCCCGGCGCTGTCTGGGGGCTGACCCTCGGTTAGAGGGGAAACTGTCCATTTCCTCGTTTTTCAAATACCTGAATGCGACGTCCAAAACAGATCGCACCGATGAGAGGGCGCGCCGACGCCGCGACGCGCGGCCTTGGCCGCGCCCGCGGCGCCACGCCCAAAGTGCAGCGTGATGACACAGCCATCATGCCAACACGGGAGGGCCTGCGCCCTTAGCTTTCGGTTGGTCCGCCCGCTTCTTTCCAGGCCGCAAATCCACCAATGTTGGTCACATTGGTAAAGCCCATATCCTGCAGGGTCTTGCCCGCAAGGGCCGCCTGCCCGCCCGCGCCGCAGATCAGGTAAAGCTCTGCATCCTTTTGGAAGATCGGGTTGTAGAGCGCCTCAACGGCCGGATCAGCGCGGAACTCGATCATGCCGCGCGGCACGCGGTGCGCGCCCGCGATCGTGCCTGAGGCCGCGATGTCGGTGCCATCGCGCACGTCGATAAAGACCGCGCCGTCCGTGCCGTGTTTGGCAACAGCCTCTTCCGCCGATAGGCGCGGGACCGTGGCATTTGCGGCTTCCAAATAATCCTTCGCAGTTTTCATCATGCGCTCCCTTATTCCGCGGCCTGATCGGCGGCGGCGCGTGCGGCCTCGATCTCTTCGGCCTTTTTCTCGACCTGTTCGACAATATGCTCGACCATCTGGTCGTTGCTCATCTTGTGGCTTTGTTTGCCGGCCAGATAGACCATGCCCGACCCGGCCCCGCCGCCGGTGAACCCTACATCCGTCATCAGCGCCTCGCCGGGGCCGTTCACCACGCAGCCGATGATGCTCAGGCTCATCGGCGTCTTGATATGCTCCAACCGTCGTTCCAGCGTCTCGACAGTCTTGATCACGTCAAAGCCCTGCCGCGCACAGGACGGGCAGGAGATGATGTTGACGCCACGGTGCCGCAGCCCCAGGGATTTGAGGATTTCGAACCCGATCTTTACCTCTTCGACGGGGTCCGCACTCAGGCTGACCCGCATCGTGTCGCCCAGGCCCATCCAAAGTAGATTTCCCAGGCCAATGGCCGATTTGACCGTGCCGCCCACGAAACCGCCCGCCTCGGTGATGCCCAGATGGAACGGCGCGTCGGTTTGTTCCGCCAATTGCTGATAGGCCGCCATCGTCATGAAGATGTCCGACGCCTTCATTGAAATCTTGAAGTTCAGGAAGTCATTGTCTTCCAGGATCTTGATGTGGTCGAGCCCGCTTTCGACCATCGCGTCGGGCGTCGGCTCGCCATATTTCTCAAGCAGGGCCTTCTCAAGCGAGCCCGCATTCACCCCGATCCGGATGGAGCAGTTGTTGTCGCGCGCCGCCTGGATGACCTCTTTCACGCGCTCGGCGCTGCCGATATTGCCCGGATTGATCCGCAGGCAGGCCGCACCCGCCTCGGCCGCTTCGATCCCGCGTTTATAGTGGAAATGAATATCGGCCACGATCGGCACCGGGCTTTCGCGCACAATCTCGTGCAGCGCTTTGGAGCTCTCCTGATCCGGCACCGAGACGCGCACAATATCGGCGCCCGCCTCGGCTGCGGCCTGCACCTGTTCGATCGTTGCCTTCGCATCCGTCGTCAGCGTGTTGGTCATCGTCTGCACGCTGATCGGCGCATCGCCGCCCACGGGCACGTTGCCCACCATGATCTGGCGCGTCGTGCGCCGGTCAATGTTGCGCCAGGGGCGGATGGGATTATGTGACATCTGGAGCAGCCCTTTTGAGGTCTTGCCGCCAAGATAGACATGTCAGGCGGGCTGGACAATGCAAGCAATGCGAATTGTCGGGATGGTCTTGCCAGCTGTCCAGGTTGCGCCCGCCAAGGCGGTCGCCAGGGGCGGATTTTCAAGGAAAATCCGGGCGCTTGGGGTGGCCGTCAGGGCGGGGCAGCGGGCGTTCCGTCTCGGCATCGGGCGTCAGAACCACCACGGGCAATGCGTTGCTGGCCACGATGGCTGCGGCAACATCCGCCGGAATGTCTGGGAACAGGGCCAGCGCCGTTTCCACCTGCCCATTGCCCGCGCCAGTCGGGTCATAGACCACGGCTTGCTGCTGCACCGGAACCTGCACAGGGGCCGCCGGAATGGCGGCAGCGTCCAGCACAAGTGAGGCCACTTCCGTCAAGTCCGGATCGGCCTCCGTGTCGGCGATGGAGTAGGATTGCGTCAGCGCATCCGCGGTCAATTCCACATCGCGCACGATGGAGGCGCCGATACCCGCAGGCCCCAGCGCCACACCGTTCACCGCGAAATACAGGGATCCCGCATTGCCAGACCGCAACGTGGGCACCACATCGCCTTCCGGCACGACGTAAGAGTCGCCCGCATTCAGCGTGGCTTCGTAAATCGTGTCGCCCGAGGGGGACGAAATCCGCACCCATGTGGGCCGCGTAGCAAAGATCATCACCTGATCCGCCGCCTGCGTCACCTGCACGGTCGGGGCAACGGCCCCGCCGCCCAGTTGCGGTGCGACGCGCGGCGCAGCGTCGGCCAACGCGCCGACCTCGTTCGGGTCCACGGTTCCAATCGCGCCATCCCTTGGGGTCAGGACCGGCGCCTCAAGCGCTTGCGGACGGTAGAGGCGATCCACGCTTTCCGGTCCGGGAACCGCGATATCAAAGCCTTGCGCCACATCGAACGCCCCTCCCGAGGCGCCAGCAAGGGGATCAAGCTGTGCCAGCGGCACGGCGGGCGCCTCATCAATGGGGGCGATGTTCAGGCGCTGAATGTCGTGCAGAATGGCCCAAGCGCCATAGCCAATGCCGCAGGCCAGAACGACCAACACGGCAATCGAACCAAGCGCGCCGGGCTCCACCTGCGCAAACACGCTGTCTTTGACGGGCGCGTAAGAGATCCGGGTCGACGACATGACCTCGTTCGGGTCCAGCCGGCGCGGTGCCTCGCTGACCCTACGCTTGACGTCACCGGCCTGTCCGGCCGCTCCGCCGTGGATACCGCGAAAGCCCGTCCCTTCGCAAAAGCGGCGGAAGGTCCATTCCGGATCGATGCCCAGATACCGTGCGTAAGACCTGACATAGCCCGCAATGAAACCGGGCGATTGGAACGCGCCCACATCGCCGTTTTCGATGGCCGCGATATACGTGGCGCGGATGCGCAACTCACGCTCCACATCAAGCAGGCTTTTTCCGAGAGTCGCGCGCTCTCCCCTCAGCAGATCGCCAAGGGGTACGTCGTGCAGATCATAACCATCGAAGACGGGGGCTGGAGACGGATCGGCATCAGAGGAGACGTCGAACGCGCCATGTGCGTCCCACTGTCCATCGCCCCTATACTGATCGTTGTCATGGCCCATGCGGCCTGCCCCGATCTCTATGGGTCCAGCCACCACGAATTGTGGTGTGCCGCCCGTTTGTCCCAAGATGTTACCCCAAAACGGATGATTCCCAAAGAATATCCGCCGACTTTTTCGACCGATACCATGGCGTGCGCATCGGTTGCACCCCGCATGCAGGCGAAACGCTGCGTTTCGGCGCGTTTCAGCCCATTATTTTTCCGAAAATTCGGGGGATGCCCAAGCCTGTGCCACATTGGCGCGGATCAAGGCACAGGGCAGCGCGATTACCCGGCCAGTTCCTGGCGATTCAGCGCGCAATGCGACCACAGCCCATCCATCGCCTGCACCAAACCGTCCAGCATGTTCGGGTCGTGGACCGGCGACGGCGTGAACCGCAGACGCTCCGTGCCCCGTGGCACGGTCGGGTAGTTGATCGGCTGCACGTAGATGCCAAAATCTTCCAGCAGCATGTCCGAGATCGCCTTGGTGTGCACCGGATCGCCGACCATGACGGGCACGATATGGCTGCCATGGTCAATAATCGGCAGCCCCAGCGCCTTCAGGCGGAGCTTGAGGACCTTCGCACGCTCTTGATGCAGATCGCGCAAGGCCTGATCGGTCTTGAGGTGCCGGACCGAGGCCGCAGCGCCCGCCGCAACCACCGGTGGCAGCGACGTCGTGAAGATGAACCCCGGCGCGTAAGACCGCACAGCATCACACATTTTCGCAGAGGCTGCGATATAGCCGCCATGTACGCCAAACGCTTTGCCAAGTGTCCCGTTGATGATGTCGACCCGGTCCAGCAGACCGTCGCGTTCTGCAACGCCACCGCCGCGCGGGCCGTACATGCCGACCGCGTGCACTTCATCAAGGTAGGTGAGCGCGCCGAATTCTTCGGCCAGATCGCACAGCGCCTCAATTGGGCCAAAGTCGCCGTCCATCGAATAGATCGACTCAAACGCGATCAGCTTGGGCGCCTCCGGGTCATCCGCCGCCAGCAATCCACGAAGATGTTCTACATCATTGTGGCGGAAGATCCGCTTGGCTCCGCCATTGCGGCGCACACCTTCGATCATCGAGGCATGGTTGAGCGCATCGGAATAAATAATGAGGCCCGGGAACAGCTTAGGCAGCGTACTTAAAGTGGCGTCATTGGCAATATAGGCACTGGTAAAGACCAACGCGGCCTCTTTTTGGTGCAGGTCCGCAAGCTCTGCCTCCAACGCCTTGTGATAGACTGTGGTGCCCGAGATGTTGCGTGTCCCGCCCGAGCCTGCGCCGGTCGCCTCCAGCGCCTCGTGCATCGCCTCCAGAACAACCGGGTGCTGGCCCATGCCAAGATAGTCATTGCCGCACCAGACCGTGATCTCCTGCTCGGACCCATCCGGCTTTTTCCAGACTGCATGGGGAAGTTGCCCTTGTGCCGTTCGATATCGATGAACGTGCGGTAGCGGCCTTCCTCGTGCAGCTTGCCCAGGGCAGCGTCGAGCGCGGTGTCGTAGTTCACTGGCGGTCTCCTTGAGCGGGCCAGCCTCCTGGCCCGTCAGTTCGATGGCTGCGGGGGTTCCCCCGTTTGGCCTGACATATGGCGCAAAGGCCTGTGAGGCCAAGTTACAAAATGCCGCGTTGCCGACTTTGATCTGGGTCAAGCCGTGACGTCAAATGGGAAAAGGCCCCAGCCCTTCGGCAGGGGCCTGACTTGTGACAGGTTATTCGCTGCCCAATCGCACGTCAAAGGCGGGGTAGCCAAGGCTGTCCGAAAAGCTGAACCCGCCATGGCAATCATGGCAGAACGACTGGCTGATGTTCATTGGGTTCCCGTTGGGCTGCACGGCCGAATAGAACCATCCATCGGTGTCCGGGAATTCGTCGGTTGTGCCGCGCGTCATGATGAACAGCGGGCCACGGCGCGGAGCGTTGTCACGCAACGTATAGCTTTCCTTGGCGATGACGGTGCCAACCGGCATCTCGAAGCTCTCATCATCTTCTTCGTATTGGATATAGGCCTCATAACCCACTTCATTGACGAAGGTGTTCAGGAACCTGCCGCCATGCATGCCCGGGCGCCGCAGGACCGGTCTGGGCATGGCCCCAGTCGCGGTAGACGGCAGCCACTTCGTTGTCGCCGCTCTGGTAATTCTCCAGCAGCTCATCCGCGACACATTCGTAAAGCGCGTCGATCTGTTCTTGCGTGAAATCGGGGATTTCGGCCTCAAAAGTGCAGCTATGACCGTCTGCGGCGGCGGAGGTGGCGAAAAGGGCAGCGGCGATTGCGCTCGCTGCGAAAATACGATGGCTCATGTGGAGGTCTATCCCTGGCTGTCTGGTGTGTCCCTGCCCGTGACGGGCGTGATAGCGGTACGCTATCGCATACAGTGCAGAAACCCATCTCACAGGCGTTCACATTCGCGGGAGCCGCAGTCGCAGCAGATTGGTTGCACCCCGCACGACAAGCGCCCAAGTTGCGGAAAATCCCAACCCCAATCGGAGGTCCCATGTCCCTCGACGCCGTTCTCGCCCGCATCGACCAAGATCTCGACGCCGCCACCGCGCGCCTGTTTGACCTGCTGCGCATCCGCTCCATCTCCACCGACCCGGCCTATGATGCTGATGTCGGCCGCGCCGCCGATTGGCTGGCGGAGGAATTGTCGGGTCTGGGGTTTGAGGCGTCGGTCCGCCCCACAACCGGTCATCCGATGGTTGTGGCCCACGGCAGCGATGACGGGCCACATGTCCTGTTTTACGGCCATTATGATGTGCAGCCGGTCGATCCGCTGGAGTTGTGGAACCGTGACCCCTTCGATCCGGTGATCGAGGATCAGAACGGCACGCCCGTGATACGCGCGCGGGGTGCCGCCGACGACAAGGGCCAGTTGATGACCTTTGTGGAGGCCTGCCGCGCCTGGAAGGCCGAAACGGGCAAGCTACCGGCAAAAGTCACGATATTCCTGGAAGGCGAAGAAGAAAGCGGCTCCCCCTCGCTGGTGCCGTTTCTTGAGGAAAACGCGGACGAGCTGAAGGCCGAGGTCGCGTTGATCTGTGACACAGGCCTCTATGCCGATGGCGTGCCGGGGATCGTGACCCAGCTGCGCGGCATGTTGCAGGAAGAGATCACGGTGACCGGCCCCCGCATCGACCTGCACTCGGGCATGTTCGGCGGCGTCGCGATGAACCCGATCCGCGTGCTGAACCGTGTGCTGGCCAATCTGCACGACGATCACGGCGTGATCCAGGTGCCCGGCTTCTACGATGGCATCCCGGAACTGGAACCGGACCTGAAAGCCCAATGGGACGGGCTTGGCTTTGACGCAGAGGCCTTCCTGGGCCCCGTGGGCCTCAGCCACCCGGCCGGCGAAGTGGGCCGCCCGGGGCTTGAGATGATCTGGTCGCGCCCCACCGCAGAAGTGAACGGCATCTGGGGCGGCTATACCGGCGCCGGCTTCAAGACCGTGCTGCCGTCTGAGGCCCATGCCAAGATCAGCTTCCGGCTGGTTGCAGGGCAAGACCCGCTGCGCCTGCGCGAGAATTTCCGCGATTGGGTGCTGGCGCAGATGCCGCCCGATTGCTCTGTCAGCTTCAAGGAACACGGCGCCTCCCCTGCCGGGCTGATGGACACAAGCCATCCGATATTCGAGAAGGCAAGAGAGGCGCTTGTCAGACGAATGGCCCGCAGAGGCCGCCTTTATCGGCTGCGGCGGATCGATCCCGGTTGCGGGGTATTTCAAGACGATCCTGGGCATGGATTCTGGTGCTGGCCGGTTTCGGCAAGGATGATGATGCGATCCATTCGCCGAACGAAAAGTACGATGTGGAGAGCTTTCATAAGGGCATCCGATCCTGGGCGCGTGTGTTGGGCAAGCTGGCCGACGGCTAAGGGACAGACAGATAAAGGAATTGCGCCGACTGCGTCGTCGCCGGGGGCAGCTTTCCAAGGGAAATCTGCTTTTGCCAAACGGAGGCCTTCTCGCGGAATGGCGCGGTCGTCGGGGGGCTGTCTGCCCCCCACGCGCTGGCGCGCGCCCCCGAAGGTATTTTTGAAACAAGGAAGGCGGGTCAGGCCGCTTGCTGTGCGGGGGCGAGCGCCGTGGCCAGACTGCGGAAGCGCAGGATCAGGACGAGCCCTGCCCCCGCGAGGCCAATGGCAAGACCCGCCCAGATCCCCTCGCCCGCAAAGCCCAGCGGGAAGCCGAGAGCGTAGGCCAGCGGCACGCCGATGATCCAATAGGCCACAAAGGCGTAGAGCATCGGGATCGTCGTGTCCTGCAGGCCACGCAACAGGCCCAGAGCCATGACTTGCGCCGCATCGGCCAGTTGAAAGAAGCAGGCCACGATCAGAAGGCTGACGCCAATGGCGATGATCTGCGGGCGCAACGGGTCGCTGGGATCCACGAAAAGGCCCACAAGCGGGGCCGCGGCGGCAATCAGCAGCGCGATAGTGGCGGCCACCATCAGCGCCGACAAAAGCAGGGCCGCCCAGGCTGCGCGGCGCAGGCCGACAGGATCGCCGAGGCTCCATGCCCGGCCCACCCGGATCGTGGCGGCGGAACTCAGGCCGATATGCACCATGAACGTGACCGAAATGATCTGCAGCGCGATGCCATGGGCGGCAAGCTCCAGCGTTCCGATCCAGCCCATCAGGATCATCGTCGCCATGAACAGCCCCGCCTCGGACAACAGTGTGACGGCGATGGGCGCGCCCAGCCGGAAGACCTGCCCCATCGCCTCCCAATCCGGGCGCCAGAAGCGGACGAACAGCGCATAGACCCGCATGCCGGGACCGCGCGCCGCGTAGAGGACGAGGATGGCGAAAATCAGAAGATGCGTGCCAAGCGAGGCGATGGCCGCCCCCTTGATGCCGAGTTCTGGCGCGCCAAGATTGCCAAAGATCAGCACCCAGTTGACGAAGGCGTTCAGCACCAAACCGCCCAGCCAGGCCCAAAGCACGATGCCGGGGCGGTCCAGTGCGCTGAGATGCGATCGCAGCGCGATGAGAAGCACACCGGGCCAAATCGCGAGGCCCGCAATGCGCAGATAGCTTTGCGCATCGGCCGCGACCTGCGGGTCTTGCCGGGCCTCAAGCAGGATGGCCTCCGAAAACCAGAAAAGCGGCAGGGACAAAGCCCCGAATGCGATGCCGATCCAAAGCCCCATCCGTGTGACGCGCCGCACCTGCACCGCATCCTCTTTCGCCGCAGCCGCCGCAACCATCGGCATAACCGCCAGCGAAAAGCCCATTCCCATGATCAGGATCAGGTGGAAATAGCTCGACCCAAGCGCGACCGCCGCCAATTCCTCGACCCCATACCACCCCATCATGACGGTATCTGTCACGCCGATGAAGGTTTGGGCCAATTGCCCGCCGATCAGGGGCAGGCCGAGTTTCAGCGTGGCGCGGATATGCTCGGCGAATGTCATGGGCGCGGCTTACGCCCATGGTGCCCAACCGACAAGTCGCGTTCAAAGCGCGGCGATGGCCAATTGAGTTGCAAGCCCCACGATGATCGCGCCGACCACCAACTCGATCCAGGGCTGCACCCGTGCGAGGGCCGCTCCGCCTGCGAGGCCCGCAAGCACGCCCTGCCGCAATCCGACCGAGGCAAGCGCCACAGCCACCGTGACAGATGCCGTTCCCAGCGACATCGCAACGGTGCCCGCGACCCCGGCCCAGAACACGCCCAGTTGCGCGGTCAGGATCAGCAAGAAAAGCGCGCCGGTACAGGGGCGGATCGCAATGGCGGCGATCAGGGCCGCGACCTCGCGCGGGCTTGTTGCCTTTGCCAGCGCCTCCGGGTCAGGGCCATGGGCATGGCCGCAGGTGGAGCAGGTCTGCCCGTCGCCCGTATGGGCGTGATCATGGTCATGGGTGTGCCCCGCTGCGCGCCGCGCGCGCCACAGACCACGCGCGCCCCGAACGGCCAGCCACAGGCCCACCAGCGCAATGGCGGCAAAACTCAGCGGCGCAAACAGGCGATCCGCGCTCTCGGTCATCTGCTCGCGGCTCCACCCGACCAGCCACAGGCCCACGCCTACAAGCGCCACCGCCGTCAGCCCCTGCGCCAGGCTGGAGGCCAATGCCACACCCGAAAGCCGCCATGCGCCCACCGCACGCGCCGCCCCATAGCCGCCGATCAACAGCTTTCCGTGGCCCGGCCCCGCCGCGTGAAAGAAGCCGTATCCGAAGCAGATCGACATCAGCCCAAAGACGGCGGCAGGGTCCCCGGCGCGCAACCGGCGCAAGGCGGCCGCCATCGCCTCCTGTGCGGCGCGCTGGCCCTCCAGCGCCCATGCGGTCACAACCCTGTCACCGCCCGAGAGCCAAAACCATAGACCCAGCACCAGCACCAGCACGGCTGCGGCGGCCATCACCCACCGCATTCAAACACAACCCTGTCTGCGAAATACGCGCCGACGGGCGGAAAATTGTCTTCCGCCGCCACGGCCCCGCCGATCTCCTCCATCGCGGCATCCAGCGCCGCATAGGCCGCGTCCAGATCCGCGCGGACCAGCTCCGGCACACATTCCGCCCCCTCGACCGCCATCTGACCGGTCATCTCGAAGGCGATGTAGAACTCCGGATCATAGGCCTGCGCCACCACGGGGCCGTCCCCGCCGGGATCGCTGACAGGGCGGCGATGGGTCGTGCGTATCTGCCCCTCGCCCACCAATTCCATTGAAAGCGCCTCGGGCGCGCCGATCTGCAAGCGCAACATCGCCCCGGCGCAGCTCCAGCCCGCCTTCAAAGCCGCTGTTCCAGTTCAGGTCAAAGCCAAGTGTCGCCTCAACCTCCGCCGCGGTCAGGGCCAGGTCGAAATCCTCGTCCAGCCCGTAATCCTCCAGCAAGATCAGCGAATAGAGCCCATCGTAAAGCCAGGTGACCTCCACCGCCGTCACCCGCCCCTCTTCCACGATCAGCCGCAAACCGGCGTCAATGAAGATATGAGGATGCGCGCTCGACGCGCCCGGCCACAGGGCAGGCACGCACGCAATCGTCACCGCGCGGATCAACTGACGGAATACATGCATGGCCGTGTGTATCGGTCGGCCATCCGGGCGGGGCAAGGGCCGTTTTGCACCGCTCGGCACACAATTGCGCAGCGATTGTCCACGAATGGCCCGGCAATTGTTCTCGGCTGGCGCCCAATGCGCCACATTCCTGCCCGCTTCTGGGCGCATAACTTTTGTTGCAAAGTAACGAAAGCCCAAGTCCGTGAGTATCTGTATCCAGTTTAGTGCCTTCGCAGTCGAAGAACGTGGCGCAATCACAACCGATTGGACCGCGTTAACAGGTCTTGCCGTGGGCTTCGCGCTGGCCACGGCCGCCGTGTTTACGGATATCAATGGAATGGTCGCAGGCAATATGAATGCAGAACTTGCTGACGGCGACCTTGCGGATGACTGGCCGCACTACATCTCGGAACACTTCGGTCCGCTGATTGACTCCGGTTACCTGACCGAAGGCCAGGCTGCTTATCTGCACAGCGATGCCTTTGACATGATGAACCACGAAGTCCTCTCGCGCCTCGAAGCCGGCATCGCGGCCATCGAAAACGGAACCATCACTGCATCTGAACTCGCCGAACTCGTCGCAATCGCGTCCGTCGCGCACCAGCGCAACCTCGTCCCGGATGCGCTGCTGGACGAACATTTCGGCTTTGACAGCGGCGATGCCTCGTACATGACCGCCTCGAATGCCCCCGATGCGGGCGACACCCCCTATTCCGGCCCGTCGTGCAACCAAGGCAACGGTGGCGGCAACGGCCAAGGCTGTATCAACGGTGGCGGCAACGGAAACGGCAACAACGGTAATGGCAACGGCAATAACGGGCCAACAGGATGACACAGTCTGTTCAAAACCAACCACGCCCAACGCGCTACTTCGCTGATTTTCTTTCGGCCGAAGACGGTGTGACGACCACCGACTGGGTCGCCTTGGCCGCGCTTTGCGTTGGTCTTGCCATGGCCACCAACGATGAGCTGACCGATGTTTTCAACCTGGTCGCAAGCCAGGTGGATGGCGAGATGCGCGACCGGCAGATGCAGGACGATTGGGTAGAATTCTACGCCAGCCATTTCCAGCCCATGCTGGAAGCCGGCGCCCTGGACGAAGCAACCGCCGCGGGTTTCCACGATCTGGCCGGCGGGATGATGAACCACACGCTGATGTCAGAGCTTGAAGCCGGCCTCGAGCAGTTGGAAAACGATGTTCTGACCAGCGAACAGCTTGGCCAGTTGATCTCGATCGCCTCGATCGCGCGACAACGTAATCTCGTCGACCCGGCGGTTCTGGATTACTACTTCGGCTTTGACGGGTCAGATCCCTATTACATGTCGACTGCAAGCGCCCCACAGGCGCCCTCGCAGACAAGCTGAAAATGCCAAAATGCGCGCGCTCCTTTGAGGGAAAGCGCGGTCTGTACACCTCTGGCCATGTGGTACCGAAGCGATCCGACCCCTCGCGTGAATGCTGCCCTGCGATGATCACAAACCGGTTTCAAATCACAGTCGAACCCTACCCGCCCCAGCGGCCACAAAAATGACACCAACGACATCTAGGGAGAAAGCAAAGCACCAAAAACAGAACAAGATACGAAACCAGCCCTTGACTATGGGCCAGACGATAAACGCGTAAAATAACCGAAAATCGTCAAATCAGAGCGGCAAAGGCAAAGAAAAATGCTGACCTACCTTTCTTCGGAAGTGATTTGGATGCGGGTGCGCGCATTCGTGACGAAACAAAACGGCGCCATGACCGTCAGCTGGGTCAGCTTGTCGGCAGCAGCGATCGGGTTTGCAATGGCAACGGCGGCCCTCATGCGGGATCACTCCGCTTTCGTGTCCGGCAACATGAATGACGAACTGGCCGGCGGCGACATATCCGACGGGTGGCCGAACTACACCTACGACCATTTTGCGCCGTTGATCGAAGCGGGCGCTTTGACGACGGAAGACGCTGAGGCCCTCCATGACACGGCGTTCGATTTGATGAACTATGAGGTCGCGAACCAGGTCGAGGCCGGGATCGCCGCTTTGGAAAACGGAACTATGACCCCTGAGGAACTGTCCGAACTCATTGCGCTCGGATCAATTGCCTATCATCGCAACCTGCTGAACGACGCAACGCTGGATCACTATTTCGGCTTTGACGGGGCGGATCCGTACTACTTGCAGACCACAACCGTCCCGCAAACACCGGCTGAGACGAGCTGACAGCACCGCGCATGCGCGGTTCCATGCTTGTTCACTGTTAGTATTGAGCCCGGCCAAGCCGGTATCGATGCCGATGCCGCCGTATTGGGTATCCGGCAGGTCAACCCTTTCCAGCCAATGCCGCCCGCAATTTCGCGAGGCGTTGGAAAAGTAAGACTCCCCCAGTTCGCACAATGCCTGTTCCCGGATCAGCGCGCCGCCCAGCCACTGCTTACAGGCGCCTGAGATATCGTTTGCGAAGCTGTGCAGGTCCCCTTCCCCTGCCCCCTAAACCTGCCATATTTGCCGAAACAGCCTACAATATAGAGCAGAGCCATGGCAGACGATCTCCTTTCGGGCCAGCCCGACGCGACAGCCTATGACGCCTCTTCCATTGAGGTGTTGGAAGGGTTGGAACCCGTCCGCAAACGCCCCGGCATGTACATCGGCGGCACCGATGAACGCGCGCTGCACCACCTTGTGGCCGAGGTGCTCGACAATTCCATGGACGAGGCCGTTGCAGGCCATGCCAACCGCATCGAAGTGACGCTCCATGCCGACTATCTCTGTCACCATCACCGACAACGGCCGCGGCATCCCCATCGATCCGCACCCGAAATTCCCCGACAAATCCGCGCTCGAAGTCATCCTTTGCACGCTGCACGCAGGCGGCAAATTCTCCGGCAAGGCCTACCAGACCTCCGGCGGCCTCCACGGTGTGGGCGTCTCTGTCGTCAACGCGCTGTCGGACCACGTCCGCGTCGAAGTCGCCCGCAACCGCGAGCTCTTCGCGCAAGACTTCTCCCGCGGCATCCCGCAAGGCCCCGTCCAGTCACTCGGCACCACCCCCAACCGCCGCGGCACCGCCGTCACCTTCCACGCCGACGAACAGATCTTCGGCTCCCACCGCTTCAAGCCCGCGCGGCTCCACAAAATGGTCCGCTCCAAGGCCTACCTCTTCTCCGGCGTCGAAATCCGCTGGAAGTCTGAGATCGACGATGGCGAAACCCCGACGGAGGCCACCTTCCACTTCCCCGGCGGCCTCTCCGACTACCTCAGCGAGACGCTCGGAACCGCGCCGGTCTATTCCGACAAACCCTTCGCCGGCAAAGTCGAATTCCAACCCCGCTTCGGCGTCCCCGGCTCCGTCGAATGGGCCATCAACTGGACCCCAACGCGCGACGGCTTCATGCAATCCTACTGTAACACCGTCCCCACACCCGAAGGCGGCACCCACGTCGCGGGCTTCTTCGCCGCCGTCCTCAAGGGCATCAAGGCTTACGGCGAGCTCGCCAACAACAAGAAGGCCGCCCATATCACCCGCGATGACCTCGCCGGCGGCGCCTGCGCGCTTGTAAGCTGCTTCATCTCCGAGCCCGAATTCGTCGGCCAAACCAAGGACCGCCTGGCGACGACCGAGGCCGGGCGCCTCGTCGAAGGCGCCGTCCGCGACCACCTCGACAATTGGCTGGGGCAGAACACCAAGGAAGCCGGCGCCATCCTCGATTTCCTCGTCCTGCGCGCCGAAGAACGCCTCCGCCGCCGGCAGGAGAAGGAGACCGCGCGCAAATCCGCCACCAAGAAACTCCGCCTCCCCGGCAAGCTCGTCGATTGCTCCCAAACCGCCCGTGAAGGCACCGAGCTGTTCATCGTCGAAGGCGACAGCGCCGGCGGCTCCGCCAAGATGGCCCGCGACCGCAAGACCCAAGCCCTCCTGCCGCTGCGCGGCAAGATCCTCAACGTCCTGGGTGCTGCCTCCGCGAAACTCACCTCCAACGCCGAAATCTCCGACCTCACGCAGGCCCTCGGCGTCGGCCTCGGCACGAAGTTCAACATCGACGACCTGCGCTACGACAAGATCATCATCATGACCGACGCGGATGTCGACGGCGCCCATATCGCGTCGCCTCCTGATGACCTTCTTCTTCACTCAGATGCGCCCGATGATCGATCAGGGCCACCTCTATCTCGCCTGCCCGCCCTCTTCCGCCTCACCCAAGGCGCGCAAACGCGTCTATTGCATTGATGAGGCCGAGCGTGACGAATGGCTCGCCAAAGGTCTGGGCGGCAAAGGAAAAATCGACGTCTCCCGCTTCAAGGGCCTCGGCGAAATGGACGCCAAGGACCTGAAAGAAACCACGATGGACGTCAAAACCCGCAAACTCATCCGCGTCACTGTCGACGACGATGTGCCGGGCGAAACCGGCGACCTCGTCGAGCGCCTCATGGGCAAAAAACCCGAACTCCGCTTCCAATACATCCAGGAGAACGCCCGTTTCGTTGAGGAACTTGATGTATAGCCCACTTACCGGAGTCACAAAAAAGCGTGTGACGGGGTTCCCGTTCGAGGCGCAGGCGAGAGGCAGGGAAACCCGTCTCGAAAAAGCCGGAAAGTGGGGAACCCTCGTGGCTCTTGTCGCAACCCTCACCGCCTGCGCCAGCGCCCCCGAAACCCTCATCATGTCGCGGCGCACGGGCCTCACCGGCACCGGCGACATCACCCAAACCGTCCTGCGCAATTCCGGCGAGATGACGATCCAGACCCAATACGAGACCTTCACCGGCCGCTGGGTCGCCGTCCGCGAGGGCGCCAATCAGGGGCTTGAGCTGCTACAGAGCGCCGCCGGAGGCTCCATCCTCCGCGAAACCGCCTCCATCCTCGCCGACACCGAAGCGGGCTTTGGCACGGCGATCTTAACGAGCGATGGAGGCCGGTGCATGCGCTGCGAATTCCGCTACACGGGCGTGAACATCACGGCGATCGGGGTGTGCGAGACGACTGACGGCGAAGTGTTTGATTTGCAGGTGACGTTGAGGGGAAATGTCCCGATTGGTTACCAGTTCTAGTCCACAATCCTAGTTAATCTGATGCCACGCAAGAGTCGTCAGAGTGACGTGGCTCATTGCTGTAGGAGTTGTTGCGCCTTTCATGTTCTCCAACACTGGCGCTTGTCTCAGTGCAATGTCGGTGACTTTCGTGTCAGCGATTGTAGAGGACTTCGTTGACGTGCTTGTGAACACGGTGCTCCGGCGTACGCATCCAGATGCATCGCCGGAATCTGGTCACACGAGGTCACTATTCGATGCGGGTCAATCTCGGAGATGCAAATGGCCCAAGAAGCTAATGTCTTGTCTTCAAGAAGCTACCGGAGAACTTTGGGTCTACAGTCATGATCGCAGGACATTCATTTCCGGTAGTGACGCAAGATCGGAATGGATGAACTTAACGAATGGGCCGACGGAAGCCAAAGCTACGAGGGTCGCAGAGGCATTGTCGCTTTGGCCGCGGAGGAAGCACTATATGGCAGCAGCAGCCGAACTGGAGGCAGTGCAGGCGGCACAAGATCGGAAGTTTGGGCTTCGCAACAACCGATGCTTGCTCGATAGGACGTTTTTACGCTGCTGGCCATCAACTGACCAACCGAAAACTATGCAATCCTAGCTCGCGAAGAGATCGGCAGACGTGATTAAGCCGGAAGCGTAGGGTGGGTGAAACCCACCATCCGAACACGAATCCTCACGCGCCTGCCATGCGGCAATTCGCGCACCTGACCGAACAACCCGAACCTCCACTCTCAACGGCAACACACCGGTCACCGGGTCTTGACCACCTACGTGCCACCATCGGTGGGTTTCACCCACTCTACACCCACACCGTCAAATCCCCCATGACGGCAATGCGCCGTTGCCCGTACCTCCCGATGCACCGACGAATACGGCCAATCCACCGCCCGCGCGACCAACCCGTGTTTCACCGGATTGCCCCACACATACCGCAACGCCATCGCCAACTCCGCCTCATCGCGGATGTTGCGCTCCCAAAACCGCCGCTGCCATATTCCGGCCTCGCCTCTCGCCCGCTTGCTGGAACTGCGATTCCGGCAATCCCCAATGCGAACCGAAAAGCCGCGTTTGATTTTCTTCCAACGCGTCGAGAAGTCGGCGTCGCCTTCTGGCAAGGTCCAGATCGTGTGCAGATGATCGGGCAAGACCACAACCGCGCGGGTCTGAAATGGCATATCTTTCGCCACGTCACGATACGCCGCCCGCAAATCGTCGATCCGCGACACCAACAGGTCATCGCCACGAATGGCCAAATTTACGGTGAAGAAATATGTGCCACCGGGCACCCGCAATCGGCGATAGTTGGACATGGGCAGACCATGCCGCGAACTTGGTTAACGTCTGGGTTTCGAATGGTGGGTTTCACCCACCCTACATGCTGTCCGCAAGGTGGGCGAAACCCACCAAGAACTCGCTCGCTCTCACCTTAACAAACCGTTAAAAATCCCTTTCCCAAACAAAGCCAACACCTTAACCCCCGGTTGCAACGCTTGACAACTCACCCCCCTTGCCACACCCCACCTCCCGCGCCCACACTCACGCCCATTGATTGACCCATAAGGAAGACCCCATGCGCGCCCTCCTGTTCTGCCTCGCCCTCCTCCTGCCCCTCGCGGCCCAGGCCCAATCGAACGACACCTCCAACCCCGTCATCGCCCGCATGGCCGCCCTCGTGGACGCCTACAACGCCCAGGACCTCGCCGCGATTGGCGCGATCTATGCGCCCGACGCCGTCCTCCTGCCGCCCGGTGAGGCCTCAATCCAGGGCCGCGATGCCATCGTCCAGCACTATGCAAACGCCATCCAATCGGGTGCCAGCGACGTTCAGTTCATGACCTTCGACATCACCGGCTCTCGACACCACCGCGGTTGAGATCGGCGAGACCATCGTGCAGGTCGGCGAGACAGCGCGTCGTGACCCGCTACATGCATCTGTGGGAGGTCATCGACGGCCAGATCCTTCTGGTCCGCGACATGTACCACGTGCTGGCCGTGCAATGACGCCCGCCGACGCGCAGGCCCTGCTCGCCGATCACTTCGCGCCCTGGGTCCTCGACCTCGAACCTCGCCGTGACCGAGATCACCGAAGGTCACACCACAACCCGAATGCCCCTCACACACGCGCCTCGCCCGCGTGGGCGGGCATCGTCAGCGGCCAGGCCCTCGCGGCCCAGGCCGACACAACGACGATCCTGGCCCTTGCCGGATACGTCGGTGATTTCGTCCCCGCAGGCACCGTCACGCTGGACACCCAATTCCTGCGCCCCGGCACCGGCACGGCCATCCTTTGCCGCGCCACGATCATCCGGGCCGGCAAATCCTGGCCTTCGCCCGCGCCGATCTTAGCGGCCGAGGACAGCGGCAAACCCGTCGCCACGGCCACGGCGACGCTCGCGCTGCCATAGCCGTGCACTACAATTGTAGTTACAGAATAATTACGGAAAAACTACAGGTTGAGGACTCGGTCAAAGCAGGTCACGATCCGGTCCATGCGGACCCTCTTTCTGATCCTCACGACGCTTGTTCTGGCCACCTGCGGCCGTCCCCTGACCGAGGCCGAGATCGCCTATATGGCCGAGATCCAGGGGCCCACATTCAACCCAAGGCCCGTGCGGATCGTGGAAAACCCGCTGGTCGGCATCTTCACGCAAATCTACCCAACACGTCCTCCAACCACCTGCCGGGAACGGATTTTTCCGCCACCCGACACGCCGACGGTCAGCGGCCAGACGGCGGGCATCGTGTTCTTCAACACCCTGCATCTGCGCGAAGATGTGGTCCTGCCCGACTATACACGGTTCGAGGATGGCACCCGCGGCCTCGTCGCGGCGATGTTCTTCGCCCACGAGATGACCCACATCTGGCAATGGCAGAACCGCGAGGTCACGAACTACCACCCCTTCCGCGCCTTCTGGGAACACGCAACCATCGAAGATCCTTACCTTTTTTCCAACGAAGACCCGCGCTCGTTTTTGTCCTACGGATACGAACAGCAAGCCTCACTCGTTGAAGAATATGTCTGTTGCCGCGCCCTCGATCCACAAGGCGCCCGCACCGCACGACTTGAGGCTTTGATCGGCCAGGTCATGCCCGTCACACCGCTGCAATCGCGCGCAGATGACACCGATATCCGCATCCCATGGGCAGACGCCCCAATTGGCGGGATTTGCTCCTGATGCCGACCCAAGCCCTCATCATGTTTGCCGCCGGGATCGGCATTCCCATCCTCGCGGCACTGAACGCGCGGTTGGGCGCCAATATCGGCTCACCTGCTGCGGCGGCAACGATCCTGTTTGTGGTCGCTCTGATCACCGCCGGTGTGACTGCGGCTGTGACGGGCTTAGAGCCGCTCCGCGAACTGCCCGGCCAGCCCAAGCACCTGTTCCTCGCGGGCGCATTGATCGCGTTCTACGTCCTGACGATCACCTATATTGCGCCGACTTTCGGCGTCGGAAACGCCGTGTTCTTCGTACTTTTGGGGCAGTTGGTCAGCGCGGCTGCCATTGACCATTTTGGCCTGTTCGGCGCGCAGGTCAGCCCGGTGTCCGGCCTGCGCCTGTTGGGGATCGCGGTCATGGCATCCGGCGTTGCCCTGACGCAGCTTGCCGCACGCTAACCGGCCTTTTCCTCAAGCTCCAGCCATTCCATTTCGGCGGCATCCAGCTTGGCCTGGCGTTCAGCTCAATGCATCTGTCGCCTTCTGCGCCTTGACAGGGTTTGACGTGTAAATCTCTGGATCTGATAGAAGATCGGACAGCTTCGCGATTTCAGCCTCCAGACGCTCAATCTCAGCCTGGCAAAGCTTCAAGGCGATGCTTTTCGGTGAAAGACAGTCCCGATTTCTTTGTCTTATCAGATGCTTCTACAGACCGCTTCTCAACCCTTGGCTTGGCCTTCTCAACCTTTTCAGGCGCGACCGCACCCTGTTGCGCAACCATATCCGTCCAACCGCCCGCATAGACCACGGCCCGCCCGGCACCTTCCAACGCAACCGTTGTGCTCGCCACACGGTCGAGGAAATCACGGTCGTGGCTCACCAAAAGAACTGTGCCGGGATATTCCCCCAGCAAATCTTGCAGAAGATCCAGCGTTTCGACGTCGAGGTCATTGGTCGGTTCGTCGAGCACCAACAGATTGCTCTCCCGCGCCATGATCCGCGCCAGCAAAAGCCGCGCCTTCTCGCCACCAGAGAGGGAGCGGACGGGCGCGCGGGCTTGTGCATCGTCGAACAAGAATTCCTTGAGATAGCCCACGACGTGCTTTGGCACGCCGCGCACCAGCACCTGATCGGCGCGGCCTTTCACGCCGACCTCTGGATCATTTGCGAGACTTTCCCAAAGCGTCGCATCGGGGTCGAGGGCCGAGCGGGTCTGATCAAACACCGCCATCTCGATCCCTGTGCCGTGGCTGACACTACCTGTGTCGGGCTCCAACGCACCCGTCAGCATCTTCAGAAGTGTCGTTTTGCCAGCGCCGTTAGGGCCTACAAACGCCACGCGATCCCCGCGCAAAACGCGCAGATCGAATGGTTTGAGAATATCCTTGCCGTCATAAGCCTTTGAGATGCCAACAGCCTCAATCACCTTCTTGCCCGATTGCGGCCCGGCCTCCAACGCCATGGCGGCCGTGCCCTGTCGCCTGATCATGGCGGAGCGTTCGGCGCGCAATTCGCCAAGGGCGCGGACCCGGCCCATGTTCCGCTTGCGGCGTGCGCTGATCCCTTCCACGGCCCATCGCGCCTCGGCCTTGATCTTGCGGTCGAGCTTGTGACGGGCCAGGTCCTCTTCCGCCCAGGTCGTATCGCGCCAGTCCTCAAAACGGTCGAACCCCTTGTCCATACGCCGAACGACCCCCCGGTCGAGCCAAAGGACACCGCGCGCCAAAGCGTTTAGGAAGGCCCGGTCGTGCGAGATCAGGATGAAGCCTGCCTTGGTTTGCTTCAGCTCTGACTCGAGCCACTGGATTGCCTCGATATCCAGGTGGTTCGTCGGCTCATCCAGCAACATAAGGTCGGGCGCTTCGGCCAAAAGCCGCGCCAGAGCCGCCCGGCGTCGTTCGCCACCAGAGGCCGCATCGACGGGCGCATCGAGCCGCAGTTTCAGCCCCTCTGCCGCGGCCTCGACACGCCATTCTTCGGACGGGCCGAGTGAGGCCAAAGCGAAATCGCGCAGTGTCTCGAATCCCGCGAAATCGGGGTCCTGCTCAAGAAACCCTACGCTTGTTCCATCGGGCAGCACGCGCAGGCCCTTATCAGCCTCGACCAGCCCGGCCATCACCTTCATCAACGTCGATTTGCCCGAGCCATTGCGCCCGACCAAAGCCATGCGGTCGCCCGCCTGCACCACAAGGTCAAGCGACGCAAAAACGGGATCGCCGCCGAAGGTCAGGGCAATGTCGGAAAGCTGCAAAAGTGGAGGTCTGGCCATGGCAGCCAGCTACGCGACGTGTGTTGGAGTTTCAATCCCTCAGCGCGCGCGCATCCAGGTTCCATCGGGCCAGAACGCATGGAACGCAAAGGCAAATATCACGTCGTGCGGGACGTCCTGACCGGATGCATTGCGCACCCGTATCTGCCCCACATCCCGACCGCTTGCGATCTGCGGAGTGTCGAGGGCCGAGGCCGCACCAGCCTGCCAGGTGATCGTCACCCCGGCCTCATTGACCGTGCCTTCCAACGCCAAACGTTCCAACGTCCAGGCCCGGTCGCCCACCCGCACAACGCGGGCGCGCGGGCTGATGCCGTGGGGCGGTTCTTCTCCGCTATAGAGAAATGGCCAGCCTGAGCTGTCGTAGCCCACGTAAGGATTGCGCCCGTAGGCCCGGCCATATCCACGCGGCTCAGCCATGACCACACCATCAGGATGGGCCGCTCGGAAGCTATCCCAGCTTTCCAGCCAGCCCGGCAATTCGCGCAGGCGCGTTCCGGCATGGACCCCGACGATGCCCTCCCCCACGGCCTGTTGCCACCAGCTTTCCGTTTCGCGGTCGTACATGATCATGTCGGAATGGCGCAGGTTACCCGAGACGCCAAAGCTGAGAACTTGCCCCTCGACGTCGCGGGCGAAAACCATCGCCGAATTGCAAAGCGGGCAATAGGTGACGGCAATGGGAAACCCGCCAACTTCATCGTTCACAATCTCATGCCAGGTCAGGTAGCGCAGCGGATAGGCGCGCGCGGCGGTGCCCTCGAAATCAACGGTCAGGACAGGCTCTGCCCCGTCCAGACCCCGCTCTCGTCCCACGGCAATCATGCGCGGGCCGTCGATGGCAGGGATCCCGTCACGCGGCACACCGCCCGAGCGGACTTCGCCCAGATCAATTGTTGCCGTGCTGAAATCGGTGTTGGGCCAGCCAGCGATCGGATCAAGCCCCTGCGCTTCAGCAGGTGATCCGGTCAGCACGCCAAATACGAGCAGCAACGCCAGTATTGTGCGCATAAGGCCCCTCCACGAAAATGGGCGCGCCGTCCTCTGGCGCGCCCACTTATCTTGTCGGTCTGCACGTAGGCTGCAAAGCCCACCTCACACAGAAGTGCGCAGGCGAGAGCCTATTCCAGCTCCACCTCTTCATCCTCTTCCGGCGGCGGCGGCACAGGGTCATCGTCGCGCACCCGAAGGGCCGTCATGCGGTCAGGTTCGCCCACCACCGCGCCGTTGCGGCCACGGCCCCTGCGGATCAGGTCGACAATCTCCATGCCTTCCACAACCTGCCCCACAATCGTGTAGCCGCCGTTCAGATGCGGCGCGGGTTCGAACATGATGAAGAATTGGCTGTTCGCCGAGTTTGGGTTATTCCCCCGCGCCATACCGATCATGCCACGCTCAAACGAAATGTCGTCCGAGAATTCTGCCGGCAAATCAGGGTATTGCGACCCGCCACGGCCAGCGTAACGCATGTCCTGGCCAAGCCGGCCAAATTCCACATCACCGGTTTGCGCCATGAAGCCGTCGATCACGCGGTGGAACACTACATCATCATAGGCCCCCTCGCCCGCCAGCGTTGTGATACGCTCAACGTGCAACGGCGCTGTCTCTTCGAACAGGTCGATGATGATTGTGCCCTGCGCCTCACCATCCACGTCGATCTCAAGCCCCGTGGCCCCAACCGGCCCCACAGCCAAAGCGGCGAGGACGGCCACAGGCCGGAGGAGGGCAAGACCCGCCTTACGCATCGGCAGCGACCTTCACCGTGATCATCATGTCAGGCTCCGCTGGCGGCTCACCCCGGGTGATGGCGTCCACATGCTCCATCCCGTCAATGACGTTGCCGTAAACGGTGTATTGGCCATTCAGGAAATCATTGTCCTTAAAGTTGATAAAGAACTGGCTGTTGGCCGAATTCGGGTTGGACGAGCGCGCGGCGCCGAGCGACCCGCGGGCGTGGGGAATGCGCGAGAATTCTGCTGGAAGGTCCGGCTTGTCCGACCCACCTGTGCCCGCCATACGCAGGTTTGCGGCATCCTTGCCATGCTGCACGTCACCCGTCTGCGCCATGAACCCATCGATCACACGGTGGAAGACCACGCCGTCATAGGCCCCTTCGCGGGCCAGTTCCTTCATCCGCTCCACATGCTTGGGCGCCACGTCGGGCAGAAGCTCGATGGTGACGGTGCCACCCTTCAATTCCATCAGGATCGTGTTTTCGGGATCTTTGATATCGGCCAATTTGGCTCTCCTTATGTCAATTCCAGCCCACTCAGCGTGGGAATTTCTCAAGCAGCGCAGCATTTACGGGTGGTGTCACGAATTGCGAGACGTCCCCACCCAAACGCGCGATTTCCTTCACCAGTTTTGAGGCAATGGCCTGATGCTCGGCCTCCGCCATCAAGAAGACAGTTGTCACGGACGCATCCAGTTTCCGGTTCATGCCAACCATCTGGTATTCATATTCAAAGTCCGCAACCGCGCGCAGGCCGCGGATGATGAATTCCGCCCCCACGTCGCGGGCGCAATCGATCAACAGGTTTTCAAAGGGATGGGCGACGATTTCCGTCCCGAACGCTTCGGTCATCTTGGCGCATTCGGCCTCGACCATCGCGACCCGTTCTTCCAAAGTGAACAAGGGTCCTTTGTCACGGTTTATGGCGACACCGATGACCAGCTTGTCGACCAATTTGCAGGCACGCTTGATGATATCGACATGCCCCAAAGTAATCGGGTCGAATGTGCCGGGATAAAGGCCTGTGCGCATGGGATCCCTCCGCCGTCTTTCCGGGCGGCACGGGAACACGATTGCGGCCCGATTTGCAACCGGATCGCCAGCGCTATTGCAGGGTTGGCATCAAAAGCCCTTGATCATGCCTTCCAGGGCTTCCTTCTCCATCGCCAATTCCGCCAGTTGCGCCTTCACCACATCACCGATGGAGATCAGGCCAACCATCTCGTTGCCCTCCATCACCGGCATGTGCCGGAATCGGCCCTTTGTCATCTTGCCCAACACGCTGTCGACGGTTTCATCGCGTGTGGCAGAGATGATCTTCGACGTCATGAGGCTGTCCACCGGGTCTGCCAGGCACCCTGGCCCGTTTGCACCGATCGCACGCACAATATCCCGCTCTGACAGGATCCCTGCCATCTGCTTGCCGTCGGAGGAGACGACGACCGCGCCGATCTTGCGGCTGGACAGGGTCTTCGCCGCCTCGCCCACGCTTGATCCTGGCGTCACGGTAACGACGCCATCATCGGATTTGTCCTTGAGAATTTGTTGAACAAGCATCGGGTGCCTCCTTGGTTGGTCGCGCGTCCCTTGGGCCAAGCGTGGGTCCGAAGGCCGTGATCTGTCAAGTTTTCTGGAAGCATTGCGCGGCGTTAGGCTGATGCCAGCCCCTCGAGCCGCGCGATTTCAGCCTGCAAACCGGACCTGAGCAGCGACGCGACGCGGTCCAGCCGCACGTCTCTCTGCCCCTTGTGGCGCACAAGCCAGAATGTCCGCGTAAGCGCGACCTCGTCCGGCAAAACCCGCTGCAATTCGGGCGCTGTGGGCAGGGCAAAGTCATGGACAACCGCCAACCCGCCCCTGCCCGCGCCATTTGGAGCTGGACCGAGATTGATGTTGAGGCCAGTGCCACACGTGTCACACCCAAGGCACCCAGATAGTCGAGTTCTGCATCAAAGATCATGTCTGGGATATACCCGATCATGGGGGCGGTCTTGAGCGCGCCAAGGCTGTTCGGCGCGCCATGTTGTGCCAGCCAGTCCCGTGACGCGGCCAGCGACAGGCGGTAATCGCTCAGCTTTTCCGCCTGCAGCCGTGCCGTGTCGGGTTTCGACACGGTGATTGCAAAGTCCGCTTCACGCCGTGACAGGTTGACGACGCGCGGCAGGGCCACGATTTGCAGGTCAAGATGGGGATGCTGTTGGCCGATCGCGGCACAGACCTGCGGCAGCAGGTAGGTTGCGCAGCCATCGGGCGCACCGATGCGGATCGGGCCGGAGAGCGTCTCACCCGCGCCTGACAAAGCACCCATGCCGCGGTCAAGCGCGGCCTCGGCCTCCTCCGCATGGGCCAGAAGGCGCTGGCCCGCTTCCGTCAACCGATAGCCTTGCGGTGATTTCAGGAACAAAGGCGCGCCTGCCGCATCCTCCAGCCGCGCGATGCGGCGCGCGATTGTGGCGGGGTCCAGACGCAAGGCTGCCTTCGCTGCCGTCAGGCTTTCGGCCCGCGCCGTTGCCAGAAATACGCGCAGATCATCCCAGTTCATTCTTGCATCCTTGCAAAATGATCCTGCGAACCTGTCGCTTTTCCCGGCGGAAATGCAAGGCTATTGTCTGCGCAAATGGTTTTCGCGCTTGGGAGAGAGCAAATGGAACAGATCGGTCATTGGATTAACGGCAAACACGTCGCGGGCACGTCCGGGCGGACGGCGGATGTGTGGAACCCCGCCACGGGTGAAGTGCAGGCACAAGTGGCCTTGGCCTCCAAGGCCGAGCTGGACGCTGCGGTCGCCGATGCCGCCAAGGCGCAGCCTGCTTGGGCCGCCACCAACCCCCAACGCCGCGCGCGGGTGATGATGAAGTTCGTCAGCCTCCTGCAGCGCGACATGGACAAACTGGCCGAGGCGCTGTCACGCGAACATGGCAAGACCATCCCGGACGCCAAGGGCGACGTGCAGCGCGGGCTTGAAGTGGTCGAATTCTGCATCGGCGCGCCGCACATGCTGAAAGGTGAGTTCACCGACAGCGCCGGCCCCGGCATCGACATGTATTCGCTGCGCCAGCCCATCGGCGTGGCCGCCGGCATCACGCCGTTCAACTTCCCCGCCATGATCCCGATGTGGAAGATGGCCCCTGCCCTTGTCTGCGGCAACGCCTTCATCCTCAAGCCGTCTGAGCGTGATCCCTCGGTCCCGCTGATGCTGGCCGAGTTGATGCAGGAGGCGGGCCTGCCCGACGGCCTGTTGCAGGTTGTGAATGGTGACAAGGAAAGCGTTGATGCGATCCTCGATAACGAGACGATCTCGGGCATCGGCTTTGTCGGCTCCACCCCAATCGCGGCGTACATCTACGAGCGTGGCTGCGCCAACGGCAAGCGCGTTCAGTGCTTCGGCGGCGCCAAGAACCACATGATCATCATGCCGGATGCGGACATGGATCAGGCTGCGGATGCGCTTGTGGGCGCGGGCTATGGCGCTGCGGGCGAACGCTGCATGGCGATCTCCGTCGCGGTTCCGGTGGGGGACGAAACCGCCGACCGCCTGATCGAGAAACTGGTGCCAAAGATCGAAGCTCTGAAAGTCGGCCCCTACACCTCGGGTGACGACGTCGACTATGGCCCCGTGGTCACGCCAATGGCCAAGGAAAACATCCAACGCCTCGTGCAATCGGGCGTCGATGCGGGCGCGGAACTGGTCGTAGATGGCCGGGATTTCAACTTGCAAGGCTATGAGGACGGATTCTTCGTTGGCCCGCACCTGTTCGACCGCGTCACGCCGGATATGGAGATCTACCAGAAAGAGATCTTCGGGCCGGTCCTCAGCACCGTGCGCGCGGGCTCCTACGAGGAAGCGCTGAAACTGGCCATGGACCACGAATACGGAAACGGTACCGCGATTTTCACCCGAGATGGCGACGCCGCGCGCGACTTTGCGAACCGTGTGAACGTGGGCATGGTCGGTATCAACGTGCCGATCCCCGTCCCACTGGCCTACCACACCTTCGGTGGCTGGAAGAAATCGGTCTTCGGTGATCTGAACCAGCACGGGCCGGACGCGTTCCGCTTCTACACACGGACCAAAACCGTCACCTCGCGCTGGCCGTCGGGCATCAAGGAAGGCGGGGAATTCACCATTCCCGTTATGGAATAATAGGACTAGACGATTTCAGCCGCCCAAACACGGGCGGCTGTTCTACCGGGGCGAGCCAACACCATGCCGATCACCTACGACATCTACCCCAATCGCGGCCTTGTCGTCGTGGCCTATTCGGGTCGTGCCGAGATTGATGAGACGGCGCGCGTCTTTGCCGAGTTTGCGCAACACCCCGATGCTGCCCCAGGGCAAAAGCACCTTTTGGATCTTTCCCGTGTGACGGAGGTCGAAAATGACATGCCGCGCCTGATGGCCCTTCAGGCGCAAAAGGCGGGCGAAATGGCGTTGCCGATCTTCCCGGCGATGCTGGTCTATTACTGTCCGACGCCGGTCTCCAGGCGGATGGCAGAGATGGTTTACAAAAGCTGGGACGGCGTGGGCGGGCCAACGGTCGCGATGATCGAGGATGAGGCGGAAGCGCTTGCCCTTGTCGGATGTACTGAGACGCGCATCGCCGACCTCAGACGCCACGTGTCGGAGGATTGAGCGGCCCAGTTTTTGGGGGCCGCTCTGGGACAGACCTATCGGTTCAAGTACTCCAACAGGCTGACGGTGCCCGACCGGTCAGCGTCATAGGCCGCCAATTCGGCGCGGCCTTCGGATTGCAGGCCGCAAGTGCTCGCCAGGCCCCTGACCTCTTCCGCCTCAACCTGCGCCAGGCAAGCACCCGAAAGACGGGCCATTTCATCGGCATCAAGCGCGCCATATTCGAGCGCCCAGTAAAGCTCGACCGCGACCACCTCATCCAGCGTCAGCAGCCCATTCTCATCAATATCGGCATGCAGGAAATCATCGGCCCAGTCCCGGATGTTGACGGCCTCGAACTCGGAATAGGAGACATCCGCGCTTTGGTCGACATCCGCACGGTTCAACTGATACGCGGCATAGGCCGACAGTGTGCAGGGCTCTTCTTGTTCTGCGCAATCGGGCTCAGCCTGCCAATCGTCGGCGAGGAAGGCCTCTACCTCCGGCAAGGTGATGCGACCATCGCCGTTTTCGTCGACCTCCGCGAAGAAGATGCGGATTTCGGCGTTTGCCATGGCGGGTGTCTGCGCTGAGACCACGTAAATAAAGGCCAAAGCGAGGATCGGCAGGGCGAATGCAAGTGCACGCAAAGCGCGTGTGTAGGTGGATCTGAGCATGATGGGCTCTCCGGTGATGGGTTGCGGTTGACCGCGCCCATCCACCTCGCCCTCGATCAGACCGCGCACCATTTCAGACATCGAACGCCCCTTGCCGTCGCTGACCCGCGCCAGGGCGGACTTCAACTCAGGCGAGAGGCGGATTTCGATGGTCTCAGTCTTCTTCGACATGTGGTGGCCTCCGGTGTTCTGCAGGCAATTGGACGGGTTTGGTGCCGCAAGGCTTGAGCCCATCGTTGCGCATAATATAGGCCCGTTCGCGCCCCGACGGGACAAGTTTCGTGTCCGGACACGTTATTTTTTGGTGCCCACGCAAAAAAAGACCCCCGGAACAGGTCCGGGGGCTAGTCCAACAGGGAGGGAGAATTCGGGTGGGTCAGCGCGTGGTTCCAAGACCGCCCGCGCTGGCAAAAGGCCGGTAGATGTCACCGCTGGGGCTGTCCACTCCGTGCATCAGACGAAAACCGTGTTGCGGACGTGGTGCGTGGCGTTTCGGCATTGGCAGCCGCGCCGAAAACGAAGGTGCCGAGAACGGCGATGGTCAGGATCGAGCGGATCAACATCGGGTGCAAGTCCTTTCGGTTAACTTGTCGATCAACCTAGCGGCTCCCCCGACGCCCGACCGCGATTGCGGGAATCCCTACGTTTGGACAATCAGAGGTCAGGAAAACCCGTCCATTTGGTCACAGTTGCGTTCACTTGAACGGATTTTTCGCGAAAAAAGCGTTCATGTGAACGCTTTTTCCAAGTTCGCAGAGCGGTGAGGCGATCAGCTTGCGCGCACCGTCACGTCGAGGCCGAAATCCGCGCCCGCCGGTGTCGCGCGCGTGGCGACCAGCGCCTGCAACTGGCCGGAGGTTGAGCCACGGAACACCGCGCCCGCCGACATCGCCGCAACGATCATCGCGGCCAGTCCGGCGCCCGCATCCTGATCACCGCCGACAAGCGCCGAGACCTCAGCCGTAAGACCGCCATCGACACTGAACACGGCAGTCGCACCACCGGCGGTTGCGTTGTTCAAGGTCCAGCGGGTCACGTAGCTGTCGAGGCCATTATGGCCTTCATAGTGAATGCCGATGCGGCTGTTGGAGCCTGCCGCCATGATCCGGCTGACAGCATTTGCACCGAACTGCGCCTGAACGCTGGGGCCGTTGGTGAAATCCATCGTCAGACGGCCATTCCCACCCGCGCCGAAGCCGGGGATCGTAAAGCTGCCGGACGAGGAAAAGCCGGGCGCCTCCAGCAGGGCGGAGCCGGTGGAAGCAGCGGCGGCGGGCAGACCGGAGAGTGTCAGCAGGGCCGGAGCAGCAAGAAGAGACGTCGATAGAAAAGCGCGGCGGTTCATGGGTTGGGGTCCTTATCAAATGTTGTGTTTCAAATTGCCCCGATCGCGGGGAACACCAGTGAAATGCCGCATTCCGGCGGCGCACGCGATTGCGGAAATCCGGAGCGACGGAAATCGCTTGCCCATCCGTAGGGGCGCTTTTCCTTGCCATATCCCCACCCCCGGACCACCCTACCACATAGGGAGGCCCGCTATGGCTCAACACTTCGCCGACGATCACTTCACCCTCGGGATCGAGGAGGAATATTTGCTGGTGGATCGCGAATCCTACGATCTGGCAGAGGCTCCGGCGGGTTTGATGGAGGCTTGCACAGCGGAGTTGGAGGGCCAGGTCAGCCCGGAATTCCTGAAATGCCAGATCGAGGTCGGCACCGGCATCTGCCCGACAATCGCAGATGCGCGCGCTGATCTGAGGCGGTTGCGCAGTACGGTGGCCGCCTGCGCCGCGAAGTTCGGCCTCGCTCCTATCGCTGTATCCTGCCACCCGTTTGCCGACTGGAAGGATCAGAAGAACACCGATCGCGACCGCTACAACCAACTGGCCCGGGATCTGGGCGGTGTGGTGTCGCGTATGTTGATCTGCGGCGCGCATTGCCATGTCGGATTGCCGGACGAAGACCTTCGCGTCGATGTCATGCGTCAATTGACCTATTTCCTGCCGCACCTTCTGGCGTTGTCGACGTCTTCGCCCTTTTGGCAGGGGCGCGATACGGGGTTGGCCTCCTACCGGCTGACCGTGTTCGACAACCTGCCCCGCACCGGCCTGCCGCCGAATTTCGGATCATTCGGGGAATATCGGCGCACGGTCGATGTTCTGATCGACCTGGGTCTGATCGAAGACACCTCCAAAATATGGTGGGACCTGCGCCCGTCCGCCAACTTCCCAACGCTTGAGACGCGGATTTGCGATGTCTCCCCCCGGCTGGAGGATCAACTGGCGCTTGCGGCTTTGATCCAATGCCTTGTGCGCATGTTATGCCGGTTGCGGGGCCTGAACCAAAGGTGGCGCGTCTATGACCGTTTCCTCGTGAACGAAAACCGTTGGCGGGCGCAGCGATACGGCGTGTCGGAAGGGTTGATCGACTTTGGACGGGGCGAGGTCGTGGCAATGCCGGAACTTATAGACGAGTTGATCATGTTGACCGCGGAGGATGCCGAAGCGCTTGGCTGCGCGGATGATGTCGAACGCCTTCGACGCATGGCCCAACAAACCAGCGCGGACCGACAGAGGGCCGTGCTGAAGGGCACATTGGATGCAGGTGGGGATCATGGGGCCGCGATGCGGTCGGTGGTTGAACATCTGGTCGATGAATTCCACGCCGATCTGTGACCGAACAAACCGGAGATTGATATGTATCGCCTTGCTGCCATCGTCGTGGCGCTGATCGCCGCGCTTCACCTTTACATTGCGTGGTTTGAGATCTTCGCCTGGACGACACGGGGGCCTGAAATTTTCACGAGTTTCCCAGAGGACCTGTTCGAACCGACGGTGACGCTTGCGGCCAATCAGGGTCTCTACAACGGGTTTTTGGCGGCCGGATTGATCTGGTCGCTACTGATCCGCGACCCGGTCTGGCGGATCAATGTGGCGATCTGTTTCCTGTTGTTCGTGGCCGTGGCGGGCATCTTCGGGGCGGCAACCGCATCGCCGCGCATCCTGCTGGTCCAGACCGTACCTGCCGTGATCGGGCTGGCCTTGTGTTATCTGGCCCGTCGGAAGGCGTGACGCAGAGGCTTGCAACATTGCTGCAAGACTCGTTAATTAAACGGGCGTTCAATTCTTGTGGGAGGGGACAGTGGATTTTGCACTCAGCGAAGAGGCTACGGCCATTTATGACATGGCCCGCGCCTTTGGTGAGGCCGAGATTGCGACGCACGCCCTGGCCTGGGAGCGCGAGGGGACGATCCCGAAGGAGCTTTGGCCAAAGCTGGCAGAACTGGGCTTTGCAGGGCCTTTACATATCGGAGGAGAATGGCGGATCGGGCCTGAGCCGGTTGGAGGCGACCCTGGTGTTCGAGGCGCTGTCGGAGAGCTGCGCCTCCGTCGCGGCGTTTCTGTCGATCCACAATATGTGCGCGAAAATGATCGAAAGCTTCGGTTCGGACGACTTGCGCGCGCGGTTCCTGCCCCCTGCCCTGACGATGGACACGGTCTTCTCCTACTGCCTGACGGAACCCGGCTCAGGCTCGGACGCGGCGGCGCTGAAGACACGCGCCGAGCGCACGAACGAAGGCTACCTGTTGACCGGCACGAAGGCGTTCATCTCCGGCGGCGGCTATTCCGACGCCTATATCGTGATGTGCCGCACGGGCGAGGACGGGCCCAAGGGCGTGTCGGCGATGGTGGTCGAGGACGGCGCAGAGGGGCTGTCGTTCGGCGGGCTGGAAGACAAGATGGGCTGGCGGTCGCAACCCACACGTCAGGTTCAGTTGGACGGTTGCGCGGTGCCGGCGGGCAACCTGTTGGGCGAGGAAGGCAAGGGCTTTCGTTATGCCATGGCGGGGCTGGATGGCGGGCGGCTGAACATCGCGGCCTGCTCGCTGGGGGCGGCGGCGGCGGGCCTGCGCGCGACGCTGGCCGTATATGGGCGAGCGCAAGGCGTTTGGGCAGAGTCGATCGACCAATTCCAGGCGCTGCAATTCCGGCTGGCGGACATGGAAATTGAGCTTGGAGGCCGCGCGTGTCTTCCTGCGGCAAGCGGCTTGGAAGCTGGACCATGGTGCGCCCGATGCAACCAAGGCCTGCGCGATGGCCAAGAAATTCTGCACCGAGGCCGGTTCGCGGATCGCCGATCAATGCCTGCAACTTGCATGGCGGCTATGGGTACCTTGCCGACTACGGGATCGAGAAGATCGTGCGCGATCTGCGTGTGCATCAGATCCTCGAAGGCACGAATGAGATCATGCGGATGATCGTGGCGCGTCAGATGCTGGCGGAGCGGGATGATCTGGCTACGCTTCAGCGCTCCGTTGCATACGTGGCATCAAAAGCAAATGCGCGATGCTTGAGCGTGGCGACCGGACATTCTTCAGATTTATCCTTAAGCTAATGGGCTTGTTTTGCATGTGCCTTCGTTCTGATTGTGGTGGATATAGTTTTGCGCGCAAACAACGCGCCGATCAGGATTTGTTCTTACGCAAGCAGCTTGGTGCTCGTACTGCTTTTTTCCTACTTTCCATTTGGACAGGCAGTTTGGATCAATTCAGCGATGGCATTTTGGGAATGTCCAACGCGCGGAAAGCTGCGCGAATTGCGCGAGCGTTTTGAGGAAGAGAACAAAGAATGAGCGACGATATTCACATCCGAATTGACGGATGCGCCGGGCGGATCACGCTGAACCGGCCCCAGGCGCTGAACGCGGTGACCTACCAGATGTGTCTGGAGATCGCCGCGGCGCTGGACGCCTGGGCCGGGGATGATCGGGTCAAGCTGTTGGTGATCGATGCGGTGGGCGAGCGCGCCTTTTCCGCCGGTGGCGACATTCAGGAGATGTATGACACCGGCTCGGCCGGGGATTTCGCCTATGGGCGCAAGTTCTGGGCCGATGAATACCGGATGAATGCCAAACTGTTCCGCTTCCCCAAACCTGTGGTGACGTTCCTGCAGGGCTTCACGATGGGCGGCGGGGTCGGCGTGGGCTGCCACGGCTCGCACCGGATTGTCTGCGAAAGCTCTCAGATCGCGATGCCGGAATGCGGGATCGGGTTGGTGCCGGATGTGGGCGGCACGCTGCTGCTGGCGCGCGCACCGGGACGGTTGGGCGAGTATCTGGGGGTGACCGCCGCGCGGATGGGACCGGGCGACGCGATCCATGCGGAATTTGCCGACTATTTCGTGCCGGAGGCCGGGTGGGAGGCCCTGAAGGCCGAGCTTGTTGAGACCGGGGATTGGGAGGCCGTGGATCGGGCCGCACAGGACGCGCCCGAAAGCCCGCTGAAAGACGCGCAGCCAGTGCTGGATCGGCTGTTCTCGGGCGAGACGCTGCGCGATGTTGTCTCGGACCTTGCGGCCAGTGATGCGCCCGAGGCGCGGGAGGCAGAGGCGCTGATGGCGCGGAACTCACCGCTGGCCATGGCCTGTGCCGTTGAGTTGGTGCACCGGGCGCGCGGGGCCGATGATATCGCGATTTCGCTGCGCAACGAGTACCGGTTCACGGCCCGCTCGATGGAGCATGGGGATTTCATCGAAGGCATCCGCGCCGCGATCATCGACAAGGACCGGGCGCCAAAATGGCGCCATGGCGGGCCTTTGGCCGTGGCGGCGGTGGACGTTGCCAACATGCTGCGCCCCTTGGGTGTGGACGAATGGAAACCGTGAGGGAGGGCTGAGCCATGAAGATCGGGTTTATCGGGCTGGGAAATATGGGCGCGCCGATGGCGGAGAACCTGGCCGATGCGGGCCACGAGGTCATCGGGTTCGACACCGCGGACGGGGTGGGCACAGCCGCCTCGGCGGCGGCGGCCGCGGACGGCGCGGACGTTGTCATCACGATGCTGCCCAACGGCGCGATCCTGCGGGCGGTGGCGGCCGAGGTGATCCCGGCGATGCGTGCGGGCGCGGTGTTTGTGGATTGCTCGACCGTTGAGGTGGACGCCGCGCGCGAGGTCGCGGCGCAGGCGGAGGCGGTGGGGCTGGGATGGCTGGATGCACCGGTCTCAGGCGGTGTGGGCGGCGCGGCGGCGGGGACGCTGACCTTTATGGTCGGCGGATCGGAGGCGGCGTTCGAGACTGTCACGCCGCTGTTCGACATCATGGGGCAAAAGGCGGTTTTGTGTGGGCCTGCGGGCAATGGGCAGGCCGCGAAGATCTGCAACAACATGATCCTGGGCGTGACGATGATTGCGACGTGTGAGGCCTTTGCGATGGCCGACAAGCTGGGGCTGTCGCGGGATGCGATGTTCAATGTCGTCTCAACGTCGAGCGGCTATTCGTGGACGATGAACGCCTATTGCCCGGCGCCGGGCGTGGGGCCGCAAAGCCCCGCCGACAATGACTATCAGCCGGGCTTCGCGGCGGAGTTGATGTTGAAGGATCTGGGCCTCAGCCAGGCTGCGGCAGAGGCTGCGGATGCGGATACGCCGATGGGCAAGGCGGCGCTGAAGCTGTATCGGCGCTTCGTGGAGGACGAAGACGGGCTGGGGCGCGATTTCTCGGCCATGTTGCCTCGGTTCGAGGGGCGTGGGCGGGATAGCTAGGCCTGGTTGCAAGATTGCAACCATGGGTTAAATCTCTGACAAAAAACGATTTTGCCTATGTCACTTACCTTTGATTAACCACGATCACCCATGCGAAGCGCGGCTATCGGCGGGCGCCTCTTCCCGTTCAAACATGCCGTAATCGCGGATCACAGAGGCAATGCGCAGGCGGTAATTATCAAAAATCCCGCCCCTGCCTTTCGCCTGCGCCTTGCGATGCGCGGCGAGCGTGCGCCAGCGTTCAACGGCCGCCTCATCCTCGAAAAACGACAGGGACAGGATCTTGGTCGGGTCCATCAGGCTCTGGAACCGCTCGACCGAGATGAAACCTTCGACTTCGTCGATCATCGGACGCATCTCGGCGGCGATGTCAAAGTAATCGTCGCGGCGGTCGGCCTTTGGGTGAACTTCGAAAATGACGGCGATCATGCGGGCGCTCCATGGGGCTGTGATACTTGCTTTAACCACGTTCTGTCTTCGCGCAGAAGAAAGCGTTCGGATTGCGCAAATTCGTAGTTCTCGCGCCCCAGCGGGTCGGCGGCGAGGCGGTTGCGGTAGGCCTCGTAGGCCGCGAGGCTTTCGATGTTGTAGATGCCGTAGGCCAGCGTGGACGAGCCTTCATGGGGCGCGTAGTAGCCGATCAGATCGGCGCCGCAGCGCGGGATCGCCTGGCCCCAATCCTGTGCATAGCGGGTGAATGCGGCCTTCTTGGTCGGATCGATCTGATAGCGGATGATACATGTCAGCATGGTGTCTCCTATCCTGTGCTGCCCCCTTCTACGCCATTGCCGTGCATGGATGCTTCGATTACGGTCGAACTATGAAAGATGGCCCTGACATTGCCCGCATTGCCGCCCTGATCGGCGACCCGGCCCGCGCGAACATGCTGACCGCGTTGATGAGCGGCAAGGCGTTGACAGCGACCGAGCTGGCCCGCGAGGCGGGGGTGACGGCGCAGACAGCCTCCAGCCATCTGGGGAAATTGCATGCCGGTGGGCTGATCGAGGAACGTCGCCAGGGGCGGCACAAATATGTGTCGCTCGCCAATGACGATATCAGCCGCGTGTTGGAGGCGCTGATGGGTGTCGCCGCCGGTGCCGGTCATCTGCGCACGCGGACCGGCCCCCGGGACGATGCGCTGCGCCATGCGCGCGTTTGCTATAATCACCTGGCAGGGCATCGGGGCACGCAGATGTATGACGGGTTGATTGCAGGCGGGCATCTGGTCAACGGCACGTTGACGGATAAAGGTGCCGCTCTGGTCACAGACCTTGGAGTCGATCTGGCGGCTTTGGCCGCACAGCGCGCGCCGCTGTGTCGGGACTGCCTGGATTGGAGCGAGCGGCGCACGCACCTTGCCGGATCGCTTGGCCGGGCCTTGCTGGCGCGTTTTATTGAAGCCGGTTGGGTGCGCCGCGATGCGCATAGCCGCGCCATTCACTTTACGCCAAAGGGTGTCGAGGGCTTTGAGGCCGCGTTTTGCGGCTGATTCCCGGCCCAGAGGATGGCCGCGCAAGAAAATTATAGCGTGGGGGTGCGAATTGTGGCATATATGTCCACGACACTCCAAGATATGTCCGCATTTTCGGTTCCGGACCCAGCATATTGAAGGTGCACCTCGTACAATGCTGCCGGAGCCTTCGGGCACCCCGTGTCAGAGACCGCCCTGTCGCTCGCGCAGGGCGGTTTTCTGTAAGGGGCCTTCTTTGTGTCTTGGAACCGGTTATTCTGCTGCGGTTTTGTGCCTGAGCGTGGCGAGGAAGTGATCCAGCCTTTTATAGGACGCCTCCATCCCTGCGGGCATATCTTGCATCAGCACGAGTTCTCGCGTTGCAGCGTCCGGGTAGACGATCCGGGTTGTGACCCGTGTGCCGCCATCTGACCGGTCTTCGAACGTGACGGCATTTCTGGTTTGGTCGCCCATTTCACCGCCGCCATCGCCAAGGTGGAAACTTTGCCTGTCGACCATCGCGCGCAAGGGCTTCACCTGGTGGTAGACGCCGGTGATCCCCAGCACATCGCCAGTTTGGGGATTGCGCCAGGACCATTCATAGGACCCGCCCCGGCGCGCATCGACGCGGCAGTGCTGCATCTGCCAGCCGTTTGGCCCAAGCAGCCAGCGTTTAAGCAGGGCCGCATGGGTGAAGGCCTGCCACACATGCACCCGTGGTCCCGCGAAATCCCGGGTCACGATGAGCGTGTCCACCCCTTCGCGTTTCACATTCAATGGCTTTTGCACATCATACCTCATCACCCAATGCAGGCGGGCGGTTCTGCCCTATCGCGCAACCTTAGACGGCGCATCGCTAGGATTTGGTTAATGGCCGATAGGTGGAAAAATCGGCGGAATGTAAAAAAGATTTACTTTACCTCTTGCCAGCGCCGCACGGCCTCCCATATGAGTTAATGTGATTAACATTTACATTCACGGCAACACTAAAACCCTAAGGAGACAGAGCATGACCACGACAACCGCCCCCGCCCTTCCCGCCGAGGCCCAGGGCTGGTTCCGCAAGGCGGAAAATTGGCTTGATGACCGTGGCAAAGGCGCATGGATCGCCGCCATGGTGTTGGGCTTCATCTTTTTCTGGCCAATTGGTCTTGCCCTTCTGGCCTATATGATCTGGAGCAAACGCATGTTCAACGGAAGCTGTTCGTCCCGCCGTCACGCCCATCGCGGGCACAAATTCCGCACCTCAGGCAACAGCGCCTTTGACGCCTACAAGGCCGACACCCTGCGCCGTCTGGAAGATGAGCAGGAGGCATTTGAAAGCTTCCTGAACCGTCTGCGCGACGCCAAGGACAAGCAGGAATTCGACCAGTTCATGGACGACCGCAAGAAAAACGCAGACGGCGAAGACGCCGCTGCCTGATAGGATGGCCGGGCTCACAAACCATGTGGGACCGGCTTTTCGTAACCCCAAACGCGCGCCAAGCGCGTGACCAAGGACAGTTGAGATGACACAAGGAAGCACGCCCCCCTCGCCCGTATTCCGACCTCGGTTCAAGTCTTTTCGATCATCCTGTACGCGGGCTTCGCGATTTCTGTGTCGATCACGGCCATGGCGATGTTTGGCCTTGTGGGCCTGGCCCTGGCCGCGCTTTTCGCCTGGCAATGGGGACGCATCCCTGCCGTCAGCGGCCGCTTTGCGCTGGAAACAGGGGTCGCCGCGTTGCGCCCGGATGTGCCGACAGAGGGCACGTCTTCCGGCAACAGCAGTTTCGACGCCTACCGCGCCACGCTGCTGGATCGGCTTGAGAAAGAGCAATCGCAGTTCGAGGGCTTTCTCGATCGCCTGCGCGACGCCAAGGACAAGCACGAATTCGACCAGTTCATGGATGACCGCGCCCGCGACCAGCGTCGCGCCGTCACGACCGCTGAGGCCTGAACCACTTTCTCCGGGGACGCCCCCCGCCCCGCAGGCCCCAGCACCCCAACCCCGTGCCTGTTCATCCCTTCGGGCACGGGGTCTCTTTTCAAACGCTTCGGAAACCCCCATGTCCACACTCATGACCAATCTGCCTGATCCAATCTACGACACGGCATATTACGAGGGCGTCCTTCCCAAGCGCTTTTTCGCGTGGGTCATTGATGCGGCCCTGATCTTCACGGCCATGATCCTGTTGAGCATTTTCACCGCGGGCATTGCGTTTGTCCTGTGGATCCCCGTGCACGCCATCCTCGCCTTCCTCTACCGCTGGATCACGATCAAGAACCGCTCGGCGACGTTCGGCATGCGGGTGATGAATATCGAGCTTCGCAACCGCGCAGGCCACCAGCTGACCGAGAAGGAGGCCGCACTGCACACGCTTGTCTTCCTGGCCGGAGCGATGATCCTGCTTGTGCAGATCATTTCTGTTGCGATGATGATCGGGCGCCCGTTGAACCGCGGCCTTGCCGACGAAATCACCGGCGCGGTGATGTTGAACCGCCCGAGCTAGGCCGCATCAGCGGTAACGGTGTTTGAGAATTCAGTTGCGGGCAAGGGGCTTATCCGGCACCCTGCCCGCAAAATATCGGACGCTTATCGATGCGCCATACACTGCCCATTGCGCCGCAATTCTATGTGACGGCTCCACAAGCCTGCCCGTATCTTGACGGACGGCGGGAACGGAAGCTGTTTACCGCGCTGCAAGGCGATCAGGCGGAAAAGCTCAACAACTCGCTGTCGAAACAAGGCTTCCGCCGGTCGCAGAATGTGCTTTATCGCCCGTCGTGCACCGATTGCGCGGCCTGTCTGTCCGCGCGCATCCGCGTGGCGGATTTCGCGCCCAAACGCGGCCATAAACGCATCTCCAAGCGCAACGCGCATCTGCAGCGCAACCCGCGCTCTGCTTGGGCCACGGAAGAGCAATACGCGCTTTTCCGGTCCTACCTCGATGCCCGCCACGCCGATGGCGGCATGGCCGATATGGATGTTTTTGAGTTCGCGGCCATGATCGAGGAAACCCCGGTGCGCACCCGCGTGATCGAATACCGCGATCCCGGCGCAGAGGAGGATCTGGCGGCCGTCTGCCTGACCGACATCCTCGATGACGGTCTCAGCCTCGTCTATTCGTTTTTCGCGCCGGAATTGCACAAGAACTCGCTTGGCACCTACGTGATCCTGGATCACATCAACCTCGCGCGCGAGGCCGGGCTTCCATACGTTTACCTCGGCTATTGGGTGCCGGGCAGCGACAAGATGGGCTACAAGGCCAGCTTCCCGGCGCTGGAGGTCTATGTCGGCGGGCAGTGGCAGGAAATTGGCGAGCCCGAGGATTACTCGACGCAGACCCACCCGCTTTCGACGGATCCCATTGCGCAGCAGGTTGCGCAAATCACCCTCCCGGATCTGCGCGGCGACGATTGAATGCAGCTGTCTCTGGTGACGCTTTTAGTGCCGTCTTACGCGGACGGTATTCGCTTTTTTGTGGACGGGCTTGGCTGGACGCTGACCGCAGATGAAGACCAGGTCCGAAAGCGCTGGGTGACGGTTGCGCCGTGCGCCCTCGTCGTCGGATCCCGCATCTGACCCGAACGCAAATCCTCCTCTCGGTTGCAACGTCCCAAACACAAGAAGCCGCGCGCGGCCGACAAACCGGCGACCGCGTGGGGTTCTTTCTGCATACGGATGATTTTGCGCGCGACGCGGACCGGATCGTGGCGGCAGGCGGCACCTTCATCGAAGACCCGCGCGACGAGCCTTACGGCACGGTGGCCCAATGGCGCGACCCTTGGGGCAACCTGTGGGACCTGATCGAACCGGCGCATCTCTGACCCGGCTTCCTTGTTTCAAAAATACCTCGGGGGATGCGTCTTTCCCAGCGGGAAAGGCGCTGGGGGCAGCGCCCCCCTCTGGCACATCGTGCGCGCAGCGCGCGATGGGCCAGAGCCGCCGACAAGGGCGGGCGAAGCCCGCGTGCGGAGGCGGCCCTTGTCCGGCGCACGAAAAAGGGCCCGCCAGGGTCCCTTTTGAGATGCGCAACCTGGCCGCAGATCAGTTCGGCAGCAGGTCCGGCACAATCGTCACGATCCCGGGGAAGAGCCATAGCAAGGCCAGCCCCAAGACCTGGATGCCGACAAACGGCAGCACCCCGCGGTAGATATGCCCCGTTGTCACCGATTTCGGGGCCACGCCACGCAGGTAGAAGAGCGCAAATCCGAACGGTGGCGTCAGGAACGAGGTCTGCAGGTTCACCGCAATCATGATCGTCACCCATTTCGGGTCCAGCGTGCCGCCATAGATCACCGGCCCCACAATCGGGATCACGATGTAGATGATCTCGAGGAAGTCGAGCACGAAGCCCAGGATGAACAGGATCAGCATCACCAGCAGGAAGACGACCATCTCATTGTCAAAGGCCCGCAGGAATTGCTGGATGTAGTGCTCGCCCCCGAAGGAGATCAGCACCAGGTTCAGCAGCTGCGAGCCGATGAGGATGGTGAAGACCATGCTCGTGACCTTCGCCGTCTCGCGCACCACCGGCGATAGAACCGAGGTTCGAAGCAGCACGTAACAGCCATAGAGCAGGCCGAAGAAGGCGAAGTGGTACGCGATCTGCGCGATGATGTAGGCGACCCAGTCCTGGAACGGCACATCGGCGCGGGTGATCCGCAGATCGAAGTTCACGCCCGCCAGGATCATGATCACGACCGCGAAGCTCGCCCAGATGATGATCTTCGACAGCCCATCCTCTTCCTTCAGCTTGCGGTAGGCCGCCAGCATAATCGCCCCTGCAGCACCCAGGGCCGCAGCAGGCGTCGGGTTGGTGATGCCACCGAGGATCGACCCGAGCACAGCCACAATCAGAACCAAAGGCGGGAAGACCACGCGCAGAAGCTCATTCTGCGACAGCCGCCCCATGGCCGCCCGGCAGCCGTAGAGCGCCGCTGCAATCGGGATTGCCAGAAGAAGCATGGTGTTGCCGGACGAGGTTGTGGGTGCAATCAGCAGCACGTCCACCAGCAAGGCCGCCACCAGGCCCAGGCCACCGATGATCAGGGTGTGGGGCTGGACGAGGGCGAGATGCCACGGGCCACGATCAGGATCAGACCCAGCAGCGTCACCACCACGGCCACGCCGACCCCGATGGGCGCGATATTGGCCGCAGCCGCAGCGCGCGCTTCCACCAGCTCCTCTTCCGTCAATTCGACGGCGCCGCCATCATCCCCGGCCGCAGACTGTGCAGCGGTCAGTTCAACGGCTTCGTCCCAGGCCGATTGGCCGTGCAGGTCGATCATCGCCGCCGCGCATTGTTCGGACACATTGGTGCGCAAGCTCGGCCCGGCCTCACGCTCGGCATAGTCCGAGACGTTTACGGTCTGACCGCCGACGACACCGCCCATGCCGCCCACAACCATCGCAAGGATCAGAGCAACCGGCGCCAGCAGGTACCACAGCAGCGCTTCATTGCGCGTGACGACCTCACCGCTCGACACTTCGCCCATCTGAACGGGCGGGGCCGAGGCCGGACGCACAAGCGCAAAGCCGAAGGCATAGGCGCCATAGAGGAAGGCGAGGAACAGGCCCGGCAAAAGCGCGGCCTGGAAGAGCGTGCCCACCGAGAGCACCGCAGGCTCACCCAGGAAGGTCAGCGCGTCGGAACAGCCCACAAGCTGTGCACGTGTCTCCTGCCCCGTCGCATAGAGGTCCCCCACCAGTGTGCCGAGCAGAACGATCACAATGGACGGTGGAATGATCTGGCCCAACGTGCCCGATGCGGCGATCACACCGGTGGCCAGTTCCGGCGAATAATTGTTGCGCAACATGGTGGGCAGGGCCAGCAGGCCCATGGTCACAACCGTCGCGCCGACGATGCCGGTGGAGGCCGCAAGGAACGCGCCCACGATCACGATGGATACGGCCAGACCGCCGGGCAGCGGGCCGAAGACGCGCGCCATGGTGGTCAGCAGATCTTCGGCAATACGCGAGCGTTCCAGCGTGATGCCCATCATGACGAACATGGCCACGGCCAGAAGGGTCTCAATGGATTGGCCTGCAATCACACGCTCGTTCATGCGGTTCACGATGAACGACAGGTTGCGGTCCATCGCCTGTTCCCAGCCACCGGGGAAGAGATGTTCCTCTATTCGCGGCAATTCCGGGTATCGGAAGACGGATATGGCGTCTCGGGCCACCCCTTCGGCCACAAGGGCCCCATATTCCACGGAGGACGTATCAATCGCCTCGTGGATCAGCAGTCCCGCGCTATCGAGTGCGGCGATGATCGCAAACGAGATAATGCCTGCGCCGCCGATGGAAAACGCCACCGGAAAGCCGGTCATGATTCCTGCGAAGAGCGTCAGGAAGACGATAATCAGACCGATCTCGACCCCATCCAAACCGAAGAGCATGGTTTTCGTCCCTTATACGTGCGCCCGTCGTGGGGCGCTTAGTGTCATTGGTGCGCGTGTGGAGGTCGCGTCATTAATGGGCGGCAGCGGCGGCTTCGGCGGTTTCATCGCCGAGCACGTCCTTGTCGATATACTTGCCCTCGCTCTCGGGCCCTTCGAGCCATTCGAGGTACGAGCGCCAGAAGAAGGCCATTGCCTGCAGGAAGACCAGCACGCAGAAGGCCACGAGCAGGATCTTGAACAGGAAGTAGGCGTTGAAGCCGTTGGGGCTGAAGCCGATGGTTTCGACGTTCCAGCGCAGCACGCGGGCCTGCATCAGCATCCGGTCAAGCTCCACCGAGGCCGAGGGGCCGGGCACCACAAGGTGACGCCACATGAAGAACCATGCGTACATGTAAGTGAGCACGATGGCAGGCATCATGAAGAGGATGGAGCCCACCATGTCGATCACGCGCTTGGTGCGGAACTTCACAGCCGAGTAGACAAGGTCCACGCGCACATGGCCGCCTTGCACGAAGGTGTAGCTGACGCAGAGGCAGACGATGATGGCGTTGTAGAGCTTGAGCCCCTCCCCCACCAGCTGAGATCTTGCACAAAGGCCGTGCCGAGAGGCCCAAGCTGAATCTCTGCGACCCGGAAGATGCGCTGCAAGAAGACGATCATCACCTGTTGCAGAACCATCAGCAGACCGGCCCAGGCCGCCACACGGCCCATGATGTTTGCGAAGGCTTCGAGCCCCCGCACGCAGCCCCACAGGATCTCGCGCTTCCAGGCCATGCCGAGCAGCGTGATCACGAGGAATAGAGTGAAGACGACGAAAAAGAACTCGACCGAGCCGCCGTAATAGATGAACCGCGCCAGCGCTTCGGGATTGCTCCAGTTCAGCCAATCGCCCGGATTGGTGATGGCCAGAAACAGATGATACGGAGCCAATGCAAAATTTTGCAGGACCCAAACGATGAATTCGCCCATGTGCCGGTTCCCAGTCCACAGCCCACGCGCACAGGACAGTGCGCAGCCATGTGTTTGTTGTGGAATTCATGCTGCTTCGCCCGACATTAGCCGGGCGAAGCGGTCACGACTTTGACCTAAATCAGCCCGCGTTCACGCGGTTACGCTGATCCATGTAGTTGCCGTCGGCGAGATCGAACCACGATGCCGACTCGGCCAGCGAACCGAAGTACGATTCTGCGATCTCGGCGTAGATCGGGTCGCCCATGTTCTCTTCGCGAACCTCTGCGGCGGCGGCGCCGAAGGCGTTCCACACATCATCGGGGAATTCGCGGGTCTGAACACCGGCTTCCTGCAGACGGGCCAGAGCGGCGCCGTTTTCAGCAAGCGTGAGCGACAGGTTGTCCGAGTAGACAGCGCGGGTAACGGTGTCGACCAACAGCTGCTGCTGCGGTGTCAGCGATCTCGAACACGTCGTTGTTGAACGACAGCGTCAGAACCGAACCCGGCTCGTGGAAGCCCGAAGTGTAGTACAGGTTGGTGACTTCCTGGAAGCCCATCCGCTCGTCCGCATAGGGGCCGATCCACTCCGCACCGTCGATCTGACCGGACGACAGCGCCTGGTAGATTTCGCCGCCGGGGATGTTCTGAACCGAGGCGCCGAGGCGACCGAGAACCTGACCACCCTGGCCGGGCATACGGAAGCGAAGGCCCTGGAGGTCTTCTGCCGAGTTGATCTCGGTGTTGAACCAGCCACCGGGCTGCATCGCGGTACAACCACATGCGAACGAACGCAGGTTGAAGAGGGATGCGAGGTTGTTGTGATGCTCGTGACCACCGCGATGGTAGTACCAGTTGGCAAATTCCTGACCGGTCATGCCGAAGGGCACGGAGGTGAAGAAGGCAAATGCCGGGTGCTGGTTGAGGAAGTAGTAGTCCGCCGAGTGGTAGATGTCGGCCTGACCGGACGACACGGCGTCGAACACTTCAAACGCGCCCACGAGGGAGCCTGCAGGCATCTTCTGGATGGTGAGCTGACCGTCGGTCAGGGCCGTGATGCGGTCTGCCGCGAGCTGAGCGGCGTCGTCGAAGATCGCAAACCCGTCTGGCACCGAAGTAACCATGGTGAGGGTGCGGTTGCCCTGAGCGTAAAGTGGTGCGGCCAGCGTTGCAGAAGCTGCAGCTGCTGCACCGCCCACTGTGGAATTGCGCAGGAATGAACGTCGATCCATTGGTATTATCCTCCCCGTTTGGATCCTCGCCAATGACCCCGCTTGGGTCAAAGGTCGGTATAAGTGAGCGCACGTTAGCGAAGCGCGCATGTCTCGAAAACAGCTTTTCTTGCCTGAACGGTCACTTTTTGTAAAATTTTCTTACCAATATCGCCAAAAGCGGGAGTTATACACCTGAGATGGTTGTGTTTTGCGCTAACACAACTTTGAGGCAAGTAGTCGCAGTTGGCTGGGTTTTACGCCTATTTATGAGGCACTTAGCGTATGCTTTGCGGTTTTAAGTCGAAATTATGTTGCGAATCCCCTGCGCCATGAGTCGCATTATTTCGCAGCGCCCGAAGTGTCGCATTCCAGCCCCGACCCGTCGCATACCAAACGACTCGGCCAAGCCGCCACACGGGCGCCATGTGAAAGCTGCCCGCCGCATGGGTATCCAATGCAGTTCATTGCGCAAGAGGCCGCTCAAACGACATTTTATTCACGCCGCCGGCCTTTTCCCTGTTGACGCCCGAAAACCCCCTTCCTATCGTCCCGCCCACGCGAACACGAGGAAGCCCGCATGTTGTCGGAAATTGTCGTACTTGTAGGAAAAAGGCGCATGGGTCGGTAAACCGGCATCCATATTGGAACCATGCGCCCCCGGAACCCCACCGGGGGCTTTTTTGTGTCGCACACCAAAACCGAAGCGCGAATAAAGAGGACAAGCGCATGTCAGAGCAAATGACCGGAGCGAAAATGATCGTCGAAGCCCTGAAGGAACAGGGTGTCGACACTGTATTCGGATATCCCGGCGGCGCCGTCCTACCGATTTACGACGAGATCTTTCAGCAGAACGCGATCCGGCACATTCTGGTGCGCCATGAACAGGGCGCGGTGCATGCGGCCGAGGGTTATGCACGCTCCACTGGCAAGCCGGGTGTCGTGCTGGTGACGTCTGGCCCCGGTGCGACGAATGCGGTGACGGGCTTGACCGATGCGCTGATGGACTCGATCCCGATTGTTTGCCTGACCGGTCAGGTGCCGACGTTCATGATTGGATCGGACGCGTTTCAGGAGGCTGACACCGTTGGCATCACGCGCCCCTGCACCAAGATGAACTGGCTGGTGAAGGAAACCGACCGGCTGGCCGACACGATCCACCAGGCCTTCCACATCGCCACCGAGGGCCGCCCCGGCCCGGTTCTGGTCGACATCCCGAAGGACGTGCAGTTCGCAACTGGCCAGTACACGACCAAACCCAAGGCGAAGGTCAGCCATTACCAACCCAAGGTGAAGGGTGAGATCGAGACAATCACCGATCTCGTCCACGCCATGGAAAAGGCCGAGCGGCCCGTCTTCTACACCGGCGGCGGCGTGATCAACTCGGGCGACAAGGCCAGCACGTTGTTGCGCGAATTGGTGGAGGCCACGGGCTTCCCCATCACCTCGACCCTGATGGGTCTGGGCGCCTATCCAGCCTCGGGCGACAAGTGGATTGGCATGCTGGGGATGCACGGCACGTACGAGGCCAACCTTGCCATGCATGGCTGTGATCTGATGATTAATGTGGGCGCACGCTTCGATGACCGGATCACGGGCCGGATCGCTGATTTCAGCCCGAACTCCCGCAAGGCGCATATCGATATCGACCCCTCCTCGATCAACAAGGTGATCCATGCTGATTTCCCGATCATCGGGGATGTGGGTCATGTGTTGGAGGACATCCTGAAGGTCTGGAAAGCACGCGGCCGTAAGACGAACGCGACTGGCGTGCAGACCTGGTGGACCCAGATCGAAGCGTGGAAAGCGGTGCGCTGCTTGAATTACACGCAGGAAGGCAAGACGATTAAGCCGCAATACGCGTTGGAGCGGTTGGAGGCGCTGACCAAGCATCGCAAGGATCGCTACATCTGCACCGAAGTGGGCCAGCACCAGATGTGGGCCGCGCAGTTCCTGGGCTTTGACGACCCGAACCGGTGGATGACATCAGGGGCCTCGGCACCATGGGCTACGGGTTCCCGGCCTCGGTCGGCGTGCAGGTCGCGCATCCCGAGGCTCTGGTGATCAACGTCGCCGGTGAGGCAAGCTGGCTGATGAACATGCAAGAGATGGGGACGGCGGTGCAATATCGCCTGCCGGTGAAGCAATTCATCCTCAACAACGAGCGTCTGGGTATGGTCCGCCAGTGGCAGGAGCTTCTGCATGGCGAACGCTATTCGGAAAGCTGGTCCGAAGCCCTGCCCGATTTCGTGAAGCTGGCCGAGGCTTTTGGCGCCAAGGGCATTTTGTGTAGCGATCCCGATGATCTGGATGATGCGATCATGGAGATGCTGAACTACGAAGGCCCCGTGATTTTCGACTGCCTCGTGGAGAAGCACGAGAATTGCTTCCCGATGATCCCGTCGGGCAAAGCCCATAACGAGATGCTTTTGGGTGAGGCCGAAACGCAAGGCGTCATTGGCGATGCGGGGGTGTTTTGGTTTGATGGGTTTGTTCCTGTTTGTGTTCCTGTTCCTTTTTTACAGGATCATGACGGTACTTATGTTTGACGACCCCATGACAATCTTTGCCTGCGTCTTGACAGCTGCTTTAAACGCAGCTGCCATTTCATTTGGTTCGATCTATGCGATCGGGCTGTCGATGGTGAACGATGATTATGGTCGGCCGCAACTGAGCGTGGTGCGTGTGCTGCTGGGTTGGGCTGTACTGGTGTTCATCTGCGTCGTTGTCGGTTGGCTAATCGCTCTAGGCTTTTCGGAGCGCCTATTCGATGACATTAGCGACTTTCGCCGATATCGGATGTTTTTTGAACAAGATTGGTTTTGGTTCTTAGTGGTGATGGGGATTGCACCCACTGGTCACCTAGCCTTTTTCGCACGCATGCTTCGGCAAAAATGAGAGAAGTCATGTCGTTTGAAAGACTCCTTCGTAAATGCACGCTCCTCGGGGCGTTGCCCCTTCTCGCCGCCGGTCCTGCCAGCGCGCAGGGCGCCGTGGATGCGTTGTTCGACCTGCTCTGCGGGCGGACGGTGCATTTCTACGACACTGGCGGCAACCAGATCGAATACACGGCGGGTGATGGCACGGCCTATCTTTGGTTCAACGGGATCGAGGATGTGATCGTGGGCACCTGGGGTGTTTATAGCGACGCGGAAGTTGAGGAACGGCAGAACGACGGGTCGGGCGATGAGGGGCGCGATGGGGGGCTCGACTCGAGCGACCTGTTCGATACGCCCACCTTCGGCGCGCAGGTTTGCTATGAATATGCGCCGGGGGCGTTTGGGCCGTTCGATCCCGGCGGCTTCCACTGCTTCACGGAACAGCGCCTGTTCGAGACCGTGGTTCAGGGCGGTGTCTTTCCGGGCGACCGTTATGGCTTGGCTGATGGTGAGCCGCCTTTCCTTCTGCCCGAGCACCCCTTTGTAGAGCTTGAGAGTTTCGACGCGGACTTCCCGCAGCTTCCGCCGGAACCGGCCTGCGGGGTGCCGATCTCATGATCCTGCGTGCGCTTGCCCTTTGCGTGCTGACCACCCTGCCCGCCACGGCGCAGGATTTTCGCGGGCTGCGCCCGGGCATGCATGCCTCAGCCCTTGGGCCGATTGGCGAGGCATCGGCCGTCGACTATGTGAACGGCCTGACGCGGTCCAGCTATCCTTTGCCCTATGAGCAGGCGGTGGTGGTTGTCTACGATGATGCCGGCGTGATCCAGCGCCTCAGTTCCGCGTCTTTTCCGTTCGGTTCAGGCGCGCCGGACAACGGCGGACTTCAAATCAATGAAATGACGCTTGGAGAGGTGATGGAGCGTTTGGGGCGGGATGCGCCGGGCCTCGACACGCCGGGCTTGGTGGCACCGAATGCATTTGATGGAAGGGTCACGCTCGTCTTCGACCATGCCTCCGACCCTGACTTACTGGTCATCCTGAGTTTTGACCTGCCTGTTCGGGGAAGCCTGTCAGACCCTCAACCGGACGTCCCGCCCATCCCGGAAGACGCCGTGTTCAGCTCGGCGATCCTTTCGCTGCGCACGCACTTCGAAGGATTGGGGTTGGACCTGACCTATCTGGGTGGCCCCCGCACCGCGCCCATCCTCTTCCCGCTAACCATCGACGAGGCCTTCCCCTCGCTGATCCCCTGACCTCTTGCCTTTCCACCCCGCGCGCGGCACACCGCCCGCGACGAAGGAGACACGACGCCCATGGCCCTCAATATCGAACAAGGCTCCACCAGCCATTCCGCTTACGATTTGCGCAGCCATATGTCTGACGCGATTGAAACGCACACGCTTGCGATCCTCGTGGAGAACGAGCCGGGCGTGCTGGCGCGCGTCATCGGCCTGTTCTCGGGCCGAGGCTACAACATTGAAAGCCTCACCGTGGCAGAGGTCGATCATGGCGGGCACAGGTCGCGGATCACCATCGTGACGTCCGGCACGCCGCAGGTGATCAACCAGATCAAGATGCAGCTTGGCCGGATGGTGCCGGTCCACGAAGTGGCGGACCTGACGGTCGAGGGCCCGTTTGTTAGCCGTGAGCTTGCGCTGATCAAGGTTGTGGCCAAGGGCGAGCACCGGGTCGAGGCGCTGCGCATTGCCGAGATTTTCCGCTGCAATGTAGTCGACAGCACGTTGGAGAGCTTCGTGTTCGAGCTGACGGGCATGCCTGACAAGATTGATGCCTTCACGGAGTTGATGCGCCCGCTTGGCGAAGTGAAGCTGGCCCGGACGGGTGTTGCCGCCATCGCGCGGGGTCTTTGATGCGCTTGGCGCTGGCGCTGCTTGCGATCCTTGCCAGCCCGGTCGCAGCGCAGGATTTCCGCGGTGTCACTCTTGGCGAGCCGATCCCTGATACGGCGCCCGAACCTTTGGGCTCGGAAGTGGCGCATCCCTTCGCCTATTCGCTGTGGCAGTTCGAGGACGGCCTTTCGATGTCGGCAACCCGCGACGCCGAAATCGGAGAGGTCTTGTATCTGGAGATGTGGCGGTCGGAGGGAGCCGGGCAACAGCCCACCCCCATCGAAGGGCTGACATTCGGAGAGACCACGCGCGGCGATTTACATGCGCGGTTCGGATCAGAAGGGATCGTATTCGAGGGGCGCGGCCGCTTTGCCGAAGCCGGGCCCACGGCTGTCTATTTCATCAGCTATGAAATCGAAGGGTTGGACACTGTGGTGTCCTTTGTCACCGTCCAACCGCTGGCCACCGCCAGCGAAGATGTCGCCGATGCGTCGGTTCTGGATGCGGTGATTGTGGCCGATGGCCGGTATCTGGATCAGATCTGGGGCGTGAACCGGGGCCGGCTGCCGGGTTATACGCCCATCGCGGACCCGTTCGCAGATTAGATCATATCAAGACGCGGAGGCCGTCTGCCCCGCCCCGCGCCTTGTCCCTGACCGGTTCAGGGGCGAACCGGTCAGAGAACGCTACTGATTATCCGGCCGGAATAAGGCCAGCATCTTCGGCAGCGCCAACTTCATCGGCGCTGAGCAGGCCATCGGCATCTGCGTCAAGCGCCTGGAATTCCTCTTCGGTCAGCGCGGGCATAAGCGTGAGCAGCTCGGCAAAGCTGACCATCCCGTCGCCATCGGTGTCCACGGATTCGGCTTGGCCCATGGCCAAGGACGCCCCGCCCACCAGGACGGCGAATGCGCCGGCAATCGTGACGGCGGCAAGACGGGGAGTTTTGAATTCGGATCGCATGGGAGATTTCCCTCCATAAAGGTTTGCGTTCAGACGCGTCACCGGGATTGGCGGCGCGTCTATTAGGGAAGAGGGTCTGGACGGCGTTATGATCCGCCGGGGCATAAGCGCCGCCCCGGATCGGCAACCGCCCGCCCAACACCGGCCGAGTCCATGCGCGACGTCCCGCCGAGGCTGAAATCATCGGCAATCGCTTGCCCGACGGGGCGTGTAATGGGCGGCAAAGGGCGCGTCTTGGGCCGCGCGTGTCCGGGTTCTTGCGGGACCTGCGCGGCGGGCAGAGCCTTTGAGCCTCACTCACGGAACCTGCCTTTTCCCTTCGAAAGGTCGCCTGCCCATGTCCGATGCTCCCTCTGCCCTTCCCCCGATGCCGTTCGGCGAAGACGATGATCCAACCGCCCTGCCCCACACGCGCATTTTCACGGCACTTTTGACCGACCTTCAGCGCAGCGCGCGGCGGTTGGCGCGCACTGGCGATGATGCCGATGATCTTGTGCAAGATACGTTGCTGCGGGTCTGGTCGCGCATGGCGATGATCTTGGACGGTCACAGCGATGCTGCCCCGATCGAGGATTTGCGCGCCTATGCGTTTGCCACGCTGCGACACCGGGCCTTTGCCCGCTATTCCATCGCGCGGCCCACCGAAGAGGCGGATGAAGAGATCGCCGCCCCGCGCGGCTCAGACGGGGTCACGCGACTTGCCTGTGCCGAGGCCCTGGAGGCGCTGGCCGATCTGCCACAAGATCAGCAGGTGCTTTTACGACTGCGGGCTATGGATGGCCTCAGCTATGCCGAGATTGCGCGGAAGACCGGCCTGCCCCTTGGCACCGTCACATCTCGCCTGGCACGCGGGCGCGCGACGCTGCGCGAGGTGCTCGACCTGCCGCCCGGTGCGCCGGTGACGGACCTTTTGGGCGGTGAGCCGGGCTAGCGCGGCCCATGTCTTCATGGGCAGCAAAAATGTCGCCCATGGAAAAGCGCAGCGGCGGACAGGGCGGCAGAGTAGCAGCATAACTCGCTGCCGCAGGAGCCTTTCCCATGCCCGACGACCGGATGCGCCCCCTTGCCGATGTCATGGCCCCGATTGAGCGCGCCCATGGCCTGCCCAACGAACATTACACAGACCCCGCCACTATCGCGGCGGAAAACAAGGCTGTGCTGGAGGCGACCTGGGCCGCCCTTGCGGTCGGCGCCGACGTGCCCGAGCCGGGCGATGCCAAACCGATAGAGTTCCTTGGCCAACCGCTTTTGCTGCTGCGCGACGATGACGGGGCCGTGCGGGTGTTTTTCAACATCTGCCGCCACCGGGGCATGATCCTCGTCTCTGAGCCGCGCAAGATCGAAGGCGCGATCCGGTGCCCCTACCATTCGTGGTGCTATTCGAAAGCGGGCCGCCTTGTGGCCACGCCCCATGTCGGCGGGCCGGGCCAAAACGCCCATGCGGGGATAGACAAAGCCACGCTCGGTCTGGCGGAGGTGCGCAGCCATATCTGGCGTGACGTGGTGTTCATCAACCTCTCGGGCGATGCGCCAGCCTTTGAGGAGGTGCACGCGGATCTTCTGCAACGCTGGGTGGAGTTCGAACAACCGATTTACCATGGCGGCGCAGACAGCCGGTTTACTTTGGAAGTTGCGACCAACTGGAAACTGGCGGTCGAGAATTACTGCGAAAGCTATCACCTGCCTTGGGTACATCCCGGCCTGAACAGCTATTCGCGGCTGGAAGACCACTATCATATCGAAGAACCCGGCAAGTTCTCGGGCCAGGGCACCTATGTTTACCGCCAGCTCAAGGGCGATAACGGCGCGATGTTCCCCGATTTCGCGGGGCTCAGCGACCATTGGGATGCAGGGGCCGAATATATCTCGGTCTTTCCGAACGTCTTGATGGGGGTGCATCGCGACCATGCCTTCGCGATTGTGCTGGAGCCTTTGGCCCACAACCGCACGCGCGAGCATATTCACCTCTACTATCCGGTGGCTGAAACGGACGACGCGCTGCGCGCGGCCAATACCGCGCAATGGAAGACGGTGTTTGAAGAGGACATTTTCGTTGTCGAAGGCATGCAGAAGGGTCGTGCCGCGCAGGGCTTTGATGGTGGCCGCTTTTCCCCCGCGATGGACGGGCCAACGCATCTGTTCCACGCTTGGGTTGCAGAACGGATCGAGGCGGCACGCTGACCAGGTTGGATAAAGCGGGTCTGGATGCGGCGCTACTGGCGGCCCATGCCAGCGGAGACCGTGCAAAACTCGTAACGCTTTATGCGGAGGCGGCAGAGGCGCACACGGAAGCAAAGGCCTTCTACTTGACACATGCCTATGTGTTCGCGCTGGAGGCCGGGGATGCTCGGGCCGCTGCATTGCGTGCAAGGCTGGTTGCGCTGGGGGCCGATACGCCCATTGCGTAAGGGCGCTAGCTGTCGCGGCTTGCCCACACACCTTGGCGGTGGCGCAACAACCGCCAATTGATCAAAATCATCCAGACCGTCCACAGCGGCCAGAAGATGGAGGCATAGTTCATCGGGTGGCACCCTCTGGGCGCTTGCCAGCGGAACGCATCGCGTAGGATGTCGCCAAATCCGTCATTGTTGGGCCCCGGTGCCACGATGGCGGTGCCATCGCCCGGGCGCGTCAGCGTGATCGTCCCGCGGCTCTGGATCAGCTCAAGCATCAGCTCAGTGCTTTCCTCCGTCGCGCGGTTCTGCAGAACGTCGGCGGCAAAGGCGCAGGTATTGGCGGATGAAAAGGCAATCAGGCCCCGTCCATCAAGTGTCGCCGTAAATTGCGCGTAGGCCTGATCAGCAGTGTCCGCGGGCGGCGTAGCACAGTCCGCGCCTTCGCAGATCTGCACTGTCACCGGATCAAAATCGATGTTGCGACTGCGATCGACGGCCCAGACAATCATCAAGGTCGCGAGGCAGCAAAAGGCCAGCCCTTCAACGAATCTGAGCGCATTGGTTAGCGTAAAGGCGCTCTCATCCTGCGGTTCCTCCTCGGGTCCGGGAGGGACCCCGTCAGCTGCGCGAGCCAAGGATCACGCGGACATAGTGCTGGGTTTCGGCAAAGGGGGGCACGCCATCATGTTGTTCAACCGCGCCCGGGCCGGCATTGTAGGCCGCAAGCGCCAGGCGCCAGTTGCCGAACCGGCGATATTGCTGTGCAAGGTAGCGCGCGCCACCATCAAGATTGGCCACCGGGTCAAGCGGATCCACCCCCAAAAGATCGGCTGTGTCTGGCATAAGCTGCGCCAGCCCAAGCGCGCCTGCGTGGCTGACCGCTTCGGTATTCCAGCCGCTTTCCTGCTGCACGAGGCGCAGGAACATATCCTCCGGGATGCCGTGCCGCCGTGCGGCGGATCGGGCGACCTCAAGAAACGGGCCGTCATAGCCGCCTTCATAGTCTAGCAGACCCCGTTCCACTTCACTTTCCGGGCGCAGCCGGTTTGAGAATTCGTATTGGGTGGCCGCACGTCCATCGAGCACATTCATCATCCGATCAAGCCGGTCCAGCCCGCTTTGGGCGGCGGCGGGCACGGCGAGAAGTGCGGCGGCAAGCGCAGTGGGCAGCAGACGAATATGGAACACGAGGCGCAACAACTGGGCTGTGGATAATTGGCCGTAACATAGCGGCTTGGGCCGCGTTGATCCAGAGCGACGGTCAATCCGCGCCGGATTAGGGTTTTCTTCACCAAGTTGCGATGGTCTAACCGACGAAAGCGCTGCGGCCTGAATCAGCGGCCCGGTGCAAGACAGACAGAGGGGGAATTCACATGGCAGGCTCGGTCAACAAGGTCATTCTGATCGGCAATCTGGGGCGCGACCCCGAAATCCGCAGCTTCCAGAACGGGGGTAAGGTCGCCAATTTCAGCGTCGCAACCTCTGAGACGTGGAAAGATCGCAACACCGGCGAGCGGCGCGAAAAGACGGAATGGCACAACGTCGCCATCTTCTCGGAAGGCCTGGTGCGCGTGGCGGAGCAATATTTGCGCAAGGGCTCCAAGGTTTATGTCGAGGGCAAGCTGCAGACCCGTAAATGGCAGGACCAATCCGGCAATGATCGCTATACGACGGAGGTGGTCATTCAGGGCCTGAACGGCACCTTCACCATGCTCGATGGTCGCGATGGCGGCGGCGGCAGCGGTGGTGGCGGCTATGGCGGCGGTGGCGGTGGCGGTTACGACGATCGCGGCGGGAGCTTTGGCGGCGATGACCGCGGCGGCCAAGGCGGCGGCGGTTTCGGCGGTGGCGGCGGCGGTGGGTCCGACCTGGACGACGAAATCCCGTTCTAGGCGAGATGCAGCCATTGGCGCCCATGGCTGGCCGGCCCTCTATGCCGTATTTGCTTCCGTGAGGCGAAGCGTGTTTGCAGCATCGGGCGGTTTCGCGTTGGGCGAGGCCGGGTTGATTTGCATTTTCATGGAACAAAAATGGGCAGGCCGCACGCCATGGGTATGAGGAGTCATCCAGATGCAACCGGTTAATCCCGCCTTTGTGGCAACCTTTCCGCCCCCGGTCATGGAGGCCCGGCGCTGGATCGAGGGCAAGGTTTTCCCTGCCGATCGCCCGCTGATGAACCTCAGCCAGGCGGCACCCGTCGACCCGCCGCCAGAGCCGTTGATGCAGGCCATGGCCGATGCGGTGCTGACGGACCCGTCGGTGCATCTTTACGGACCTGTGCTGGGTCTTGGCGCGCTGCGCGAAGAATTGGCACAGCAGTGGAGCACTGGGTATGGCGGGACGGTGCGTGCCGCGCAGGTCGCGATCACGGCGGGCTGCAATCAGGCCTTTACTTCGGTGATGTCGACGCTGGCGGGTGCGGGGGACGAGGTCATCCTTCCCTTGCCGTTTTACTTCAACCACCAGATGTGGCTGGACATGGGCGGCGTGCGCGGCGTCTACCTGCCAACCGGCGCAGATCTTCTGCCCGACCCCGAGCAGGCCGCAACCCTGATCACCGATCGCACCAAGGCCATCGTGCTTGTCTCGCCCAACAACCCGGCCGGTGTCGAATATCCTGCCCTCTTGATGCGCGCGTTTTACGATCTTGCAAAAGCCCATGGCCTGGCGCTGATCGTAGACGAGACCTACCGCGATTTTCATTCCGCCGAGGGCGCACCGCATGATCTGTTCACCGACCCCGATTGGGACGGCACGCTGATCCATCTTTATTCCTTCTCCAAGGCCTACAGGCTTACCGGGCATCGCGTCGGTGCCGTGATGGCGTCGGAGGCACGGCTGGCCGAAGTTGAGAAATTCCTCGACACCGTCGCGATCTGCCCGCCCCAGATAGGCCAAATCGGCGCGCTTTGGGGGATGCAGAACCTTGGCGACTGGCTCGCCGGTGAACGGCTGGAAATTCTGGCCCGCCGCGACGCGATCCGGGCAGGCTTCCAGCGGCTGCCCGAATGGGAATTGCTTGGCTCCGGGGCCTACTTTGCCTATGTCCGGCACCCGTTCGACCAGGCCTCGGACCTTGTTGCGAAACGGCTCGTCGACGAGGCAAGCCTGTTGGTTCTGCCCGGCACGATGTTCGGGCCATTGAAGGCGCAAGGCGGCTCGGGTCAGGCGGAGGCCACTTTGCGCATCGCATTTGCCAACGCAGATGCGGCAGGTCTGGGCGAAATGGTGAACCGCCTATCTGCAATCACGGCCTGAACCGCTTGCCCCCTGCCCGCCGATTGCTTATCGATCTGCGAACTGTTTTGACCCGAACCTGAAGGCCTCGTGAGCAATGGCAAAATCCGCTGCAAAAAAAGTCGGCAATATCTTTGTCTGGATCCTGATGGGCCTGCTCTTCGTGGCGCTTGCGGGCTTTGGCATCGGCTCCTTCGCGGGCGGGGCCAGCCGGGTTGGCAGCGTGGGCGATGTCGAGATCACGGCCGATGATTACTACCGCGCGCTCAACAATGAAATCCGCGCCCAGATTGCGGATACCGGTGAAGTCGTGACCTTCGCCCAACTCCGCGCCCGTGGCGTGGACGAGCAGGTGCTGACCGGCCTGATCGCGCGTGCAGCTCTGAACCACGAGGCGGCGCAAATGGGCATCTCTGTGGGCGACGAAGAGGTCGCGCGTCAGATCCAGCAAATCCAGGCGTTCCAGGGCACCGCCGGCAGTTTCGACCGTGACACCTACGAATTCGTCCTCGCGCAGCAAGGGGCCTCCCCCGTGAATTCGAAGAGGATACCCGCGACGACATCTCGCGTGCGCTGTTGCAGACCGCAGTGGTTGGCGGCCTGACCCCGCCCGCGCTTTTTGCTGAAACCATTGCCGCCTATCAGGGCGAGACGCGCGATTTCACGCGCCTGACCGTGGGCCGTGGTGAGTTGGCGGAAGACCTGCCCGAGCCGAGCGACGAGGACCTCGCCGCGTACTACGAGGAAAACCCGCAGCGCTTCACCCGGCCCGAAGCCCGCCGCATCACCTATGCCTGGATCACGCCGGATCAGATCCTGGATGACGTCGACCTTGCCGAAGACGAGCTGCGCGGCCTCTACGAGGACCGGTTGAGCCTTTATGTTCAGCCCGAACGCCGCCTGTTGGAACGTTTGGCCTTTTCAACGGTCGAAGATGCGCAAGCCGCATTTGACGCGATTGCCGCAGAAGCGACGGACTTTGACACCCTGGTGGAAGAGCGTGACCTGACCCTGGAAGACGTCGATATCGGGGAGGTCTCGGCCGACGATTTGGGCGCCGCCGCCGCGGAAGCGATCTTCTCCGACGAGGAAAGCGAAATCATCGGGCCGGTTGAAACCTCGCTTGGCCCCGCCCTGTTCCGCGTGAACGCCGTGCTCGAGGCCTCGGAAATCACGTTTGACGAAGCGCGCGACGACCTTGCTGCCGAAATGGCAGAAGACGCGGCACGCCGCGAGATTGATGCCATGCGCGAGGAAATCGACGACCTGCTGGCCGGGGGCGCCACTCTGGAGGAATTGGCCGACGACACCGCCATGACCTTTGGCACCATCGACTACACGCTTGCGTCCGAGGATGGCATCGCGGCCTACGACAATTTCCGCGATGCGGCGACAGCCGTCGAAGAACGTGACTTCCCGGAATTGCTGGAACTCTCCGATGGTGGCCTGTTCGCTCTGCGTCTGGATGAAATCGTGCCGCCCACCCTGCCGCCGCTGGAAGGGATCGAAGATGAGGTGGCCGAAGCCTGGACCATCAGCGCCCTGCGCGATGCGGTTGCGGCGCGGGCCACGGAATTGCTGGGTCAGATGGCCACTGGTGCCACGCTGGAGGATCTGGGCGACACCGCTGAGGAGCGTTTGATCCGCAGGCAGGATCTGCTGCCCGATCTTCCGCCCACCACCGTGGCGCAGGTGTTCCAGATGGACGCTGTGGGTGATGTTGTCATGATCCCCGGCGCCGAGGCCGCCCATGTGATCCGCCTTGATGCGATCAATTCTGCCACGCGCGACGGGCCGGATACGTCGATCCTTCTGCTGATCCTCGAACAGACAATCTCGCAATCCATTGCGACCGATATCTTTGAGGCTTATGGCCAGGCCACACAGGCCGAGGCCGGGTTCACCACGAATTCCGGCGTCATCAACTCCGTCCACGCAGCCTTCCCCTGATGGCAGAGCTGAGCGACTTTGACGCGTTCCGCGCAGGCTGGGAGCGTGGCGAAAACCAGCTGGTCCACGCCCGTCTGGCGGCTGATCTGGATACGCCCGTTTCGGTGATGCTGAAGCTGACGGATGCGGGCCGCGATGCGTTCATTCTTGAATCGGTGACCGGCGGCGAAGTGCGGGGGCGGTATTCCATCATCGGGATGAAGCCCGATCTGATCTGGCGCTGTCATGGCGAGACGTCCGAGATCAACCGCGCCGCGCGCTATGATCGTGAGACGTTTGAGCCGTGCACAGATGCGCCACTGGATGCGATCCGGGCCCTGCTGGCGGACTCCGCCATCGATATGCCTGATGAGCTGCCCGCAGCAGCAGCAGGCCTGTTCGGCTATCTCGGCTATGACATGATCCGCCTGGTGGAGCATCTGCCGGATGTGAACCCGGACACGCTCGGGCTGCCGGATGCGGTCTTAATGCGGCCGTCTGTCATTGCGGTGCTGGACGGTGTGAAAGGGGAGGTCACGGTTGTCAGCCCCGCCTGGGTCTCTTCGGGTTTGTCGGCGCGCGCCGCCTATGCACAGGCGGCAGAACGCGTTTCCGATGCGCTGCGCGATCTTGAACGCGCGCCGTCGGTGGCCGCGCGCGAGATGGGCGATGCGCATCCCCTGGGCGAGCCTGTCAGCAACTTCACACACGCGGCCTACCTGCAAGCGGTCGAGACGGCGAAGGAATATATCCGCGCCGGTGACATCTTTCAGGTCGTCCCGTCGCAACGCTGGACCCTCGATTTCCCCGAGCCACCCTTCGCGCTTTACCGCGCGCTGCGCCGCACGAACCCTTCGCCGTTCATGTTCTACTTCAATTTCGGCGGGTTCCAGGTTGTGGGCGCCTCGCCCGAGATCCTGGTGCGCGTCTTCGACAAAGAGGTCACGATCCGCCCCATCGCAGGCACCCGCCCGCGCGGGGCAACGCCCGAGGAAGACCGCGCGTTGGAGGCCGATTTGATGGCCGACAAGAAGGAACTGGCGGAACACCTGATGCTGCTGGATCTGGGCCGCAACGACACTGGCAAAGTCTCCAAGATCGGCACCGTTCGCCCGACCGAGGAATTCATCGTCGAACGCTACAGCCATGTCATGCACATCGTCTCGAACGTTGTGGGTGAGTTGAGCGACGATCATGATGCTCTCTCCGCCCTTCTGGCCGGCCTTCCCGCGGGCACTGTCTCTGGCGCGCCAAAGGTCCGCGCCATGGAGATCATTGACGAGTTGGAGCCCGAAAAGCGCGGCGTCTACGGCGGCGGCGTCGGCTATTTCAGCGCGGGCGGTGACATGGACATGTGCATTGCGCTGCGCACTGCGGTCGTGAAGGACGGCAAGCTGTATATTCAGGCGGGCGGTGGCGTCGTCTACGACAGCGATCCCGAGGCGGAATTCATGGAAACCGTCAACAAATCCCGCGCGATCCGCAAAGCTGCCGAGGATGCCAGCCTGTTTTCGCGCGACGGGAACCGCTAACCCGTACGGCCCCTCCTCCGACCTGCCGCCTCGCAGCAACACCCTGTCTTCCATTGGTCAAAAATACCTCGGGGGAGGCGCGCAAAGCGCGGCGGGGGCAGCGCCCCCAGCCTCAAAGAAGGAATGCGCCGAAGGCGCTCCGTTTGACAGAATATCCGAGTGGGGCCTAAGGCTCAGACGCGCGCAAAAGGACCGCCGATAACGGAGCCAAGGCCACGCCCGCCGACCGGTCGCCAAGCGCCCAGGAAAACAGCGCCGTCACCGTATCGGGACGCGTATGGCCCGCCACAATCACCGTGCCCTCTTGTGACGCCGAAAAGGCCGCACGCGACAGGAACCGTGTGATCGTCGTGGCGCGTTCCCCCTCATCATCCAGCAAACGGAACAATGTCGCACTCGGCACGCCCGCCCGGTTGGCGGTCTGCTCGGCCGCATTCAACCCGCGTGGGAAGGCGACAAGCCCGTGCCCGGTCTCGGCCAGCAACGCAACCGTCGCATCCAGGACGGGGCGATCGCCCTGGATCCGGCTGTCTGGTGTGTCCAGCAGGGCAACGGCCTCGGGCAACACGGATTGCGCGGCACTCACCGCCACCTCGGTATCTACAGCCGTCGCCCCCTCAGGCAGCATTGAGCCAAGAAGAACCACTTCGAACCCGGCCTCCCGGTAGATGGCGGCCCGCGCGGCGGCATCCGGGTGCAGCGGATCAATGGCAAAGGCCACTGGGAAAGTGAAGCGCGTCAGGGTCGTCTGTTCGATCCGGCTGTCAGGCTCATCAATCAGCACCACTGCCATCAACGGGCGCTCGTCCGCCGGATCAAACGGCGCAGCAAAGGCCTGTATTGCGGGCAAGTCATCCACATCCGCTTCAACCTCGGCCTCGGCCTCGGCCTCAGCTTCGGCGACAGGCTCCGCATCCGGCACGGGCGATGTGGCGTTACCACCCGCTTGCGGCAGGCGAGAGACCTGCGGGAAGCGCGGCGTTGCCGTGTCCGCTGGAACATCTTCTGGAGCGTCGTCCGCGTCAGCTGCGTCATCGCCAATGGTCGGGAACCGTGGGGAATTGAGTGTCGGCGTTTCGGGTTCAGTCGCATCAAGGGCAGCGATCTCTTCGCCGGACGCCGCTTCATCTTCAACGCCGATTTCAGGCACGTCGGGCGCTTCTTCTTCTTCGGCGGCTGCGACTGGCACATCCTCAGGCGCTGGCTCAGGCGCTGGCTCCGGTTCGGGCAGCGGGGCCGTGGCCGTTTCCACGGCTGGCGTGGCACTGACCTGCGGCAAGTTCAATGCCGCCGGGGAATCACCTGTTGCCGCAACAGCGGTCGATCCAGACGGCGCATCGGGGGCCGTGCCCAGTGCAGGCGCTGCGGCGATGGTTGCGGGCGTTTCGGCGGAGACTTGCGGCTGCGCTGCCGGGGCCGTGTCGAAACTTGGGGCGGCGGACAGGCCCGCTGGCTGCGGTGCCGCAGGCGCGGCAGCGTTCGGCGCAGCGTCCGTCGCGGGCAAGGCGGCCTCTTCTTCAGGCGGCGGGCGGTTGAATTCAGAGCCTGATGGCAGCGGGATGTCCGTGGCCGGGGCTGCTGCGCCAGTGTCTTCACCGTCACTGGCCGCAGCGTCCACATCTGGTTCGCTTTCCTCGGCCGGGGCCGCATCCTCGGACGGGGCGGCATCTTGGGCGGGCGTCGTCCCATCAGGTGCTTCCGCATCAGCCGCTTCCGCATCTGTGACGGGCGCGACTGCGGCGCTGCCTTCAACGGCCGCTTCACTTTCTGCGGCTTCTGCGTCGCCAGAGGGTTCCTCTGCAATCGCAGACGCATCTTGCGCGCCATTATCCGCCGCAGGCGCCTCGTCGCTCGGCGCGTCATTTTCAGGGGCTTCTTCTGCAACCGGCTCTTCAGCCGCTGCTTCAGCTTCATCTCCATCCGCGCTCACCGTCACGTCAAGCGCTGGAGCATCCTCGACACCGGGGCGCGGCGGTAGGGGCGTGTTCAGTGATACCGCCGCAAGCACCAGCCCAGAGACCAAAAGACCTGAAAGAATACCGACACTCAGACCGCCCATGGCCCATGCTCCTGTCTGCTCTGGCCCGGGTTCAACGCCCGAACATTCAACACCATGTGCCGGCCTACCTTGACCCGCGCGCACGGCTTTGAAACATGTATAGCGCGGGCGCGCGTCGCCTTCACCCCTTTTCGCGTGAGGTTGCCTGACGATGCTGCTCCTGATCGATAACTACGACAGTTTCACCTACAATCTGGTGCACTATCTGGGCGAGCTTGGCGCAGATGTCCGCGTTGTGCGCAACGACCAGATCACCGTGCAGGACGCGATGGCCTCGGGCGCAAGCGGGATCGTGCTGAGCCCTGGGCCCGGCACGCCCGAGCAGGCTGGCATTTGCCTGAGCCTGACAAAAGCGGCGGCTGGCGCGCAGATGCCGCTTTTTGGCGTATGCCTTGGCCACCAAACCATCGGTGCGGCATTCGGCGGCAAAGTGGAGCGTCACACCGACATCGTGCACGGCAAGATGGGCGTCATCCAGCACGAGGGCAAAGGCGTCTTCGCTGGATTGCCTTCGCCGCTTGAGGCCACGCGGTATCACAGCCTTGTCGTTGATCGCACCTCACTGCCGTCGGAGCTTGAGGTTACAGCCGAACTCAGCGACGGCACGATCATGGGTGTGCGCCACCGGCAGCTTCCCATCGAGGGCGTGCAATTCCACCCCGAAAGCATCCGGTCCGAGCACGGCCACGCGATGCTCAAGACCTTCCTAGAGACGACCCAAAAGACAAGCGAGCCTGCATGACCGACCCAAATGACGCGATGAAGCCCATCATCTTTGCGGCTTCCGAAGGCCCCTTGTCGCGCGCGCAAGCCGAGGAGGCGTTTGGCTACCTTTTTGATGGCGCGGCAAGTGCGGCGCAAATGGGCGGCCTGATCATGGCAATGCGGGCCCGCGGCGAATCCGTGGCCGAATATGCGGCTGCGGCCCAGGTCATGCGCGAGAAGTGCATCGCGGTGAACGCCCCCGAAGGCGCGATGGACATCGTCGGCACCGGCGGGGACGGGATGGGCACGCTGAACATCTCAACAGCCACGGCCTTTGTCGTGGCAGGCGCGGGTGTACCGGTGGCCAAGCACGGCAACCGCAACCTCTCGTCCAAATCCGGCGCGGCGGACGTGCTGACCCAGATGGGCATCGACGTGATGGTCGGCGCCGATGTGGTGGAGGCCAGCATCAAAGAGGCCGGCATCGGCTTCATGATGGCCCCCATGCACCACCCGGCCGTCAAACATGTCATGCCGATCCGGCAGGAGCTTGGCTGCAAGACGATCTTCAACATTCTCGGCCCCCTGACGAACCCCGCAGGCGTGAAGCGCCAACTGACCGGGGCCTTCGCCATCGACCTGATCTACCCCATGGCCGAAACGCTGCTGGAATTGGGGTCCGAGGCCGCGTGGCTTGTCCATGGATCGGACGGAACGGACGAAATCTCGATCTCCGGCTTCACGAACGTGGTCGAGCTGAAGGACGGCAAGCTGCGCTCCCGCGAGGTGCACCCGGAGGATGCAGGCCTGCCCGTGCATCCCTTCAAGGACATTCTCGGCGGCACGCCCGAGGAGAACGGCCAGGCATTCCGGGCGCTTCTGGACGGGGCTGAAGGCGCTTACCGTGACGCGGTGCTCATGAACGCTGCCGCCGCCCTCATCGTGGCGGGCCGTGTGACAGAGCTGCGCGATGGCGTGGAAATCGCGCGCGACAGCATCGACAGCGGTGCAGCCAAGGCGGCGGTTGCGGGCGTAGCCCGTGTGACCTCGGCCAAGTGAAGCGCTACATCCTGCCCCTTGGGTTCGGCTTTATCGGGCTGGTCCTGCTGACGATCACGCTCGTCCTCTACCTGCACATGGTGCGGGAGTTGCGGATCGGCGAACAGCTGATCGATGACGGCGTGGCGACCGACGCCCTTCTTGTGTCAGCGGAGTATGTCGAACGCCTGTCGTGCCGGGGCGGGACCATCAAGGTCTGCAACCGGTCGGATTATGCCCTCGGGCAGATCGTCTATCTTGTCGATAACCGGCGCGCCGTTACTCAAGTAACACTGAGTGAGGCGGATTTCGCGTCCCATGAGGCCGGGGAAGAGGTTCGAATACCAATCGTCTATCTGCCCGACGACCCGTTGGAGATCGAAGGCACGCGCGGTGATCGGTTCATCTCGGCGCGCTCCGATGACCTCACGATCCTTGTCAGCGCGATCTTTGGCATCGTCTTCGCAGCCATCGGCGGGATTGCGGCGCTGGTGATCCGCAAACAAGCGCCTGCCTGAGCCCCGCCTCTCGACAGCCCTGCCCCCCTTGCCTAAGACGGGACCCATGAGCACGATACTCGACAAGATCAAAGCCTATAAGCTGGAAGAGGTCGCCGCCGCCAAAGCCGCGCGCCCCCTGGCCGAGGTTGAAGCCGCAGCACTTGCCGCATCCCCCGTTCGCCCCTTCGGCGCCGCGTTGAAGCAAGCGCAGTCCGACGGCTACGGCCTGATCGCCGAAATCAAGAAGGCCAGCCCCTCGAAGGGTTTGATCCGCGCCGATTTCGACCCGCCCGCCTTGGCGAAGGCCTATGAAGCTGGCGGCGCGACCTGCCTTTCTGTTCTGACCGACACACCAAGTTTCCAAGGCGCGCCGGAGTTCCTGCAGGCCGCCCGCGCCGCCGTGTCGCTCCCCTGCCTGCGCAAGGATTTCCTTTACGACACCTATCAGGTCGCCGAGGCTCGCGCGTGGGGCGCCGATTGCATCCTGATCATCATGGCATCCGTTTCCGGAGCCCAGGCCGCTGAGCTGGAAGACGCCGCCTTCGCCTGGGGCATGGATGCCCTGGTCGAGGTGCATGACGGGGCCGAGCTGGACCGCGCGCTGGCGCTCAAATCGCCGCTTCTGGGCATTAACAACCGCAACCTCAACACGTTCGAGACGACGCTGCAAACCACCCGCGATCTGTCGCAACGGGTGCCCGGCGACCGGATGCTGATCTCGGAATCCGGTCTCTTCGAACCCGCCGACCTCGCCGATATGGCCCGCCACGGCGCACGCACCTTCCTGATCGGCGAAAGCCTGATGCGGCAGGACGATGTAACGGCCGCCACCAAGGCCCTGCTGGCCGAGCCGGTGCCAGCCTGATGGCCGAGCTGACCCATTTCGACGGCCAGGGGGCGGCGCACATGGTCGATGTCTCTGACAAGGCCGTGACAGACCGGGTCGCGGTGGCAGAGTGCTACGTGAAGATGCTCCCGCAAACCCTTGAAAAGGTGACAGAAGGCACTGCCAAGAAGGGCGACGTTCTGGGCGTCGCACGACTGGCGGGCATCATGGGCGCGAAGAAATGCGCCGACCTCATCCCCTCTGCCATCCACTGCCGATTACCAAGGTCGCGGTCGATCTGGAGCCGGACACGGACCTGCCCGGCGTGCGCATCACGGCGACCGTGAAAACCACCGGCCAGACGGGTGTAGAGATGGAGGCGCTGACCGCCGCCTCCACCGCTGCCCTAACCGTTTACGACATGCTGAAGGCGGCTGAAAAAAGCATGGAGATCAGCGGCCTGCGCGTCGTTCTAAAAGACGGTGGCAAATCCGGCAGGTACGAGGTCTCACCTTGATCTCCGTTGAAGAGGCCCTTGCGAAATGCCTCGCGCTGGCCAAACCAGTCGGCTCTGAGATCGTGCACCTCGCAGACGCTGGCGGCAGAACGCTCGCCGCACCCGTCACCGCCTACCGGGATCAACCGCCCTTCTCCGCCTCCGCCATGGATGGCTATGCCGTCCGTGACGTCGAGGCGATCCCCGGCCGCCGCCTGAAGGTCGTGGGCGAAGCGCCGGCAGGCCACCATTGGCCGGGCACCATTGGCCCAGGCGAATGCCTTCGCATCTTCACCGGCGCGCCCTTGCCAGCAGGCACTGATCGCGTCGTGATCCAGGAAGATGTCACACGCGACGGCGACCGGATCATTCTGGGCCGCGACCTTGGATCGAACACCAATATGCGCCCCTCCGGTGCGGATTTCGTCGCTGGCGCCGCCCTAGACACGCCCCGCCGCCTCAGCCCTGCCGATATCGCACTCGCCGCGGCCATGAACGCGCCGAAACTGACTGTCTCCAAACGGCCCGACATCGCGCTGATCGCAACGGGGGATGAACTTGTCAGCCCCGGCGAGGACCCTGCACCCGACCAGATCATCGCCTCCAACACCTATGGCCTGAAGGCGCGGATTGAGGCCGCCGGAGGCCATGCCCGCCTACTTCCCATCGCCCGCGACAAGCGCGAAAGCCTGGAGCAGGTGTTCGAAATGGCCAAGGACGCCGATGTGATCGTCACAATCGGCGGCGCCTCGGTGGGCGACCATGACCTTGTGGGTGATGTGGCCCAGGACCTCGGCCTCGACCGCGCCTTCTACAAGATCGCCATGCGCCCCGGAAAACCGCTGATGGCGGGCAAACTGGGCAACGCGACGCTCCTTGGTCTGCCCGGCAACCCGGTCTCGGCCATGGTCTGCGCGGAATTGTTCCTGATCCCCATGATCGACGCGATACTCGGGCTGCCCTCCGGCCCGCGCCCGCGGCTCAAGGCGCGCCTCGGCGTCGACCTGGACGCCAATGGCCCGCGTGAGCATTACATGCGCTCGCGCCTGGAACCTGGCGACGACCTGCCAGTGCTGACACCCTTCGGCAGCCAGGATTCATCCCTGCTGACGATCCTCTCCGGCGCTTCCGCCCTGCTGGTGCGTCCGGTAGATGAAGGGCGCAAGCGGGCGGGCGATCTTGTGGAATATGTTCCTCTCGCACAGCTATTTTCCTGATTCGTTGACAAATTGTTCGGAACAGGGGTAGAACATACCCTGAACGGGCACAGAATATGCCCGCAGAGCTGAGCAGTTGCCCAACCGGGCGCAACAATCGAGGAGACGGGGATGCTGACGCGCAAGCAGAGGGACCTTCTGGAATTCATTCACAAGCGGATGCAGAAGGACGGCGTGCCGCCCTCCTTCGATGAAATGAAAGAGGCGCTTGATCTGCGCTCGAAATCCGGCATCCACCGGCTGATCACGGCCCTGGAAGAACGCGGCTTCATCCGTCGCCTCGCGCATCGCGCCCGCGCCATTGAGATCGTCAAAATGCCCGACGCAATGGCCGATGGCGGTGGCAGCGGCTTTACCCCCCGCGTGATCGAAGGCGACCGCGCCGACCCGCCCGCAGGGGCCATGCCCGTGGAAGCGGCGGCTGCCACGGAACTGCCTGTGATGGGTAAAATCGCAGCTGGTGTACCGATTGAGGCGATCAGCCAGGTCGCCGCCCATGTTGCCGTGCCCCAGCAGATGCTTGGCACAGGCCGCAGCCACTATGCTCTTGAAGTTAAAGGCGATTCCATGATCGACGCCGGGATCAACGACGGCGACATCGTGGTGATTGAAGAGGGCGATACAGCCGATAACGGCGATATCGTTGTGGCGCTGGTCGAAGATCAGGAAGCCACCCTCAAACGCCTGCGTCGCAAGTCGGGGATGATCGCGCTTGAGGCCGCCAACCCGGCCTATGAGACACGGATGTTCCGCGACGACCAGGTAAAGGTGCAAGGCAAGCTGGTCGGCCTGATCCGCACCTACTGAACAGCCGGGCGCGCGGTGCCACGGGGCGTCGCGCGCACCACAAGGCAGGTCCGAGAACGACCAAAGGCCAGAGGGGGCTGCAATACCGCCTCTCTCGATCAGCGAAAATCAGCCGTTTTCAGTTGCTTGCGCAACGTTCGCCTTGCTGGCCACCAGCCCGCTGCGCTAGCCCGCGCCGTCTGCTCACGATTACCGGTACCCGTATGCCTTCGATTTTCGCCCGCGCCCCCGCTGCCCTTCTGGCCGCGCTCGCCCTCCTGTCGCTTCCCGCCTGCGCCACCCTTGCCGACCTCAACCTGCCGGGTTTTGGACGCGATGCACCAGATATCCAGCTCGACGATGTCGCGATGCGCTGGGATCACCGCCCGGAGGCTGGCGAATGGACCCGCACTGCTTTTGCAGCGCTTGAAACCCATGCTGCCGTCTTGCCGACCCTTGTGCCCGGCGACATTGCCGAATGGTGCCCCGCCTACCCCGACGCCACGCAAACGGAACGCCAATTGTTCTGGACGGGCCTGCTGTCGGCCCTTGCCCGCCACGAAAGCACCTGGAACCCAGAGGCCATCGGCGGCGGCGGGCGCTGGCACGGGCTGGTGCAGATCAGCCCCGCCACCGCGCGTCATTACGGCTGCCAGGCCACCTCTGGGGCGGCCTTGCGCGACGGCAGCGCCAACATCTCCTGCGCGCTGCGCATTTGGGCGCAAACTGTGCCCCGTGACGGGGTCGTGGCCGCCGGGCGCGGCGGCGTCGCCGCAGATTGGGGCCCGTTCGTACAAGCCAACAAACGCGAAGAGATGCGCGACTGGATCTCTGCGCAACCGTACTGCGCCCAATAGCCCGCCACGTTTTTCTTGCCCAAGAACGGATCAAAAGGCTAAATAACCTGCCTGCTGCCAATCCGGGGGGATGGCCAAACCATGGGCGCCTTGCGTCTTTTCTATCTGTTGGGCGGTCTTGCCGTCTGCATCAGTTCCGTGCCGGAGCGTGCATTTGGGCAGGCTGCGAACGATATCGATGTGGAGGTCACGGCAGGCGCGATGGATCCCGGCATCGGCTTGGATCGCCTTTCCCTCCCTGAAGAATTCGATCCTCTTATAGAAGAAAGCGACATTGCGTCGATCAGCCCTCTCGCCCCCGCGATCAGCCTGCGCCCCGCCCCACGCGACACCTGGGCGGTGCCTGCGGCCCGGTGGGATGACCACCCGCGAGGATCGGCATGGACGGCCGCAGTCTTGTCAGCCTTGCGCGGCCCCGGCGCGCCGCTGTTGGAGGTCGAGCCGCGCGACATCACCGCCTGGTGCCCTGGATACCTCCAAGCCTCACCCGCACAGCGTGCGGCCTTCTGGACCGGCCTGATCTCCACCCTCGCCTGGCACGAAAGCACCCACCGCCCCACGGCAGTCGGCGGCGGTGGACGTTGGTTCGGCCTTGTGCAGATTGCGCCCGGCACCGCCGATTGGCGCAACTGCGATGTCCAATCCGGACAGGCGCTTTTGGACGGCGCGGCAAACCTGCGCTGCGGCATTCGGATCATGGGCATCACCGTGCCACGCGATCAGGTCATCGCCGAAGGGATGCGCGGCGTTGCGGCGGATTGGGGGCCATTCCATTCCCAACGCAAACGCGAGGATATGCGCCAATGGGTCCGCGGGCAGGACTATTGCCAATTGCCGCCCTCGCCCACCCGTCCCGTGATGCGCCCTGCCAACCTGGGCCAGGCACCAGACACAGAAATGGCCCCGCAAGCGGAGCCATCCATCGGGTTCGAAACCCGCCCGGTTCAGCGACCAGAGGCCGCTTAAGCCAAGCCTTGTACCGGAACGTTGCGGGCCGCCGCTTCGCGCGCGAGCTGCTTGAGGTCAGGCAGGAATTCTGTCGGCAACCGGATTTCAGTCCCATCGGTCAACATCAGACCCACGATCGGCGTTTCGTCTCGCTTTTGAATGCGCAGATACGAGATCTGGCTGGTGGGAATGACGAAATCGTCCTCAACCCCAAGCAATTGCCAGGTCGATGGCGTGATGCGGATGCCGTATTTCGGCAGGCTCATGACCTGCCATATACACGCAATCAAAGCCGGGATTGCCATCAAAAGCACGAAGCTGGGGGCCACCTGCCACAGGAACGCGGCCAAAACGCCAAGTCCGATAAAGCTCAGCACACTCAATGCGGCGCTGCCGGGACGTACGGAATGTTCATATGTCTCTGTCATGGATTTACCAAAGAGCCAAAAAGTGACGACAATTTGGAAAGCCTGCGTCCGGGTCAGGGCAGTTCAGGTATTTTTTCTGGGCTTGCTCGCCTCAGATTACCCGTTGTTGCGCAGCAAATCGGCCTGCTAGGGTCCGCGTAATGGATCACCGAATGGGACCGGACAGGCCGTGACAGCAACCGACATGCCCCCCGCCGCACCGAGCGTAACCGCCCGCGCCCGCATACCCGCAATCGATATAGCGCGAACGGCGGCGCTGCTCGCGATGGTGGTGTTTCACTTTGCGTTTGATCTTGAACTGTTTGGCTATCTCGACCCGGGCACAACCACCCTGCCCGGCCCCTGGCGGGCCTTGGCGGTGGCCACGGCAAGCGCGTTTCTGTTTCTGGCCGGTGTGTCGCTCTGGATGGCCCATGGGTCCGGCATAAACTGGCGCGCTTTCTGGTGGCGCTTTGGCAAGGTCTGCGGCGCAGCCCTTCTGGTCACGATCGGCACCTACATGGCCTTTCCAGATGCATTTGTCTTTTTCGGGATCCTGCACTCGATCGCGCTTTGCTCGCTTTTCGGGCTGGCCGCGCTGCGATTGCCGGCCGCGATCACCTCGCTTCTCGCCATCACGGTATTCTTTGCGCCGGATTTTGCGCGATCTGACCTGTTCAATGCCCCGTGGCTCTGGTGGACCGGCTTGCAAACCATCCCGCTGCGCACCGTCGATTATGAGCCGATCTTTCCCTGGTTTGCGGCGTTCTTGCTTGGCCTGGCTGCCGCCAAGGCGATGGACCGCGCAGGCCTTTGGGCGCGCCTGCATACGCCTGATCTGTCCCCTACGCTCAGAATTTTGAGCTTTCCGAGCAAACACAGCCTGATCATCTACCTGCTCCACCAGCCCATCCTCATCGGACGGGTCTGGAGCGTCACGCAACTGATCCGATAAGGCGGTCAGGCACCGCGCATCCGCGCCACCATCTCCCCCAGATCCCGGCTCAGGCCCTCGGCCTGTGCCATCCGGTCCAACTCTGCCAGCATCATGGCCTGCCGGTCGGCATCGTAGCGTTTCCAGCTGTCAAAGGCCGTCGACATGCGCGCCGTCGTTTGCGGGTTCAACGCATCGAGCTTCAGCAGCCAATCGGCAACAAACCGGTAGCCCGCGCCCGAGGGGTCGTGGAACCCCGCCGGATTGCCCGCCGTCAGCCCCGCAATCACTGACCGAAAGCGATTGGGGTTCTTGTAGTCGAAGAGCGGATGCTGGGTCAGATGCGTCGCACGCTCCACGGCCGTCTCGGGCGCGGCCAAGGCAACTTGCGACATGAACCATTTGTCCATCACCAGCCGGTCCCCTTGCCATTGCGCCTCGAACCGCGCCGCGATGTCCGGATCGCCCGCTTCCAGCAAGCGACCAAAGGCAGCTATCTGATCGGTCATGTTCGTGGCGGCCTCATACTGCGCCAAAGCGCGCGCCGGCCCCTCCACTGCCGTCAGATATCCCAGGCACGTGTTGCGCAGGCTGCGCTGTGCTGCGGGCTCGGCGGCGGGGCTATAGGGACCAGCCGGTTCATTGGCCTCATATTGGCGGATCAATTCCTCCGTCATCGCTTCGGCAATCGCGCGCCGCATCTCTTTGCGCTTGGCGTGGATCAGCGTGGGGTCCGGCACGATCCCGGCTTCCACACAGGCCTGCGCCAGATCATCCTCTGACGGCAGGGCAAACATCAGCGCACGGAACGCCGGATCGACAGAGGTATCGCGCAGCACAACTTCAAGCGAGGCCAACAGATCTGGCGCCACGAACGCCTGCCCGCCGATCATGTTCAAAAGATCCTCGCGCAACACACTGCGCCCGGCTTCCCAGCGGTTGAACGGATCCGTGTCATCGCGCATCAACGCCAGCCGTTCCGCAAACGTCGTCGGCGCATCGAGCGTCACGGGGGCCGAGAACCCGCGCAAAAGCGATGGCATCACAACGCCCGTCCCAACCTGGTCCAGCGGCCAGGACAGGCGCATTTCTGGTCCATCCAGGACCGCCAGCGTCTCCGGCACCACCTCTTTGCCATCACTATAAAGCGCCAGACGCACCGGGATGACCGCAGGCTCTTTCATCGGCTGATCCGGCGTTGGTGGCACCTCCTGGCTCAGGAGCAGGGCAAATTCATCCCCCTCCACGCCCCAACGCGCCGTTACCTTGGGCGTGCCTGCCTGAGAATACCAGCGCTTGAACTGCGACAGGTCCTGGCCCGTGACCTCTTCAAAGCAGGCCAGCCATTCCTCGATGGTGCAGGCCTGCCCGTCGTGACGGTCGAAATAGAGCGTACAACCCGCCCGATAGGCATCCTCGCCAATCAGGGTGCGCAACATGCCGATGACCTCGGCCCCCTTTTCATAAACGGTGGCCGTGTAGAAATTGTTGATCTCCACATAGCTTTCGGGCCGCACATTATGCGCCAACGGCCCCGCATCCTCGCGGAACTGCCGCGCGCGCAGCGTCAGCACATCCTGAATGCGCTGCACCGGCGCGCTGCGCATATCTGCACTGAACTGCTGGTCGCGGAACACCGTCAGCCCCTCTTTCAGGCACAGCTGGAACCAGTCGCGACAGGTGATCCGGTTGCCGGTCCAGTTGTGGAAATATTCGTGGGCAATGATCGCCTCGATACTGGCAAAATCCGCGTCCGTCGCGGTCTCGGGCGAGGCGAGCACGTACTTGGAGTTGAAGATGTTCAGCCCCTTGTTCTCCATCGCGCCCATGTTGAAATCGTCGACGGCGACGATATTGAAGACGTCCAGATCGTATTCACGCCCGTAAACCTCTTCATCCCAGAGCATCGACCGGATCAGCGCATCCATGGCGTAGTCGCATTTATCCTCATCCCCGGACCGCACCCAGATGTTGAGGTCCACGGGCGCGCCGCTTGCGGTCGTGAAATGGTCCGAATGCGCCACCAGATCGCCGGCCACCAGCGCAAACAGATAGGCGGGCTTGGGGTGCGGATCATGCCATTCCGCAAAGCCTTTGCCCGCACCCGCCGGGTTGCCGTTCGACAGCAGGACGGGCAGATCGCTTTCCACCCGTACCTTGAACGGCGCCATGACATCTGGCCGGTCCGGGTAATAGGTGATCTTGCGAAACCCCTCGGCCTCACACTGGGTGCAGTACATGCCGTTGGACATGTAGAGGCCTTCCAGCGCCGTGTTGGTTTCAGGGCTGATCTCCACCTCCGCCTCCCAAAGGAACGGCGCATCGGGCACCATGGCCACCAGACCATCCTCGCGGACCGCAGGTTTCCAATCCTGCCCATCAATGCTGGCACGCAGCAGCGTCAGACCCTCACCATGCAGGAAGAACGTGCGATCATCGGTCTCCGGGTTGGGCCGAAATGCGATCTTGGACCGCACGCGCGTCGCCGTCGGATGAAGGGTAAAATGCAACTCCACGCTATCGATCAGAAAACCGAACGGCGTATAATCCTCCAACCGGATCGGCGCGGGGGCGGCGGGTGCGGCATCTTTCATGGGGCATGCTCCTTGGGCTATCCTGCATAGCTAGAGCGCGACCAGACGGCGCGCAACCGACGCGGATGGTTGCGGATGCAAACGGCCATGCTATCTCTGCCTCATGGCAAATGTTCTTGTTTGGTTCAAACGCGATCTGCGGGTGCAGGACAACCCAAGTCTTGCCCTGGCCGCGGCCCGGGACGGCTGCGTTTTGCCGCTCTACATTGCCGAGCCTGAGGCCTGGGCGCAGCCCGACGCCTCCGCCCGCCAATGGCGCTTTGTCGCGGAGAGCCTTGAGGGTTTGCGCGCAGATCTCGCCGGCCTCGGTGCGCCATTGATCATCCGCCAGGGCGACGCGGTCGAAACCCTCGCATCCCTCTGCGCCGCCCACCAGATCACTGAAATCATCAGCCACGAGGAAACCGGCAACCTCTGGTCCTATGCCCGCGACCGAAAGGTTGCCGCATGGGCGCGTGCCGCTGGCATCCGCTGGACGGAAGTGCCGCAGATGGGCGTGCACCGCCGCCTGCCCTCCCGCGACGAATGGGCCAAGACCCGCGAAAAGGCCATGCGCCTGCCACAGGTCGACACGCCCGACACACTGAGCGGCTTTCCCGAAGATCCGGGCGCAATCCCAGACGCCCGCGACCTCGGCCTTGCCTTCGACCCCTGCCCCGGTCGCCAACGGGGCGGTCGTAAAATGGCACTGTCCACGCTCGGCTCGTTCCTGACAGAGCGCGGGCAAGACTATCGCCGCGCCATGTCCTCGCCGCTTGAGGGCGCGACCGCCTGCTCCCGCCTTTCGCCCCATCTCGCCTTCGGAACCCTCTCCCCCGCGAAGCCGTCCACGCCAATGCCGCCCGCCGGGCCGTGCTGAAAGGCACCCGGTCGGGCTGGCTCGGCTCGCTCAAGAGTTTCGAGGCCCGCCTCGCCTGGCGTGACCATTTCATGCAGAAGCTCGAAGATCAGCCAAGCATTGAAACCCGCTGCCTGCACACGGCCTATGAGGGCCTGCGCCCGGCCACGCCCGACGCCACCCGCCTACACGCATGGGAACAGGGCGAGATCCGGCATCCCATTCGTCGACGCCTGCATGCGCTCGCTCAACACCACCGGTTGGCTCAACTTCCGCATGCGCGCGATGCTGGTGGCGGTGGCGTCCTACCACCTGTGGCTCGACTGGCGCGCGACCGGCCCGCATCTCGCCCGCCAATTCACGGATTATGAACCCGGCATCCACTGGCCACAGGTCCAAATGCAATCGGGCACCACCGGCATGAACACGATCCGCATCTACAACCCCGTCAAACAAGGCATGGATCAGGACCCGACCGGCGCGTTTACCCGCCAATGGTGCCCCGAATTGCGCGACGTGCCCGACGCGCATCTGCAAACCCCGTGGACATGGGAAGGCGCGGGCCAGCTGCTCGGCAAACGTTACCCCGCCCCGATTGTGGACGTGAAAGAGGCGGCGAAAGCCGCCCGCGACCGCGTCTGGGCCGTGCGCCGCGGCGACGCGTTCCGCGCGCAAGCCGCGCAGATCGTTGAAAAGCACGCCTCCCGCAAGGATGGCGGCGCGGGGCGGCACTTTGTCAATGACCGTGCCCCGAAACGAAAAAAGCCAAATCACCCGACGCGCAGCTTTCTCTCGGCCTCTGATGCACCCGCAGACGCGGCGTTTTGCGAAACAGTCTGTGCCGCACAGGTAGGGAAAACGGGTGTTTGATCGGCCCCTGGTTGCGCCTAATCTGCCTCGCATCGACGCAAGAGTACGGAGCCCATCATGCACATCCTCATCGGCCTCGCGACGCTCGTGGGCGGCATCCTTTTCTGGGTCTGGCGCGCACGGATGGCTGCGAATGCGGCCTCTGAACTCGCCGATATTGCGGGCACCATGGCAGGCGCCGTGCGTCGGTTCGGCTTTCGCCGCCGCCACGATATGCACCCGGTTGATTGCATTGAGGATAACACGCTCGCTGCCGGTGCGCTGACCGTGGCCTTTCTCGACCTCGGCACGACGCAGACCGAAGAGCTGCGCACCAAGCACCTCCTGGCGCTTCAATCCCACTTCGCCATCGACAAGTCGGAAGCCGAGGAAATCCTCGTGATGGGCCATTGGATGGTCAACGAATGCAACGGCCCTGCCCCCGCTGTCACGCGGCTCGGCAAGCGGTTGATGAAGCTGACCGGGTCCCACGGCCTCGACGCGCCGCTCAATGTCATTAACGATGTCGCCTTAGCCACCGGTGGGCTGACCGACAGCCAACGCGATGCCCTGCACGATTTGCAGCGGATTTTCCGGCGCTGACCAAAGCCGCCCGTGCGCGCCATGTGAGTAGGCGCTTGCCCGCCCCCGCGCCCTGCCCTAAACCCGGCCTCGCGCAAATGCGGAGGCCAAAATGCTCGACCTGACCTACGAAACCCCAAAACCCAAAGTCATCGCCGGTGCCAAGCACGATTGGGAGCTTGTGATCGGGATGGAGGTCCACGCCCAGGTCGCCACCAATGCCAAGCTCTTCTCCGGCGCCTCCACCACTTTCGGCGCGGAGCCGAACTCCAACGTCGCCTTCGTGGATGCCGGCATGCCCGGCATGTTGCCCGTCATCAACGAGGCCTGCGTCGCCCAGGCCGTGCGCACCGGCCTTGGCCTCAAGGCGGAAATCCACCTCAACTCCGCCTTCGACCGCAAGAACTACTTCTACCCCGACCTGCCGCAGGGCTACCAGATTTCCCAGCTCTACCACCCTATCGTCGGCGAAGGCGAAGTGCTGGTCGAACTGGGTGACGGCACCGCGCGCATGGTCCGCATCGAACGCATCCATCTCGAACAGGACGCGGGCAAATCGATCCACGACATGGACCCCGCGCTTTCCTTCGTGGACCTCAACCGCACCGGCGTCGCGTTGATGGAGATCGTCTCCCGCCCCGACATCCGTGGCCCGGAAGAAGCCGCCGCCTACCTGCTGAAACTCCGCCAGATCATGCTCTATCTCGGCACCTGTGACGGCAATATGCAAAACGGCAACCTGCGCGCGGACGTGAACGTCTCCGTCTGCCTGCCCGGCGCCTATGAGCGCTATCAGGAAACGCAGGATTTCTCCCATCTCGGCACAAGGTGTGAGATCAAGAACATGAACTCCACCCGCTTCATCCAGCAGGCCATCGAGGTGGAGGCCAAGCGCCAGATCGCCATCCTCGAAGCGGGCGGCTCCATCGATCAGGAAACCCGCCTCTACGATGTCGACAAGGGCGAAACCCGCTCCATGCGCTCCAAGGAAGAAGCGCACGATTACCGCTATTTCCCTGATCCCGACCTCCTGCCGTTGGAGATCGAACAGGCCTGGGTCGACGACATCGCCGCCCACCTCCCCGAGCTCCCCGACGCCAAGAAGGCCCGCTTCATGGGCGATTTCGGCCTGGCCGATTACGACGCTTCGGTCCTGACCGCCGATCTCGACGCCGCCGCTTACTTTGAGGCCGTGGCCGCGAAGACCAACGGCAAACTCGCCGCCAACTGGGTCATCAACGAACTCTTCGGCCGCCTCAAGAAGGACGACCGCGAGATCGAGGACAGCCCCGTCACCCCCGATCAGCTCTCGTCGCTGATCGCCCTGATCGAGGCGGACACCATTTCCGGTAAAATCGCCAAGGACGTGTTCGAAATCAGCTACACGTCAGGCCGCGACCCCGAAGAAATCGTCGAGACCGAGGGCCTGAAACAGGTAACCGATACCGGCGCCATCGAGGCTGCAGTGGATGAAATCATCGCCGCCAATCCTGACCAAGTCGCCAAGGCGAAAGAGAACCCGAAGCTTGCTGGCTGGTTCGTGGGTCAGGTCATGAAGGCGACGGGCGGCAAGGCGAACCCCAAGGCCGTCAACCAACTGGTCGCGCAGAAGTTGAACGGCTGATCCTTGCGGGATGGCGGGTGGGGCGTCGCTGGAAGCGCGCGTCCACCCCATCCCAAACATGTCAGTCCACAACCGGCGCCAGTCCGTGCCACCGCCCAAAGGCCGGCAACCGCTCCGCACTGGAACGGACACGATCTTGCGGGGTCGTCGCCCCGAACAGCACGCGCACACCAAGCTCCAGCCGCACTTCGCTAACCCGGTCCACCGCCCCTGACGTGCTTTGTTCATCCAGCAGCACATTGCTCAAGCCTGCGCGCAGGCTGGCCTGCCCGCCAAGGACGGGGCGTGAAAGCGCTTGCTCGAACCAAAAGGCCGTCTCCCGCAGCGCCGCATCATTGGCGATGACATCATCGCCATCCTGAAGACCGCGCCCGTACCCCACGCGCGCACCAAAAGCAGATTGGCCATTGTTCAGGAAATACCGGCCCGTCACCCGGCCAAAGGAAAAGTCGTCGAGCACTTCCAGATTGTCTGCGGTGGCATCTAATCGCCCGACCTGCACCGCCAAGGAATAGTCCGGCGCATGGTAAGCACCGCTCAATCCAAAGGCCGTGAATTCAGCGTCCTGATCCCGATCATCGGCCGTAAAGCTCACATCTCCTGCGGCAAGAAATGCCCCAACCCGCCACGTGTCCATTCCATATCCAAATTGCACGGCAATCTGGCGGTTATCGGTTGCGCTATCGTCGGCAGGGACGCCGTCCACTGTTTCCGCCACATCGGTCTGCTCGACCAACCCCTCGATCTGGGCCTGCAGACCCACCCCAAAATTCGCCGTGGCGAAACCATCCAGCGTCAGGGCATTGAACCGATCCACCTCGTCCGGCAAACCGGAAGAGTTGAGCGCGTTGCCGCCGCGATCCGAAAAGCTCAAACCCAGATCAATGCCGCCAATAAGATCCACCTGCTGTGCAGATCCAAATGTCGGCGCAACGCACAGCATTCCCGCAAAAAAGCAAAGCGTATCAAAACCACCCCCAAATGTGATGTGCATCCCTGCACGCCTTCAACACAGGCCGTTTCTATTGTCCGATCCCCAGGATTGACCATACCGGTTTGGCGCACCAAACCTTGCTATTTCCGCCAATTCAGTGCGAAAACCCCGTAGTTACAGAATAACTACAGTTTCAGGACAGGTTCACGACACCGGCTCAGCGCCCTCCGTCCCACTTGCCGCCCTGCCCCTCACTCGCCATAAAGCGGGCAGGTCAAGACGCGGAAACTCCCATGCCAAGCTACGAATACAAAGTCATCCCAGCGCCCGAAAAGGCCCGCAAAGTCAGGGGCTTGAAAGGCCCCGCCCTCTTTGCCCACGCACTGGAGGAGGCGATGAATGAATTGGGCGCTGACGGCTGGCAGTACGTGCGCGCCGACACCCTTCCTCAAGAGGAACGCGCGGGCCTAACATCGAAAACCACAACCTACCGTAACCTGTTGGTTTTTCAGCGTGAAATTGCGCCTGAGGCGGCTGTGCCACACCCCGTTCCTGCCCCTGAAATGACCCCGGAACCTGAGCCCGTCGAGGCGGAAGAAGACGAGGTTGAAAACCTCTGGCAAGACACAGAGACCAAAGATGAAACCGATCTCGGCGGCGCGCTATTCCCGCACCGTGAGCGCAAGGGCGTGGATCTCTGACATCAGCTCCTTGCCCAATGCTGCATGCACCGCACGATGCTTTGCGATCCGGCTCATGCCGGCGAAACTATCGCTTTGAATAGTCACGTTAAAATGGCTCTCACCGCCCTCCTGAAAGCCCGCATGGCCACGATGCGCTTCGCTTTCATCGACCACCTCCAACACGCTTGGCGCAAATGCCCCCCGTAACGCAGTCTCGATTTTCTCTGCCCGTGACATCTTTTCTGCCCTTCCCATCTTTCCCTCGCCCGTCAAAACCCTAAACTGCTCTCTCCGAGTCGAGAAGGGCACGCACATGACCGACAAAGACCCGTTCAACTTTGACCTCCGCGTTTCCACGGATAAGAAGAAGCGCCGCACTGGTCGGCGCGGCATGTCCGGCGCGTTCGAGACGTCGCAGCGGGTCTGCGAGCATCCCGGCTGTGAGGAACAGGGCCAATACCGCGCGCCCAAAGGCCCTGATAACCTTGAAGAATTCCGCTGGTTCTGCCGCGACCATGTGCGGGAGTACAACCTGAAATGGAACTTCTTCGAAGGCACGACAGAGGCCGAGATGAACGCCCAGATGGATCGTGACCGCGTCTGGGACAGGCCCACGAAACCCTTCAAGCAGTCAGCAGAGGAAAAGGCCTGGGCGCGCCTTGGCATCGAGGATCCGCATCAGGTTCTGGGCCAGAACGCGACGCAAAATCCGGGCCGCGCCGGGGGGCACCAAAGGCCGTCGGCTCCCGCCCACCGAACGCCGCGCTGTCGAGATCCTCGAGGTCAACGACAACGCCACCAAGCCCGAGATCCGCAAAGCCTATAAGGCGCTGATCAAGGTGTTGCACCCCGACATGAACGGTGGCGACCGCTCTGACGAAGACCGGCTGCAAGAGGTTGTCTGGGCCTGGGATCAGCTCAAGGTCTCTCGGAACTTCGCGGATTGAGGACATGGGACTGTTTGCCGACCACGCCACTTCCATCCGTGCGCTACGGCAACATACGAACCTGACAGAGGCTGAAATCGGCCAGTTCGTGGCCCGTGCGCGCCCGGCCCTCACCTTCCGCCGCCGCATCACACCAGAGGGCGACGTCCCTCTTGGAGCGTCCAAGATCGGCGGTCGCCCCGATATGGGCGCAGATCTGCCCTGGCCCATCCGCGCGCCTTATGAGGGCGTGGCTGAAGCCGTGGCAAACTGGCCCGAAGCTCTGCGCAACGTTTACAGCGCCGAATGGATCAATGCCTATATTGCCTACAACTCAGCGCCTGCACCTCTGGGCTTTATTGCGCAATTCGACCTCGACACCCTATCGTCCCGCCCGGGCTTTGATCCGGCGCTTCCGTCGATGGGGCGCCTGCTGCTTTTTACGGATCCGTCCGGTCATCACAGCGCTGACGCCATGGCCGCAGCCCAATGGGTACAGGTGATCCACGACGCAACGCCACGCGACCAGATCATCCGCCATGCAACGCCCTCGGCCGTGATAGAGCATTGGAGCACCAGCATCCTGTTGCAGCAGAACCAGTATTACGGCGGCCCGGAAGCGCCCTGGTCGGAGACCGCCGATTGCGAACGGCTGGACGCCGTTGACGCAATCAGCCTGCCCCATGACCGTGCCTGGCAGGCCCCCCAACGCACGCGCGACATTTTGCACGCGCTCAGAGAGGCGCACCTGTCCGGTCTCGAAGATGCAACCGTCTCCGACTACGCCGCCGGCATCGCCTTTCACGGCGACCAACTGGGCGGCCATCCGATCCCGGTACAAGACAATGTTCCCGCTGAGATCGACCACCTCACCGGCGGCGCGCTCGGTCCGGTTGAGGGCTGGCGGTTCCTGTTCCATGTGCAGGGCGAGACCTACCTGCCGCAATTGATGCCCGATTGGCGAGACGGAGATCTCTACCTCATGGATCAGCCGCCACCGGCAGGTACGGATAGCATCGGGCAGGTCTTCGGTGTTGCGCAGTCGACCTGAGCCCCTTGCCCTGAGCCGCGCCGCACCCTAACCCGCCCCTATGGTAAAGCACGTCAACACTCTGATCCTCGGCGCAGGCGCCGCTGGCCTGATGTGTGCAGCCCATGCAGGCCCTGACACGCTGGTCGTGGACCACGCCAAATCCCCGGGCGAGAAAATCCGCATTTCCGGCGGGGGGCGCTGCAACTTCACCAATCTCCACGCCGGACCTGAGAATTTTCTCAGCGAGAACAAGCATTTCGCCAAATCCGCACTCAACCGCTACACGCAGTGGGATTTCATAGACCTCGTCGACCGCCACAAAATAGCCTGGCACGAAAAGACCTTGGGCCAGCTCTTTTGCGACCATTCCGCCAAGGACATCATTGCGATGCTGCTGGCCGAAATGCACCCTTCAGAGCTTTGGCTGCAAACCGAGATCGGGGAGATCACCCATGATGGCAGCCACTTTCACGCGCACCTCGCCCGCGACAGCAAATCCACGACTGTGACTGCCCGCAACCTGGTGCTCGCCACCGGGGGCAAGTCGATCCCGAAAATGGGGGCGACCGGCCTCGCCTATCGCTTGGCCGAACAATTCGGCCACCGCAATACGGAAACCCGCCCCGCCCTTGTCCCCCTCACCTTTGATGGCCCCGCCAAGCAACAGTTCGCGGCCCTGTCCGGCACCTCGGTCCCGGCCCGCGTGTCGTGCAACGGCACCAGCTTTGACGAAGGCATGCTCTTCACCCATCGCGGCCTGTCCGGACCGTCCATTCTGCAAATCTCGTCCTACTGGCGCGAAGGTGAGAGCCTGTCACTGCACCTGCGCCCGGACCTGAACCTGATGGACAACCTGCGCACCCGCCGCCAGACCAGCGGTGGCAAGGCGTTGAGGACAGTCTTGTCCGAACTCCTGCCCAAGGCCTTGGTTCAGCACCTGGCCGACGCCGTTCCCATGCAGGGCAACCTTGCCGATCAGTCCGACAATGCCCTGGCTGCGCTGACAGACCAACTGACGGCATGGCACGTCACCCCAACATCGTCCGAAGGCTATCGCACGGCAGAGGTCACTCTGGGCGGCATCGCCACCGACGCTCTGTCGTCAAAGACAATGGAAAGCCAAAACCAGCCCGGCCTCTACGCCATTGGCGAAGCGGTGGATGTCACAGGCTGGCTCGGCGGCTATAACTTCCAATGGGCGTGGAGCTCCGCCGTCGCCGCAGGCCGCGCCATCCGCGCCGCCTGACCCTCGCCCCGCCTCGGGCCTCTCGGCCCTCCGCGCAGCCGGTCTTCCTTGTTTCAAAAATACCTCGGGGGTCAGCGGTTCTTCCCTGCGGGAAAAGCCGCGCAAGGGGCAGCGCCCCCGCCTGAGAGCAGGCCGCGTCTCGCGGCCAAACGAGGCAAAGGCGCGCGGCGCAGCCGCTCCGCCAGATCAGGTCGCTCAGGCCCGCCAGAAGGCCGCCGTGAACAGAACCATTACCGCCATCAACTCCAGCCGCCCGATCAACATCGCGGCCGACAGGATCCACTTTGCCGGATCATTGACTGCCGCATAGGTGCCGTCTGGCCCGATCATGTCCCCCAGGCCGGGGCCGATATTGCCCAACGCCGCAGCCGCACCAGACACGGACGTGACCACATCCAGCCCGGTCAGCCCGAGCAATACCGCCGTGATGCCCAGGGTCACAAAAAACAGCACAAAGAACGCCATGACCGACGACAGCACCTCTTCGGCCACCGGGCGCCCCTCGAACCGGGGCTCGAAAATGCCGTGGGGCGCGTAAAGCCGGCGCACCTGCGTGGCCACGGCGGCGAAGAGCAACTGGTACCGGAACACCTTGATTGAGCAAGAAGTCGAGCCTGCACAGCCTCCGATCAGCCCCATGAAGAAGAAGGCAGGCACCGCAACCGCCCCCCAAACCTGATAGTCTGTGCTGGCATAGCCGGTGCCGGACACGATCGAGATGACGTTGAACAGCCCTTCGCGCAGCGCCGTCTCAGGACCAGTTCCATTGGCAAAGATCCGGTAGAGCGCAAGCCCCGCCACGATGGTCAGGATGGTCGCCAGATAGGCGCGGATCTGGCTGTCGATCAGGATCGGACGGGCCGTGCCCGCGACCAGCTGGATATAGCGCACGAACGGCAAACTCGCGAGCAGCATGAAAAACGCGCCCGCATATTCCAACGGCCCTTGGAACACTCCGAAAGAGGCGTTGTAGTTCGAAAAGCCGCCGGTGGAGATCGTGGTGAAGGCATGCATGACCGCGTCAAAGGGCGCCATGCCCAGGGCGGAATAGGTCAAAGCGCACATGACGGTCAGCGCGACGTAGATCACGGAAATCCGGCTGGCGATCTCACCGGCGCGGGGCAGGATTTTTCCGAAGGTGTCAAAGCCCTCGGATCGGAAGATCTGCATGCCACCCACGCGCAGTTCGGGCAGAAACACCATCGCCACAACGATGATCCCGATGCCGCCGAACCATTGCATCAGGCCCCGCCACAGGTTCAGCCCCACCGGCAGCGTGTCGATGTCCGTGATAATCGTGGCGCCCGTTGTCGTCAGGCCCGACATCGCCTCAAAAAAGCCGTCCACCACGCGCAACTGGCTGTCGCCCAAGATGAAGGGGAGTGCGCCGAACAGCGGCAAGACCAACCAGACGCCCGTGGTCAGAATGAAGGTCTGCTGGATCGTCAGCCCCTTGCTGACGCCATTGGCGCAAGCCAGCGTCACGAAGAGGCCAGTCAGAACCGTGATGGCGCAGGCCTCGGCAAAGGCCCCCCAATGGCCATTGGCCGCCAGAATGTCGGCCACCAACGGCACCAGCATCGTGACCCCAAGGGTCAGGACCAACAGGCCCAGAACGTAGCCCACCGGGCGCAGATCGAACATGGGGCGGAGCGTTGGCCCGCCACTTGCGCGCTGTCAAGAACGTGTCGGCCCCGACCACCGAAACGCACAAAGATCGAGGGCCACTAAATTATTGATTTGAGGTATCTTCCTGTCTACCGTGACACTTAACGACAACCCGGATGCGCCTGCCAATTGCGCAAACGACACCAAGACCGGGATAGGGGATGGATGATATGGCCAGTGATGGCGCGAAAACCAAAGCCACAAAATCGCTCAGCGACGGCGATATTTCCACATATGCGCGCCGCGGCGGCCCCGCTGCTGGCGGGGCCGGCACAGATGTCGATGCCCATGCGCATACCGATGCAGATGCGGTCGCAACCGACCATGATGTCGTGGCAACCGCGCCAACCGATGCGGATGCCCAGGCTCACACCGATAAGGATTAGCACGACCGGCGCATTCGCGTGCGCTGATGACATTTTCTCACCCAGCCATTTCCAGCAAGGGAGACCATAAGATGGACGACAACAACCACGACAAGAAGAAGAAGGCCCCCTCTGCCGGGAAGCCTTTGACCGAAGATCAGATCAAATCGAAGCGCGTTGATCGCCGGACGGTTCTGCGTTCCGTCGGTCTGGCCGGCCTCGGGGCTGGCGCGATGGGTGTGTCGGGCTGTGTCGCCTATGGCGTGACCGACGTAGACAACGGCAATATCACCGATCCAATCGGTGCGGGCCGTGGTGCCCCGATCGCCTATCGCTCGGGCATTACCGACGCCGACTTTGGTGGCAACATCACCGACCCGATCGGCCGTGGTCGCGGACGCCCCTATTACTGATAACCAACCTGAACGCGGCCCCGGCAGCATGTCGGCGCCGCACCATGTCACTTGAAAGGTGTTTTCGATGACGGACAAGAAGACAAAGACACTTGAAGCGGGTGACATCAAAAGCACGCGCATGGATCGCCGGGCAATGCTGCGCACGGCAGGCATTGCAGGCCTCGCTGCGGGGGCAGCTGGCGTCTCCGGTTGCGTCGTCGTTCCTGCAGGGCCGGGCTTTGGCACCGGCATCACGGACGCAGACAATGGCCCGATCATTGATCCGGGCGGTTTCGGGCGCGGTGGCTTGCGCTACAGCTACACGGGCTTCACGGATCGCGACAATGGCCCGATCTACGATCCCGGCGGGCAGGGTCGCGGCCCCGGAAACTAAAGATCAGAGAAACAGAAAAAGCCCCGCCAATGCGGGGCTTTCTTCATTTTGAACAATGGCTTATCGCCTGACGCTCATCCAACGTGGATAAGCGACGGGAACAGCTTCGGATCCAGGCTGACATCGGCGAATGTGTCGCCTTCCGTCAGCAGGCTGACGGCGTCATGGCTGTGCAGGCTTTCCTGATGGCTCGCCATCACGCGGAAATCTCCAACACCTTCATTCGCCTGAAGCTGCTCGGCAAAGAGCCGCGCGGCATCTTCCACGAAGATCGGATTGGCCGCGTTCAGCTCTGCAAAGGCCTGCTCATCCTCGCGCTTCACCATCACCTGGGTCTCGGTCGGCACGCCCTTACGCGCCATTTCGATCAGATTTTCAAACCAGACCCCCTCGCCCTTCAGTTCAACCGACAGCCGCGCGACGGAGCGCTGCGAATGCGGCGTCGCCAATTGGCCGCGCGTCGCACGGGCATGCTCAGACAGTTCCAGCGAGCACGGGCAGGTCGACGAGTAGACATAGTCGAGGTGCACGATCCGCTGCCGCACGCCGTCCGTTTCAACCAACTCCAGCGCAATATCGTAATACTGCCAGCCAGACAGGCCAGAGCGCAGGCTATCGACCTTCATCGGGTAGCTCAGTCGCATCTGAATGCGCGCATCAAACGACTCCAGGTCCGCCTTGTAGTCATCCAAAGCCGCCTCGATCACGTCAAAGCCGAACTTCTCATCCGCATGCTTGTAGAACGACCGCATGATGCGGCTCATATTGATGCCCTTCTTGTCGGCCTCAAGGCTGACAGTCCCGGTCACCGATGTCTCCAGCAGCGTCTCACCGCCGCCTTGCACCGAATAGCGGATCGGCAGGCGGAAGTTTGAGATACCCACATGCTGAATGCGGCGGTTCTCACCCTTGATCAGGCTCGACGGCCCATTCTGCAAATCCGGCAGCGTGGCTTTGTACGCCTCATCCACCTTGAAATCCGCAGGATAGTCGCGTGCGAATTCAGGGTAGCTGCGCGCCCGTACAAGGCGCGCCATGTCTGGATCAAGCGCCTCCATCCGGCCCCGGCCAGCTGCACTCGCCCATTGCGTCAGAAGTGCCAGCGCCTCTTGCGCATCCGCATCGCTTGGCAATTCTCCGGCGGTCTTAACATGCACATTCATGTGCCACCCCTTCCCATTTCCTGTTCCGAGCCTCCAATATGGGGCAAACGGAGAATATCTAAAGTCTTGTTTTGCAATTGTTCTACGCTAGCGCCTCGGCCCTGGATCAGTTTTCACCGAATTTTCAGCGCGTTAAGGCAGAATGGTGCGATTACGCACCGTAGCGGCTCACGAAGGTGTGCAATATGCGCTCCGGTACCGTGATCGCCTCGGCCAGCACGGTTTCGCTCAAAGCCGCTGCATCCTGCGGCGCGAAATAGCCGCGATGCTTGTAGATCTCGATACGCTGCGCGAAATTCTCACCCCGCGCTTCGGGGTGGAATTGCGTCGCATAGACGTTTTCACCCGCCCGGATCATCTGAAATGGACAGGGGGCGGAGGCCACAAGATGCACCGCGCCCTCGGGCAGGTCTTCGACCGCCTCCTTGTGGCCCACCAGCGCCCGGAACTGCCCCGGCAACCCCGCCAATAGCGGGTCGCGGGCGCCCGCTTCGGTCACGTTGCAATCGACGCCGCCAATCGCCTCGCCGTACCGTCCCTTGCCGACGGGCGCGCCCAGGGCCGCCCCCAGAATTCCCATCCCATAGCAACAGCCCAGATAGGGCATGTCGCGGGCCAAAATCTCAGGCATCAACGCCATGATGTCGGCCTCGATCCTGGCCTCCAGCGGATCCTTGTCTGCGGGATCATCGCTGACACAGCCGGGCCCGCCGCCGACGATCACGCCCGCATACTCCTCCAGCGACACCGCCCGCAAAGGCGCCTGATCCAACCGGATCCGCTCCACCTGATCCTCAGCCAATCCGCCGCGCCCCAGAAAGGCGTCGAATTCTTCGTCCGCCGCTTCATCCTCGGGGCGCAATTGCAGGATCAGAAACTTGCTCATGCGGCCGCAAACCGCCGCACAAGGCGCTTTTCCATGACCGCGTTGGGGATCTTCACACCGCCGCGCTCGATCTCTTGCGGCTTCACCAAGCGCCAGCCGCGCCGTTTGAAGAATGGCTGCGCCAACAGGCTCGCCTCCGTCTCAAGTCGCAACAAACCCTGCACCTTCGCGCGCCCCTCGATCACCGCGTAAAGCGCATCGGCCACGCCCTTGCCCATCGCCTCGGGCGCGACATAGGCGAAATCGAGGTAGCCCGTGTCCATGTCCATCGTCATGAATCCCAGATGTGCGCCGTCCCGTTCGGCCACAATCGTTTCGGCCTCCTCAACGCGCGCACGCCACCCGGCCGAGGTTGGCGGACGGTCACACCAGGCCTCGCGTTGCTCGGGCGAGTAGTGCTTTGCCGTCCCCTCCTGCACCGCGCGGTGGAATAGCGTGGCAAGGCCGATGGCGTCGGAAGGTCGATAAGGTCTGATGATCAAACCATTCATACCTGCGCCAATGCCCCTTTGAGGTCCGCGATCAGATCAGCCGGGTCTTCCAGCCCAATCGACAGCCGCACCAGACCGCTTGAGATGCCCGCCTCGGCCCGCTGTTCGTTACTCAGGCGCTGGTGCGTTGTCGTCGCGGGGTGTGTCGCAATCGATTTCGCATCCCCCAGATTGTTCGAGATTTTCACAATCTCCAACGCATTCAGGAACCGAAACGCCCCCGCCTGCCCGCCAGTGACTTCAAGCGCCACCATGGTGCCGGGCTGTTCCATCAATTGCTCCGCCAGCGCCCGTTGCGGATGGGAGGTCAAGCCAGGGAAGATCACCTTCTCAAGCCCCGGCGCACCATCCAGCGCCTCTGCCACAGCCACAGCCGTCGCCGCTTGCGCGCGCACGCGCAAATCCATCGTCTCCAGCGATTTCAGCATGACCCAGGCGTTGAACGGGCTCATCGCGCCACCGGTATGCTTCAGGTAGGGCTCCACTGTCTTACGAATGAACTGCTCCGTCCCAAGGATCACGCCGCCCAGACAGCGCCCCTGCCCGTCAATGTGCTTGGTCGCTGAGTAAACAACCACATCCACACCCTGCGCGATGGCGTCCGAGTAGACGGGCGTCGCAAAGACGTTGTCGCAAATCACCGTGGCCCCAACCGCATGGGCAATCTCGGCCACGGCGGGGATGTCGATCAATTCCAGCGTCGGGTTTGACAGGCTTTCGAAGAACACGGCCTTGGTGCCCTCGCGCACGGCGGCGCGCCATTCGTCGAGGTTGGTGCCGTCCACGAAAGTGACTTCGACCCCATAACGCGTCAGCACTTCGTCCAGGATATAATGACACGACCCAAAGAGCGCCCGGGACGAGACCACATGATCCCCGCCCGCAGCATCGACACCAAAGCGCCGTTGACCGCCGCCATGCCCGACGCGGTGGCAAAGGCCGCCTCGGCGCCTTCCAGCGCCGCGATCCGGTCTTCGAACATCGCAACCGTGGGGTTGCCATACCGGGCGTAGATGAACTCGTCCGGCCCGCTTTCGATAAAGCGCTGCTCCGCCGCCTCGGCGGTGGGATAAACGAAGCCCTGTGTCAGGAACATCGCCTCCGACAGCTCACCATATTGGCTGCGGCGCGTGCCGGCATGCACCGCACGGGTGCGTTTCGACCATTGCGTTTTTTGGGCGGTATCTTTCATGCCCCATACTCCAATCCGTAGGCCAAAGGGCCAAATTGATGGTCGGGGGTGCGCAAGTGCCTGCGCCCTCGACCTCTTTAGCGGAATGTTTAACGTGGCCCGCAATCCGGTTCACAAATCGCCACGGGGATTGGCTTACGCCTGCCGCAGTGCAGCGTCAAGGCACCTGCCGTCACATCTGGGGAACCAAACCGCCCGCTTCCCCCTTGTGAAGGCGCGTTGCGGCCCCGATGTTGAGGGACAACGGCCAACCCTTGCCGCCCCATGCGTCAATGGCTGGTTTTTGCAGGAAAACCTGCATATCGTTGCACATGACACGGCCCGCCCGATGTGGCAGGCAGGGCGAAACGAAACGGGGTGCGGACAAAAATGTCATCCAGCTTTCTTCAAGGCGTCAGCTTTTTTGTGCTGAGCCTTGTCATCATCGGCGCGATTTTCGGCGGCTTCGGGGCGCTCTGATCCATGTCGAAACGCTTTGGCGGAGAATTCAGCCCCACAGGGCAGGCACGCGACGGCGACGCGCCCCGCGAAATGGTCACCCATGAACGGATGGAGGTTGCCCCCTTCAAGGGTCGCAAGCCCATGCGCCATGGCGCAAAGATCAACATCCTGTTCCTTCTTCCGCTGCTGACGATCTTTCCCGCCTTCTTTGGCGGCGGCGGCGTCACGCAAATGGCGCTCGATCTGGTGGGCGGCGCACTCTTGCTGCTGGGTGCCTGGCTGACGCGCGACGGCGTGCGGGCCGAAGACGCCTATAATGAACGCAAGGTTGCGCGCAAACCGGCCATCCCCCGCAAGATCTTCGGCGCGATCGGCACCGGCATGGGCGTGGGTTTCCTGATCCTCGGCGGCTCGTCCTTTGGCGTGTCCGAGATTGTGGCCGCCAACGTCGTGGGCTTCCTCGCCGCTGGCCTGCATCTGTTCAGCTTCGGCCTCGACCCGTTGAAGAACAAGGGCATGGAAGGCGTCGACACCTTCACCAATGACCGGGTGGCCCGAAAGATCGAAGAGGCCGAGGCCCTGCTGACCCAGCAAAAGGACGCCATTCTGCGCGCCCGCGACCGCCAGCTGGAGGCGCGCGTGGATCAGTTCCAGACCACCGTGCGGCAGCTCTTCCGGCAGGTCGAAGAAGACCCCCGGGACCTCAACGCCGCGCGTCGCTACCTCGGCGTCTACCTGCAAGGCGCCCGCGACGCGACGGTCCAGTTCGCAACGCTCTACGCCAACAAGCGTGAAGACCAGCTGCGCACCGACTACATCGCTTTTCTTGACGATCTCGAACAGAACTTCGCCTCCCGCAAAGAGACGCTGCTGATCGACGACCGCACCAATTTCGACGTGGAGATCGAGGTCCTGCAGGACCGTCTGCGCCGTGAAACGCAATACCTAGAACGACAGGGATAGTATCAATGGAAACCAAAACACATGAACAGGCCAAGGAAGTCGAAGCTCTGGTGGATGAGCTGAACGCCGTGGTCCTGCCCGAACCCTCCGCCGATCTGGTGCCCCTGCCCGCCGCAGATGAGCCCACCGCGGAAGAAATCCGCACCCGCATGGCGGAACTCGACATGGGTGACACCAATTCCATTGTGTCCTTCGGATCGGCCGCTCAGGCGGAATTGCAGCAGATCTCCCAGGCGATGCTGGCGGGCGTGAAGAATGACGATGTCGGCCCGGCCGGTGACAGCTTGCGTGAAATCGTGGGCACCATCCGCGGCTTCTCGGTGGATGAGCTGGACCCCAACCGCAAGCGGTCCTGGTGGGAGCGCCTCTTCTCCAAAGCCAAGCCCGTCCACGATTTCCTGGCGAAATACGAAGACGTGCAGGAACAGATCGACAAGATCACCGACAACCTGCTGGAGCATGAGCACACGTTGATGAAAGACATCAAATCGCTCGACAAGCTCTATGAAAAGACCCTCGATTTCTACGACGAACTGGCGCTTTACATTGCCGCCGGCGAAGAGAAGCTGAAAGATATCGACGAAAACGTCATCCCCGCCAAAGAGGCTGAGGTCAACGCAGCGCCCGAAGATGATCAGGTCATCAAGGCGCAGGAGCTGCGCGATCTGCGCGCCGCGCGTGACGATCTGGAACGCCGCGTCCACGACCTCAAACTGACCCGTCAGGTGACGATGCAGTCCCTGCCCTCGATCCGTCTGGTGCAGGAAAACGACAAAAGCCTCGTCACCAAGATCAACTCGACCCTCGTGAACACCGTGCCGCTGTGGGAAACCCAGCTGGCCCAAGCGGTCACGATCCAGCGCTCGACCGCGGCGGCCAAGGCCGTCAAGGAAGCCACGGACCTCACCAACCAGCTTCTGACGCAGAACGCGGCCAACCTGCGCGAGAGTAACAAGCTGGTCCGCGAAGAGATGGAGCGCGGCGTCTTCGACATCGAAGCGGTCAAAAAGGCCAATGCCGACCTGATCGCCACGATCAACGAAAGCCTCGAGATTGCCGATGAAGGCAAGCGCAAGCGCGCCGAGGCCGAGGAAGAGATGGCGAAGATGGAAGCCGAACTGCGCGACACGCTGGCCTCCGCCTCCGCGCGGCGTCCAGCACCGGCAGAGGGCGACACACCGCCTGCTGCCCCGCAAGCCTAGGCGTCGGAGGGGTCTTGGTGCGAAACCCCTTCCGCTTTGTGGTCCCAACCGTGACGCTGGCCTTGGCCGCCTGCGTCACGGCGGCCCCGGAAAGCTCCCCTCGCCCGGAAGTCCGGGTGGAAGCCCCGCCAGAGGTGGTGGAGCCGTCTGCCGAAAGCATTGCCTTCGCCCGCTACTACGAAAACACGCAGGCCCGCCTGATCGGGAACGGCCTGCTGCGCACCGATGGCGGCGGGCCGGATACGCCTTTCTCGGCCCGTCAATTGGCGCAGAACTTCGAACGGATTGCGCTCTACGACGAATATACCCTCGAAAACGGACGATTTGTTGAGCGTCAGACCCAGGCGCGCCTGCGCCGATGGGCAGGCCCTGTGCGCTTGCAGGCGCATTTCGGACCCACGGTGGATGAGGCGCAACAAGCCGAAGATCGCTCTGTTCTCGGCACCTACGCCACGCGCCTGGCGCGCGCGACCGGCCATTCAGTGCGCAGCGTGTCGTCCGGTGGCAACTTCCATGTCCTCTATATGAACACCGACAGTCTTTCGAATTCCGGCCCGCTCCTGCGCCAGCTTGTGCCGGGCATCTCCGACGCCACCGTGCGCGAGATCGAGACGTTGGGCCGTTTCACCTTCTGCTCGGTCTACGCCTTTAGTGCGGCGGGCAGCTCGGACTATATCGCCGCGATTGCCGTGATCCGGGATGAACATCCCGACCTGCTGCGCCGGTCCTGTGTGCACGAAGAAGTCGCCCAAGGCCTAGGCCTGCCCAATGACAGCCCGGCCGCGCGCCCCACCATCTTCAACGATGATGAGGAATTCGCGCTGCTCACCCGGCATGATGAGCTGCTGCTGCAAATGCTCTACGACCCGCGCCTGACCCCCGGCCTCACGCCCGAAGAGGCGCGCCCAACGGTTGAGTTGATCGCGAATGAGCTTCTCGGCGGGCCATCGTGATCCTTCTACGGCCTCTCCTCCAGCCTGCGACTGTCCTTGCCGCTTTCCTGTGCGCAGGCACGGCACAGGCGCAGGACGCCACGAACTGGCTACGCCAAGGCATCGGCATGCCCACCGATCTGCATGTCTCGGATATGTGGCGTCCGCGCGGCGGCGAGCTTTACGCAACCGATCCGCTGACATTGTGGCAGACCGAAGGGGCAACGCTGTCCGTGCCCGACGCGCCCGCCCGCCTGATTGGCCTGTTGGAACGGGATCAGGGCCGCGCGGCGCTCATGGCGCTGATCTGGTCCAATGCCGAGGTCGTCTGCGGCGAAGATCTCAGCACAATCGGCGTCGATACCGGCCTCGCGGGCTTCGTGACACCCGCCAATGTCCGCGCGCTCGATGCCTATGCGGCAAGCGCGGGCGACCTCTACACCGGCACGTATGCCGACCAACTCGAAGCGGCCATTCCGACCATCCCGTTCATCGCGCGCCTGCCCTCTGGCGCGACCTTCCCTGTCTCGGGCTCGGGCTGGGGCGATGGCGGCTACCCGGTGGCCAGCCTCTACGACGCTGACGGCAATATGGTCGCCCTCTACACCCAATTCATCGGCGGATCCGAGGAATGGCTTCTGCCGCCCCTTGCGGGTCAGAAAGCTCTTGAAAACCAAGGCTTTCGTTGCCGCTCTGGCAACCGCCGCTTTCAGTGGCATAGGCCCTGTACTGGCCGAGGATGCAGGCGCGCATCTCGGTCTTACGGGTCCAAACGCCCATAGCCTTGGCACCTGGTCCCTTGATCACCCAATCGTCGCCCCCGCTGATTTCTTTGTTCTTCCGGACGTCGAAACCGCAGGCCTGCCCGTCCCGCATCAAACCCCGTTTGTCGCCACCCGCCAATCGCCACAGACCGGGGCAACAGACGTCCTCGCACTGATCTTCTCAGACGCGCCCGTCACTTGTGCGGAAGAGGTCGGGACCTTCCTGCTCGACACCAGTTTCGCGGCCTTCCTGACCGCATCCGATGCCCTGGCCCTTGCCACTTACGGCGCGCATCTTGCTGAAACAGGCGAAGACCCGGCCAACATCACCGGCGATCCCGTCGGCCCCGCAGCCGCCACCCTGTTTGAGCTGTCTGATGAGGTCCGGTTTCCCATCGCCTGGGTGGGGTTTGAGGGCGATTTCCCCCTCTACGCGTTCTACGGCGCCGCAGGCGAGATCACGGCACTCGCCGGTCTTTTCGGCCTCGATATCCGCAACGGGCCTGATCTTCCGCCCTGCACCGCGCCGATAAGCTGAGCCGTGGGTGAAAAAACCTCCGGTTTTCCCCCGGTCACAAACCTATGGCGACACGGGCTTCGTCCCTATATGATTCCCTGAAACAAACCCAATTTTCAGCAGGGGGACCGCGACAGCCATGCCCATTATGGATTTTCTCAAAGGCCAGTTCATCGACGTCATCGAATGGACCGATGACAGCCGCGACACCATGGTCTACCGCTTTGAGCGCTACGGACATGAGATCAAGTACGGCGCCAAGCTGACCGTGCGCGAAGGCCAGGTTGCCGTCTTCATCCATGAAGGCCAGCTGGCCGATGTGTTCACCCCGGGCCTCTACATGCTCGAAACGAACAACATGCCGATCATGACGTCCCTCCAGCATTGGGACCATGGCTTCCAGCTCCCCGTTCAAATCCGAGATCTACTTCGTCAACACCAACCGCTTCACCGATCTGAAGTGGGGCACGAAGAACCCGATCATGATCCGCGACAGCGATTTCGGGCCCACCCGCGTGCGCGCCTTCGGCACCTACACGGTGAAGGTCGCCGACGCCGGCCTCTTCATGACCGAAATCGTGGGCACCGACGGTGAATTCACCACCGACGAAGTCACCCACCAGATCCGCAACATCATCGTCCAGCAGTTCAGCCAGGCGATGGCGGGCTCCGGCATTCCGGTGCTCGATATGGCCGCGAACACGGGCCAGATGGGCGATCTGGTCGCTCAGAAGATCTCTGAGACCATCGCCTCCTACGGCCTGACTCTGCCTGAGCTTTATATCGAGAACATCTCCCTGCCGCCCGCGGTGGAAGAGGCGCTCGACAAGCGGACGTCGATGGGCGTTGTCGGTGATCTCAACAAATACACCCAGTTCCAGACGGCCGAAGCGATGGCCGCCGCCGCCTCCACCCCCGGTGGGGGAATGGGCGAAGGCCTTGGCATGGGTATGGGCATGGCGATGGCCAACCAGATGGCCAACAACATGAACGCAGGCCAGCAGCAGCCCCATCAGGCCGCCCACGCAGCCCCCGCCCCCGCCGGTCGAACATGTCTGGCACGTGGCAGAAAACGGCGCGACCAAAGGCCCGTTCTCCAAGGCTGATCTGGGCCGCATGGTCTCGGACGGGTCGCTGACCCGCGAAACCATGGTCTGGACCGCAGGCCAGGATGGCTGGAAGACCGCAGGCGACGTGACCGAGCTTGCGCAGCTCTTCACGGTCATGCCGCCGCCTCCGCCACCCCCACCGGCCTAAGCCGAACCCTTCAAGCCCTGCCCTTACCCGGCGGGGCTTTTTCTTCATTCCGCAAAAATCGAATTGAAAATCTTAATTCTATGAAGATGCACTGGCCATAAGGTCCTCCCGATGAATCCAACCCGCCGGAGAGGGTCCGTGAAGCACGTAGACCGCGACATGCTCGCCGAAAGCGAAGACCTGTTGAAAGTCATCGGCAAACTGCAATTGGCAGTTGCGGCCTCTCAAATGGGCGTGTGGGAATATGATGAGGCGACCAATAGCGTCCATTGGGACGATCGGATGCTGGAAATCTACGGGATCACCGATGGCATGAACAAACGCCCCGATGATTTCTGGGAACGCCATATCCACCCCGACGATATCGACGACATGATCGCCTATTCCGAGGAATGCCGCCGCGAAAACAAGGATTTCAAGCGCGACTACCGCATCATCCGTGAAGATGGCAAAGTGCGCTACATCCGCAGCCTGGCTCGCAACATTTCCGCCCCGGGTGAGCCAAGCAAACTGGTCGGCGTCAACATCGACGTGACCGAGGATTACCGCCGCGCCGACGAACTCAAGCGCGCGCAAACCAAGCTGCAACACGATGCCCGCCACGACGCGCTGACCGGTCTCGGCAATCGCCGCGCCCTGGATGAGGTCACGATGGAGGCGTTCAGCCTCATGGGCCAGCGCGACAAGTTCTGCCTCGTCCTGATCGACCTCGATCATTTCAAGGAGGTCAACGATTCACTCGGCCATCTGGCCGGCGACTTCATCCTGACATCCGTGGGCGAAATCCTGCGCTCAACGGTCGAGAAATTCGATATACCCGGCACCGCCTTCCGGGTGGGTGGCGATGAATTTGCGATCTTCTTCCCCACCGCCCCCAGCGACGAAGACATGATCACGCTGTGCGAGGCGCTCGTCTACCTCGTCGGCTCTCCGATGACGTTCCAGGGCGAGGATTGCTATATCGGGGCCAGCATTGGCTACGCTTTTGGCGTCGGCCCGCCCAAGAACCCATCAACGATATTCTCCGAGGCGGACGCCGCCCTTTATGAGGCCAAGCGCAATGGGCGCAGCGGTTATCGCGCCTATCGCCGGGAATTCGACCTCAAGCCTGCCGCCGCGACAAACACACGCCGCGATCTGCTCAACGCCTTGGCCAACGACGAATTCATCTGCCACTACCAGCCGCAATTCGATGCCGAAACGCTGTCGATTGTGGGGGCGGAGGCATTGGTGCGCTGGAACTGCCCGCAACGCGGCCTGCTGCCCCCGGCACGCTTCCTGCAAGCCGCCGCCGAGATGAACCTGATCGAGGATATCGATGACCATGTCTTCCGACATGTCGCCAAGCAGCAAACCCGCTGGCATGAAGAGGGCTTGGATTATCCAACCATCGCGCTGAACACCTCCGCCAACCGCTTGCGCGCACCCGAATTTGTGCCCGCCGTGGATCAGGTCCTGCGCCCCCATCACAAGATCGCCGTCGAACTGTTGGAAACGGCCTTCCTGGATGAGATCGACAAAGAAACGCAGGACAATCTCGACAAGATCCGCGAACGCGGCATTCGCATTGACCTTGATGATTTCGGCTCGGGCCATTCCTCGGTTGCGGCCCTGCAGGCAATCAAGCCCCATCAGGCCAAGATCGACCGCAGCCTCGTCGCCCCGCTAGAGCAAAACCCACGCCAGATGATGACCCTGCGTGCGCTCTGCCGGATCGCGCGCCTGGCGCAGGCGAAAACGGTCATTGAGGGGATGGAAAACGGCATGTTGCTGGCCGCCACCCGCTACCTCGATTGCGATGTGTTGCAAGGCTACGCGTTGCAACGCCCCATGCCCGCCGCCGACTTCGCGGCCCTGCTCAGGCGCGGCGCAGTGGACTGACCCCATGCCTCGCGGCATGTGCATTGTTTGGCTATAGCGCTTTGCGTTTTATCTGAGGCACTCTTATCGCGTTCCGCGTGCGCGCCATATGCGCAAGGCAGCGTGTTCCAGTTCAAATCAAACCCGAAGTGCTCTAGCGTCACGTGGACCGCGTGTTCCACGAAAAGGCCGCCTGTGATGTCGCAATCCTACACCTTTACCCATGCCATCTGCCGGGCGCCCTCGAACTCCATCGTCGACGGGTTGCGCGCTGTGGATACCGGCACACCGGATCTTGATCTGTTTCGCCAGCACCACGCCGCCTATGTCGCCGCCCTTCGCGCAACGGGGGCAGAGGTCACAGTGCTCGACCCGCTTGAGACCTTCCCCGATTCCGTCTTCGTCGAAGACGCCGCCCTTTGCCTGCCCAAAGGGGCTATCGCGATGCGCCCCGGTGCGCCCTCCCGTCTGGGAGAGGCCGCTGAAATGGCCCCCCATATCCGAGCCGCCTACGGCGAAATTGCCCAGATAACCGGGCCGGGCTTCATCGAAGGCGGCGATATCCTCGTCACCGAACGCGAAATCCTCGTCGGCAAATCCGCCCGCACCGATGCCGCCGGCGTGGCCGAACTCCGCACCATCGTGTCCGACTGGGGCTATGTTGTGAGAGAGCTTCAGACGCCACCCGACGTCTTGCATTTCAAGACCGATTGCAGCCTTCTGGATGAAGAGACGATGCTGACCACCCGCCGTCTGGCCGCCTCAGACTGCTTCAGCGGCTACAACCTGATCTACACCGCCGATGGGGAGGAGGCCTGCGCAAACGCCATCCGCTTCAACGACAGCGTCATTATGCCCGCAGGCTTCCCGCGCACGGCTGAGGCGCTCGACAAGGCCGGGTACACCATCGTTCAGATCGGAAATTCTGAGGCCGCGAAGCTTGATGGCGGTATGTCCTGCCTGTCGCTCCGCTTCACACCGCCGGGCTAAAGCATCCGCTTCAGCAGCCCGTCCTTCTTCACGGCGGTGTGCCACAGGACAAGCCCGATGTGGCCTACCATCGCTGCCAACAAGACCCAACCGGCCACGATATGCGCCCATTTGAACACGTCGCGCAGCGTGTCGTTGCGCGGCAGCGGGCGCGGCATCTCCCAGACGCCAAACAGGTTCACGCCGTAATGGCCGTACATCACGTAGAGCCAGCCGGTGATCGGCATGATCAGCATCGCCGCGTAAAAGACCTGCTCAACGCGGTGGATGAACTTCTGCTCGCCTGTGCTCAGCGTTGGCGCCCAGGGCGGCAACTCTCCCACCCGGCGGTTCAGGATGCGCAGCACCGCGACAGCCAAGGCCACCAGCCCCAGGGATTTGTGCCAATTGTAGTAGGTGTTCGTGCCGATGCCCGCGAACTCCGCATTGAAGCCGATGGCGACCATGATGTTGCCGCCGATATACTGCGCCGCAAACAGGATCACGATCAGCCAATGGAACAGCTTGGTCAGGCTGCCATAGCCTGAGGTGGAATTGGTAAGGGGCATGTCCTGTCTCTCCTGGCGCGCGTTGCCCCATGCTGGTCTGAGATTGCGAAGGTTTCCAGAAAAAACGTGCCAAACGGCGTGGATGCGGCCTTCACATCTTCATCATTCCTTCATCTCGCAGCGGCAGAACCATCGCCGAAACGTCAGATCAAGGCCCCGCCATGCAACAGTTGAACATCGCGCAATTTGCGCGCGCCGAACGGGACGTCGCACACAGCATCTCCGCCGACCGCGCGTTCGACCTTCTCTACCATTTGTGCAACGCGCTCCATAACCAGCGCTTTGTGGCCACATCGCGGATTCTCGAAGATGCGCTCGACAGCTACCTGGCGGAGGCCAAAACCCTGCCCGCCCCCCAAGTGATTAAGGGCAGCACATGCCCGCCCGAGGCGGGCGAACGATTGCGCCGCGCAATCGCGAACATGCGCGCCATCGAAGACGGGTTTGGCCCGGGCGGCTAGGCCGCCTTCCACTCCAACCGGCGCGCATGCAGGACCGGCTCCGTATAGCCGGACGGCTGCGCACGCCCCTTCAAAACCAGGTCCAGCGCGGCCGCATAGGCGATCCCGTTGAAACCCGGCGCCATCGGGCGATAGGCCGGGTCCGCCGCGTTCTGGTGATCCACCACCTCGGCCATGCGGCGGAACACCTCGCCAACATCCGCCTCGGTCACGACACCGTGGTGCAGCCAATTGGCGATATGTTGAGCCGAGATCCGACAGGTCGCGCGATCCTCCATCAGGCCAACGCCGCTCAGATCCGGCACCTTGGAACAGCCCACACCCTGATCCACCCAGCGCACCACGTAGCCCAAAATACCTTGTGCGTTGTTCTCCACCTCGCGGATCACCTGATCGCGCGTCCAGCGCCGATACGAGGCCAGCGGAATATCCAGAAGCGCAGTCACATAGGCGCGCCGCCCGCCCTGCTCCAGCTTTTCCTGCACCGCGGCCACGTTGACCTTGTGGTAATGCAGCGCGTGCAGCGTTGCCGCTGTGGGTGACGGCACCCAAGCGCAATTCGCACCCGCGCGCGGATGCTCGATCTTGACCTCGACCATCTCGGCCATGGCATCGGGTTTCGCCCACATGCCCTTGCCGATCTGCGCGTGCCCCCGCAGCCCACATTCCAGGCCAATATCGACATTCTGGTTCTCGTAAGCGCCGATCCACGACTTGCGTTTGATGAAATCCTTGCGGGAAAACGGACCCGCCTCCATCGAGGTGTGAATTTCATCACCCGTCCGGTCGAGGAAACCGGTGTTGATGAACGCAACCCGATGCTTCGCTGCCCGGATACATTCCTTCAGGTTCACCGACGTGCGCCGTTCCTCGTCCATAATGCCGAGCTTCACCGTGTACCGCTCCAGCCCCAAAGCCGCCTCGACCCGGGTGAAGATTTCATCGCTGAAGGCGACTTCTTCCGGCCCGTGCATCTTGGGCTTGACCACGTAGACCGACCCGGCGACCGAATTGCCCCCCGGACGCCCCAGATCATGCTTGGCAATCAGCGCCGTGATCATGGCATCCATCAGCCCCTCATAAGCCTCCGCACCATCGCGCAGCAGGATCGCGGGGTTCGTCATCAAATGCCCCACATTGCGCACCAACATCAGCGCGCGGCCCGCAATGGTGACTTTTGAGCCGTCGGGCGCCTTGAAGCTCTTGTCGTCCGCCAATTTGCGCGTCATCTGCGCGCCGTTCTTCTCGAACGTTTCCTCCAGATCGCCCTTCATCAGGCCAAGCCAGTTGGAATAGGCCAGCACCTTGTCCTCGGCGTCCACACAGGCCACGGAATCCTCGCAATCCATGATGGCCGACACCGCCGATTCCATCCGCACATCCGCCAGCCCCGCCTGATCCCGCGCACCGATGGCATGGGCCCGGTCAAAGACCAGCTCCACATGCAGGCCGTTGTTGACCAAAAGCACCGAATCCGGCGCTTTGGCGCGGCCCGTATAGCCCGCGAATTGCGCGGGGTTGGCCAGCGGCTTGTCATCCACCAAGAGCGCGCCCTGATCCACGTAGTAACGCCGCACATCCGCGTGCGAGGCGCCCTCAATCGGAAAGGTATCATCAAGGAAAACCCGCGCCCGGGCCACGACGCGCGCGCCGCGCCCCCGGTCATACCCGCCCGGCGCGGGCACGCTGCCCATCGCATCCGTGCCGTAAAACGCATCGTAAAGGCTGCCCCAACGTGCATTCGCGGCGTTCAGGGCAAAGCGCGCATTGGTGATCGGCACCACAAGCTGCGGGCCAGCGACCGTCGCAATCTCCGGGTCGATCTTGCTGGTCTCGATCCGGAAATCCTCGCTCTCGGGGATCAGATAACCGATCTCTTCCAGAAAGGCCTTGTAGGCATCAGGGTCGTGCGGCTGCTCGCGGCGCGCAATGTGCCATTCGTCGATCTGGCGCTGCAAATCCTCGCGCTTTGCCAGGAGGGCCGCGTTTTGCGGGGCCAGATCATGCAGAAGGTCGGAAAAGGCCTGCCAGAAACCTGCCACGTCCACGCCTGTCCCAGGGAGCGCGTGCGCCTCCAGAAAGTCCGAGAGCTCCGCTGCAACCTGCAAACCGTTCCGTTCGACCCGTTCCACCATGCCGCATTCTCCTGCTGGTATGCCGTTGTATCCCGGATCGATTAGGCAAAAAGGGGTCCGTAGGCAACAAGATTGGTCAGAATGTTTTACCGATCATCCTGTGATTGTGCCGGGCGTTGCGCGCGGCATTTGTCCGAGCAATACCGCACCTCGTCCCAGACCTTTGCCCACTTCTTGCGCCAGGCAAAGGGCCGCCCGCAGGTGGCGCAGTCTTTTGCGGCAGGTCGGATTTCTTGCGCATCTTGGCCATGGCGCACCAGATAGGCAGGCACGGCGCCGTGTCGAGAGGGCGGGATTTGCATTTTCATGGAACAAAGAGGGGCGGGTCAGCACGCTGAACGCCCATGAAAGCCCTCACGGCGCGGGCGACCAAAGGCGATTGCCCTGCCGCGCGCGCGCCGTGTCGATCTGAAGCCCCTCCTCAGTTGCGCCGAGCGCCACGGCCCCCGTCCGCGACAGGACCGACGGGCTCAGCAACAGGCAGTCCGCAGCGACCTGCGCATTAGCTGCCCCTGCTGGCACGCCCGGCGCGCTCAGCCGCGCGCGTGTTTGCGCTTCTGCTTCCAGCAGGCGCGCAGGCGGGTCCTCGGGCCAGGCATTGACGACCACCACCGCGTGCCGGGCGCAGGCCTCAACCGCTTCGCGCGCCGCCGCCCGGCCAGCGCCGTGCCAAAGGCTCAGCGTGCCAAGCGACGCGACCTGCCCTGCCCCGTCCTCAGCCCACCCGGCGCGCGATGCGGCGCCCTCCTGATCCGCCGGATCGCCGTCATTTTCCAGCCAGATGCCCGCGACAAACCCGTCGCCGCGCGCCCGGCTCAGCGCGCGCGGTCCATGGCCCACCCTTTGCCCCACCAGCCCGCCACTTTCCGAGATCAGGACAGAGGGCCGCTCCGCCCCCGTCCAGATCAGCATTGCCACGACGATCGGGGCCACCATGGCCCACCGCCCCCTGCCTTTCCAAAGGCACAGGCCGATGCCGCCAATGGCAATCAGGGCCAGCACCGGTTGCGGCGGGCTCGGCACCATCTCCACCGCGCCGGGCAGATCCGCCACTCGCGCCGCGACGCCCAGGATCCATTGCAGCGCCCTATCCATGATCGAGAAGGCCAGCCAGGAAAGGCCAAACGGCGCAAGCAAAAGTGCGAGCACCGCAAAGGGGATCACAACGGAGCCCATGACGGGCACCGTCAGCAGGTTGGCGATCAGTCCATAGACCGCCAGCCTGTTGAAATGCGCTGCCGCAAACGGTGCCGTCGCGGCCCCCGCCACAGCGGACGAGACGACCAGCGCCCAAACGCCCTTGGCCCATCCCGGCCAGTTGCGCAGGAAAGCGGCGCCCTGCAGCCCGTTGAAGACCGCGACGAGCGCCGTTGTGGCGGCGAACGACATCTGGAAGCCCGGCGACATCAGCGTCTCGGGCCGTCTGAGCAGCACGATGATCGCCGCGATGGCGACCGAGCGCAGGGTGATCGCGCGCCGGTCCAGCAAGACAGCGGTGAACATCACGGCGACCTGAATGAACGCGCGTTCCGTGGCGACATTGCCGCCCGACAGAGCCAGGTAGAACGCGCCCGAGACCAGCGCGCCCACAGCGGCCCATTTGCGGATCGGATAGCGCAGGGCGAGCGCGGGGATCAGGGCGAGGCCCAGGCGCAGCGCAGCGTAGACGAAGCCCGTCAACAGCCCCATGTGCAGGCCTGAGATGGCCAGCAAATGCGCGATATTGCTGTCGCGCATGTCCTGGATCGGTCCCTGCTCCAACCCCGAACGATCGCCGGTCAAAACCGCCGCCGCAAACGCGCCCGGCTGGCCCGGGATCGCCGCCTGCACCGCCGCCGACATCCGCATGCGCAGCGAAAACAGCCGCTGATCGCCCGGCGCGGGTGCCTCCAGCAGAAGCGCGGGCACCCGGGTATAGCCAACGCCGCCTAGTGACTGGAACCAGGCATGGCGCTGGAAATCGAAGCCGCCGGGCTCCGCCGCACCGCCGGGCGGGCTCAGATGGCCCGTCATCATCACGACCGCGCCCGGAACCGGATCCAGATAGCCCTGATCGCCATGGAGCGAGACCCGCACGCGGCGCGGCACCGCGCGCACATCGTCCAGCCGCACCCGGTCCAGCGTCAGCCGCACCGCGTCGCTGGCCGACCGGTCTATGCCCACAATCCGCCCCTCGACCGGGCCGTAATAGCGGAATTCCATCACCGGACCCGCCACCTGATGCGCGCGCCAGCCAGCCACGCCGACCCCAAGGGCCACCAGCGCCAGCCCGATACCGACAGGGCCCAAAACCTCGCGCCGCCACAGCCCCAAAACCGCGCCAATCCCCCCGCAAAGGCCGCCAGCGCGTAGCCCAAAGCCCCCGGCTCCACCGGCAGCGCAAAGTAGATCCCCACGCCCAGGCCCAGGCACACCGCCGCCCACGGCATCAGCGCCCCGCGCTGGCCTTGCTGGACCGCGTTCACCGCGCCGAATATCGTCCCGGCCTTCACCCTTGTCGCCCCTCCGCAACAGGTTTAGCTACCCCGCAAGGCTGCCACGATGTGGTTTAAGAATGGTTAACGCACGGGCTCACACGTAACCCGCTGGAAAGGTTCCGCATGTCCAACGAGGCTCAAATCGTCACCCGCATCGCGCCCTCGCCGACGGGGATGATGCATATCGGCACCGCGCGCACGGGGCTGTTCAACTGGCTCTTCGCGCGCCGGCATGGCGGCAAGTTCCTGCTCAGGATCGAGGATACCGACCGCACCCGCTCCACCCCGAAGCGACGCAAGCGATCCTCGATGGCATGGCCTGGCTTGGCCTCGACCATGACGGCGACGCCATCAGCCAGTTCGAACGCGCCCCCCGTCACCGCGAAGTGGCCGAAGCCATGCTCGCAAACGGCACCGCGTATAAGTGCTTCTCGACACAGGAAGAAATCGCCGCCTTCCGCGACGCCGCGCGCGAAAAAGGCGAAAGCACGCTGTTTCTCAGCCCCTGGCGCGACCGCACCGACCACCCCGACGCACCTTACGTGATCCGCCTCAAGGCGCCGCGCGAAGGGGCCACCGTGATCGCCGATCAGGTCCAAGGCGACGTCACGATCCAGAACGCCACGCTCGACGATATGATCCTGCTCCGCTCGGACGGTACGCCAACCTACATGCATGCCGTTGTGGTCGACGACCACGATATGGGCGTCACACACGTGATCCGGGGCGACGACCACCTCAACAACGCCGCCCGCCAAATCCAGGTCTACCGGGCAAACAACTGGCCCGAGCCCGTCTGGGCGCATATCCCCCTGATCCACGGCGAAGACGGCAAGAAGCTGTCCAAACGCCACGGCGCGACCGGCGTGATGGAATATGCCGAAATGGGCATTCCGGCGAGCGCCATGCGCAACTACCTGACCCGGCTGGGTTGGAGCCACGGCGATGATGAGCTTTTCACCGATGCTCAGGCCCGCGATTGGTTCGACCTCAAAGGCATCGGCAAATCACCCGCCCGCCTCGATATGAAGAAACTGGCCAATGTCACCGGCTGGCACATCGCCAACACCGAGGACGCGGATCTTGTCACTGAGATCAACGCCTTCCTTGCCCTCACAAACCAGCCCGGCCTTTCGCAGGCGCAGCAAGATGGGCTGAAAGCCGCGATGTATTGCCTCAAGGACCGCGCGAAAAACCTGCCAGATATTCTCGATAAGGCCCGGTTTGTATTGGAAAACCGCCCGCTCGCGTTGGATGAAAAGGCCGTGAACAGCCTCGATCCGGTATCCCGTGGTATACTGAATGAATTGACTGCGCAGTTGCAGAATGCTAGCTGGACCCGTGACACGCTGGAGGGTGTACTCAACACCGCTGCGGACTCCCATGGGTTGAAATTCGGCAAGCTTGCCGGACCGCTGCGCGCGGCTCTCTCTGGGCGAACCGTCTCTCCCTCTGTGTTCGATATGATGCTTGTCTTGGGGCGCGAAGAAACCCTCGCCCGACTGACAGACGCCGCCTCCCTCGACACGTGATCGAGGGCGGGCACCCACGCCAGCCCTGTGCTGGCCGCCAGTTGCACGAAGGGACGCTCATGGCCGAGAACCAGACCAGAACCGCCACCTTGACGATTGACGGCACATCTTACGATCTGCCGATGCATTCCCCTACCGCAGGCCCCGATGTCGTGGACATCGGCAAACTCTATGGCCAGGCCGGTGTGTTCACCCACGATCCGGGCTTCACATCCACCTCGGCGTGTGAATCCTCCATCACCTTCATCGACGGTGGCAAGGGCGAGCTTCTGCATCGCGGCTACCCCATCGACCAGCTGGCTGAGCAATCGAATTATATCGAGGTCTGCTTCCTGCTGCTCTACGGCTACCTGCCGTCCAAGGCCGAATACGAGGAATTCGAATACACCATCACGCGCCACACGATGCTGCACGAACAGATGGCGAATTTCTTCCGGGGCTTCCGCCGTGATGCGCACCCGATGGCCGTAATGGTCGGTGTCGTGGGCGCGATGAGCGCGTTCTACCACGACTCGACGGACATCAACGATCCCCGCCAACGCGAGATCGCCTCGCACCGCCTGATCGCCAAGATGCCCACCATCGCGGCCTGGGCCTACAAATACACCATCGGGCAGCCCTTCGTGTATCCGCGCAACGACATGTCCTATGCCGCCAATTTCCTGCGCATGTGCTTTGCCGTCCCGGCCGAGGAATATGTCGTCGATCCGGTGCTCGAGACAGCGATGGACCGCATCTTCACGCTGCATGCGGACCACGAACAAAACGCCTCCACCTCGACCGTGCGCCTCGCCTCCTCGTCCGGTGCCAACCCATTCGCCTGCATCGCCGCCGGCATCGCCTGCCTCTGGGGCCCCGCCCATGGTGGCGCGAACCAGGCTTGCCTTGAGATGCTGGAAGAAATCGGGACCGTAGATCGCATCCCCGAGTTCATCGCCCGTGCGAAAGACAAGAACGACGATTACCGCCTGATGGGCTTTGGCCACCGCGTCTACAAGAACTTCGATCCCCGCGCGACGGTGATGAAGAAATCTGCGGACGATGTGCTGAACCTGCTGGGGATCGAGAATAACCCCAAGCTGCAGGTCGCCAAAGCGCTCGAAAAAGCCGCGCTGGACGATCCGTATTTCGCGGACAAGAAGCTGTTCCCGAATGTCGATTTCTATTCCGGCATCATTCTTGAGGCGATGGGCTTCCCCACCTCGATGTTCACGCCGATTTTCGCGCTCTCGCGGACCGTCGGCTGGATTTCGCAGTGGAAAGAGCAGTTGGCAGATCCAGCACTCAAGATCGGCCGCCCACGTCAGCTCTACATGGGCGAGACGATGCGCGACTACGTCCCAATCGACAAACGCTGACCCCCATCCACCAGAACGCAAAATGCGCCCATCTGGGCGCATTTTTTGTGTCAGCTGAAAAAAGTGACCATCTGGACGCTTTTTTGCGGAAAAACCCGTTCATCTGGTCACAACTGTGACCATCTGGTCAGAGTTCAGGCCGCGTCAGAGGCCAGCAGACGGATGCGTTCGACCATCGCGCGGACGCCATTTGACCGCTGCGATGACAGATGCTCGTCCAGGCCCAACCGACCCAGCTCAGCCGCCGCATCCACTTGTAAAACCTCGCCTTTTTGCAACCCACCATAGAGCGCGTGGAGAACTGCAATCAGCCCGCGCACGATGATCGCATCGCTATCCCCTTGAAAATCAAAGGTTTCACCGTCAATCCTGGGCAAAATCCAGACCTGGCTCGCACATCCATCGACCTTTGTCGCAGGCACTTTCACCGCGTCATCCAGCGGTTCCATCGCCTTGCCAAGCTCAATCACATGGCGGTAGCGCTCTTCCCAATCGTCAAGGAATTCAAAGGTTTCCGCGATTTCTTCAAAGGCTTCGCTGGCCATGCCAATGCTCCTGCGCGCTGTGTCACCCGTGACCTAGGGGCTGCACCCGGCAAGGTAAAGGCCCGCGACCGGGTGGCTTTGCTTTTCAAGCCGCACCTGATCCGCTAGGCAGGGGTGAAACCGACTGCCCAAAGGGTCACTTGATGCTTTTTCGCGCCATACTACTGATTACGCTGACTTTTTCCGTCGCGGCCTGTGGTGACAGCCGCTTGAACCCGTTCAACTGGTTTGGAAATGATCGCGAACAACGTGTGAGCGTTGACCCGAATGCGGTCGCCGGCACTCCGGCAGATCCACGCAGCTTAGTCGCTGAAATCACACAACTTTCTGTTGAACAAACGACCTCCGGCGCGATCCTGCGCGCCACCGCTGTGACCCCTGCACAGGGCTATTTCGACGCCGAACTGGTGCTGGCCGAAATCAACAATGGATCCATCGTGTTCGAATTTCGCGCGGCGCCGCCGGTCGGGCAACCCACGCCCGGCCTGCAGACCATCGTCGCAGGCGTCACGTTGACGAATGGAGAGCTTGCCGGCGTGCGCACTATTACGGTGATCGCTGCGCAAAACCGCCGCTCGGTGTCGCGCCGCTAACTTGAACAACGACGCGCAACAGACTGATTTAAATAGAGATTAGACCGCTACGATCTTGACCTTTTGGCCCTTTGCCGACAGCGCAATTTCGCTGTTCAGCAACCGCTCCGCATCGGCCCCAAACACCTCGTGCCGCCATCCCGAGGACCAGACGCCCTCCGTATGACCCGAGGCGATATCATCCAAATCACTGGACGATGCGATCAATTTGGGGGCAACACCGGCCTCTTCCGCCTTGGCTTTCAGAAGAACGCGCAAAAGGTCGGCCAGCGCCGGGTTCAGGTTGGACCGATCCTTGCCTTGCACCGGTTTCGGCACGTCGGAATTCGGCACTGCAAGGCCACGTGCAACGGCATCAATCAAGCCCTCAGCAATCGCACCTTTGCGCGCATCGCGCAGCAGAAGTCGCGATTTTCCTAGGTCTTTCAGAGACTTGGGTTTCGTCCCCGCAATCTCCATCAGAGCGTCGTCTTTCAGAACGCGGTTGCGCGGGATGTTGCGCTCTTGCGCGTAAGTCTCCCGGAACGCGGCCAATTCGCGCGCGATGGCAACCATGCGACCGGAGTTGGAACGCAGCTTCAATCGACGCCACGCCTCTTCTGGTTTCACCACATAATTCGCGGCATCGGTGAGCTGTGCGAGCTCCTCTTCCAGCCAATGGGTGCGCCCGGTTTTCGCCAGTTCGGCAGACAGGTATTCGTAGATCTGCCGCAGATGCGTGACATCCGCGATGGCGTAGGTCTTCTGCGCATCGCTCAGCGGACGGCGCGACCAATCGGTAAAGCGGCTCGATTTATCAAGCGACGCCTTCGCAATCTTGCGCACCAGCGTTTCGTACCCGACCTGGTCGCCAAAGCCGCAGACCATCGCCGCAACCTGGGTGTCAAACAGAGGGGTCGGGACCACATTGCCTTCAACGTGAAAGATCTCAAGATCTTGCCGCGCGGCGTGGAAAACTTTGACAACATTGGTGTTTTTGAACAGCTCATAGAGCGGGTCCAGCGACATTCCGTCGGCCAGCGGGTCGATCAGAACCGCATCGCTTTCATCATCGCCCGGCAGCGCGACCTGCACCAGACAGAGCTGTGCGAAATAGGTCCGTTCGCGCAGGAATTCGGTGTCTACGGTGACGTATGGAACCTCGGCCGCGCGGGCGCAGAAGGCTGCGAGTTCATCGGTGGTGGTCAGTGTTGTGGGCACGGGCGTTTTATATGTTTCTTTGCGAAGGGGAGCCGTTGCGCGGTGATAGAGGAGGATCATCCGGAAGGGAAGAGAGCGGGCGTGAACGCGGCCAAGAGTGTGGCGGCACGCCCATGACTTTGGTGTAAAATCCCGGTCGTTGCGTCGCGGGCCGGCTATTTCGGAAGCAAAACCGGTGTTCGGTCGCCCATCACGAACCGCCGCAAGGCCTCACGGTAGAGTTGGTGTTCATACGGGAGAATCCGCTTCGCCAGACGATCTGGCGTGTCACCAGGCAAGATTGGCACGCGGGCCTGACCCAAGATCGGGCCGTCATCAAGCTCTGCCGTGACCTCGTGCACCGTACACCCTGCCTCCGCATCGCCTGCTTCGATCGCGCGCGCATGGGTGTTGAGGCCCTTGTATTTTGGAAGCAGCGAGGGGTGGATGTTGAGCATGCGTCCGGCCCATTTGCCAACGAACTCAGCGGTTAAGATGCGCATGAACCCGGCAAGGCACAAGATGTCAGGAGCGTGGGTATCGAGCGTTTTGTGAAGCGCAGCCTCGAACGCGGCGCGGTCCCCGACAAAGGGACGATGATCCACGCAAACTGCTGGAATTCCAAGCGTTTCAGCGCGCTGCAATCCCTTGGCATCAGGTCGGTTCGACACCACAACGCAAGGCCGCGCCGGGTGATCGCCCGTCATGGATTGGGCTAGCGCCACCATATTGGAGCCGCCCCCTGAAATCAGGATTGCGACCCGTTTGCTCACGCAAGCTGCCCAGAATAGCGCACGCCTTCACCCTCTGAGACGGTACCGATGCGGTGAACGCTCTCGCCCGCATCTGTCAGCTCTGCGGCCAGGGCATCTGCCCGATCTGCAGCCACAACCAACACCATACCGATGCCCGCGTTGAACGTCTTGAGCAGTTCGGCCTGATCCAGCGCACCTTCTTGTGCGAGCCAGCCGAAAACCGGGGGCAAAGGCCAAGCGTCCAGATCTATGTCGACCCCTAATCCATCCGGCAGAATGCGCGGCACATTCTCGGTCAGCCCGCCGCCCGTGATGTGGGCCAAGGCGTGCACCCCACCGCTGCGGATCGCGGTGAGTGCCGGTTTGACATAGAGCCGCGTCGGCGCAAGCAGCGCCGCACCAAGAGAGGCCTGCGCAAAGGGCGCAGGTGCGTCCCAACCCAGGCCCGTCCGCTCCACCACACGACGTACAAGGGAATAGCCATTGGAATGCACGCCGTCGGACCCAAGCCCAAGCAAAACGTCCCCCTCGGTCACCCCTGCGGGCAACGCCGCACCCCGATCCAACGCACCAACCGCAAAGCCCGCCAGATCGAAATCGCCGGGGGCATACATGCCCGGCATCTCAGCCGTTTCGCCGCCGATCAGGGCACAGCCGCTGTCCGCGCAGCCTTTGGCGATGCCTTCCACAATGGTTGCGGCCGCTTCGACCTCAAGCTTGCCGGTGGCGAAATAGTCCAGGAAAAACAAGGGCTCCGCCCCCTGGCAGACCAGATCGTTCACGCACATGGCGACAAGGTCGACACCGATCGTGTCGAAATGTCCGGTATCGATGGCGATCTTGAGCTTGGTGCCGACACCGTCTGTCGCGGCCACCAGGATCGGATCGTCGTATCCCGCGGCTTTGAGATCGAACAACGCGCCGAACCCCCCAAACCTGCCATCACGCCGGAGCGATTTGTGGCCGCCGCTGCAGGCTTGATCCGATCCACCAGCGCATTGCCGGCATCAATGTCTACGCCTGCCTGCGCATAGGTCAGCGCGGATTTGCTGTTGTCGGTCATGGCCAAGGATCCCTACGTAGCAGCCTTTGGGCGTGCGTTAGCAGGACCTCGGCAAGAGGTCCATGCGCCACCCTGCCGGTTTCGCAAACCGCATCGTATTTTGGACAAAAAACGTGCATAGCATGGGGCAAGCAGAAAAAGACGTCCCGAGGCACCAGATGGCGACCAAACGCAAGACCGAGCTGTTCTTCATCGTCGATGGCCAGCGGCTGGAGGCTCAGGCCTGCCTTTTGGCACCCAGTCTGAAAGGGAATCTCGCGCCTCATCAGACAGGCGTTGCCTATGTGCGTGAGGATTACCGGGATCAGCTGTGCCAATTGACCAAGGAGATACTGGAGGCGTCCAGCATCGAATTGCGATCGATCCCGAACACCGATGGCGGTCATTCGCCATGGCGCGCGCCCTACCCCCATGGCAACAAGATCCTGGCAGCCGCCGCTCCGCGTGAATGCGATATCTCGGTGTTCATCGATACAGACACCGTGCTGGCAGCCCCAGTGGATTTTGAGGCCGAATTGGGTGATGCGCTGATTGCAGCCTGTGTTTCGGATTATGCAGCCTCCGCCGGCAGTGACGAGGATTGGGCCGCCTACTACGCGGCCTTCGGGATGGAGCCCACGACCGACCGTGTCCAGTACAATGCCGGGCGTAGGATCACCTCATTTCCCTACTACAATGCGGGCGTGATCCTGTTTCGGGAACGCGAAGATGACGGGACGCCAACCAATGTCGGCTCTGACTGGTTGGACGCTGCCTTGCACTTTGAACGCGAGGTGAAGCGGGACTATTCGCGGCCCAATATCGACCAGTTCACGCTGCCCATCCTCGGCTATCTGCGTGATGACCCCGTCAAGAGCCTGCCGAAGCACATGAACTTCAACATTCAAAGCTTTGGACAAGGCGAAGGGGAGCGGCAGAGCATTGTACACTATCATCGCCTGGGCATTTTGTGGGCGCACCAACACCACGGGCGGCAGGCGCTCGACCGGCTGGTCGCCATGCGCGGTCCGGGCGCGCCTGAAGAATTCCTGGAAGTGTTCGGCGCAATTGCGAAACGAAAGCGCATGAAACATCACCTTTGGGCGATGCGAGAAGACGCACAGAAAGCTGCGGCTGCGGCGAGTGCAGATTGAACTGATCCGAACGGGTGCGCGGCCGGTCACACAGCCGCTTCCAACCCGAGAAATGCTCTGCTACCAGTTCGACCATATCAGGGGGCCTGTAGCTCAATTGGTTAGAGCAGAGCGCTCATAACGCTTTGGTTGCGGGTTCAAGTCCTGCCGGGCCTACCAAACCTCCCCTCTTTCGGTGCATGACAAAAAAACTGACGCTCGATCGCTTGGAGAAAATTGTAGACGGCGCTTGGACTTTCACCGAAAATTAAGCTCGTTGAACGACCCTCACGTCACCAAGAGGGTGCCGATGGATCGATTGAAGCTTTTCTTATTCATGCTCAACCATGCCTCCGCACGGGCGGTTGATCGTGCGGGCGCGGATTGGATTGGCGGCGAAACCCGCCGCGCGCGGGCCGACGCGCACGAGAGATTGGCCGCTGAGGCCACGCGCGCCTTACTGCAAACGCGCCGAACCTAGGGCTGTCCGGCGCGTCCGCTTTCGTTCTCAGCGGTAGCGAATGCGCAGCGTCGTCAGGCAATAGCTGTTGCGGTACGAGCCTACCCAGATGTTGTACGTGCCATCATCCATCGCTGGAAGCGGGATCGCTGGGTCAAGGCCGCGTCCTATGGTGGAATTGTCATCATCGAATGCGATCTGGCCTGTTGGAAGCTCGATCAACAGGGTCGGATCACAATCGCTTTCCGCAACCACTTCCAACCCGCGAGCCGCCGCATTGGTCAGACGCAGGGTCAGGGTCGGCGCCACGTTCACGTAGCCCACCATATAGAACGCTTCACAGTCCCAAGCGTCGATTTGCGTGCCAGCGATCACTTCGGTGCGGATGCCACGGTTCAACGACGATCCATCCACGTCCACGACACTGCCGGTGGACCCGAGGGCGGGGCATTGCTGCGCCGAAGCGGCGACCGTTCCGGCCAGCGTGACCAATGAGGCAAGAGCAAGGGTCTTGATGTGCATTCCAAATTTCCTTTTGCGAAGCGTGTGAGCAGGTAACAGATTGAATAGTCGAGAGTTTTGAGCAGATGCGTCAAGGGCATCCGTGCGATTGCCATTGGGACCGCAAGGGTGCTGCGCAGAAAGCATAGCGAAAAGGATAGGTCAGCGCGGCAGCGTCAGCTCCACCTTCAGCCCGCCCATGGACGCGCTCTGGCCGAGAGCAAGCCGACCGCCGTGCCTGCGTGCAATATCGTCGGCAATCGCAAGCCCCAAACCAACCCCAGAGCCTTTGTTTTGGTTGCGCGCTTCATCGAGGCGAATGAAGGGTCGCAAGGCGTCGGCGCGGCGTTCTTCGGGGATACCAGGGCCGTCATCCTCCACCGTGAATTGTAATGCGCGGTCCAGAAGCGTCACTCCCACTTTAGCACGGTTTCCATAGCGCAATGCGTTGGAGACGAGGTTCATCAGCGCACGTTGAACGGCCATCGGGCGCATCAGTACGGTCTGCGCGTCTTCAGACGCCGCAAAGTCCACCTCATTCCCACCGCGGCGCGCATTTTCGACGACCTTTGTTGCAACAGCGACAGGGTCGCTCGGCTCCGGGTCATCCAGTGCCTCACCCCGAACGAAATCGAGGAAGGTGTTGAGCAGTGCCTCCATCTCTTCAACGTCCTGGATCAGATCTTCGCGGTCAGGCCCCTCCTCCATCATGCCCAATGCGAGGCGCATGCGGGTCAGAGGGGTGCGCAGATCATGGCTGACGCCAGACAACATCAACGTACGCTGTTCCATATGCCCTTCGATGCGGGCGCGCATGTCAAGAAACGCATGACCGGCAGAGCGTACTTCGGTCGCGCCGGAGGGGTGATAATCAACCGACCGTCCCTTGCCGAACGCTTCCGCCGCCCCGGAAAGCCTTCGGATCGGTCGCAACTGGTTGCGCAAGAACAAGTAGGCCACAAGCGTCATCAAGATGCCGGTTGCCACCATGATCACCAGCAATTGGTGTGGCGCCGGGGATGATGCCCGCCGCCGTGCTGTGGTAAACGCGACAGGCGCGGCAGCACCGCGATCGACGAGGATCTGCACTTCGCTTTGATTGCTGCGCAGGTCGATCCCAACCGTTCCCGGCACCATGGCCTCTATCACGTCACCCACGGTTATCCCTGAGATATCGTAGAAATACCGCTGGGTGCCGCCCTCAAAACGCGGCTCTCCGATCTCAATCTCCAAGGCCTCGGCCACGTCCGCTGCGGCATCGGGCCCCTGGCTGTCCCAGGTCTGCAAAATGAGGTTCAGATCAAGGCTGAGCGCGCGCGACAATTGCTCGGCCACATCTTCGAAATGGCGCTGCAAGAAGACGGAGCTGACGACAAGCTGAATGGTAACAACAGGGACGATCAGGATGAGCGCCGCGCGCCCATAAAGGCCACGGGGCAGAAACTGTTTGATCCAACGCTCAATCCGCATGGCTTGCCTATAACCGGTCTGTGCAGGACGTGACAGGTTTGACGCGCCCGACCGCACCAATATAGTCGTCCGAAACGGCGTTCCCGCCCATCAGACCGGAGGCCCGGCCCCTGCCCCATGATCGCTTGAAGCCCGGTTTGCGTCGCGTCACGGCACCGAACCCGTCGCCCATGACATATACCGGCACACAAACCTATTTGGTTGGCGAGGGCGACGTGGTGGTCATTGACCCCGGCCCGGCCATCCCGGCCCATCACGATGCAATTCTTGCTGCATTATCCCCGGGAGAGCGGATCGTGCAGGTCCTTGTCACCCATTCGCACCTGGATCATTCACCGCTGGCACGCCCTCTGTCCGAGACAACCGGCGCGCCGATCTATGCGGCTGGCCCCTCCGACTGGGGGCGCAGCCCGGTGATGCAGGGGCTTGCCGATGGGGGGCTTGTTGGCGGTGGAGAAGGCGTGGACCTTTCATTTGCACCTGATGAGCCGCTCGCAGCCTGGAGCGAGATTGATGGGCCGTGGGGCCGGATCGACGTGATCCCAACGCCCGGGCACATGGCCAACCATTTGAGTTTCGCCTGGGACGGTGCGTTGTTTTCAGGTGATTTGGTGATGGGGTGGTCAACATCGCTTGTTTCGCCCCCGGACGGCGACATGACCCAATTCATGGGGTCCTTGAAACGGCTCATCATGCGGGAGGGCGACACGGTCTACTATCCGGGCCACGGCGACCCGATCTTGGACCCGATTGCCCGCTGCAAAGAGTTGATGACGCACCGCAAGGGCCGGGAGGCGCAGATTCTCGCAGCGTTGTCGGAGATAGGTCCGTCAAATGCCCAAACCCTCGCCGCGCACATCTACACCGACGTGGCTCCCGCCCTCTTGCCTGCCGCAGCCCGAAACGTCCTTGCACACCTGATCGATCTTTCCGAACGCTCCTTGATCGCAAGTGACGGTCCCATCGCCGCGGACACCACTTTTACGCGCGAGTGAAATTTTCCGGTTTCACCTACTGGACGGCCCAAAATCGCCTTGCTATACGCGCCCTCAGTTCCGGCGTAGCTCAGCGGTAGAGCAGTTGACTGTTAATCAATTGGTCGTAGGTTCGATCCCTACCGCCGGAGCCAAACAATCCTAATTTATGACGCAATTTCAATTGCTTGCCCATCCGTAGGATTTTTTGGATACCACTTTGGATACCAGAATTTCACTTCCCAGTGGATGGTGTGCGACCAAACTTCGCAAAAAAACGTGAAATTCCGGGCAACTGGCTTGAATTCGTAACCAAAGCGCGGCCACGTTGGGAAAAAGCTAGGATTATCAATGCGAATCCCACCATTTGCTTCGAACGGGACCTTGCCACCGTTCGTTGGTGACGATCCGACCCTACCGTCAGCGCGTTCACCGTACCGCGCGGAAATGTCGGATGTTGTAGAACGATTTTGCACATCCAGCGAACGCGCCCGACTGCTACTGGGACTAAATGCCTACAGGAAACACCTTTTCGATGGCGGCTTTGTGTCCGGATCACAATGGTTGGATGGTAGTTTCGTCGAACACGCCGAAGTGACCCGTGGACGTCCACCTAGCGACATCGACATTGTCACTTTGTTTAACCGCCCAATGGCTTACTCAAACAAACCTGACCAGTGGAAAGCCGACTATCGATCTAAGCTTGAACCCACCTACTTTCGCGCCGATCTAATGAAAGCCCAGTTCGGTTGCGACACATATGCTATAGACCTAGACGCTGTTGCACGTACCATTGTGCGTGGCGTGACGTATTGGTTTGGGCTGTTTAGCGACATCAAGCGATCCACCGAAAAGAAAGGATTGCTTGATATCCCTCTAGCAACTGACCCAATGGAATTTGCCGCTGTTGAGGCTGAAATACGGAGGCTGTTTGATGTCTGACATCATGGATATTGCGTTTCTCCGTCGCCAACAGGCCGAATTGAAGACGCTGGTGGTTGAGGCGCGCGAAGACGACGACGTCGTTGGAGAAGCCTGAGCTTTGCCGCGCGCCTTGATGACGTCAGCGCACAACTCAAGCTTGCCGAAGAGGCAGACACGCATGTTGCAGAGGTGGCCGTTCTTTTTGACGGCGGACCAGTAGTCGGAACTGAAGCAATCGACGCCGAATTCGCGGGAAAGGCGTTGATCAGGTTCCAAGCAATCGTGACAGGACTCTTTGCCGCTGGAAAAGGCGCTTTGAAGGCGCGTGGTAAGGTCCGGGATGCAGAATATGCCAGCTTGAACGTTCGCGGGCTTGCGACCGGCTCGTTTGGGTTTGTCTTGGAAGAACAGAATGCAAGTCAGGCAAGCGTGGTGAAGACGCAGCTTCGCGAAGTCTTGGATCAAGCGACGTCATTGTTCGAGGAACTTACGCAAGCCGACGATGACGAGTTTCTTGTCGACATTGAGCGGGTTGATCCGCGCGTGTTCAATGCTGTTGGCAAATTCTTTGACCTCCTAGGCAAGAACGACGCGACCTTTAAGACCAATCTGCCAGACAAATCACTCAGCTTCGGACAACAGGCAATAAAGAGGGCGAGAGAGCGCATCGCGAACGCTAACGTCCAAGTCGATGAAGAGGTTTGGACTGGCGTTTTGGTCGGATTGTCACCGATCAAGAGAACGTTTGAATTCCGCCGGACCGGCGACGCCTCTGTAGTGACCGGCAAGTTCGGCGAACAGATCAGCCAAGACTATCTCGAAAGAATTGAACAGCGAGACGGCATAGTGCTGGGCAACAAATTCATGGCCAGCCTTGATATCGCGACGATACGAAAGCCTGACGGAACAATAAGCGTTTCCTACATCATGACGGATTTACGCGACCTAGATTGACGTCGGTTACCACCGGCCCCGCCCCCAGTCATGGGCCGGTTACATGAACGGGGCCAGCGGCGGGCAGTGGCCGAGAACCCTTACGCGTCCAATTCAAACGCAGCCCTTGGGTTGCCCATTCGCCACCGGTCACGTGCCCAGTGGCTTATTCTTCAAAGCGTGGCCCAGACGGCCCACGCGCAGACCGCATAGAGAAACAGCACTTCCAACTCAGGTGCCACGCCAATACTGCGCCGATCCGCCAAGCGCGCGCCCAAGCGCCGTGTGGGGCCGTTCAAGCCCTCCACCGGGTCAGAAACCACAAAGGCCAGCGTTCCGGGTTCCACAGTAGTGGGGCTCGGTAGGTCCGCGTAAGTCAGAACGACGATTGCGTCCGTCTTCCCATCGCCTTCCCATCGGTTGTCGACCTCATTCCAGCGAATTGGCATCGGCTTCACCTGCCCCCGTCATGTTGAGCGGTTCAAGGTAGCGGTCGCCGCCCTCAATCCGTCCGTAGCCTTCCAGTTCGCGGATTTCGTTGACCGATAGCCAACCGTTGGTCCGGGCCAGACCGAACGCTTCATACCGCGCTTGCAGATCGCCGCGCATGAGACCGGACATGTCGTGTTCAATGTGGAAGGTCTTGCGACCTGTGGCTGTCAGAAGCGCGTTGTTCATGGCGGCTTCCACCCGGCGGGCCATAGGTGAGAAACACCGGCTCACCAGCGTGCGCCCCTCTTCGGCGGCGTTGCTGTAGGTCATCGAGTCGGGAATGCCGACTGACGAAGGCGGGACGTTGAAGACCCGGCAGACGTCCAGATTGGTCAGCTTCCGGCTTTCCAGAAATTCCGCGTCCTTGGGGCTGAAACTCATGGGGCTGTATTTGCCCGAGCCTGAAAACACCATGATACCTGGGCGACCGCTGCTGGCGTTGTCGATGGTGGCAGAGGCTTGGGCAATTGCCCGATCAATCGCGTCGTCGGCCATTTCGTGTTCAAACGTAAGGACACCCTCAGACCGCATAGAGTGCTGCGCCTGTTTGTAGGCTTGGCGGGATTGTTCCAGCGCCACGTTGAACGTCTCACGGGCGATTGCCAGCGGTGACAGGCCGAGAATGCGTTCATGGTCCAGCCGGTAGCGAATGTGCAGGATCTCGTCGTTCAATAGCGTTTCCGTGCGTCCGTCTGGATGGGTCACCCGGTAGCGTAGCCCGTCTCGGGACGTCAGACGTTGGATAGCAACGCTACCGGGTGCGAGCGGTGTCAGGGTGACCACTTGACCGCGCCCGTTCCATTGCAGCTTGGCGTAGGCGTTCCCGTGAATGAGTAGGTCCGCAATCAACGCCTCGCGCGCTTCGTATGCCGTCATCCCGTCGCAGGCTTCATTCTGCAACAGGCTGTAAACGGGGTGTTCCGTGGCCAGTTCCCGGCCCCCATCCCGGCCCGTCCGGTAGACGTTCAACGGGACCGCCGAGAGGTTTTGGGAAATCAGCGAAATGCAGGCGTGCGCCACGGCCAGCCCGGACGCCCGGCTGGCATCGACGTGGCTCACCATGCCGCCACGATTGCCGAGAAACTGGTGAAGGTATGGGTCAGAGGCTTTCACGGCGCGGCGTTTTTCGCCCCGGCGGAAGCGGTCAAAGAAACTCATGCGCGCAACCTCAGAAGCCGCAACCGGCGTTCGGCCAGATCAAAGGCGGCGCGGCTGGTCACAGTGGTCTGTGCGTATGCCGGGAAGGACGAGACCACGCTGATTTCATGCAGGATGACGTCGCGCACCTCGCGCAGTTCGTCTTGCCAATCGTCATCGACCACGCTGAAACCGAAAGACATGCCGCCCAGATCGCCGCGCTCACTTAGTTCCAGAATGTCCCGGCCAGTGCGCGTGTTGGGCACGTCCAGTTCAAACGCCAGCCCATGCGTATCTTGGCCGAGGCGCAGGGTGCCGGATTTAGTCCGACCCAAGACCTGTTTGGGGTCGTGGTCCGCAAGGGCAAGAACGTCCCGCCCCCGCGAAAGAGTTGACGTGAACGCCCCCGGCGCAATGCGCTCGATCATGCCCGGTTGAATACGGGCTTCCACGTTGAAGACCGCCGCATAACCTTCCAGCTTGCGGTCCTTGGCGCGGACTTCTAGTGGGGCGTCCCGGCGTTCCATTAGAGCGCCCGATTGACGTAGGCAAAGGCTTCCGGGTGGCGCACGGTCACGTCCATATCAAGGAACGCCTGCAACAGAAGACCGCCCTTGGAAGAGACGTCCGCGTGATACGGGTTTTGCAGAATGTCCACGCCCGACCAGTAGGACAGGAACAGGTTGGACCACGCGCCGTAAATGATCGGATACTCGTTGGCGGTGCCGGTATCGCCCACCTGCGAAGACAGGGCGAAGGGGCGTCCGTGCCAGAACCATCCGGTCGGAAGAGGCTGGCCGGTGGTGTCACGGGTCACGCGCGCTTCATGGGCGATTTTGGGGTTGGTCAGGAACGCCGCCTCGTCAAAGACGTCATCAATTTCCAACTCTTGCATTAGCAAGGACGTATCCGTGCCAATGTCTGCACCTGCGCTAGCCGTTGCGGTCACGTCACCGTCCACAAGAATGCCGGTCGGCTCGTTCGCTCCACCGCCCTTGATTGCAGCCGCGTCCACGGCCTGAGCAAGGATAAGGGCCAGATCGCGCTGCAAAATCGGCTCAATCGCCTGTTGGCTTTGCAGGATCATGCGGCGGGACATTTCGTATTCGCCGCTCACGGTCTTGGGGCTGGCCGTCTTCTTCGAGAAAGAGGCATCGGAACGCGTAGTGTTGTTGTGTTCGCTTACCCAGTGGGAGGTGCCGGACCCGGCAAGACGTGGAAGGTCCATATCGCCGTTGAGATTGCGAAGAACGGACGCGCCAAGCTGTTGAACGCGCAGCGCGGGACGGCGGCGGTCGGTCATAGCTGCCAAATCGGTGGCCACCATGTTGGAACCTGGGCCGGTGCCGGGGGTCGTGGTGGTTACAGCGCGGGTTTCACCGCCGAGCAAGTATTCAGTCGGAACCATGACGCCATTGGAACCGCCGCGCTCTTCCACAAGGTGCTGGTGCCATTCGGCTTCCAAACCGTCCAGCTTTTCGTCCTTGCCCTGACGGATTGCCTTGGCCAACGAATAGCCGCGCAGTTCGGGCTGGTCCGTGCGGGGGCCGGTAACGTGTTCGGCCTCTTCGGTGCGGCGTTCATATTCGCGCACGCGCTGTTCGCGGACCCGGCGCTCATCCAACGTCTTCATATCGCCGTCCAGCTTGTCGAACCGGGATTTCTCTTCCGGGTTCAGATCGCGCTTTTCGCTATCGGCCTTGTCGAGGATCGCCTGCATATCGCTTAGCAGGGCGTTCCGCTGTTCCATGGTGTCGTGAATGCCCATACTGGCAACCTTTCATTTGAAAATGTGCCAGACAGGATAGAGATTTCGTGTTCATTTAGAACATGAGGAAAATACTGCAACGCATTGAAAGAAAACGACTACCCAGTGCATCAAAGGATATAGAGTTTGGGTTCCGGTTTCGGCTTTGCCCGATCCGCGACGGCCAGCGCCATGGCCAACGCAACAAGCCCGTCAATGCGCCCGTTGGCCTTCGACTTGTCCAGCTTCCGGTTGCCCGCCGGGTCCGTTGTGACCACTGCGTTGGCGGCGCACATGCGAAGAACGGGGTTCATCCCGTGGCGCAACTTCCGTTCCACCACCAGCCGTTCCAGAGTGTCCACCGCCGGTGCCATATCCCTGAAACCCTGCCCGTACGGTTCGAGAGTGAGCCTAACGCCAATCGCGTCCAGTTCCTTCTGCAACAGGTCCATGCGCCACCGGTCATAGGCCACCAATTGAATGTCATAGTCGTCCGCTGCCTCTGCCATGGCCTCGGCCACGAAGGCGGGATCAACCACCGGGCCGGGAATGGCTGTCAGGTGCCCCTCACGCGCCCAGACGTCATAGGGAACCCGGTCTTGTTCGGCCCTCTCACGCAGGTTGGCCTCGGGCAGGAAGAACCGGCTCAGGACGTCAAAGCCGCCCGACTGGTCCGGGAAGACCATCACGAAGGCCGTAAGGTCACGGCTCGCGGACAGGTCCAGTGCTGCGAAGCATTTGCCGCCAAGGGCTGCGTCGATCTCCCCCCCATTTGCGTCCCATTCGCTGGCCGAGAGGAAGCGCACGTGCGCGTCCACCCGTTGATTGAGCAAAAGGTTACGGAACGCGTGTTCCTTCGCCGGTATCCGCCGCGCTTGTTCCGCCTGCCGTTCCACGTCCGAGAGAGACCGGAAGTCCCCCAGCGCAGGGTTGGCCATGGCCCATGTCACAGGGTCGTAAATGTCTGCGTCCAGAGGCGCGCTGTAGACCGCCCCAGCGAATGACGGGTCCACCACCTCACTCGCGTTGATCTTTTCGCAGTAGTCCACAAGCTGAGACATAGGGGCGACGTCAGACGCGGCCTGTGTGCTGATAACCACCATTAGCGGCTCGTCACGTGCGCCCATGGCCGTGTCCAAGGCTTCAAAGAGTGCCGACCCCTTGGCCTGTCCGTATTCGTCCACAACGCAGAATGACGGGCTGAGACCGTGCTTCGTGGTGGCGTCTGCCGACAGGGCCGCGAAGACGCTTCCCGCGCCGTACCCTTCCATAACCTCGATCATACGCCGGAACCGGGTGACGTTCGTGCGCCACTGCATGTCCGGGCGCAGCCGAATGATTGCTTCCATTTCGGAAAACAGCTTGCCCGCCTGGGCCACGTCGTTGGCCGCGCTGTAGACCTCGCCACGGGTTTCGGCTTCCGGCCCCAAAAGGTGACACAACGCCAAACCTGCGCAGAGTTGGGTTTTCCCATTCTTCCGCGCCACTGACAGAAGCGCCGTTCGCACGGGCCTGTGGCCGTCGTCATCGGTGCGATAGACCGTTTCAATCCATTCCCGTTGCCAATCCCGCAGCCAAAGGGTGGACCCGGCCAGCGATCCTTGCGAAATCGGCAGTTCTTCAAGAAACGCGATGACACGCTCGGCTCGTGAAAGCCCTTCGGCCTGCCACGCAAACACGTCCGGGGCTTCCGCGCGCAGTTCCGCGCGGGCTTCCCGTGACAATGCGCCTGCGCCGCGTTGAGCCATAAGTATTTCACCTTTTGGTTAAATAAATCTGTGGAGAGTGGGTGTGGTCGCTGTAGCCGCGTCGAGGCCGGTGATGCGAAGCCCCCCTTGGTCACGGCGGGTCAGAATTCCACGGGTCGTGCGGGTCCAGAGGCGCACCTGAGACGTCAGACCCACGGAAGTTGGACCGTGTGCTATCACCGCTGCGCTCACGTGCTGTCTTGTCCGCGTGGCAGGCGTTGCAAAGGCTTAGAAGCTGGTCAGGATGCGGATACCAGCCTCCACTTTTGGACAACGGAATGAGGTGGTCCACCTGCGTGGCCGCTTCCCATATCCCACGCCGCTCACACAGTTGGCACAGCGGGTTGAGGCTGCGCTTGTAGCGCCGTAGCCTCTGCCACTTGGCCGTGCCGTAGACCTTGTGCGTATCCCGTCCCCAGCCCCGGCTCATGCGTCCACCTTCAAGGTGTCCCATCCCTCCAAGGCACCCAAGGCCGGGACGTTGGGGGTGTGAAGCGCGCGCGCCTGTTCCACGTAATCCAGATGCTCACGCGTGCGCTGGATCATGGTGGGGTCACCGAGACGCTGCGCCGCCACGAAGTTCGCCTTTGCGCAGGCCATAACGACCAACGTCTGCATGATCGTGTCAGCCGGGTAATCGTTTCCAGTGTCGTCTCGCATGAAGTAACCCTTGTATCTGCTCTTTGGTGAAGCCCTTGTGGACGGGCATAGGTCGACTAACCCCCGGCAATTCACGTGGAACGCCAGAGGCTAGACCCTATACCCGCCGCATGTTGACCTGCTCTTCGGAGCCAGCCCCCGCTTTTGGGCCTCTGACGTGCCGGTCGTGTGATCCTTGGCCGTCAGAGTTGAGCGCTACTTTTCGGGCTGGATCGTGCCCTAGGGACCGCGCTTCGCTCTTTCGGTCTGCGCTTGGCCTGTGGTCCCACCCCGTGGTAGGCCTTTCCTCACTGGTGCCACCGTTCGCCCGCTAAAGCTGCCGTCCACCAGTTTGGCCCCGCGTTACGTGCGCGGGGTCACGCCTTCTAAAACCAGTCTTCGATAAGGGACGCTTCGTCGTCCATGCACGGGGCCACCTCGGCCACCATGCGTTCCATCACTTCCCATTGGCGGGGCGAAGGACGCCAATTCCGGCGGCGCAGTTGTTGCGCCATGCCGGTGGCGAAATCGCGTTCCCATCCGGGCTTGGCCCGATCCACAACGGCGGGCCAGTAATGCGCCGCGCGTTCAATCTCAAAGTTGGTCATGGCCAAGTTTCCGCAGATAATTGGAGAGACCGTCGCGGTCCTTTCGGGTCAGATGCTCGGCACAGGCGGCGGCGCACGCCTTCAAGTCCTGACGGGACGCTGTGGACGCCCACCACCGAAACTCGCCCATACGGTCCCACAAGACGGGCAGAGGCCCACAAACCCCTTCCTCAATCGCGCCAATGACGGTTTGGACTGTATCCGGGTGGCACCGTAGCGCCGTGGCCGTCAGCAACAGGCCACGCTGATCTTCCGTCAGATCGGCTTCCAAAACGTCGCGCAGTTCGCACCACTTCCAGCGGACGAGCGCGTCGTTGAAGGCCGTGGCGGCAGGGTGAAGGACAACCTCACTCTTCATCGCGCTTGGCCTTGGCCAGAATGTGGGCAATCACCTCAGACTTGATCCACAGTCGGTCCCGTCCCAGCTTCAAGGGCTTCGGCAAACTTCCCGAGTCGACGTAGCGGTTGATCGTGGCCACGGACACGCCCAGAAGCCGCGCCAGATCGGCGGCGTTCCAGATTTCAATTTCGGGGTCTTTGGCAGGCATCGTGGCAACCCTGTGGTCAAAAGGTTGCCCCCTAGCATGTGCATATTTTGCCCCCTGTCACCGGGACAAAACACGGTTTTTTTAGGCGCTTTTGTCCCAGCGCTGCCTGACAATCCAACGAGCGCCGCTTTCGGCCTGCGTTTCGACGTCATACACCTCGTATAGACCGGCAAGGGCCGTCACGAAGACCGACCCATTGCTGTCCGATACTGGAATGCCGTGTTCATCCGCCCAACCACTCAGCCATAGCACAATGTCATGGTGCAGGGCTTTTGTGTGCCCATTTTCTACGGCTTCCACGGCCTCACGGAATGCTTCCACGGGGTGACGAAGGACTGCGACGTCGCCCGACTCGCGCGCTTCGTCAATGGCCTGCTGTCCGTTTACAGCGCGGCCAGCGATTCGCTGGGCACAGTTGCTTCCATCCATCTTCCGCATGAAATCACGCACGATTTTGACCCCTGCCGCGCGCTCTTGTCGTGTTTCAGGCTCAACCTTGCTGTAAAGGTCCATGGCATCGTCCATCAGTTCTTGATTTTGAGGGTGCGCCATGGCCTGGAGGCGCGGGCCATAACCTTTTTTCAGCTTCCGCTTGGTCACACTGTTGAGCGCAGCCGCCAAAATGGTGGTGACACGAAAGCCGTAGCGCCCAATCAAATACTTGCCGTCAGCCATCACTGCGCACCCCTTGGCTGTCACGGCGCTGCGCAAGAAAATCGTGGATTTCCTTTTCGCGCCACATGACTGAGCGCCCGATCCTGAATGGCTGGGGCAGATTACCCTGACGCAGATCGTTGTAGATCGTGCTCTTTGCGCGACCGCCCAGCATCGCCGACAGGCCACGCAGATCAATGTAACGGTCGTTGGGGTTAATATCGTTCATGGCGGAACCTCCTCCAACACGCGCACGCGTGCATTCAAACTAGCTATGTTAGGAAAGTGTTCGTTCGCGCCCAAACACTGGTGTGCGGATAGTTCCCCACCCGACGCCTTTGGCCACCTACAGTTTTCTTTTGCGCTGGGGTTACAGGTTCTGCCCCTTCCCGACCAGCGTGCCGTTTAGGCCGGGAAGGTTCAATGCGGTGCGTTACAGAAAGTTGTGGATTAATTGCTATTTACAATCGGCAAGCGCGTCACGTTGGAAGCGGGTTCTCCACCGCTTACAAACGCACCCCAATCGTCCAACAACGGACGAAGTTGGTCGGCAATTTGGCTGGTCCAGTAGGTGCCCATGTCGCCACCGCGCACCACATGATCCAGCAATGTCTCGGCAAGGAAGCGGTCATGAATTTTTCCGTTGCCGCACCAATTTGCGAACGTGTGTCTAAATCCGTGCGGCGTCGGCGCGCGAATATCAAGGTCCATCGCTGTTTCATCCGGGTTGCGTTCTTCAAGCCAACCGTTGTCGCGAATGAATTTGGACCACGTGCCATCCGAGATTGGGATAACGCGGAATTCACCACGAAGACGATACTGAGACCGACGCGGAAAAATCAGATTGCTTTCATCTGTGCGCCAACGCGCGGCCATGTCCAAAACCTCTTGTGCATGGTCAGACAGAGGAATGACGTGCGGAGCGGTCTTCCCACGGGTGCGGCGTTTCTTTGTCTTCATGGCAGTGCGCGGGATTTCCCAAGTGTCGCCTTTGATCTGGTCCCATGTGGCCAACCGAACGTTGCTTGCACGACCACCGAGCGTGAGGATCAGGAACCGCAATCCCAAATGCGTGATCGAGTCGCCCAGCGTTGCGTAGAATTTAGGGACGTCCCAAAATGCCATGGAAGCGTGTTGGCGTTCAAAATGATCCGGTGCGCCCAGAAGGTCACGGGCCAACTGCGCTTCCCGTTGGCTGCATTCGAGGCGATGCGCTTCGCCGTGCCGCAACACCATGCCAGTCTTGGTGAGCGCCTTTTCCGCAGTTGGGTGCATCTCGTTCCAAATCGGTGCCAGAGTGTCGTGTATAATTGCCGCCGTCACGTCCTTCGGCGCCATGCGGCCGATTTTGGGAAAGACGTGGTTCTTCAATTCCGTCAGCCATCGACCTTCCCGGTTCTTCTTCGACCAACCGGCCTTGTTCTTTTCGAAAAAATCCAACGCCAGTTCTTCGAAGGTCACGTTGATCCGGGCAAAGTGCGCAACTTGCTCGCGCTTTACCTCCGCAATGTCTTCGCCGCCGATCAAGATGGCCCGCTGTTGCCCTGCCGCCGTGCGGGCTTCGTTTAAGCCTAGATCGGGAAACGTGCCCAGCGAGTGCCATGCCCGCTTCTTCGTGGTCGGGCTTGTGTAGCGCAGCACCCATGATGCGGAATTGCCGCGCCGCCGGAAGTAGAGGCCCCCGCCGTCATGGTGATTGCCGTCCGGCAAGTGCTTCAAAGCTACTGCGTGCAACAAGTTCCGGGGCTTCATCTTGGCTACCTTTCAGGCAATTTGGCTACCTTTTCTTGGCTACCTTTTGGGTTTGGACCGGTCAACACGAGTTTGGACTAATGGCTACCAATGCGGACTACAGAACATTGAAAATAATGTGTGATTTTGGACGGTATCGTTCCTATTGAAACCGGATCGGATAGAAAAATGCGTTTTACCGCCGGAGCCAATTTTCCCTGTAACATCTGAAGCTTTTTGGCATTGTGAATTTCGCAAACACGCTAAGCCGTATTCATTGCAAACCGCTTGCGCATGCATTGTTTCGCGCGAACGCAGGCCACTTTGCCTATGATGATACCCTCGGTTTTCTGTGTGAGCGAGGCGGTTGTAGGCAAAACCAAGTGGCTCACCCAGACTTGAGCGGAGCTTCAAAGGGCCCACCGTCCAATGGCCCAGAAAAGCGGCAGGCTGTAACGAAAATTTACAGCCACGCACCCTGATTTGTAAATTTTGTCACAAAACGATCTTCCGCGAGTGGTGCGTCGTGGATTATAAAAGTTTCGTCCGCCATGGTTTGCGCGAGCCTTTGTGCGGGAGGATGCGCAAATGCTTAAACCATGGGAGGAATACATGAGTTTTTCGAAAGTCTCGCGTCGCGGGGTCATGAAGACCGGCGCCGCAACGGGTGTTGCTTTGGCAGCACCGACCCTGTTTACCGGAGCAGTTTGGGCCGACGGCCATACCGGTTTCACCAACGCACCAGGCGACAGCTCGGTTACTCTGGGCTTTAACGTGCCCCAGACCGGTGCCTACGCTGACGAGGGTGCGGACGAACTGCGCGCTTATCAGCTGGCCGTTCAGCACCTGAACGGTGAAGGCGATGGTGGCATGCTGAACACCTTCTCCGAGCGCAACCTCGACGGCACCGGCATTCTTGGCCGCCGCGTCGAATTTGTGACCGGTGACACGCAAACCAACTCCGACGCCGCACGTGCATCTGCGCGTTCGATGATCGAGCGTGATGGCGCGATCATGATCACTGGTGGTTCGTCCTCTGGTGTGGCTGTGGCCGTTCAGGGCCTGTGTCAGGATGCTGGCGTGATCTTCATGGCGGGTTTGACCCACGCCAACGACACGACCGGTAAGGACCGCCGTGCCAACGGTTTCCGTCACTTCTTCAACACGGAGATGACCGGCTCGGCGCTCGCGCCGATCCTCGAAGGCCTCTACGGCTCGGACCGTCGCGCCTACCACCTGACCGCCGACTATAACTGGGGTTGGAGCCAGGAGCGGTCGATCCGCACCTACACCGAAAACCTTGGCTGGGAGACGGTGAACTCGGTCCTCACGCCCGTGGGCGCGGGCGACTTCTCGTCCTACCTCACACCGGTCGCGAACTCGGGCGCCGACGTGCTGATCCTGAACCACTACGGTGGCGACATGGTCAACTCGCTGACGCAGGCTGTGCAGTTTGGTCTGCGCGACATGCAGGCCAACGGCAAGGACTTCGCTGTTGTGGTTCCGCTCTTCTCGCGTCTGATGGCGCAGGGTGCCGGCTCCGCGATTGCGAACATCCACGGTTCGACCAACTGGCACTGGTCCCTGCCCGACGAAGGCAGCCAGGCCTTCACGCGCTCGTTCGGCACCGCGTACGGCTTCCCGCCGTCGCAGGCCGCCCATACCTGCTACGTGCAGACGCTGCTTTATGCAGACGCGGTCACGCGGGCCGGTTCGTTCAACCCCTGTGCGGTTGTCGAAGCGCTCGAAGGGTTCGAGTTCGACGGTCTGGGCAACGGCCCGACCCTTTACCGTGCCGAAGACCACCAGTGCTTCAAAGACGTGCTGGTTGTGCGTGGTAAAGAGAACCCGGACAACGAGTATGACCTTCTCGAAATCGTGGAAGTTACGGCCCGTGACCAGGTCACCTATGCCGTCGACCACCCCGACTTCGTCGAGGGCCAGCTCGGCTCCTGTAACCCGGGCGCGTAAGCCCAGGGCTATCAAACCATTCGATCCGGGCGCCATGCTGCGCCCGGATCTACTCTGACACTGCGCGCCTTGTGTGCAGCGCAGCTTTTTGGGGATCCAGGGACAATGGAATCGATCATCCTTCAGTTGCTGAACGGATTGGACAAGGGGTCGGCCTATGCGCTGATCGCACTTGGCCTGACGCTCATCTTCGGCACGCTTGGTGTTGTGAACTTCGCCCACGGCGCACTTTTCATGATGGGCGCGTTCATTGCGGTTACGCTGAACATGCTGTTTGGCATTTCGTTCGAGGTTGAGGATCCGACGCGGACCGACTTCCTTGGCAATGTTATGATGGTCGACACGCCCTACGTCGTTTACTGGTTCGGAGAAGGTGTCGGCAATTGGTTGATTGACTGGTCCGTCCCAATCTCGGTCGTGGTTGCCATCCCAGTCATGGCGCTGATCGGGATCGCGATGGAACGGGGCCTGATCCGGTTCTTCTACAAGCGTCCCCATGCTGACCAGATCCTTGTGACATTCGGCCTAGCCATCGTCCTGCAGGAAATCATCAAGGCCTTCTACGGCGCCAACCCGATCCCGACCCCAGCACCTGAGGCGTTTGTGGGTTCGTTCGATGTGGGTCAGCTTCTTGGCTTCGACCCGTTCGCCGTCATGTATCCCTATTGGCGCCTCGTCTACTTCTTCTTTGCTGCGCTGATCATCGGCCTTGTCTTTGCCTTCCTGCAATTCACCACCTTCGGGATGGTAGTGCGCGCCGGGATGGCAGACCGGGAAACGGTCGGCCTACTGGGCATCGACATCGACAAGCGCTTCGTCACCATGTTCGCGATAGCCGCCATTGTGGCAGGGCTCGCAGGTGTGATGTACACGCCGATCCTGTCACCCAACTACCATATCGGGATGGACTTCCTTGTCCTGAGCTTCGTGGTGGTGGTCGTCGGCGGCATGGGGTCCCTGCCCGGCGCGGTCGCCGCGGGCTTCCTCTTGGGCATCCTGCAAAGCTTTGCCTCCATGTCGTGGATCATCGAGCTGATCCCGGGCATCAACCAGGTGGTTATCTACCTTGTCGCAATCGTCATTCTGCTGACCCGTCCGCGTGGCCTGATGGGCCGCAAGGGCGTGATGGAGGAATAAGAACATGCTGGGTCTGAACGCAAAAGACGCACGCCTCTACATCATTGTGCTGGTGATGCTGATCTTCGCCCCCTTCTTCCTCAACCCCTTCCCTGAAACCTCGGGGCTTGCGCAATTCAATGCAGGCTACCCCGACATGATGCAGCGGCTGGTGATCTTCGGCCTGTTTGCGGTGGGCTTCAACATCCTCTTCGGTCTGACGGGGTATCTGTCCTTCGGTCACGCCGCTTTCCTGGGTGTGGGCTCCTACGCTGGGGTCTGGATGTTCAAGCTTTTGACGATGAACGTCCTTCCCGCCTTGATCGTATCCACCATTGCGGCGGGCCTGTTCTCTCTGCTGATCGGCTACATCTCGTTGCGGCGCTCGGGCATCTATTTCTCGATCCTGACACTGGCTTTTGCGCAGATGTGCTACAGCCTTGCCTATTCGGTTCTGACCCCCATCACCGGCGGCGAAACCGGGCTGCAGCTGGCCCTCGATGATCCGCGCATCATCGGCACCCAGCAAACGGCCGAGGGCAATATCCCTGTGCCGCATCTGTTTGGCCTGCCCATGAACAGCAACACAACGTTGGACCTGGGCGCGTGGTCGTTCACCTTCTCGGTCGGATACTACTTCGCCGCCGTTATCTTCGCACTTGCCTTCTACTTCACGATCCGCCTGTTCCGGTCGCCCTTTGGCCTGATGCTGCGCGCGGTGAAATCGAACCAAAGCCGGATGAGCTACACTGGCCTCAACGCCCGGCCCTACACGCTGGCAGCCTTCGTGATTTCCGGCATGTTCGCGGGCCTTGCAGGCGGCCTGATGGTTTCTATGGACCCGCTGGCGGGTGCCGAGCGGATGCTGTGGACAGCCTCTGGCGAGGTCGTTCTGATGACCATTCTGGGCGGTGTTGGCACGTTGATCGGCCCGATCCTGGGCGCAGGTGTGATCACCTATCTTGAAGCGATCGTGTCCACCATCAACTCGACCATCCTGCATGAATGGTTCAGTGGTCTGCCGGACGGTCTGGAGAACTTCATGGTCAACATCCTCTACCCCTTCGTGGGCAAAGGCTGGCACCTGACCCTTGGCCTGGTGTTCATGACGGTCGTGATCTTCCTGCCGGGTGGAATCGTCGAAGGCGGACGCAGGATTTACGGCTTGTTCAGCCGCAAACGCCGCCAATCCGACGCAACGCCCCCAAATGCAGCCGCCCAACCGGGCCCCGGTGAGTAAGGAGAGGACGGATGGGAATTCTTGAAGTCCAGAACATCAATAAGCGCTTTGGCGGCCTTCAAGCCTTGGGCAATGTGAACCTCGAGGTCCAGGAAGGCAGCTGCCACGCGATCATCGGACCAAACGGGGCAGGCAAATCGACCTTGCTGAACGTGCTGGTCGGCAAGCTGATCCCGGATACAGGGTCGGTCACGTTCGAGGAAAAGAACGTCCTTGGCCGCAAGCCGCACGAGATCAACCAGATGGGTATCAGCCGTGTGTTCCAAACGCCCGAGATTTTCGGTGATCTGACGGTGATGGAGAACATGCTGATTCCTTGCCTCGCCCGGCGTGACGGATCGTACAGCCTGAAGGCATTCATCAGCATCCCTTCGGAAAAGGCACTCAACACCGAGGCCGAAGAAATGCTGGACGAGGTCAACATGCTCGAAAAGCGGGACATGCAGGCAAGTTCTCTCTCGCGCGGCGACAAGCGGCGTCTGGAAATGGCCATGTGTCTTGTTCAGCAACCGCGCCTTCTGCTGCTGGACGAGCCGACCGCTGGTATGGCGCGCGCCGACACCAACAACACGATCGAGCTCCTCAAAGAGATCAAGGACAAGCGCAACATCACCATGGCGATCATCGAGCATGACATGCACGTGGTCTTCTCGCTTGCCGACCGGATCACGGTGCTCGCACAAGGCACACCGTTGGTGGAGGACACGCCCGAAAACATCAAAGGCCATCCCAAGGTGCGCGAAGCCTATCTTGGCGAAGCGCAGGTCTGAGGAAGGGACAAGGACATGAACGAGAAGCCGAAGTTCGACAAGTCGACGAACTATTCCTCACACGCCCCCGCCTTTCTTTCGGTCTGGGAAATCGACGCCTATTACGACGAAAGCTACATCGTCCAGCACGTCTCCTTTAACGTGCACGAGGGCGAAATCCTTGCCCTTCTGGGCCGGAACGGGGCTGGCAAGACATCGACTTTGCGCACCATTGCGCGGGTTGATGACCCAGAGCTGCGCCATGGCGAGATCTGGCTGGATCACCAGCCGTTGCACAACATGAAGAGCCATCAGGCGGCTGGTGCAGGCATCGGGTTGGTGCCTGAGGATCGGCGCATCATTCCCGGTCTGACGGTTGAGGAAAACCTCAAGCTTGCCCAAATCGCCCCGCCCATCGGCTGGTCGTTTGAGCGGCTGTATGAGTTGTTCCCGCGTCTCGGCGAACGTCGCAAGCAAGAGGGCGTAACGCTGTCGGGCGGAGAACAGCAGATGCTGGCCATCGCACGCGCCTTGGCGCGGGATGTGAAGGTCCTGCTGCTTGATGAACCTTATGAGGGCCTTGCCCCCGTGATCGTTCAGGAAATCGCCAAGACGCTCGATGTGATCCGCGAACAGGGTATCACCACGGTGATTGTCGAACAGAACGCCGTCGCGGCCCTGAACCTGGCTGATCGTGCGGTTATCCTCGACACCGGTAGCGTGGTCTTTGATGGATCGGCCAAAGAAGTGCTCGACAACAAGGAATTGCGTGAAGAGTACCTCGCGATCTGAGGCATCTCGCCGTTAGAAGTCACACGGCCCGTGGCACGTTCCGCGGGCCGATTTCTGTTGAAGTCCCGCTTACAACCTGCGCGTATTTCGGCGAAATACCGTAAGCCTGACTTTCACATGACCATACGCCTTCTCAAGACACTGGTGGCCGTCGCTGATACAAAGACCTTCAGCGCTGCGGCCGAAGCCGTGCACGTCACCCATGCTGCCGTCAGCCAGCAGATGCGCACGCTTGAGGATGATCTTGGCCTTGCCTTGTTTGACCGCTCAAAACGCACCCCGACCCTGACGCCTGCGGGCCTACAGGTGGTCGAACGGGCCCGCCGTTTGATTGCCGACTATGACGGGTTGGTCGATGCCGTTCTTTCGGATGACGGACTGAATGGCACCTTCAAACTGGGTGCTTTGCGGACCACATTGACGGGATTGACACCACAGGCCATGGCCATTCTCAAAGCCCGTTTCCCCGAAGTTGGTCTGCACATCCGAACCGGGCTGACCAGCGCGCTTCTCGCTGATCTGCAGCGCGGCGATCTGGATGCGGCCATCACTTCAAAACCGCACCTTCTGCCAACCGGTCTCACCTTCCATGAGCTTGCCCATGAACCGTTGGAACTGATCGCCTCCCCCGATGAACACCATGACGATCCTCTCCTCCTGCTTGCGAGCCGGCCCTATATCCGGTTCAACCGCAACGCTGTCGTCGGCACGCTGATTGACAATTGGATCATTGAGCAGGGCGTGGAGGTTCGGGAGACGATGGAACTCGACAGTCCGGAGGCGATCACCAGCATGGTGCACGCAAATCTGGGCGTCTCGATCCTGCCAAGACTTGCTGTGTCACCTGCCGAGGCGGCACCAGTCAAACGCATTCGGCTTGGGGCCGACGCGCCCGAGCGGATCGTCGGGTTGGCGCACGCCGTGTCAGCCCTGAAATCCAAAGCCATCCACGAGGTTCTGAGCGCCCTGAGGCATGTCATCGGAAATGCCAATGACGCCTGAGACCATCCTTTTCCTAGTTGCAGGCGCTTGCGCTGGCGGATTTATCAACGGACTGTCGGGAACCGGAACGGCATTGTTTGCATTGGGCTTTTACCTTGTGGTTCTGGATCCGGTTACCGCTGTGGCTATTGTGGCGTTGATGTCGGTTATCGCGGGCATCCAAGGGCTGTGGGTTGTGCGCCATGCCATTCTTGACCATCCCAAACGGCTGTTGCGCTTTGCCTTGCCCGGTTTGATTGGCGTGCCCGTTGGCGTCTGGTTGCTGAGTGGGTTGGACACAAGCGTTTTGCGGCTGGGAGTAGCGGCGTTCCTGATCCTTTACGGCGGCTACTTCGCCTTTCGCAAAGCCTTGCCCGCGTTCTCGCGCCCGACCCCGGTGATCGACAGCATAGTCGGCGGGTTGGGTGGGGTTCTTGGTGGTGCAGCGGGCATGTCGGGCGCCCTGCCGTCGATGTGGATGTCATTGCGTCCATGGACAAAGTTCGAAACCCGCGCCGTTCTGCAGCCGTTCAACATGGTTATGCTTGTCACAACGGTGGCGCTGCTGTTCTTTCGCGGTGCCTATGACGGCGCGTTGCCGGCCCTGGCGATCACGATCCCAAGCGGCTTGCTTGCCGCCCAGATCGGCATCTTTGTCTTCAAACGGCTCAGCGATACGGGCTTTCGACGCGTTCTGATCTTGCTTTGCCTTGCCATGGGGATCGGCGTCTTGCTGAGCGAGATCGTCTAGATCACTTCGTCCGTTCGGTCGTCGCTTTCGCCGTACCGCTTGAGAACGGCGGGTTTGGTGCCCTCATAGACCCGCGCAACATTCTCGGCGATCTTGGCATTCTCACGCTCAAACAGGCAGTTTCCGTTCAGATCAGAGGCCACAATGAACGGCCCCATGCGGTTGCATTTGATTACCCACATGGCCTGCGCAAGGCCCAATTCCTCGTTCCAATGCACGGCTTCGACGTTCTCCACCCCACGCCCCAGCAACGCGCCCGTGCCGTAGCCAACCGTGCTGAGATAAACGGCCCCGTTCGGCACGAAGTATTCCTTGTAGTCTTTCGACGACATCCCACCCTTGCCCACGATCAGCTTGGCGCCCGTCTTTGCCATCCATTCCGGCAACCACTTTGCGAACCGAAAGCTTGCGGTGGCTGTGACTGCGCCCATATCGAAGGAACCGTCGGGGTTGATGCGCGCGGCGGGTGAGCAATGGAAGTTCGCGGCCGATTGCGACGGCAATTCCATGGGAATATTCGCCTGCTCTTCCAGCGCGCGCATGTAGACGCCTTCGCGCGCGGTGTACATCAGGCCAGACAAGTACACGACATCGCCGAGGCGCAGTTGAGCGATGTCTTCATCCGTCGGGGTTGTGGACAGTGTGATTTCCCGAGGTCCGGTCATTCCGCAGCCTCCCGCTGGGGTTCCCATTCCACCGTTTCACGGCGTTGATAGTCGGTGAACCAATCCGGGTCAGTGCGATGCTCAACCCGTCCATCCACGTGGATGCGCGCAACCGCCCGGCGCGACGACAGGCAAAAGGCGTGCACGGACATCGGCATGCCCCCGGTATGGCAGTAACCAACTTCAATGTTGCAGTCTATCACCATGTTTTTGCCCACAAATCCCATTGCGCCCATGCCAATTGAATTGCCAAGCTCCTTGAACTCATCTTCCATCTCAGCGATGCGCGGGTCGCTGTTGCGACTGCCCACCGTGCGCAGGATCGAGGCGCGTTTGCCAAGCACCATGCAGGTGTCCTTTGAGCCGCCCAGACCAATCCCGATGATCGCGGGCTGACAGGCCAATCCCCGCTTCCCGAAGGCCATCAAGCTGTCGAGGTAGAAGCGCTTGATCCCCTGAATGCCGTCCGACGGAAACAGCATGCGGTAGTCGGTGCCGAAAAGTCCGCCCTTGTGGACGGTGATCAGGTCAATCCATTCGCCCTCGGGCTCAAAGCCATATTCGATCTCGGGTGCGCCAATCCCGACATTGTTGTTGTGATCCGTTCGCCACAACGGATGCACCCGGTTTGGGCGCAGCGGGACACCGTTCGTGGCGCTGGCCGTTGCACGGCGTAATGCAGCCTCTAGGGCCACCATGCCGCCTTCTACCCGCGCTTCATTCCCCATCTTCACGAACCAACGCGGCACGCCGGTATCGCCGCACATGGCGCGGCGGTCTTCCTTGGCGGCCTCGTAGTTGTCGAGCATCGCTTTCAGGACGAACGATGACAGATCCCCATCCTCCGTCTCCGCCGCGCGTTTCAACCCGTCGAGGTAGTCCTGCGGGATCTCAATGGCCGCCTTGTCCATGAGAGTTTCGGCCGACTTCTGGATCAGTTGGATAGGTATCATTGTGCGGCTACCAGGGTTTCGGGTTCGCCATCGGGCAGGATCGTCTCGCCCGGGCGAACGATAGTGAATTGGACGGGCTCTCGGCTCACATCAACAGTGTCCCCTGTCATCCGAGCCACTGTGAAATCGCTGTTCTCCAGCCCGCCATCCTCGGGGAAATCTTCGCGGAAATGCGCCCCGCGGGAGTTCTCGCGGGCAATGCCGGCTTTGGTGATGACCTCAGAGACATCGCACAAGGACCGCAGGTTCAGCCAATCGTGCCAGGTCAGGTTGAATGCGAGATTATTGTCATCCACGCCGACCTCCATGAGCGCGCCCGAGACCTTTGCGATCCCGTCGAGGCCGCGTTTCATACCCGCCTCGGTGCGCATCACGCCGACCTCTTCCCACATGACTTCTTGCAGTTCTTTGCGCAGCGGCAGGATCAGATCGGGTGTCTTTGAAAGCGGGTAGACCGCGCGTGCGACTTCGGCTTGCAGCACCTCTTCGTCCGGTTCCCGCAAGGCCATTCCAACGACATCACGCCCCATCGTATCGCCCGCAATCCCACCATAGACTGTTGAATTCGCGACACCATTTCCGCCCAAGCGGTTGGACCCATGGGCGCCGCCCGCATCCTCCCCAGCGACGTAGAGACCCTCCATCTCGGTCCGTGTATCCACATCCACAACCACACCGCCCATGAAGTAGTGGGCAGTTGGCACAACTTCGACCTTGCCGCCCGCCAGATCGAACCCGCTATCGGCGCAACGCTTGACCATGCCCTTGAACTTCTGCGCGACCCAATCCGGCCCGAGATGCGACATCGAGATGAACACACCCTCCTGCTCTGGATTGTTGTTCTTGCGCATCTCTGCATAGATCCCGCGGCTGACGACATCGCGGGTGGCGCGTTCGCCCTTGCCGTCATAGTCGAACATGAACCGCTGACCGGCATGGTTGATCAGTTGCCCACCAGCCCCGCGCAGCCCCTCTTCCAGCACTGTGCCGGTCATCCGCGTATGATCGCCTGCCAGAAGGCCCGTGGGGTGGAACTGCACCATCTCCATATCGCGCAACTTGAGGCCCGCGCGCAGAGCCATGGCGATGCCATCCATCGTCTTGTCGCCCGATGGGGTGTGATATTTGTACATTGTCGGGCCGCCGCCCGTCGCCATCAACACCGTCTTGGCGCGCACAAACCGGAAACCGCCGGTGCGCATATCAATCATAAGAACACCGGCCAAGGCCGAGCCGTCCTTTGTCGGGATAAGCCCAATCGCACGGTGTTCCTGCAGCTTCTCAACACCGCTGGCGAGGACCTTCTCCATCAGCCGGTTGATGATCTCGATACCCGTCAGGTCGCCTTTATGCACCGTCCGGTCTGCGGTCTGGCCCGCGAAGGCCTTTTGGTGGAGCGTGCCGTCGGGGTTGCGATCAAAGAAGCAGCCGACTTCGTTTTCCAGCTCCCGGATGCGCACGACGGCCTGTTCGCACAGCCGCCAGGCCATGTCCTGATTGGGCAGCCATTTGCCGCCATTGATCGTGTCCATGAAATGTCGCTCGACGGTGTCGCCGCCTCCAAGGGCCACGTTGTATCCGCCCTGTACCATCCGCGTGCAACCACATTTGCCGATCAAGCCCTTGACCGCGATGGTAATTTTCGTCCCCTCAGGCGCGGTTTGTTGCGCGTGGAGCGCGGCAAACAGACCCGCCCCCGGTGCCAAGGATCAGGATATCCGTGTCGTGCCGTTCGATCGCAACCATCTCACACCGCCTGTAGGAAGAACGCGCCCGCAATCAGGAACGACAGCGCCGCTGCCCCCGCCGCAAGGGATTTCTGCGCGGGGCGCCATGGCAGCCATTCCAACGCCAAAAGACGCAGTCCCCCGAACATGTGCACGGCCAGCAGGAAAACGAGACCGAACTCGGCAACCTTAACCGCCGTCGCCTCAGTCATTGCCAAGAAACCGTCCAAACGCCCCGGTTCGGACACGGCCATGGCGAGTACCCAAAAGTGCAGAGGCAAGAATGCGGCCAAAGCAACGCCGGACAGGCGGTGCACGATATAGGCAATCCAAAGCGGATGTGCGCGCGCCGGGGCTTTCATCCGCCTACTCCCGCAAAGGTAACAGCCCAGACAGCCCGTGCGCCGAGTGCAAAGAAGGCAAGGCCCATGCCCCACATCAACACATCCAAAGCCCGGCCTGAAACCTTGCCCCATTCATGGGCAATCACGCGCAACCCGATGGCGCCATGGATCGAGACTGCAACCACGAACAGTCCGTAGAACAAGAACCACAGGATCGACCCCTGCGTGCGCCCAAGGATCTCAGCCGCACTGAGGCCGCCTTGGATAGCGTAGATCATCACAGCGATATGTCCCAGCACGAACGGCCCCATCAAAAGCGCCGTGATCCGTTGCGCCATATAGAGCTTGAGCCCAAGCATCAGCGCCCTCTCCTGAAGAAATTCTTTGCCGTTTCCCGCTTCAGTCCCGCGATAGCTGACATGGGATCGAGATCGTTTGGGCAATAGGCCGTGCAAGAGCCCATTGAGTGGCAATTGTGGCATCCGCCAGACCCGCTGACCGCATCCAGAATGTCTTGCCGTGCATCGTCCTTTGCATCGTTTAGCAAGGTCCAGGCCCGTTGCAGCGCCGCTGGCCCAAGATAATCCGCATTGCCCGTAACCGTGTCGCAAGCGGCATAGCAGACAGAACAATTGATGCATTCAATGCCGGCATTCGCCTCGACCCGGCCCACGCTTACTGCATCGACGCGGGCGATCGGGTCATCTCGGGTGAGCGCGCCATGGTGCACCCCCTCCGCGGCAATCCATTTGTCAAAGAACGGGTCCATGTCGACGGCCAAATCCTTGATAACCGGCAGGTTTCTTAGCGGGGCAATATGAATATCCGCGCCATCGGTCACCTTTGAGACGTGGGTTCGGCACGTCCAGCGCGGCACATCGTTGACCATCATGGCACAACTTCCGCACATACCGACCCTGCAGGCGAAGCGATAACTCAGCGTCGGATCAGCGTGCTGCTGCACCCAGGAGACGACATCCAGAACGGTCTGATTGTCATATGCAGGAACTTCAAAGCGTTCTGCCCCGCCGTCCCGGTCAATTGTCACGTTCAGAACGCCCGTTGGCATCTTTGCTCCGCATGTTTGCTTGGCTTAACGTGGCTCTACACTGAAAGTCCGCCTTAATGAATGCGAATTATTGTGACAGATAACGTAAGTGATACTAACAAAAATCGCCTCCAGGCTGCGTTGGACGCGCGATTTGAGGGTGCCCCACAGACCCCGCCCAACCCAGCACTGGAGTCCATGGCGCAGCGCGGCTCTTGCCGTGACTTCACAAGCGCATCCGTTGACCCCGCCTTGCTGAGAACCCTGTGCGCTGTTGCTCTGGCCGCGCCCACAAAAAGCGATCTGCAGCAGCGCGACATCATCTTACTTGAGGATCCCAAACAGCGCGCATCTTTGGCGGCCCTTGTCGGTGGGCAAGGACTGGGTCGCGAACGCTCCGATGCTTGCGGTTTTCTGTGGCAACAATCGACGCCAACGCATGCTGCATGATCAGGCTGATATTCCCTTTGCCAACGACCATTTCGATGCCGTGTTCAATGCGGCCTGCGACGCAGCAATTGCGCTTGGGGCCTTCACAACTGCCGCAGATGCCATCGGCCTGGGCACTTGCCCGATCAGCGCGGTACGGAATGAGGCACGTGCCGTTGCCGATCTGCTGGACCTGACTGATCATGTCTTCCCGTTTGCCGGGCTGGCCATTGGTTGGCCGACAAACGCGCCACGCATCGCTAAGCGTCTGCCGTTATCCGTAACCGTGCACACCGATCGCTACAGTGAAACAGCGCTTTCCGATGCCATAGCGCGTTACGATGCCGACCGCGCTTTGACGCAGCCGTATCGGACACAACGATTTGTCGAGACGTTTGGCACAGCCGATCTCTACACTTGGTCCGAGGACAAGATGCGCCAATACAGCCAACCCGAGCGCGCAGATTTCGGGGCCTACATTCGATCCATCGGCTTCAAGCTCGACTAGTTCGCGAAATCGGTGATCACGGCCGTTCCAGGCGAGGTTGGCCCCTTCATGGCGTGCAATTCCGCACTTGCGCCGGAAAGCGGCACTTCGCGCGCCAGCATGGGCGAGATATCCACGGCACCCCGCTCGATCATGTCAAGCAGGCTCGGGTACTTCCACGACGGCATGCCGCGCGTTCCGAAGAAGGAAAGCTGCTTGGCATAGATCGCCCGCATGTTGACCTCCATCATGCCACTTCCCGCTGGCATGCCCACTTGCACGTGCCGACCTAAGATACGCAGACATTCCAGTGACGCATTGGTTGTCGGACCAATCCCAAGCGCTTCAATGGAGACATGCGCGCCACCTCCAGTGATGTCGCGGATTGCGTCGGCTGCATTCCCGGCTGAAGCGTTGACGACCGCTTCCGCGCCATGGGCTTTCGCATGTTCCAGTTTTTCATCGACAACATCGACCGCAACGACGCGCGCACCCAATGCTTGAGCGAGCAGAAGCGTAGCCAAGCCGATCCCACCGGTTCCATGGACCGCCACCCATTCTCCGGCCCGCACTTGTGCGCGGTCCGTCAATGCATGCCAGGCTGTTGTCACACGACATCCCAACCCAGCCGCCAAGGCCGGTGAGATGCTATCCGGCAAGCTGACAAGGTTATGATCATACGGGACACCCACGAATTGCGCATAGGCACCAGGTGTGCCGAAGCCCGGCGTGATCTGGTTGGCGCAGGTGTTTGACACGCCCGTCGCACAGGCCGGGCACGCACCGCAGGCGAGAATGAAGGGCGCGATCAGGCGGTCCCCAACCTGATGCTGCGCCTGTGGCCCGGCTTCCACAACTGTTCCGCAATACTCGTGCCCAAGGATGGAACCGGGATTGACCTTGGGATGCTCTCCGACCCAGCCGTGAAAATCCGAGCGGCACACGCCGCAGGCCGCGACTTCCAAAACAACGCCGTTGTCCGGGCAGGCCGGGTCCGCGACCGTCTCAATCGACAAATCTTCACTGAAATCGCGAATTACCGCTGCACGCATTGGACGCTCCCTTCTGGTCTTCTCTTTTTGCCGCTCAGGTCTTGGCTGAGCTTTCCGTGTTTCTGAGGGGTATTTCTGCTTCCCACAATCGCCCGGGCGCACCCGGCCGCGGCGCCACACCGGCATGCCGCATCATATCCCACGCCAGAACAAGGTTGCTCGACAAAACCGGCAGACCTGTTGCCGCCTCAACATCTTCAATGACGTCCAGGGTCCGAAGGTTGGTGCAGGACAGGAAGATCGCATCGCATTCGGCTTCTTCTGCAACTGCGATGGCCCCTGATCGCACCGCGTCCGGCGCGATGCGCACCACCTGAGCCTCCTGCCCTTCTTCGAAACTTCCGAACGCAGAAATGTGCAGTCCCCGGCTATTCATTTCTGCGATCAATCGCTCGGACACTGCCGCAACATAGGGGCTGACAATTGCCAGCCTTCGCACAGACAAGGCCGCACAGGCCGCCCCAAGCGCCGAGATCGGCTGTGTGACTGCGCGGGTACGACACCCAGCATGCACAAGTTCGGCAATTCTTTCCTCCCCAATCTGTGCTGTGCCGGACGTGCAGCCGTAGCCCAGGGCAGTGAATTGCGCAGCACGCGGAAGGAGGGAGACGGCGTTTGCGAGTTCAGGCTCCATCGCGGCCAGCGTCTTTGGCGTAACTTCCTCCGCCGACGGAATGCGGGTGACGAGCAGTTCGACGCTGTCAGGAAGCAACTGACGCAAATCCCTCTCGATGGTTTCATCAGATTGCAGCGCGACGAGGCCGAGTTGCGGCGGCATACGATCAACCAAGGTGTAGGGAAGCGCGCTCATATCACCCTCATGTCGCGGCCGTCGCGCTGGCTTAGGCATACCGTTTCGCCTTCGCGGATTACTATATCCTCCTCATGTACAAGGATTTTCCCGTGACCGACGGACAGGCTCGGCTCAAGGGTCAGAACCATTCCGGGCTGCAACACCGTCTGGTCCGCAGGCAGGATTGAAGGCCCTTCTGTCAACTGCATCCCAAGCCCGTGACCCAAACGACTTGCATGTGACACGGACCCATCAGTTCGCAGGATATTGTCCATCGCATGGAAGATGTCACAGAACCGGGCGCCCGGCCTCGCTGCCTCCAACCCGGCATCGACAGCGTCTATCAAGCGCGCATGCCCTGCCTTTACCGCATCAGAGGGCTGGCCCACGCTGAAATTCCGATCGAAATCGCTGAAATACCCGTCACGGATGACACCAGTGTCCAACATCAACACATCGCCGCGTCGCAAAGGGGCATCATTGGCGGGCGAGATCACATCGCCGTATCCGCCCTGCCCGGCCGCCCCCGCCAGATACGGCACCCAATCTGCCCCTTCCTCAAGACACAGCATCTGAAAGCGGCGGAACACATCGCTTAAGGCAATACCTTCGCCCGCAACCTCGCCCGCGCGCGCAAAGGCCCGATCTGCAACGGCTATGGCAGCCGTGATCTTTGCGATCTCGGCCTCCGATTTCACCCTACGCAATCGCCAGGTGATTTCGTCGTCCGGTACAATCCGGCGCGAACCAAGCTCTGCTTCCAATGACGCGATCGCGTTCCGCGGAAGACGAACATGGCTTTCGAGATGGGCGGCCAGACCGATCCGCCCCTGCGCGGGCACAACGTCGCGCAGCGTCTCACTCAGCAGGCCGATCCCGTCATCCTGATAATCTGGCGCGGCCCATGTTCGAATGTCGGTCAACCAGGTTTGCCCCATCAGATGTGCGCCTATGGATGGGATCACCGCAATCGGCATGCCAGAGGCTGGCAAAACCAAAAACCACGGGCGCGTCGGGCTTTCCCAAAAGCGTGTCAGAAAGCCCGAGTAGTATCGCACCTCGACCTCTGTGGTCAGAAGCAAGGCGTCCAGACCCGCTTGCGCCATCAAAGCCTGGGCTCTGGCGCAGCGGGATTGAAACTCGTTGTCCGGAAAACCTCGTGAAGGTGTCATTCCGGACCCTCACTGAGGATAACCAGAACTCGCGACGTCGGGCCAAGGTCCAGATCTGCAGCCAAAAGGCCAGCCAAACCGGCCGCCCCGGACGGCGTTGAAGGCAGCCCAATGTTCTTGGCTTTATCGGCCCCGGCCTGACCCTCTGCCTCACTTATCGTCATGAAATCATTCGCGTCACGGGCAAGTCCGTTGAGCGCGATCATCGACGGCTCCTTGCAATCGAGCCGTCCCATGGTAGAGGGCGGGCCAACCGACACCACAGGGCGTCCCGCCTGCATAGACGCTTGCAAGGCAGGCGCAGCCTCAGGTTCGACGACAATGATCCGCGGGGCATCCCCCAAACCTTCCGCGCATAAGCCGCTGCGGCACAGGCCAGCCCGCCGACACCGGCTTGCAGAAAGATATGCGTTGGTGGCCTGGGGATTTGTGCCGCGGCCTCTCGCATCAAAACAAGATAGCCCTCCATCAAACGATGCGGTCGGTCCAGATATCCCGGCCACGAGGAGTCAGAGAGCAAAACCGCGCCATCTGCCTCAGCTTCGCGTGCGGCTGCCTCCATACTGACTTCATAGATCGCGCCGCGCCATCGCACTTCCGCCCCCATGGCTTCCAGACGTTGCGCGAATGCGGGTGGGACAGTTTTCGCAAGAAAAATAACAGCATGGGCGCCAAACGCCTTGGCACCGGCGGCAACAGAAAGGCCATGATTGCCTGCACTGGCTGTATAATAGGCTGTTCCTGCCGCGCGCCCTTCTTGGGCGTCACACGCAATCACGTAGGCAGCTCCCAAGGCCTTGAAGCTGCCCAGGTCCATCCGTCCGCGTTCATCCTTCGCGTGGATAGCTGCAACACCAATCTCCCTCGCGAGATCGGTCAAGGGCACCAAGGGTGTCTGGCGCGCAACTGGGCATCTTTCCAGCAAACGTGCCGGCCGCTCGGCCATGGTGGACGGAAAGGGGATGTCTGTCAGGCTCGCCAAGACAGCAACGCGGAGGGCCGGTGAGTTGTGAACGACATGCATGGCCCACGCTTACTACCCGGCTGCGACGCCTGTCCCGTTAAAAACCGACGTCACAAAAGAAAAGGACGCCCGATTGAGCGTCCTTTTCAGGGCATTTGTGTTCGCCAAGTTACTCGTCTTCAAGCGAGGCTGCGCGCAGGCGGTCGAAGATGTCCGCGCCGTAAGCGGGCTGGCCGTTGACCAGCGTCGCGCCGTTCACGCCGCGCAGGTCGGAGGCGACGTCTTGCGTGCCGTTGAGCACATCAAAGGTGGTGCCGAGGCTGCCGGCGGGTGTCACACGCTGGCCAACACCGTTCACGTTGGTGCGCTCCAGCGCGCTGTCTTCAGACAGGTTGAAGTGCTGGATCGCGGCGACGGAGGCTGCGGATTGGGCGAAGGCCGGGGCGGCAACGGTGGCGGCGACGGCGGCGATAAGAGCGATCTTTTTCATTGTACTGGTCCTACTCAGTTTTGTGTGTGTGGGCCTGATTTGGGAGGGGGCCCGGGGTTGGTTTGGTTTCGGTGGAGAGCCTCTGTGGCCGTCCGATGAGATGAATATGAGGGGGAGTGGTCTCGCATTCCATACACGGAATCGCGAGAAATAGCGGATATAGGTGCGTATGTGCACAGACATGCTCAGGCCCTGCACGAACCCCACGCCCGCGTGATCGACGGTCGCGGGGGCGTGAGAAACGGGCATGGGGTTTGAAATATTTGATTTCTCACATGTCCCAGCGCGGTTTGTACCAGACTGCACGTTTGCAATCCAAAACCCGCGACAACGTGCTTCATTATTGAGCGGTTGGGAAAACCGGGGCTGGTGAGAGCTGCTTCGACTTTCACCGTTTGAGATTCGGCCGCTAACTGGAAATGCGAACAGACGTGTGGTCGTCTCCTCCCTTCGCTAGACCACGCTACTTCGCGCACCTTGGTGCTGGCGGCCTACTCCTTCGTCTCTCTTCCACTTCGAGGTTGGCCGTCAGCGCACTTCTTCTTCCTGAATTCATATTGCTTTCGGTGGCTCCGCCACATTTTCGACATATTGATGTACCGGGAAATGACAGATTTGCGGCGGAGGGTTTTGGGATAAACAAAAAAAATGGAGCAGACCCATGCCAACGCAAAAACCCGCGCCTACACCGGCTAAGGGACAGGCCCCGGCAAAAGAGCGCCCAGTGCCAATCCGCTTCTCAGATTGGGCCAGCATCTGATACATCCTGAGGTCACGGAGGCCTCAGATGACCAAAGCCATCACGGATAGCGACTTAACGTCGATCCGCAATATAGGGCCCGCTATGGCGGAGATCCTCGAAGCTGCGGGCATTAGAGACGTAAGTACGTTGCGGGATCTTGGTGCCCACGAAGCGTATCGCCGCGTTTTGCGCGCTGGCGTCAGAGCGCACTTCATCACCTACTACGTGTTGGAGATGTCCCTGCAAGGGCGCCCTTGGAATGATTGCAAAGGTCCCGAAAAGGATGCTTTGCGCACGAAATTCGATATTCTCACGAATGAAGAAGTCGGTTCCGGCATCGACTCGGAGCTTGAGCATGTGTTGAACCGAATTGGCACGGGCAGAACTCGTTAAGTCTTAGTCCTAACCAACCGCTCCATTTGATTTCTAAAATATTTCAAACCCCATGCCCGTTTCTCACGCCCCCGCGACTGGCGTTCACGCGGGCGTGGGGTTCGTGCAGGGCCTGAGCATGTCTGTGCACATACGCACCTATATCCGCTATTTCTCGCGATTCCGTGTATGGAATGCGAGGCCACTCCCCCTCATATTCATCCCATCGGACGGCCACAGAGGCTCTCCACCGAAACCAAACCAACCCCGGGCCCCCTCCCAAATCAGGCCCACACACACAAAACTGAGTAGGACCAGTACAATGAAAAAGATCGCTCTTATCGCCGCCGTCGCCGCCACCGTTGCCGCCCCGGCCTTCGCCCAATCCGCAGCCTCCGTCGCCGCGATCCAGCACTTCAACCTGTCTGAAGACAGCGCGCTGGAGCGCACCAACGTGAACAGCGTCGGCCAGTCGGTTTCGCCAAATGGCGCGCTTGGCACCACCTTTCAGCGTCCTCAACGGCACGCAAGACGTCGCCTCCGACCTGCGCGGCGTGAACGGCGCGACGCTGGTCAACGGCCAGCCCGCTTACGGCGCGGACATCTTCGACCGCCTGCGCGCAGCCTCGCTTGAAGACGAGTAAGACTTCTCCGGTTTCTCTCCCCCGGACGCGCCCCTCACTGGAAACGGTGGGGGGCGTTTTCATACGAAAAAGGGCGCCCGGTGGGGCGCCCTTTTGTGGTCTGGGATGGAACGGGGTTAGCCGACCAGCTCAAGTCCGGAGAAGAAAAAGGCAATTTCCTCTGCAGCCGTTTCCGGCGCATCAGACCCATGCACCGAATTCTCGCCGATCGACAGTGCAAATTCCTTGCGGATCGTGCCTTCGGCCGCTTCAGCGGGGTTCGTTGCCCCCATCACTTCGCGGTTTTTTGCAATCGCGTCTTCGCCTTCGAGAACCTGAACAACAATTGGCTCGGAAATCATGAACTCGCAAAGCTCGTCAAAGAAAGGGCGTTCTTTGTGCACACCGTAAAAGGTCTGCGCCTGCGCCAGCGTGAGCTGGATGCGCTTGGAGGCAACGATGCGAAGGCCTGCCTCTTCGAACTTGGCGGCGATCTGGCCGGTCAAGTTCCGTTTGGTGGCGTCGGGTTTGATAATCGAAAAGGTGCGCTGGATGGCCATGGGAGATGCTCCGTTCGGGCGTTTGGATTTGCGCGCGGGCTAACATGCCCATCCGGTCTTGAAAAGGCCCCTACTCCTCTCGGATCAATGGCTGCTGCAACCCCACGGTCGGTCGGTTCTCTGGGTAGTAAAATCCCGTGCCATCCACATGTTTTCCGCCCATGAAGAGCATGTTGGGGGTGTCTTCGCGGACATACAGAAAATCGTGGTCCACGACGATATCCGAGCCCTCGACAAAATTCAGCAACGCACAGGGCTGGCCGAGGATGTCGCGAACGGCGTTCAGCTCGAATGGTCCCGCGCCACACGCGCCCTCTGGCAACTCGTTCATTTGCTCAACCATTGGCGGCGCAAGGAGGGTCAGTTCCAACTGCCGGTTCAGCACATAATCCTGGCTCCATGCGCCTTCGGCTGCCGGGTTTGGACCGTGCCAGACAATCTCACCTGCAAAATCATAGGCCACGGCCGGGATCTCACAGGCCGCGTCCGCATAGACCGTGATATTTGCAGCGAACCCACCATCGGCGTCGTATGTGAAGTCACGGGTCAGGTAGGTTGGGGTCGGCGCTCCGCCCGCAGGATCTGGGCTCGGGCGTATTTCGCACGTGATTGATGTCCAAGTCCCAACGATCCGCTCTTGCAATCCTTCCAGCAAGGGGTCGGCGGCAGCGGGTAGCCCGGAAAGACTTACCGCAGCGGTGATCAATAGCCGTTTCATCTTGGCGCTCCATCCATGGATTTTCGATGGTCAAAGGGTGGTGTCAAAGATATGCTACCGACAACTACGCAATATTTTTTGAGGTAGTCATGAAATCGGGACTAATAGTGCCAAATCAGGGCGAGCCGGCCTGCCCGGTGACACAGTGTCTGTCCATGATCGGTGGAAAATGGAAGCCTGTGATCCTGTTCATGGTGATGAACGATGTGAATCGATTCGGCGCAATGCAACGCGCGGCGCCGGGCTGCACCAAGCAAATGCTGACAAAACAACTGCGCGAGATGGAAGCTGACGGCCTGCTGCATCGGGAGATCTTCGCCGAAATCCCGCCACGTGTGGAATACTCACTCACCGCGAAGGGCCAATCCCTCTTGCCTGTAGTGGACGCCATGAAGACCTGGGGCGAAGCACAGGGTGTATCCACCTAGCTTTTGTCCAACACCCTGGCAGCTACCGCAAAGGCCAGCGCGCCCAATGCAGCGAGCCCCATGACCGCCAGCAATGTGGCTGGCGTCGTCTCCGCCCCAACAACGGCTGTTGCGATTGCCGTCAACCCCGCGCCGAGCGCCAGGATCACTGCCCCGCTTAGCCCGGACGCACTTCCTGCAAGCTCTGGCTGAACGGACAGGGCCCCCGCCGCCGCGCTGGGGATCGATAGCCCGTTGCCAAATCCAACGCATAGTGTCGCACACAAAAGCGGCCACAAGGCTGCGCCATCCAGTGTGAAGTAGACCCAGGCTGCACCAATACCCAGAACAGGCAGTGCGCGACCGAACAGGATCAATCGCATTTCGCCCAAACGCTCCACCATCCGGGCGCTCACCCCGGCCCCAACAAGGAACCCGGCGGTTGTGGAGCCGAGCACCACGCCTGTTTGGGACGATCCCAGGCCAAAGGCGTCGACCATCACAAACGGAGCACCCGTCAGAAAGATGTAGAAGACCCCTACCCCCAGCGCCTGAACGCCAACATAGGACCAGAACAACGGCGAGATGAGCAATTCCGAGATACCCAGTGTAGCAATCCCGCCTGATACCTTGGTTTCCCCCAAATCATGCCAGCACCAAATCAGCAGTGCGGCCCCTAAGATGGCGTAAGCCATGAAGATGGAGGTCCACCCAAAGGCAGCCTCCATCACACCTCCGATCATCGGAGCCAGCATCGGCGCGACGGCCATCGCAGAGGCGATCAGCGAGAGTTTGGCGGCAGCTCGGCGCCCCTCGTACAAATCTCGCACAACGGCCGAAGACAAGATTCCGCCACCCACCGCAACGGCCTGCGCGGTACGCGCGATCAGGAAGATGGTGATGTCTGTCGCCAACAGGCAAAGAACCGACGCCACCACATAGATCCCCAACATGGAAAGGATCACCGGGCGCCGCCCGATGCGATCGGACAACGGGCCGAGGATCAGCTGCAAAACGGCCGCTGCCGCCATGTAAAGCGAGATTGCCAGCCCGATCTGCTGCTCTGATACGCCGAAGGCGTCCTGCATCGCGGGCAATGCGGGCAGAAACATATTCAGCGTTAGGACGGTCAGCGCCGTGAGCAGAACAAGCGTGACAAGATGGGGCGCGGCGCGGGACATGTTCTCCGCCTACCAGCGCGCCGCGCAACCTACCAGCCAAGACCGATTGACGCGGCCCTGCGCATTCGTCATGTCCCCGTCATGCTGCGCATTGATGACATAAACTATTCCGTAGCCGGGCGACCGTTGCTGGAGGGCGCGTCTGCCACCATCCCAACGGGGCACAAGGTCGGCATTGTCGGTCGAAACGGAACCGGCAAGACCACGCTGTTCCGCCTGATGCGCGGTGAGCTGACATTGGACTCTGGCACCATCACCCTGCCCTCTGGCGCCAAGATCGGCGGGGTCGCTCAGGAGGTGCCTTCTTCTAAGACCTCATTGATCGACACCGTGCTGGAGGCCGACACCGAACGCGCGGCCCTTCTGGCCGAAGATCCGACCGACCCCGCAAGAATCGCGGATGTACAGGAACGGCTTAGCGCCATCGATGCCTGGGGGCGGAAGCCCGCGCGGCCTCCATCCTCAAAGGTCTGGGCTTCACCCATGCCGAGCAGCAAATGCCCTGTTCGGCTTTTTCCGGCGGCTGGCGCATGCGCGTGGCGCTGGCCGGCGTGCTCTTTGCCCAACCCGATTTGTTGCTGCTGGACGAGCCAACGAACTATCTCGACCTTGAAGGCGCCCTTTGGCTCGAGGCGTATCTGGCGAAATACCCCCACACGGTGCTGGTGATCTCCCACGACCGTGGCCTGCTGAACCGAGCGGTGGGCCATATCCTGCACCTCAACGACCGCCAACTGACGCTTTATACCGGTGGCTATGACACCTTCGCCAAGACCCGAGCCGAACGCCGCGCCGTTCAGGCGGCGGCGGCCAAAGCAAGAGGCGCAGCGCGCCCATCTGCAAAGCTTCGTGGACCGGTTCAAAGCCAAGGCGTCGAAAGCAAAACAAGCGCAATCGCGCGTCAAAATGCTTGAACGGATGGAGACGATACGCGCGCCCGAGGACGCCGCGCGCACCGTCTTCACCTTCCCAACGCCAGAAGAGTTGAGCCCGCCGATCGTCAACATGGACGGAACCGCCGTGGGCTATACCGACACACCGGTCCTCAAGCGCTTGAACCTGCGCCTGGATCAGGACGATCGCATCGCCCTTTTGGGGCGCAACGGCGAAGGAAAATCGACACTTTCCAAGCTTTTGGCGGGCAAACTTAAAGCGATGGATGGGCGCATCACGTCATCGTCCAAACTCCGCATCGGCTACTTCGCGCAACACCAAGTAGATGAGTTGCATCTGGATGAGACGCCACTTGACCATGTCCGCCGCGAACGCCCCGAGGAAGCGCCGCCAAAGCTTCGCGCGCGCTTGGCCTCTTTGGCCTGGGGGCCGATCAGGCCGAAACGCTGGTGGCCAAACTCTCCGGCGGTCAAAAGGCCCGCCTGTCGCTCTTGCTGGCCACGCTCGACGCGCCGCATCTGCTTATCCTCGACGAGCCGACAAACCACCTCGATATCGAAAGCCGTGAAGCCTTGGTCGAGGCGCTTACTGCCTATTCAGGCGCCGTCGTGCTCGTCTCGCACGACATGCACCTGCTCAGTCTCGTGGCCGATCGCCTGTGGCTGGTCAAAGATGGCCATGTCGCCCCGTATGAGCATGACCTTGAGACATACCGCGCCTCGCTGCTGAACACGGCACCGCCCAAGGAAAAGCCGGCCAAACCAAAGAAAAAGGTCAGCCAAGCCGATATCAAAGACCTGAAATCCGAGGTCAAACGCGCCGAGGCGCGCGTCGCCAAAATCGAAGAAATGCGCGACAAGCTGGCCACCAAACTTGCTGACCCTGCGCTCTACGAAGAAGAAAACGCAGACAGCCTGCAGGTTTGGCAGGCAAAATATGCAGAAGTCATGGAAGGCCTCGACCGGGCTGAGGCGCTTTGGGTGAAGGCCGAAGAAAAGCTTGAAAAGGCCGCGTCCCCCTGACGTCCCGCTTCCTTGTTTCAAAAATACCTCGGGGGATAGCGTTTTTCCCGAACGGGGAAAGACGCGCCAGGGGCAGAGCCGCCACTATGAAGAAAAGAACGCGCGGCAAAGCCGCACCGTTGGATAACAGCCGAGACGCGCAATGGACCTCAGCCTCTACATTTCCGCCTTCGTCACCCTGTTCGTAGTGATCGACCCGATCGGCCTGACGCCGCTATTCGTGGCGATGACCCAAGGCATGAGTGCGCGAGACCGGCGCATCATCGCGTTCCGGTCTGTCGCCGTGGCCTTCGGCATCCTTCTTTTGTTCGGATTGGCCGGTGAAGCGGTGCTGAATTTCCTGGGCATTTCTATGCCCGCGTTTCGTATGGCGGGCGGCATCTTGCTGTTTTTGACCGCGCTCGACATGCTGTTTGAGCGCCGCACGCAGCGTCGCCAGGGGCAGGCCGACAGCGCGCAAGCCGAGGACGCCCATGACGACCCATCGGTCTTCCCCCTCGCCATCCCGCTGATCGGTGGCCCCGGTGCGATCGCTTCCATGATACTGCTCACCGGGCAAGAGGTTGGCGCCCTCCACATCGTTGCCGTTCACGGTGTCATGGTCCTGGTTCTGTTGATCGTGCTTGCCCTGTTTTTGCTGGCGGCACCCTTAGAAAGGTTGCTGGGACCCACCGGGATCACAGTAGTGACTCGCCTCCTTGGGATGCTTCTGGCGGCGCTTTCGGTTCAATTCGTCATCGACGGCCTGAGGGACCTGCAAGTCATCTGATCCGCACCTATATCTACGCCATCGGAGGACGCGCCAATGGACATGGTCACTGGAAATATCATCTACCTCGTGGTGCTGCTGGTTGGCCTTGTCGGCTTCACACTGATCAACCGCCGCCCCAATTTCAGCCAGATGGGCAAGGCACTAGCGCTTTGGGGTGTGATTTTCATGACCATCCTCGTGGGCGTTCTGCTTTGGAACGATCTGCGCGGCCAAATTCAGCCACAGCAGGTGGTTTTGACCGATCAGGCGGTGACGGTTCCCCGCGCGGCGGACGGGCATTTTTATCTGACGCTTGAGGTCAACGGCACCCCAACACGGTTTGTGGTCGATACTGGCGCAACCGCCATTGTTCTAACCCGCGCGGACGCGGAAGCTGCCGGTGTAGATACCGGGAGCCTTGTGTTCTCGGGTCGGGCCAATACAGCGAATGGCACCGTGGAGACCGCGCCAGTGCGCCTTGATACGCTTGCCCTTGGCGGTTCTCTGGATACGGGCGTGCGCGCGGTCGTGAACAATGGCGAAATGGATGAAAGCTTGCTTGGAATGTCTTACCTGAGCCGGTTTTCCCGACTGGAGATTGCCGACGGACAGTTGCTCTTGGAACGCTAGACCTTAGCCTCCGCCGCTTTCTGCCTTCATCTCCCACCGACCGGACTCTTCTGACCAGTACTTTGCAGCCGCGCCCGCACCTGTCAGCGTTTTCCATTGCTCCCGCGCCGATTGCACCGCCGCCGTGATCATGGCCGTCGAACAAGACCATGACCCGCTCCATCTGGCCGACCTCTTCCGGCGTCGCGTCAACACCTTCAACCAAAATCAGGCAAGTGGGATCATTAGCAGCTTCGTCTTTGGTCAGAAGAACCGGCTGCGCACTATCGTGGGCGCCACCGGACCGTCCATGGGGCAGAAACCCGTCTTCCGGGCGCAGCCAAAGCTGTTCATCCAACCGATCCAACATGGCATCGGTTCTGCCCCTGACGGCCACCTGCCAACCGGCCTGGAGGGACTTCCCCAATAGGGTCAAGAGCGTCACTTCCAACGGCGCGCGGGTCAGGTGATAAAAATAAACCTCACCCATGACTTTGCTGGCGATCTTCATTTGACCTAAGGCTGTTCATACTCGTCCCGCACCAACCGATCCAGCGCCATCACGCCCCATCCGGTGGCCCCCTTGGGCGCCAGCATCGTGTCAGACTTGACCGATGCAGTCCCTGCAATATCGAGGTGAATCCACGGGGTTTCGTCCTTCACAAACCGCTGTAGAAACTGCGCAGCGGTGATCGAGCCCGCAGCACGCCCACCCACGTTCTTCATATCTGCAATCCGGCTTTTCAGCATGTCGTCATAAGCCTGCCCCAATGGCATGCGCCATGCGCCTTCCCCTTCCGCACCGGCGGCTTTGAGAAACGCCCCACAAAGTGCATCGTTGTTTGAAAAGACGCCCGCGTTTTCATGGCCAAGTCCGATGATGATGGCACCCGTCAGCGTTGCAAGGTCGATCATGCCGGTCGGCTTGTATCGTTCTTGTGCGTACCACATGACATCACACAGAACGAGGCGGCCCTCAGCATCGGTGTTGATGACCTCAATCGTGTCGCCTTTCATGGATTTCACGACATCACCCGGGCGTTGCGCACGTCCGTCGGGCATATTCTCGACCAATCCAACAAGGCCCACGACGTTCGCCTTCGCCCCGCGCAAGGCCAGCGTTTTCATAACGCCAGAGACGACGCCCGCCCCGCCCATATCCATGGTCATGTCTTCCATGCCGCCCGCAGGCTTCAGGCTGATGCCGCCTGTGTCAAAGACCACACCCTTCCCGACCAGAGCCAGCGGCGCTTCATCGCCGCCTCCGTTCCACTCCATCACAACTACCTTCGACGGGCTTTCCGAGCCTACGCCCACACCCAGAAGCGAGTGCATGCCGAGCTTTTCCAGTTCCGGCTCATCCAAAACCTCAACATTCAGGCCGATGTCCTTCATCGCCTCCAGCCGGTCTGCGAATTCCTGGGTTGTCAGGACGTTGGCAGGTTCGTTCACAAGATCGCGGGTGAAGAAGACACCTTCCACCACGGCCATCGCAGTCTTTCCCGCCTCTGCTGCTTCGTCGGGCTTCGAACACATGACGATGGCACCTTCTGATGCCTCTTTGTCGGCGGTCTTGTGATCCGTGAATTCATAGGCGCGCAGGGCAAGCCCCAAGGCGAGTTCCCCCACTTTGTTCAGCGCACCAACACAGACTGTCAGCGCGCCCTTGCCTTTGAACTTCGCAAGCGACGCACCCGCGCGCCTAGTCTCTTCCACGGTTGGTCGTCGATCCAACTTCACCACGAGAAGGGATTTCGCGGCCAACCCAGCCGGGAAGCCCATCGTAAACCCTTCACCTGCCTTCACTTTTTCCCAGCGGTCGCTCTCAACGAGCCGCGCCACCGCCTGTTTCGTCAAGCGGTTCACCCGTCGCCCGGCAGGATCAAGCTTGCCGTCTGGCGTTACCAGAATCGCCATCTTGCCGTCCGCGCCTGCCAGCGCATCAAGATCGGTTTCGGCGAAATCTATGGCGATCGGATTGGTCATCTGGCGGCTCCTGCGCGTGAAAAGCGTGACATTCAGGTCGCGACATTAGGCTGGTCATTGGGGGTTGACCAGATCACCCCTACGCTTCCCGAAAAAACTGATTTAGAACATAGATAACGCGGTCGGTCTGCCAACCACACACCGCATATGGGGGTTCGTGCATTTGGGTCAGTATGACCGATATGTCCTGCGACAGCTGGTTATGCTGTTCGGCTTCTTCAGCCTCGTGCTGGTGTCGGTCTATTGGGTCAACCAGGCCGCACGTTTGTTCGACAGCCTGATCGCCGACGGCCAGAATGTAAGTGTTTTCCTGGAATTCTCGGCCCTGACCCTGCCTTGGATCGTGCAGTTGATCCTGCCGGTCGCAGCCTTTGTCGCAACCCTCTACATCTTCAACCGCATGATTGGTGAAAGTGAATTGGTGGTTCTGCAAACCGCTGGTTTGTCGGCTTTGCGCTTGCTGCGTCCGGTCTTTTTCTTCGGTTTGCTGATGGCCGTGTTGATCGGCGTGCTTGGCAATGTTCTTGCGCCAACAGCCCGCGCGCAATTCATCGACCGCCAGGACGAGGTGCGCGATGATTTGACGGGGCGCTTCCTGCGCGCTGGAGAGTTCATTCACCCTACTGGCGGGCTGACCCTGTACATCCGCGAGATCACCGAGTTGGGAGAGTTTCGAGATCTCTTCCTGCAAGACGCATCCAACCGTGGCGTTGAAGTCTCCTATTCAGCGACCAATGCTCTATTGGTCAGATCGCCCACTGGTCCGCGTCTGGTGATGTTTGACGGTTTGGCCCAGACGCTGGATTTGGAAACCGGGCGTCTTGCTACGGTTTCGTTTAGCGATTTCACGTACGACGTGGGCGCATTGATCGATGGCGGCGACCTGCGTCAGGTCGATGTTCGCGAATTGCCAACGCCGCTGCTGTTGAGCGCGGACGAGATGATGGCCGAGGTCCTGAACGTACCACTCGCGCATATGGTGTTCGAAGGTCATGACAGGATCGCACAATCCCTGTTTGTGATCTTTGTGCCGCTCATCGGCGCCGCTTCTTTGATGTTGGGCTCGTTCAGCCGCTTTGGCGTTTGGCGACAAATCCTGATTGCCGTGCTGCTGGTCCTGCCACTGCAAATCGTGCGCAACGCAGGCGAGGCCGCCGTGCGTGCGGATGCCGATGCGTGGCCGATGGCCTACGCGCAACCTGCCGTCGCCGCATTTGTGGCCATATCGATGGTCGCACTGGCTATGCGACGTCGCAAAGGATGGGGGGCTGTTCCAGCATGATCCTTCATCTCTACATTGCGGGGCGCTTCTTGCGCGCATTCGGTATTGTTCTGGCCGTTTTTGTTGCCATCCTTTTGCCGATCGACATGGCGGATCAGCTGCGTCGCATCGGCGGGGATCAGGGCTTTGGTGCAGTCCTGGAACTTGCGTTGCTCAACCTACCCCGCAGCCTGAACGGGCTGATGCCACTTTTTGTGATGTTGGCAACCTTGGTGCTGTTTCTCGGGTTGTCGCGCACGTCTGAACTTGTAGTGGCGCGTGCGGCGGGCCGCTCTGCGCTGCGCTCTGCGGCCGCACCCGTTGTGACCGCGCTCCTGATCGGGATCTTGTCGCTGCTTGTACTGAACCCTCTGGTTGCGGCGACCGCGCGGCAATACGACCTGACTTTGGCGCGTCTTCTGGGACAGGAAAGCAGAACCGTTTCCGTCACGGGCCAAGGGCTTTGGCTGCGGCAGGGCGTGGGAAGCGAGCAGACGGTGATCCGCGCAGCTGTCACCAACGGCGATGGGACGCATCTGTTTGACACATCGTTCTTTACGTTCGACGCCGACGGTCAATTGTTGGAACGCATGGATGCCCGTGAAGCCCTTTTGGAGTCTGGGGCATGGACCCTTTCGGATGTGCGGCGATGGCCCCTCGTGGGGTCAAGCAACCCGGAAGCGGATGCCACAACGCACGATGTCCTAACCTTGCCGTCGACGCTAACCGCCGAGCAGATCCGTGACAGTTTCGGCAAACCTGAAACGGTACCGATTTTTGAGCTGCCCGGGTTTATTCGACAACTCAATGATGCGGGCTTTGCGGCGCTTCAACACCGAACCTGGTTCCAGATGCAGTTGTCCTCCCCCTTCTTCTGGTGGCAATGGTTTTGATCGGCGCGGGCTTCACGATGCGCCACACGCGGTTCGGGAAAACCGGGGTAATGGTGCTCAGCGCTATTCTTCTCGGGTTTGGCGTCGTCTTCCTCCGCCGATTTGCCGAAGTGCTTGGCGAGACCGGCCAACTTTCGGCAACACTCGTGGCCTGGACGCCACCGGTTGCTGCAATTCTCTTGGCCACCGGCCTGTTATTGCATACGGAGGACGGGTGACGCGCCGCATGCGCCATATGTTTGCGGCCCTTTTGGCCGTGTTCCTCTGCTGGGGTGCCTCCCTCGCAGCGCAGGGCTCCCCTTCGCTGCCGCCAGCCACGTTGATCGCTGACAATATCCGATTTGATGGAACTTCTTCCGTTTCGGCCAACGGCTCAGTCGAGGTTTTCTACAACGGAGCGCGCCTGCGGGCCCAATCCATTTCGTTCGATGGCGCAACGGACCAATTGCGCGTCCAAGGCCCGTTAACGCTGACAGATGCCGGCGGAAACACTCAGATTTTCGCGGATTTCGCCGAACTGTCTGGCGATCTTCAAAACGGTGTTCTGCAATCAGCGCGGCTCGTTCTGGACCGCCAATTGCAGATTGCGGCTACACAGATTGACCGCACCGATGGTCGCTATACACAATTGTATCAGGCCGTGGCGTCCACGTGTGAAGTGTGCTTCGAAAACCCAACACCGATTTGGGAAATCCGCGCCCGGCGGATCGTCCACGATCAAATCGAACAGCAGCTTTATTTCGACAACGCGACGTTCCGAGTCATGGGTGTTCCGGTATTCTATTTGCCGCGCATGCGCCTGCCGGACCCCACATTGGAACGCGCAACCGGCTTTCTTGCACCCTCTGTGCGCGCAGATGACCGGACCGGTACGCAGATCCGTGTGCCATACTTCATCATGCTCGGCGATCACGCCGACATAACGGTCACGCCCTGGATTGGCGTGGGCACCCAGACCGTTGAATTGCGCTATCGGCAGGCCTTCCGCAACGGCAGGCTGGAAGCTGAAGGCGCCGTCGGCTGGGACGATCTGACTGACGACGCAACACGCGCCTACCTTTTCGCGGATGCGCAATTTGATGTTGGCGGTGGGTTCATTCTGGACTTGCAGGCGCAAGCGGTCAGTGACCGGGGCTATTTGACAACCTATGGCTTTCCCGATCCCGACATCTTGGAAAGCTTCGCACGGATCAGCCGGGTCCGCCGTGATGAATATATCGAAGCCTATGGCACGCTTTATGAGTCGCTGCGTGAAGGCGTCGACAACGATGTCTTGCCGACGCGGGTGGGACACGCCGAAATCGTGCGCCGCTACTCCCCTTCCTTGATTGGCGGAACATTAACCGCTGAGCTGGAAGGGACGGGTTTCTACCGTTTCTCGACCGCCGAAAGCGTGGGGGATGATGCGAATGGCCGCGATGTTTTCCGCGTAACGGGTGAGCTTGACTGGCGTCGAACCGAGATTTTCGGCGGTTTGGAGATGACTTTTGAGGGGGCGGTGCACGGCGGTGTTTACTCAACCCAACAGGGTGGCGTGCTCAATGGCACCGAAACCCGGATCACACCCTACGGCGCAGTCGAGTTTCGCTATCCGCTTCAGGCCATTTCCGACTCTGGCGTCAGCCATATCATCGAGCCGGTCGCCCAGCTTGTCTGGTCCGAGACATACGGCAACGAAGTCCCCAACGAGGACAGCTTCATTGTGGAATTTGATGAGGCAAACCTCTTCTCCCTCGACCGCTTCCCTGGCGCTGATGAACGCGAGATTGGCCCACGCGCCAACCTTGGCCTGACTTACACGCGCACGGCCCCATCGGGGTTCAGCTATTCACTGGCGGGTGGTGTGGTACTGCGCACAGATGAACAAGGCCAATTGACGGACGGCTCAGGCCTAAATGGCGTACAATCCGATTTCCTCGTCGCTGCCCATGTGCGGTTCAACGACCATCTCAGCCTGGTAAACAGGGCGCTTTTTGACACCGATTTCGACTTCACCTCGTCGGAGATGTCGCTTTACTGGATGGGCGACCGGCATCAGGTCGTATCCACATATACTTTCCTTGAGGCTGACCCCGGCGAACAACGCCCCAACGATATTTCCGAATGGGCGTTTGAGGCCGAATATGGCCTCGCCAATGGGTGGGAAGCCGGCGTCGATTGGCGCTACGACTTCATTGAAAGCGCACCCAGCCGCGCGCGCCTGTCGCTCGGCTACAGCAATGAGTGCGTCGATATGGAATTCTTCGTTTCGCGCAGATATACGGACAGCAGCAGTCTCGACCCGTCGGGCCGGGTCGGGCTGACCGTATCGCTCGCTGGCTTCGGCGCAGGGCGTGAAGGACGGTCCGTGGCAAGAAGCTGTCGCGGGTAGGATAAACAAACGGCACGGTAAGCGGGCCGCAAAAGCGATTGAAAAATCTGAGCTGGGAGACGGGCATGATTGGAACATTGAAGCGGCTGCTCCACGGGGCACGCACTGTGTTCGTCGCAGGGTTGGCCCTTGGCATGGTGGCGCTGGTTGCGATGCCGGCCGCGGCCCAGAACCCGTTTGCCGTGGCCGTACGCGTCGATGACGCCGTCGTCACGAACTATGAAATCGAACAGCGCGCCCGCTTTCTGCAAATCCTGAACGCGCAAGGCGATCTGCGCCAACAGGCCACCGAAGCGCTGGTCAACGAACGCCTTCAGGTGGCTGCAGCTTTGGCACTGGGGGCCGAAGCCTCGCCAGATGAAATCGAAACCGGTCTGACCGAATTCGCAGCCCGCGCAAATCTGGGGCCTGAGCAATTCCTGCGCCAAATGGCATCGCAGGGTGTCGCGCCCGAAACGGTTCGGGATTTTGTGGCCAACGGCATCACTTGGCGGAATGTCGTGCGGTCCCGCTTCGGTTCCCGCGCAGAGATCACCGATGAAGAGATCGACCGCGCGATGGAATTGGGCACCGTTCTTGGCGGCGGGATCCAGATTGCGCTGGCGGAAATCATCATTCCCGTAACACCGGAGAACCAAGAAAACCTCGTGTCCGAACTGCTGCGTCTGCGCACACAGATTGCAGGCAGCACGGAAACATTTTCCGAGGCCGCGCGCCGCTTCTCCGCGGCACCAACCCGCGAAAACGGCGGCTTGACCGGGTGGCGTGGTTTGAACGAACTGCCCGAAGGTCTGCGGGATCTCTTCATGTCCATGGGCGTGGGCCAAGTGACGGAGCCCGTGCCACTTGGCGGTGGTCAGGCCTATGCGCTGTTCCAGTTCCGGGGGCAGCGCGAGGTCGAAGCACCCGATCTTCCGGTGACTGCGATTGACTACGTGTCCATTGCGATCCCCGGCGGGCGCACGCCCGAGGCACTGGCCGAGGCCGAGCGTCTGCGCAATGCTGTCGATACTTGCAACGATTTCAACGGTGTCATCCCCGGCGGCTTCCAGCGTCAGTCGGTCGCCCCGCGCGATTTGCCCGAAGACGTGGCCCTGGCCCTGCGCGCCCTGGACGAACGGGAAATGTCCATGTCCGTCACACGCTCGGGCGGCACCGTGTTGCTGGCACTGATGCTGTGCGATCGCGAACGGTCCGAGCCGGAACAAGGGCGCGACGCAGTGCGCCAACAGCTGATCGGCCAGCGCCTGGAAGCTTATGCCACGGGATTTCTTGAGGAATTGCGGGCCGAAGCCCGCATCACGTTCGAGAATTGAGCGGGCGGCCCATGGGCCTTTCAAAACCCATTGCGCTCAGCATCGGTGAACCTGCAGGCATTGGCCCGGAAATCGCGGCCAAGGCGTGGGAACATCTTGGCGCCGACCTCCCCTTCTTCGTAATTGGCGATCCCGAGACACTTAGCTGGTCTGAACACACCGTTGGTGGAGATTGCAGTGCCCGCAGACGCGATGGCAGCGTCTGCCAATGGATTGCCAGTCTTGCCGCTGGCCTTTGGCGGCAATGCCTCACCCGGCGTAGCCGATCCCGCCAACGCCGCATCGGTCGTAGAAGCGATCACACTTGGCGTAGATCTGGTCATGCGGGGTGAGGCGTCGGCGCTCACAACCGGCCCCATCCACAAAAAGGCTCTCATCGATGGGGCGCAATTCGCCTTTCCCGGTCATACTGAGTTTCTGGCCCATCTCGCGGGAGTAGACCGCGTCGTCATGATGCTGGCTTGCCCCGACCTGAAGGTCGTACCCGCCACGATCCACATCGCCCTTGCTCAGGTGCCAGAAGTGTTGACCGAGGCCCTTCTCACGGAAACCCTTGAGATCACGCGGTCAGCGTTAATCAAAGACTTCGGGCTGACTAATCCCCGCATCGCCGTGGCCGGTCTGAACCCCCATGCCGGTGAAGGCGGGGCCATGGGGCAGGAAGAGATCGACCTGATCATCCCGACCCTCGATAAGCTCCGCGCGCAGGGGATGAGCCTTCTGGGGCCGAGGTCAGCCGATACAATGTTCCATGCCGGCGCGCGGGCGCACTATGACGCGGCGGTCGCGATGTATCACGATCAGGCACTTATACCGATCAAGACAATCGACTTTGCCGGTGGCGTGAATGTCACGCTTGGCCTTCCCTTCATACGCACGTCGCCAGATCACGGCACAGCCCTCGACATTGCCGGGAAAGGTATGGCGGATCCGACAAGTCTGATTGCAGCGCTTGAGATGGCCCGTGACATGGCCATCGCTCGGGCGCGCGCAGAGTGACGGAGCGGGCAGATGAGCGCGATTGACGACCTTCCCCCGCTGAGGGATGTCATTGCCACCCATGGCCTGTCTGCGCGGAAGTCTTTGGGGCAGAACTTTCTGCTGGATTTGAACCTGACCGCAAAAATTGCCCGCGTGGCTGGGGACCTGACCCAATCGGATATTCTGGAGGTTGGACCTGGTCCCGGTGGATTGACGCGCGGCCTATTGGCCGAAGGGGCGCGACGGGTCGTGGCGATCGAAAAGGACGCGCGCTGCCTGCCTGCACTGGCCGAAATTGCCGCGGCCTATCCGGGCCGCCTAGACGTCCTGAACGAGGATGCCTTGCAGGTCAACTGGGCCGCAGGCTCTGTTGGCGCCCCGCAAGGTCGTCGCGAACTTGCCGTACAACGTGGGAACCGAGCTATTGGTACGCTGGCTCACGCCCTCGTCCTGGCCGCCGCCATGGGAAAGCCTGACGCTGATGTTCCAGCGCGAAGTCGCCGAACGGATCGTGGCGCAGCCCGGCGGCAAGGCCTACGGCCGGCTTGCCGTCCTGGCGCAGTGGAGGTCGACTGCGCGGATTGCCATGACCCTGCCGCCCGAAGCCTTTACGCCACCGCCGAAGGTCCACTCGGCCGTTGTCCATCTGGAGGCTTTGGCAGAGCCGAAGTTCGAAGCGGATGCCGATACCCTCAGCCGGGTGGTTAAGGCCGCCTTCGCGCAACGCCGCAAGATGCTCCGCGCAGGCTTGAAAGGTCTGGCCCCTGATATCGAAGATCGTTTGCTGGCCGCAGGCCTCAAACCCACGGAAAGGGCAGAACAAGTGCCGATCGAAGGGTTTTGTGCTCTCGCGCGTGAAATCGCCCGACCATGAAAAAGGGCCCTCGCGGGCCCTTAAATTCTTATTCTGCGGCTTCTTGTGGCGGCTGGTCGCCACCGCCATCGCCGCCTTCGCCCTCGGGCTTGCGGCGCCGACGTTGACGCTTGGGCTTCGGCGCGCTCTCGGGTGTTTCCACCAACCCGCTTTCGCCTTCGGCTGCGTTATCGATCACTGCATCGAACGAACCCTGCTCAGCACCGGCCTGCTCGGCGGGCTGTTGGGCCGCGACGTCTGGTTGCGGCTGATCACCGGCGCCGGGCTGGCCCTGCTGGTCGCGATCACGGTCCCGGTTGCGACGATTGTTTTTGCCGCCACCACCTTCACCACCGCCTTGCTGGTTGTTTTGGTTGTTCTGATTGTTGGTCTGCTGCTGTTGCTGCTGCGCTTCGCGCTTCGCATCCATCTCGCGCTGCGCTTCGGCCAGCATGCGCAAGTAATGCTCCGCATGCTGCTGGAAGTTTTCGGCAGCAACGCGGTCATTGCTCAACTGCGCATCACGCGTCAGCTGGTTGTATTTGTCGATGATCTGCTGCGGGGTGCCACGCACCTTACCTTCAGGCCCCGAGCTGTCAAAAACGCGGTTGACGATGTTTCCGACAGAGCGGTTGCGGTTCCCTTTGGACCGCGAGCGGTTCTTCGATGATCTCATGTGTGTTTTGGTCCAGTTGTCCTGGTTGGTCGGCCACTCGCAATTGGCGGGCCAGAATTAATCTCAGTTTGCGCGTGCCTGCATCCCCGCTGGCCTCAACGCTATCTGGTAAGGAAGGTGCGGTTGGGCGATGCTTGCCCGGTATTGCGCACCTGGACTTGAGTAAACATGGGCAGACGCGCCTGTCCAGCGCAAAGTCAACCAAACCGCAAAAAACGCGGTCCTTTACCCAAATAACGGGGTGTTTAGACGGATTCCGCTGATGCCGGCAGACGCCCCATCACAACCCTGTCCTGCCCGTTGATGTCGGTATGCAACAGCACCTGATCAAGCCCCGCTTCCTCGAAAATGCGATACACGTCAGGTCCCTGGCTATAGCCGATCTCCACCATCAGTCGCCCATTCTGACTAAGATACTTCAACGCCGATCCAGCAATGACGCGGTATGCCGCAAGCCCGTCATCGCCCGGCGAAAGCGCGATGTGCGGCTCCCAATCCCGGACTTCTGGCTCAAGCGCGTCCAACTCAGCCTTCGCGATATAAGGCGGGTTCGACACGATCAAATCAAACGGGCCATCCACATTCTCCAGCCAGTCGGACCTCCGCAATTCGGCGCGCGGTTCAAGGCCGTGGGCCGCAACGTTTCTGGCCGCCACCTCGAGAGCCGCACCTGATATGTCGGTCCCGACCCCGGTTGCGGCAGTACGCTCGGAAAGCAGAGTGGCAAGGATGCAACCCGAACCGGTGCCAAGATCAAGGACGCGGGCAAAATCCTCGGACAGGGCCACATCGATCAAAGTTTCCGTATCGGGACGCGGGGTCAACACATCGGGGGTTACGGTGAACAGGCGTCCGTAGAACTCCGTAGCACCGAAAATCTGGCTCAGCGGCTGGCGCATTTCGCGTGCACGCAAAAGATCGGCCATGGCACGAACTTGGCCCGGCTCCAGCGTTTGCCCAGGCTCAGACACCAAGCGAGCCTGCGACAGGCCTGTGACCTGCCCAAGCATAAGCCGCGCTTCGCGGTCCGCATCATTGTCGGGCAGAAAGGCGCGCAGCGCCGCGCGCGCGTCACGCAGTGCCGCACCGACCGTCGTGCTCACCCTGCCATCTCCGCCAATTTCATGGCCTGATCTTCGGCGGTCAGAGCATCGACAATCTCATCGAGATCGCCAGTCATCACTTGGTCCAGCTTGTAGAGCGTCAAGTTGATGCGGTGGTCTGTCATGCGCCCTTGCGGAAAATTGTAGGTGCGAATGCGCTCGGACCGGTCGCCAGATCCAACTTGCGATTTGCGATCTGCCGCGCGTTCGTCGTCGATCTTTTGCCGTTCAAGATCGTAAAGCCGCGCGCGCAGCACCGACATTGCGATCTCACGATTGCGGTGCTGCGATTTCTCGGAACTGGTCACCACGATGCCTGATGGCAGGTGTGTGATACGAACGGCTGAGTCGGTCGTGTTGACGTGCTGCCCCCCTGCCCCGGACGATCGCATCGTATCGATGCGAATGTCGCCGGCGGGGATGTCGATATCCACCTCTTCCGCTTCGGGAAGAACCGCAACGGTCGCCGCCGAAGTATGAATGCGCCCGCCGGACTCCGTTTCTGGCACCCGCTGGACCCGATGCACGCCGGATTCGAACTTCAGGCGCGCAAAGACATTCTCCCCCTCAATGCGCGCGGTGACTTCCTTGATACCGCCCAGCTCCGTTTCCGCCAGATCAATGATTTCCAGCCGCCACCCCCGCGCTTCTGCGTAGCGCGTGTACATGCGCAGCAAGTCACCGGCGAACAAGGCCGCCTCGTCGCCACCCGTGCCCGGCCGTATCTCGATCATGGCAGGCTTGGCATCTGCCGCATCCTTGGGCAGCAGGGCGATTTGCAGACTTTGCTCCGCCTTGGGGATTGCTTCGCGCAAGCGCGGCAACTCCTCTTCGGCCAGCGGCTTCATGTCCGGATCGTCCAGCATCGCCTCAGCCTCAGCCATGTCTTCCAGCAACTGCTCGTAGGCGGCGATCTCGGCGACAACGGGCTTCAGTTCAGCATATTCACGGCTGATTTGCGCAATCTCACTGGCATCTGGTCCGCCATTGAGCTGCGCTTCGAGGAATTCGAACCGGTCGGTGATCTGGCGGAGGCGGTCACGGGGCAACATGGGTTTGGCTTTCTGGCAAGGAACGGGTGTGGCAGGTATGACCCGCGCTAATCCCCGTCGCTGAACACCGTGGCCCCGCGCGCGGCTTGCGACCACCGATGCGCACGCCGCGTGTTCACGCCCAAATCCGAATAGCCGTAGACCGACCGTGAAAAAATATCGAGTTGCGTGCCGCCATCCTGCGCCTGCCAGCGCAAACTGATGATGTCAGGAAAACCCATGACGCGAGAGCGCACGACATAGGTGGCGTGCCCCTCTTCAGGTGATCCGGCAAGACGTGTCGCGCCATCAGCTGCGGCGACGGCTGCAATCCGCGTGGCAATCTCCTCTGGTGTGGCCTGGATGAAATGCCCGGACGTACCGACCATCAACGCGTGATTGGGGCTGGCGGGCGGGCTCACTTCCGCCGGATCCACGTGCAGCGCCTCGGCATCCAGCGGAGCGAGGCGGAAATAGGCAGCGGCGGCCACAGCCAGCACGACGATCGCGATCACGATATAAAGCAGAATGCGCATACCCCTCCAGATGCGCCGAGCCTGTGTTGGCGTCAAGCCCGCACGCGCTAGCTTGCATCCCCTGACCAATCGGTCAAACATCCCGCGCATCAAGTGGAGGTGGCTCATGCCGCGCAAGATCATCATCGACACCGATCCGGGGCAGGACGATGCGGTGGCTATTCTTCTGGCCCTCGCCTCACCCGAGGTTGAAGTGCTCGGCGTTGTGGCCGTCGCCGGCAATGTGCCGCTTGATCTGACCACGAAGAACGCGCGCATTGTGTGTGAACTGGCCGGTCGGCCTGACATCAAAGTCTTTGCCGGATGTGATCGGCCCCTGCGGCATGAATTGGTCACGGCTGAACATGTACACGGCAAAACCGGCCTCGATGGCCCTGTCATGCCAGACCCGTCCATGCCGTTGGAACATCAACACGGGGTCGATTTCATCATCGAAACCTTGCGATCCGAGCCTCCGGGCAGCGTCACACTGTGTCCGCTTGGCCCGCTGACCAATATCGCAACCGCGTTTGAGAAAGCGCCTGATGTTGTGGCGCATGTGCAGGAAATCGTGTTGATGGGAGGGGCCTATTTTCAGGTCGGCAACATCACACCCGCTGCCGAATTCAACATTTACGTCGACCCCGAAGCCGCTGATATCGTGTTTAAATCCGGCCGTCCGATCACGGTCATGCCGCTCGATGTCACCCACAAGGCGCTGACCACCGCGCCCCGGGTGGAGGCGTTCCGCGCCCTCGGCACCGAACCCGGTCGCATGGTGGCCGAATGGACCGACTTTTTTGAGCGGTTCGACAAGGAAAAGTACGGCAGCGCCGGTGCACCGCTCCATGACCCATGCGTCATCGCCTACTTAATCCGGCCTGAGCTGTTTTCAGGCCGCCATGTCAATGTTGAGATCGAAACGCAGTCCGAATTGACCCGTGGCATGACTGTCGCCGATTGGTGGCATGTGACAGATCGCGCGCCCAATGCCATGTTCATGGGCGATGTGGACGCCGAAGGATTCTTTGATCTGTTGACCGAACGCATCGGACGCCTCTGACCAGAGCGCTCAAAAACCGGAGGTATTCATGAAAATCTATTGGTCCGCAAACGCCGTTCCCGAACTCCAGGGCGTGGATCGCAAAGAGCAAATGAAGCGGTTCAAGGAAATGAACAAACAGGGCCGCAAACAGATTGGTGTCATGCCTTGGGTCTATCTGGTGATCGTCGGCATCATCGTTGCGGTCGGCGCGGTTCTTCTTGGGCTATCGGGGATGCTGATGGGCGCGATTGTGGGCGGGATCATCGGCTTCGCCGTCGTGATTCTGATCCAAACGCCCTCCATCGAACATGGGCGCGTCTGGTATCGAGAGCATTATGGAACGCCAGACGCGTGAATTGCGTTGATCCGTTGCTTGGCAGTCCTCGGACTGATCTCCACCGCCACGCCCGCCAGCGCCGATGGCCCTGCCCTTTCGCATCTGACAGTTGAAGGTCAGACCATAACGCTGACATCGCGCAATCCGTTACCTGAGATGGACCCGGACATTCCCGGCGACGTGCAGCTTTCATTTGCGCAGATGCATCTGGGCTTCCCCTCCCACCTTTCCTGTCCATGTCCCTGCGGGAAGCCGAGGCAAATGGCGGCTGGTCCGTCACCAACTTGCGGCTTGAGCGACCCAGCACCTCACCCCCCATGGTTTTCGCCCCAGACCAGCTGCAAGTGACTGAGGTTTCCGGCGGCACCGACGCCATGATCATCGTGATTGAAGGGGAAGCAATGGTGCCCAACACCGGGCCGATCCCAATCCATATCGAAACCCATTTCTGGTCGCCGTAAGCCCACTGGTGAACTTGCGCCCCACAGCCCTACATACCATGCATCCAAGCCGGAGCGCCCGATGACCGCCCATTTCCCGTTCGACAACAGTTACGCCACCTTGCCGGAGCGGTTCTTTACACGGCAAACGCCCGTTCCAGTCGCAACACCCAAGCTGATCGCGGTGAACAACGGGCCTGTCAGATCGCCTAGGCCTCACGCTGCCAACAGATGAAGCGGCGCTAGCCGCCCTGTTTGCGGGCAACGATCTGCCAGAGGGCGCCGCCCCCTTGGCGCAGGTCTATGCGGGCCACCAATTCGGCGGTTGGTCACCCCAATTGGGCGACGGTCGCGCTGTCATGCTGGGTGAGGTTCTTGCCCCCGACGGCGCGCGTTTTGACATCCAGCTCAAAGGCGCCGGCCAGACCCCCTATTCCCGCATGGGGGATGGGCGGGCATGGCTTGGGCCGGTGCTGCGCGAATACATCATCTCTGAAGCGATGGCCGCGTTAGGGATCCCCACGACCCGCGCACTCGCGGCTGTGGAGACGGGAGAGGTCGTCCTACGCGAAGGCAGAATGCCGGGCGCGATCTTCACCCGCGTCGCGTCGAGCCATATCCGCGTGGGCACCTTCCAATATTTTGCTGCCCGCAACGATACCGATGCCTTGCAATCCCTGCTCGATCACACCATTGCCCGCCACTACCCGGAGGCGGAGGGCCCGTCTGGCCTGCTCGGTGCCGTCATCGGCGCCCAAGCCAAGTTAATTGCGGCCTGGATGGGTGTGGGTTTCATCCACGGCGTCATGAATTCCGACAACATGACCCTCTCGGGCGAAACCATCGACTATGGTCCATGCGCCTTTATGGACATTTACCATCCTGAGATGGTTTTCAGTTCCATCGATCAGTTTGGGCGCTATGCCTATGCCAACCAACCGCAGATTGCCGCGTGGAATCTGGCGCAACTGGCCACCGCGTTGCTGCCGTTGATGCCGGATCGAGACGCCGCCATCGAAGACTTCACTGAGGCCGTGAACGGCTTTGCCGCGCGGTTTGACGCGGAATGGCACCGGGTCTTGCGCGCACAAGCTGGGGCTAGAAACCGAAGAGGATGGCGATGCAGCGCTCGCCTTCGACTTGCTCAATCGCATGGCGCAAGGGGGGCGGATTTCACGCAAACCTTCCGGGCCCTCAGCTCCGGACACACCGCAGGATGCAGGCAAAGTCTTCGCCGCGCCCGCAGCGTTTGACCCATGGCTGGTTGAGTATCACGCCCGCCTCGGGCGTGAGAGCCGCACCGATGCCGACCGCATCACGGGAATGCGCGCCGTCAACCCGGCCCTGATCCCGCGCAATCACCGCGTGGAAGAGGCCATTCAGGCCGCCGTATCCGGCGATTACGCCCCCTTCCACCGATTGAATTCCGCCCTCGCCGATCCTTTTACAGACCGCCCTGAGATTGAAGATTTGCAACGCGCGCCAACAGAAGGCGAACGCGTTAAGCAAACCTTCTGCGGCACCTGAGCCCGCGCTACGCCCCGCGCGGCTGGCGATTAACCAGGATCAGCCCGGCGCACACCAGGGCCAGCGCAATCAAGATGCCGGGCCCGACCGCATCGCCCAACATCAACCAACCCATCAAAACGCCGAATACTGGCGTCAGGAATGAGAATGCGGCCACCGAACTGGGCGGGTAGATCGACAGCAGCCAGAGCCAGAACAGAAAGCCTGCGGATACGATCACCACGATCTGAAAGCCCAACCCGGCCCAATGGATGACCTCAGGCGCGCGCAGGAGCGGCCCGAAAAACAGTGCCGCCACCAAAAGCAACGGCGCCGAGATCGTCAATTGCCACAGCAATTGCACCTCGGGCCGGACATGCCTCAGCGCTGTACCACGTGCCAGCAATGCCAATCCCGCCCATCCCATGGCGCCTGCAAGAGCCAGCAGATCCCCAAGGAGTGAGGCCTCTCCCCCTCCCCACGCAGTGTCAGGGCGACGACTACACCCGCAAAGGCAAGCGCGAGACCTGCACCCTTGGCAGCGGTCAGGTGATCGCCGGGAATGAAGAAATGTGCGCCAAGCGCCATCCACATCGGCATCGTGTAGAAGATCACCGATGTGCGTGTGACCGTGGTGAGATCGAGCGCCCAAAAAAGGCACACGAACTCAAGGGCAAACAGCGCGCCCATCGCAATGCCGGGCACAAGCGTGTTGCGCGGCAGGGTCAGTGCAATTCCGCGCAGCCGCATCCAGCCAAAGATCAGAAGCGCCCCACCAAGCGACCGTAGCCCGGCGAAGAAGACGGGCTGCAACCCCTCGTTCACAACCTTGATGACAACCTGATTGAACGCCAGAAGCACGGCAAACCCGGTTAGGGACAGGGCGCCAAAGGCATCGATGCGGGGTTTTGAGGGCATGAATGCTCCGTTCCGGAAAACCCCTTCGCACAGGTCATGGGCCATCGGCGGTGTCAAGCTGCGGGGAAGACCTGCGCACGAAACCCCTTCGTGGAACGGCCAATCTCTGCAATGCTTGGCCATGGTGATCCATGCACGGGGAGGAATGCACGATGAGCCTGATGAGAACATTGGCCGCAGTTGCAGTAGGCGTTGCGGCCACGAAGGGCGCGCAGGCGCTTGCAAATCGAAACCGAAGCAGTGGGTCAGGCGACAGCGAGGGCGGATTGCTCGACGCGCTGCGTGCGCAATCGGGTAGCGGTTCGACCGGCGGGATCGGCCAGCTTTTGGGCGGCGGCGGATCGGGCGGGCGATCGGGTGGCGGCCTGGGTGACCTTCTCGAAGAATTCGGCGGCTCAAACGCCCTTGGTGGTCTGGGCGGCATGCTGGGGGGTGGTGCCGCAGCGGGCGGGCTCGGCGGTTTGTTGGGTGGTCTGACCGGCGGCGGTGGCGCGGGTCGCGAACCGGCCTTTGGCCGCAGGTTGAACCAGGCCCTGACAAATGGCGGTGAGCCTGACGACCCGCCAACCGATGATGAAGAGGCCATGGCCGCACTCATGATCCGCGCGATGATCATGGCCGCCAAGGCGGACGAACGCATAGATGGGGCCGAGCGTGAGGCGTTGACCCGCCATCTTGAAGGCTTGGACCCGGGCGAACGGGCCTTTGTGATGGAGGAGCTTAACGCGCGCATTGACGTCCAGGATTTCGTGCGCGACGTGCCGGATCATCCCGCCCTCAAGGCCCAGATCTTTGCCGTTGCGATGTCGGCCATCGATGTGGACAGCGCCGCAGAACGGCAATTCGCCGAAGACCTCGCAGCTGCGCTGGGGTTGGAGGACAAGGCGCGCGGGCATGTGCAACGGCGCATGTCAGGCCACTATGGTGCGGCGTCTGATCAGCCATGGGAAAAGTCCGACAACACCCGCGCCTATTCGCAACCCATTCCCGCCCCGCCACTACCACCCGGTCGCAAAGGCTAGGCCGCATGTCCGCGCGGGCTTTTACCGCGCGGGCAAATCCCATATGACCTCTGGCGCACGCCAATTCGCGCCCGGAGAGACCCGTATGAGCGACACGATCGAGGCCCGCTGTGCCCAGAAGGGCCTGCGCATGACGGAACAACGTCGCGTCATCGCGCGGGTGTTGGAGGGCTCGGACGACCATCCGGACGTTGAAGAACTCTATGCACGCGCCAGTGCGGAAGACCCCGGATTTCGATTGCAACAGTCTACCGCACTGTGAAGCTGTTCGAAGAGGCGGGCATTCTGGAAAAGCTGGAATTCGGCGATGGCCGCGCCCGCTACGAGGATGCCGAACGCGATCACCACGACCATCTGATCGACATCAATTCCGGCGAGGTCATCGAATTTGTGGACCCCGAAATCGAAGCCTTGCAAGAAAAGATCGCCGCGAAACTGGGCTATCAGCTGAAGGGCCATAGATTAGAGCTCTATGGGGTACCTCTAAAGCGAAAGTAGCGATTATTGGCCCTGGTTGCACGCTTGCAACCAGGGGTTAATCAGTCTGATTTTAAGTCATAATCCGATCTAATCTTAACCGTTTGTTAGCCCCTGAAAGTTCGAGCTGGGTCCGAACGGACCCGCTCAGGGACGGCCTCAACCGGGCCGGCTCTGACAAGAAAACGGAGCCGGAATGGACAACCTCAAAGGCATGGGATGGATGGTGTTGGCCAGCCTGGGCTTCGCACTGGCCGATACCTGCCTGAAGCTTAGCCTCAACACCTTACCTGTCGGCCAGGTCATGGCATTTTTCGGCGGCGGCGGTGCGCTGATCTTCGGCCTCTGGGCAAAAGCCAAGGGCCAACGGGTCTTTGACCCTGCCCTTTTCACCGCCCCCTTCATCGCGCGATTGGTCGCGGAAGCCATCGCAACCGTCAGCTTTGTGACGGCGCTCGCCCTGATCGACCTGTCGCTTCTATCGGCCATTATTCAGGCCAACCCCCTGCTTGTGACCATCGGTGCGGTCTTTGTCTTTGGCCAAAATGTCGGCTGGCGGCGCTGGCTTGCGATTGTCGTAGGCCTAGGCGGCGTTCTTCTGATCGTGCGCCCGGGCGGTGCCACGTTTGAGCCCGCGGCCCTTCTGGCCGTTGCCGCAGCCATCGGCCTTGCGGCGCGCGACCTGGCAACACGTGCGATCCCGCAATCGGTCTCGACCCTCCTGCTTGCCGCCTGGGGCTTTGCCGCGGTCTGTGCCTCGGGCCTTGCAATGCTGCCCTTCCAGGGGGTGCCGCGATGCCGGAGCCGCGCGTAATGCTTTATCTGATCGGCGGCCTCGCCTTCGTTCTTGTCGCCTACTACGCGATTACTGCGGCCATGCGGATCGGCGAGATCGCCGTTGTCACCCCATTTCGGTACTCACGGTTGGTGTTTGCGTTGATCCTTGCCGTGCTGGTCTTTGGCGAACGGCCCGACGCCTTGACCCTTATCGGCGCAGGCATTGTGATCGCCACCGGCCTCTACACGCTTTGGCGCGAGCAGAGGACTGCTGGCTGACGCTGCGGCATGTTACCGCTAACAAAGTCGCAAAACATGGCTGTTGCTGCCCCCGCACAGGGTGCTATAGCGCCCTCGTTACTGCCCATTCCCGGCACGGAGAGACATCCCATGAGCCTGATCATCGACATTCACGCCCGCGAAATCCTCGACAGCCGCGGCAACCCGACGGTGGAGGTCGATGTTTTGCTGGATGACGGCACGATGGGCCGCGCAGCCGTTCCCTCAGGCGCATCAACCGGTGCGTATGAGGCTGTGGAAAAGCGCGACGGTGACAAGAACCGCTACAAGGGCAAAGGCGTGCAAGAGGCCGTTTCAGCCGTAAACGGCGAAATTGCAGACGCGCTGGTAGGCTTTGACGCGACCGAGCAGGTCGCCATCGACACCGCGATGTGCGAGCTCGACGGAACGGACAACAAAGGCCGTTTGGGCGCAAACGCGATCCTTGGCGTGTCTTTGGCCACCGCCAAAGCTGCCGCCGATTTCACGGCGCAGCCGCTCTATCGCTATGTCGGTGGTACACAGGCCCATATCCTGCCCGTACCGATGATGAACATCATCAACGGCGGTGAGCATGCCGATAACCCGATCGACATTCAGGAATTCATGATCATGCCGGTATCTGCGACGTCCATCGCGGAAGCGGTACGGATGGGCGCGGAAGTCTTCCACACGCTGAAGGGGGAGCTTTCGGCTGCAGGCCTTTCGACGGGCATTGGCGACGAAGGCGGCTTTGCCCCGAACCTGTCTTCCACCCGTGACGCCTTGGATTTCGTTCTGAAAAGCATCGAAAAGGCGGGCTACACACCGGGCGACGATATGATGCTGGCGCTGGATTGTGCCGCAACCGAATACTTTAAGAATGGCAAGTATGAGCTTGCAGGTGAAGGAAAATCCCTCTCCTCAGACGAGAATGTATCCTATCTGGAGGCACTGGTGAACGACTACCCGATCCTCTCCATCGAGGACGGCATGTCGGAAGATGATTGGGACGGCTGGATCGCCCTGACCGAAGCGCTTGGGGACAAGGTGCAGCTGGTCGGCGACGACCTTTTCGTGACCAACCCGGTGCGACTGGCCGACGGGATCGCGCGGGGGGCAGGCAACTCCCTTCTGGTGAAAGTGAACCAGATCGGCACGTTGACCGAGACGCTTTCGGCTGTGTCCATGGCACAGCGCGCGCGTATGACCTGCGTGATGTCGCATCGTTCGGGCGAGACAGAAGATGCCACCATCGCCGACCTCGCCGTTGCCACCAATTGCGGACAGATCAAGACCGGCTCGCTTGCCCGGTCGGATCGTCTTGCGAAGTACAACCAGTTGATCCGCATCGAAGAGCAGCTGGACGAGACCGCTGTCTACGCGGGCAAGTCGATCCTGCGTGGCTAAAGCCCAGATCTATTCGGCTTTCAAGGCTCGCCCCTGCGGCGAGCCTTTTTCTTTGCGCGGTCGCGCCCAAAAACGGGCGCAAACTGGAGGAATCCATGCCGTTGCAATGTGCGGACAACTCCGCAATTCTAACGTAACTGCACGCCCCCTTCCCGCGCGCGCCCCTTGTAACGGGTCCGTGAACACTTATGTTTGGTATACACCTGTATACAATCAGAGATCCTTAACGAATGCTCGACACACTTCTGTCAGGGCCATTTGCGCCCTTTACCGTATCGCTTGCCCTTCTCTTTGGCCTTTTGGCCTTGGAGGTTTTGCTGCTGCTTGTTGGCGCCTCGCTGATTGGCGAGAGCGAGGCGGAGGTTGAGCTCGATCTGGCGGACGGCCCGGATATGGTTCTCGATCTGGATCTAGAGGTTGAGCTGGACGCCTTTGATGTCGATCCCGGCGAATTTGAACTGGCCGTGGATGAGCTGGAAGTTGAAGCGCCTGTCGCTGCCGAGGCTGGGGCGTCGCCCCTGTCCTGGCTTGGTCTGGGCAAGATGCCCACGTTGATCTGGCTGACGAGCCTGTTTCTGTCGTTCGGAGTGGCAGGTATTTTACTGCAGGGCACCTTGTCGTCGACCATGGGCTTTGCCCTGCCCGCCATGATTGCCGTCGTCCCTTGCACTGTCGTCGCCTTGTGGTTCACGGGCCGGTTCGGAGCGCTCTTTGCCCGTTTGCTGCCCAAGACGGAAAGCCAGTCGGTGTCCACCCGCACACTCGGACGCCGGCGCGGGCTGGTCACGCAAGGCACGGCGCGGCGCGGCAGCCCGGCCGAGGTACGCGTGACGGATCGCTACGGCAACACCCATTACCTCCGCGCGGAGCCAATGCAGGACGCGGCGGAAATCGAACAGGGGACAGAGGTGCTTGTGCTGCGCCATCGCCCCACTGGCGGGTTCAGACTGATCCCGATGTAACCCGCACAATCCCATTCAATGCGCTCTTCCCCTTCAGGCGCCCCCATAGAAAGGACACGTTATGGAACTTGGATTTCTTGGCATCATTGTCATCGCCGTCATTGCGGCGCTCGTCTTCGTCGGACTGGTCGTCGGACGGCTTTACAAACGCACCACGCGCGAAGTCGCGCTGGTCAAAACGGGTGCAGGCGGCAAGAAGGTCATCATGGATGGTGGCACGATTGTCGTGCCCCTTCTGCACGAAATCAGCCCCGTGAACATGAAAACCCTGCGCCTCGAAGTACGTCGGACGGGCGAAGGCGCGCTGATTACGCAAGACCGGATGCGTGTGGATGTGGGCGTGGAATTCTACGTCTCCGTCATGGCCAACGAAGAAGGCATCGCACGGGCTGCGCAGACCCTGGGCGACCGGACCTTTTACGTGGATCAGCTGCGCGAGATGATCGAAGGCAAGCTGATCGACGGCCTGCGCGCCGTGGCCGCGAAAATGACGATGGATGGCCTGCACGAGAACCGCTCGGACTTCGTCCAGCAGGTGCAGAACGCAATTTCCGAGGACCTCTTGAAGAACGGCTTGTCGCTGGAATCGGTCTCGCTCACCGCGCTCGACCAAACGCCGTTTGAAGCGCTCGATGAAAATAACGCCTTTAACGCCGTCGGTATGCGCAAGCTGGCCGAGGTGATCGCGAAATCCAAGAAGGAACGCGCCGAGATCGACGCAGAAGCCGACGTCGCCGTGCGCCGTGCCGCAATGGAGGCCGAGCGTCAGAAACTCACCATCCAGCAGGATGAAGAGCAGGCGGCCATCGCGCAGGTCCAGCAGATCGAGACGATGAAGGCCGCGCAGGAAGCGGAAATCGCGCTCCGTCGCGAAGATTCCGTCCGCGAAAGTGAGCGCGCCCGGATTGCCCGCGAAGAACAGGTCCGCTCGGCCGAGATCGCCCGCGAACGCAATATCCGCGATGCAGAGATCACCAAGGAACGTGAGCTGGAGGTGGCCGAACAGGAACGCCAGATCATCATTCAGCAGAAATCCGAAGAAGAAAGCCGCGCCCGTGCCTCCGCGGACCTCGCCCGGGCTGAGGCCACCAAAGCGACCGAGGCCGTGGCCACGGCCCGCGAAGTGGCAGAGGCCGAGCGCGTGAAGCAGATTGCGCTGATCGAAGCCGCGCGGGAAGCTGAACGTGCCGCGACCCGCGTACGGGTTGAAGCAGAGGCCGAGAAAGCCGCCGCTGCCGACAGGGCCGCAGCCCGTCGTGAAGAGGCGCAGGCCGAGGCCGATGCCATCTCGATCCGTGCAGAGGCCAAGAAGAAGGACATGCTGGCCGAAGCCGAAGGTACGCGGGCCATTACCGAGGCCGAGAACGCGCTTTCGGAACAGATCGTTGGCATGAAGGTCGACATGGCCCGGATTGAGGCGATCCCTGCCATCATGGAGCAAATGGTCAAGCCGGTCGAAAAGATCGACTCGATCAAGATCCATCAGGTCGGTGGGCTCGGCGGCGCCAATGGCGGCGGTGGCAATGGCGCGGCGGCGGGCGACAAGCCCGTGGTCAACCAGGCGCTCGACAGCATCATGGGCATGGCCGTCCAGATGCCTGCCCTGCGCAAATTGGGGGATGAATTGGGTCTGAGCCTTGAGAATGGCGTCGAAGGCCTGGCCGAAAGCGCGCTGAACGACCGCCCCGTCGCCAAGAGTGCGGCGCCAGAGGCCCTCGATGCGCCCGCGCCAGAGGCATCAGACGCCCCGACCAACGGGGCTGCGCCGCGCCCTGCCGAATGACCGCGGATGACATCATCGCGCACCTGGATCTGGCCCCCCATCCTGAGGGGGGCCATTTTCGTCAAACCTGGATCGCCGAGAACAAGGGCCGACCAACGGGGACCTGTATCTACTTTTTGCTGAAAGAAGGCGAGGCCAGCCATTGGCACAAGGTCGATGCAACGGAGATCTGGCTCTACCATGCAGGCGCGCCCTTGGTTTTGTCCTTGGCCGAGCGGGATGAGGGGCCAGCGCGTGACCTGCTTCTCACACCAGATCTATCCGCAGGCGCGCCGCAACTAATAGTGCCCAAAGGCCATTGGCAGGCGGCGCGCACGACAGGCGCCTTCACGCTCGTCTCGTGCACCGTGTCCCCGGGATTCACCTTTGACGGCTTCACGCTCGCAGCGCCGGGGTTCGACATTCCCAGAAGCTAGCAGCGCAGCGATCCGCCCGGGCGACACGTAAACTGGCCCTGTTGCGCTCGTCGCGACTGCGGGTTTGCCTCCGGCGGGCATTTTCAGGGAACAAAGATGGGCAAAGTGCGTGCCAACTGGCCCTCTTTGTTCCAAAAATATGCAAGTCCGACCTGTCCCTTTACGCCATAGCGTGCCGCGACGCGCCCTTGTTCGAACTAGGTTCAAGCCGAGCGCGCGCCACGCGCGCGAGGCCCCCGGCGACGGCAAAGCCGGCGCAACGCCCGCGAGGGCGCATTGGCTTTAGGGGAGCAGCACGCGGGGCTTTCGTGCGCGTTTGCCGCCGCCAACCGGGGCCGCGACGCCCGTGGTGCCAGGTGCCGACGTGGGCAATCCGCGTTCCACGCGCACCGCAAGATAGGCGAAAGCCTGCGCCTCAAGCGCGTCGCCATCAAGGCCCGCGGCCTCAACTGGCTGCACCCCTGCCGCCGTGGCATCCGCCACCATTGCCATGAGCGTCTCGTTTCGCCTGCCGCCACCCGTCACGAGGATTGTGTCGGGTTTCACCGGCAAATGGGCCAGGGCCCGCCCAACGGCACCCGCCGAGCAGGCCGTGAGCGTCGCAGCCGCATCGGCATCGGAAAGGCCCGCCACCTCCTCCGCCAGGGTCGAGAAGGCATCCCGATCGAGGGATTTGGGCGGGCTGAGATCGAACCACGGGTCCGCCAGCATGCGTTCGAGGATGCCCATGTCGATACGCCCCGTCGCGGCCAGCGCCCCATCCTTATCGAAGCGGCCCAGGCCGCGCAGGGCCATCAGGTCATCCACAGGCGCATTGGCAGGCCCGGTGTCAAAGGCAAGGCAGGCACCGTCGGCCTCTGGCGCCTCCATCCTGGGATCCACCCACGATATGTTGGCGACGCCGCCCAGATTGAGAAACACAACCGGCGCATCAGACCCGATCCAGCGTGCACAGGCCCAATGGTAGAACGGTGCCAGCGGCGCACCTTGCCCGCCAAGCCCCATATCGGCGGACCGGAAATCCCAGATCACGTCTATCCCCAGCGCATCGGCTAGCGCCTGCCCATTGCCCACCTGATGGGTGCGCCCGGTCGCAGGGTCATGGGCCAGTGTCTGGCCGTGAAAGCCCAGCATGTCCACGTCTCTCAGGCCTGCAAGCGCCGCAATATGGGCCGCTTCTACGACCTTTGCCGCTGCATCGGCGCGCGCCTCACCGGGCCAGGCCCCCATCGCCGCGCGCAACACCGCGCGATCCTCATCGGAATAGGAGGCTTCGCGAACCTCGCCGAAATCGAAGACCTCAATGCCATCGGTCTCAATGACCGCAACGTCGACCCCATCGAAGCTTGTCCCCGACATCGCACCCGCGACCCAAACGCGCCCCTTTTCCTTGGCTGCCATTCCCGCTAGACCCTCCCGGCACTTCATCGGCACCCCTAGAATGGCCCGGACATGTCATGACCTACCACCCCAAATCCGACTTTCTTCATGTGATGATCGAGCGCGGCTTCCTCGCCGATTGCACCGATTATCAGGGTCTGGATGACGCCCTGATTTCGGGGGTGGTGCCAGGCTATATCGGGTTCGATGCGACAGCGACGTCGCTGCACGTCGGCTCGCTCATGCAGATCATGACGCTGCGTTGGTTGCAAAAGACCGGCCACAAGCCGATCACACTGATGGGCGGCGGGACGACCAAAGTGGGGGATCCGAGCTTTAGGGCGGATGAACGTCCGCTGCTAACCCCCGAAAAAATTGATGAAAACATCGCGGGCATCAAAAAGGTCTTCTCGACCTACATCACCTATGGTGACGGGCCGAATGATGCCCTGATGCTCAACAATGCCGAATGGCTCGATGGGTTGAACTACCTCGACTTCCTGCGCGATATCGGGCGGCATTTCAGCGTGAACCGCATGCTGTCGTTTGAATCCGTGAAATCGCGGCTGGATCGGGAGCAATCGCTCAGCTTCCTCGAATTCAACTACATGATCCTGCAGGCCTACGACTTCCTGGAACTGAACCGGCGCTACGGCTGCCGTGTGCAGTTCGGTGGCTCGGATCAATGGGGCAATATCGTCAACGGGATCGACCTGACCCGTCGTGTGCTGGACCAAGAGATCTTCGGCATGACGACGCCACTTCTGACCAAGTCGGACGGCACCAAGATGGGCAAATCCGCCAGCGGCGCCACCTGGCTCGATGCGGACCTTCTCAGCCCCTACGAATTCTGGCAATTCTGGCGCAACATGCCGGACGCGGATGTGGGGCGGTTCCTGAAGCTCTACACTGAGCTGCCCGTTGAAGAATGCGACCGCCTGGGCGCACTCGAAGGGGCCGAGATCAATGAAGGCAAGATCGCCTTGGCCCGCGAAGTCACAACCCTGCTGCACGGCGCGGAGGCCGCCGCGGGGGCCGAGGCGACAGCGCGCGAAGTGTTTGAAAAGGGCGGCACCGGAGAGGATTTGCCGACACTTGCACTGACGGCGGATGATCTGGGCGACGGCATTTCAATCGTACAACTGATCACGCGGTCTGGCCTTGCGAAATCCGGCAAAGAGGCCAAGCGCCTGATCGCCGAAGGTGGCGCCCGCCTGAACGATGAAGCCGTTACCGATACGGGGCTGATGGTTGTCGCCAGCGATCTAGGGACGCCCATCAAGTTGAGCGCGGGCAAGAAACGCCATGCCTTGGTGACATTGGCGAATTGAACCGGCACCATTAACCAAATTTTGGCAGTTTGACCGAATTCTGGGGCGCATGTTTGATTGCGCCCCTTCCCTTCCTTCGACACAGCCCCATCCGATCCTGCCATTGCAACAAAGCGAGGTCTGGCTGCGCGCCTCCCGCGCGCTTGGGTCTGACGCCCGGATGGAACGGATCGGCCCAGCCAAGGTGCTGACCTTGCGAAAGACCCTTCCTGTCATCGGCAAGACGGCCTTGCTTTCAAGGGCGCAAATGGGCCTATCACCGGAAAGCGCCGCTGATTTGCGACGGCAGCTTGGCGCGCGCCACTTGATTGTGAACAGCGAAACGATCGACGACGCCGCAGCCCTTGCCACAGCCGGGTTTCACCGGATCGCCGCGCCCCGCATGGTCGCGGAGCTGACCCTCGCACCCACAGCGGAGGAGATGGCGCATCGCCTCGCGCCGAAATGGCGCAACCGCCTCCGCCACGGGCTGACGCAAAATTTGGAGTTACATCGCCGCCCGATGCCTGCGGACCCCAACCATTGGCTATTGCGGGCGGAGGCCAAGCAATCGTCCCGCCTCTGGTACCAGCCCCTGCCGCCTGAGATGATTGCGGCCCTTGCAGGCAGCAGGCCTGGATGCGCCCAACTGTTCACCGCCTATCACCTCGGTCAGCGTGTTGCGGCGATGCTATTCCTGCGCAACAGCACAACCGCGACCTATCAGATCGGCTGGACCAATTCGGAAGGCCGGACACGGTCTGCCGGACCGGCCTTGATGTGGCGCGCCATGGTCGATCTACAGCAGATGGGGATATCCGCAATCGACCTGGGCGCAGCTGATCCCGACCATGCGCCGGGCCTCGCGCGGTTCAAACGCGGCACTGGGGCGGACCTGCGGGCTTTGGGTGGAACTTGGCTGGATACAACGTGGGCCATGCGAAAGCGGCGCGCGGCACGCACCCGGGTGCTGGAAGGCTTGCTTGGGACGCGCCATATGCACCTGCTGTCCACGGCACGGGCTTTCCACGCGGGCCAATAGGCGCAACCGCCCTACCCCGCCACGCCCCGCAACAGCCGCGCACGAGTGGCCGGAACCGCACGAATTTCCAGCCCCGTAAAGACATGCAAAGTGCCAAGATCATCGTCGATCACCGCATGGTCGCTGACCCATCCCCCCATCAGCAGATAGGTCCTCAGCAGCGGTGGCATCTTGGCTTGCGCCGCCTTCAAATCAGGTTTGCCCGTCAATCGCCGCGCAAACTGAAAGACACTGGGCGCCTTTACGCGCGGAAGCCAGCGTTTGGGCGCCAGATGGCGATCCCGCAACAACGCAAAGGCGTCAAAATACTCATCAGCCTCCGTTCCGTGGAACGAAGAACAGCCAAACAGCATCTCAACCCCTTCGGCATCGACATAAGCCGTCATCGCACCCCAGGCGACTCGGAGGATATCGGCGTCCTTCCACTCGGGGTGAATGCAGAAGCGCCCCATCTCAACCATCGGACCATCAAAGTCTTTGAGGGCCGAAAGCTCATAGAATTGTGCGGAATAGCTGCGTCCGATGTCTGCGCCCGACGGCAGGTGCATCATCCGAAAGCAGCACACAACCGTGCCGGATCGTTGATCTTCCACCAGCATATGCGCGCAATCGGTATCAAACGGATCATGGTCGTCCCCCTGCGCGCCGCGAAAAACCAAGGCGCGCAAGCGATGCACGGCGTCGATATCATCCGCTCCATCGGCCAATCGGGCGCTGTAGCGCCCTTTGCGCAAGTTGATCATCGGCCTGCTCCAGCAGCGGACATGCATTCGCGCCGTGCCAATCCAAGGCGCGCCATTCACAAGATGTGCGCCACAACCCCAGCGTGCAAGATATCTTTGCGTCAACCGCCCAATGCGTCGGCGATGTTGATGCGGCCAAAGTTCGACAAGATCTGCGCGAAGAAGCCCACATCGCGGACCGAGCTTTCCGTCACACGGCGTGAAAGCTGAACGATCTGGCCGTCTTCCAGCCCGAACCGTTCGATATTTGTGACACGGCCCGCATCACTGAATGAAATGGCGACGATATCGCGTTCAATCACCTGCGGCGCATTGTACGTGAAATTGCGCACGCGGTATTGGGTGTAGAACCACGCCTCATCCCGGACCACACCGGCAGAGCCGGGTGCACCCGCAATCTCGGCCACCTGATCACGCGAGGCTCCGATGCCGATTTCCGACAGGACTTCCGGCGGCGGCACATAGCCATGGTTGGTGTAGGTCGCGGCACAGGCCGACAGTCCGGCAATAAGGCCAAGGGGCAATAGGGCGACCCGCATCTTTGAAATCAGAAAATCAAACATCTCAAATGGTCCTGCCTGAACTGCACGTCTGGGCCCCCAATTTCATTTGGGGGCTCGTTTGGGCGGCGGCCTGCTTGCGACAGGCTGAAAACCGCAATATCGGCTTACCTCAGAGGCACGCACGGGGCAAGCGAGGACCCCACAGGACTTGTGCGAAGGAGAGACGATGCCATCCACAACACTGTCCCTTTCCCGTTTGGGGCGCGCCGCGCCAACCGCGTTTTCGGTGGAACCGGACGCTGAGGCGCGCAAGGCCTTGGCCGAGGCGCTGGAATTGCGTGGCCTACGAAAGGTGCGTCTTGTGGGTGAAGTCAGGCCAGAGGGCAAGGCCGATTGGCGGCTGGAGGCCAAACTGGGGGCCACCGTCGTGCAGGATTGCGTCGTCACGCTTGAGCCTGTCACCACGCGGATCGACGCGCCCGTGACGCGCAGCTACCGTGTCGATTTGCCTGAACCTTCCGGCGAAGAGATGGAGATGCCCGAGGACGACACGATCGAGCCTTTGCCAACGTCTCTGGACCTTGCGCAGCTCTTGTCCGAGGCGCTGGCGCTTGCCGTGCCGGACTACCCCCGCGCCGAAGGTGTCGAATTGGGCGAGGCAGTTTATGCGGCACCCGGCGTGATCCCGATGACGGACGAAGAGGCCAAGCCCTTGGCCGGGCTGGCAAGCCTGCGCGACCAACTGGCAAAGGGCAACGGAGACGGCGAAAACGAGGGCTGAGCAGCCCCGGAAATGCCTTGTGGAAAAGGGCTTGCATGGCCGGGGAATCGGAGTATGTTCCCGGCCTCATTCGCCCCCGGTTTTTCAGACCTTTTTCGGGCTTGCGACGCAGCCGCGTTTGCAGCTTGAAACTGGCCCGGATGCGAGACGGATTTTGACAAGTAGGGCGCGCCGATTGCGCCTTCTAACCCGAGGTTGTGACATGGCTGTCCCCCAGAATCGAGTGACGCGCTCCAAGCGTAACATGCGCCGCGCCCACGATGCGCTTGACGGTGCAAACCCCAACGAATGCCCGTCCTGCGGCGAACTGAAGCGCCCGCACCATGTGTGCCCGTCCTGCGGCACCTACAATGACCGCGAAGTCATTGCGCAGGCTGACGAAATCGACCTCGACGAAGACGCGGCCTGATCGCCGCCTGACCCAAGGGCGGGCCCGATCACATGACCGATGGCGCAGCGTTGACAGGAGGAACGGTGAACGGCACCGTTTTATCTGTGGACGCGATGGGGGGCGATCTTGGCCCCTCTGCCGTCATTTCGGGCCTCGCCAAAGCCGTCTCCAAGAACCCCGATCTACGCTTCATCGTGCACGGCCCAAAGGCCGAGTTGGAACCGTTGATCGCCCGCAAACGCGGCCTCTCTGAGAAATGTGAGATCCGTCACGCCGAGGGGGTGGTCACGATGGACGCCAAGCCGTCCCACGTGATGCGCAATGGCAAAGATACCTCCATGTGGTCCACGATCGAGGCCGTCCGCTCAGGTGAGGCCACGGTTGCGGTGTCCTGCGGGAATACTGGCGCGCTGATGGCGATCTCGATGATCCGCCTGCGCAAGATCGAAGGCGTGAACCGCCCCGCGATCGCCTGCCTCTGGCCCTCACGCAATCCACAAGGCTTCAACGTCATGCTCGACGTTGGCGCCGATATCCGCGCGGATGCCGAAGATCTGCTGCAATACGCGCTGATGGGCGCAAGCTATGCCCGCAACGGCCTGGACCTGCCCCGCCCCCGCATCGGCCTGCTGAATGTTGGCACGGAAGAACATAAGGGCCGTGCTGAACTTAAAGTCGCGTCTGATCTGATCGAGCGCGCCTCGGGCGCTGCTGATTTCGAATTTGTGGGCTTCGTCGAAGGCTCCGACCTGCCGTCTGACCGCGTCGATGTCATCGTGACCGACGGATTTACCGGCAATGTGGCCCTGAAAACCGGCGAAGGCACGGCCCGCCTGATCCGCGAATTGCTGGAGCAGGCGTTCAAGAAAACGCCCTTCTCTCGTGTCGCGGCGTTGTTGGCCTATACCTCGCTGCGCCGCCTGTCGAAACGCATCGACCCACGCCGCGTGAACGGCGGCGTGTTCCTGGGCCTCAACGGCACGGTCGTGAAATCCCACGGCTCGGCCGACCCCACAGGCGTCGCGGCGGCAATCAAGCTGGCTGAACGCCTGTCGGCCACGGGCTTCCACAAACGCCTCGCCGCACGCATCGCCCAATCCGAGGTCGCGGTGTCGAACATCATCCAACCGGAGGACCCGCAACCATGACCATCCGTGCGGTCCCCGTAGGCATCGGCCACTACCTGCCCAAACGCATTGTTCCCAACGCCGAATTCGAAGCGATGGAGACGATCGAGACCTCCGATGAATGGATCCGCGCCCGCTCCGGCATCGAACGCCGCCATTTCGCCGCTGAAGACGAAACAACAAGCCAGATGGCCATTGCGGCGGCGCAAAACGCCCTCTCCCATGCCGGGCTGACAGCCGACGATTTGGACGCCGTCATTGTCGCGACATCCACCCCGGACCTCACCTTTCCCTCGGTCGCCACCATGGTGCAGGCAGGCCTCGGCATGACGAAGGGATTCGCCTTTGACGTGCAGGCGGTCTGCGCCGGGTTCGTCTATGCGCTGGCCAACGCAAACGCGCTGATCGTATCGGGCCAGGCGCGCCGGGTGGTCGTCATCGGGGCCGAAACTTTCAGCCAGATCATGGACTGGACCGACCGCACGACCTGTGTGCTGTTCGGGGACGGCGCCGGCGCCCTGATCCTTGAGGCGCAGGATGGCGCAGGTGCGTCCGACGATCGCGGCATCCTTGCGACCGACCTTCATTCCGACGGCACACATCGCGATCTGCTTTATGTTGATGGTGGCGTCTCGGCCACGCAATCGACCGGCGTGCTGAAGATGCAAGGCAAGGAAGTCTTCCGCCATGCCGTTGAAAAACTTACCAAAACCGCCGAAACCGCCTTGGAAAAAGCGGGCGTCGGCGTGGACGATGTGGATTGGGTTGTGCCGCACCAGGCCAACATCCGCATCATCACCGGCACGGTGAAAAAGTTCGGCCTGCCCATGGATAAGGTGATCGTCACCGTCCAGGATCATGGCAATACATCCGCCGCGTCGATCCCTCTGGCGATGAGTGTCGGCGTCAGCGATGGGCGCATTCAACCGGGGCACCTTCTGGTCACCGAAGCGATTGGCGGCGGCTTGGCCTGGGGCGCAGTGATCCTGCGCTGGTAATCTGATCGGCGTTCATGCGCCGCACAAATACCCCCTGCAACACACTGGATTGACTACGGAAACCGCCTCCGTCATCCTGTGCCAAACGAGGGGGACAAGAACCGATGGCTGCAAAAACACTGACACGGATGGATCTGAGCGAAGCGGTGTTCCGCGAAGTAGGTCTTTCTCGCAATGAATCCTCGCAGTTGGTCGAACGTGTCCTTGAAATGATGTCGGATTCTCTGGTGGAGGGCGAACAGGTCAAGATCTCGTCCTTTGGCACCTTCTCCGTCCGTTCCAAAACGGCACGCGTGGGTCGCAACCCGAAGACGGGCGAAGAAGTGCCGATCAGCCCCCGCCGAGTGATGACCTTCCGGCCCTCGCATCTGATGAAAGACCGCGTGGCAGCAGGCAATCGCGGCTAAAGCATGTTGCTCAAAAGCGGGATCCGGTTTTGAGCGTTCCGGACATGCGATAGACTAAAGATCCGACGCATCACCCCGCAAGACGGGTGAGCGTACTTCAGGCAAACACGACACCTCCGAGCAGGAGTGAGAAGCCATGGCCAAATCCGCGCAAGCGTTCCGCACCATTCGGGAGGTCGCCGATTGGCTTGGCGTCGCCGCCCATGTGCTGCGGTTTTGGGAATCCAAATTCAATCAGATCAAACCGGTCAAGCGCGCCGGCGGGCGACGCTACTATCGCCCATCCGACATGGAGCTGGTGGGCGGGATCAAGGTTCTGCTTCACGACCGGGGCATGACCATACGCGGCGTGAAAAAGATGATCTCCGAGGAAGGGCTCGACGCGATCACTGCCCTGTCCCCCCATCGACAGCCTTCTGGAAGATGCCGATGTGATCGACATCACGCCGGATCAGGAATGGGAAAAGGACGCCGCCGCGGACGCTCTGGCCGATGGGGATGGGGTGTCAGAGACGCCGGACGCGCCAGAGGAGAGTGACATCCCGGCCGCGCCGGAGCCATCAGAGAGCGCGCCCATTGCAGCCTCTGAGGTCGCATCGCCTGATCCCGAACCTGCAATGGACGAGACCGCTGAGCAGGCCGTCCCCCCGCTTCAGGCGCAGACACACCGTCAACACCGGCGCCCCAAACCGCGGTCAGCGCCGAAAGCGCGTTGACCCAACTGGCCGAATTCGCCCGCTCCCCGGTGCTCTCGCCAGCCACCTGCCCGCCCTCAAGGCCCTGCGCGACAAGATGGGCGAGGCTGCGCGCCCGCAATAAAGGGGCGCATCCAAAGCGTCTCTTGCACCGCCGTCAGAAATGGGTAGAAGGGCGCGTAGTCGGGCTATGGCGCAGCCTGGTAGCGCGTCCGTCTGGGGGACGGAAGGTCGCAGGTTCGAGTCCTGCTAGCCCGACCAAATCACCGCACTACCCCTTCAAATTCGCCCGCGCCCCTTGCGCGCCGGGCCCATTCCCGCTTTTCTCCGGCGCCAAGCCAGCCCGACGGAGCGCCAGACCCACATGACCACGACCAATGCCTTCGGAGTGCTGCCCGACAACGCGATTGCTGCTATGCTGGAGGCCGGTGAAATCGCCGCCACCACACCCCTGCCCGATGGCCAGATCCAACCCGCCAGCCTCGATTTGCGCCTCGGCCACAAAGCCTACCGCGTCCGCGCGTCCTTTCTCGCCGGCGAAGGCCGCCCCGTCGCGGACCGCCTGCCCGAATTCACCATGCACGAGATGGACCTGACCCAAGGTGCGGTGCTGGAAAAGGGCTGCGTCTACGTCGTCCCGCTGATGGAAGGCCTAGCCCTACCCGCCGACATCACAGCCGTGTGCAACGCCAAATCCTCCACCGGACGTGTCGATTGCCTGACCCGCGTGATCGCCGATGGCGGCGTCGAGTTCGACCGCATCCCGGCGGGCTATGAAGGCCCGCTCTATGCCGAAATCTGCCCCCGCTCCTTCTCCGTGAAGATCGAGCCTGGTCTGCGCCTCAACCAGATCCGCTTCCGCCGCGGCCATGCCACGCTGTCAGATGCGGACCTCGCCGCGCGCCATGCCGACACGCCTCTCGTCGACCAAGAACCGCTGATCGACGAGGGCCTCGGCTTCTCCGTCGACCTTTCGCCATCCAAAGGCACCCTCGTCGGCTACCGCGCCAAACCCCATACCGGTGTCATCGATCTGACCCAGATCGGCACCCACTCCACCGCCGATTTTTGGGAGGAACTGCATTCCACCAATGGCCAGATCATCCTCGACCCCGGCGCCTTCTACATCCTCGTCAGCCGCGAGGCCGTGACGATCCCGCCCGATTGCGCCGCTGAAATGGCCCCCTACCTCGCCATGGTCGGTGAATTCCGGGTCCACTACGCAGGCTTCTTCGACCCTGGCTTCGGCCACGGTGTTCCTGCGCGCGGTGTCCTAGAAGTCCGCTGCCACGAAAGCCCCTTCGTCCTCGAACACGGACAAACCGTGGGCCGCCTCGTCTACGAGGCCATGGCCGCCGCCCCCACCCAACTCTACGGGCAGGACATCGCCTCCAACTATCAGGGCCAGGGCCTGAAACTCTCCAAACACTTCAAACCCTAAACCCGGCCGCCCCCTTCCTTGTTTTGGAAATACCTTGGGGTTTGGGGCAACGCCCCAACAGGCGGCGAAGCCGCCTTGGCTGCGTGCTAACGCAAAATCATACGAATGCGGCGCAAGCCGCGCCTTCAGGTCACATGCGCAACATCGGCCAAACCTGCGCGCTGCGCGGGCGTCAACCGCTCCATCGGCACCACATAGGTGTGGATCGAAAACACCACCGCCCGGGTCTCCAGCAACCGCAGCAAGACCTGCCGCTCAGACCGCAAATACCCCGCCCCATGGCGCGCGACGCGCGGCGCGGCCATCCGGCGCGGCTGAAACAGCGCGGGATCCTCGTAGATCAACGCATTCTGCCGCCAGACCGGCGTATCATCACGCAGATGGTCAAACACCCGCTGCACCCGGCGGGCCATTGCACCGTCATATTCCGCCACCGGCCCGTGGATGTCTGAGAGGGCCGCCCGATCTTTTCCGCCAGCGTCCAGCTGGCTGGAAAACACAAGATCGCTGCGGTCAGCACGTGCTCATCCGCCCCGTCCGGCTTTTCCAGCACACACAGATCCTGCTGAACCAGGCGCGCCAGCGTCCCCAACTTGTCACCTTCATCCAGGGCGACATAAACGCCATCGGGCCGGATGCAGCCATGCGCATCCCACTCATATCCCCGTCCACCACCCAGATAATACAGCACCTCTTCGTAGAGCTCATCCACCGCAGGCCCACAGCCAGGCACCTGCGCAATCACCTCGTCCCGGCGCTCAGCCAGCAACCCCTCCCGCACGGCCATCTGACCTGCAAAGGCCTCATCCGTCGGCAACCACTCATGGTACCCGCCCAAGGGCTGTAATCCCGGCAAGCGCCGCGTGGCTTCCGCCATCCACGGCGCTGTCGGAAGGTGATCTTGCAGAACGTTGTCCATTTCCGACGCTTCTCATGCCGCAATCCGGCGCGATTGATCCCATTCCCCTGCGTCACGCTGAATCAGGCAAGGGAGACGACAATGAACCAAGCCTATCGCCGCGACACCCGCAAGATCGACCCGGCCCACGGCCTCAACCTGCCCGACGGCACGCTCAACGACAATGACCGGATCGAGATCGGGCCGACCCCGCTGGCCTATGCCGAATGGGCCGAGGCCGGGCTGACACTCCCAAACCTGCAAGGTCTGCGCCAGTACCGGCTCGACCGCCTCGTCGCGCAACTTCAGGCGCGGGAGTACGGCGGCGTGCTCATGTTTGACCCTCTCAACATCCGCTACGCCACCGACACCACCAACATGCAGCTGTGGAACACGCACAATCCCTTCCGCGCGTGCCTGGTCTGCGCTGACGGCCATATGGTGCTCTGGGAATACAAGAACTCGCCCTTCCTCGCAGATCATAACTCACTGGTGCGGGAGGTGCGGTCTGGCGCGTCCATGTTCTATTTTGCAGTGGGCGACAGGGGTGAGGCCGCAGCAGACGCGTTTTCCGACCAAGTGGCCGAGATCATGGCCGCCCATGCCGGCAGCAACAAACGGCTCGCCGTCGACAAGATCCTGCTCCACGGCGCCCGTGCGCTGGAGGCAAAGGGCTTCGAGATCATGGAAGGCGAGGCCGTCACCGAGCATGCCCGTTCGATCAAGGGCCCGGACGAGATCCTCGCCATGCGTTGCGCCGTGGATGCCTGCGAAAAGAGCCTGAAGGCGATGGAAGACGCGATCGCGCCCGGCAAGACCGAGGATGAGGTCTGGGCTGTCCTGCATGCCGAAAACATCAAGCGCGGCGGCGAATGGATCGAAACACGGCTCTTCTCCTCAGGCCCCCGCACCAATCCATGGTTCCAGGAATGCGGCCCGCGCACGCTGCAAGCCAATGAGATCAGCGCCCTCGATACAGATCTGATCGGCTGCTACGGCCTTTGCGTGGACATCAGCCGCACCTGGTGGACCGGCCCCGACAAGCCCCGCCCGGACATGATCGAAGCCATGCAGCACGGGGTCGAGCATATCCAGACGAATATGGAGCTTCTCAAACCCGGCGCATCGTTCCATGACCTTGTGCACAAGGGCCACCAACTCGACGCGAAATACGACAAGCGCAAGTATTCGTGTCGGATGCACGGTGTGGGCCTGTGCGATGAATGGCCGATCATCGTCTATCCCAGCCACTATGTCGAAGGGGCCTTCGATTACGAAGTCAAACCCGGCATGATGTTCTGTGTCGAGGCGCTGGTGGGCGAAGAAGATGGCGATTTCTGCATCAAGCTGGAGGATCAGGTGCTCATCACCGAGGACGGGTATGAGAACCTGACGAGCTATCCCTTTGATGCGGCGCTGATGGGGTAGACCGGGCCTTGGCCCGGGCCATTTTTCGCGCGCAAAACGGTTCGGAAATCTCGAGATTTCCGTCCGGAAAACTGCAGTTTTCCGACGCGCCACCTACTCCCAGCCGATTTGCGCCACCAGGCCGAAATGATCTGAGCCGAAGCGGGGCCGCCGCTCCACCATGCCCGTGCCATTGGTCAGCACATGATCGATTTGCAGCGGCACGTCCCGCACCTCAATGGTTGTGAAGAGCGGCCCGATCCGGCCCGTGCCCGTTGCCTCCTCGATCTGCCGAACGGAATAGCCCCAAGGCACCATGTTGAAGTCACCCGCCACGATCACGCGGCCTTCAATGCCTTGCAGAAACGGCAGCGCCTCCTCCAGATACCGCGCCTGTGCATGTGGATAGGGCCAGACCAGATGGGTTGAGACGGCCCAAACCGGCCCGCCCGGCGCATCGACCTGCGCAGCGGCGAAAGAACGGTGGGAGGAGCAATAGGTCTCCAACACCGGCCATCGCGACAGAACGGCCATGCCCGACCAGTCCGAGAACCGGCAGACATGCTGATGCGGATGCCTGTCCTGCAACGCGCCACCGAAATCGCTGCGGGTCTGGCTGAGTTCCTGCAACAAGACGATGTCCGCGCCGCTGGCAAGGATATCTGCCGTGATGGCTGCGTCATCCCCCCAGCCGCCAAGGGTGTTTTTTGTGTAAACAGTCACAGCCCCGTCCGGCGCCGCCCCGCTTGGCGCGTAGACCATCGCCGCGATCGGGCCGCCTGCGACGGCGGCGAAAAAATCGCCAGCCATCCTGCGCGTTTCACACGCAGGAAAAGGGCGATCAACCCGGCCAAAGCCACGCCGCCCGCGATCCAGATGCGAAACACCGCCAACGAATCGCCCACAGGGTGCACAGACCCCATGTAACTCGCCACCAGGGTCAAAACGCCCGCTATCATGCACAGACGCACGAAACCTCTGAAAAGCCGCACGGAAACACCCTCAAATCGTTCACGCCCCATGCACGTAGGTGCACGCCCGCGTGAGAACAATGTCACACATGTTGCGGCAGGCGGGCCTCCGCCCACATGGTCAGCCCAGGACAAGGGACAAAGACCATGCACACCGAACGTTTCACCTTCCCCGGCCATTCCGGGGATCTGCTCGCCGCCCGTCTGGATCTGCCGGACGGCGCTCACATAGCCACGGCCCTGCTGGCCCATTGCTTCACCTGCGGCAAGGATATCATGGCCGCCCGCCGCATCGCGGCCCGCCTGGCGGCGCAAGGCATCGCCGTGCTGCGCTTCGATTTCACAGGGCTTGGCCATTCCGGGGGCGAGTTTGAGAATACGTCCTTCACCTCCAACGTGGCCGACCTTGATCGCCGCTGCCGATACACTCGACGAACGCGGCATGGCGCCCATCGCTCATCATCGGCCATTCCCTCGGCGGCGCCGCCGTGCTGCGGGCCGCCGGTCAAATCCCGTCGATCAAGGCCGTGGCCACCATCGGCGCGCCGTTCGACCCCGAACATGTCACCCACAATTTCAACGACGCGCTCGATGATATCGTCACCAAAGGCGCGGGCGAGGTCATCCTTGGCGGTCGCCCCATTCGCATCGGGGCCGAGTTCATCGAGGATGTGAAAGCGTCCGAGCTTGCACCCGACATCGCCAACCTGAACAAGGCCCTGCTCGTCATGCACGCGCCATTGGATGATGTGGTCGGGGTCGAGAACGCCACGCGCATCTTCCTCGCCGCCAAGCACCCGAAATCATTCGTAACTTTGGATGATGCCGACCATCTGGTGACCCGTCAGCAGGATGCCGATTACGCTGCCGACGTGATCGCGTCCTGGGCCGGAAAGTACCTGGACCTCAAGCACCCCGCCCCGCCCATCGGCGCGCCCGAAGGCGTGACCCGCACTGACGAGGTTGACCCGAACGGCTTTCGGCAGGACGTGTTCGCGGGGCCGAAGCACCACGTCATCGCGGATGAGCCCGAAAGCTATGGCGGCACCGATCAGGGCCTGACGCCCGTATCAATTCCTCGCCGCCGGCCTCGGGGCCTGCACCTCGATGACCATCCGCATGTATGCGCGCCGCAAGAAATGGCCGCTCGACCATGTGAGCGTTGATGTCACCCACAATCGCGTGCACGCACAGGATGCGGGCGTCGATGTCGGGCCACTGGATCAGTTCACGCGGAAGATCACCCTGAAGGGCCAGTTGGACGACACCCAACGCCAACGCCTGCTGGAGATTGCCGATAAATGCCCCGTCCACCGCTCTCTGGAAGCCGGGGCCAAGATCAAGACGGAACTGAAGCCAGTGGCAGAAGCGGCGTTGATTTGATCTCTTCCATGCTCAGAAGGGCGGTCACGTTGTAGATCCGCACTTCCGAGATCAGGGCCTGGTAGAATTCATCATAGGCCCGCGCGTTCGCCACGCGCACTTTCAGGATGTAATCGATGTCGCCCGCCAGCCGGTGCGCCTCCATCACCTCCGCACGTTCCTGAAGCGTGCGGAGGAACTTGTTCTGCCATTCCGCCTCATGCTCCGACGTGCGGATAAGCACGAAAAAACAAGCCTCTAGCCCCAAAGCCTCCGCATCCAGCAGCACCGTGTGCTGGCCGATGATACCGCCCTCTCGCATCTTGCGAATCCGCGTCCAGACGGGGGTTTTCGAAGACCCCACAATCTTGGCAATTTCGTCCAGGGATCGGCTCGCATCCTCCTGCAAGGCGACGAGGATTTTCCGGTCGAGAGCATCAATCTGGACGGTCATTCGGGCATTCCTTGCTTTGACGAACGCGGGTTCCTGCCTCAGCGCAATACGGAACAAATGTCCCTTTCAGCAAGCCTGATCTGCCATTTTTCAGAACAAAATTCTATATTGAGGCTCACACACGCTTCAAAGGTTCCGCACCATGCGCCACTTTCCGATCTTCCTCGACCTGCGCGGCCGCCGCGTTGTTCTGGCCGGTGGCGGTGATGCGGCCTTGGCCAAGCTGCGCCTGATCCTCAAGTCCGAGGCGAAAGTGACCGTCTTCGCCAAAGATGCCCGCGCCCGAGATCATTCAGTGGGACGCCGAGGGCAAACTGCGCCTTGTCAAACGTGCCTTCGCGCCGGGTGATGCCCTTTGCGCCTCCCTCGCCTATGCTGCAACCGAGGATGATGCCGAGGATGCTCGCATTGCCACCCTCGCCCGCGCGGACGGCGCGCTGGTGAACATCGTCGACAATCTCGAAGGCTCCCAATTCATCACCCCCGCCATCGTGGATCGTGACCCCGTCACCGTCGCCATCGGCACCGAAGGCGCGGCCCCCGTGCTCGCCCGCAAGATCAAGGCCGACCTTGAGGCCGCTCTGCCTCCGTCGCTCGGCATCCTGGCACGGATCGGCCAAGGCTTCCGCGCCGCCGTGAACGTTCTGCCCATGGGCCGCAAGCGCCGCGACTTCTGGCAGGCCTATTACTTCAAGACCGGCCCCGAAGCCCTTGCCAAAGAAGGTGAATCTGGCGTCGAACAGGCGCTTGGCGATTTGCTGGTCGACCACATCACCGCTGAAGAGCGCAAAGGCCATGTCGCCCTTGTCGGCGCAGGCCCCGGCGACCCGGAACTGCTGACCCTCAAGGCCCGCAAGCTGCTGGACGAGGCTGATGTCGTCATCCACGACCGCCTCGTCGCCCCCGAAATCCTCGAACTCGCCCGGCGCGAGGCGACGCTTCTGAACGTCGGCAAGCAGGGCTTCGGCCCCTCCACCCGGCAGGAAGACATTGGCGCGCTGATGGTGGAACATGCGGCACAAGGCGCGCAGGTTGTACGCCTGAAGTCTGGCGATCCCGGCGTCTATGGGCGGCTCGACGAAGAACTCGACGTGCTTGATGAACACGGCATCGAATGGTCCATCGTCCCCGGCATCACCGCCGCCAACGCCGCCGCCGCGCAGCTTGGCCAGAGCCTCACTAAGCGTGGCCGCAACTCCGCGATGCGCTTCCTGACGGGCCACGACGTGAAGGGCTTCGCCGAACACGATTGGCGCAACCTCACGAAACCCGGCCAGGTCGCGGCGATCTACATGGGCGCGAAGGGCGCGCGGTTCCTGCAAGGCCGCCTGATGATGCACGGCGCCTCTCCCGACACGCCCGTGACGGCCGTCGAAAATGCCTCCCGCTCCGACGCGCGGATCATCGCAAGCCAGCTCGCCACCCTGCCCGCCGATATCGACGCGGCGGAAACCACTGGCCCCGTCATCCTGATGCTCGGCTTAGAGCCCCGCGCCGCGCGCGCTGCCCTGCCCCAACTGCAAGAGGAATTTGCCTGATGCCCCGTGCTTTCACGCCCAAAGTCGTCACCGCCAATGCCCTGCTGGAAGGCGACGTCGTCTATCTCGATGCGCAGGGTCACTGGACCCGCGATCATTCCAAGGCTGACCTGATCGAGGATCAGGCCACCGCCGATATTCGCCTGCTCGAAGCGCAGGCGCAGGCCCATGAGATCGTCGGTGCCTACCTCGCCGACGCCAAGGCCGGCCCCAATGGCCCCGAACCCATCCATTTCCGCGAAGCCTTCCGCACCCGCGGCCCGTCCAATTACGCCCACGGCAAACAAGCCCCGGCGCCCGACGATGCACTACAATCGTAACTACAGAATAATTACGGAAAAACTACAGGGTCTTGCACCCGATTTCGCGCCCCAAGGAGGCCCGAGCCATGTACGCCTACACCGATTTCGACCGTGATTTCCTCGCCGAGCGCAACGCCCAGTTCCGCGCCCAGGTCGAGCGCCGCATCGACGGCTCGCTGACCGAGGATGAGTTCAAGCCGCTCCGCCTTATGAACGGCCTCTACTTGCAACTCCACGCCTATATGCTACGCGTGGCAATTCCCTATGGCACTCTAAACGCAGCACAAATGCGCCAGCTGGCCATGATCGCGGACCGGTGGGACAAGGGCTATGGCCACTTCACGACGCGCCAGAACATCCAGTACAACTGGCCCGAGCTGCGTGACGTGCCCGATATGCTCGACGCACTGGGTGAGGTCGGCATGCACGCCATCCAAACCTCTGGAAACACGATAAGAAATGTCACCGCCGACCATTTTGCAGGCGCCGCCGCCGAAGAGGTCGCGGACCCCCGCCCAATTGCCGAACTCATCCGCCAATGGTCCACCGACCACCCGGAATTCCAGTTCCTCGGCCGCAAGTTCAAGATCGCTGTCACCGGCTCCGACCAAGACCGCGCCGTGACCGCCGCGCATGACATTGGTCTGCGTTTGGTCAAGGAAAACAACGTCCTGGGCGCGAAGGTCCTCGTCGGCGGCGGCCTCGGGCGCACGCCCATGATCGGCAAAACGCTCAACGCATTCGTGCCCCTGCCAGACCTTCTTCCGTATCTGGAGGCCATCGTCGCCGTCTACAACCTGCTCGGACGCCGCGACAACAAGTACAAGGCCCGCATCAAGATCACGGTGCACGAGAACGGCATCGACGAGATCCGCCGCCGCGTCGACGCCGAATTCCCAGCCCGCAAAGCGGCCTTCAACGGCGCGGATATGGAAATCCTCAAACGGATCGAGGCGGACTTCGCCGCGCCGGAATTCGAGGACGGCCAAGGCGCCTTCCCCACGCACTACCAGCACGACCCCGTCTTCCGCAGCTTCGTGGACACCAACACGGTGGCTCACCGCCACCCGGACTACGCGATCCTGACTGTCTCCACCAAAGCCCATGGCGCAACGCCGGGCGATGCAACGTCCGATCAGATGCGCGTGCTGGCGGATCTGGCCGAGCAATACGCCCACAACGAGCTTCGCATCTCCCACGAGCAGAACGTGATCCTGCCCCACCTGCCCAAACGCCACCTGCGGGCGGTCCATGCGGCGCTGGCCGAGGCTGGTCTCGCCACCGCAAACGTTGGACTGATCTCCGACATCATCGCCTGCCCCGGCATGGATTATTGCGCGCTGGCCACGGCCCGCTCCATCCCCGTCGCGCAGGAAATTGCCGAGCGGTTTGAACAGCTTAAGCTGGAGCACGAGGTTGGCCCGCTCAAGATCAAGATCTCTGGCTGCATCAATGCCTGCGGCCATCACCATGTCGGTCACATCGGTATCCTGGGCCTCGATCGAGCCGGTGTCGAAAACTACCAGATCACCCTTGGTGGCGACGGCGGCCCGGACGCCGTGATCGGCGAACGCGCGGGCCCCGGCTTTGCCCATGACGAGGTCACGGACGCGATCGAACGGCTGGTCCGCGCCTATCTCGACATCCGGCAAGACGCATCCGAGACATTCCTCGACACCTATCGCCGTCTGGGCGCCGCACCCTTCAAAGCCGCGCTTTATCCGGAGGAGGCCAAGGCCAATGCCGCTTAAGGAACTCGCTGAACGCCGCACGCTTCTGCACCGCAAAAGCGACGCGCCAACCCTCCTGCGCCATGCGCTGAACGATGCGTCCATCGGCCCGGTCGCCATGGTCTCCAGCTTCGGGGCCGATAGCGTGGTATTGCTCCACATGATCAGCCAGATTGACAAGGCAACGCCGGTGATCTTCATCGACACCGAGATGCTGTTTGAGGCCACGCTGACTTACCAGCGCGAGGTCGCGGACAGCCTTGGCCTGACGGACGTCCGCGTCATCAAACCCAACCGTGCCGCCCTGCTGGAACGGGATGTGGACGGCATCCTGCACCACTTCGACCCGGACGCCTGCTGTTCCCTGCGCAAGACCGAGCCCCTTGAACGCGCGCTCGCAGGCTTTGGCGGCTGGATCACCGGGCGCAAACGCGTCCACGGCGGCGCGCGTGCCTCGCTGCCGCTGTTCGAGAAGAACGACCGCCGCATCAAGATCAACCCATTGGCGAATTGGACGACCCAGCAGCTATCCGACTACATCACTGAGCACGACCTGCCTCGGCACCCATTGGTGGCGCAAGGCTTCGCCTCCATTGGCTGCCAGCCCTGCACAACACCCGTTGAGGCCGATGAAGACCCGCGCGCCGGACGCTGGCGCGGGCTATCCAAAGACGAATGCGGCATTCACTTCGTGGACGGCAAACCCGTCCGTGGCGCGGCCTGAGCAAGAGGTTCTGAAAGATGAGCAATACAGTACTTGTGACCGATGAAGGATTTGCAGGCGACACGTGGTCGGGCGAAATTGTCCCGCTTTCCGAAGGGGTTGCGGCAAATGCCGCGGCTGTGGACCTCGCCAGCCATGACGATGTGGCGGCCCTCACCCCGCACCTGTCCGGCCTCCAGATGATCCGCATCGACTTTCCCAGTTTCGCGGATGGGCGCGGCTTCACGCTGGCCCGCCGTCTGCGTCAGATGGGCTTTACCGGGCGCCTGCGCGCCCGTGGCCATGTGCTGGCGGATCAATACGCAATGGCGCGCCGGTCCGGCTTTGACGAGGTCGAGATCGACGAAAGCCTCGCCGCTCGCCAACCGCAGGAGCAATGGCTGTTCCGCGCAGATTGGCGCGCGCACGACTATCAGGCCCGCCTGCGCGCCTGACGACCCTTCCCCTGACCCAGATCAAAGCGTATCAAGAGGAGGCCGGTGTAAACCGTGCCTGACAGTGAACATGACCGAGCAAAGCCCCGTGAAAGACACAGACGCCGCCCCCGTGAAGGCAACGCCAACCCTTCCCGACGCACAGACCGTGACCGAGGTAAAGCATTACACCGACCGCCTGTTCAGCTTCCGCTGCACGCGGCCTGCCTCGTTGCGGTTCCGGTCGGGTGAGTTTGTGATGATCGGCCTGATGGGTGACCCACATCCCGAGACTGGCAAGCAAAAGCCGCTTCTGCGCGCCTATTCCATCGCCTCCCCGTCCTGGGATGAAGAACTGGAATTCTATTCGATCAAGGTGCCGGATGGCCCGTTGACCTCGCGCCTCCAGCACATCCAGCCGGGCGAGCAGATCATTCTGCGCCCCAAACCCGTGGGCACACTGGTCCACGACGCGCTTCTGCCCGGAAAACGCATGTGGTTCTTTGCCACCGGCACCGGTTTCGCGCCCTTCGCGAGCCTCTTGCGCGAGCCGCAGACCTACGAGGATTACGACGAGATCATCATCACCCATACCTGTCGCGAGGTGGGCGAGCTGACCTACGGCCGTGATCTGATTGAGGCGCTCAAGGAAGATGAGCTTTTGAACGAAGTGATTGGCGAAGGCTTCTGGAAGAAGATCAAATATTACCCGACCACCACGCGCGAAGAGAGCCCGAAGATGGGCCGGATCACCGACCTGATGCGCTCGGGTGAGGCGTTCGCCGACCTCGGCGTGCCACCGCTTTCGCCGGAGACGGACCGCGCGATGATTTGCGGAAATCTGGCCTTCAACCTTGAACTCAAGGACATGTTGGAGGGCTATGGTCTGGTCGAAGGAGCCAATTCCAACCCGCAGCACTACGTGGTGGAGAAGGCGTTTCTTGATTAAGGTTACGCCTTAACGCCCACCCAAAAGCCGTTCTATTCAAACGAAAAACCCCCGCCAGATTGGCGGGGGTTTCTTTGTTCAGCAGTGTAGGCTTGGCTTATTCGAGGCCGAGTGCCGCGCGGGCCTGCTCAAGAGCTGCACCCAGCAGATCAGGGTTATCCTGAGCGCCCTGCAACGCAGTGGTCACGGCCAGGCGAACTGGGGCCGAGATGTCAGCCTCTTCCAGGGCAGCGGTCGCCTGGTCGAAGTCAAAGCCTTCTTCGGTGAAGAGGTTCGACAGGATCTCCGTCGCACCACCCGCAGCCGCATCTGCGGCTTCGGCAGCAGCTTCAGTGCCTTCTGCGGCAGCGGCGGCTGCCTCATCTGCGGCACCCTCAACTGCGGCGGCTGCATCTTCTGCAGCGCCTTCAGCGGCTTCGGTCACTTCTTCAGCAGCAGCGGCGGCCTCTTCAGCAGCGGCAGCAGCTTCGGCTTCTGCGGCAGCGGCGGCTTCTGCGGCTTCTGCCTCGGCGGCAGCGGCGGCTTCCGCAGCGGCTTCTTCCGCAGCAGCAGCTTCGGCCTCCGCGGCGGCAGCGGCTTCTGCAGCTTCAGCCTCAGCAGCGGCTGCAGCCTCTGCAGCGGCTTCTTCTGCGGCAGCAGCTTCGGCTTCTGCGGCAGCGGCGGCTTCAGCAGCCTCGGCTTCCGCTGCGGCAGCAGCTTCAGCGGCCTCAGCCTCAGCGGCAGCAGCAGCTTCTTCAGCCGCTTCAGTCGCCTCGTCTGCGGCACCGGTTACGTCTTCGACGGCGCCTTCAACGGCGTCAGCAGCCCCTTCGACGACCTCTTCCGCCGCCTCAACAGCTTCGCCAGCTGCCTCTTCGACGGCCTCAACGGCGCCTTCTACAGCTTCACCAGCGGCGTCCGCTGCATCACCAGCTGCTTCACCAACGGCTTCCACGGCGTCTTCAACCGAAGGCGTCTCACCTTGGGTCAGGAAATAGCCACCAACGCCGAGAGCGGCGAGAATGACGATGATAATAAGAGCTCTGCTCATCTTGGATCCCCCATGTGGGTCATTCATAAATCACGAAAATGCGATTAACCCGCGCCAACGGCGCGCGCAATGGCGCAAATGTGCGATCATTCCCCCTTGCATGCAAATGCCCCTATTCCCGCCTTGAAGAAGGGGCGCGGGGCAGATACCTTAACGACCCAAGGAAAAAGGCTACAGAAGGACATACGCCATAGCCCGCAGACCCCATAACGCGCCGCCGCAACGTGATACCGGCCCGCGCGTCAACGACCGCATCCGTTCCGACCAAGTGCGCCTGATTGGTGCCGAAGGAGAAAACCTGGGTGTCGTCACCCCCGCCCGCGCCATGGATCTGGCCGCAGAGGTGGACCTCGACCTTGTTGAAATCTCGCCAAACGCTGACCCTCCGGTCTGCAAGATCATGGATTTCGGCAAGTTCAAGTACGAGACACAGAAGCGCGAAGCCGAAGCGCGCAAGAAGCAAAAGACCATCGACATCAAGGAAGTGAAGATGCGTCCGGGTACGGACGACCACGACTTTGAGCGGAAGGTGAAAGACGCGCTCAAGTTCCTCGAAAAGGGCGACAAGGTGAAGGTCACCCTGCGCTTTAGGGGGCGCGAGATGGCGCACCAGAACCTTGGCCGCGAGATGCTGGAAAAGGTGGCCGATGAGGTCGAGGGGATCGGAAAGATCGAATCCATGCCCAAGATGGAAGGCCGCCAGATGGTGATGATGATCAACCCGGTGAAGTAATGGATTGGTCCATAAATGTCGAAGGCGCGTCCAACCAGGACGCGCTTTTTTTGTGGCCGTTCCGGTTTGACCATTGAGCAGATTTTCGCTTAATCCCTGGACGCGGTCATTTTTTTGCTCGGCCCGTCGAAACGCCTGTGTCTATGATGAACCACGTTCAAAGCGAGTAGGTTTACCAATGAAAAAAGTACTGAGTGTTATCGCACTGATCGCAACCGCAGGCGCGGCGCAGGCCGAGGGGCTTGATTTCAGCGGCCGTGTATCGATGGGTCTGCAAGGCGTGACCAGCAATGGGCAGACGGAGATTTCCCCGTCGCACGGCTGGAAGGGACTGTCAGCTACACGGTCGAAACCGACAACGGTGTCACGTTTGTTCTGGCTTTGAACTTTGATCAGTCGTTGGTCGAACGGTCCCACATGGAATTCCTGCCCGGCCACCGCTAAAGCACTTTGCGTTTCATCTGAGGCACTCTGATGGCGTTCCGCGTTCGCGCCATCGGCGCGAGGCAGCGGGTTGCGATTCAAATCAAACGCAAAGTGCTCTAACCCAAGGGGCGCGCCGGGTTGCCAACAACGCGCTCACCCGGCGCCACATCTTTCGTCACCACGGCCCCTGCCCCGATGATCGCCTCATCGCCGACGGTGACGCCCGGCATCACAATCGCGCCGCCGCCAATCCAGACATCGACGCCAATGGTCACTGGCAAGGCACGTTCGATCCCTTTCCGCCGCAAATCCACGTTGCGGTGGTGGTCCGCGCAATAGATGTGCACGCCCGGCCCGATCATCGTGCCGTCCCCAATCGTCACCCGGCCCGAATCCAGAATGACGCAATTGGCATTGATGTAGATATTGCGGCCCAAATGGATGTTCACGCCGTAGGCGCAATGGAATGGCGCCTCGATCAGGGCATTTTCGCCCGGTGTACCGAACAATTCCGCCAGCGCCGGAGACAAAGCGGCCAAGGGTTGCGGGGCCTCTGTCCGATGCGCATAGCAGGCCACACGGGCCCGGTTGCGCAATTCACCCAGCGCATCATCGAGGCATGAATACCAGTCACCGGCCTCCATCTTCTGTCGTTCGGACATGCGCCACCTCCGAATGAAAACCGCCGGGGCGTCGACCCCGGCGGACTTGTTACGCGCGTGGGCGCGGTTCAGGAAGCGGCGGCTACTGCGCGTCCCGTCATCACCTTGACCAGATGCGCCCGGTACTCCGCCGTGCCATGCAGATCGCTGATCATGTCACCGCTTGGCGCGGCAAGGCCATCCACAGCGCCTTTGGAGAAGTCGCCAGACAGCGCCGCTTCGGCCTCCGTCCACCGGAACACGCCGTCCGAGGAGGCGCCGGTCACAGCCACTCGCACGCCGTCCGCGAATTTGCAGACGAACACACCCACCAGCGCAAAGCGTGAGGCCGGTTGCACGAACTTCTGATAGTTGGAGGACTTGCGGAACAGGGAATTTCACCTCCGTGATAATCTCGCCCTCATCAAGCGCGGTGGTGAACATGCCGTCAAAGAAATCATCCGCCGCGATGGCCCGGTTGTTCGTCACAACCGTCGCGCCCGCGCCAAGAACAGCCGCCGGATAACAGGCGGACGGATCATTGTTGGCAAGGCTGCCCCCAATCGTGCCGCGATTGCGCACCGCTGGATCACCGATCCGTCCCGCAAGCCCCGCAAGGCCGGGGAAAGACGCGGCCGCCTCCCGCGCCACAATGGCATGGGTGGTGGCCCCGCCGATGCACAGCTCGCCCGCATCATTGGTGCAAACGCCCTGCATCTCGGCAATGCCATTCAGGCTGACCAGTGTTTCAGTCTGCGCCAGCCTTTGTTTCATGGTGGGAAGCAGGGTCTGCCCCCCACCCAGCGCCTGGGCCTCCTCCTGCCCGAGCGCTGCGACCGCATCCGCGATCGTTGACGGTTTGGAGAATTCGAAGTTGTACATTGTGGCTTCTCCTTAGCTCTGCATCGCCGACCAAACGCGCGCAGGCGTCAGGGGCATGTCGATATGGGTAACGTTGGTGTGGCCGGCCCGTTGCAGGGCATCCACCACCGCATTCACGACCGATGGCGGCGATCCAATCGCCCCCGCCTCACCGCAGCCCTTCACACCCAACGGGTTGTGCGTGCATGGCGTGGCGCTGGAATGATCCACCTTGAACATCGGCACATCGTCCGCGCGCGGCATGGTGTAATCCATGTAAGACGCGCTCAGAAGCTGGCCGTTTTCGTCGTAGGAGACATTTTCCAACAGCGCCTGACCAATGCCTTGGGCCAACCCGCCATGGACCTGGCCCTCAACGATCATCGGGTTGATCACATTGCCGAAATCGTCCGCCGCGGCGAAGGAACAGATCTCGACCTTGCCAGTATCGGGATCGATCTCCACCTCGCAGGCATAGGCCCCGGCGGGATAGGTGAAGTTGTTCGGGTCGTAAAACGCTGTCTCCTCCAGCCCAGGCTCGATCTCTTCCAGCGGGTAGTTGTGCGGCACGTAAGCGGCGAGGGTCACATCGCCCCAGGCCACTGACTTGTCGGTGCCTGCCACGCTGAACTGACCGTCCTTCAACTCGATGTCGCCTTCCGCCGCCTCCATCAGGTGAGCGGCAATCTTCTTGGCCTTGGCGATGATCTTCTCAGTGGCCCGCACCATGGCCGAGCCGCCCACGGCGATGGAGCGGGAGCCATAGGTGCCCATGCCCATCGGCGTGTTGGCGGTGTCGCCATGGACGACCTCAACCATGCCTTCATCAATGCCGATCATGTCAGCAACCACTTGCGCAAAGGATGTCTCATGGCCTTGCCCATGAGAATGCGAGCCGGTCATCACAACCAGACCACCCGTGGCGTTCACCCGCACGGTTGCCGATTCATACAAGCCCGCGCGCGCGCCGAGCTGCCCCACCAAGGCCGAGGGCGCGATGCCGCAGGCTTCGATATAGCAGTTCACGCCCATACCGCGCAGCTTGCCGTTGGCTTCGCTTTCGGCGCGGCGGGCTTCGAACCCGTCGCGGTCGATCATCTCCAACAGCTTCGACATCGTGCCTTCATAGTCGCCGGTGTCATATTCCACCGCCACGGGCGTGGCATAGGGGAATTCGGTGATGAAGTTCTGGCGACGCAACTCAATCGGATCGACGCCAAGCTCACGCGCGGCTTTATCAACCACCCGCTCCAATTGGAACGTCGCCTCAGGGCGGCCTGCCCCGCGATACGCATCGACAGGCACGGTATTGGTGAAGACAGCCTTCACGTTCACGTAGATGTTCGGCGTCTTGTAGTTGCCCGCCATCAGCGTGCCATGCAGCCAAGTGGGAATCGCTCGGCGCAAAGGTGGAAAGGTACGCGCCCATATTCGCGTAAGTTTCCGTCCGGATGCCGGTGAAGTTGTTGTCCGCATCCAGCGCCAGTTCGATTTTGGTGACATGGTCGCGGCCATGGGCGTCGGTGATGAACGCCTCCGACCGGGTCGAGGTCCACTTGACCGGGCGCTTCACCTGCTTGGCGGCGAAGGTCACGAAGGCCTCTTCTACGTAATGGAAGATCTTCGAGCCAAATCCACCGCCCACATCAGGTGCCACAACGCGCAGCTTGTGCTCAGGGATCCCCAACACAAACGCGCCCATCAGAAGCCGGATCACATGCGGGTTCTGCGACGTGGTGTAGAGCGTCGATTCGTCGGTGCCCGCAGCATAGTCGCCTACGGCCACACGCGGCTCCATCGGGTTGGGCGACAGGCGGTTGTTCACCAGCTCCAGCGTCGTGACATGCGCTGCCGCCTCAAACGCCGCATCCACCGCAGGCTTGTTTTCTTCAACAAAGCCCCAGTCGTAGCACAGGTTCGACGTCAGATCGTCATGCACCTTGGTGGCGCCGTCCTGAACAGCTGCCTTCATGTCCACGACGGCCGGAAGCTCTTCGATATCCAGCTCAATCGCCTCGGCCGCGTTGCGCGCCTGGGCGGCCGTCTCGGCCACCACGGCGGCAATCGCATCACCCACATACCGCACCTTGCCCTGCGCCAGGATCGGGTGGGCCGGTTCCTGCATCGGCTCGCCATGCTTGTCCGTCACCTGCCAGCCGCAGGGCACACCACCTACGCCCTCAAAGTCGGCGCCAGTGAAGATGCGCACCACGCCCGGCATCGCTGCCGCGGCACTCGTGTCCACATTCTTCAGCACCCCATGGGCCACGTCCGAGCGCAGGAAATGCACGTAAGTCTGGCCGTGAAGGTTGATGTCATCCGTGTAGCGGCCCTGCCCGGTCAGAAACCGAACGTCCTCCCGCCGCTTGGAACTTGCGCCAATACCTGAATCTTTCGGCATGGTCGTCCTCCCTTTCTATCCCCCGCCGCTCACCACCATAGGGAGCTGGTCCGGGTCGACAGAGCCTCCCGCCCCATCTTTGTTCTTCAAATTTGCAAATGCCCGGCCCGCCTCCCCGCGGACCGATCGCTTATTCTGCGGCCATCGCCGCCACATCCTGCCCGCTGGCCGCCATGATCGCCTTGACGATATTGTGGTAGCCCGTGCACCGGCAGATATTGCCCTCTAGGTATTCGCGCACCTCGGCCTCGGTCGGCTTCGGATTGTCCTTCAACAAAGCCGCCGCACTCATGACCATGCCCGGCGTGCAGAACCCACACTGAAGCCCGTGATGATCCTGGAACGCCTGCTGGATCACGCCCAGCGAGCCGTCGGCATTGGCCATGCCTTCGATGGTCTTGACCTCGGCGCCTTCCACATCCAGCGCCAGCGTCGTGCAGCTTTTCACCGCCTCGCCGTTCACATGGACAACGCAGGCCCCGCATTGGCTGGTGTCACAGCCCACATGCGTTCCGGTCAATCGCTGACCTTCGCGCAGAAATTCACTAAGTAACGTACGCCCTTCAACATCCCCCGAAACGGCGCGGCCGTTTACGGTCATCGACACCTGGGTCATTCAATCCTCCCTTGGTTATTGCCTCCATCCAAGCACGGATGCGGGGATTCACAAACAGGAATTTCCGGCTCATTTTCAGGCGTTTGCCGGAATTTTGGCATGTGCACCTGCGGCATCATTCACCAATATGGTTGACTGATGCAGAATAGTTCACTAATTCACCCATATGGTTGAACGAACTTCCGACGATCCTCTGACCTTGATCCTGAAAGCTGCCGGCGATCCCACCCGGCGGGCCATTCTCACGCTTCTTGCGCAGCAGGGCCCCCTAAGGATCGGTGTTATTCGCGGGCATTTCGATATGAGCCTCAATGCGGTCTCCAAGCACATCAAAGTGCTAGAAGGCGCAGGCCTAGTGACGCGCCGGACGGAATGGCGTGAGCACTACATCGCGTTGCAACCCGATGTGCTGGCCCAAGTGGACCAATGGTTCGCCGAGCTGCGCGGGATCTGGGATCAGCGGCTGGACGCGCTCGACCAAATCATCACCAAAGGAGCTGCCAAATGACCCTCTCGACGCAAGACCTCGAACTGACCTGTACCCGCACCATCGCCGCCCCGCCCGAGGCCCTCTACGATGCCTGGCTTGATGCCGAGATGCTGGCGCGCTTCATGCGGCCCGGTGCCTCTGTGACCATCGCGAAAGCTGAAAACGATCCGCGCGTCGGGGGCCGCTTCGACATCGTCATGCAAACACCGGACAGGGATATTCCCCATTGGGGTATCTATCAGGCGCTCGACCGCCCGGACCGCATCGTTTTCACCTGGAATAGTCCGTTTACCGAGGGCGAGGATTCGACCGTCACGCTGGATTTTCTGCCGACCGGTGATGGCACCGAAGTCCGACTACACCACATCCGCTTCCCCTCAGTGGAAGAACGTGACGACCACGAGAAGGGTTGGGGCGCTATCCTGGCCGCATTGGCGGAGACTTTCGCATGACAGTTATGGAAAACGCCGCCTGGCTGGCCGCCCGGCAGGATCTTCTGGCCGCCGAAAAAGCGCATAAACGCGCCGGTGATGACCTTGCCGCAGCGCGCCGCGCCCTGCCCCGGCTTGCCGTGACGAAGACCTACCGGTTCGCGGCCGAAGATCGTCATTACGTCTTGGCTGACCTGTTCGGTCCGCATAGCCAGCTGCTGGTCTATCACTTCATGTTCCCCCCGGAATGGGAGGCAGGCTGCACCTCCTGCTCGTTCTGGGCCGACAACCTGCAAGGGCTCAGACCACATCTGGCCGCACGCGATGCAAATCTCGTGTTCACCTCACTGGCAACGACCGAGCAGATCACGGCCTTCCAATCCCGCATGGGTTGGACCATTCCCTGGCTGTCCGAAAAGGATGGGACGTTCGGGCGCGATATGGGGGTGCGCTTCACCGACGCTGACCGTGCCAATGGTGCAAAGCCCTACAACTTCGGCACGTCGGGCTTTCCCGTGAACGAGGCCCCCGGCCTGAGTGTCTTCGCCAAGGAGGGTGAAGATATTTTCCTGACATATCAGACATTTGCGCGGGGACTTGAACAGTTCAATGCCGCCTATGGCCTGATGGATCTGCTGCCAAAGGGCCGCGATGAAGCCGGGCGCGGGATGGCCTGGCTTAAACGCCACGACGCGTATTAGGCCCGTCGCAAGCGAAGGCCGTTACCGGCCTTCGCGGGGCCTTGGCCGGGATGGGATTTCTTTCAGCAACCCGCCAACGCCCATGCCGGGAATGTCGATCTGGTCTAGCGGAACGCCACAGATCACCCGCTCCATCACCCAATCCGCGCCGTTCAAGGCGGGCGACCGGGCGCAGCCCGGCAATCCGATGATGGGCCGTGCGCCAAGGCGGCCCAGAAACAGAAGATCCCCGGATCCACCGGCATTCCATAGTGCAGAACCTCACCCCCGGCGGCCCGCACGGCAGCTGGGGCAACATCTTCACGATCCGATGTGGCCGATCCTGTCAGGATCAGCAGCAATTCCCCCGGCGCATCGGCCAGGGCCTGTGCAATATCGGGCGTGTGATGGGGCACAACCACCCGCTCGCTCAACCGGACCGAGAACCGGTCCAGACGCCCTTTGACCGACCGCCGGCCCTTGTCGGGCGGCGCCCCCGCGCCAACCCGCGTCTCGATCAGGCTGGCGGACGCGATTTGCCCATCAAGCAATCGGACGGCACCGGCGGCCATCACACAGGCCGCCTCCACGTCCCGCGCGGGTGCTGCAAAGGGAATGATCTTCACGGTCACCGCCAACCCACGCGGTCCAAGCCGCGCCCATTGCGGCACAGTGGCCACCGTGATCGCCGGATTGATGCGGTTGATCGCGTTGATGGCACCGGCGTCGACCGCCACGACCCCGCTGCTCGCCGCCCGCAAGTTCACCCGCCCCGTGGATGCCGCATCAACCGATAGACCCGCACCGCACAGGGTCGTCGCAATGCGCGATGCCGCCTCATCCTCATGCAGATCCTCCGGCCCCAGCTGCGCAACCACCACTTCGGCCCAACCCGCTTCCTGCAAGGCCGAGACGTGCGCCGCGCCCAGACGCACCCCTTGGAAAAATCCAAGGGCTGCGCATGCTCCAAAGCGATGGAATGGGCCAGAATGGCCCCTTCAGCCTTGTCCACCGGAAGGGGGCCGAATTTCATGGTCGCCGCAACCTCTGCGTGATCTCGGCCATGACGGAAATCGCAATCTCACCCGGCCCCTGCGCCTCCGATATCCAGACCAACCGGGGCATGGATCCGCGCGATCTCTTCTGCCGAATAACCCGCCGCCTCCAGCCGTGCGACCCGCTTGGCATGGGTCCGGTTCGAGCCCAGACAACCAAGGTAAAACACATCCGAGCGCACCGCGCGGAAGATCGCCGGATCATCCAGCTTGGGATCATGGGTCAACGTCACCACGCAGGTGCGCGCATCTAACCCGATGGCCTCCAAAGCCTCATCGGGCCAATCCTCCACAATCCGTTCGCCCGGAAAGCGCGCCTCGGCGCCAAAGGCCGGGCGTGGGTCCACCAATACCGGATCATATCCCGCGATCCGCGCCATCGGCAAAAGCGCCTGCGCGATGTGCACGGCCCCCACCACGATCATGCGCAGTGGCGGGTTGTGGACGTGCACGAACACATCGCCCTCCATGCCCGACTTGTCAGCCCGGAACCGATCCGGCCAGGCTTCTGCACCAACAAGGCGACGTGCACCGGAGATGACATTCACCTCATAAGCCATGGCCTGACGCGCCGCGCGCGCGTCCACCAACTCCGCCAACAAGGCCTCGCCCATCGCCGCCACCGGCTCCACCCAGACCTTGATGCGCCCGCCACAGGCCAAGCCCACCGCAAAGGCCTCATCGTCCGAGACACCGAACTCCAGCATCTTGCCCTCGGTTCCGCCGACCATATCCATGGCCTCGACCACAACCGCGCCCTCGACACAGCCGCCCGAGACGGAGCCTTCCATCTCGCCCGCGCCAGACACGACAAGCTGCGCGCCGACGCCACGCGGCGCGGACCCCCATGTCTCTACCACTGTGGCCAACACGGCCCCACGCCCCGCGCGATGCCAGTCCAGCGCCAGTTCAGGCATCCGCTCCAGATCATCCATCACACAGCCTCCCTGCTCCAGACCCTAGCGCCCACCACCTGTAGCGCAACCTGCTCTTCCACTGGTTCAAAATACCTCGGAGGGTCGTCCTTTGGTGCGCCATTGGTTCAAGCCCAATGGACGACAGGCAGCGCCTCCAATCGCGGCACAGCCGCGAAAGCTGCGTGCCAACGCAAAAGGAAACGAATGCGGCGCAGCCGCGCCTTTTGCGAACAGCCCTAGACCGCGCGCAACGCCGCCATCAGCCGCGCTTTTTCGCCCGGATCATCGGGCCGCGCCACTGCCTCAGCCAGTCCGGCCAGCGCCGCAATGTTATGCCCGGCCCGGAAACTCGACACATGCGGCAGCATGGCCCGTATGCCCGCGGCCTTTGGCGCAAACCCGTCCCAGCGCAAGAGCGGGTTCACCCAGATCACCCGGCGCGAGGACAGCGCCAATCGCTCCATCGCCGCCTCCAGCCGCTCTGGCTCGTCCCGGTCCAGCCCGTCGGTGATCAGCAGCACAACGGCGCCCCGTCCCAGAACGCGCCGCGACCAATCGCGGTTGAACGCCTCAAGGCAGGCCCCGATCCGCGTGCCCCCCTCCCAATCCTGCGCCTCGGCGCCCGCCGCCGCCAGCGCCGCGTCCACGTCGCGCGCACCCATATGGCGTGTGATGTTCGTCAGCCGCGTGCCAAAGGTGAAGGCATGCACCTCGGCCCACCCCGCCCCTTTGGCGTTTGAGACGGCGTGCAGAAAATGCAGCACCGCCCGCGAATAGCTGCTCATCGAGCCTGAGATGTCGCACAAGGCCACCAGCGACGGCCACCGCGTGCGCAGATCCTTCCGTGCAAAATCCACCACGTCCCCGCCACGCGCCATCGCGCCCCGCATCGTGCGTCGCCAATCGGGCCGCGCCCCCTGCGCCGCCGCCGCCGTCCGACGCGACAGCAAGGGCGGCACCGCCAGCGTCATCTGCGCGATGATCCGTTTGGCCTCTGCCATCTCGGCCACGCCCATCTGTTCGAAATCGAGCGTCTTCAGCCGCTCTTCCCGGCTCATCGTCAGCGTGGCATCCACCTCGATCTCGGTGCCCCCCGCCTCGCCATCGCCCATCTCTGGCGCGTCGCGGTCAACGCCGTACAGCAGCGCCTCCGCCGCGCGCTTCTCGGCCGACTTTGCCGTGCGATCCTCCGCCACGCCTCGCACCGCCGGCGTCAGCATCGACATCATGTGTTCGAGGTAACGCGGGTCGCGCCAGTACAGGCGAAAGACCTGGTCAAACACCGCCCTGTGCTCGGGCCGCGCCGTAAAGCAAGACCGCAGGGTATAGTAGAAAGTCCGCCCGTCTCGCTGAACCCGGCGGCCGCCACCGCCCTGATCGCATCCGCCACCCGGCCGGGGCCGGCGGGCAGGCCCGCCACACGCAACGCGCGCGCGAAATGGGTGATGTTGGTGGTCAGCTGCGGGTCGTCCGGCAGCTCAAGCGGGGCATGTTCCATGTCGAGGAGCAGAGACCGCCCCGGCCTGATCGTCAAGGCCGAGGGCGCTCAAAGCTCAGGGAGATGCGCCTATTCGTAGACCCACAATTGCGCCGGATTGTTGGACGACCGGTTATAGGCGCCCGCCCAGATGTCGTACTGTCCCTGCAAAACGGGGAGAAGGTCAGGGTCGAGTTGAACGTGCCGTTGCTGTCATCGTTGAAGAACCACTGCCCGTCCGGCGTGTTGATCAGCAACACCGTGTCCACCGCGTTTGATGTCAGCTGGAACGTGATCTGTCCGGTCTGCGACACGCCTTGATAGAAAAAGCGGAAATCGGGCCGGGTGATGGTGAACCCGCGCCAGCCTGTCCCGGGGAAGCAGTTGGTCAACGAAAAGCGCCCGCCCGCCGTGATCCGCGGCACCCGGTAGCTGCCCTGGCCCGCATACATCGTGTGCTGCCCAAAGGCGGTATTGGCGATGGCGTAGTTCGGGCAACCGGACGTCCCGCCCCCGCCGCCATGGACGAACGCGCCCCCGCTGATCGCCGTCATTGCGGGCTGCGTGGGCTGCGGCAAGGGTTGCGGCATGGGCTGGGGGCCGGTTGCGGAGTGTTCTGCGCGTAAATGCCGGCGAAATATCCGGGGCCTGAGCCATGGTTCGAATTCGGGTTCGAGCAATCGACCGGGTCCGTCCCCCAGGCGCACAGGTCCAACCCGTTGGGCTCGTCACAATCCCCGTCATTGGTGAAGGGGCACGACGCTGGCAAAGGTGCGGGCGCGGGCGTCGGCACCGGAACGGGAATGGGCTGTGGCGGCGCATAGATGCCCGCGCTGTAGCCCGGCCCAAGGCCGTAATTCGCATTCGGGTTCGCGCAATCGATCGGGTCCGTGCCCCAAGCGCACAGGTTCAGGCCGTTCGGCTCATCACAATCCCCGTCCCCGGCCCATTCCCCCGGGCAAGGGTTCCGCAATTGGGCCTCAGCCTCCCCGACCCATCCGCTTGCAAAGACAACAGCCGCCAAAACGAGCGTTGCAAAGAAATTCGGTCTCATATGCTTGGTCCTTGAAATGACTTACCCCTGACGAAAGTAACGGCCCAACACCGGCACCTGTCAAAGAAAACCCGCTCAAGGGGCGGCAGGGCTACGACAAGGCGTCGGCCCGCAGATCATCAAGAATGCGTTTCGCTTCAGAGCCTTGCAGCTTCTGAATGTCGTCCTGATACTTCAGGATCGCGCCAAGCGTGTCCGCGATTACCTCGGGGCTCAACTCGATCACATCCAGCGCCAGAAGGCACTTCGCCCAGTCCAGCGTCTCCGCCACGCCGGGGCGTTTGAACAGATCTTCCGTACGCAGCCGCTGCACAAAGGCCACCACCTCCCGGCTCAACTGACCTGCCGCTTCGGGCACTCGGGCCGCCAGGATCGCCAGTTCGCGCTCAAGATCGGGATAATCGACCCAATGGTAGAGGCAGCGCCGCTTCAACGCGTCATGCACCTCCCGCGTGCGGTTGGAGGTAAGGATCACAATCGGCGGCTCGGGCGCCTTGACCGTGCCTAGCTCGGGGATCGTCACCTGAAAATCGCTCAACGCTTCCAGAAGGAACGCCTCAAACGGCTCATCCGTGCGATCAATCTCGTCAATCAGCAGAACAGGCGCGCCCGCAGGGTCCGGACGCATGGCTTCCAGCAGCGGACGCTCGATCAGGTAATCCTCGCTGAACAACTCACCCTGTAGCGCCCCGCGCTCTGCGCCACCCGCCGCCTCCGCGGTGCGGATCGCGACCATCTGCGCCGCAAAGTTCCACTCGTACACGGCGCTGGACGCGTCCAACCCTTCATAACATTGCAGACGGATCAGGCAACGACCCAGCGCGGCCGCAATCGCTTTGGCGATTTCCGTTTTGCCAGTTCCGGCCTCGCCCTCCAGGAACAGGGGCCGCCCCAACTTCAACGACAGGAACACGACCGTCGCCAGCGCGCGCCCGCACACATAGCCTTGCTGCGCCAGAGTTTCCTGAACGCGATCAATGGTTTCAAACGCAGCCATGTCCCCTCCGGAATGCAGCCTCGCCATCAAGGCCGGATGGGCCCGGATGGTCAAGTCACCCGCCCTCTTTCTTGCAGGCGCATTGTTTACGGATCGTTTACCAAAACCCATCGAAATGTCGGACGGGCTTCGCATTCCCGCCACACTCTTCCCCGAAATCTTGCCCCGTGGCATGGTGGGCCACATTTATAAAAGTTAGACCCCTTTCTGAGTGCCTCTGCCTATGCCTGACACAACTGCCCCGATCATTGACCCTCGCCGCGAATGGGTTCGGCATCTGGGGCGCATTGGCACCGATCACGGCCTGTTTTCCCGTTTGGACAGCCGCCATTTCGCGCTGATGGTCGAAGAGGAATCCGACACGCTTGTGGTCAGCTTTGATCGCGCCGACCGCCTTTGGGCCCATGGTGCGGAGGGCCTTCCTCTCGGCTTTGAGGCCGTCCCGGCCCATGACGTCTCGCTGTTGTCGCTGATGTCCGTGGGACGCACCTGGTTTCGCAGCGCCGAGGTTGAGGCGATGCTGAAAGGCCTTGCCGACGATGGCTTCTTTGCAAGTTTTCAGAAGGTGATCTTGATCGCCGCAGGCCCCGATTGCGGCCATGCCGCGGCCCGTGCCGCGGCCCACATCCCCGGCGCGCAGGTCCTGCTGGCCCAACCGGCCGCCGCCATCAGCGCGCGCCATGCCCCGTTTGAGACCCGCTTTCGCGCAGATCGCCGCGCAGATCCTGACACGCCGCCGCCACTTGGGCCCGAGGCTTTGGCCTCAGCCCAACAGGTCGCAATCCTGTTCGACCCCCGCGATCCGTCCGATGCAGGCCAAGCCGCCCTGTTCCGGGGCGCGCAGACCACGCGTCTGGGCTTTCCGCTGGCCGGTGGCGCGCTGACACGCGCGCTACAGCAGCCCGAAGCCCTCGTGCCGCTAACCCGCCACATGGTCCGGGGCACGCTGGACGCTCGGACAGCGCGCGCAGCACTCCGCCCGGTCCTGCACGCCGACCCATCTTATCGCGACAGGCTCTCCAACAGGTCCTAAGCCCTACCGCCTAACGCACTGAAATCCCTGTGATTGGCCAAGTATTGCCGTACCCGTCATCCTGGATGACGATACCGCCCAGTTCGGGAAAGTAGAGGTATTCCGAACTTACGCCCTCCCCTTCCTGGCTGACCGGCTCTGACCGCAAGGTCATGGGCAGGTACGTGAAAGCGCAGTCACCAAACGTCATCTGCTGCGCGGCTCCGAACGTATAAGTCATGTCGTCCACACGATTTATGCCAAGCCCTCGGGACGTCATCCGCGTCTGCAATGCCGTGTTGGCCGCGGGCTCGGGAAAGGCCGATGGGCGCGGCTCGAATTCAGACCGCCAAGGCTCCTCCATGCTGTCCGCGACGAGGCTGGCGATGAAGATGCCTTCCGCCAGCTCCATCCGCTGAACCTCATAATCCGGTGACCACTGAAAAAATGCCACACGGTCGGATCCGTGCCCCGACAGGTCCCAATAGGCCCCGTCCGGCATGGCAAAGCGAATGCCCCCGGTAAGGTCGTCCGCGGTGGGGCAATTGGCCAACGCCGCACCGGGCCAAGCGCTGAAGGCCAGAACGCCAAGCACCGCCAATGCGCGTTTCGATTTTTCCGTCCAATGGCCCGGGTTACCCGACATTGCCCAATCCTCTCATGTTGCTTTCATTCGCTCGGGCGCGCTGCCCCGGCGTGTCCCAGTCTTCACTCAGGTAAAACGTCTCTTGTCCGGGGCAGGCCCGCCCCTCAGGGTTCCTCAAGAAGCGGGCCATTTGTCATTCAGATCATCGCAAAGATGCGCGCCTGCCCACCGGTGCTGCCCGCGATCTTCGACGCGCCGACCACCAAAGTGGCCCCCGCCGCCGGCACCTGATCAAGGCCTGCGATGCACTCGATCCCGTAGCGCCCCGCTGGCAGCCAGGCATAATGCGTTGCGAAATCCTGGCTCGCCCCATGATCGAGCGACAGCGTGTCCACAGCGATGGAGGCCGCGCCTGTTTCCAGCAACATCTGCGTCGCTTCGATATGGAAGCCCGGGTAATGCCCCAGCCCGTCACCATCGGCATTGCGGAACTCCGCGCCCGAGGCTTTGCTGGCCCATCCCGAATGCATCGCCACGCAGGCCCCGTCCGGGATCTCGCCATTGGCATCGATCCACGCCTGCAGATCGTCCGGCGTGACCATCGTATCGGCATCCTCAGCCGCACGCGCGGCAATATCCACCACGCACAGCGGGGCCACCAGATTGCTGACCGGGATCTCATCCACCGACATCCCATCGGCACTGAAATGCAGCGGCGCATCGATATGCGTGCCCGCATGTTCGCTGGTCGTCATGTTGTATAGGTTGAAGCCCGCATCGGCAAAATCGAAAAGCTTCTCGCGCGACATGCCCGGATCACCGCCCCAGGTCGGAAAATCCTCACTGAACAGATGCGTCATATCAACGACGGAGCCATGTCCATCCGCCAACGCCGGGGTCGCCTTGACTGCTCCAATCGCAGTCGCCCCAACGGCGGCCGCAGCCGAGCCCTTGAAGAAATTCCGCCGCGACAGCATCCGCTCCTTCACCGAGTTCATCACACAAATATCGCACATCTCACTTTCCTCCTCTGATTGAACTCCCAGGCCCGTCAGGGCCGCATATATTCCTCCAGATCGCGCGTGCGCCGTTCGGTCAGCCGCGTCAGGCAGGTCAACTCGATCATCGGCGCGATGGAGCCGCCTTCATACCGCGCGCGCTCCATCCCGCAGGTGAGATCACGATAGGTGATCCACGCCCGCTGCGCCTGGCGCAGGTTCTCTTCCTGTGTCGCGTCCAAAGTGCCGATCACACGTTGATAGACCTCGTTCAGCAACCTGTCCCAGCCCTCCAACCGCTCCGCATTGCACAGCGTCAGCGCCGATTGCGGCTGGTTGGGATCGCACGGGTCAAGTTGGGCGGTGGCAGGTTGCGCAAGGCCCAAAGCCAGCGCTAAAGGCGCCAGCAGCGCCAGAAATCGGGAATACGTCATCCGCCGAAGCCTAGGCGCTGCCATACAATTTGCGCAAGCCTCGTGATTGAAGGAACGCCCCCATCCCCCTTCCAGACTCCCTACAAACGCGATAGCACCCCATCCCATGAGCCAACGCATCACGATCCGCCGCCCCGACGACTGGCACCTGCACCTGCGCGATGGCGCGATGATGCAGACCGTGCTGCCCGAGACCGCCCGCCACTTCGCCCGCGCGATCATCATGCCAAACCTCGTGCCCCCCGTTGTGACCGCCCAGGATGCCCTGGCCTACCGCGACCGGATCGACGCCGCCCTGCCCGAAGGCGCGGAGTTCACTACCGCTGATGACGCTCTACCTGACGGAACAGACCGACCCGGATGATGTGCAGGCCGCCCATGCCGATGGCCTGATCACCGCCGTGAAACTCTATCCCGCAGGCGCCACGACGAACTCGCAATCCGGCGTTACGACGCTGAAAAATGTCTATCCGGTCCTCGAACGCATGGCGCAGATCGGCCTGCCCCTCTGCATCCACGGCGAGGTCACGACCCACGAGGTCGACATCTTCGACCGCGAACAGGTGTTTCTTGGAGACGGTGCTGGAGCCCCTGCGCCGCGATATCCCCGAGCTGAAGATCACGCTCGAACACATCACCACGTCCCACGGCATCGACTATGTCGAAAACGCCACCGGTGACATTGCGGGCACGATCACCACGCACCACCTGATGATCAACCGCAACCACATGCTGGTGGGCGGCATTCGGCCCCATTACTATTGCCTGCCCATCGTGAAACGGGCCGAGCATCAGCAGGCGCTCCGCCGCGCCGCGACCTCAGGCAGCCTGCGCTTCTTTCTGGGCACCGACAGCGCCCCCACCTTGATGGTGCCAAGGAAACCGCCTGCGGTTGCGCAGGCGTCTTTTCCGCGCCCAACACCATGTCCTGCCTCGCCCATGTGTTTGAAGAGGAAAGAGCGCTGGATCAACTGGAAGCCTTCGCCTCCCTCAATGGCCCTGCCCACTACGGCCTTGCCCCGAACGAGGCCACCCTAACCCTCGAAAAACGTGACACCCCCGCGACCTACCCCGCCAAATACAAAACCCCCGATGGCCCCCTGACCCTCTTTGATCCGGGCCACCCGCTGCACTGGCATGGTGGCTGACCTGAATCTTTCGTACGAAAATTCGCACCGCCGGATTTTCGTACGAAAATCCGCATCCGCGAGACCGAAACCATGATCCCCTCCACCTACCCCGACGACGCAACCATGGCCGCAATGACCGCGCGGATGTTGCTCGACATCAAGGCGGTCCACTTCAACTCGGACGAGCTTTTCACGCACACCTCCGGCAAACAGGCCCCCACCTATATCGACTGCCGCAAACCCATCGCCTTCCCCCGCGTGCGGTCCACCTGCATGGATTTCCTCACCTGCAAGGTGATGCGCGCGGCGGGACTCGAGGCATTCGACAATATCGCCGGCGGCGAGACGGCGGGCATCCCATTCGCAGCCCTTGTCGCGGAACGCATGGGCCTGCCGATGTCCTACGTGCGCAAGAAACCGAAAGGCCATGGTCGCGGGGCGCAGATCGAAGGCGCGATGCATGAGGGTGAGCGCGTTCTGCTGGTCGAAGACATGACCACCGATGGCGGCTCCAAAATCACCTTCGTCGACGCGATCCGCCGCACGGGCGCCACCTGCGGCCACACCGCCGTGCTATTCTATTACGACATTTTCGACCATGCGATCCCGACACTGCGCGAGCATGGGATCGAGTTGCACTGGCTGACCACCTGGGCCGACGTGATTGCCGAAGCCCGGCGCGGCGGCGATTTCTCGGAGGAGACGCTGGTGGATGTTGAGCGATTCCTTCGCGATCCCGAGGGCTGGCGCGCGGATCGGGGCCTTTCATAGGTCCTTTGCCTTAACAGAATTAAATCTCAGCGTGTTTTTTCGAACACGTCAGGGTAGCGTGACAGCCACATCTTGACCCAACGACCCCCAGCACCCACAATATAAGCACCAGCCGCGCGAAAACTGCGTTAATCCGACTTACCCACAGGTTATCCAGATTGACGCCGCCGCAGGACCATCAGCTATACCCGGCAAATCGTTGAAGCGCCGGTCCTGCCAGACCCAATGAAGCACCCCGAAGAGGGGGCAAGGCGCTGTGTATCAGTATCGTGTGTGAATAAACGTGCTTGGGGAGCAGATGAACGAAGTCGCCGCATTCAATCCGAACTTGCCCGCCGATCCGTCGGCGGAAGACAGCGCCCCTGTCCTGCCCCATAATATCGAGGCAGAACAACAGCTTCTGGGCGCGATCCTGTCCTCCAACGATGTGCTCGACCGCGTCGATGATCTTGTAAAGCCGGACCATTTCCACGACCCCGTCCATGGTGCCCTGTTTGAAATGGCCGCCGCCCGCATCGCCAAGGGTCTGCAAACCGACGCCACCACACTCAAAAGCTTTGCCACCGACATTCCCGGCCTCGCAGAACTGGGCGGCGCGGAATATCTGGTGAAACTCCAGCTGTCGGCCATCGCGACCTCTGCTGCGCGCGATTACGCGCAACTGATCCACGACCTTGCCGTGCGGCGGGAGCTGATTGATCTGGGCAACCGCGTCTCCGACCGCGCCCGCGCCATGCGCGATGCCGTGACACCGGACGAACAGATCGTGGAGGCGGAGTCCGAGCTGTTCGCGCTCGCCTCCACCGGTTCCACCAACAAGGGCTTCCAAAGCTTTCTGGGCGCGCTGCATGACGCCGTGCAGATGGCCAATGCCGCCTATAACCGTCAGGGCCAGCTTGCAGGCATCTCTACCGGGCTTGACGATATGGACCGCAAACTGGGCGGCCTGCACAATTCCGACCTTCTGATCCTCGCCGGGCGTCCCTCGATGGGGAAAACCTCGCTCGCCACCAACATCGCGTTCAACGTCGCGAAAGCCTGGCGCGAAGGCACCAAGGAAGATGGCACCACCGGCACCGTCGAAGGCGGCGTTGTGGGCTTCTTTTCGCTTGAGATGTCGTCAGCCCAACTTGCCCAACGTGTCCTGTCCGAGGCGGCAGAGGTCGAATCCGAGAAACTCCGTCGCGGTGATCTCACCGAACAGGAATTCGCCCGCTACCTCAAAGCCGCGGGCGATCTGGAACGCTGCCCCCTCTACATCGACGATACGCCCGCGCTGCCCATCGCGCAGGTCGCCGCCCGCGCCCGCCGCCTGAAACGCTCGCCCAAGGGCCTGGACCTGCTGATCATCGATTACCTGCAGCTTCTGCGCGGCTCCGCCAACAACCGTGACAACCGCGTGAACGAGATTTCCGAGATTACCCAAGGGCTTAAGGCCATCGCGAAAGAGCTCAACATTCCCGTCATCGCGCTCTCGCAGCTCTCCCGTCAGGTCGAAAACCGCGAAGACAAGCGCCCGCAATTGTCGGACCTCCGCGAATCCGGCTCGATCGAGCAGGACGCCGACGCGGTCATGTTCGTCTACCGTGGCGAGTATTACAAAGAACGCGAGAAACCCGGCGAAGAGAACCTGGAGGCCATGACCAAGTGGCAGCAGGATATGGAGCAGTTGCATGGCAAGGCCGAGGTTATCATCGGCAAGCAACGCCACGGGCCCATCGGCACGGTTGAGCTATCGTTTGAGGGCCGCTTTACCCGCTTCGGCAACCTCGCCAAGCCCTGGCAGGGCGACGGCACGCAAGGCTTCTGACCCCGTCCAATCATGCAAAAAATCGGAACCCCCAGCCGCACAATCGCTGCGCGGCCGGGGGATCCTGACCCGTGTCGGCAAATTTACGAGTTACGCGGTAGAAGGGTACTACACCAACAAGGGTTTCTTGTGAAAAGGGCGGCCTAAAACGCGCCGCACACTCCCATGAAAAAAAGGTGCAAAGTCGTACGCACCGCTCATCTAACCAATTGCCACAACAGTAAAAAACGAAGCCGGTCTCTGACAATCACCCAAAAGGGTGAAATCGTGCGGAAGCGGGCAGAAAAAGTCCGCCTCAGACGCGGCTTTCCATGGACTCCAGTGCGTCCAGCACGGTCGGCAGCGCCGCGGAGACATAAGGCAGATAATGGCCAATGCGCAGGATCGGCGCCCCGATCCGCACGGCAAATTCGTCGAAATGGCCGGGCGATTTGTTCAGGGAATTCCCCGAATGGATCAGCGCCGCACGGGGGCGCAAGTTGCTGTTTTCAGGGGCAAAAGCCCAATCGTACCCGGCGAATGTCGCATCTCGCCACATGCCTTCCGCCTTGTGAACCATCAGATCCGCATGGTTCAGATCGTCGGTGCGCAGGCCGTCCGCATCTTCATGCTCGGCAAGGACCACGCCCAAAAGCGGGTGGACGGAACTGTGCCGATCTTCCATCTTTTCCAGACGCTGCATGGCAAGGCCAAACATGAACTTGATGGTCTTGGGCGCATACAAACAACTCAGTCCGAAAGTCTTCATCTTGCCGATGAACCCTGCCGTCACCTCGCGCGACAGGATGGGCGGTATAATCTCCAGACCCACGATCATCTGGACCCGCTCGGGATGCTGCAAGGCCAGCCGATATCCGACGGAAAAGCCATCTGCGGCCCCGAACATCGAAAAGCTGTTGATCCCTTCATGGTTCACAATCGCCATGACGTCATCGACATGGTCCTGCAACAGCGCTTCGCCCTCTTTCGTATTCACCGAGGACGGCCCGCGCCCGGCCCGGCTGATGCGCACAACCCGCCACCCACGGCTGGCTGCCAGGGCTTGCGCCTTCGCGGGCCAATGGCGGCCCTGCGTCATGCCGTGCAGGTAAACCAGTGTCCGGTCCGAGGGGGCCCCATCAACCTCGTAGGTCAGGGTCCGCCCACTGGGAAGCGTCAGGCGTCTGTCGGCGCGCCCCGGCCCGCCCGCATCCGTCTGATGCTGCGCGGGGATCAGCGTCGCGGCCTGGTTCAGCATCCGCAACACGTCAGACTGGGATCTGACGCCAAGCTTATTGGTCAGTGATTTGATCTGGCTGCGAATGGTCTCCCAGGATTTCCCAAGACGATCCGCAATTTCACGCAAAGTGCCGCCCAGCAACAATTCGCGCACCAAAGCGAATTCGGCATGGGTCAGGTCGAAACGGTCAGCCACAAATTTGGAAACCAGCGTATCGAATTCCGGGCCTGCACGTTTCGCAACAAATTCACCGGTCTTTGCGTCGTGCGACAAAACAATCAATTCAACCGAATGCGCCTCGATCAATCGCAACAACAGCGCGCCTGATTGCGGCTTGTCCGCCGCCCAATCCTGCAATTTCGCCTGATCCTCAGGCTCGATCTTGTCTGCAAAAGCAGCCTCCAAAGCCTCTGCGGAGTCATAGCGAGTGACCAGCAACGCCGCCGCGTCTGCCGTTTCGGGAAGACCGTCCGTCTCGGCGATATCCCCCAGCAATCGCCACGCCCGTTCCGCGTGCAATTCCAGTTTTGGCGCAACAACTGCACCCGCATCGTCATCCAGCCAGGAGGTCAAAATCTCCATCAGCAATTCAAGGCGCGCGGGATCCGTCAGGCATTCGTAGAATGCCAATAATGCCTCTCCCAGGTCGCGTTCTGTTTGGCCGCTGTTTAGGTCTGACAATTCGTCTCTCCGCGCACGATTTTGCGTAAACGGCAGCGCCATGGACTGTCAACGCGGCGCACGCGGATGACGCTTGGTAAAGCGCTATCCCGCGACAATAAGGACCGAAAATATGGACCGGCCGGCAAAGGTTAATGAAGTCGGCTCACAAGCAGCCATCGCCGCCCTTCGCCCGGCCCTCGCGCGTGGCGCAAAGGACGGCTTGACGGCGCAGCCACGCTCGGCTCCCCTTCTGCCATGCCCATCACCGGTTTGAACCATATCACCCTGACCGTCTCAGACCTCGCCCGGTCCCTTGCCTTCTACACCGAAACTCTCGGCGCGGTGCAGCGCACGGCCAGCAAAACCGCCGCCTATCTTGATCTCGGCCCGATTTGGCTCTGTCTCGAACAGGCCGATCCAGTGACACCGCGCGGCGATGACACCCATATCGCCCTGTCCTGCGCGCCCGAGGCATTTGAGGCTTTGGCCGCCCGCATCACATCCCATGCTCCGCTATGGAAGGAAAACCGATCTGAGGGCGCATCGCTCTACTTTCTCGATCCAGATGGCCACAAGCTGGAGCTTCACCTGGGCGACATGGCCACACGTCTTGCCCACTACCGGGCCCACCCGGAGAAAGGCGTTCACGTCCTGGACAGGACCCTTGTCGAAAAGGCACCCTGAAACGTCACGCACGAAATGGCTGATTCCCTGAAATCAATCCCCTAGCCCCCACGCCCCAGCGTGATCCGCCCTCCCTCTCTTGACCCGCCACCTGGAAAGACGCATCCCCGCATCATGGCCTCCGGTACGCTCCATATCGACCTCTCCGCGCTCACCGCGAACTACACCGCCCTGGCCGCACGATCGGCCACGGAAACCGCGGCTGTCGTCAAAGCCGACGGCTATGGCCTCGGCAGTGCGCTTGTCGCCAAGACCCTCGCACAGGCCGGCGCGCGCACCTTCTTTGTCGCCACGGCTGAGGAAGGCGTCACGATCCGCCAAGCCCTTGGGCCGAACCCGGTCATCAACGTCTTCTCTGGCCATATGGATGGCGACACCGCCCTGATCCGCGATCACGCGCTCACGCCAATGCTCAATTCGCCTGAGCAGATCTCGCGCCATCAAACCGCCCTGCCCGGCGCGCCCTACGGCCTGCAGCTCGACGCAGGGATGAGCCGCCTTGGCCTGCAGCCCGGCGATTGGCCAGCCGCCCGCACCCACGCGCAAAGTGCCACCCTCATCATGTCGCACCTGGCCTGCGCCGACGACCCGCCGCACGCGCAAAACGCCCAACAGCTCGCCAATTTCCGCGCGATGACCGACGGCCTCACCACCCCAAAATCGCTGGCCGCCACCGGTGGCACCCTGATGGGTGCCGAATATCACTTCGACATGACCCGCCCCGGCATCGGCCTCTACGGCGGCTTCCCCTTCACCGACGCCACGCCCGTTGTCCGGCTCTCGCTGCCCGTGATCCAGATCCGCGACATCGCGCCCGGCACCGCCGTCGGCTATTCCGCCACCTATATCGCCGACCGCCCGCGCAAGATCGCCACGCTGTCAGCGGGCTATGCAGATGGCCTGATCCGGGCCATGTCCTCCCGCGCCACCCTCTGGCACGGCGACACCCCCTGCCCGCTCGTGGGCCGCGTTTCCATGGACCTGCTGACCATCGACGTCACCAACTGCACCGAACCGCCAGAGGCACTCGACATTCTCGGCCGCCACCAAAGCGTCGACCAATTGGCCGCGGCCGCGGGCACCATCGGGTATGAGATCCTCACCTCCCTCGGCCCCCGCTACACCCGCACGGTCTCCCCGTGACCCTGCTCGCCCCCTTCGGCGCGCTTGGGCGCACGATCCTCAGCCTGCTGGCAACCATCGGCCAGGTCACACTTTTCGCCCTGTCGGCCCTCCGCCACCTGGTCACGCCCCCCTCTACCTACGTGAGATTGCGCAGCAATTCCTCACCATCGGCTGGCTCTCCCTGCCGGTCGTGGGCCTCACGGCGCTCTTCACCGGCGGCGCGCTGGCGCTCCAGATCTACGCCGGCGGCGCCCGCTTCAATGCCGAGGCCGTGGTCCCCCAAATCGTCGCCATCGGCATCACCCGCGAACTCGGCCCCGTCCTGGGCGGCCTCATGGTCGCAGGTCGCGTCGCGTCGGCCATCGCCGCCGAGATTGCCACGATGAAAGTGACCGAGCAGATCGACGCGCTCCGCACCCTATCCACTGATCCGATGAAATACCTCACCGTCCCGCGCCTGATCGCGGCCACGCTCTCTCTGCCCATCCTCGTGGCCGTGGGCGACAGCATCGGCATCTTCGGCGGCTACCTCGTCTCCACCACACGCCTCGGCTTCAACGAGGCCGCCTATCTCAACAACACCACCGGCTTCCTGGAGAGCTGGGACATCACCTCAGGCCTCCTGAAAGGGGCCGCCTTCGGCTTCATCGTCGCCCTGATGGGCTGCTACCACGGCATGTCCTCGGGCCGCGGCGCGCGCGGCGTGGGCCGCGCCACAACCCAGGCCGTCGTCTCCGCCTCCATCCTCATCCTAGCCGCCAATTACCTGCTGACGGAGGCCTTCTTTTCCGCCTGACACCTTCCCCCTTCCTTGTTTCGAAAATACCTTGGGGAGTCGCGCCAGCGACGGGGGCAACGCCCCCAACCAGACACATCGAATGCGGCGCAGCCGCGCCTTTCAACAACCCGCGAACCCGATGACGCCAAAAATCGCCCTCAAAGACCTGACCAAGAGCTTCGGCAACAAGCATGTCCTCAAGGGCATCACCCTGGATGTGGCCAAAGGCGAAAGCCTCGTTGTCATCGGTGGCTCGGGCACCGGCAAATCGGTCCTGCTGAAATGCATTCTCGGCCTGATCAAACCCGATGCGGGTACGCATCGCAGATCGACGGAAAACCGGCCTCAGACACCGCGCTCGAAAGTTTCGGCATGCTCTTCCAGGGCGCGGCCCTGTTCGATTCCATGCCCGTCTGGCAAAACGTCGCCTTCCGCCTGCTGCGCGGCCCCGGGCGCAAATCCCGGGCCGAGGCGCGCGAGAGCGCCATCACAAAACTCCAGCGCGTGGGCCTGCCTCCGGAAACCGCTGACCTCTACCCGTCCGAGCTATCGGGCGGCATGCAGAAACGCGCGGGCCTCGCCCGCGCCATCGCCGCCGACCCTGAGATCATCTTCTTCGATGAACCCACAACCGGGCTCGACCCGATCATGTCCGGCGTCATCAATGACCTGTATCCGCGAGATCGTGTCCGAGATGGGCGCCACCACCATCACTATCACCCACGACATGTCATCCGTGCGCGCCATCGCCAGCACCGTCGCCATGCTCCACGCAGGCCATATCCAGTGGCACGGGCCAATCGCCGACCTCGACAGGGCCGAGGATCCGCACCTGCGCCAATTCATCGCCGGCTCTGCCACCGGCCCGATCGAAACGCTCCGCTAACCCCATGGACCCACTCGCCAACATCCCGCCCGAAGATATCCCCCTCAATTTCAGCGCCTTCACCTGGGCGATGATCCTTGTGGGCGCCGCAACCATGCGGCTTCTCCCCGCCCTGATGGCCCTTGGCGCCGTTCTTAAGCTGCAGCGCTTTCCCCGATCTGCGGGCCCTCCATATCCTCCTGCTGATCGAACTGGCCTTCATCGCGACCCTCGCACTGGCTGAAACCTTCGCACTTGTGCCCGGCAGCTTCCGCGTCACCGGCATCTGGTCGTTCCTCTGGGTCTTCGCCATTGCCTGGGCCGCCGTCACCTGGATCCGCTCGGCCCTGAAAACCCGCCTCCGCCCCCGCTGGATCGACATCACAACGCTTGCCTGCGCCGCCCTGCTGGTCTTCTCGCTCAGCGCCGCGATCCTGCCGGACATGCTCACCAGATGATATCCGCGCCCCGCACCCGTTACCCGCAAAGCCCCGCATGGTCGTAATCCTCCTCATCCTGGCAGCGCTCAGCCCGTTCATCGTACTCGCCCTCCTGATGGCGAACGCCACGGTCGCCCTGATCGCCCGGCAAATCGTCCTCGCACTGGTCCTGTGCGCCCTTTCCGCCCTCTGGGCCTACGCGACCGTGGATTTCAGCGACTACTTCGACGGCCCGATGCGCATCAGCCCCGAGCTTGAGCTTCTCGGCACAGGCCGTGGCCTGCCCCCGGCCCTGACCTCCCCAAATGAGCTGTTGCCGATCTGGTGGCTCGTCGCCCTCGCCGCCCTCGCATTCGCCGCCGCCGCATGGCGCGCAACGACGCGGCCCCACCGCCTCCTCGCAGGCGCGGGCCTCGCCACCATCGCGCTCAGCTACGCCGCCATCGCCCTGCTCGAAGCCGCCTATGGCTGAGCTCTCCCCGATCGCGCTGATCGAAGCCGCCGCCACCGCGCTCTGGGTCTACGCCGCGCTGGCCTTCGCCCATTGGCTGGTCCGCACCGCCCGTCTCGACCGCCGCCAGCATATCCCAGCCCTGACCGACCTCCTCAGCCACCTCGTCCCGGCCATGATCCTGCTGGTCCTCACCGTGCTCATCGGCGCGCTCGTGGGCCTGCCATCCGTGGTCGCTTTCATCGCCCTCCTGTTCCCCGCAGGCCTGGCCTATGGAACCCATATGGCGCTCCATGAGCTCGACCCACCGCCCACACCGCCCCAAACGATTGCGCGCACTGCTGCCGCCCTCCTGCTCGCCGCGCTGATCATCGCACAACGCCAGATCCTCTGACCCCCTCTTTGTTCTGAAAATATGCCGGGGTTTGGGGCAGCGCCCCAATGCGAGGCAACGCCTCGCCCGCTGCGTGCCAACGCAAAACGCATCGCATGCGGGCAACGCCCGCGCCTTTTGACAAAAGCCAGCCATCCTTCCCCCTTGCGCCGCACGGCCCAAATCCCAAGATCACACAGACCAACACGCCAAAGGCCCGCCATGCACAAAGCCCTCATTGCCGCCAATCTCTGTCTGCTGGTCCTGTTCCCGGTCTCGTGGATCGCGCCGCTGATGCGCGCGGGCCTCCTGCCGCTGTTCGGCCTGTCAGAAATCTCGATCCTGTCTGGCCTGGGGTCGCTCGCCGAAGATGGCGAGTGGGCGCTTGTGGCTATTGTGGCCCTCTTTGCACTGGTCTCGCCGATGGTCAAAACCATCTGCCTGACGCTCATTCAGCTCTCCAAAGCGCCCAAGCGCCTTTTGCCCGCGCTGGAGATTGCGGGCAAACTCGCCATGGCGGACGTCTTCCTGATCGCGGTCTACATTACGCTCGCCAAGGGCCTGGCCGTGGGCCGGGTGGAAACCGCCTGGGGCCTGTGGCTCTTTACCGCCTGCGTGCTGGCCTCGCTTGCCATTTCCATGCTGACCGCCCGCGCCGCCAATGCCGCGCGGGCCGCCTGAGGCGCTTCAGAACCGGCCCGTCAAAACCGGAACGACACGCCCAACGGCACCTTGCACCGTTTCCATCTCGGACCCGATGCCGCCATAGCTGACGCCAACCGACACATCCGCCATGTCGCTCATCCCCAGATCAAGGCCCAGCTCGACCCGGCCCGATTGCCCCTCCCGGTCGCTGCCGATCAGCACCGGCCCGGCATCTCCGTCCAAATTGAAATTGTCCGAGAACAGCCCGAAGGAAACCGATCCCATCCCTGAAATCTCATGGCTGTAGACCGCGCCAATCGAGGTTTCCGAAAACGTCACCTCCCGCGTGCCCGCGCCAGCCAAACCACCGCTTGTGCCGGTGATCTCCTCCCGGCCCGTCAGATAGGCCAGGGTCGGCGTGATCGTCCCGCCGGTGCCAAGCTCAAAGTCATATCCCAGCGACACGCGCAGAACGGTCGCGTTGCTCTCCGCGCTGCCTGCGGTGCCCAGCAAAACCTGATCATAGTCGTAACGCCCGAACCGCAATGCCGCATCCGCGTGCCAGCCCCCGCGCTCATAAAGCGCGGACAGGGTCAGAACTTGGCCCGTCGCTTCTGCAGTGTCATTTGAGAAATCGAGAACCGAGTCCGCGTCGCTTTGCACAAACGCGACCGAGGCCCCAAGGGTCAGCTCCGGCGTCACCTCGCCGTCCAGGCCCAAGCTCGAACACCGTCGCGGTATACCGGCGCAGATTGTCCTCCGATCGCAGGCCCGAGAATTCGACCCACGGCACAAGAACGACACCGCCCGACCCTTGGCTCGAATAGCTCACCTGCGTGTCGTTCATGCTGGCCAAAAGCCCACCAAAGCCCAGTGTCGGCGCGCGTGAGGCGACATCAACGGCCCCCGCCCCGCCGCGCTGCGGCTCGCCGCGCAGCAGCGTCGAATTCAAAGCGCCCAACGTATTGGCAGCATTGCCCAATTGCACATCCTGTGACGGGCCGGATGGAAGGATGGCGCGCAATGTGTTCTGCGCCATGGCCTGCCCCGCTGGCAAACACAGCCCCACCACGGCCAAAGCCGCCAGTGTCTTTGTCGATGTCATGATATTCCCCAAGGTATTTTGTGATCGCCCCGATCGATCAAAGAAAACCCCATAACACCCTTCTCCGCGAGGTCAGGAAATCCACCAGTCGCAGAGCCTGTCGCCGGACAGGTGCGCGCCTAGAACCGCAGCGCCACGCGCAGCCCGCCCGAAACGGTCTGCATGTCGCCGCCGATGCCCGACAATTCGACCGAGGTCGACAGGTCCATGCCGTGGCCAAGGGCCATCTCGCCGCCCACTTCCACACGACCCGTCCAGCCATCTTCGGCCAGCAGGTCCGCCGCAAGAACACTTCCGGGATCCTGCGTCAGGTAATCGGCATGCAGGCCCGCAAAAAGCGTGCCATCCGCACCCGAATGGGTCAGCCGCGCGCCAAGCGATCCTTGCGAGAAGCTCACCGCGCTGTCGATACCCGCCAAGGCGCCGCCTGTCCCCTCAACCTCTTCCCGGCCGTGGATCAGGCCCACCGTCGGGCTTAACGTGAAGGCGTCGGTCAGGGCCAGATCGTAAGCCCCTTCAAAGGTCGCCGCTGCAAGGGTCACATCCGCCGTGTCCACGCCACCCGCCTGTTCGAACCCGCCCACGCCGTAGACAAGGCTGGCCGTGCCCGACCATGGCCCCGAGCGATAGGCGAAATAGGGTTGCACATAGGTCAGCGTGCCATCGGTTTCGGCACCTGCATCGGACGCATGGACCGTGGAATACCCCAGCGAAAGCCCCGCCACCATATTGGGCCCGATCGCCAGGTCCGCGCCGATCTGCAGCCCGTTTCCGGCCAGAATGCCAGTCCCCGACCCGAATTCGGTGGACCGGAACCCGGTCACCTCGGCCCAGGTGTAAAGGTTGCCCATCATCCCCGGCACGCCCGAGGTCGAGACCGTGACGTCGCCCGCACCGGTGCCATCGGCCACACGGGTCAACTCGATCCGGCCATTGCGCGCTGCAATCGAAACCTGTCCCGCATCCCGCACCGCGCCGTCGGCCCCAACGATCAGCAAGCGCCCACTTGTGCCCGCCGCAGCGACGACAAAGCCGTCGTTCAATCCGGCACCGGGATTGAACGCCGCACTGCCCGACCCCAGAAGAACAACCGCCGCGGGCCCGATGATCGTGTTGGTGAAATCGCCCGTCTGCCCCGCCGCAAAGGCACTGGTGATCAGGATGTAGGGCGTCCCGGCATCCAGGGTGACGTCGTTGAGTTCGGACGTGCCGATCCCGCCGGTTCCGTCGTCGTTGCCACGCACGAAGTTGGCGGATTGAGTGTTCGGGTCGAAGGAGTCCCGATACAGGTGCAAAAAACCGTCATAGGTCTGCACGCTGTTGATGGTGTACCGGCCCGCTGTCTGAACGAGAAAGGCCTGAGCCGACAGGCGCACCGGACCGAGCACGGAACAACACGAGCCGTTTGAAAACGGCCGGTCCCATTCCAACCCGCCCACATTGCTGCCGGAATAGGATTGTGCTCCGGCACTCCCTGCGACGAACACGCAACTGCCGACAACCGCAGCCCACTTACCCAAACCTGTCATCTTGCCTCTCGACTTTTCCGGCGAATCCGTTGCGCCATTGGTGTTGCCCCTTGACGGTATCGGCAAAGTCACGCCGATGCGGGAAGACTTGGTTAACGCAGCGTTAACCAAGCCCGATTGTTGCGCACGCGCCACAAGGTGTGACGCGTGGACGGCCCGATTGTGGCCATATCTTGTGTTTGCCGCCTATTCCCCTCCCCGCGCGCCTCCGCTACACCCGGCCCCATGGCCAAACCCGTCACCACTTTCACCTGCTCTGCCTGTGGCGCGACCCACAAGAAATGGTCCGGCCGCTGCGATGAATGCGGGGAATGGAACACGATCCGCGAAGAAGCGCCTTTGGGTGCAGGCCCGGGCAAAGCCGCGCTTGGCTCGGCCAAGGGCCGCAAGCTGGCCCTGAAAGACCTCCGCACCAAGGAAACGCCGCCGCCCCGTCAATCCGCAGGCGTGGCTGAGCTTGACCGCGTCCTGGGCGGCGGGCTTGTCCCAGCCTCTGCCACACTGGTGGGCGGCGATCCCGGCATCGGCAAATCCACCCTGCTTTTGCAAGCCGCCGCCGCGTTTGCGCGTCAGGGCCTGAAAGTGATCTACGTCTCGGGCGAAGAAGCCACCGCACAGGTCCGCATGCGGGCCGAACGCCTTGGCCTTAGCGACAGCGCCGTGATGCTCGCGGCGGAAACCAACCTGCGCGACATCCTGACAACGCTGGAGGCCGAGCAACCGGATCTGGCCATCATCGACTCGATCCAGACCATGTGGCTCGACACCGTCGACAGCGCGCCCGGCTCCGTCAGCCAGGTCCGCGCCTCTGCCCATGAGCTGACGACCTTCGCCAAGCGGCGCGGCACCGCCGTCATGTTGGTGGGCCATGTCACCAAGGAAGGCCAGATCGCGGGCCCCCGCGTGGTCGAACACATGGTCGACACGGTCCTCTATTTCGAAGGCGAACGCGGGCATCAGTTCCGCATCCTGCGGTCGGTGAAGAACCGCTTCGGCCCAGCGGATGAGATCGGCGTGTTCGAGATGACCGGGCGCGGCTTGGCTGAGGTCTCCAATCCCTCCGCCCTGTTCCTGAGCGACCGTGAAAAGCCCTCTCCCGGCTCCGTCGTTTTTGCGGGCATCGAAGGCACGCGGCCGGTTCTGGTGGAATTCCAGGCACTCGTAGCACCCTCCTCACTCAGCCAACCACGCCGCGCTGTTGTGGGCTGGGACGGCTCGCGCCTGTCAATGATCCTGGCGGTGCTTGAGGCACGCGCAGGCATCACCTTCCAGGGCCTCGACGTCTATCTCAACATCGCAGGCGGCATGCGGATATCCGAACCCGCCGCCGATCTCGCCGTGGCCGCGGCCCTTCTCAGCGCCCGGGAAGACAGCGCATTGCCGGTCGAGACCGTGGTATTTGGGGAACTTTCGCTCTCTGGCGCGCTCCGTCCGGTGTCTCAGGCCGAAAATCGGTTGAAAGAAGCCGTGAAACTTGGTTTTTCCTCTGCAATCGCTCCGGCAGGCTGCCGGATTGCGGATAATGCAGGCGTTTCCGTCCAGTCCATGGCGGACCTCCCCACTTTTGTGGGCGATGTGTTCGGGGCAGGATGAAGCGACTCACGAAGAGGTAGAGGGCAGCTATGGACGGCTTCACCATTTTCGACGGCGTCGTGGGCGGCGTGATCGTGATTTCGGCCATCTTGGCCTATGCGCGCGGCTTCGTGCGCGAGGTTATGTCGATCGCGGGCTGGATCGCAGCGGCCTTCGTGGCCTTCATCTTCGCGCCCAATGCCCTGCCGCTGATCTCGGAGATCCCGTACTTGGGCGATTTCATCGGCGAAAGCCGTGAATTGGGCATTCTGGCCAGCTTTGCCATCGTCTTCGTGCTGGCGCTGGTCGTCGTATCGCTGTTCACGCCGCTCTTCTCATCCGTCGTCCAACGCTCAGCCATCGGCGGAATTGATGCCGCCCTCGGCTTCCTCTTCGGCGTGGCGCGCGGCGTTCTTCTCGTCGTGGTGGCGCTGATCGCCTATGACCGGATCGTGGGGGATGAACCGATCCCCGCGATTTCCGACAGCCGCTCCGCCGCCGTCTTCGCGACACTTCAGGAAGACATCGAGGCACAGATCCCAACCGACATGCCAAGCTGGATTCAGGATCGGTACGAGGCGTTGGTCGGTGGTGAGGAAGAAGCCGCCCCGGCCGAGTAACGCCCACCTGCGGAACGTCTGACAAAACTCTGACCATTTGGACGCATTTTTTGCGATTAACCCGTCCAGTTGGTCACATATCTGACCATTTGGTCACAGTTTCAGTCGCGCTCACCGCCGCCCTAGGGTCATGGCCAGCCCCGCCAAAAGCAGGATGGCGGCGCCGCCCAGATACATCCAAAGACCTGCCCGAATGAAGTCGCTCAGCAGCTCATACGCCTGCTCCGCGTTCTGGAAATCAATTTCGAACGGCAGCCCCAGGTTTGCGCGAACCTCGTCCGCACGGCTGTAGAAATGAACGCCCAGGATCACCGGTGACAGCCCCGCCAAAAGGCAAAACAGGCCCGAGCCGCGCCCGAACAATCCCGTCAGCGCCGCCAGGCCCGCCGCAGCGAATCCACCCAAAAACACCCATGCCTGCCAGGGGCCTTCGACGATCATATCCTGCAGGCCGTCACCAATCAGGGCATTCGGCGAAAGCTCTTGTCCGGCAAAGGGTGGCTCGATCCAGGTGACAAAATAGCTGCACGCCATGGCCGCACCTGCCAGGAAAATGAACAATCGCATGGGCCTGTTCCAATCTGCATTTTTCCGCTCAATTGTGCGTCAGACTACCGCAGATTGTGCTACCGGTCCATTGCTCTACCAAATCGGCGTTTATTTGATTGTGATCCTTTCGTGACACTGCCGCCCCATCCCACTATGCAGGGGCAAGCCCCGGCACCGGAGATTCTGCCCGATGGACGAGACAGCTTTTCCCCGCCATCCGTTCGAGCCTGACGAGGACGACAAACTGCGCGAAGAATGCGGAGTTTTCGGCGTCATTGGCGTCACGGATGCCGCGAACTTCGTGGCGCTTGGCCTGCACGCCTTGCAGCATCGCGGGCAGGAAGCCGGCGGGATCGTCACCTGCGATGCCGACAAGCAGTTTCACTCCGCCCACCGTTTCGGCCTCGTCCGCGACACGTTCACCAGCCAGAAGGTCATGGAAACACTGCCCGGATCGCTTGGCATCGGGCATGTGCGCTATTCCACTGCTGGCTCCAAAGGTGCGACGCAAATCCGCGACGTGCAGCCGTTTTTCGGTGAGTTTTCAATGGGTGGCGCGGCGATTGCCCATAACGGCAACATCGTAAATGCCGACGAATTGCGCCGCGAATTGATCGAGCGCGGCTCGATCTTCCAAAGCTCATCCGACAGCGAATGCATCATTCATCTGATGGCGCGCAGCCTGCAAAAAACGATCCCCGAGCGGATGAAAGACGCCCTGCGTCGCGTGGAAGGCGCGTTCTCGGTTGTGGCCATGACACGCACCAAATTGATCGGCTGCCGCGACGCGCTTGGTGTGCGTCCACTGGTGATCGGGAAGCTTGGCGATGGGTACGCCCTGTCATCCGAGACCTGCGGCCTCGACATCATCGGGGCCGACTACCTGCGCGATGTCGAACCCGGCGAGATGGTCGTGATCACCGACAAGGGCATCGAAAGCTTCCGTCCGTTCGAAAAGCGCCCCTCGCGCTTCTGCATCTTCGAGCATGTCTATTTCAGCCGCCCCGACAGCATCATCGGCGGCCAGTCTGTTTACACCACCCGCCGCCAGATCGGCGTGGAACTGGCCAAAGAAACGCCGGTTGACGCCGATCTTGTCTGCCCCGTCCCCGATAGCGGCACACCAGCCGCCATCGGCTATAGCCAGGAAAGCGGCATTCCCTACGCGATGGGGATCATCCGCAACCAGTACATGGGCCGAACTTTCATCGAACCCACGGAACAGATCCGCAATATGGGCGTGCGCCTGAAGCTGAACGTCAACCGCGCGCTCATCCGAGGCAAGCGCGTGATCCTTGTGGATGACAGCGTGGTGCGCGGCACGACCAGCCGCAAAATCAAGGAGATGATCCTTGATGCTGGCGCGGCCGAAGTGCATTTCCGCATCGCCTCACCGCCGACCGCATGGCCTTGTTTTTATGGCGTTGACACGCCCCAGCGTGAGAAACTTCTGGCCGCGACCATGTCCGAGGACGAGATGCGCGATCATCTGGGGGTCGATAGCCTCAAGTTCATCTCGCTCGATGGTCTGTACCGCGCCGTTGGCGTGGCCGAAGGGCGTGACCCGGCGCAGCCCGCCTATTGCGATGCCTGCTTCTCGGGCGCCTATCCGGTGCGGCCGACCGACCAGCTTGCGAAAGGATTCCAGCTACTGGAGGCCGCGGAATGATCCGCAAACTCTTCCGACGCGACCGTCCCGCACCGGCCTTGCCCGAAGCGGAACTGGCGCGGCGCTTGGTGGATCGCGACTTTTGCAGTCGCGATCGATGGCCATACCGTGCGTGCCGCTGATGGGGCGTTTCGGCCAGATGCGCCGTTCGGCTGGAAGAACCCACCCGAGCCCAAGGGCGACGAAACGTTCGAACTGGGTTACATGGAAATGCTGACGGACAACTACGCGCGCCGCGACGGCAATTTCCTGTTGCGCGCCTACCTGCCCATTCCCGTGAAGGACACCGAGAGTGAGGTGTTCCTTGGCGTTTGGTGCAGCCTGTCCTCCGGCAACCATGCACGCTTCCGGTCTGCCCAACAGCGCGGCGATGCGCAGAATATGGGTGACCAATTCTCGTGGCTCTACACGCAATTGCCCCCGATCAGCGGACCACTTCTGACGAAAGGCGTGCTCGTGCCCTATTCCGAAGGCCGCACACCGCTCTACTGGATCACGGATGAAAAGCACCCTCTCTATCAGGGGCAACAGAACGGCATGGGCGCAAGCGAGATCCTTGAGCTGTACGAAGCGCTGGGGTGCGGCAAGGTTGTGCAGCACCTCAAGGCGTGATCAGCCTGATACGAACCGTAAGATCAGCCGTTCCATCACATCGTCCACACGCACTACGACATAAATCGGCGCGATGAGGCCGATCAGGTTTGTTTCTGAAGGCAATCGACCCTCAGCCTCGCAGCCTCGCGACGCGGCATCGACGTGGATCGCAGCCACCGGATAGGCATTTCCGCGCCGCCGCTCGGCGTCCAGGTAGTTGAACCCAGGGCCGTAATGCGGGCTTGCGCACAGCGGGTCGGTCAGAAAATGGGCGGCAACCAAGCCCTCTTCCCTGGCATAGCCGCTTCCCGGACCGAAAAGACCGGTCTCAGGCGGCGCATCCAGCAGATCAAACAGCGTTTCATCCCCGAAGGTTACGCCAAGCACCTCTGGCAGCGGATCGGGGAGCGTGAATTCGAATGCTGCTGCGTTGAGGGTTGCAACATAGGCCCCATCCTCGAGCGCAAGCGCCACCGGCGCGCCGTCCTGCGCCACCGAAAGGCCGAGCAATTCCGTGCTGCCATCTGCGCGCATCTGCGCTTCTGCAGGTGGGCTCAGCGCGAGCGTGAGACCGACGATAACTGCTTTGAGGCGCACGGCTTATGGCTCCGACACAAAGAAAACGACCGGCCCTATGGTGAGAGCCGGTCGTTCAATTTCAACGGCGGGATACCCGCGCTTGCAGGTCGTCTCAGCGGCGCTTCAGCACAGCCCAACCGCCCGCGACGGCCAGCGTCGCCAGCACAGCTTTGATCACGTCACCCGCAAGGAACGGCGCCATCCAGCCCGACCACAGGGCGGCCCAATCGGTGCCGAGTGTGATCGACGGCCAGATCAGGCCGGGGATGTACAGAACGACCGCAGCGATCAGCGCCAACGGCAGCGTCTTTGCGATATTCGCCGTCCAGCCGCGATCTGCTGCCAGACCCGCAATCCATGCGGTCGCAACGAACCCGATCAGGAAGCCGCCAGTTGGCCCCATCATATAGCCAATGCCCGCGCCCCCGTTGGAGAAAACCGGCAGGCCTGCTGCGCCCTCGGCCAGGTAGGCCAAAAGCGTGATCGCCCCCAAGCGCGAGCCATAGGTCAGCCCGATGGTGAGGATCGCCAATGTCTGCAGCGACAGCGGCACCGGCCCGATCGGCACGCTGAATTGTGCGGCCACGGCAATCAGAAGAGAGCCGGCAAGAACCGCGAAAACCTTGCGCCACAGGCTCTCCTGCCCAAGCGTTGCGGAAAGAAGTGTCGTATCTCGGCCCATGTCGGTGCCTCCTTGTCCCTATCTGGTCGGCGTGGACGCCATTTGCACGAAGGTATTCCTCTGCGGCGCGGCGAAGTCAACATGGGTCACGCTCCCCTTGCGCTTGGGCGGGTGCGCGGGCTAAGGGCGCGCCATGACTCAAAAGCCGCTTGAAAATCGTATCGCCCTTGTCACCGGAGCCTCCCGCGGGCTTGGCGCCGCCTCTGCCGAATGGCTGGCCGCACAGGGCGCCCATGTCGTGGCCGTTGCCCGCACCATCGGCGGGCTGGAAGAGCTGGACGACCGCATCAAGGAAACCGGCGGGCAGGCGACACTGGCCCCCATGGATCTGACCGATGACGGCGCAATCGCGCATCTGTGCCGGTCGATCCACGACCGTTGGGGCCGCGCCGACATCTGGGTGAACGCGATGATCCATGTCACCGCCCTGACCCCGGCCCCACATATCCAACCCAAGGACCTCGACAAGGTTGTCGGCACCAATATCCGCGCATTCTCGCGGCTGGTCAGCAATGTCGAGCCTCTGATCCTGCCCTCCGACGCCCCGCATGCGGTGTTCTTCGACGATCAATGGGACGAAAAATTTGCTGGCGGCTATGCCATGTCGAAAGCCGCGCAGCGCGCCCTGATCCAGTGTTGGCAGGCCGAGACGGTCAAAGCCCCGTTGAACGTGCACCTATTGCGTCCGAACCCGATGCCCACGGCCACACGCGCCCGGTTCTACCCGGGCGAGGATCGTTCGAAACTGGCGGATCCAAGGGAAGAGGCCGCGCGTCTGCTGGCCCCCGCCCTTATCGGCTAGGCGGCGCTGTTGGGGTCGCTTGCGGCGGCGTCCATGGCATCGGCCATTGCTTCGGCCCGCGCCGTCAGCTCCGCCAGCCCGTCTGTCAGCGCGTCCGGCAATTCAGTGCGCGGCCCGGCTTCTTGCAGTTCCGAGATACGGCGCGCGCGGTCGGCCAGACGTTCCTCCGCCGAGCGCAGGGCCTTGTCCTGGTTGGCAATCTTGTCGTTCAGGCCCCGCAATTCGTCCTCCAGGGCAGCTGTCTTGTCAGCCAGCATCAGCCCCGCCATCAAAAGCATCCGCTCGGGCGGGATCCGGCCGATCTGACCAAGGACAACCGCCGCTTCTGTGTCGAGCATCTTGGCCGCCGAGCGCAGATAGCTTTCTTCGCCGTCCTGGCAGGCCACGCTGAAGGCCCGGCCGCCGATTTCAATTTCAACCTCAGGCATGGGCCCCTCCTGCTCCTGCTCCTGCTCCGGCACTGGCCTGACCGGCCTCAACGTCCGCAATGATGCGATCCAGTTCCGCCGCGTCGGCGGCCCGCAATTGGCGCAGCGCTTCGAGTTCGGTGACGAGGCCTGCATCGACCTCTGACGGATCAACCCCACTGTTCGCGAGGGCCAGCTGTGCCGCCAGATCCTCGGCCCGGGTTTTCATGAGGCGAAGCTGGCGGCGAAGCTCAAGAACACGCTCTTCCGGCGTCTCGCCCATGGCTTCGCGCAGTTCTTCGGCCAGGTCGACGGCACGGTCGCACGCTTTGCGCGCTTCATCGCGTTCAGCGCGCGCACGTTCCACCCGGCGGGTCATCACGGCCAGCGCTTTCTCCATATCCTCAACGTCCGGATCATCATCGGAGGCGGGGCTGTCCGGGGTCGGCTCAGGCGTTTCGATCAACGCCGCTTGCGCTTCGGCAAGGGCCGCGTCTTTCTCCTCCAGCTCAGCGGCGCGCGCCGTGAGTTCCGCTTCCTTTTCCGCCAACGCGCTCTGGGCCGCATCACGCGCGGCCTCAGCCTCTGCCAGCCGGGCTTCGAGATCGGATGTGTCGGACGCCGCCGGATCGACCGGAGCCGTGGCCATCGCCAGCGCCTCATCCCGTTCCGCGTTCGCGCGGGTCAGATCCTCGGTTGTCTCGCTCAGCGCGTCCTGCGTCTCGGCCAGCTGCGCTTCCAGCATATTGACCCGCTCGGACAATTCGCCGACACGCGCCTCGGCCTCTTCGCGGGCGGCCTCTGCGGCACCGCTGTCGGTTACGCCTGCTACACTGCCCCTGACCATCGCGGCCTGTCCCGCTGCGATCCGGTCCAGCGCCGTCGCAAGGCGCGCTTCCAATTCCGTGAGTTTTTCGAATTCGGCACTATCGCCCATGGCCGCCTTTGCCCCTCGTCGCCGGGCGCATGATTGGCCGCGCCGGGTCTGGTATGGTTTGCCCCGATGCAAGCCGGGCCTGTCCCGATCTGATGCGCACCGATTGCGTGTCCTGCCTCTGACACATCTACATTTGGGGGTCAAACCGCGCCGGTTTGCAAGGTTTTCCGCGCATCAGACCCCAAAATACGCTGATTTTGGCCCGAAACGCGGCCTCCTGCGCCTTGCACTCAGACCGCGCGATGGTATCACCCGCGGGACGGCGGAGGATCAGCTCCGCTTGCTTGCTGCCAAAAGGAATGTTCCCACGATGGATCTCAAAGCCCTCGCCGCCCGCAATCCCGACCATTGGGCGCGCGCCGCCTGCATCCGCACGCTGACGCTGGATGCCGTTGCCGCCGCGAATTCCGGGCATTCCGGTATGCCGATGGGAATGGCCGATGTGGCGACGGTTCTGTTCGACAAACATCTCAGCTTTGATGCCTCCAAGCCTGACTGGCCAAACCGCGACCGCTTCGTCCTGTCGGCGGGCCATGGCTCCATGCTGATCTATTCGCTGCTCTACCTCACGGGGTACGAGGCGATGACACTGGAGCAGGTGAAGAACTTCCGCCAATTGGGCGCGATCACCGCAGGCCATCCGGAATACGGCCATGTGCCAGGGGTCGAGACGACGACAGGACCACTTGGGCAAGGCATTGCGAATGCCGTGGGCTTTGCGATGGCCGAGGAATCCTTGCGCGCGCGGTGGGGCAAGAAGATAATTGATCACTACACCTACTGCATTGCCGGGGACGGCTGCCTGATGGAGGGCGTGAGTCAGGAGGCCATTGCGCTGGCCGGCCGCCAGGAACTGAGCCGCCTCATCGTGATGTGGGATGACAATGGCATCACCATCGATGGCAACGTGTCCATGTCCGATGTGACGGACCAGAAGGCACGATTTGCGGCGTCGGGTTGGGATGTTTTCAGCTGCGACGGCCACGATCCCGAAGATATCGACCGCGCGCTGACCGAGGCCAAGGCCTCGCCGCGCCCTGCGATGATCGCCTGCAAGACGCATATCGCCATCGGGTCAAGCGCGCAGGACACGGCCAAGGGCCACGGCGCATTGACGGACCCGACACTGGTGGCCGACACCAAGGCCGCCTACGGTTGGACGCATGGCGCGTTTGAAATCCCTGCTGACCTGAAAAGCTGGTGGGAAAGCGTGGGCCAGCGCGGCGTTGGCACGCGCAAGGATTGGGAAGATCGCTTTGCCGCCCTTTCCGCAGGTAAGAAAGCCGAATTTGAACGCGCCTTTGCCGGTGAGATGCCCAAGAAGTTGAGCGCGGCGATCAAGGCGCATAAGAAGGCCCTGTCGGAAGAGCAGCCAAAGGTTGCCACGCGCAAGGCCAGCCAGATGGCGCTGGAGGTCATCAACGCGGTTGTGCCTGAGACGCTGGGGGGATCCGCGGACCTGACGGGGTCGAACCTGACGAACACGCCCGATCTGGGTATCTTCGGCCCGGACGACCGCAAGGGCCGCCACATCCACTATGGCATCCGCGAACATGCGATGGCTGCCGCGATGAACGGCATGTATTTGCACGGCGGTGTGAAGCCCTATGGCGGGACATTCTTCACCTTCACCGACTACGCCCGCCCGTCGATGCGTCTGTCGGCGCTGATGAAGATCGCGCCCGTCTATGTGATGACCCACGACTCGATCGGTGTCGGCGAAGATGGCCCCACGCACCAACCGGTGGAGCATCTCGCCATGCTGCGCGCAACGCCAAACATGAACGTCTTCCGCCCCGCCGACGCGGTCGAGACGGCGGAGGCGTGGGAGATTGCGATTTCCAGCCGCGAGACGCCGTCGACCCTCGCCCTGTCGCGGCAGGGGCTGCCGACGTTGCGGACCGAGCACAAGACAAAGAACCTGACCGAGCAAGGCGCGTACATACTGGCCGATGCCGAAGGCAAGCGTCAGGCGATCCTGATGGCAACGGGCAGCGAGGTTGCGATTGCCATGGCCGCGCGGGACCTGTTGCAGGCTGATGGGATCGGCACGCGCGTTGTGTCCATGCCCTGCTGGGAGCTGTTCGAGGAGCAAGACGAGCGCTACCGCAAGCGCGTTTTGCCGGGCGGTCCCGTGCGGGTGGCCGTTGAGGCCGCGATCCGCTTTGGCTGGGACCGCTGGCTCTACGGCGAGCGCGGCAAGCGTGAGAAGTCGGGCTTTGTCGGCATGCACGATTTTGGCGCGTCTGCGCCAGCAGGCGAGCTTTACGAGCATTTCGGGATCACCGCAGAGGCTGTGGCCGACAAGGTGAATTCGCTTCTCAAATAAACGTCGCACCAGGGATTGGGCCCAGGCGCTCCCGCCCGTCGGCGGCGCCGCTTACGCGGCCCCCCTCCCGTTGGGCGTAGCGCGGCGGGCGGGCTGACGCCCGCGTCGCCGCGGCGCGGGGTGTGACCATGGCATTTCAGTTGCGACGGGCCATGCGGGGCAGGTATTGCGAACGCCTCCGGCGGGCATTTTCGTGGAACAAAGAAGAGCGGGATGTGCCGGTTGCAAGGTTGCAACCGGGGGTCAAGGTATTGAAGTTGCAATGAAACAGCGCCTTCGTTAACCTTTTTCGACGGCCCTGCGCGATGCGAATTCAGTGCGCCTCTTCCGCCTTGCCCCCAAGACCAATGGCGCGCATCAGCGGCGCGAGGACCTTGGTCACGACGGGGATCAACAAGAGGCCAAGGATCAGCCCGCCGATGCCGTCGATCACAGCCTTCACCAGCCAATTGCCAAAGCCTTGCTCGCCCGCGAGGCGTTCGGCCACATCCTTCACCCAATCCTCGGGGGCGTGCCAGCCGATCTCGGCCACCGCATGCAGGATGATGGAGCCGCCGACCCAGAGCATCGCCAAAGTGCCCACAAAGGTCAGCACCTTCAAGAAGGTCGGCATGCCACGCACGATGGCCTCCCCAATTTTCTGGGTCGCGCCAAGGCGCCCGTTCGACGCCATGTGCAGGCCCACATCATCGGCCTTCACGATCAGGGCGACCGCGCCGTAGACCAGAACGGTGATGCCCACGGCCACAACGGCCAAAGCCGCGCCACGGAACCAGAGCGAGTCCGTCTCAAGCGCGGCGAGTGCAATTGTCATGATCTCGGCCGACAGGATGAAGTCGGTCTTGATGGCGCCTTTCACCTTCTGCTCTTCCAGATGCGCGCTGTCTTCAGCGGACATCTTCTTGGCCACCAGCTCTTCTACGTCATGGTGTTTGGGGGACAGCCAATGGTGGACCTTTTCGGCCCCTTCAAAACACAGGTAAGCGCCGCCAAAGATCAGGAAAACCGGGATCAGCCAGGGCGCGAACACCGACAGGATGAGCGCCGCAGGCAGAAGGATCACCAGTTTGTTGAAGATGGAGGCGCGCGCGATCTTCCACACGATGGGCAATTCGCGCCTGGCCTCGAACCCGTGCACATATTTCGGCGTGACGGCAGCATCGTCGATCACGGCACCCGCGGCCTTGGCACCAGCCTTGCCGGCCTGTGCAATCACATCATCGACGGAGGCCGCGGCCACTTTCGCAATGGCTGCCACATCGTCCAAAAGGGCCAGAAGTCCGCTCATCTGCCTGTCTCCACGCGCTTGCTTTGTGTCGCCATATACAATGATGGCCAACCACGTCCACCCGTACCGGGTTCCCGTCCCCGTTAGCGCCACCAGCGCATGTTTGCGCAACCGTTTCCGCTAACATACGGAAAAGGCCGGGCTTTTGGGTTTTCACACGCCGCCGCACCCCCTATCGAAAAGGCACGGATTTGAGGAGGCGAGCACATGACCATCACCCTCGGCATCAACGGCTTCGGCCGGATCGGGCGCGCCACGCTGGCCCACATCGCTGAATCGGCGCGCAATGATGTGCAGGTGGTCAAAATCAATGCGACTGGCCCGATTGAGACCAACGCCCACTTGCTGCGCTACGACAGCGTGCATGGCCGCTTCCCCGGTGAAGTCCGGGTCGACGGCGATACCATGGACCTGGGGCGCGGGCCAATGAAGGTCTTCTCGACCTATGAGCTGGAGGAGCTGGATTGGGAGGGCTGCGATGTGGTCCTGGAATGCACCGGCAAGTTCAATGATGGTCGCAAAAGCGCCGTGCATCTTGAGCGTGGGGCCAAGAAGGTCCTGATCTCGGCCCCTGCCACCAACGTCGACCGCACGATTGTCTACGGTGTGAACCACCGCGATCTTTTGGCGGAAGATCGGATGATCTCGAACGGGTCGTGCACGACCAATTGCCTCGCGCCGCTGGTGAAAGTTTTGAACGAGGCGATTGGGATCGAACGCGGGATCATGACGACGATCCACAGCTATACCGGCGACCAGCCAACATTGGACCGTCGCCACAAGGACCTATACCGCGCACGCGCCGCTGCGATGGCGATGATCCCGACCTCCACCGGCGCGGCAAAGGCGCTGTCTGAGGTTCTGCCTGAGATGGAGGGCAAGCTTGACGGCACCGCCCTGCGGGTTCCCACCCCCAACGTCTCAGCAGTGGACCTGACGTTTGAGGCCGCGCGCGATGTGAGTGTGGCAGACGTGAACGAAGTGGTGGCCGAGGCCGCTGCAGGTCATATGGGCGCGGTTTTGGCCTACGACCCGGAACCCAAGGTTTCCATCGATTTCAACCACACGCCGCATTCGAGCATCTTTGCTCCGGACCAGACCAAGGTCGTCGGCGGGCGGACGGTGCGTGTTCTGGCCTGGTACGACAATGAATGGGGCTTTTCAGTGCGGATGGCCGATGTGGCAGGCGCCATGGGTCGCTTGATGCACTAAAGCCAATCAGGTCAGCGGAATGCCTTGCAGGAACCGGTCTTTGGCGGGCGGCAGGCTTTCGGCGTCGAAGATCATCCAACCGCCTGCATCCGTCTGACGACAGATGAACGAAGCGTCGAACGTGTCAATCTCACCGCCGGTGTCGTTTGTGATCAGATAGCGCACGAACGCCTGAGCTTTTCGGTCCACGGGCTCCGTCGCGTAGAATTCCGTGATTTCGAGGCTTTGGAAACTCTCGACCAACAGGTTCTGGCGAAACACGGCCAGTGCCACGACAATATCGTCAAGCGTGTTGGCCGCGAAGTTTGATCCGGCCACGCGTGCCGTCATCGGCACGTCCACGCAGGCGGCGGATGCGGCAACATCGCCCACGGAAAACAGGCGCGCATTTTCGCGGAAGAATTCTTCGAGGGTCATGGGAATGACCGGTTTGTTGGTGTTACCGGTTAGCGTTCCACAGCACAGGCATTCCGTCAACGTTTTCAGTGGGAACGGTCAGGCAAGACGCCCGTAAAAGGTCATCCGCGCGCTTTCCGACAATTCCACGCCGGGTTCCGCATTATAGGCCAGAACGGCCAGCATCCGCGTCTTGTCGCTTTCATTGGGGCTGACCCGGTGGATGGAGTTGCGGCCCCGGAACAGGACCAGGGTTCCAGGCTCCATCTGCAGAACGTCGGGGGTGGTTGCGCCATCCAGCAGGGCCGCAACGCCGTCATAGTTCATCTCGCCCGCATCGGCATCGCGCAGGTCCTTGATGTATTCAAAACGGCTGCCGGCATCGGGCTTTTCGATCAGCAGCGTGATCGCAAAGGAGGAGTTGTCGAAATGCCACCCCAATTCCTGGCCCCTCTTTGCGTAGTGAATGTTGATGGACGACAGAGGGTCGGCATAGGCGTGCAGCTGTGTCTCGCCCGTTGCTGCCATGACAAAGGCGCGAAACCCGGCATCGTCGTAGAGACGGCGCAAAGGGGAGGTGTCGGCGATGATGTCGTCGCAGATGCAGCCTTTGGAGGAGGTGACCTGACGGTTGGCCGGGTGGCTTTCAGGAAAGTCGGGATTGGCTGGCGAAAGGTAGACGGAGTGCGTCTGGGCACAGAAATAAGCGTCACCCTCCCCCGCACGCGCTTCCGCCTGCATCGCGGCCAAGGCCTTTGGCTGGATGAAATCCGGCAGGACGAGAACGCCGTCACGGGTCAGCGTATCCGCGCAGGCCGCACCGAAGGCCATATCGGTCAGCGGGTATTGCCCGGTGTTGACGATATCGTCGATCTTCATCTTGGCTCTCCCTCTGCGCTGTACCTGACCCTGCCAATCCCAAGGCCCGGTTGAAAGCTGAAATGACATATTGCGATTGAAACGCGCTTTACGCGCGCTGCCCCTCCGCCCATCCTTGGGCCATCACCTTTGCCGGAGGGACGGACGATGACGGACACCTATCTGATTACAGCCGCCGAAATCGAAGCGATGGAGGGTTTGGCGAAGGTTCACTTCCGCAACCCCAATGCCAAGCGGATCAACAAATCACTGGGCGATGCCACCGGGCTGACGGGCCTCGGCATCCATGTGATCGAGGTGGCGCCGGGTGATGAGACAACCGAATACCACGTCCATTACCACGAGGATGAGGCCGTCTTTATCCTGTCGGGCACGGGAACCGCGACGATCGGCGAAGATGAGCACGCCATCGGGCCGGGGGACTTCATCGGCTATCGTGCGGGCGGGCTGGGACATACGATCGTCAATACGGGCACCCAAACCCTGCGCATCCTCGTCATGGGGCAGCGGCTGGATCACGATGTCGGCGACTACCTGCGGCAGGGCAAACGCATCTTCCGCAACAAGGGGCTGGACTACGGACTTGTCGACATTGACGCGATCAGCAACCCGACGCTTGGCGCGAAGAAATAGCCTTCCGCCTGCCTGCTGCCCATGGCAGGGTCCGCCGCGATGACAAATGCGCTTGCCATATGGATCGGGATCGTGCTCGCCGCCTGCCTTGCGGTGGATGCGGTGTTGTTCGGTTGGTCGAATTCCCTGTTTCTCGCTCGTAAATTCGCAGAGCTTTTGCGCTGGATGGCCTTTTGGCGCTGAAGCTGTCGCTAAGCCTTGTGGCAGGTCTATTGCTGTGGCTTTTGATTTGGTTCGGTGGGGGTGGCTTTTCAACACCTCCCGTCCGATCAGCTATGACGCAGGCGCCCCGCGCAATTGGCCCGTCCTATATGACGTGCATTTCAATGGGGCCGAGATCATCCCGTGGGGTTTTGAAGTCGCCGATTGGACGGCAGATACCAGCTACGGAGGTGGGGGCAGCGTATCAGGCCACGTTCCACGTCAGAGTCTTTTCAATCGCTCAGAGGTCAGCTTGCAGGTGGTTTGGATGGAATGGACGACCGGTGAGGCCTGGACCGCGGAGGTCGCAATCGACCATCGAGAGGAATTGCACGCGCAAATCACCCTGTATTTCGAGGCGGACGGCCAGTTTTCGGTCTATCGCCCGAATGCGGCTTTGCGCGAGGGCGGCCTTGGGCGCCCCGCGGCGCACGACGATTATGAGCTGATTGGCCGCATCTGCGGCACGCCGCTCGCAGAAGATGCGCCCCTATTTGCGGAGCTGTCCGATGCACGCGCCCGCAATATCGGTATCGACGTGGACCGCGTTCTTGCGGCAGACGCGCCGCCCCCACCCCCGACCGAATGCAGCGCGGATGTGCAATGATCGGCCCTTCCCAACCCGTGCGATGCGCGGTAAGGAGCCGGTGTTACCGCTAACACATGCGCGGGTGGCCTTGCGATGCACGCAGCCCCGCGCCGACATGGGAAGTCAGGAGGCTCACACATGGCCGTAAAAGTCGCCATCAACGGATTTGGTCGTATCGGGCGCAACGTGCTGCGCGCCATCATCGAATCCGGCCGCACCGATATCGAAGTCGTCGCCATCAACGATCTGGGCCCGGTGGAAACCAATGCGCACCTGCTGCGCTATGACAGCGTCCATGGCCGCTTCCCCGCCACCGTGACCACAACCGAGACCACCATCGACGTGGGCCGGGGCCCGATGGAAGTGACGGCGATCCGCAACCCCGCCGACCTGCCCTGGGGCCATGTTGATATCGTTCTGGAATGCACCGGTATCTTCACCTCGAAAGAGGCGTGCCAGGCGCATCTGGAAAACGGCTCCAGCCGCGTGCTGATCTCGGCGCCGGGCAAGGATGCAGACAAGACGATCGTCTACGGCGTGAACCATGACAGCCTGACCTCTGACGACATCGTCGTCTCGAACGCATCGTGCACCACGAACTGCCTGTCGCCGGTCGCCAAGGTCCTCAACGACGCCGTGGGCATCACCAAAGGCTTCATGACGACGATCCACAGCTATACCGGCGATCAGCCCACGCTGGATACGATGCACAAGGATCTCTACCGCGCCCGCGCCGCTGCCATGTCGATGATCCCGACCTCGACCGGAGCCGCAAAGGCCGTCGGACTGGTTCTGCCGGAACTCAACGGCAAGCTCGACGGTGTCGCGATCCGCGTGCCCACACCCAACGTTTCAGTCGTAGACCTGACGTTCGAGGCCTCCAAGGCCACCACGGTCGAAGAGGTCAACAACGCGATCATCGCCGCCGCCGACGGCCCGCTGAAAGGTGTGCTTGGCTACACGGACGAGCCGCTGGTGAGCATGGACTTCAACCACGATCCGCATTCGTCGGTCTTCCATCTCGATCAGACCAAGGTGCTGGACGGCAACATGGTCCGTATCCTCAGCTGGTATGACAACGAATGGGGCTTCTCCAACCGGATGAGCGACACGGCTGTGGCCATGGGCAAGCTCATTTGAAGCGACGGGTGAACATCAACCCGCGCGGGCTTTGGCCATCGCGCGGGTTCCCGATGCAACACGGCGTGGCCGCCCCGGATGGCCACACGATCCACATCACCGGCCAAGTCGCCTGGGATGCGGATGGGCAAATCCTGCACATGGGTGATGCCAAGGCGCAGACCCATGCCGCACTGGATCACATTGCGACGATACTCGCGGAGGTTGGTGGAAAGCTCGACGATCTCGTGTCGATGACCACCTATCTTATTGACCGCGACGACTGGCCAAAGATAAGCGCCGCAAGAGCCGAGCGGTTCTTGCCTGAGCACGGGCCGGTTTCCACAGCAATCATGGTGGCAGGCCTCGCCGATCCTGAGTTATTGGTGGAACTGCAATGCATCGCCGTGATCCCCGCGGACCGCTTCAAATCGACGGACTAACCAAATGACCTGGAACACCCTCGACGACATGGATCTTGCGTGCAAGATCGTCCTGACCCGCGTGGACATCAACGTGCCGGTGGAGGACGGCAAGGTCACGGACACGACCCGCATCGAACGGATCGTGCCGACGATAAAAGATATTCTGGCAGCGGGCGGCAGCCCGGTGATGCTGGCGCATTTCGGACGGCCCAAGGGTCAATTCGTGCCCGAGATGAGCCTGCGCGTGACTCTACCCGCGCTTGAGACCGCGCTGGGACAAACCGTGACCTTCATCGAGCGCCCGGACCGCGCCACGCTAGAGGCCGCAACCGGCCCGGTCCTGATCGAAAACACGCGCTTTTCCGCGATGGAAGAGGCGAATGACCCGAAAATGGCGGCCTTCCTTGCGTCCCTTGGTGACATCTACTGCAACGATGCATTTTCGGCAGCGCACCGCGCCCATGCCTCGACTGAAGGCGTGGCGAAGCTGTTGCCAAACTGCGCGGGTCGATTGATGGCGGAAGAATTGGGTGCCTTGGAAAAGGCGCTTGGCAAGCCACTGCGGCCTGTGATGGCTGTGGTCGGCGGCGCAAAGGTATCCTCAAAACTGGATCTGTTGAGCAACCTGATCGAAAAGGTCGACCACCTCGTGATCGGCGGCGGCATGGCGAACACCTTCCTTGCCGCGCAGGGGAAACCCGTGGGCACATCGCTCTGCGAGCATGATCTGGCTGACACAGCGCGGGCGATCATGGCGAAGGCAGAGACAACGGGCTGCACCATCCATTTGCCCGTCGACATCGTCGTCGCGCGTGAGTTCAAGGCCCATGCCCCGTCCGAGACGCTCGCGGCTGACGCCTGCCCCGACGATGCGATGATCCTGGATGCGGGGCCTGCAACCGTGGCGGCGTTCGACACGCTTTTGCAGGAATGCACGACGCTGGTATGGAACGGCCCGCTTGGCGCCTTCGAGATGGCGCCGTTTGATGCAGCGACCGTGCGCGCGGCAAAACTGGCCGGGATCGCCACGATTGCCGAAGACATCGTTTCGGTCGCCGGTGGCGGTGACACAGTTGCCGCGCTCAACCACGCAGGCGTGGCCGATCAGTTCACCTATATCTCGACCGCAGGCGGCGCATTCCTTGAATGGATGGAGGGCAAGACCTTGCCCGGTGTCGCCGCGCTGATGCGGGCCTAGCCCGGATATGGCGCACTGATAGCGGTACCATGATTGTGGCGCCCTGCCCGACGTCATAGACCGCCTGCATTCATTGATTGCAGGAGACGGGCATGCCGACCCCAGAGCAGATCGCACAAATGCAAAACGGCGCGGGCTTTATCGCTGCGCTGGATCAGTCCGGTGGCTCTACGCCGAAGGCTTTGAAGCTTTACGGGGTGGCGGAAGACGCCTACCGCTCGGACGACGAGATGTTCGATCTGATCCACCAGATGCGGACCCGCATCGCTTCCGCGCCTGCGTTCACCGGCAAGAAGGTGATCGGCGCGATCCTGTTCGAGAAGACCATGGACCGTGAGATCGCAGGTCGCCCCTCGGCCCAGTATCTGTGGGAAGACCGCAACGTGGTGCCGTTTCTGAAGATCGATGACGGTCTGGACGAAGCAAAGGACGGGGTGCAATTGCTCAAACCGATCAAGACCCTGTCCGACAAGCTGGCGCGGGCCAAGGCCAATGGCATTTTTGGCTCAAAGGCGCGCTCGGTCATCGGCGGGGCCGATGGGTCAGGCATCAAGGCTAATGTGGCGCAGCAGTTTCGCATCGGCGACGAAGTACTGGACGCGGACATGGTGCCAATCATCGAGCCGGAGGTTTCGATCAACGCCCCGGACAAGGCCGAGTCCGAGGCGATGCTTTTGGACGCCATTCTGGCGGAGTTGGAGAACGTTCCTGCCGACCGTCAGATCATGCTGAAGCTGACCCTGCCGGAGGCACCCGATCACTATGCTCCGCTTGTGTCCCATCCGCGCGTGATGCGGGTGGTCGCCCTGTCGGGGGGCTATGCGCGGGAGGAAGCCAATCGACGCCTGGCCGCGAACCACGGAGTTATCGCAAGCTTCAGCCGCGCGCTGACCGAAGGGCTTTCGGCCGAGCAAGATGATGCCGCGTTCAACGGGGCCATCGAGCGGACAATTGACGAGATCCACGCAGCTTCGATCACCTGAGCCTTGGTGCGTTTCTGAGACAGGGATTGCGCCCGCTTCGCGGTCGCCCGGGGCCGCGCGCTGACGCGCGCGGCATATGCTCTGGTCCTGTGGCTTTGGCAATCGGGGATTTTGTTGGAAATTGGGGGCGCTGCCCCCGGCTGCGCCTCCCCCGAGGTATTTTGAACCAGTGGAAGACAAAAGCGCGAAGCCATTAGACTGGTAGCGTCAGCCCGCGGCGAGACGGGCGAGAATGGAGCTCGGGTCGCATAGAGGCACGGCGCCGGCCACAGGCGCTCCGTTCATGCCGAGACGCGTGGCGCAAAACGCGTCAGCGATCGCGGACGGGGCGGCCCCGATCAGGGTCGCGGCGGTCAAAAGCGTGGCGGTCTCATAGGCGAAGCGGCGGGCCTGGGCGTCATCCGGCGGCTCGGACCATGTGGCTTGATGCTGCGCCAAGGCGGCATCATAGGGCTTTGACGCGCCTTTGGGGGCCATGAGTGCCGCGTGGAGCGCCTCGGCACAACCCGGGTCGCGCGCGAGGCTGCGCAAGATATCGAGGCAGATGATGTTGCCGGAGCCTTCCCAGATCCCGTTCAGCGGCGCTTCGCGGTAGAGCATCGGCAAGGGTGTATCCTCGACATATCCCATGCCGCCCAACACCTCCATCGCTTCTCCGATTACGTGCAGGGCCAGTTTGTTGTTGAGGAACTTCGCAAGTGCCACCGCAACGCGGGCAAACGGCGCCTGGGTGGGATCATCAAAGGCGCGGGCCACGCGCAAGGCCAAGGCGGTCGCACCTTCCCAATCCAGCACCAGATCGGCCAGCACCTGCCGCATGAGCGGTTGATCGACCAGACGGCGCTGGAAGGCGGCGCGGTGACTGACCCAGTGATGGGCATGGTCCAGCGCGGCCCGCATAAGCCCGGCCGGTGCCATGGCCGTGTCGAGGCGCGTGTGATGGACCATGGCCAGAATGGTCCGGACACCGTCCCCCTCCTCGCCGATCATATGGGCAAATGCCCCGTGGTATTCGATCTCGGCGGAGGCATTGGAGCGGTTCCCCAATTTGTCCTTCAGCCGCAATATGTGTATGGCGTTGCGCTGATCCTCCAGCCACCGGGGCACCAGAAAGCAGGTCAGCCCGCCGGGCGCTTGCGCGAGCGTCAGAAAACCATCGGACATCGGCGCGGAGCAAAACCATTTGTGCCCAGTAAGCCGCCAACCCTCCGCTGCGCACTCAGCGCGGGTCGTATTGGCGCGCACGTCTGAGCCGCCCTGCTTTTCGGTCATGGCCATGCCAAGCGTGACACCCGCCTTTGCAGAGATCGGCGCGATCGTTGGATCGTAGACGGGGACTGCCAGCTTTGACGCCCACAGATCACCCACGTCCCCGCTGCCGCGCAAAGCGGGCACGGCGGCGTAACTCATGGTCATCGGGCAGCAGGTGCCGGGCTCTACCTGAGAATGCAGGTAGACCATGCCTGCGTGGGTCAGGTGGTGTCCGCCGGTCCAGGGGCAGGACGCGTAACCAGCACTCAAACCGAGGTCGAGAAACCCATGATAGGCTGGATGAAAGTGCACCTCGTCCAGACGCCGTCCGCCCGCATCGAACAGCCGAAGGTCAGGCCCGTTGCGGTTTGCGGCACGGGCGGCCTCCGCCATCTCAGTGGTGCCGAGGGCCGCGGCCTGGAGTTGCAGGGCCTGAACATCAGCGCCGTGCGCATGATCGCGCAGAACCGGATCGCGCGCCCACAAATCCCGATCCCCCTTCGGCGGCGGTTGGTTTGACACGTCATGCGTCGGCAGATCTGAGCGCGGCTCCATGGGCGCAAGATTAGATCACTTTGCGTTTGATTTGAATCGCAACCCGCTGCCTCGCGCCGATGGCGCGAACGCGGAACGCGATAAGAGTGCCTCGGATAAAACGCAAAGTGCTTCAGGCCTGCGAATCGCAATCCGTCACGGGGGATTCCCAAAGCCGCTGGAATGTGCGAATCTCCCCCAATGCGCCCGTCAGAGGCGTTGTGATCTATCCGCCCCATTGGGGCGACACGGACTTGTGGGCCAACCGGCCCGTTTGAGGCAGAACCATGTGGCGTACCCTATCGCTGACCCGGGCTATTGTTCCGGGGATGCTGTTCCTGATCGGTTTCTATTTCACCTTCACTGCGGTGCAGGGGAACAACGGCCTGTTCCAGCGCATCCAGGTGGAGGCCGAGCGTGACCGGCTTGAGGAAGAACTGGCGCGTCTTGAGGCGCAGGTGGATCGCATGGAAATCCTCACCCGTCGTTTGTCGGATGACTACCTTGATATCGATCTGCTTGATGAGCGTGTGCGCAACGTCCTGGGTTATGCGCGCCCGGATGAACTGATCCTCCCTTAACTCTCTGCCCCTAGGTCAAGCTCTGCGCCCGTTGCATAACGGGACTGTTCCCCTGCGTCAGGTTGACGGGAAGACTCTTTGGAACTTTGCTGCTAAGGAATAGTTCAACGTTAAACTATTCCCGTTTTGGGGGAGGAGAGGCGAAGAATGGCCGCACGCAAAGCCACGGCAAAGGCACCTGCCAAGCCGAATGTTTCAGCCGACGAGCTGAAGGAATATTACCGCGACATGCTGCTGATCCGCCGGTTCGAGGAAAAGGCCGGTCAGCTTTATGGAATGGGCCTGATCGGGGGCTTCTGCCACCTGTATATCGGGCAGGAAGCCGTTGTGGTGGGGCTCGAGGCCGCGGCGGAAGAAGGTGACAAACGCATCACCTCCTACCGCGATCACGGGCATATGCTGGCCTGTGGCATGGATCCAAAAGGCGTGATGGCCGAGCTGACGGGCCGCGAAGGCGGCTATTCCAAAGGCAAAGGCGGCTCGATGCACATGTTCTCGAAAGAGAAGCATTTCTACGGCGGCCACGGCATCGTTGCAGCACAAGTGCCAATTGGTGCGGGCCTCGCTTTCTCCGACAAGTACAAGGGCAATGACCGCGTCACCTTCACCTATTTCGGCGACGGCGCGGCCAACCAGGGCCAGGTCTACGAGGCCTACAACATGGCCGAAATTTGGGGCCTGCCTTGCATCTTTGTGATCGAAAACAACCAATACGCCATGGGCACGTCGACCGCACGCTCGACCCACTCCCCTTCCTATTGGGAACGGGGCGCCGCCTACGGGATCGAAGGCGAAGAAGTGGACGGCATGGACGTGCTGGCCGTGAAGGCCGCGGGCGAAAAGGCCGTCGCGCACTGCCGCGCGGGCAAAGGCCCGTACATTCTTGAGATCAAGACCTACCGCTATCGCGGCCACTCCATGTCCGACCCGGCGAAGTACCGCACCCGCGAAGAGGTGCAGGAAATGCGCGAAAAGCGCGACGCCATCGAACATGTGCGCCAGATGCTCCTGACCGGTGGCCATGCCTCCGAAGAAGACCTCAAGGCGATCGACAAGGAGATCAAGGAGATCGTGAACGAGAGCGCTGAATTCGCCAAAGAAAGCCCCGAGCCCGCGCTCGAAGAACTCTGGACCGACATCTACGCCGAAGAAATTCCGCAAGGGGAGGCTGTGTAAATGGCTGTAGAAATTCTGATGCCCGCCCTCTCCCCCACGATGGAGGAAGGCACGCTAGCCAAATGGCTGGTGAAAGAAGGCGATACCGTGAATTCCGGCGACATTCTGGCCGAGATCGAGACCGACAAGGCGACGATGGAATTCGAGGCCGTCGATGAAGGCGTGATCGGCAAGATCCTGATCGCGGAAGGCACCGAGAACGTGAAGGTGAACACACCCATCGCGCTGATCGGCGAAGAGGGTGAGGATATGTCTGCCGCCCCTGCACCGGCGGCTGAAGCCGCGCCGGCCCCTGCCGCAGCCGAGGCGCCAGCGCCCGTCGCCGCGGCGCCTGCCGCGCCCAAGGTTGACCAGTCCCCCGATTGGCCCGAAGGCACAGCGATGAAAACGCAGACGGTCCGCGAAGCCCTGCGCGATGCAATGGCTGAAGAGATGCGCAGCGATGACGGTGTCTTCGTCATGGGCGAGGAAGTGGCCGAGTATCAGGGCGCGTATAAAGTGACCCAAGGCCTGCTGGACGAGTTCGGCGACCGTCGCGTGATCGACACGCCCATCACCGAACACGGCTTTGCCGGGATCGGGGTTGGCGCGGCGTTTGGCGGGCTGAAGCCAATCGTTGAATTCATGACGTTCAACTTCGCCATGCAAGCCATTGACCATATTATCAATTCGGCGGCCAAGACGCTCTACATGTCCGGCGGACAGATGGGTGCGCCCATGGTCTTCCGAGGCCCCAATGGTGCGGCCGCCCGCGTGGGCGCGCAGCACTCCCAGGATTACGCTGCCTGGTATAGCCAAATCCCAGGCCTGAAGGTTGTTATGCCTTACGCTGCTGCCGACGCGAAGGGTCTGCTCAAGACCGCGATCCGCGATCCCAACCCGGTGATTTTCCTTGAGAATGAGATCCTTTATGGCCGCTCGTTCGAGGTGCCGGATATGGACGATTTCACCGTACCCTTCGGCAAAGCCAAGATCTGGCGCGAAGGCACGGATGTGACGCTCGTGTCCTTCGGGATCGGGATGCAATACGCGCTGGAGGCCGCCGACAAGCTGGCCGAAGAGGGTATCAGCGCCGAGGTCATCGACCTGCGCACCCTGCGTCCTCTCGACTACGACACGCTGCTGGCCTCGGTCATGAAGACCAACCGCTGCGTGACGATCGAAGAAGGCTTCCCGGTCTGCTCCATCGGCAACCACCTGTCGGCCTACCTGATGCAGAACGCGTTCGATTACCTCGACGCGCCGGTCATCAACTGCACCGGGAAGGACGTACCGATGCCCTATGCGGCCAACCTGGAACGCCACGCGCTGATCACCACCGATGAGGTGATCGCCGCCGTCAAACAGGTCACGTATCGCTAATGCGCATCCTGGGTAAAAATCCATCCGCTGACGCCTACCGCGTCTCCGTCGATCTGGGCGGGGGCGAGGTTGTGGCCCTGGTGCCGGACGCGCTCCTGTCCCAGCAATACGGAACAGACGCGACCGTAAGCCACGATCAGGCCTATGAGTGGATTGCCGCCCAACAACATGACCTGAAAGACGCCATCACGGCTTTGAAAAAGGGCGCCGCGCCGCGCGCGCCCTTCACTCACCTGACCCTCGAATAAGCACGCGCTTAGGGAGACCGACCCCAATGCCCATCGAACTGCTCATGCCCGCCCTCTCCCCAACGATGGAGGAAGGCACACTCGCCAAATGGCTCGTGAAAGAAGGCGATATTGTCGCTTCCGGTGATCTTCTGGCCGAGATCGAAACCGACAAGGCCACGATGGAGTTTGAGGCCGTCGATGAAGGCGTGATCGGCAAGATCCTGGTGGCCGAAGGCACCGAGAATGTGAAGGTGAACACGCCCATCGCTCTGATCGGCGAAGAGGGCGAAGATTTCTCTGCCGCGCCCGCGCCCACTGCGGCACCGGCGGCTGAGGCCGCCGCTCCGGCTGAGGCAGAAGCGCCTGCGCCGGCTGCGGCGTCCCCTGCCCCGGCGGCCCCCGCGGCCGCGGACGGAACACGCGTTTTCGCCTCGCCCTTGGCGCGGCGGATCGCCAAGGACAAGGGCCTCGATCTCAGCCAGATCAAAGGCTCCGGCCCCCATGGTCGCATCGTGAAAGCGGATGTGGAAGGTGCAACCGCTGCACCTGCTGCCGAAGCGGCCCATGCCGCAGCCGCCGCTCCGGCAGCCGCTGCGCCGGCCGCTGGCGCCATGCCCACTGGCCCGAGCGCTGAACAGGTCCTCAAGATGTATGAGGGTCGGGAGTTTGAAGAGGTCAAACTCAATGGCATGCGCAAAACGGTCGCTGCCCGCCTGACCGAGGCCAAGCAGACCATCCCGCATTTCTACCTGCGCCGCGACATTCAGTTGGACGCGCTGCTGAAATTCCGCAGCCAGCTCAACAAACAGCTTGAGCCGCGCGGCGTGAAGCTGTCGGTCAACGACTTCGTGATCAAGGCCTGCGCTTTGGCGCTGCAATCGGTGCCGGACGCCAACGCCGTTTGGGCCGGGGACCGCATGATCAAGCTGAAGCCATCGGACGTGGCGGTTGCCGTGGCGGTCGATGGTGGCCTCTTCACACCGGTTCTGAAAGACAGCGATACCAAGAGCTTGTCGGCCCTTTCGGCAGAGATGAAAGACCTCGCAGGCCGCGCACGCGACGGCAAATTGATGCCGCACGAATATGTCGGCGGGTCCTTCGCAATCTCGAACCTCGGCATGTTCGGGATCGAGAATTTCGACGCCGTCATCAACCCGCCCCACGGCTCGATCCTTGCGGTTGGCGCCGGCGTGAAAAAGCCGGTTGTGGGTGAGGATGGCGAGCTGACCGTCGCGACGGTGATGTCGACCACACTCTCGGTCGACCACCGCGTGATCGACGGTGCGTTGGGCGCGCAGTTCCTGCAAGCGATCAAGGAGAACCTTGAAAATCCGATGGTTATGCTTGCGTGAACGTCGGAATGCGAGGGCCAGCCCCTCGCGCTCCCCGAGGTATTTTTGACCAATGGAAGACAAAGGCGAGGAGAGCGGTCACGCTCTAAGAGCGATCAGCGTCTGAAGATCGACGGTCGCAGACCCGCACCTGCGCTTTGCGAGACATCGTCGATGCGGCGCGCGCGTGTTGGTGCGGTCTTTGCCATCTTGATCCATTCCAGCGTGCCCCGTTTGACCGACCTCGGATAGGCGTCCCAGGTTTCACGCGCCTTTCCAAGGGCTTGCGCAAGATCGTCTGGCACTTCCAGACGTTCGACATCATCCAGAAAACCCCACATCCCATTGGCCTCAGCTGCGGCGATCTTGGCCTCGCCGGCGGGGGTCATCTGACCTGTGGCGCGCATCCGCAAAACGATCTCTTTGTTCACGGCGGACCAGGCGGAGGTTTCTTTCCGGGGCGCGATCCGGTGCTTCATCCGGTCCGCGTCAAGAGCCGCAACTTGGGCATCAACCCAGCCCCAGCAGAGCAGTTCTTCAACAGCTTCCAGCCAAGGCAGATAATCAGGGTGGTGCTTTTTGTAGGTCGCCAGCCAGACATTGCCCGCCTTGCTTTCGTGATTATTTGTCAACCACTTACGCAGATCAGCGCGGGAGCGGACGGTGACGATTTCATCCTCAGACACCGACGACCTCCCGCCATTTTCCGGGGGAGATCGCGCAGATCGTGGGGCCCGATGGACCAGCGCACGAGGCGGATAACGGGGAAACCGACGGCCGCGCACATGCGGCGGACCTGGCGGTTCTTGCCCTCGCTTAGCGTCAGTTTCACCCATGTATCGGTGATGGATTTCCGCACGCGGACCGGTGGATCGCGGTCCCAGATCCAGTCAGGCGTGGGCACAGCCTCGACCGCGCAAGGCGCGGTCTGGCCGTCTTTCAGGCGTACACCTTTGGCAAGCTTATCAAGGGCTTGCGTGTCAGGTACGCCTTCGACGAGCGCATAGTAAACCTTGGGTTTCTTGAACTTGGGTGAAGAGATGCGCGCCTGTAACCCGCCATCATCGGTCAGCAGCAAGAGCCCTTCGCTATCGCGGTCCAGCCGCCCTGCTGCGTAGACGCCTTTGGGCAGACCGAAGCCATCCAAGGCGGGCCAGCCGCCCTCGGACGTGAATTGGCTCAGCACGTTCATCGGTTTGTTGAAGGCGATCAGCATAGCGGCGCCGAAATGCGTTCAGGTGAGCGGGTATGCGTCCAGATGAACGGAGTTTTTGCGGAAATTGCGTTCATTTGAACGGGTTTCATGGGGCGGGCTCCCGAAAAGCGAATTGGACCTCTCGTTGCAGGCCGAACGCCCCGACCCAGAAGAGCGCGCCGAATGCGGCGCCGAGCAAAGGCATCAGGATCACAGCCGAGAGCACCGCGTAAAGGCCGCCTTCGGCCAGCGCCAGAAACACGCCGGGCAAGAAGAAGACGCCGGCGCTGATCGCTGCAGCTTGCAGAACGGAGACACGCTTACGCAGGCCGGCCAGCACGGCCCAGATGATCAGCGCGACGATGGCGAATGGAAGGGCGATTATACCGCCGAAGATGAGGGCGAGGCCAAAGACCTCGGCCCCTTGAACCGGGCCATCGAACAACGCGATCACGCCGAAGCCGAGCGAGGCGATGAGGTAGGTGAAGACGCACCCGCGCAGGATGTAGAGCCATTGCGGCATCAGGACTGCCCCGCGTCGTATCTTGGCGAGCCAGCGTTTGGGCGCCATATCCCGCCACGTTCGGCGCAGGCGGGCCTCGGCCCAGTCACGCTCGATCCGGCCCGCAGCCACAAGGATCAACCCGTGCTTGGCGTAGTGGTCGTGGTGGAGGAAGGTCTCGGGGTCGGCCTCGCGCAGCATCTCACGTTCCTCAACGGAGCCTTTGAAGATCGCGGCGTCGACATAAGGCGACCACCAGCACCAGAGTTTGCCGTGGGCCTTGAGGGTGGGATTGCCCCAGGAGACGGCGTCTTCGACCTTGGGCAGGTCGAGGGAGAGGGCGAAGGCGCGGAGGTCGGGCCAGGTGTGGATGGGGGTAGTCAATTCTTCAGCGTTCAACAACGATCACTTCACGCCGACCACCGCAAGACCATGACCAAACCGACAATGACGAAGATCACTCCCAAGATAAGGCCAACTGAAGGATGCGGCACCGAAAAACGCAGCTGCGCCAAGTCCAGCCCCGAAATTCTGCGGCCGCCAGAACTTGCGAGGCCTTCAACTTCGGCGGAAGCAACTGTTTCCGTGATAAGCCGAACCAATGAGTGGCAGGACGAGCAGCGGCAAAGCGGAGGAAAGACGAGGCCGTTCAACAGAAAACCCCTGCCCCACGCGCGCCGCCCGGTCGGTGCGATCACAGCGACCCACGCGATAAGCCCTGCGCCGCCCAAGGTCACGGCAACGCCAGCGCCCTTCACCCAACCCTGCGCCAAGCGGCGACAGCGCGAGAAAGCCAATAGTGAAAAAACCGAGTGCCGCCAGAATCTTGGACGGAATTTTCATGCACGCCTCCCGAGTTTGAACTCCACGGTGAGCGGTGCGGGACGACCTGTCAATGCGCCTCGGCCCAGTTCGCGCCCTGCCCTGCATCCACAACAAGCGGCACGTCGAGCCGCACCGCCGGGTCGCAGGCCCCCTGCATGATGTCGCGGGCGCGGTCGATCAGGCGGTCGGCGGCGTCTTCCTCGACCTCGAAGATCAACTCGTCGTGGACCTGGAGCAGCATCCTTGCGGGCAGGTCGGCGATGGCGTCGTCCATGCGGATCATGGCGCGGCGGATCACGTCGGCGGCGGTGCCCTGGATCGGCGCGTTGATCGCGGCGCGGCCTGCGAAACCCGCGCCGGGGCCTTTGGCATTGATCTCAGGCGTATGGATTTTGCGGCCAAACAGGGTTTGGACGTAGAGGTGATCCTTGGCGAATTTCTTGGTGTCGTCCATGTAGGTGCGGATGCCGGGGAAACGCTCAAAGTAGCGGTCGATGAAGCCCTGCGCTTCGGCCCGGGGGATGCGCAGATTGCGGGCGAGGCCGAAGCCGGAGATGCCGTAGATCACGCCGAAGTTGATCGCCTTGGCCTGTCGGCGGACGTCTGGAGTCATCTCATCGAGGGGGACGTTGAACATCTCGGACGCGGTGGCGGCGTGGATGTCCTGGCCGTCGCGGAAGGCCTCCTTGAGGGCATCGATGCCCGCAATATGGGCGAGTATGCGCAATTCGATCTGGGAATAGTCGAGCGAAACCAGCACCTTGCCGGGTTCAGCGACGAAGGCCTCGCGGATGCGGCGGCCTTCTTCGGTGCGCACGGGGATGTTTTGCAGGTTCGGATCGGTGGAGGCGAGACGGCCAGTGTTGGCGCCCGCGATGGAGTAGGACGTGTGGACGCGGCCCGTTTCGGGGTTAATGTGTTCCTGAAGCGCGTCGGTGTAGGTGGATTTGAGTTTCGACAGCTGCCGCCAGTCGAGGACGCGGGCGGGGAGTTCGTGTTCAGTGGCGAGATCTTCGAGGATATCCGCACCCGTGGAGTATTTGCCGGTCTTGCCCTTTTTGCCGCCTTCTAAGCCCATCTTATCAAAGAGGATTTCACCGAGTTGGGCGGGGGAGCCGACGTTGAAAGCCTCGCCCGCCAGTTCGTGAATCTCGGCCTCCAGCCCCGCCATTTTCTGCGCAAAGGCGTTGGACATACGGGACAGCACATCGCGGTCGACCTTGATGCCGGAGCGTTCCATGCGGGTGAGGACGGGGACCATGGGGCGTTCGAGGCATTCGTAGACCTTCGTGACCTGCGCCCGATGCAGGCGCGGTTTGAAGAGTTTGTGGAAGCGGAGCGTGAGGTCGGCATCTTCGGCGGCGTAGGGCGAAGCCTTGTCGATTTCCACCTGATCGAAGGTGATTGCCGACTTTCCGGAGCCGATTAACTCCTTGATCGGAATGGGTTTATGGGAGAGGTAGCGTTCGCTGAGCGCATCCATGCCGTGGCCGTGGAGGCCGCCGTGGAGCGCGTAGCTGAGCAGCATGGTGTCGTCGATTGGGTTCACCTCGATGCCGTAGCGGGCGAGGACCTTCACATCGTATTTCGCGTTCTGGGCGATCTTGAGGACGGCGGGGTCTTCGAGCAGCGGTTTGAGGATGTTGAGCGCGTCGTCGAGGGGGATCTGGCCTTCGGCCAGCGAGGTATCAGCAAAGAGGTCATCACCGCCGCCGCGATGTTGCAGCGGGATGTAGCAGGCATGGCCGGGCTCGATGCAGAGAGACACGCCGACCAGTTCGGCGGCCATTTCGTTGAGGGAGGTGGTTTCCGTGTCGAAGGCCACCTCGCCCCGCGCGGTGGCGCGGTCGATCCATTGCTGTAACGTGGCCAAGTCGCGCACGGTGTCGTAGGTGGCGTCCTTGATGTCCGGCATTTCGGGGGCGTCAGGCGCGGCCTCGGGCTCAGGCTCCGCAATGACGGGGGCCTCGGCGCCCAATTGCGTGGCGACGCGCGTCGTAAGCGTGCGGAATTCCATTTCTGCAAGGAATGCCAGCAGCTTATCAGCCTCCGGCGCGCGGACGTCGAGATCGTCCAGCGTCTCCTCAAGGCTGACCTGATCGTCTAGCAGTACAAGCTGGCGGCTGAGGCGGATCTGGTCGGCATTGTCGATGAGGGTCTGGCGGCGTTTGGGTTGCTTGATCTCTTCCGCACGCTCCAGCAGCGTGTCCAGGTCGCCATATTCGTTGATCAGGAGCGCGGCGGTCTTCACGCCGATGCCCGGCGCCCCCGGCACGTTATCGACGCTGTCGCCGGCGAGCGCCTGCACATCCACCACACGCTCGGGCCCGACGCCAAACTTGGCCTCCACCCCCTCGCGGTCGATCACGGTGTTCTTCATCGGGTCCAGCATATCCACGCCGTCGCCCACCAACTGCATCAGGTCCTTGTCGGAGGAGATGATGGTGCAACTGCCCCCGGCCTCACGCGCCTGCCGGGCAAAGGTGGCGATGATATCGTCGGCTTCGAACCCCTCCAACTCGATACAGGCGAGGTTGAAGGCGCGGGTCGCTTCGCGGGTCAGCGGAATCTGCGGGCGCAGATCTTCGGGCATCGCCTCGCGGTTGGCTTTGTATTGGTCATAGAGGTCGTTGCGGAACGTGTGGGACCCCTTGTCGAACACCACCGCCACGTGGGTCGGCGCATCGCGGGTGTCGTTGATCATCTTCCACAGCAGGTTGCAAAATCCGCTCACCGCGCCGATTGGGAGGCCATCGGATTTACGGGTGAGTGGCGGAAGCGCATGGTAGGCGCGGAAGATGAACGCCGATCCATCCACGAGGTGAAGATGATGCCCTTTTCCGAATGCCATTTGCGCACCCTCCCTGTTTGTCGACCGTTCTACCCTGCCCTGCTTGCGGCTGCGACCGCGATTTTTGCCCACGGCGCTGCGGCACAGATGCAACTTGATGAGTCCTGCGTCGTCGTCGAGGGGTCAAACACTTCTTGAGTCCATGCTGTCGCCTGTATCGGAGACGATTTGTTGCTGGTGGGCCAGGTGATTGGTTGGGATCAGGGCGTCTTGCAGGGCGAATTGTCGTCCGGCACGACATGCACCGGGGTCTGGAGCAATATCGAAAACCTCGCGAATTTTACCTGCGAGGATGGGATGACGGGGATCGTGACCTACACGTTCAAGGACTCGGAGACCAATGTCGCGGTCGGCGCGGGCCAGACGATCGCTGGCCTGCCGATCAACGCCTGGTCGGGCGCAGACCTCGCCGCCTACTTCGCGCAGACAACCGGCGCGGCGGAGCTGACATGCGGCGCACATAGCGTCACGCTCAACTGAGGCCCCCGCGCCAAAGCGACAGGCGCAGGCTGTAGGGTGTGGGCGTCCATGCGCCGACCGGGACGCCCGCGCGACGCAGCACCCGGCCAACCCATGTGTTGCAGGTGCGCAGAATGTGGAACCGGTCCTTTGCCTCATGAAACCCGTCTGTGGGAGTGAAGCCTGCATCAAGGATCGGTTCGCCATCGACGCTCGCCATGATGGCATTCAGCAGCGCGTCGTACTGCGCTTGCGACAGGCGCAGGCGCGGATAGTCGGCGGACGGGTCGATTGGCCCGACAACATCAACCCGCAGAACCGAGGCGTCACCGGTGACAGCGCGCAGCGTGGCGCGGGGCGTGATGTCGGCGTAGGTGCCGGCGGTGGTGTAGAAATCCCGCGCGCCCCAGCCGACGATAAAGTGCGCCACGCCCGGATCGGACACCGGCACACCGGCATCGCCTGCAAATTCAAGCGCCGTGCGGGTGCGCGGCGTGGCAGGCAGCAGGAAATCCACGTGGATCGGCCCGAAAAGAAGGCCGATTTCAACCTCATCGCCCGGGGGCAGATCGAGGGGTAGATCGGCGGTGCGGCCCGGAACCAGCCCGCCGATTGCAGCGGCTCCGAGATACAGGACCAGACACAGAAAAGCCGCCCCAAGGAGGCGGCCAAACAGGCGTAAGCTGCGACCAATCACTCGGATGTCGCGGCGAAATCCCGGTGCACGTATTTCTTGTCACAATAGCCACACTCCACCTCTCCGGTGACGCGGCTCAGCGACAGCCAGACGCGGGGATGGCCCAAGGCGCCTTCGCCGCCATCACAGGCGACGCGCCATTGATCCACAACTTCGGTTTCGGGGGCGTCAATGCTCATCTCGGATCGTCCTTACATCTGCGCTGACCGGTCTATCGCACCTTGCCGAAATCCGGGCAAGGGTCCAAGGGGGGCCGGTTGCCGCGCCCCTCTTTGTTCCTTGAACATGCCGGGGAGTCCGCAGGACGGGGGGCAGCGCCCCCTTGCTGAGCCAAAGGCGCGCAAGCGCCGACGCGAGGGGAACGTCTTGCGCCGCAGGCGCGCCTTTTGCCAGAAGACGGTGCGCTCAATTGGCCTTTTGCAGCATGCGGCCAAGGGGGCGGCCGCCCAGGATATGCATGTGGTAGTGCGGCACCTCTTGCACCGGATGCTCTCCGGCATTTGAGATCGTGCGATAGCCCATGCCACCTGCGCCCGGCGCGACCCCCAGATCGGCGCAGATCTGCGCCGCGACCCGGTGAAAATCGGCAATCTCGGCGTCCGAGGCCTCAGCTGCGAAATGATCGAAGCAGACATATGGCCCTTTCGGGATCACCAGCACATGCACAGGCGCTTGAGGGTAGATGTCCGAGAAGGCCAGCGTATGGTCCGTTTCGGCCACGGTCTGATTGGGGATTTCGCCGCGCAGGATTTTCGCAAAGATGTTCTGATCGTCGTATTGGTAAGCCATCGCGTCCTCTTAGTCGGCAAACAGGTGCTGGGTTTCGGCCAGCTCTCGGCCCCTGTCGTGGTCGATCCCGAAGAATTCCGCAAGAACGGTGCCGTTTTCCTCAGGGGTTTTGCCTTCTTTCAAGCGCCAGTGCTGCTTGAACTCCTCTTCCCGGATCGCGGTCTGCTCATCGAGGAATTCGTGGCGCAAGGTCGGCAGCATGCGCTGGATCACCTCGCCCGGCGTATCCTCTGTCGCAAGGCCCACGCGGTGGGCGTGGCCGACGAGGTATTGGTCGTCGAAATGGCACTGAAGCTCAAGAATGCGGGCATTGGCACGATCGGACATGAAATCGCGCATCAGGTCGAGGTTCGCGGGATCGAGGCAGATGATGAGTTGTTCGGTGCCGTAATAGTCGAACAGCATCCGCATCAGGGCGCGGCGGTGGCGGTTGCGCTTTTCGAGCGTGCGTTCGATGCCGCCCAAATGGGGAACCCGGCATCCGGCCTCATCAAAGAGATACTCGATCCCCTTCACGTCCAGCTTTTCGGCCGAGGCTTTGAGCAACCGCTTGGCGACATGCCATTTCTTGCACACCAGCATGTAGAGGTCGCGGTCCGCCCCCAAGGTGCTTTCCCGTTCCCAGAACCGCGTTCCAAAGCGTTTGCCGACACGCCCTCGCCCAGTCAGGAAGGCGTGCAGCTTTGGCCCTTCTTGTGAGGTCGCGAAGTCCTTGCGGTCGGAATTCCACAGCGCGCCGAGCCGTTCTTTCAGCAAGGTCGCCTCGGGTGAGATCTTTCGGGCGAACAGGTAATCCTGACTGATCAGCAGGTCATACTGGTCATTGTAGAAGGTCACAGGCATGCCGTAATCGCTGAACATCTTGAAGGTCAGCGTGCGGCTTTCAATCTCGCGCGCGGGGACAAGGTGGCGCACGAGGGTCTGAAAGAATGTCTCGTCCGGGATCCAGGTTGTCTTGAAGAAGCGGACAACGTCGAGGCGTTGTTTGCAGAACTCGAGGATCGCCTCGATCGTTTGGCGGCGCAGGCACCACCATTGGCTGCCGATCATCACCTGGATGTCTTCGGGGATCTTGCGTTCCATTCGAAGGCGGCGTTGCAGGTTGAACGAGGCATAGAACAGCTTCTTGTTTTGGCGTTCGTTGAACCAGTGGCGATAGAACAGCCGTTCGCCCTTGAAGCCGGTCTTGATCCAGTCGGAATTGAAGAAATCGAAGCTTTCGACATAGTCGATGTCGCGCGCATCCAGGAACTTGTGCGCATAGGCCGCCGATTTGACAGAGGCACAATCGCCCGAGAGCATGTAGAAGTGTGTGGCTTTCGGGAACGCCTCAACCGCCGCCTCAACCGCATGGAGCGTGGCCTGACAGAGAGACCATTCCCCCCAGCCGCACTTGATGCGCTTGGTGGCGAAGGTCACGCCTGCATTATCCTTGAGGGCGTCGGTGATGGCCGCGAAGTCCGTCGCCTTTGCGCGTGCATCAAAATGGATCGACACATAATCGCCTGTCGCCGTCAGACGCTCAGCCTGTTGAATGATGCTCGGGGCATCCTTGTGGCACAGGAGAATGAAGGCGATTTTTGCCATGCTCGAAACATTTGCCCTTTTCTGAGGCTTATTATCCCACTCTTAATAAATAATGTGCGTTGATGCGACACCAATTCTTTGTAAATTACCCATGTTAAGACCCGGCAGGTGAACCGGGCACAGGTAAAGGTGACGAGCAGATGGGTTTCCCAGGCACCTGGATGACGACGAGCGAAAGCATGGTGTACCGCGTGGTGCCCAAATGCGCCTGCTCGACGATCGGCCAGATCATGTATTACACTGATAACGGTGAATTTTTCGACGGTGACATCCACGATGCCAAGGGCGGGATGCACAAATGGGCCTTTGATGAGAGCCAGCCGTTGATCAGCGAGAATGTGAAAGCGAACAAGAGTTTCGCGTTCACCTGCGTGCGCAACCCCTATACGCGCATCCTGTCGTCCTTTTTTGATAAAATCTGCGGGATCCAGCGCAACGGGCGCCGGTATCGCGGCAATCTGGTGCCGCTTTTGATCCAGAAATACGGAATCGAGGTTGGTGGCGAAGACGGCAAGGGGGAGTTTGACCAGATCGCCAGCTTCCGCCGGTTCCTGTTATTTGCACGCGACACCATTCGGTGGCGGCGCCCGATGGACCCCGACATTCACTGGTCAGCGATGTCCGGCCATGTCTCGACGTTCATTGTGAACGGCGGAAAGTACGACCGGATTTTCTGGACGGAGAGCTTTAACGACGGCATGCAAGGCGTTTTGGATGCAACAGAAAATGCCAATCCGATCAAGCTGAAGGATGTGCCGCGGTTCAACGAGTCTGAGGGGCACGGGCCCAAGCGCGCACACCCGGTCGAAGACTATTTCGACGATCTGTCGATGCATCTGGTCTATGAGATCTACAAGCGCGATTTCGAGCTGTTCAAATACGACTTTGAAAATCCGGGCAACAAGATGCCCATCGGTGAGATTGACCTGGACGAGGTGCACGCAAAGCTGGGCGACTGAACCCGCCCGTTGCCGCACCGCTTAACCGTTGCTACAAAGACGCATTATTTTGTGAGTGCGGCGCCCATGGGTGCCGCCTTTGTTGAACGGGCGCCAACCGCAGTTTAGCCTGACGGCGTTCAAAAACCTAATTTTAGCCGAGGCTTTGCAAATGTTTCGCGCCCCTTTACGGCCCCCTTCTGGCATCTGTGGCCGCACTTACCCTTTTCACGACGCCCCTTGTTGCGCAAAACGCCGAATTGGGCGCGCAACGTGACGCGGTTTTCCAGCAGATGCTGGCCGATCCGTCGAACCGCAGCCTGATGCAGCAATATGCGCAGCTTTCCGTGCAAATGCGCGATTTTGAAGGGGCTGCTGCGACGCTGGAGCGGTTGATCGATCTTGAACCGAACAACACCGCCGCCCGGGTGGAGCTTGCCATCGCGTATTTCGCGCTCGGCTCTTATGCGGTTGCGGATTATCATTTGGCGGCGGCGCAGGCCTCGGGGGCGCTGAGCCCCGATCAGGTCGGCACGCGTGGCCCGCTACCAGGAAGAAAGCACCGAACGCGGTGATGGGACCGAGTTGGACGGCCGCATCGAGGCCGGCCTCGCCTTCCCGCAGGAAAGCGGCGACACCGGCACCTTCTTTAACGCCAACCTCGATTATCGCTTCGATCTGGGTGGTGCGAACGTGACGATGTGGGTCACGGAATTTGCCTACACCAATTACCAGCCCGACGATGGCAGCCTGAATGCGCGCCAAAGCGCGCGGCTGCGCACGGGGCCCGAATTCCGCATCTCGGGTGATGCCTATGGCCCGCGCCTGCAGCCATATATCGAGTTGGAATGGTTCGACCGTGATCCGACCCTGATGGTGAGCTACACATCGGTCGCCGTCGGTGCGGCCTACCAGAACCCGATCAACGAACGGTTCACCGCCTATGGCGATCTGCAATACGGGCGCGCCACAGCAACGGACACGATGGGGATCGACTTCGAATTCCACGAAGCCTCCCTCGGGCTGACCTATAGACCGTCGCGCGACACACGGTTCCGCCTGTCGGCCTGGGTCGAGGAGCAGAATGAGATCGACGTCTTGAACCCCTTCACGACCGAGATCGCAGGAGTTCGGCTGAGCGCACAACATGCCTTCAACCCGAATTTCAATGTCCTGCCAAACCGGTGGGTTGCAGGCGGCTTTGTCGAGCTTGAGCAGATCGACCGCGAGAACTCGTTCACAATGACCGAGATTGAAGAGCAGAGCGTCGGCGCCTTTGTCCGAGCCTTTGTTTATGACGATATTTACGTTGAAACCGCATGGGAGCACGTCATGCAGGACAACATGACGACGACCTTTTTTACGACCAACACCACTACCGAAGAAAACGTCTTCTCCGTGCAAATCGGTTGGGAGTTTTAAACCATGTCTTTCAGAAATTTCCTGATTTCCACTGTTACGACCCTCGCCCTTGCATTGCCCGTAGCGGCACAGAATATCGGCACCGTCGCCAGTTCCGAGCCGACACTGCGCGGTACGCCACCCGGTGGCGGCACCCGCGCGCTGAGCCTTGGCACTGGCGTTGTGCAGGATGAACGCATCGCCTCCTCCGCGTCGGGCCGGGGACAGATCCTGTTCATCGACCAGACAACCCTGTCGCTGGCGCCCAACACAACGATTGTGCTGGATCAGTTCGTCTTTAACCCGAACGGATCGGGCCAGATGGGTCTGCAAATGACCGAAGGCGCGTTGCGTTTCATCGGTGGCAGTCTGAGCCGGCAGCAGGAAGCGACGGTTGCCACGCCCACCGCGACCATTGGTATCCGGGGCTCCTCAGCCCTGATCATCCGGGCGCGGGGGGAGACGATCACGATCTTCCTGGCGGGCGAGCGTCTGTGCCTGACCAATCAGGGCGGACAGCAGTTTTGCACCAGCCGCCGGGGCGGCGTGCTAACGGAGGACGGCTATGTGGGCCGGATCAACCCGACCTTCCTGGCCCGCGTGCTGGAACTGATCGACGGCGTCCCGCGCGGCGGCGGCGGCAATGGTCTGGGCACTGGCGTGGGCAATCCGAACCCGTCGGATCGCGGCCCTGTTTCGACCACGGGCGAGGAGTTCGATCCCGACATCTTCGATGATGATTTCACCTTTGATGATCTGATTGAGTGGCTGACGCCGGTTGATCCTGACCCCTGCGCGACCAACCCGAGCGCCTGCTTCTGACTTCGAACGGCTAACGCTTTGACGTTGCAACAAACGCCCCTGCCCAATCCTCGGGCGGGGGCGTTTTTCTGTATTCACTGATCCGATCCAGATACAGTTGCGCCAGAAGGGCCGTGTTGCAGAACGGCGCGTTCAGCCGGGCGACCCGGCCAAATCCGGCCTCCGCCCCCGCCCAATCGCGCGCCACATAGGCCGCGCGGGCCTCCTCCATGGCGGAGGCAAATTCCTTTGCCCCATCGCTCATGCGGGGCAGAACGGTCGAGACTTCAACCGCATTTGCAAAGCCCTTCACGGCAATCAGATCGAGGCCCACGGCAATCAGATGATCCGGGCAGGCCGCGACGGTTGCGGGGCCCACGCAATTGCGCGTGCCGTAGATGCGGGTCAGCCCCTCCAGCCGCGCGGCGAGCGTCACGCTGTCCCCGATACAGGTGTAGGACAGCCGGTCGCGGGAGCCCATCAGCCCGACAGATGCCGGCCCCGTATTCACACCCACGCCAAGGTTGATGCGCGGCAGGTTCTGCGAGGTCAGGTAGAAATTGGCCTGCTCCGCCGCCTCATTCACCGCGTTCAGGGCGCCAAGGGCAGCGGCGGCGTGATCATCGCGCATGATCGGTGCGTTCCAGAAGGCCATCACGGCGTCGCCCATGAACTTGTCGATGGTGGCCCCGTGGTCCACCAGGGCCTCGGCCACGGAACTCAGGAACGTGTTCACAAGCGTCACGACGCGGTCGGGCGGCATACCTTCCGTCACGGTCGAGAACCCGCGCATGTCCACAAAGATCACGGTCAGGTCCCGCTCAGCCCCTTCAGGCGTCAGCGCGGCGGCGGGGTTCTTCTCAATCTCGGCGATAAGCGGCGGGGGCAGGAAGCGTGCGAAGCGTTCGCGGATCGAGCGACGCGCGCGTTCCTTGGCGAGATAGCCCAACGTGGTGCCGGGAAGGTAGACAAGCACCGTGGTCAGCACAGCCATGAGCGGGTTGAAGAGCAAACCCCATTGCATGAACGCCAGCAGACCGCCCGCGACCGAGCCGCCCCCGAACGAGAGTGCCGCCGCCAAGCCGATCACCGGTCGCTCCAACCGGTTGAATATCGTCAGGATCAGACCCGCAAGCGCGACGATCAAGATCTCCAACCCGCGCATCCAGTCGGGGCGGGTCAGAAACTCCTGCGCGATGACCTGTTCGATGATCTCCGCATGAAGCGTGACGCCCGCGATCTGCCCATCAAGCGGCGTGGTGCGGATGTCGAACAGCCCTTGCGCGGAAGAGCCGACAAGAACGATCCGGCCAGACAGCCGGGCCTGAAGCGTGGGGTCGAGGCCGTCGGCCTCCAGCACGTCGCCAACCGGTGTGACACGGTCCGGCTGATAGCCGGCGAAATAGATGCGAAAGCGCCCATCGGCTTCCAGCGGGAAGCTGAGCACGCCGGTCTGCATGGCGGTTGCGGCGACCGTGCCGCCGGAAACCTCACCCGAGGCCTGGGAGGTCTTCAGCACATGCCCCCCTGCCCCTTGGGCGACGCGGAGCAGTTCCGCCGACAGTGACGGCACGAGAACGCCGCCAAAGTCCGACACCATGGGAACCGTGCGCGTGATCCCGTCGGCATTGCGCCCGAGGCTGATTGTGCCCAAGCCTGACGCGGCAGAGGTGAGTTCCGGCAGGTTGCCGATTGCCGCCGGATAGCGGGTCAGCGTGTTGGGGACTTCACCGGTCACGGCGAAGCCTGCCAGCGGTTCAGCGGGCGCCCCCTCCAACCCGCCGGCCATGGCCAGAACCACGGCGCGCCCCTGCATGGACGCGGCAAAGCGGGCATCGTGCGGCTCCAACCCCAGATCGGGCAAGGCGGGGGGACCTGATCGGAAAACCGAACCCAGGAATCGGCGATCAGATCGGGGGAGGTTCTGTCAGGTTCGGGAAACAGGACGTCAAAACCGACGGCTGCCGCCCCATGGTCAAAGAGCCGATCCGTCAATTCCGCCAGATAGGATCGCGGCCAGGGCCATTGCCCGTAGGCGTCCAGCGCGGCCTCATCAATATCGATGATGTGAACCGGGGCGTCGGGGTCGTACACGCGCGGTTCTGTCCGTTGATAGCCGTCAAAGACCGCATCGCGCGCTCGATCGAGGATCGGAGGGGGAAAGGCCGTCAGCAACACCATGACAAGCGTGACGATCAGGCCAAGTGCAAAGGTCAGCCGCCTCATGACGCGGTCCTGACTTGGCAGAGCAGATCGATGATCACGGGTCCCGGTCTCCGGTTCCTGGCGGGGCTATCGCGGGACATTGGCCGAATTTTCGTGTCGTAGCAAACCCTTCGCCTGTCGTTTCCGCATTTGACACAAGGCCGGAATGCGCGCCACAGTTCCGCTTGGCACGGGCGCCCCTTCACCGCTGCAAAGGATGTGCAGTATGGATTTCTCGATCTGGACGGCCGCGGGCCTTCTGGGCGTTGCCCTGTATCTCGTGGCCTACGCCGCCCTGCAATTCGGCCTGCTGCGCGGGTCTTCCGTGACCTACACTGTTCTGAACATGCTTGGCGCGGTGTTCATCATGCTGAGCTTGGTGGACGCCTTCAACCTGTCACAGATGCTGATCAGTCTGTCCTGGATCGTTCTGTCGATCATTGGTCTGACCCGCATGGCCTGGGAACGCAGCAATACGCGGTTCTCAGAGGAAGAGCGCGTGTTTCTGAGCGCCCATTTCGCCAGCCTGCCGCCGCACTTGGCCCGAAAGTTCCTACGGCTTGGGCGCTGGCAGACCATCAGCCCCGGAACCGTGCTGACCCGGCAGGGCCAGGCGGTGCATGAGTTGGTTTATGTCGCGACCGGTCAGGCCCGCGTCAGCGCCCATGGGGGTGATATCGCGACCCTGGGACCCGGGGCACTGATTGGCGAACTGACCATCATGCACGGCGCAGATGCCACCGCGGATGTCGAGATCACGGAAGAGGCGCGGGTTTTCACCCTGCCCCGTGCGGCCTTGATCCGCGAGTTGGAGGCGGATCACGACTTTTCGCTGGCCGTCTCGGGCGCGTTGCAGATTGAGGCACAGCGCAAGATCGATCTGGCCAACCGCGCCACGGCCAGTCAGGGCGCGGCCCGATCCATCGGGGCGGAATAGGCAACCTTTCGCGCCAATTCGTGCCCGAACAGCGCAACCATGGCGTTGTTGAAGGCGGGCGAGCGCGCCATGCGTTTCTTCAACGCGACGCTTTCGACCCGCAAAACCGTGCCGCCATGGGGCAGCGTGACCGTGGCGCTGGACGCCTCGCCTGTCAAAAACGCGATCTCGCCCACAAAGGCGGGACCCGCGATAGGAAAACTCTGCCCGCCCTTCTCGACCGTAAGCTCGGAGGTGAAGACCAGCATCAACTCGTCCACGCCGGCCCCTTCCGCTGTCAATTGCGTCCCCGGAGCGGCCTGTTCCGTTTGCATCATCTTGCGAAGACGGCGGAACTGACCGGGGGTGAGGGTTGGGAACAGGACAAAGACCTCCCGATCATCGGGGGTCATACGCCAGGTCGTGCGCTCGATCAGGATCGCGGCGATGAGGATCACGTTGACCATCAAGAGCGCGATGTTTGACAGGACAGAGGGGACAATCGGATCGGCGCGGAAAAAGTAGTACCCCGCGTCACAGATAAAGCCGCAGACCACCAGCACACGCAGCGCCAACTCGTCCCGGACAGCGAAGCCCGTCAGCTTGAACACCAGCCCGATGGCGAGGATCCACAAGGATCCCCCACCAACGGTGAGGCTGTCCATCAGACCGGGCATTGCCCCGCCAATCGCTTATGCGTCGGTGCCGTTTTCAAATCAGGCCAGCCTCCGAGAATACGGTCCGAAGGGAGCGTTTGGGACGCGGGCCGACATGGGCAATGACTTCGGCCGCGGCGGCGACCCCCATGCGCGTGGACGTCTCGAGCGTCTGGCCCGTCGCAAGCCCGTAAAGGAACCCGGCGGCGAACTGATCACCGGCGCCTGTCGCGTCAACGGGCGTGACGCGCGTGACAGGAACTTCGACCCGTGTGCCCTTGTGGATCGCAACGACCGGGTTGCCCGAGCGGGTGCAGACCACCGTCTCACACACGGCAGAGGCCTGCCCAAGGGCGGCGTCGAGGTCATCGGTCTGATAGAGCGACAGCCATTCTTCCTCGTTGCCGAGTGTGATCTCCATCTCTTCCGTGATCAGGCGACGGAAATCGTCGCGGTGGCGGTCCACGCAAAACGGGTCTGACAGCGAAATACCAGCCTTGCCGCCGCCATTGTGGCAGGCTTGGGCCGCCGCGGTGAAGGCACGTTTGCCCTCATCCTTGTCGTAGAGATAGCCTTCGAGAAACAGGAAGCGCGTGTTGCCGGCGACGCTCGCATCGACATCGCCTTCGTCAAAATCCGCACCAGCGCCGAGATAGGTGTTCATCGACCGCTCACCATCAGGCGAGACGAAGATCATCGAGCGCGACGTTGGCGGCACGTCGCCATCGGTTGGCGGGTTGGGAAAGGCGATCCCTTCGTCCACCATTTCCTTGGCGTAAAACCGCCCCAGCGCGTCGTCCTTCACCTTGCCCAGAAAGGCCGTCTTCAGCCCCAGCGTGCCCGCACCGGCGACCGTGTTGGCGACCGAGCCGCCCGGTGTCTGGACCCGATCCTGCATGGCACCGTAGAGGATTTCCGCCCGTTCCCGCTCGATCAGCTGCATGATGCCTTTCTCGATGCCCATATTGTCGAGAAAACTGTCATCGCCGTGGCTGATCACATCGACGATTGCATTGCCGATGCCGACAAGGTCGTAGGTTTGGGTCATGTCATGGGGTCCTGAAATGCAAGTTTCCAAGCTGTTTAGAGGCTCGTCCCTCGCGCCTCAAGCACCCAAAGCCTCCGCGTTCGGGTGGGCGTGTTACGGCGCGTCCGTCTTATCCTCGAACACGCACAAATCGCGGATCAGGCAGGCGCCGCATTTGGGTTTGCGGGCCACGCAGATATAGCGGCCATGCAGGATCAGCCAGTGATGCGCGTGGAGCTGGAATTCGGCCGGGATATTATCCTCGATCTGACGCTCCACCGCATCGACATCCTTGCCCGGTGCGATCCGTGTGCGATTGCCTACGCGGAAAATGTGGGTGTCGACCGCTTGGGCGGGGTGCTTCCACCACATGTTCAGCACCACGTTGGCCGTTTTGCGCCCTACGCCCGGCAGGGATTGCAGCGCCGCGCGGCTAGAGGGCACCTCACCCCCGTAATCCTCCACCAGGATACGGCTTAGCTTCATCACGTTATTCGCTTTGTTGCGGAACAGGCCAATCGTCTTGATATGCTCGATCAGCTTTTCTTCCCCCAGGTCGAGCATCTTTTGTGGAGTGTCGGCCACCTTGAAGAGCGCGGCCGTGGCCTTGTTCACGCCCGCATCCGTTGCCTGCGCCGAAAGGGCAACCGCCACCACCAGCGTATAGGCGTTGACGTGGTGAAGCTCCCCTTTGGGATGATCCTCGGCATCGCGGAAGCGCGAGAAGATTTCGTAGATCGTCTGGTAGTCGAGGGGTTTTTGCACTTTTGCCATGGGGCTTTTTGACCTGTGCGGCGCAGCGCGACAAGGGGGAGTGATGGATCGAATTGTTCGTAAATCGGGGCGAGCCGTTCAAGCTTTGTTCACTGCGCTCCGCGAGACAGTTCGCAAACCGCAGGTATCGGCATGGCCACTTCGCAATTCTACATCTATTCACCCGACGCTCTGCCGTATGATCCCGGCAGCGGAACCTTCACCTTCGCGTCGGATTACGATTTCACCCAAGACCGTGTCCTGGTCACCGTCAACGACGATGACCAATTCATGGACGGTGACGAAAAAGCGGATGAATTTGGCGAAGACGCCAATCAGACCGGGTCGGCGGTCAAACCTGATGGGACGCCAATCACCTCAGGCAATATCTACGCGGAATCCTTCGCAGTTATTCAAGCGCCCGACGGCACCCAGATATGGATCGACCGCATCGAAATTGAAGGCCAACTCATAGGCTATTCTCCGTCGCAAGAGCTTGAACCCGGGGTCGCGTATACGTTTCTGTCCGAGACTGATATCGACAACGCACCGGGCGGGAATTTCGACAACGATAACCGGTTGACCTATTCGCAGTACGAGGCGCAATCGGTGCCCTGTTTCGTTTCCGGTACGATGCTTTTGACGCGTGACGGCATGATGCCGATCGACTGGATCAGCGTGGGCGACGACCTTTGGACACAAGACAATGGGTGGCAGGTCGTGCGCTGGCGGGGCCTGCGCCAGGTTGGGGGGACCCTTACGTCCCGCGGCCGATCGAGATTCAGCCCGGTGCCCTTGGGCCCGACACCCCGGCTGAGGTCACACGCATTTCACCCCAACATCGCGTTTTACTCGCTGGCCCTGCCTGCGCCCTATTGTTTGGCGTGGACGAGGTTTTCGTCGCCGCCAAACATCTGTTGCATTGGCCCGGCGTGGCGGAAGTCGCGCTGGATGCAGATTTTGCCTACCACCACCTTTTGTTTGACCGGCATGAGGTTCTGACCGCGAGCAATATCGCGCTGGAAAGCCTGTTACTGGGCGAACAGACCAGCATACTGAGCCCATCCCCACCCTGGCAGCTCGCGCGCTCGTTGGCGGCGGGCCATGCGCAAACAACCCGTCTGTGCCTGACAGGGCGGGAAGCCCGCGCACTCAAACCCGGAGGTTTTCCAGCGGTCCTGGTGTGGCCAGGAGACGTCGCGGACACGGTTGAGGCTTCCGCTCACCTGGCCGTTGCTTGATCCACCTCAGTCCGGTGGCCCGAAAAGGGGCGACTGGCCTAAAGCCCCGTTGCGGAATTCGATTGCCGCCATCGCCCGACGGACGCGGCACTGCAAGGTCGTGATGTATTACCGCAGCTTCCGGGTCGCGTCGCGCCGCAGGCTTCCCTAGATTGTCGGGCAAGGAGAGCTTTGCCCATGAACGATCACGCCCAACTTGACCCATCTGGCAGCTACCACTTTCAGGTGATGCGCCGTGCCCTCGATCTGATTGACGCGGATCCGCACCAATCGCTTGATGATCTGGCGGCGGCTTTGAACATGAGCCCTGCGCACTTCCAAAGGACCTTTTCGGGTTGGGTCGGCGTCAGTCCCAAACGGTATCAGCAATACCTGACCCTTGATCATGCCCGCCACCTGTTGACCGAGCGGTTCACGGTGCTGGACACCGTCAATGAGACCGGGCTGACGTCCGGCGGACGGCTGCATGACCTGTTCATCCGGTGGGAAGCGATGAGCCCTGGGGCCTATGCTTCGGGCGGTCAGGGGCTGACGATCCGCTGGGGGTGGTGCGACAGCCCGTTCGGACCAGCCCTTGTCATGGCCACGGACAAGGGTATTTGCGGCATCGGATTTGCGGCGGAAACCGGGGCAGAGCCGACCATGGCAGACCTGCGCAATCGCTGGCCGAATGCGACCTATGTTGAAGATGTGCAGGCCATCCGCCCGCTGGCGGATGCCGCGTTCGGTGCAGGCGGTGACGTACGTCTTGCGCTGATCGGCGCGCCCTTTCAGATCAAGGTGTGGGAGGCGCTGCTCAACATCCCCACGGGCCATGTCACGACCTACAGCGAAATCGCTGGCGCCATAGGCAAGCCCCGCGCGGTGCGCGCCGTCGGCACCGCCGTGGGGCGCAACCCGATCAGCTGGTTGATCCCCTGCCACCGCGCCTTGCGCAAATCGGGGGGCTTGGCGGCTATCACTGGGGTCTGCCGGTCAAACGCGCCATGCTGGCCTGGGAGGCAGCAACAACCGAGCGCGATCAGGAGGGCGCCGCCTAGGCGCGCCTCCGCCTCTGGCGCGCCGCCCGCGCGTTTCCCCCTATCCCACATGCGTGCCTTCGCTATACTGGCCTGCAATGACCCCTCTGGAAACGGGGCACAGGCGACAGCAAAGGCAAGGCCATGGCATATCTTTTCAAACCCCTCCTTCTGGCAAGCGCGGGCGCGCTGGCGCTTTCGGGCTGTGTGGGCAACACGCTCAGCCCCGGTGATCCCAACGCCAACCGCACCCGCGACGGTGCCGTGATCGGCGGCATTCTGGGCGGCTTCCTTGGGGCCACCGCGGACGATGACAATCAGGGCCGGAACGCCGTACTTGGCGCGGCGATTGGCGCGGCCGCAGGTGGGGCGATTGGCAACGCGCTCGACCGGCAGGCGCAGGATTTGCGCGGCTCGCTCAACAACCAGAATATCCTGATCGAAAACACGGGCTCCGAGCTGATCGTCACCATGCCCGAAGGCATCCTGTTCGACATCGACTCGGCTGCGATCCGCGCAGGCCTGCAAAGCGATCTGCGCGCACTTGCCTCGAACCTGAACCAGTATCCCGACACGGACGTGATCGTGGAAGGCCATACCGACAATACCGGGTCCGCCGCCTACAACCAGGATCTATCGACCCGCCGCGCGCAGGCTGTGGCCGGTGTTCTGCTGGAGGCGGGCGTTGCCCCCTTCCGCGTGCGGTCCATTGGACGGGGCGAGGATGATCCGGTTGCGACCAACCTGACGCCCGATGGCCGGCAACAGAACCGCCGGGTCGAGGTGATCATTCGCCCGCGCTAAACGGCTGACAGGAAACGGAAAGCGGGGCCCTCTGCCTGCTGGGGGCCCTTTTTCATTGCTTCCCCGCGCAGGGCGTCCCTAGACACTGGTGGTAAAGTGGTCATACCATTTGACCAATTCCTGAGGGGTGCCATGCCGTTCCAGCGCATAGAAGCCGAGAAACTGTCGCAATCCGTGGTCAAGCAGATCGAGCAGCTTGTCCTGCGCGGCATCTTGCGTCCCGGTGACAGGCTGCCGTCCGAGCGCGAGCTTAGCGAGCGGCTTGGCGTGTCACGCCCGTCCCTGCGAGAGGCGGTGGCCGAGCTACAGAACCGGGGTTTGCTTGCCACGCGCGCGGGCGCCGGCATCTACGTGGCCGACGTGCTTGGATCGGCCTTTTCGCCAGCGCTGATCGAATTGCTCAGCGCCCATGATGATGCGATCTTCGACTATATCGACTTTCGCAAGGATCTTGAAGGGATCGCCGCCGAACGGGCCGCCATCCAGGGCTCGGATACGGATTTGAAGGTGATCGACACGATCTTTCGGAAGATGGAAGTGGCGCATCGCAAACGGAACCCGTCGGACGAGGCAGAGTTGGATGCCGAGTTCCATCTGGCCATCATTGAGGCCAGCCATAATGTGATCTTGCTGCACATGATGCGCGCCAGCTTCGATTTGTTGCGGCAAGGCGTGTTCTACAACCGCCAGCAGATGTTCAAGAACCGCACGACGCGGGACATGTTGCTGGACCAGCATCGGGCGATCAACGAAGGCATTCAGGCGCGCGAGCCGTCGCAGGCCAAAGCGGCGGTCACGGCCCATCTGGATTATGTAACCGAAGAACTGTCCGCGTTGCGATCCTCGGAAAAGAACGAACAGGTCGCGCGCCTTCGCTACGCGCAGGAGCGCGAGCGCTAGGCGCTCCGTTTTTCGTACGAAAAACGGACCGGAAAACGCGCGTTTTCCGCGTGCGAGCCCTCAATCGGCAGAGCCACCCGCAAAGGCATTCCCGTTCTGCCAATCACAGGGGGCATCCTGCATCTCCAGATGCAGGCGATCGCCGGTATAGCGATTGGCGCGGGCCAGATCGTCGTTCAACTCGATCCCAAGCCCAGGTGCTTCGGGCGCGGCGACGAACCCGTTTTCGACTTTGGGTCGCCCGGTCACCAGCGCCTCGTGGAACGGGGTTTCAATCGCCTCAACCATCAGCAGGTTCACGCAGGATACGCCCAAATGCACATTGGCGGCCCATTCCACGGGGCCCGCGTAAAGATGCGGGGCCAGTTGCGCGCCAGCGGCCTCCGCGAGCGTAGCGATTTTCTTGCCCTCCCAAATGCCGCCCGCCCGCCCAAGGGCGGGCTGCAAAATGCGCGCGCCGTAGCGCAGGGCGAGGGCGAATTCGCCTTTGGTGGTCAGCCGCTCGCCCGTGGCCACGGGAATAGAGGTTTGTCCGGCAACCTCGGCCAGACCGGGCAGATTGTCGGGTGGGATCGGTTCCTCGAACCAGAGGGGATCATGGGGTTCGATGGCTTTGGCCAGACGGATGGCGCCGCCGGGAATGAACTGGCCGTGGGTGCCGAAAAGCAGATCGGCGCGCGTCCCGACGGCGGCGCGGATGGCCGCGCAAAAGCGCGCGGACAGCTCGATGTCGAGACAGGGCGGGCATATGCCCCCCGCGCATCGTGTAGGGGCCGGCCGGGTCAAATTTGACGGCGGTCCACCCCTCAGCCACGCGCGCGGCTGCCGCTTCGGCTGCGGCATCGGGGTCAACCCAGAAGCCTGACGGATCGTGATGCGGTTCGGGGTAGAGGTAGGTGTAGGCCCGCAGCCGATCATTCATGCGCCCGCCGAGCATCGCCCAGACAGGGCGCGCGCGGGCTTTTCCCACGATGTCCCAGCATGCCATTTCCAGACCCGAAAAAGCGCCGAAGACCGTTGGGTCTGGCCGTTGCGTAAAGCCTGAGGAGTGCACCCGGCGGGACATAAGCTCGATATCTTCGGGGCTTTGCCCATGCATGTGACGTGAGAAGGCGTCCCCGATGACCGCTTCCATGGCCTCTGGCCCGACGCCTGCAGCATAGACCTCCCCCAAGCCGGTGATGCCGCAGGCCGTTGTGACACGGACGATCAGCCAATAGCGCCCGCCCCAGCCAGGTGGTGGCGGGGCAACGGGGAAGATTTCGAGCCGATCAAGTTGCATGGGCGCTGAGACCTTTGGGGGCCAGCCCCCAAGCCCCCCGGCATTTTCGGGGAACAAAGAGGGGCGCGGCCGGATTTTGGGTGGATCAGAAGACGATCACATTGCGGCGGGCTTGCCCGGAATTTGTATCGGCGATGGCCTCGTTGATCTGGTCGAAAGACCAGGTCCGCGAGACCAGTTCATCCAGTTTCAGGCGGCCTTGGCTGTGCAGATCCACCATCCACGGAATGTCGCGTTTGAGGACAATCTCACCAAGGTATGAGCCGCGGATGCCCTGACCGGTGGCGGCAAAAATCACCGGCTCGTATGGCGTGGTATCGCCTGTATGGGGCATGCCAACGGCATAGGCGGTGCCGCGCGGGGCCAAAAGGCGCAGGGCCTGCTCGTAGGCGGGAATGGCCCCGACGGAGACAAAAACATGGTCCGCCAGGTGGCCGCCAAGGATCTTGAAGAGCGCCTTGTGCGGCTTCGGATCAGACGCCAGCAGCGTGTCGGTCGCGCCGAATTCCAGCGCGTCTGTCAGCTTCTTTTCTTCAAGGTCCATGGCCACGATGCGCGCGGCACCGGCGATGCGGGCACCCTGGATGGCGTTCAGCCCCACACCGCCTGCGCCGATCACGACAACGCGGTCGCCGGGGCGCACTTTGGCCGTGTTGATTGCGGCGCCGACGCCAGTGGGCACACCGCAGGCAAGAAGGCACGCGACCTCGGAGCCGATATTGTCGCCGATGGGGGCGGTCTGGCTGGGATCGACCACGACCTTCTCGGCGAAGGCCCCGCAGTTCATCGCCTTCGTCACGGCGCCGCCCTCAGCCGTGGTCAATACGGGCGCTTCAGGTTGATTGCCTGAGCAATACATCGGCTGCGCCGAGGCGCAGGACGCGCAGCCACCGCAGGATTTGGCCAGCGTCACAATCACCCGGTCTCCCAGAGCAACGCTTGTGACCCCGTCGCCAAGCGCCGTTACGCGCCCAGCGGCCTCGTGCCCATAGACCGCAGGCAGATCGCCGCCCCATGCGCCTTCCATGTAGGAAATGTCGGAATGGCAGATCGCCACGGCGTCCAGGCTCACCTCAATCTCACCGGGGCCGGGGTCGCGCAGCTGCAGCGTTTCGATTTTCAGCGGGTCGCCGAAGGCATGGCAAACGGCGGCGCGGATCTGTTTGGGCATCGGGCCCCTCCCCATTTTTTGTACCTAAGCATCGCGCGGGGGCCTTGCGCAAGCGGGCCGGAACGCGTCATGGCGCGGTGGGTTTGCGACCTTGCCGTGGCGGGAGGGGCTTGCGCCCGGCGGCTCGTTTGGCGGAGATGGGGCCATGGATGTTTTGAGCTTCGATGATGTCGCCTTGCACGTGCAGGTTGATGGCCCGGCCGACGGGCCGCCAGTGGTGTTTGCCAATTCGCTGGGAACCGACCTGCGGCTATGGGACGGTGTTGTCGCCGCCCTGCCCGCGGGCTTGCGCCTGATCCGCTATGACAAGCGCGGCCATGGGCTGAGCACGTGCCCGCCCGCGCCGTACAGCATGGGCGCCTTGGTGCGGGATGCGGAACGCGTGATGGATGCGTTGGAGGTGCGCGATGCGGTCTTTGTGGGCCTGTCGATTGGCGGCATGATTGCCCAAGGTCTGGCGGCCAAGCGCTTGGACCTGGTGCGCGCGGTTGTGCTGTCTAACACGGGCGCGAAGATTGGCACGCGCGAGATGTGGGAAGACCGGATCGCGGCCCTGCGCGCAGGCGGGATGGCTGCGATGTCTGACGCGATCATGGAGCGGTGGTTTGCCCCTGCCTTCCGCACCTCAAACGCGGTGCATCCGTGGCGGCGCATGGTCGAAACCTGCCCAGAAGAGGGCTATGCAGGCTGCTGCGCGGCAATCGCAGGCAGCGATTTCTACAGCACTACGGCCGCCTTGCGCCTGCCCACCCTGGTGATCGCAGGCGACCGGGATGGCGCCACGCCGCCCGATCTGGTGCGCGAACTGGCGGAGTTGATCCCGGGCGCACGGTTCGAGTTGATGCGCAATGTTGGACACTTGCCGTGCGCAGAGAAACCGCAGGACTACGCGGCGCTTCTGGCAGGTTTTCTTAAGGATAACGGGCATTTGGTATGAGCGTTTCGCCCTTTGATAGCACCATGCACCGGCACCTGTTTGGCGATGCGGAGGTTGGGCGGCTTTTCACCGACACGGCCGAGGTGCGCGCGCTGATGCTTGTGCTTGGCACATTGGCCAAGGTCCAGGGTGAGGCGGGCCTGATCCCCGAGATATCCGGCGCATTTCTACACCGCGCGGCCATGGAACTTCAGATCGACCCTGACGGCCTTGGTGGCGCGAATGGTGTGGTTATCCCAGAGCTGGTCCAGGCGTTTCGCAAAGCGCTCGACGCACCGGAGCACGGGCAGTACCTGCATTGGGGCGCGACGAGCCAGGACATTCAGGACACAGGTCTGATGTTGCGGATGCGTCAGGTTCTGGCGCTGATCGAAGATCGTCTAAGGACCGCCCTGTCGCAGCTTGCCGACATGGCCGAGCACGAAGCGGACACTGGTCAAGTCGCCCGCACCTATGGGCAGGCGGCGGTGCCCTCGAGTTTCGGGGCGCAACTGGCCAGTTGGGGCTGGCCGATCCTGCGGATGCTGGAGCGTCTGGATGGCGTGCGGGACCACGCCTTGGCTGTGTCGCTTAGCGGGGCCGCGGGCACGGCAAGTCAATTGGGACATGATCCGGTTGCGTTGCGTGGCGCATTGGCCAAAGCGCTGGCGCTGTCTGATCCTGGGGCGAGCTGGCATAGCGACCGAAGCCGGATCATCGAGCTTTCCCAATGGCTTGAAAGCCTTTGTTTATGCAGTGGAAAGATTGGCACGGACATCCTGATTGGCGCGCGGTCTGATGTGGCGGAGCTGCGTCTGGACGGCGCCGGCGGATCGTCAACGATGCCGCAAAAGCAAAACCCGGTTGGTCCGTCGGTTCTGGTTGCCCTGTCGCGCTTTGCACCGGCGCAGACCGCCATTCTGATGCAGCCTCATACCGAGGCACGCGATGGTGCGGGCTGGTTCACGGAGTGGCTGACCCTGCCCGCGCTGGTCATGGCGGCGGCGCGATCCGCCGCTTTGATGGTCGAAACCCTGAGCGCGCTGACACCCGACCGGGACGCCATGGTCGCCGGCCTGACATCTGCGCATGGAACCTTGCATGCCGAGGCGCTTTCTTTCGCATTGGCCGAGCAAATCGGGCGCCCGGCGGCGCAGTCCCTGGTGAAGAAGCTTGCGCAAAAGGCCATGTCTACCGGTTCAGACCTGTCCAAGCTGGTCGCGGACGCCCATCCCGATATCGAGATGCCGGACCTGCCCAATCTGGGCCAAGCCCCGACTGAAGCCCGCGCGTTTGCCAAGGCCGTCCGCGCCGCGCTCTAGACCTCTTGCCGTAAAGCGTGTGTCAATCTAAGTTGACACAACCAAAGCGAGAGCTGAATGCGCCTTCCCACCCTTTTCATTCTGATCACCGTCACAATCGACGCGATGGGCATTGGCTTGATCCTACCTGTCATGCCGGATCTGATATCCGAGGTCCGGGGCGGCAGTCTTGCACAGGCCGCGGCCTGGGGCGGGATCCTTTCCTTTACATATGCCGTGATGCAGTTCCTGTGCGCGCCTGGCGCTCGGCAATCTGTCGGACCGTTTCGGGCGCAGGCCTATCTTGTTGATATCAATGGCGGTTCTCGCCCTCGACTATGTGGTGATGAGTGTCGCCTCTACCATCTGGCTATTGCTGCTGGGACGCATCATTGCCGGTGTCGCGGCGGGCACCCACGCCACGGGGCTGGCCTATATGGCGGATATTTCGCCACCCGAGAAACGGTCCCAGAACTTTGGTCTGATCTCTGCCGGGTTCGGGGTTGGCTTCATTCTGGGCCCGCTGATTGGCGGCCTGTTGGGTGATCTTGACCCGCGCGCGCCGTTCATTGCCGCCGCTTGTGTGGCCGCTGCCAACTTCGTCTTTGGATATTTCGCCCTGCCCGAGAGCCTGCCGAAAGAACGGCGCCGCCCGTTCCAGCTTTTGCGGGCGAACCCGATCGGCGGCCTGATCTTCATTGGGAAACTGCCCGGCATCTTCGCGCTGCTGTGCGTTATGCTCGCCTACCAGACCGCCAACTTCGTTTATCCCGCGATCTGGGCCTATTTCACGCAAGCCGCCTTTGGCTGGAGCACCGGGATTGTCGGGTTTTCGCTCGCCATCTACGGCGTGTCGATGGCGGTTGTTCAAGGTGGGTTGATCCGGCCCGTTCTGGCCCGTTTGGGCGAGGCCCGCGCCGTCTATTTCGGCCTGATCCTGAACACCGCATGCCTTGTGGCTTATGGTGTTGCGGGCCAGCCCTGGATGATCTGGGTGCTGATCCCGATCTCAGCCTGCGGCGCGCTGGTTGCCCCGGCCATGCAGGGCGTGATGAGCCGGGCCGCAGGTGCAGACCAACAAGGTGAACTACAGGGGGTCCTTTCCTCCATCTCATCGCTGTCGATGATCCTGAGCCCTGTGATGATGACGCAAGCGTTCTTCTGGTTCACCCGCGACGGGGCAGACCCTTTCCTGCCCGGCGCGCCCTTCCTACTGGCGGCCATTCTGATGGCAGGCGCCTTTGCAATCTTCGCCGCCACACGGCGCAGCGGATCGCCCGCGCGCGCTTAAGCCTCTGCCATGATCCGCGCGAAAAGCTCCGGGTCGACATTTCCGCCCGACAGCGTTGCGATTACCGGGCCATCGACCAGCGCGTCGCCATGGAACAGGGCCGCCGCTAGCGCAACAGCGCCGCCGGGCTCGACCACCAGCTTGAGGCGGTTGGCCGCGTGACGCATGGCAGATTTGGCCTCCTCTTCCGTCACGACGAGGCCGGGACCGCATCGAGCGGCCATGATCGGGAAGGTGATTTTCCCCGGCGCGCGGGTCAGGATCGCATCACACAGACCAACCTCGGGGCCATTATTGGCCTTGATCCCGCCGGAGGCGAGGGAGCGGGCAACATCATCGAACCCCTCCGGCTCAACGGGCCGGACAACCATGTCCGGCGCACGTGCGGCCAGCGCGGTTGCAATCCCCGCGGTCAACCCGCCACCACCGCAACAGGTCAAAACCGTCGCGTGGGTCACGCCGTGCTCCGCCGCCTGCTCCGCAATCTCTAACCCGCACGTGCCTTGGCCCGCGATCACCATCGGCTCATCATAGGGCTTCACCAGCGTCAGGCCGCGTTCCACGCGCAGGGCTTCGCCCATCTCTTCCCGGCTTTCGCCACCGGCCCGGTCATAGAGGACGACTTCTGCGCCCAATGCGCGTGTATTTTCAATCTTCAATACGGGCGCGTCCGCGGGCATCAGGATCACAGCAGGCACGCCGTGCATCTTGGCTGCAAGCGCCACGCCCTGCGCGTGATTGCCCGAGGAGAACGCCACAACGCCGCGCGCGCGCGTGTCCGCGTCCATCGCCGACAAGGCCGACCAGCCGCCCCGAAATTTGAAAGAGCCCGTGTGCTGCAAGACCTCGGGCTTCAGGAAGACCCGCCGCCCGGCGATATCGTCCAGAAATGGCGATGACAAAAGCGGCGTGCGCCGGACGACGCTCTTTGCCCGGTCTGCAGCGGCCTCAATATCTGCGATCCCGATCATGCGACACGCTCCAGCACCGTATCAATTACGGCACGCGCGCCGGGCTCATCGAGGAATGGCACATGTCCCCGGTCCCCAAGCTCGACAAACGCCATATCCGGGCGCCGCCTGCGCATCTCGGCACGCGGTCTCAGCCGACAAGATGTTGGACTGCGCGCCCCGGATCAGCCCTAGGGGCAAACCTGCCATGGCCTCAAACAAGCGGCCACAAATCCGGCGCCTTGAAATCCGGCGCAAAGGCGGGCGCGACCGCATCGCGCAGCCTGGGGTCATACCGCAAGTGCAAGCGCGCCGCCCTCCTCCCGCCAGATGCGGCGCACGAAATCGACCCATGTGGCGGCCAGGCACATTGCGAAAGATGCCCTCGTACAGCGCGGGCATGGCCGCGGCCGCTTCTGCGAGGGAAGTGAAGGCGGGCGGCTTGCCGATATAGTCCATGATCACGGCAAGGCCCTCGGCCATGATGTCCGGCCCGATATCGTTGAAAATCACGCCCGATAGGCGGTCGCGCGCCATGGCGGCCAGGATCAACGCAACCAATCCGCCCCGCGACGTGCTTAGAATGCAAGCCTTTTCGATCCCGAGATGGTCGAGCAGAGCGACCACATCCTGCGCCTCCTGCGGCGGCGTGTAGGTGGCATAATCGGCATGATCCGATGCCCCCGCCCGCGGAAATCCATCCGGATCACCCGCGCGCGGTCGCGGTAGTGGTCCAGCACCGGTTCAAAATCATCCATATTGCGCGTCAGGCCTGGAAGGCACAGCAAGGGCACGCCCTCACCTTGATCATCATAAGCCAGCCGAACGCCATCTGCCGCTGTAACAAAATCCATCACGACAGCCCTACAATCTGCGGCACGCCGCTTAGATCATCGGCCACGCGGCCCGGCACGGAGCCCAAGCGATCCACCGGCTCGCCCGCGCGGTTCACCCACAATGTGTCGAACCCGTAGGCCGCGCCGAATGCGGCATCCCACCCATTGGACGAGACAAACAGGACCTCGTCCGGCGCGCATCCAAATCGTGCACCGACCATGTCGTAAACGCGCGCATCAGGCTTGAAGATGCCCACATCCGCAACACTCAAGACGGCATCCAGATGACGCGCCAATGCCGGCACTCTCGACCGCACCGGCCAGCATATCGGGTGATCCATTCGACAAGATCGCCGTCTGCACGCCGCCGCGTTTCAGTGCGGCCAGCATCGACGGCACCTCTGGATAGGCCGCCAACTGCCAATAGAGCCCCAACAGCGCCTCGCGCAATTCAGGCTCCGCCAGCCCCGATCGCTCCAGCGCCCAGTCGAGCCCGTCCTGCGTCACTTGCCAGAAATCCACATAGTCCCGCGCCACCGCGCGCAGCCAGGAATAGCTCAGCTGCTTGGCCCGCCAATCGGCAGCAACCTGTTGCCAGACTTTGGAAAACGCCGCGCGCCCCGGCTCTTCCGACAGCGCGCGCGCGGCCGCTGACACATCAAACAACGTGCCATAGGCATCAAACACACAGACCTTGATATCCGACATCGCATCCCCCTGTCAGACGACACTGCCACGGCCCCAAAGGCCCTGCAACGCCACCCTTCCTCGTTTTCAAAATACCTCGGGGAGTCGCGGAACGCGACGGGGGCAGCGCCCCCACACGCTACAAAATCGAATGCCGCGCAAGCGGCGCAATTTGATCAGAGGTTCTCGGGCTGCGGCATGCTCAGCACGTGGAAACCGCCATCCACAACGACAATCTCGCCGGTCGTGCAGGCGCCATAGTCGGAGGCCAGATAAACCGCCGTCCCCCCCACCGCTTCAAGCGTTGCGTTCGAGCGCAGCGGCGCATTGGCCTCCGTCGCCTTGAAGGTCTTGCGGGCGCCGCCGATCGCGGCACCGGCCAGCGTCTTCATCGGCCCCGGAGAAATTGCATTCACCCGCACACCTTGAGGACCCAGATCATTCGCCAGGTAGCGAACTGAAGATTCCAGCGCCGCCTTGGCCACACCCATCACATTGTAGAAGGGCGTCACGCGGTTCGAGCCCTGGTAAGTCAACGTCAGGAGCGAGCCGCCATCCGGCATCAACTCCGCTGCGCGCCGGGCCACGTCGATGAACGAAAAGCACGAAATCGTAAGCGAATTCTGGAAATTCGCCCGCGTGGTGTTGGTGAACCGGCCCGTCAGCTCAGTCTTGTCCGAATAGGCAATCGCGTGGACGACGAAATCCAGCGTTCCCCAACGGTCTTTCAACGCGCCGAAACAGGCATCCATGCTGGCGTCGTCATTCACATCCACGTCGACCATGAAGTCACTGCCCAGTGACGCCGCCAAAGGCTCAACCCGCTTGCCGAACGCGTCGCCCTGATACGAAAAGGCCAGTTCCGCGCCTTCTGCGTGCAGCGCCTTGGCGATGCCCCAGGCGATGGACCGATCATTTGCGACGCCCATCACAAGGCCCCGCTTGCCCTTCATCAAATCAGCCATCTTGCAATCTCACTTCTCAAATCGGCTCAGGATCATGGAGCCGTTGGTGCCCCCGAACCCGAAAGAATTCGTCATCACGCTGTCGAGGCCTGCGTTTTCGACATAAGTCGTGGCAATCTCGTCCGGAGCCAGCGCCGGGTCCAGCGTTTCCACATTGATAGACGGCGTGATGAAATCGCCATCCAGCATCAGCAGGCAGAATGCCGCTTCCAGCGCTCCGGCTGCGCCCTGGGCGTGGCCCGTCATGGACTTGGTCGAGGAGATCGGTGGTGTGGAGCCTTCGCCGAACACCCGGCGCACGGCCTCAACCTCACCCACATCGCCCACGGGCGTCGAGGTTCCGTGTGCGTTGATATAGCTGACCGAGCGTCCTTCGGGCAGGGTCTGCAAGGCCAGTCGCATCGCGCGTTCGCCGCCTTCACCGGACGGGGCCACCATATCGTGGCCATCAGACGTTGCTGCAAAACCAGTGACTTCCGCGTAGATCTTCGCGCCGCGTGCCACGGCGCGGTCGAGTTCTTCCAACACCAAGATCGCGCCGCCGCCTCCAATGACAAACCCGTCACGATCGGCGTCGAAGGCACGGGACGCGCGTTCCGGCGTGTCGTTATATTTCGACGACATCGCCCCCATCGCGTCGAAGAGGCACGAGAGCGTCCAGTCGAGCTCTTCCGCGCCGCCGGCGAACATCACATCCTGCTTGCCCATCATGATCTGCTCGGCCGCATTGCCGATACAGTGCAGCGAGGTCGAGCAGGCCGAGGTGATGGAGTAGTTGATGCCTTTGATCTTGTAGGCCGTCGCAAGATTGGCGCTGATCGTGGACGACATGCATTTCGGCACGGCAAAAGGCCCGATCCGCTTTGTGGCACCCGTTTTCAGCACCGTCTGATGGGCCGCGAACATCGCGCTGGTCGACGGGCCGCCGGAGCCTGCAACAAGGCCCGTCCGCTCATTGACCACGTCAGCCTCATCCAGCCCCGCATCGGCAATGGCCTGCCCCATCGCGATATGGGCATAGGCCGCGCCCGGCCCCATGAACCGCAGCGCGCGTTTGTCGACATGCTCGGACGTGTCGATCTTCAGGGTGCCCGCGATCTGGCTGCGAAAGCCATGTTCGGCCATCTCCGGGCTCGCCTCGATGCCCGAGCGTCCGGCCCTGAGGCTCGCTTCAACTTCTTCGGCATTATTCCCGATGGGTGAGACAATCCCCAACCCAGTCACAACGACACGACGCATGCGCGGTCCCCCTTGAGCCTTTGGTTGGGTATCTAGGCCCTCGCCCCCCTCGGCGCAACCAGTTAGCCGCGGCGGGAGAAGTGGATATTGCTCTCGCGCCCAAGCCCGCGCACCAGACACCAACCGATGACCGCGAGACTGATGAGGAACCACAACCCGCCCCAAAGCATCGTTGTGCCGCCGATTTCTTCCGCCAACATCCGCGCGTCCGAGCGCAGGTAGTGCGCGCCGGATCGTATCGTCCCAGATGTCATAGGGCACATAGATCAGGCTGCTCAGCCCGATGATCGCGCAGGATCAAATCACAGATCTGATGGCTGAAATAGCGTGAGGCCGCGATCAGGGCCGCACCCGTTAATCCGCAAATCACAAGCGCCGGGATGTCACGCACGTAGAGCAGCAGCGTAATCAGCATAATCACACCAAGCCCCGCCAGCACCACCTTGTCCATCCGGCCCCTGAGCGCGATGAGCAGCAGTCCCACGCCGATCAAAAGCGAGCCCAAATACCCCGCTGTCAGCGTCAAAAACCGCGACCCGCCCCGCGTCCAGACCTCACCGCCTTGCTGGAAGTTCACGGAAAGGCTCTCGACCGAGCCACCGGTCAGGATGGCCATGAGGGCGTGGGAAAGCTCGTGGAAAATATACCACGAGGAACTTGAGCGGCAGGACGATGGGCGTGGACCAGAGGGCGAAGACGATGACAATGATCGCGAGGAGCTGCCAGTGGCCGCGGAGATATTCGAGCGCGTTACTCAAAGTGCGCCGACCACTTCCCAAAAATTTGCCCAAGCCGCTGCTTGAACTGCGGACATGTTAGGTTCTGTTGCAACAACACTTTGCGGGGTCAGCCATTCAAGATCTAACTCCAAAGCCGCCGCGCACAACGCTTCGATTTGCTGCGGCGAAAGCCCAAGCCCCGACAAGATCCGCCATGTCGTCAACGGCCAGCAATGCGTCGAGCATTTCTTGCATGCCTGCATCATTCGCATCTTCGGGAAACGCAGTCATGACCGTCTGCAGCCGCGACAGATCAGCATCAATCACGCCGTCGCACGCGGATTTAATCGCAATCGGATGCAGAATGTAGTCCGCGCCGAAAAAGACGTTCACTCTCGGGTGTTGCTGTGCATTCGCGCCGGCGGTTGAGCAAACTCATGAAGCAACCAAGGAAGTGTTCGAAACGGCTTGTGCACACCATCAACTCTCGCTCAGCGCGACCTTCATGTCCTTGACCTCGTAGATCACCTCGCCATCGGCCTCCACGATGCCATCGGCCACGCCCATGGTCAGGCGCCGCGTCTGGATCGCTTTGGTGAAATCGATCTTGTAGGTCAGCATCTTGCGGTCGGGGCGCACCATGCCCTTGAGCTTCACCTCACCCACGCCCAGCGCGTAGCCGCGCCCGGTCCAGCCGCGCCAGCCCAGGTTGAAGCCAGTCAGCTGCCACAAACCATCGAGACCCAGACAGCCAGGCATGATCGGGTTGCCGGGGAAGTGGCAGTCGAAGAACCAAAGCTCCGGCGTGATGTCGAATTCGGCGAGCACATGGCCCTTGCCGTGCGCCCCGCCGTCGCCGGAAATATCGGTGATCCGGTCCATCATCAGCATCGGTGGTTCTGGCAATTGCGCGTTTCCGGGGCCAAACAGCTCCCCCGTGCGCAGCGCAGCAGATCTTCCTTGTCGAAACTCGTCGGATAGTCGGCCATATGCCCCCCGGTCGTTTGTCCCTGCCATTTGCAGGCGCTCACCCCGTCTAGCACCCGTGCCATTTCAGGTGCAAGGGTCGGTCCGGACACAGGATCGTGCACCATAGTCGCATGAACATTCACGGCTGTGTTTGCAAAGCGGTCGCAAAAGGCCATATATATAGCCAGACCAAAGTAGAAAGCCCCGGGAAAATGACCCCCGAAGCCCTCGAACGCTCCAAAACCTGGCTCGGCCAATCTGAACTGCGCCCGACGCGGCAGCGCCTTGCATTGGCGTCGCTCTTGGTCGGCGACGGGCAGGATCGGCATGTCACGGCGGAAGGCTCTGCACGAAGCGGTTTTGGGAACGGGCGACCGGGTGTCGCTGGCAACCGTCTACAACACACTGCGCGCGTTTTGTGACGCGGGGCTGATGCAGGAAGTGACGGTCGACGGAAACCGCAGCTATTTCGACACGCGTGTCGATGACCACCCGCACTTCTACATGGAAGAAAGCAATGCGCTGACCGATGCGCCAGCGGCTGAGCTTGAAATCAAGGCGTTGCCAACCGTCCCGGACGGTTACGAGATCGCCAAGGTCGACGTTGTGATCCGGTTGCGCAAAAAGGGCTGATGGGTCGGCTCGGCGCAGGTATTGCGGCGGTCATATCCTTCGCTTTCACGATTATCTTCACGTTCGCCTTCTACGACCGCTACTGGCGACATCGCGACTGCTTCAACGACCGCGGCAATTGTTGGGTCAGCGAGGATGGCATCAATTACACGACCAGCGGTTTCGTCTGGGGCCCGATGGCGGTGATCTTTGCGATCCTGTTTGCGATAGCGGTGGTGAACACGATCCGGCGCTGAACATGCGCCCTTCTTTAAAGTGTTTTGCCGCGCCCTACCCTTTCACCCTAGCCATTGCGGCCAAAACCGCCTAAGCGCCGCGCTAACTTCTCTCATGACCCAAAGGCCATCCTCCCATGGACCTCCGCAATATCGCGATCATCGCGCACGTTGACCACGGCAAGACCACGCTTGTGGACGAGCTTCTCAAGCAATCCGGCGCGTTCCGGGAAAACCAGGCCGTCGCCGAGCGCGCGATGGATTCCAATGACCTTGAACGCGAGCGCGGGATCACCATCTTCGCCAAGCCAACATCCGTCGAATGGAAGGGCACGCGGATCAACATCGTGGACACGCCCGGCCACGCCGATTTCGGCGGTGAGGTTGAGCGGATCCTGAGCATGGTTGATGGCGTTGTGCTTTTGGTCGATGCGGCTGAAGGGCCCATGCCGCAGACGAAGTTCGTGACGTCGAAGGCGCTGGCCTTGGGCCTGCGCCCCATCGTGGTCTTGAACAAAGTCGACAAACCGGATGCAGAGCCTGACCGCGCGCTTGATGAAGTCTTTGATTTGTTTGCCAATCTTGATGCCAACGAAGATCAGCTCGACTTTCCGCACATGTATGCCTCTGGCCGCTCCGGTTGGGCCGATCATGAACTGGACGGCCCGCGCAAGGACCTGAGCGCGCTGTTCAACCTGATCGTCAACCACGTCGCTCCGCCCAAGCAGATCGCCAAGCAGGACGATGATTTCCGCATGCTCGCCACGACCCTCGGCGCGGACCCGTTTGTGGGCCGACTGCTGACGGGGCGTGTGGAATCCGGGCGGCTCAAGGTCGGGCAGACTGTGCAAACGCTTTCGCGCTTGGGCGAAAAGGTCGAACAGTTCCGCGTCACGAAAATCCAAGCCTTCCGGGGGCTGGGACAGCAAGACATTGAAGAGGCTTTGGCCGGTGACATCGTGTCCCTCGCGGGCATGACCAAATCCACGGTCGCAGACACGATCTGCGCGCTGGCGGTCGATGAACCGCTGGAAGCGCAACCCATTGATCCACCGACGATTACCGTGACCTTCGGCATCAACGACAGCCCTTTGGCGGGCCGCGATGGCAAGAAGGTCCAAAGCCGCGTGATCCGCGAGCGTCTGATGAAAGAGGCGGAATCAAACGTCGCCATCAAGATCTCCGACACGCCGGGCGGTGAAGCCTTCGAGGTCGCCGGTCGCGGCGAACTCCAGATGGGCGTTCTGATCGAGAATATGCGGCGTGAGGGCTTTGAGCTGTCCATCTCCCGCCCGCAGGTTCTGTTCCGGGAGATCGACGGCGAACGGTGTGAGCCGGTTGAAGAAGTCACCATTGACGTGGACGACGACTATTCCGGCGCTGTGATCGAAAAGCTGACGGGTTCCCGCAAGGGTGAGTTGGTTGAGATGAAGCCTGCCGGCGCTGGCAAGACGCGCATCATTGCGCATGTCCCGTCGCGCGGCCTGATTGGCTATCACGGAGAATTCCTGACCGACACGCGCGGCACGGGCGTTCTGAACCGCGTTTTCCACGAATGGGCGCCGCATAAGGGTGCCATTCCGGGCCGTCGTCAGGGCGTTCTTATTTCGATGGAAAACGGCTCGTCCGTGGCGTTTGCCCTTTGGAACCTTGAGGATCGCGGCAAGATGTTTATTGGCGCGCAGGCCCCGGTCTACACCGGGATGATCATCGGGGAGCACAGCCGCGACAATGATCTGGAAGTGAACCCGCTGAAGGGCAAGAAGCTGACCAACGTGCGCGCGTCTGGCACGGACGAGGCGGTGAAGCTGACCACGCCGGTGACGATGTCGCTGGAGCAGGCGATTGCCTATATCGATGATGATGAACTGGTCGAGGTCACGCCCAACGCGGTCCGCTTGCGCAAACGCTATCTTGATCCACACGAGCGCAAACGGCAGGCCCGCGCGGGTTGAGGTGCACGCGGTATCACGCGTGATACGGGCGAGGCTTGCGCAGAAAACCCAATAAAATATGGCCCTGAAGCATTTCTATAATTCTATAAATATAGAAATGCCGCCTTCATGGTTAATCGCCCATCATGCAGGATATTGCTTAATGACAGGCGGCCCGAAAGGCCGCTAACGTACCGGTATGTTTGATAAAATCATTGCTACTTCCGCCTTTGTCACGCTGTTCTTTGCCCATTCTGGCCACGCGCAAATCAACCCCTGGCCAACCACCGAATGGGTGGCCGTCTGTTCGTTAGATGAACGACATGGGCCCGGAGCGACCGTAACCTATGCGCCGGAGCCGGGCATTTACTGCCGGTTCGACAATTACGCCTATCGCAATGCGGGCGGATCGCTTGTCTCGATTTCTGTGCGACAGGCCGATGTCGATGAAGCGTTGGGTTATGCGCGCTATGCCTCGCGCATCTTCGAGGATTGGGGCCTGACGGCCCCGGCCCTACCAATCGAAGAGGCACCGTTGGCCACGCCGATGCGCTTTGGTTCAGGTGAAGGCTATGTCCTGAACGTAGTGCCGGAAATCTTCCTTCCGGAAGATCCATCCAATCAAACGGCCTTGGGTGTTTTCTTTTCGCCCAGACCTGATGACCCCCTCTTCACATCACAGCTTGAAAGCGAGCCTGGATCGCTTGCCGTGCGGTTCAGACCCGGGGCAAATGGCCCCCTTTCCGGCGAAACCGGGCCCGACGCCGAACGCCTCAACACCGTGTCGCACGAACTCGTCCACGCAATCCAATGGGCCTATCTTCTGGAGTCCCGCATCGATGCGGTATGGGATGAATACTGGGTCACGGAAGGCGTCGCGGAAGCCCTGGCCAATACGATCGACCGCCTCTACGAGCAAACCGGCTTTGAGATCCCATTCTCGTCCGCGACTTTCGGCGATCTGACCGGACAGGCGCGCTTGACCGGCGGCACGATCGAAGATCGACGCTATACCGCCTTTGATGGTGGCCTGTTCGCGACAGATATCCGGGCGGTCTACGACACGTCCTCTTTCTGGGAACACCTGTTCATTGCCCAAATCAACAATTTGGGCGAAGTGCACGAGATGTACAGGGCCGCCGAATCTGCGGACGAAGGGGCACGCTATGTCATCGACGATTGGCTGCGCGATTTCCAGGGGCTGTCCTTGCCGGAAGCGTATCGCAGGTTCCTTAGGGACGTGATCCGGGACGGATCATTCTATGACGGTTCGCGTGAGGAGATGCTTTTGGGCTGCGGGCGTCATAGTGTGACGCTGACCCCTGATGCAACCGGTGCCATCGTTTATGAACATCCGCGTCCGGTCCGCGAAGACCAGCGGCAAGCGTTGGATGGTATGCGCGCAGCGTGCATAGATTACGAGATTGATGCCACCAACGGTCCTGTAACGGTGTCGCTCGCGTCCAGTTTCGAGGGGTTGGATCCGTCCCAGCACCTACAGCTCATTGCCGGGGACGCCATTCTGAGTGAGGGCGAGAGCGTAACAATTCCTGCGGGAGAAATGCGCGTGTTGCGCAGCGTTGCTTTCTTCAGCCCGCTTACCCGAGCTGTTTCCGCTGACGAACTGATCATTCGTGGCTTCGCGGTGCGCTTCGAGCAAAGCCCGCAAAGTCCCTGTAACGCGTTGACCGTGGCGCTCAACAGGATCGCGGCGCCTGAAACATCGCTTGGGCACGGCGCAGGCCAGGAGGGCCGTTTGCCCGAATATGGAGAAGCCAGGATCGAGGCGCGGTTCGGGGAACGGGTGGTCACCGGACCGGCCTGCGCACGATTGATCGTGCTTGATTATGGCGGCGCGAACGCGCCTGCCCTGACCTTTCAATTGGCCCATAATCCATCCAACACTTACTGGCATAACATGGCGACGGAGAATTTCACCGGCAATTGGGCGGCCATCAATGTGCATGTTCCACCCGGTGAATTTGATCCTGCGGACCTTGCGACCGGACGCGAGATTGTCTTCGACCAAGGGATTGTCATTGGTGATGAAACAAGCGCGATCGTGACCGGTTGGGATCAATACCAAAACCAGGCCGGTTACACTTTCATCAGCAGTTTCGGCAATTCGTGGGGGCCGGATGCCTTTGGGACCTACGGTCATCCCTATAACGAGAATATCACGCTGAGCTTCTCGGATGTCGGGCAGAATTCAGCGACCGGAACCTTCACCTACAGAACGCTTGGCCCGTCCACCGCCGAATTCAACGAGGCATTTGTGACCACAACGGCGACTGGCACGTTCACGGTGCCAATCATCCGCATGACGGCGCGCGACGACGTCGCGGCATGGGCAGAGGACTGCCAGATTGCGCTTGTGGAGGGGCGGGCCTTTGACATGGCTCTATGCGCCCGCGCCCTACCGGGTGGTCGCGGCAACGGTATCTTGGGCACGTTCGACATCCACTGGGAATGGTATTCCAACACGTTCCTACAATAGGTTGGGCCTACTGTAGAGCGGGCGAAAGTAGGTCTGGGGCTTTACCAGAATGGGCCTGCAATGGCGCGGGCTCAAAGCCCTGGCGTTGCCCCGCCAAAGAGGTGATCCATCGTCAGCGACGGCTGCGCGCAGCCGGCCTCGCCCACGATCTTTGCAGGCACGCCCGCGACCGTCTTCATGGGCGGTACGGCCTCCAACACGACCGAGCCCGCGGCGATGCGGCGAGCAATGGCCGACCTCGATATTGCCAAGCACTTTCGCGCCCGCCCCGATCAGCACGCCGTTGCCGATTTTCGGGTGACGGTCTTCCTCTTCCTTGCCGGTCCCGCCGAGCGTGACGGAATGCAGCATGGAGACATTGTCGCCCACAACCGCCGTCTCACCAATCACGATGGAATGGGCATGGTCGATCATGATCCCCTGCCCCACACGGGCGCCGGGGTGAATGTCGACACCAAAGACTTCCGAGACGCGCATCTGGATGAAGTACGACAGATCCTTGCGCCCGGTGCGCCACAGCCAATGGCCGACGCGGTAGGCCGTGATTGCCTGGAAGCCCTTGAAGTACAGCAATGGCTGCAAGAACCGGTGGCAGGCCGGGTCGCGGTCATAGACAGCCACGATATCCGCACGCGCCTGCGCACCGAGGGTTTTGTCCGAGGCAAAAGCCTCATCCGCGATCTCGCGCAAAAGCTGCTCGGACATCTCGGACGATGCGAGCTTTTGCGACACGCGATAACCGAGCGCATTCTCTAAGGTGGGATGGTGGAGGACGCAGGCATGGACCAGCCCGCCGAGCAAAGGCTCGTCGGCGATGGCGGTCGATGCCTCGTCGGTGATCCGGCGCCAGACCGGATCAAGTTCCGTCACATGGGATTGCGTGCGGGCCATGTTTGGCCTCCTTTGCGAACCGTCCCTGCCAGAATACGGCAGCGGCCCGCAAAGGTCCATGCAACGATAATGTGAGGGATGTTAGCTGAGCTGACAGATCACACAGGATCAGGCAGCGACAGCTCGGCGTAATGGGCGACCAGACGGATCGCACCGCCCGCAAAATCGCCGCCCTGCGCCGTAATCTCAAGCGCCGTGGGCGACCAATAGACCTGCGGCGCGCCGGGGCCATTGACCCAGGAATTCAGCGGCAGGCCAAGGCCCGAGCCGTAGCGCTGCAAATCACCGGTGATCCCGAGATCCCAAGTGGAGACGGCGCCTGTGATAGCCGTGATCACGCGGCCCGTCACGCCGTAAGCAATTGAACGGGCTGGGAAAAGGACGGGCGTCGTCACGCTCGCCCCGGCTGTCAGGTTCACATCAACCTCAACTGATTTCGTCGCAACGGACGCCCCATTGGGGGTCATCGTCATGGCGCCGATGCGCCAGTCTGTCCCGTCGAAAATAGCCAATGCACCGGCGTCCAGCACCAGCGCCTGCCATCCGCGAGATGGGGGCACGAAGACCCAGCCACCGCCCGACGCAATGGCAACGGTCCCCTCCTGCCCGGCCCAAGCATTCACCGCGCCAACCGGCACGGCATAGGCCAATCCATCAATGGCAGCGGGCGGCGTCGTCTCGGTCACGGAGGAAAGGCGCAATTGCGTCACACCATCCAGACGCACCAACGCCTCATTCACGGTCACATGCTTTTGCGCTTGCGCCGGAGCCAGCAGCGGTAGGGCCAGGTTTGCGGTCTCAGTCATTGATTTCGGTCCTTGCAAATGGCCCCGCTCCGAAGCGTTCGGAGACCTGGGCAACCTCGATGGAATAGGTGCTTTGCGTCCCGTCAGCGGCGCGCATTGCATCGGTGTAGGTGAACACGGGCGCGGTCAGGATCTCTTCGCGCCGGATGGCTCCGGCATCCACGACCCGCAAAATGTACTGCTCAGAGGCCTCGCCCAACGGCACGTCCGTCCCGTCCCAGCTGTCGGCATCAATGCGCGACCGACGGATCCAGCTGATCTGCCGCTCGGCTCCGGCACGGGGCGCGCGCAGGTGCACCGGGCTGTAGGGGCGCAAGCCAATGCCCTGAAAGGCAACGACGTCTTCGGTATAGCTTGCATCATCGACCGCCCGTCGGGAGGGGCCGACCCGCCATGTGCGCACCAGCCCACGGGCGGAGCTCGGCAACTCCACCTGCGTTACCGCAGCATCCAACAGCACAAAGACCGAACCCTCAGGCCAGACGTCGGGCATAACACCATCGGTGCCGAGTTGGCCGCGCAGGCGCATCCCGATGTCCCACGTTCCAGGGCCCACAAGGGTTGCATCCGCGAACTGGATCACCTCCCACACATCATCCTCGCCCGAGCCAATCGCGGCTGCATTGGCCCCTGCAAGAACCGAGGCCATCTCGGCCGAAGACAGCGCCCCGGTCTCCAGTTCAACCCTGAGATTGCCAGAGCGGTCCCAAATCCCTGATTTCTGTTTCAGCAAAGGCGATTGAAGCGTGCCGACAATAGCGGGCTGCTCGACGATCTTGTTGAGCGTGAAGCCGTCGCTGCCTGGCGCGGAATAGACCGCGGCACTGCCCGGCCAAGGACTTGCGGCGACGGCAAGGTGGGGGGCGTGCTCGACCTCATCGCCGGTCAGAAGCGGCAGATCCATGAAAACAGGCGTCACCGGAAGCGGTGGAACAAAGGCCTCAACCCGATTGACCTCCTCCACCTCGTCCGAGGGGATGGCCGTCGACGGTTCAACGCGGGAGGCTTCGATTTGCCTGTATCCGCGGTCCTCGACCCGGTCGACGCGCCATGTATGGCCATCTTCCGTGGCGATCAGCGCACCTGCGCCCAAGGCACGGTCTGAGGGCGGTAGCGCGAAGCGCAATGTGTCTTGTGCAACGCGCCCTTCCGCCAACCAACGTTCGGCCATCCCCTGGCCTTCTGCGCTGGTCAAGGCCAGCGGCAGATCCACGTCATTCACTTGATCGGCACCGTCGCCGGGGAACACGGCTTCGGCGACCTTGTCACCATAGCTTCCCTCCGCCTCGGCAAACCCGATGCGCAGGCGACCGACCGTTTCGGCCTCGGGCGCGCGGGTCCGTGTGAAGCCACCTTCGCCGTCATCATCGCGCGCCGTCTCGGGCGCCTCGACCACTTTGTTCGGCACCTCGGGCAACGGCAGGAAAACCAGCTTTCCGTCGCGCTCAATCGCCTGGAAACCATAGGCCATCATCAGCGATTGCAGGCGCGCACGTGCGGTTTCGGTCTGGGCAGAGACATGGCCACGCACCAGCCCATGCAAGGCAGATACATCGTAATGGGTTAGCCCGGCGCGCTCGCAAATCTCGGCGACCACCAGATCAAGCGGTTGCGCATCAAGCCGTCCGGTCAGCCAATGACCCCGCTTCCAGTTTACCCCATCCGTCCACCGATCCAGATCGTTTGGAAAGGCGGGCCAGGGCCGTGCATCCCAAGCCCAGGCATGGGCGCGCGACAGGTCAAGCATCGGGCCAGCGTACTGATCTGACTGAGGGTTTCTGCCCTCTTCTGCCCAGTAATCCATGATAGCGCGCAGGTATTGCGCTTGAATCAGATCGTCCCGGCGCCCGTTGGAAAAGTACGGTATTTTGCTCTCAGAGCTTTTCGGATCAAGGAATGTGTTGGGCTGGTTCGTCCCCTTGTCGATGGCCGCACAGCCGAACTCATCCGACCAGGCAAGGTCAAATTGCGGCCCCCGCAGCGCCTCCGGATCATGAGAGGAATAGAGCCGCGCCTCTGCCCCGTTCGGCCAAACCAACATCCGCTCGCCGGCCACCCAACGTGGCACCCGGTCAGGCGGAGAGCAGGCAATCAACCCGCTCTCACCCTTTACCATTACGGCCAGTGCCTGATCATAGGTCTCCCCGATCAAGGCCACCCGGCGGGCCCGGCCGGGAGCGTCGGGCGTGTCCCCCTCCACCATCGACCGGACCCATTCTGCCCCGGCGCGCGTCTTGCCCGCGCCCCGGCCACCCAGCACAACCCAGGTGCGCCAATCCCCCGATGGCGGCAGTTGGTGTGGCAGAGCCCAGAACTCGAAAATCCAGGGCAAGGCTGCCAACGCATTGTCATCCAGGCTCTCCAGAAACGCCATTTCCTGCGACGGCGTCGCGGAGGCAAGCAAGCCGGAGCCCGATCTCAGCTCGGGCTGCTCCAAGGTCGAGTTGCCCTGCGCCATGTGCGCCGAACCGTTTACTTCCTGCTTCACGTGCCTTCTCCCGCATCTCCAACGTGTGCTGAAGCGCGGAATTCATCGCGCGTACATCCTTGAGGATCTCGGCAGCACTCACTTCGCCAACAGCTTCAAGGGTGTCACAGCTTTGCCGCAGGACCCGCACAGCCCGGTCAAAGACGTCCTGTGCATCATCCACAAGCATCTCAGCCCGGTCCTCAGAAGGACCGACCTCACGTTCAATCATATCTTCCATGGTCATTACCCCGTGTCCGTAGATCACCTCTCGGGCACGAGCAGAATGCGGGCAGCGATCCTGTAACCGACGGCGTCTTGCGACACCGGCTCACTCGGCACAAAAAACGGCCGTCGAGGGCAGCTACCCCCGGGCCGTTGACCCACATCTTCCAGCGTGCCTAAAGAGGTGCCATGGACCGTTCGGTCGGTCAAGAAGTTTTGTGTTTTCAGTTGGTTAACGGACGCACCGCGCGCTAACCAATCATTAACCAGATCACGTTTTCCGCAGCAAATTCAACACCCAGCAGCAGCTCAAAGCCAGGCACACGCCCTTCTTTGTTCCACAAATATGCAAATACAATAGCAGCCCAATATGCAGCGCGGGCTGTCAAAACACCCTTCGGGACGGCGGGAGGGGCGAGGTCCGCGCGTTTTGCGCCTGCAAAACACGTGGACCAGCGTCTCCCCCGTGCTCGTCAGTTCCCGTCGTTGCGTTCCGCCTCAATTTCGCGCCAGCGGGCAACATTGCGGTTGTGCTCTTCCAAAGTCACCGCAAACGCATGGCCACCCGTGCCGTCGGCCACGAAGAAGATGAAGTCCGTCTCATCCGGGTTGAGCGCGGCCCGAATGGCGTCCGCGCCCGGATCTGCAATCGGCGTCGGTGGCAGGCCGTCGATTACGTAGGTATTCCATGGCGTCTCACCCCGCAGCTCCGACTGCCGCAAACCACGGCCCAGGATACCCCGCCCGTTCGTCACGCCGTAGATCACCGTAGGGTCTGTCTGCAGCCGCATGCCGGTGTTCAGACGGTTGATAAAGACGGAGGCCACCCGCCCCCGCTCCTCCGGTACAGAAGTTTCCTTCTCGATGATGGAGGCCAGGATCAGCGCCTCTTCCGGTGTGGAAATCGGCAGGCCCGGCGCCCGGTTCTCCCAGGCCTCCGCAAGAATACGTTCCTGCGCCGCCTGCATCTCGGCGATTAGCTCCATCCGGTCTTCGCCCCGGTTCACTTCGATCGTTGCGGGCGCCAGCATGCCCTCGGCAGGAATATCGGGGATCTCGCCATCCAGGAAATCCGCCGCCAAAAGCCCCTGCACCACCTGCCAGCTTGTCAGCCCTTCCGGGATAACCAGCCGGTAGATCATCGGCACCTCTTGCTCCAGAAGTGCTGCATATTCCTGCGGAATACCGTCTTCATAGGCGAACCGCGCGATCTCTTCGACCTCACCCGTGCCCGGCACACGCTCGCTCAACCGCAACTGGCCTGAGCCTGAGTTGCGCAGCACATAGGTTGCGCGGTAGCGGAACGAGGACGGCCCACCAGCCGTCACAATGTCCAGCACCTCTTCCATCGTGGCCCCGGCCGGGATCTCGTAATTCCCGAACCGCAAATCACCAGACCGGTCCGCGGCCCGCACACCAACGCGGAAGATGGCAGCCGAGCGGATCACACCCGCCGCTTCCAACCGTTCCGAGACTTCGCCGAGCGTGTCGCCTTGCTCAACCTCGAAAAAAGCGGCGGTCTCCAACGGCCCGGCCGCATCCCACTGGTTCTTGCCCCAGCCCAAAGCCGCCGCCGCCGCGATCAACGCAACGATCAGGAAGGACATGCCGTTTGCGGCGATGTGTTTCCACATATGCGGGTTACTCCACCTGGCCCATGATCAGGCAGGCATTGGTCCCGCCAAACCCGAAAGAGTTCGACTGCGCGATCCGGATCTCCCCCTCCTGCTTGGCATTGGCACACAGGTTGATCTCAGTTTCCGCCGCCGGGTTGTCCAAGTTGATTGTCGGAGGCGCCACATTGTCCCGGATCGCGAGGATCGAGAAGATCGCCTCAATCGCACCCGCAGCGCCCAGCAAATGCCCTGTCATGGATTTGGTCGAAGACATGCGCACGTTCTTCGCATGATCGCCCATCAAACGCTCAACCGCGCCCAGTTCGATCGTATCGGCCATGGTCGAGGTGCCGTGCGCGTTCACGTAATCAATATCGCTCGGCTGCAATCCGGCTCGCTTCAGGGCAGCACGCATTGCGCGCTCCGCGCCCTCATGGTCCGGCGGCGGGGCTGTGATGTGATGCGCGTCACCCGACAGGCCGTAGCCCAGAATTTCAGCATAGATCTTCGCTCCCCGGGCCTTGGCATGCTCATACTCCTCCAGCACCACCATGCCCGCACCTTCGCCCATGACAAAGCCATCGCTGTCGCTGTCCCAAGGACGCGACGCCTTCTCCGGCTCATCCGCGCGTTTTGTTGAAAGCGCCTTGCACGCATTGAACCCGGCAATCCCGATCGCACAGATCGGGCTTTCCGCCCCACCCGCAATCATCACATCCGCATCGTCCAGCGCAATCAAACGCGCCGCATCGCCAATGGCATGCGCACCGGTCGAACAGGCCGTCACAACCGAATGGTTCGGCCCTTTATAGCCGTAACGGATCGAGACCTGGCCAGAGATCAGGTTGATCAACGCGCCCGGCACAAAGAACGGCGATACACGCCGTGGCCCGCGCTCGTTCAGGGTAATCGACGTATCGGCAATGGAAGAAAGTCCGCCAATACCGGCCCCAATCAGGCAGCCGGTGCGCTCAAGGCTCTCACGATCTTCCGGCGTCCAGCCCGCATCGGCAATCGCCTGATCTGCTGCAGCCACGCCGTACAGGATGAAATCATCGACCTTGCGTTGTTCCTTGGGCTCCATCCAATCGTCCGGGTTGAAGGTCCCGTCTGATCCATCGCCGCGCGGAAGCTCGCAGGCATAGGTTGTTCCAAACCCTTCGGCGTCGAAGCGCGTAATCGGCCCGGCCCCCGATTGGCCGGCCAAAAGCCGCTCCCATGTCTTCTCAACACCGCATGCCAGGGGTGTCACCAACCCCAAACCTGTCACAACCACTCGACGCATTATTCGGCCCCCGCGATTTTCGTTGCGCTTCAATTACCGGAAAGCGCCGCCCCGGCGCAATCCCCGCTCCCGTTACCGGCAAAGCATTGCCTTACGGGACGGTGGGAGGGGCGACGTGCCATAGCACAAGCGTCTCCCCCGCCCCCGGAAATGCAAAAGCGGCGGCGGGATTTCTCCGCGCCGCCGCCAATTTTGCCAAAAGACCCGATTACTGGGCTTCGTTGATGAACTTCACCGCGTCGCCAAACGTCTGGATGGTCTCGGCGGCGTCATCAGGGATCTCAATGCCGAACTCTTCCTCAAAAGCCATGACCAGCTCAACCGTATCCAGCGAGTCTGCGCCCAGGTCGTCGATGAACGACGCGGCTTCCGTCACCTTGTCTTCGTCAACGCTCAGGTGCTCAACAACGATCTTCTTCACGCGATCTGCGATGTCGCTCATTTTCAGGTCCTCATGGTCTTTCAGGGTTCCGCCCGTGCCGGGTGCCCTTGTTTCAGTACTGCCGTTCCGGCCGCTCAATGTGCCATCACACCAATAACAGGTGGTCAGGCCCGACCGGTGGAACAAGCCCCCCGGCAATTCTCGCGCCGCCTATAACACAAGTTTCGCCCATGTCCATGCCTTGCGCGTGGCTTTCTGACGTAGCGGAAAGCGCGCTACAGCATCGCCATACCGCCGTTCACATGCAGCGTGGTGCCAGTCAGGTAGCCTGCCTCAGGGCTGGCCAGAAACAGCGTCGCAGCGGCGATTTCCGCGGGGGTGCCCATGCGACCGGCCGGAATCTGCGTCAGGATCTTGGATTTCTGATCATCCGTCAGTTTGTCGGTCATGGCCGTCTCGATGAAGCCCGGTGCAACACAGTTTACGGTGATTCCACGGCTGGCGACCTCATAGGCTAGGCTTTTCGACATGCCCACCATGCCCGCTTTCGACGCCGCGTAATTCCCCTGCCCCGGATTCCCCGTGGCCCCCACAACGCTTGAGATATTCACGATCCGGCCCCAACGCGCTTTCATCATGCCGCGCAAAGCGCCCCGGCACAGCCGCATGGTCGAGGTCAGGTTCACATCCAGAACGCTTTGCCATTCTTCGTCCGACATCCGCATGAACAGATTATCGCGCGTGATGCCCGCATTGTTGACGAGAATATCAAGCGATCCCATCGCCGTTGCGGCCTCTTTCGGCAGCGCATCCACCGCATCCGCATCGCTCAGATTGCAGGGCAAGACATGTGCGCGCTCCCCCAGCTCAGAAGCCAACGCCTCCAACGGCTCTACCCGCGTGCCCGACAGGCCCACAATCGCGCCAGCCCCATGCAAGGCGCGCGCAATTTCTGCGCCGATGCCGCCCGAGGCGCCTGTCACCAGGGCCGCTATTCCTGTCAGATCGGTCATGTCTCTCCCCTCAGTCCGTGTTTTTATGCCTCAGCCGTTGATCGTCGCAACCGCAGCCCGCACGTCGTCGGCCGACCCTACCGCTGCCGTGGTTGCGGCGCGTTCGATTCTGTTTGATCATGCCGGACAAAGCCTTGCCCGCACCAATTTCGTAGAATTCGGTGACACCTTCCGCCACCATCCACGCCACACTCTCGCGCCAGCGGACCCGGCCCGTGACCTGATCGACCAGATGATTGCGGATCAGCATGGCTGAGCTTTCGGCGCGTGCGATCACATTGCCCACCAGCGGCACGATCGGGGCCTGCAAGTCGACCTGGCTCAAGGCTTCAGCCATCGCGTCAGCAGCAGGTTGCATCAAGGCGCAATGGAACGGGGCGGAAACCGGCAAAAGGAGCGCCCGCTTTGCGCCCCTTTCCTTGGCGATCACCGTGGCCCGTTCAACCGCCGCTTTTTGGCCGGAAATCACGACCTGCGCCGGGTCATTGTCATTGGCGGCTTCGCAAACCTCGCCCTGCGCGGCCTCTTGGGCCACCGCAGTCACAGCCTCAAAATCAAGGCCAAGGACGGCCGCCATGGCCCCTTCGCCCGCCGGAACCGCCGCCTGCATCGCCTCGCCGCGCAACCGCAAGAGGCGCGCGGCGTCGGCCAGGCTCAGCGCGCCGGCTGCACACAATGCGGAATATTCGCCCAAGGAATGACCGGCCACAAAATCCGCCGCCGTCACCTCTACCCCTTCGGCCTTCAAGGCGGCCATGGCAGCCATGGATGTTGCCATCAAGGCGGGCTGTGCATTGCGGGTCAGGGTCAGCGTCTCGATCTCACCTTCCCAGATCAGCGTGGAAAGCTTCTCACCCAGCGCTGCATCGACCTCATCAAAGACGGCGCGTGCGTCAGGGTAGGCATCGGCAAGATCGCGGCCCATTCCGATGGTTTGCGCCCCTTGGCCGGGAAATACGAATGCGCGGGTCATTTTGGCGCTCCTGCTCAACCTCGATTGTCGCACGATGGGCTACAACACAGGCGCGCGCCGCGCAACGAAAGACGGCGACACCCTGGTTAAAGGGCGCCGCCGTCCTGTTGCGTGCGGCATGGAAACCGCGACTTTCGTGGGCTTAGTAGCCGGTCACCTGCATGGTTGAGCTACAGGTCGATGGGGACCAGCCGCCAATCCAGATGTCGACGCGTCCGTTCAAGTCCGCGGTGGAGCTCAACTGCAACCGCGACCGGGTGTGGATCCGCCAATCAACATAGTCATCGTTGAAGAAGTAGTTGCCCGCCGCATCGCGGATCAGGATCGTTGTGTCGCAAGTGGTCGCTTCGATCAGGAACTCGACCGTGCTGAACTGATCCATGTTGCTAAGGTACATGGAATAGGTCGGGTTCGCGTCAAAGAAGCCGCGTGCATAGGGAAGCTGCCGCCACAGGTCCTGAGGTCGGTATAGCCCGAATGCGTAATGGTCTGATCGTAGGTCGATCCAAAGTCAGACCCGTCCGAGACCAAAGGCTCGCCGTTGTAAGCATTGTTCGGGCAGCCCGCGACCGCACCGGTCGCCGGGGGCGGCGCCGGATCGGTTCCGCCACCGGTTGTGCCGGGATCGGGGTCTGGGTCCGGGTCCGGGGTTGGATCCGGGTCCGGATCGGGATCAGGCGTCGGGTCGGGATCCGGGTCCGGCGTTGGGTCCGGATCAGGATCAGGCGTTGGATCCGGATCGGGATTGGGATCAGGATCAGGATCCGTCGTGCCGCCACCGGTCGTGCCGCCGCCCGTGGTTCCACCACCGGTTGTCCCACCACCCGTGGTTCCGCCATCCGTCCCGCACGTATCAGCACCAGTGCACTGATCGCCAGCATCGGTATCGGGTTGCACGGCCAGATCAGCGTCCCAGGCTGTCTCGAACATGCCACCCTGCATCTCGCCACGGATCACCGCGGAATGCTCGGACAAATCGGCATTTGTCGTATCGGCCATCCAAACGCCAACGCCCACAAGTGCTGCCATCACGACAACATAGTCGACGGTAACGACGGCCTCGTCTTTTTCCAAAACGGGTGGAACACCTGTGGCCTCCAATCCAAAATACCATGGCCGCTCACAAGCAGCCGAATACGCTCTCTCCGCCCACTTGGACGGAATTCTCCAACGCTTTTGTCTCAAGACATCATGGTCGAAATGGGGCGAAAGGCGGCAATCACGGTGACAGTCCGTTGCCAGACTGGCACCAATCGGAGGGGCGGGCTGGACACGCGCCCCGCACCCGCCTATACGCGCGCATCGCTTCGTCGTGCATCCCATACGGCGTGATCCCTCGTGGCCGGGGGACGAAGCGACAAACGCCCGGCCTTTGAAACGCGCCCTGAAAACTGAACTGGAGTTCCCATGCCTCTCTACGAGCATGTGATGATTGCGCGTCAGGACCTGTCCAACGCGCAGGCCGAAGCCCTGAACGAGCATTTCGGCACTGTCCTCAAAGACAATGGCGGCAACGTGGTCGACACCGAATATTGGGGTGTGAAGACCATGGCCTACAAGATCAACAAAAACCGCAAGGGCCACTATTCCTACATCCGCACCGACGCCCCGTCGGAAGCTGTGCAGGAAATGGAGCGCCTTATGCGCCTGCATGACGACGTGATGCGCGTCCTGACCGTCAAGGTCGACGCCCATGATGAGGGCCCTTCGGTCCAGATGCAGAAACGTGACGAACGCGACGGCCGTCGCGAGCGCCGCTGATTCTTTGAAAGGATAAAGACATGGCCGCAAAACCATTCTTCCGCCGCCGCAAGACCGACCCGTTCGAGGGTGAGGGCGCGCCGGTTATCGACTACAAGGACACCCGTCTTCTGCAGCGCTACATCTCTGAGCGTGGCAAGATCGTGCCTTCCCGTATCACCGCAGTCGGTGCCAAGAACCAGCGCAAGCTCGCCAAGGCGATCAAACGTGCCCGGTTCCTCGCCCTCCTGCCCTATGCCGTTAAGTAAGGAGACGAACTGATGGACGTTATCCTGCTGGAACGTGTGGCCAAGCTGGGTCAGATGGGCGAAGTGGTCTCCGTCAAGGAAGGCTACGCGCGCAACTACCTGCTGCCGCAGAAAAAGGCGCTCCGCGCCAACGAGGCCAATATGGCAACCTTCGAAAACCAGAAAGCGCAGCTTGAAGCGCGCAATCTGGAGACGAAGAAAGAAGCCGATGCGCTTGGCGAGAAACTCGATGGACAGCAGTTCATCGTGATCCGCTCGGCATCGGACGCGGGTTCGCTTTACGGCTCGGTCACCACCCGTGACGCGGCTGACGCTGCCACGGCCGAAGGCTTCTCGGTTGATCGCAAGCAGGTCGTGCTGACCGCGCCGATCAAGGATCTGGGCCTGCACGATGTTGTCGTGAAGCTGCACCCCGAAGTTGAGGTGACGATCCAACTCAACGTCGCACGCTCGCCCGAAGAGGCCGAGCTTCAGGCATCGGGCAAATCGATCCAGGAACTGGCGGCCGAAGAAGAGGCGCAAGCCGAATTCGAGATCGCGGAACTCTTTGACGATATCGGCGCGGCACAGCTCGACGAGCTGGAAGGCGGCGACGAGGCCCCTGCTGCAGAAGAGGCATCGGACGAAGCCCCCGCAGAGGACAGCGAAGAGGACTGAACGCCTCCTCCGGCCTCTGGCCGTCCTTGCAGAGAACTTGATGAAGGCCGCTCCATACCGGGGCGGCCTTTTTCGTTGGCAATTTTCAGCTGCGACGAAGCGCGTGAACTTCAGCAGGGGCTGATCGTGGCGGTGATGAACCTATATCCTACCTGAAGCATCCAAATCCGAGAGGCCCCCATGCTCCGCGCCTTGCCCTTTCTTCTGCTTGCCACGCCTCTCGCCGCCCAAACGGCCGTCGATGATGGCACACCAAACCTGCCCGATACGGTACCTGCCTTCCCTGAGCAAACCGATGCGCCGGAGGTCTTCTCGGACGTCACGTTTGACGAAGAAATCATCGTGGGCACCCTTGCGCGCCCCTGGGCGGTAGCGGTGCTGCCGGACGGTGCCGGTTATGTCGTGACAGAGCGCGGCGGCACGTTGCGCCACATCACCCGCGACGGGACAATGGGGCCGGAAATCAGCGGTGTGCCGTCCGTGCGGGCGATCCAGCAGGGCGGGCTGCTGGATGTGGCCCTCTCACCGGACTTTGTCGAGAACCGCGAGCTTTTCCTCACCTACTCCGCCCGCGATGGGCTTGCAGCCTCGGCCACAGCCGTCGCACGCGCCACCTTGTCCGAGGATCATTTGGCGCTGGAGGACGTGACTGAACTCTGGCGCCAAAGCCCTGCATCGGTTGTTCCAGCCCATTTCGGAAGTCGGGTGATCGTGGACCGGTCAGGTATGCTTTTCGTGACCACAGGCGACCGGTTCACACCGGAAAATCGGCTTCTAGCGCAGGATCCGGAAAACGCGAGCTATGGTGTGACGATCCTTACCGAAACCGATGGGACCCCGTTTGTCTACCCGGTTATCGCTGAGGCACATCCGGGCGTCCTTACATATGGCCATCGCAATATTCAGGGTGCTGCCGTGCAGCCGGGAACCGATCTGATCTGGACACTAGAACACGGACCAGCGGGCGGGGATGAATTGAACGTCATCAGACCCGGTGCAAACTACGGCTGGCCCGAGGTCAGCTACGGCGTGAACTACAATGGCTCGGACGTCGGCACAGGCGAGCAGGCCCATGCGCCGGATTATGAGGAGCCGCGTTATTTCTGGGATCCATCCATCGCGCCGTCGGATCTGATTTTCTACGAGGGCGAGATGTTCCCGGAATGGGAGGGAGACATCCTGTTGGGCGCCTTGGCGGGTCGAGCCTTGGTCCGGCTGGATATGGAGGGCGACACCGTGGTGGGCGAAGAGCGGTTGAGGCAAGGCGAGCGGGTGCGGGATGTGGCCGTGGACAACGATGGCGCGATCCTGATCCTGATCGATGATGATCCGGGCAGCCTGATCCGGCTTGTTCCCAACGAAGACGCGGAATAGGCGAAGGTATCACGCGTGAGAAATCCCGTAAGTCATTGAATTTATTTACGTTGTTTGGAGAATTTAACCAAATCTTAAGGATTTCAATCTCGCTCAACCCGCCGTTGAGCGGCTTGCCCGCAAGGCCACCACCCCAGCCACGCCCAAGCAGGCCGCCCCGATCCGGTTGATCAGACGCAGCACAAACGGCCCGCGCAGATACTCTCGCAAACTGCTCGCCAGAACCAGCCAGCCCACCCCATTGATCGCCGCCACCACGGTGAACGTCGCGGTCAACACAGCGAATTGCAGCATCACATCGCCGCCGGGATCCACGAATTGCGGCACGAACGCCATGTAGAAGACCGGCCCTTTGGGATTGAGCGCCGAGATCAGCGTTGATTGCCGGAAGAGCGCACCAAGCGGGCGTTTGGGCGCATCGTCGTCGGTGCGGATGGCCTCGACCGGCGCCGTCCAGAGCCGATAGGCAAGCCACAGCAGATAAAGCGCGCCGACAACCTTCATGGCCGTGAACAAACTCACCGACGCCACCAAAATGGCCCCAGCGCCCGCCAGCGACACGGACATCGCCAGCAATGCGCCAAGCGCCTGCCCCGGCACGGTTGCAAGGCCCGAACGTAGCCCGTCACGGATGCCGTAGGTGACGGTCAGCACGATATTGGGGCCGGGGATGACCACGACGATGGCGCTCGCCACAACAAAGGCCAGCCAGGTTTCGATTGTCATGGATGTGCCTCCCTTTCCTGCCCCCACACAAGCAGCGCTGTGATCCAAAGAAAAGCGACAACTGCGAAAAAGACATCCTGTGCCGTTGCCGACACCAAGGCTTGCAGGAGATTTCACCATGTGGCGTCGCGGCGAGTGCCGTGTGCAGTGGAAAAGACTGCGACTTCAGGTCAACGTTGGGCCGCCGCCAAAGCTTTGGAAACCAGCCGTTGTTTCGGTCACCTCTGCATCCATGTGCTCGATCATCGACATGGCAATCGGCTCAATCTCTTCGTGCCAAACTGGTCCGCCATAGAAAGCGTCTTTCAGCCTTTCGCGGTCTTCGAGGGACTCAAATGCCCGAATCCAATGCACCTTGTCCTGGTCGTCCAGATCCCGCAAAGGCCCGAAGACAAGCATTCCGGCCTCGCACAGAGCCTTGCGGTTCCTTTGCTCAAAAAAGCAATGAAATCGTCGCGACGGCCCGCTTTGATCGTGTAGTGACGGATTTCCAAGATCATCACGCCGACCTCCATGCAATTGCGTGTTCAAACCTTCGCCACACTGAGTAGTTTTGGCAAGGAGAGCCGGCCGCCACGGGCCGCGCCGGCCTCGGAGCGGACGGCGCCTGAGACCACCCTAGGTCATGCAGTGAGTTGGGCTAGTTACTAGCCCACAAACGCAAAACGGCCCGCCGAAGGGCGGGCCGTTCCGTTCAGACCATAAGGTCTTGAAAACTTACCAGGTTTCCATCTGCAGCGTCGCGCCGCAGGTGCTGGTGCCGTAGGTGCCGACCCAAATGTCGTACACGCCGGACTGCGGGCTGTAGAGGTTGATGGCAGGGTTCAGGTTGCCGTAGCTGTCATCGTCGAAGTACCAGTTGCCGGTTGCGTCGTTGACCAGCAGAACCGTGTCGCACGAGCCGATTGCACGGATCTCGAGGCGGTTATAGGCGTGCAGGCCGTCGATCTGGAATTCAAAGTCAGGGCGCGAAATCACGTAGCCCGAGTGGTTCCAGCCACAGTTGCGCAGCGACTGCGAACCGCCAGCAACAACCGAGTAGCTGTTGGGGGTCCAGAGGTCCTGGCCGGTGGTGTAGCCCGTCTGGACGCCCTGGTTCTGCCATGCGGGGCAGGCTGCGGCGATACCAGCGGTGGCGAGAAGGACGGCGGTGGCTGCAAGAAGCTTTTTCATCGTGTGTTACTCCGGGTGTTCTTTTTCTTCGTAGAAGGGGAAAAGTGTTTTGGTCCAAGTGTTTGAGGGCGATGGTGCCCCCGGTGAAGGGTAGGGACACTATCCATTTTTGGCAGAGAGGGCGAAAGTCGGGAAACCCTTACCCTCTCCGGTTGCGGGACTGGATCAGAAGTTCCAGGTCTCCATCTCGATCTCGGCTTCGCAGGCGATTTCAGCGCCAAACGTGCCGACCCAGACATCGACGCGGCCATTGAGGGCAGCGGTATCCGTCAGGTTAAGCTCCGGCTGCAGGTTGCCACCGGAATCGTCATCAAAGTGCCAGTTGCCCTGGGCGTCGTTGACAAGCAGCGTGGTATCGCACGCGCTGCTGACCTCGATCTCAAGGCGACCATAGGTTTCCATGCCCGCAAGCTGGAAGCTGTAATGCGGCTGCGCATTGATCACGCCAGCGCCGGGCAGACCCGAACAGCTGGTCAATGCGGTCACACCACCCGCCTGCACCGTGTAGGTGTCAGGGCTATAGAGTTCCTGCCCATCAGAGACGACCGAGATGCCTTCCAGCGATGTTGTTGGGCAACCCCCAGTCTGCGTGGGTGCAGGGGCTGGAGCGGGTGCCGGTGCAGGGGCAGGAGCCGGAGCGGGCGCCGGTGCAGGAGCAGGCGCTGGGGCCGGTGCCGGGGCTGGAGCCGGTGCTGGGGCTGGTGTCGGCACGGGTGTCGGCACAGGCGTAGGCGCCGGTGTTGGAACCGGTTGCGGCACGGGCTGCGGCACAGGTTGCGGTGCGGGCTGCACGACCGGGATTGCCTGAAGCGTGAAGGTACCAGCGCACGAATTGCCACCGAAGGTCCCAACCCAGACATCGATGCGACCGTTCAGGGCCGATTGCTCGGTGATCGTCAGTTCCGGCTGCAGGTTCCCCTGCCCGTCATCGTTGTAGTACCACGTCGTGTCTGCACCGTTAACCAGAAGCGTGGAGTCACACTCGGCATTGGCGCGCAGTGTCAGGTTGTGGCCCTGCATCTCGGACAAGGTGATGGAGAATTGCGGCACCTGGCTGGCGGTTCCGCCGCCATCGACCGTTGGGCAGGAGCCGACGCTGACACCGCCCGTCGCCTGGGCGATGTAGCTGAGCGGCTGAAGGATCTGGTTGGCGCTGAACGCCAGGGCCGGGCCAGGTACTTCCCAGGTCGGGCAGGCATTGGCGGGTTGCGGGATGGGTTGCGGCACGGGCTGGGGCACAGGGACCGCCGCACCGGTGGCCTGCACGGTCAGCGTGGCAGGGCATCCGCCACCCGAATAGGTGCCGATCCAGATGTCGACCCGCCCGTCTGCAGACGCAGAAGGCAGACGCATGCCGGGCTGAAGGCCGTTGCTGTCATCGTTGAAGAACCACTGGCCGGATGCGTCGTTTACAAGCATCGTCGGGTCACAGCTGGACTGGACGAAAAGATCAAGCTCACGTCCGACCATATTGGTCAATTGCAGCGTGATGTCGGGCGCCGAGCGGAACTGACCAAAGCCAAGATTGCCCAGGCCACATTGAGCGAGTGTGAAATCGCCACCCGCATTGACGTTGAAATTCAGTCCGTTCGCGATCTGCGAGCTATCGTAATTATAGCTGCTTTGGGCCAGTTGGTAGTTTGGGCAAGCCATAGCGGCCCCACCCATGGCAATCATTGCGATCGCGCTTGCTGTCATAAGACGCATGTTGGAATTATCCTTCCTGTAATTGGGGGTCGTTGAAGGGCAATCGACCCGCCGGAAATAGACGTGTGCCTGGTCAGGTTATGGGATGAAATTCCTCCGCCAAACTGCGGAAACCCTGACCTTCGCTTTGCAACCCAAAGGTTAGCGGGCCTCTGGGCGTTCACCAAAAGCTTTTTTCCAAATGATAAAAAACCTGCCGGACCCGTGACTTAGGGCCCGGCAGGGCTGCGTCAGTTGCCGAAGATGCGCTGCCACAGGGTCAGACGCGGCGCTGGACCGCTGCTGTGAATGACGGCCGTGTTCGTGCCGTTTACGGCCACGGTTGTGCCGCCCGAGACGACAAGCGTATTGGCGCCGGCAGGTGCATCTGCTGCAGCCACTTGCATCGCGTCGATCATCGAGCGCACGTCAGAGGCGGCTGGCGCGGCAGCCACAGCAGCCGCTTCCGGAACGCGCACGACATCAGCGACATCAAGTGTCGAGGGCCGCAGCAACGGGCGCGGGGAGCGCAGGACAGTCGTATCCAGCTGCAGTACCGCGATCTCGGCCGGGTCGACCTCAACCACACGCGGTGCTGCGATGCGGTTGCCGAATGTGGCTTGCCCCATCGCACCACGTTCAATCTCAGCGATGAGGGCGTGCGGGTCCAGAATATCGGTGATGTTCTGGGCGAGGGTCGGGGTTGCAAGGGTTGCGGCAAGCGCGGCGATCAGGGGAGTTTATAGGTCATGGGTTTCTCTACTCGATTGTTTTGAAATGGATTTTGAAGGAACCCTGCCCTGCCGAGGCAGGACAAGGGAGGTAAAGTTCAGCGCGACGGCAAGATAATCACCGAGTTGCCGGGACGGTGCGGCAAGGCATAGGGGTTGATGATCGTGGGCCCGCGATGGCCAAAGGAATGGGTGCCGGGCAGATTTCCAAGGGATGCTGCCAGGAAAAGCGCGGACGCGGTACAACATGCGCGATGGACGGACGGTGGTCCAACCGTTCCTGCACGCTTTCCAGAAGTGCTTCGACGTCGGCCATGGGATGATCGGACCAGCCGAAGAGCTGCGGCGCAGGCGGATGGTAGGGGGTGTAGTCATCGTAAAGCTCGGCAACTTCGGCCCACTCGTCCGCGTAAAGCGCCCAACGCTTGGCGGCATCAGCCTGTGCGCGCGGGATCAAGTCAAGCAAATCGGTTGCATCCAAATCGGAATAGCGATCCGCGCCGGGCACGCTGCACGCCACGCCGAAGCGCTCGCACAAGTCGACCATGCGGTCGAAGGCGGGGCTTTCGAATGGGGCAAGCCCGTCTGACAGGTCAGGCCGCGGCAGGAGGGGGATGATCGTGTCAGCCGAGGCGGCGGGAACAACCGCTGCAAGGCCAACAATGGCTAGGAGGGTGGGTTTCAACATGGGTCAGGGCTTTCAAAAACGGGTGCATAAAAAGACGTGCATAAAAGGGAGTTGCCGTTGACCGGCGTTTGATCAAAGCTGCATCCAGCCGGCGTTGTTATACAACCGCCGGGGCGCGTTATCTGATAACAGATCCCGCTAACGCTTTAGTTTGGTGGAATTAATCCAGATCGGCGCGGACAGACAAAAACCGCTGGCGCGTGATCTCCATCAGCAAATCATCGTGCCAGATTTCACCGATTTTGAGCGATCTCGGCAGCCGCGCAACCGTTTCGAATCCGCAAGCCGTGTAGCAGCGAATAGCGCGTTCGTTGAATTCCAGAACGCGCAGGTCAATCATCTCAAGCGCCATGGTATCGAAGCCATGGCAAAGCGTCTGAACGATCGCCTGATGGCCATAACCGCGGCCCAGATCCTCTTCCGCAAAAAGACCCACAGCAAGGCGCGCGGTGCAGTCAGCTTCGTCATGGCTGTGCAGGCGAACCTCGCCAACGGCGCGCCCCTCGACCTCTATGATCCGCGCGAAGGGATGATCCCGAAGCCATTCAAACCAGCCCTCGGACCGGGCAAGGTTGGCGGTGGGCGGGATCTCGGGATCGCCACCATACATGATGTGGATTTCGCGCGAATGCGGCAGGGCGAGGTGCATCTCAATATCGGCAGGCACCGGAGCCCGGAGCACCACGAGAGGCTTGGGATTATGATCTTTTGGCATGGGCCTCCCCTCCCCTGCGCGCAACGTCTGGCTCGTCTGCCAATAAAAAACGCGCCGCCAAGTGGCAGCGCGCTTTGTTACGTAACGTAAAGTCCGCTTATTCCTCGTCGAGGGCGTCGACGGCTTTCTTGAGATCGTCTTTAGAGACCTCTTTTTCGGTCACTTTCGCCAGCTCGCCGATGAAATCGACAACCTTGTCTTCGAACAGAGGCGCGCGGACCTGCTGTTGTGCGGCCTGGTTCTGCTGGATGAATTCGAAGAACGCGCGTTCCTGACCCGGGTACTGGCGCGCCTGGTTCATGATGGCTTGCGTCATTTCGGCGTCCGAGACCTGCACATCATTTTTCTGGCCAAGCTCGGCCAGCAGAAGGCCCAGCTTCACCCGGCGCTCAGCCAGTTTGGTGTGCTCATCTGTCGGCTCGATCTCCAGGGTGATCATGGCCTTCGACGTCCGGGTTTTCCTCGTGCCACAGCTGGTGTGCGATCTGGTCTGCCTCGGCCTTCACAAGCGAGGGCGGCAGGTCGAACGATACGACGTCGTCAAGCTGGTCCAGCAGAGCCGCGCTTCATCACAGCGCGCGCGGCACCGGCATATTCGGCTTGCAGACGCTCGGTGATCTGGCCCTTCAGCGCGTCGAGGTCCTCGGCGCCGAACTTCTTGGCCAGCTCGTCATCGATTTCCGCCGGAACGGGCTTTTTCACTTCCTTGACGGTGCAGGCGAACACGGCGGCTTTGCCCGCCAGATGCTCGGCCTGGTAATCTTCGGGGAAGGTCACTTCGACGTCTTTCTCGTCTTTCGCCTTCACGCCAACAAGCTGCTCTTCAAAGCCGGGGATGAACTGGCCGGAACCCAGGACCAGCGGGAAGTCTTCAGCGGAGCCACCGTCAAATGCTTCGCCGTCCACGGTGCCAACAAAGTCGAAGACAACCTGGTCACCGTCCGCGGCCTTGCCCTTCTTGGTGGCGAAGTTCTGGGCGTTGTCGGCGAGGTTTTTCAAGGCTTCGTCAATCTCGTCATCGCCGGGCTTCACGACCAGCTTTTCGAGTTTGATCTTCTTGTAGTCGACCTCTGGGATCTCGGGCAGCTTTTCGTAGGACATGGAAACGACGATATCGTCGCCTTCTTTCCAATCCTCGTTGGTCATTTTGACCTCGGGCTGCATCGCGGGGCGGTCACCGGACTCGTCCAGATGGCCCTGCATTGCCTCGTCGACCGATTCCTGCATCGCCTCACCCATAACGCGGGGGCCGAACTGCTTTTTCAGCAGCGCCATGGGCACCTTGCCCTTGCGGAAGCCCTTCATCTCGACCTCAGGCTGCGCCTCTTCCAGCTTGGAATTCACACGCGCTTCAAGGTCGCCCGCCGTGACGGTGATCTGGTATTCGCGCTTCAGGCCCTCGGAAAGGGTTTCGGTGATCTGCATGTTTGTCCTCGTGACGGCTAGGCGGCGATCAGGCAAAACCAATTGCCCGCGCCGTTCAGGTCGGGTGAAAATTTGCGCCGTTCTATGGGGCTGCGGCCCGGTCCGCAAGGGGGTCGGAGGCTTGGCAAAGAGGCTTTGGGTTGCTTTGATGCACCAACCGACGGAGGAGCGATGGATCCGTGCCGAAAATGACGTGCATAACCAACAGACAAAGGGAAGAGGCCGCGCGCCGTGGCTTTGCGGTTCTGATCCTCGAGATCGCTGCCACCGAAGCGCCCCGTTGGTGGATTTCGCGACCAGCGCAGGCTGGCCAGCCACGATATGCGATGGGTCGAGATCACGCTGTTGGGCGCGCTTGCGCTTCCGGCGCTTTTGACCTTGGCGTTCTGACGGGGGTTTTACCGCCTATGCGCCCGCGCGTAAGGGAATCCCGACATTTACTTTCCCCCTAGCGTTTACCATATTTAAGGGAACCACGACCTGAGCCCCCTTCGCGCCAGCTGCCCAAAAAATGGCGCCCCTTCAAAGGCCGGACCCGGACAAGATGAGCGACGATCCCAGCAAAACGCGCGTGCTGCCTGACGGCCCAGCCGGGGAATTACCCGTGGGCGCCGAATTGTCGTCGGGGATGTACCGCGTCACGGGCCGGATCGCGGCGGGTGGTTTTGGCATCACCTACGAAGCGCGTGACAATCTCGACCGGAAAGTTGCGATCAAGGAGTGCTTTCCGGCGGGCCTGGCCTTGCGCGCGGGCGATTTCACCGTCTCAGCCGCCAGCGCCTCAACCGCCGAGCCGTTTGAGACGGCGCGCAACCTGTTCCTGCGCGAAGCCCGCACGCTCGCGGCCCTGCGTCACCCCAACATCGTTCATGTCCAGACGCTGTTTGAGGAGAACGGCACCGCCTATATGGCGATGGATTATATCGACGGGCGCGACCTTCAGCACATCATCGACAATGAACGCGACAAGCTGACGCCGGCTTACGTGATGGAGCTGACGCGCACGCTTCTGGGCGCGCTGGACTACCTGCACCGCGACGCGCCTGAGCGTGGCAAGGAACGGCTGCTGCACCGCGATATCAAGCCGGCCAATATCCGTATCGACCCGCTCGACATGCCGGTGATCATCGATTTCGGCGCAGCGCGACAGGAAACCAAGAACCGCTCCCGCGCGGCAGGAACGTTCCGCGTGGTCTCGGACGGCTATTCACCCAACGAATTCTATGTGGCGGGCACCGAACAGGGCCCGGCCTCGGACCTCTATTCGCTGGCGGCCACGCTGCACCATTGCATTGCGGGCAGCGCACCTGCCCCGGCGGATGAGCGTGCGCAGAAGGTCTCAAACGGCGAAGACGATCCGTATGAGCCCATCGCAGGCCGCTTCCCCGACCATGACCCGCGCCTGCTGGCGCTGATCGACCGCGCGCTGTCGCGGCCCCTGAAAGACCGCCCCGCCGATGCAGCGGCCTGGTTCTCGGCCATGCCCGATGCCACCACCCGTATCGTTGCAGCAGCACCCGCCGCGGCCGTGGTCGCAGCCGATACGTCGCCCACCCCGGCGGAGACACAGCAGGGCAGCGGAAGCTTCTGGAAAGGGGCCGCCGTTGGTGGCGGTCTTCTCGCGCTTCTTGGGGGCGGTGCCTACTTCGTCTTGCCCGATGGCAGCCCCGCCGCGGGCGGGGATGCCGAGATGCAGCGCATGCTGGATGAAGCCACGTCCGCCCGTACCGATCTTGAGGCCGAACTGGCTGCGATGGCAACCGAAGCCAGTGAATTGCAGGCAGAAGTTGCCAACGCCGCCCAAGCCCGCGACATCGCAGAGGCACGCGTGGGCGAATTGGGTGACACGGTCGCCGATCTGCGCGCCCAATTGGCCGCTGCCGAAGAAGGTGGGGATGCGACCGCCGTCGAACTGCGAAATCAGGCTGAGCCAGGCCCTGACGGATCAGGACAGCGCCCGCGAGACGCAATTGACGCTTGAGGCCGAAGTGGCCAGCCTGCAGGCGGCCCTGGAGGCCGCGCGTGCGGAGGCCCCAGCGCCTGAAGAAATGGCGCAACTGCAATCCGCCCGGGCGGAGGCAGAGGCCGAACAAGCCGCCGCAGAAGCGCGCGCCGACGCGCTTGCGGCAGAGCTTGCCGCACTTGAGGCCGCGATTGAGGCCGGCGGTGGCGAGATCGACGCAGAAGCCCTTGCCGCGCTGGAGGCCGAGCGTGACGCCGCCACACGCAACGTCGAGCGCGCGCAGGCCGACCTGCAACGCATGGCCGAGGATCTGTCGGAGGCCGAGGCAGAGGCCGACCGTCTGACAATGGAACTGCGCGAGGCGCGCGCCGAAATCGAGTTGATGCTGGCCAGCGGCACGACGCCCAACCCCGGCCCCAACACCCCCGGTGGGAACGTGACCGGCGGCGGCGGGGGCACAGCCGCCAATTGCCCGACCTGGGCCGTACCAGGTGCGGAACTCCGTTATACGGGCACCGAGATTTACACGCCCCAGACAGCGCTTTTGCGCGCCAGCGGCACGGCCGACCTGGCCAATTGCGCGGACTTGCCCGCCAACGTCACAGGGCTTCGTCGATCAGATCCCGGACTTCACGCTTTATACGTCTGAGATGGCCCAGTTCCGGCGGTTGGAATTGGAGGTTGAAGCCGATGAATGTGACACGATCCTGCTGGTGAACACGCAGGACACGGTTTGGCATTTCGATGACAATACCGGCAGCATTACGGCCCCGCTTCTGAACCTTACCGGGCAGGCCGCGATTGAGGGGCGCATCGACATCTGGGTCGGCACCATCGACGGTGCCGGGTGTGACGCAACGCTTGAGATCGAAACCTGGCTGAACTGACCAACGGCTATAACGCGGTTTCGTCGTATTCCGCGTCGATCCATTGCCTGAGCGATATGTCACCCTGCTTCAGGCGCGCCTCATAGGCATCAAGGAACCGATCCAACACACCCGTCTTGGACCAGCTGAGGTGCAAATGGCGCAGGCCCAAGGCGCGCCGGGCCTCGGCCACCGGTCGCCCTTCCACGTGGATCGCCCAAAGGGCCGCTGCAAGACCCGTCCGATCCGCCCCCGATTTGCAGTGGATCAACGCGGGCCGTTCGAGCGTATCGAACACATCGAGCAACTCCAAAAGCCGGATGCGGCGCGGTGCCTCTCGCGCTGTTAGTGCGACATTGCGCAGACGAAGCCCCAGCGCTGCGCATGTGCGTGCCTCGAATTCGTGGACAGCCAGCTGAGCGGGGCGCAGGCTGATCACCTCCACAATGCCGCGCGCTTTCCACTGGCGAAGCGCCCTCTCATCAGGGTGGTTGGCCCGGTAGAGGCCGGGCGCTATCTGGCCCTCGTTGCGCCAATACCGGCGCAGAAATCCGTGATCATTGACCGCCGCAAACAGGTGGCCCTGCCACCGGCCAAGGTCGCTATCGATCTGGTGATCGTAGCGTCCGCGCGCGACATCCCATGCCCCGTGCAGCTTTTGCGAAATCGTCAATGTCATCGCGCTTGACGTGTCGCAGCAGGGACAAGATTGCAAGCCCTTCACATACGATACGGAAAACATGCGTTTACAGGCGGATGCGCGCGCGCAATTGTGCCTTCAGCCATGGCTGATGAAACACCAACCCCACGCGGCCCCGACGCCGTCACGCATCAATTGCCCGCCGGAGAGCTTCCTCCGGGCTGGATGCTGTTGGGTGGCCAGTACGAGATCAAGCGCCTGATTGCATCGGGCGGGTTCGGCATCACCTATCTTGCACAAGATACCCTTGGGCGGGATGTGGCGGTGAAGGAATGCTTCCCGTTAGGGCTGGCGCAACGTCAGGCCGCGACCCACGCGGTCAGCGCAACCTCCGCCGGCACGTCTGAACATTTCGAAACCGCGCGCGCGCAATTCCTGCGTGAGGCACGGATGCTGGCCCGGCTCCGTCATCCCAATGTGGTGCATGTGCAAACCCTGTTTGAAGAGAACGGCACCGCCTATATGGCAATGGATTTCATCCATGGCCGCGATCTGCAGGAAGAGATCGTGGGCGCCGACGGCGCCTTCTCCCCCCACCGCGTTCTGGAACTGGCGCGCGATCTGCTGGGGGCGCTGAAGTACATTCACGACCAATCGGTCCTCCACCGCGATATCAAGCCGCAGAATATCCGCATAGATCGGTTCGGTATGCCGATGCTGATCGATTTCGGCGCCGCACGCGCGGAAACACAGGCGCGCTCGCGCATGGCAGGCACGTTCCGGGTGGTGACGGACGGCTACAGCCCGCACGAATTCTACGTATCGGGCGCGCAACAGGGTCCCTATTCGGACCTATATGCCCTCGCCGCGACGCTGCATCACGTCATCACCGGTGCGGCCCCCATCGCGGCAGACGAACGCGCCAGCGCGATTGCGACGGGCCAGCCGGACCCATACCAGCCGATTGCAGACCTCCACCCCGACCATGATGGACGCCTTCTGCATCTGATCGACCGCGCCCTGCGCATGACCCCGGGTGATAGGCCAAGAGATGCGGGCGCGTGGCTTGCCGCTTTGGCCGATGCGCCCACAACGATGGTCACACCGATGGCCATGCCCGATGCGGTGGCCCCTGCCCCGGCCCGATCCGGCGGGCGGTTTGTGGGCGGCGCAGTGCTTGGCGCGCTTCTGGCCGCTGCCGTCGGCGGCGGCATCTGGTCGACGCAGCCGGCATGGCTGACCCCCGGCATGGACGAGATGATGGCCGAGATGGGCCGTCTGGAGACGGCTCTGGCCGAAGCTGAGGCCGCGCGCGGTGCCGCAGAGGCAGAGCTGACGACATTGCAATCCGCCCTGACCGCGGCTGAGGAAAACCTCACGCGTCTGGAAACCGCCGATGGCGACATGGCCGCAACCATGGCCGAGCTTGATGAAGCCCGCGCTGCACGCGACGCCGCCGCGGCGCAGGTCGCCGATCTGGAACGCTCGCTTGAGACATTGGCCGTGACCCAGGCCGCGCTGGAAGACGCCCGCGCGGCGCGTGACGCTGCCACACAACGGGCCACCGCACTGGCCGAAGAAAACGCATCCGCCACCAACCAGATCACCGCGTTGGAAGGGCAACTGGCCGAAGCGCAGGCCAGCTTGGCTGCGGCTCTGGCCGCCTCCGATGGTTTGACGCAAGACGTGCAGACCGCTGCCGCTGACATTGCGCGGTTGGAGCAGGAACTCACCTCGGAACGCACGCGGGCCGCCGCCTTGGCCAATGTCGACAATGACCTGACCGCGGCTGAGGCTGCGCTGGCCACCGCCGCCAGCGACATCGCAGACCTGGAGGCACGCCTGGCCGCAGCCCTTGAGGCGGGCGAAGGCTCCGACGCGATGCGCGCGGAAATGGACCGGCTTGGAGGCGCGTTGGAGGTATCAGAGGCAGAGCGCGCTCGGCTGCTTGCAGATCTTGCCGAAGCCGAAGAAGCGGCTGGAAACAGTGATGCCAATCTCTCGGAAATCGACCGCCTGCGCGCGCGCATCGCCGATCTGGAGGCCGAGAATGCAAATCTCCAGGCGGCCTTGGCCCTGACCGAAGCCGCGCTGGCCGACGCTTTGGGCGAAGGCCCCATGTATCTGGTAGAGACCGCCACGCTCAGCGCGCCCAACGGAACCCTGTCACTGCTGCCGCGCTTCTCGTGGGATAATGCCACCGTGGGTCTTGTCGACAGCACGGGCGGCATTGCCCTGTTCGACCGGGACAGCGGCGTCTACCAGGCCCATCTCGCGCGCGGTATTCCCGACACGATCACGCGGTTGGGGTTTTCGATGGAAGGCGGCTACGCCATCGCCACCACCGGCCCCGGCACGCCGAACCGCCTGTATGACATCACCAACCGCCGCGAAATCCTGCGCTTTGAGCCGACCACGGTCACCACCGCAAACCGCGCCATTTCCCGCAGCGAGACCCATTTCGTCTACACCCGCGCCAGTGTCGGCGGACAGACAGACATCGTTCTGGTCGATCTGGCCAACACGACCCTTGGCGCGCCGTCCGAGCAAATCCTGACCTCGGTGCCTGATGGGACAACCGTGCGGGTCACATTCGCGGAGAACGCGGACCAGATCACCGTCATCACACCCAGCCTTGTGCGCGTGTTTGAGACGGATGGCCGCCTGACCCGAACTGCTGGAAACCGCATAGGGTCTTTCGTTGCCATGTCGCCCATGGGCGGCGATCAGGGGCTCTTGATCCTGCGCAATGATGGCGGTGTTACGCTTTTCGACAACGCCCTCGACCAGCGCGAATTGGCCGATTTTCCGCCCACTTCGCCCTATACCCGCTACCGGCTTTCGGGCGACCGTTTGAGCTTCATGCGCGCCAGCGACACCGAATGGGAAATCATTGATCTGGTCGGACGTTCCATTCGCGGCAGCGGCCCCATGCCGGATGCGACGTCCGAGGCCTTCATCTCCGTCTCCTCCGATGGGGAGATGCTGTTCATCGGGGCATCTGGCGGCAGCACGGCGCAACTGATTGATGTGGCAAGTGGTGGCGTGCTGCACGAATTCGGCGAGGCCGAGCAGGGCTATTTCAGTTTCGACAACAGCCATATCGCCGTCGGCAGCCCCGATCAGCCGCAAGCCACGATCTTCCGGCGGGAGGGCAGCCCGCCCGAGCCGCTGTTTGACGAACCCGCAATTGTGAATATCGCGCCACAAGCCCCAGCGCCGGCACCAGGCGCCACGTGTGGATACGGGCACATGCAGCCCGATGGCGCTCAACTCAGACCTCACCGATTTAGTCCCCGATTTCATCGACGATCGCCGCCTCTTTGCGGGCGATGCTGGCGGGCCAATGAACCTGTTGGAATGCTGGTCCGTTCATCCCGATGGTCTGACCGAGGTGATCGAGAACGCACCCGCACCCTTGTTCATTTCCCCTGAGCCCATGGTGTCCCTCAGCATGACCGCGACATCCCGCGCGCTTAACCTTGATGTGAGTGGCCGCGCCTCGTGCAACGCCCGGCTGATTGCTGAGTGGCGTGGGCGGTGGCGTTTGAGTGAGCCGGTCGGAACCGGCCAATCCCTCAACCTGCTTGATCCGGGCACCGACGATCAGCCGCTGCGCGTCTGGATCGCAACCGAGGAGCATGATCCAGAGTGCGCGGGTTTGGTCCAGCTGTCGCTGAGCGCCCGGCCCTAGGTCGCCAGCAAATAAACGCTCGACGCAATGATCCAGATCGACGCCAGCGTCTTGAGCCACAGCGACCCCAAAGCTGCGCAATCCCCTTCGCAAGGAAACCGCCCACAATGGCCCCCGGCACCGCGATCAAAGCAATCTCAAGCCGGACGAGGTCATTGAAATAGCCGTCCCAGAACCCGGTGATCACACAAACGACGCTGACCCAGACCGCCACGGCAATGGCCACCTTCGTGGGGAAACGGCGCAAGATCAGGTAGATGGCAAGGAACTCTCCGATCCCCACGGAGAAGAGCGCGGTGACGGCCCCGCCGATCACGCCCAGGCCCATCAGCACCCACAACTCACCGGGGCTGACCCATAGCTTGCGGTCCTTCGCCGCCTGCCTGCGCTGAACCCATGTGAAGATCAGAAGCGTCACACCAAGCGCGAGCGAGAAGATCTTGAAATAGAACAGCAATTGCGCGCCTTCGACCTCGACAAAGGCCTGGGTCAGCAAAAGCGCGGGGATGCCAGTCGCCAAAGGCGCGAAGGTCAGCGCAGCCAGCGTCTGGCTTGAGACCTTTTCGTCCCAGGCCAGTCCGTCCTTCACGAAGATCGCATGCGCCCAGGTGAGCGCGCCGATGGACATGCCGAAACATTGGATGGTGAAGCTGACGGCAACGGATTCCTCGGGCTTCAGGGTTGCGACCCGCAAAAGCTCAGGCGGGATCATGATGCCGCCGTCTTGCAGGGCGGCAAAAACCGGCACGAAAACCACGCCGCCGCCCGTGCCCGTTGCGTTGGCAATGATCGCGCCCATGATGCCGACAGGGAAGAAGAACCACAGGCCCATCAGGACCTCTAGGTTAAGCGCGCTTTCCTGAAACAGCAGATAGTAAGCCCCCGCCAAAAGCAGAAGGTGGATCGGAATCCACGCCTTGATCACAGGCTTCATGGCGGATGTGTGCGTCATCACAGCTTGCCGAACTGGCCGCCCTTAAAGCGCCAGCGCACGAAGATCGCTTGCATCGGGCCAAGCAGGGCAAGGAAAGACGGGATGAACACGCAGGTGAAGTGCAAGGTCGCAAGGCCGATGGCGGCACTGCTTGAGAAATCGACAAGCGGCGCGGGCTGGCCTTCCACTGACACGGGCAACCACGGGATCAGACCGGCCCGGGCCACGGCAAAGACGATCCCGAATTCCACCCACGAAAAGAAGAACTGATAGGCAAAGGGCCAGTCGCGGTCCCACCTTGTCGTCTGGATGAAGATGTAGATCGGGTCGAGCAGCAGGCCGAGGCCGGTGATTGTCACGAGGAACAGCAGGAACGGCATGGCGATGTCATAGTCGAACTTCCAGCCAGCGAGCACGAAAACGAAGGCCAATGTGACCGGCACACCGATGAAAAGAAACAGGAACAAGGCGGGTTTGCAGCCGTCCGGCGAGGGTTGGGATCATGGGTTCTCTCCTCGCTTATGGCCGTGCGCCGACCATCCACTTCGTCCAGCCCCCAAGGGACCGGAACGGCCCGAGGTTGCGGACTTTGTGGATGCGTTCGGTGACAAGATGATCGACGGACCGAATGGCCGAATATTGCAGGCCAAGGAAGCTGTCGACGGCCAGATAGGGCCCCCGGTCGTGATGGTTCCGGCGGCATAAACCCGGCCCTGATTATTGCGCAGCCCCTCGATCTCGAAATCATTCGTGCAGCGCAGGCCCGTCGCGCCACGCCTTTTGCGGCCCGCTGATCGGTTACGCGGTAGCCGTGGTTGCGCGGCAGGTGATAGGTATCGAGCAGATCGGCCAGGAAGGGCGAGCGGCGAATATCGGCGATCAAACCCGTACAGTCGATCAGGTAGTCGGCATTCAGCACTTCCTCGTTGCCCTCGACCGTATTGATCGAGACCTGCACGCCGTCAGGCTGGTCCGGTCCCGGCGAGGGCAGCGGTTGCAGGTCCGAGATGTTGCCGTAGACCGGCCTGTACCATCCCTCCTCCGCGCCGCGCTCGGCGATGGCGATCCAATCGGAGCGCTCGGCGGTCGTGGTGCCGCCAAGCTGGGACAGCATCACGCCGCGATCTTCCTCGCCCGCATCGCTCATATTCGACCCGCAAATCCCCGCCCCAGCAGGATTTCGGCCAATTGAACGGCTGGATTTCCACATTGTTGCGCACCAGCCTGCCGCGCCTTGCGGAAATACGGCGCCATCTCGCGCCCCAATGGGCGTGCGCATGGAATGCAGGATACGAATGTCGGGGTTCTTGGCCCGTGCCTCATGCAGGCGCTGGATGATGCGCGACGCCACAATCCCCCTGCCCCGCACGACAACCTGCACCGGGCCGCCACGCCGTTCGGCCTCGATATACATCTGGTCATGCGGCTCGTAGGCATTGGCGACTTGCGCGCGGCTGTCCGGGTGATTGGTAATAAAGGTCTGAAAATCATCGACAAAACGCGTGGCCGGGTACCCCGTCGCCAGATGGACCACGTCTGCGATGACATAGCGATTGCGGGCCTCGCCCTGCGCCTCGCCGCCCCACAGCTTGTAGGCCACGGCATAACGCCCATCGGACTGGTCTTGCGCAGGCCCAGGACCTGCGCCTTCACGAACATCTCGGACCAGCCGATGCGCTTGGCCTCCACATCAAGGCTGTCGAACACATCGCCCGCGCGTGGCGTGTAGGACTCAGACAGCGTCGGCTCCCCGAACACCTGGAAGATGCCCTTCACGCCGATGCCCTTGCCAACCTCCCGCAGGGCATAGCCGGGAAAGCCCCAGATATTGTCCGGGCGGCTAAGGCTGTTGGACCGCAGGCGTTCATGGTCCGGGATCTGGGAATTCTTGCAGTACCGCTGATACGTCCGATAGCAGACCTCTTCCGTCCCGATCGCCCTGATATCGCTCGCAGAAATGCCGTAGCAGCGCAGGTGATCGACCCAGACAAAACTGCCTAGCCCGCCGCCCACGGCGCAAAACTTGACCTCCTCGACCGGGTGGCCCGAGGCGCGCAACGCCTCGATCCCCACGATATCCTTGCCCGCAAATTCCATCTCAGGGAATGTCCGGCGCGACGGTGGCGGGGCGTCATCGTCGGTGATGACCAGCCTGCTGACCAGCGAGGCATCGACCTCAACGCCCGCGATCCGCGTGGCACTCGCCGCGCTCTCCGCCGGGGCCAGCAACTCCAACAGCCAACCAGGGATGGAGACCTGATCGCCCACCTCCAGCACCTGTTCGGCCACCCGCGTGCCGTTCACATAGGTCCCGTTGGTGGAGCCTTCATCGCGCACCCGCACATCCTCGGCGCTCAGCACGATGGACATGTGCCTGCGGCTGACGGCATCACCGGTCAGCGGCACATCGGCGTCATCGGTCTTGCCCACCAGAAAGGCGCCGGGCTCCTCACACAGCAAGATGCGCGAAGACCCCATCGTATTGCCATCGATACCGATCTGGCGGACGCGGAAACGGACCGGAAAAGTAATCATATCAGCCCCTTACGAATGCACCCAGTATGATGTTCCATCTCCAAGCCGTTGCCCGCAATACCGGCAATTTTCGCCCGGAAGGTATGGGTTCAGCTGGCGGCAATCAGGGTTCGTGCAACTCAGCCCCTTGCCTTCTTCCGCCGACATGATCCGCAGAAGTTGCCCGCGGATATCAAGCGTGGCGAGGTGATCCATCTGCACCGCTTCGCCCTCGTCGAGGGTGCGGCGATTATGCTCCACTTCGCCGCCCATGCCACAAATGGCCTCCACCCCACCGGCACCGTCGGGGCCGATCATCACCAGAACGCGCGCGCCCTCGGCCTTGGCGGCCTCAAGCGCTTGCGCCGCGCGCCCCTTGCGCCGGCGCATCAGGACTTCCGCGCCATTGGCCACCAACGCAATCGATACACCATCCAGATCAAGCGCCTTGAGCCCGCCGGTAGAGGTGCTGTCATAGACCAGATGTAGCGGCTGACCGATGGCATCCACCTGCGCTTCCTTGGGCGAACAGACCGTCACGCGAAGACCCACCGTCTCAAACGCGCGCATCGCACCGGGCGCCATACGCACCGTGCCGCCGCGCCCCATGGGCACGGGGGCAGACCCCTCCTGCCCGATCTGGGCCACACCATTGGACGACAGGTCCGTCACGACAAGCCCGCCATCCCCGGACGGCGTGATGGTCAGGTGCTGGCGCGACAGGGTGCCGTACCCTTCCCCGAAATGCACCACACGCCCATCGCCTGCGCTGACCCGGCCCACATTGTCTGCGCCGAAACGCCCGATCTCGACCGGCAGACGCAAGGTCTCTGTCGCCAGCAGGACAGTGCCGCCAGTCACCTGCCGAATTGAAAGCTCCACATCGTCGGTCATCTTGATCTCTGTCCCCGTGGTCGGTGTTTTCGGTGTGGTCTGTTATCTGCGGCGTTGCAGGATGGTCACCGTACCATCCGGCTGCCGAATGATGGCAAAGCATTGCTGTGCTTGGCAAATTCTTTGAATGCTGCCCGTGAAAGGCGGCAACATGGGCAGCACGCTGGCCCCCTCCTCCGCCCCGTCGCCCGGAACGATCAAGGGCGCCGATGGATTGCGCGGGGCCATCTGGGTCGCGCGATCATCCTCACCGATCTGCGGGGCCGTAGGTGCCACCTCAACAGGCGCACGCGGCACGTTTTGCGGCGCAAGCGGGACCGGCTGCGGCGAGGGCACCGGTTCTGGCGCCGGGGTCACGGCGGCATCATCGGCCCCAGATGGCGCACTTAGCCCTTCGCGCAACGTTCCAACGCCGGGTACGGCACTGGCTGCGGGCTCTTCACCGCCTTGAGGGAGGGAGTGGGTGCAGCAGGTGCCGGCTGCGGCGTCTGGCTCGGCGCGGGTGTCGGAGAAGGCGCGGGAGCCGGAACAGGCGTGGGCGTGGGCGTGGGAGAGGGAGTTGGTACCGGAACCGGAACCGGAACAGGCTGAGGCTGAGGCTGAGGCTGAGGCTGAGGCTGAGGCTGAGGCTGAGGCTGAGGCTGAGGCTGAGGCTGAGGCTCAACCGCTGGGGCCTCGTCTGCAACGTCCGGGGCGACTCTCTGCAACAGCAGGCGGCAGAAGCCTGCCCCACAGCTGGCCCCTTGCGAAGACCCGGTCTGCGCACCCCCGACCGTCGGCGCAGTCGTGGCACCTGGAACGGGAACAACCTCTGACCCGGTGGTATCCGATGGAACGGTTGCGGGCTGGACTTCTGCGCCCGGGTCACTGCGATCCGCCGCGGCCCCGGCGGGCGCATCGCCATCCGGCATATCGGCGTCCCGCACAGGCTGCGGCGCCTCTGGCTGATCGGTTTCGACCGGTGTGATCTCTTCTGCGGGCGCGGCATCATCGGTGCCCAATTCGGGCTCATCAAGCTCGGGCGCTTCCACGGCGGTCGCCTCATCTGCAGGCGGAGCAGTCTCTTCGAGTGACGGTTCTTGTGTGATTTCAGGCGTTTCCACGGGCGCGGCTTCGGCCTCAGCCTCAGCTTCAACTTCACTGCCCGCGTCCGCGTCGGTGGTGGCGTGGCGCTTTCCGCATCCGGATCGGCCACGTCCTCGGCAGGCACCTCTTCGGCGGCGACTTCCTCTGAAGCCACTTCTTCAGCCGGGGCGGGCGCTTGCGGCTCCGCCTCCTCGGCTGGTGTCAAATCTTCGGGCGCGTCTGCATCCGGACTGGCCTCCGGCGCGCTCTCTTCTCCGGCTACTTCGGTCGCAGCATCGTCATCCGCCGCGATGTCTGGCCCAGGATCGTCTGCAGCGGCTGGGGCAGGATCCGTCTCTTCGACGGGATCAACCTCGGCAGAGGTCGCCGCATCACTGGGTTGAGTGTCATCTGGAACACGCACCTCACCTTCCGCCACCGGCGCTTCGTCAGCCGTGGGTGTGGTCGTGTCTTGCTCGCTCGGCAGGCCGAAAATCAGCCCAAGTGCCAGTGCCGCCCCGCCGAGAAGGGCCGCAGGCACCAGCATGTTTCGTCGCCTTTCCGGCGGGTCCGGCTCCGCCGGTGGCACCGGGCCGGCACTGGCCGTGGCAGCCCCCGCTGGTCGCCGTGGCCGCCGCCGTTGCACCGGCCACCGCGCGCTCGCCATCGGCGGTCGCCGTTGCCGCCGACACACCACCACCGCCGCCCATGCCCTGGGTCAGTTGCAGCACCATGATCGCCGTGTTGTCCTGCGCCGGGTCGTCCAGATCAAACAGCGCCTGCATCAACGCATCCGCAATCTCGCGGCTGCTGGCATCGGTGCCAAGGCCTTCCAGCACCTTCACAATCTCGCGTTCATCGAGGTATTGCAGACCGTCCGAGGCCTGGATCAGCACATCGCCCGGATCCAGCACCGTGGCCGTCTTGGGCACGTCCATCGATTTCACACTGCGCCCCATCAGGACCGAGGTCAGCGCATTGCGATCGGGATGGTTGGCCGCCTCTTCTTCCGTCAATTCGCCCGATTTCGCCATCTGGTCGATGATCGGCGCCATAGAATGATCTTCGTTGAGTTGCTTCAGCTTGCCCTCACGCCACAGGTACAGGGGACTGTCCCCGACCGAGGCCCAGTACAGGCGATCCTCGAACAGGACAGTGGCCAGAAAAGTGGCCCCCATGCCCTGCAAGCGCCGGTCGTCCGCCGCGCGATCCTTCAGAACCTCATTGGCCGTCTCGATGGCCGAGGTCAGCTCGGATTGCAGGCTTTGTTCCAGCGCCGCGCCGTCATGCATCAGGAATTTCAGGTGACTGACTGCGTCGATCACCACAAGGCGGCTGGCCAGATCCCCCGCCGCATGTCCGCCCATGCCGTCCGCCAACACGGCAAATCCACGATCCATGCCGCCATGGAAATCGGCAAGCAGCGTGTCCTCCTGATAGGGGCGCTTGCCCTGCCAGAGCGCGGTCGCAACATCATATGCGATGGCGGTGCTGTCCCCGCCCCTGCCCTGCGCCGCGCTCATGCGTCGGCCCAATCGAAATCAGGTCCGCAAAGGGCGACAAAGCGCAACCCCGTGGCCCCGATGCGGATCGTGTCCCCATGGGACAGCGTTTCCACAGCCAGAACCGGCGCGTTGTTCAGGCGAACAAGGTTGGTCTTGCCGCCATGGCTCAGGTGGAACAGTCGCGTTTCATTGTCATAGGTCACAAAGGCATGGGCCTCGCGGCTGATCGTGTCATCGCCGAAATCGACCTGCGCGCTGTTCTCTGGCCCGCGGCCCACGCCGTTCATGCCGGCGCTCAAACCCACGGCAGCCCCCGGCCCGGCCCGCTCGTCACGACAAGCCAGCCGACAACGGGCTGCACCATCGGCGCGCCCTCCTTGGACGTTGCTTCATCCGCGCGCGGGGCGTTTCCATAACCGTGAATGCGCGTTTTGGGCCGCGCGTGTCCGGACGCATCGCGCCCTTGCTGTTGCGCAGCAGGCGGAGGCGGCGGCGGCGGCGGCGACGCCGTATCATCAGCAGCGGGATCATTCACCATTCGTGTGGCCGATCCCGATGTCTCTGCCGCAGGGGCGTCGAGCGGTCGCGTCGCGCCGGAGCTTGCACCGGGCAATGGCGGCGGCGTCGCCGCGCGTGGCGGAAGACCGCCATCCAGTTCGTCGTCCGTGAGGATGGGTTTCTTGGCCATAGTCATCCTTTCACTGGCAAGAAAGACCGGTTGCGGTCCGTCGCCATGTGTCTTGCTCTTGGGCGTGATCCAATTGGTAACACACTGTCGGCAAACGTGAAGGAATTTGGCACCTTAGGCGAGTGGCGGAAATCCCTGCCACCTGACCCATGGCATTCACGGCCCCGTGTAGAGGCCATGAAAGCTCAATCGTTGTCGGTCACACCGGCCCCGGCCCCTTTTGCGCGGCTTTCCTCGGTTGCCGGGGCGTAGGTCCGCGCGGCGAACTCCAGCAAGACCTGCAACGCCTGATTTGCCACCTCCGCCCGACGCACCCGCGCGCCTTGCTCTGGCGCGGCGCAATGCGTCAAGCGAACCTCTTCCAAAGCATGGGACAGCTCTCCGCCACCGCACGCACCATCCAAGCCAACCGCCACGCCGCCGTCTTCCGTCGACAGCAATACGCCGGCATCCGAGGGCGCCAACCCAGACAGGAACGGGGCCAGCAGCAGCGGGCAATGGACCTTGACCTGCACCCCCTCGGTCAACGCACCAGCATCCGACAGCGCGGCCCCGACAGCGATCGGGCAGCCATCCGCCCCGCCATCCGTTGCCTGCAACAAGGCCGCCAGGGCACCCGCGCCGTCAAAACCTCGCTCAATCAGCCAACGCAAGGCAAAGGCGGCCTCCTCGGACATTCCGTGGGGGCGCCCGGCCCCGCGTGCCGCCTTTGCGGCGAGCGATTGCACCTCCCCCAGCGACAGATCGTGCCTCATGGCGCGGGATAGCTCCAATCATCGGGGTCCAGCGCCGCCAGCTCATGCGGGAACGGTGCATTCTGGAACATGGTGATCCGCAGCCAGCGGTCCGAGCGGGGATCAAACCGCGTCGCTCCGAAAAAGCTGAGCTTGGCGCGCAGCAAGTCGATCGGCGCCATATCGGCGTGGGTGGTGTTGTCGCGCACTTCTGCATAGGGGTGCGCTTCGGCGATCTGCAAACGGCGCACGGTATGGCGATGCTCGGGATACCGCAAAGGAACTCCGCCACCGGCCCGCTCTCGCCCGCCAGTGCCGCATAAAGTGCCGCCGCATCCCGCGCCGGGCAAAGCGGCTGCGCATAGGCCTCCAGATCCTCCTCCGCGCGTTCACCCAATCGCGGCTCAAGCTTCTCGGCAGAAACGTACCAGACCCGCGCCTGTTCTTCCGGCGCGTCCCAATTGGTGGCCAGCGCGTCCGGGTGCACCGCCTCGATCAGCGCCCGGATATCGGCCACATCCCGCACGCCGTCGATCCGCACCGGGCCTTCATCGGCGGCCATGCAATGGGCGGCTCTGTCGACAATCGCGCCATAAGGCTCCAGCAACAAGGCCGCCAATTGCTCCTGCCCTTCCAGGCCAAGCGCCCCCTCACCCCAGCGCCACAAACGGTCCCAGGGGTGGGGCGCGGCAAAATCAAACCGCTCCAGTTGCTCTGACAGCGCCGCCATATCCGCGCGCAATTCCGCCAGCTTTGCCTGCTGGATCGGATGCTCCGACTGCCACTCTTGCGCGTTCCGGGCCGCCCGCGCGGCATATCCACGGAAGATGTCAACATCCTCGCCCGTGGCCTGCGCCAGCCCCCGAACCTCCGCCAGGGCCCATTCCCGCGCGGCGATCCAGTTGTGGATCAGCCTTGGGTGGTTCATCAAAAACGGCGCCATGCCGAGGCCCGTGGAATTGCCGATCCCAAAGCGCCGACGCAGCGCCGGATCAAGTGGCACCGCATCTGCATTTCGCGACCGCGCCATATGCTCCACCAGATCCAACACAAACGCGCGGATCAGATAGACCGTTAGCATTTCCGCCTGAAACGGCGCACTCAATTCGGGACGATCGGCAATCTCCGCCCGATCCGCCGCGCCGAACTTGGCAGAGCCGTAAACGGCCGTCGTCCGCATCAAATAGCCAACGTTTTCAACCAGATCCAAGTCCGGCTGCTGCCCGTCCGCCAACCGGCCCACAACATGATCCCACAAGCGCACCGACCGGTTCGCCCGGCTCAACGTCAGTTCCCGGGCTGAGACGCGCCCCGCCTCCTGCTTTGGGACATTGCCGCGCAGCCGTTCGATATCCGCCGCCTCCGGCACCCCGTCAAACAGCGCAAATGTGGCATCCCACGCGGTCGCAATGACCCGGTCACTGCGCGCCTCGGGCGGCAGATCATGGGCAAAGGCCACCAGGGAATAGGTCCGCTCTGGCCCCTCGGCAGAATAGACCGCATGGCCCACCCCGCGCGCATCCACCGCCCAGTCTGCACAGGCAAACTGCCAGGCCTCGTCCTTCATCCGCCGCAGCAAAATACGCATGAAGCTCAGCCGCGACTGGTGGAAACAGCCCATGCGCGCCAGCTTCATCACCACCTGCGGATCGCGCAGCGGCACGGATTTATGCGCTGGCGCCTTCACGCGACCGGCCCGAAATTCTTGTCAAAGAAGTCCAGCCAATTGCCCCCCAGCACGGCATCCACCCCCGCCTGATCAAACCCCACGGCGCGCAGGCCCGCTTCCAGCATCGGGAAATCCGCATTGGTGCGGAACCAGTCCGGCTGCGGTGGGAAGCCCGCATTGTCAGCCGAGCCCTCACCATAGTCGATTGTCTTGGTCCAGCGCCCGACCCGCATCCATTCCACCACGCTGTCAGGTTGATCCTGGCACAGATCGGACCCGATGCCGAAATGCCCAACACCATACCGCTCCGCCATATCCGCAATCATCCCGCAGAAACTGTCGAGCGTGCAGTCAGAGCCGTCCTTCAGATGATGCGGATAGATCGAGAACCCCATCATCCCGCCACCCGCAACGACGGCCTCAATCACCTCCGCGCGCTTGTTGCGCCGCGCTGGCGTGCCAGTCAAACGGGTTGGCATGGGTGATCGCAATGGGCCGCGTCGAATGCTCCGCCGCCTCAATGGTGGACCGATCCGCCGAATGGCTCATATCCACCACCAGCCCCACACGGTTCATCTCGGCCACCACCTCGCGCCCCATGCGCGTAAGGCCCATATCCTCGGCCTCGTAACAGCCGGTCGCCAGCAAAGATTGGTTGTTATAGGTCAACTGCATGAACCGAAGGCCCAGCGTGTGCAGGATCTCCACCAACCCAATATCATCCTCGATGGGCGACGGGTTCTGCGCCCCGAAGAGGATCGCTGTCTTGCCTGCCGCCTTGGCCGCGCGCACCTCCGCGCCGCAGCCTGCCCGCACAATCAGATCGCCATGGTCTTCGAAAAACCGGTTCCAGCGCTCGATCTGTAGAACCGTCTCACGAAACATCTCGTGATAGGCGATGGTGACATGGACGGCATCCACGCCGCCCGCGCGCATCTCCTCAAAGATCCGCCGCGACCAGTTGCAATATTGAAGCCCGTCAATGCGCATGCCGCCATCTGTCACTGACCGAGCGAACCCGGTCAAGCACCCTGCTTCCTTGTTTCACAAATACCTCGGGGAGTCGCCGCAGGCGGCGGGGGTAGAACCCCCAAATGGGGGTGGGCGGGCGGGCCCGCCCACGCCTCAATTGAAATAGATCGGCCAACGGTCTCGCACCGCCGAATCCAACGCGGGGTCAATCTGACAGGCCCCTTGTGCCAGAATCTCGTTCTTCCGAGCCGTCGCATTTGCAATCAAATCGGGTTTTTCCGCCTCTTCCCATTCCTTCGGACTCATTCGGTTTCCAAGGGTGGGGTACACGAAATCCGACTGCATCAGGGCCAGTGTCTTGTCTGTGCCCAGATAGTGGCCCGGCCCACCCAGACAGACCTCGGCCATCTGATCCAGCGCCATGGTCTCGTCATTCACCTCGATCCCGCGCACACAGCGTTGCGCCTGCCCGATCAGATCATCCGACAGGATCAGGCTTTCCAGACAGAAACCCAGGAGGGAGGCATGCATGCCCGCCGCCTCATAGACCATGTTCAGCCCCGACAGCCCCGTCATGACGTTGGAGCACATCTGCTCCCACCCCGCCTGCATGTCGGGCATCTTGGCATCAGACGCGCCACCGGCAGCCCCGCCCGGCACGCCGTAGAATTGATGCATCTGCGCGCAGGCCGCACTCAGCAATGCCTGCTCGCCCGAGCCCACGCTCATCGCACCGGTCCGCAAATCCAAGCCAAAGGGCCAGGTCCCGAACACCGCCGGATGCCCCGGCGCCATCGCGTTCACATAGACCAGCCCGGCCAGGCACTCCGCCGTGGCCTGCACCACCGCGCCCGCAATGGTCGAAGGCGCCGTCGCCCCCGCCATCCCCGCACTCAGCAGCAGGATCGGCATGCCCGCGCGGATACAATGCTCCATCGTCTCGCACGACTTTCCGTGGCGAACTTCATCGGCGGGACCACGAAACAATTGGTGTTCGAGATGAAGGGCCGCGCCCGCCACGCGTCCTCGCCGCCTGCCAGTACATGGATCATCTCCATACAGGGCGCCACGTGGGACGGATCGCTGAATGACATACCGATATGCTTCTGCGTGCCCGCCACGCAGGCATAGATCGAATTCAGGTCCATCTCCAGATTGTCGGCAATGTCGCGGCACACCATCGGACGCTGAAAGAAGTGCACGTTATCAAGCACCTGCGTGATCCGCGCGGCGTCGTACAGGTCCTGCGATGTGGAATGACGGTAGGAATTCGTCTCCACCTCCACCACGTTCACCGCGGCCCCTGCGGTCCCGTAGTGCACCTTCGTTCCGCCCAGAGTTCAGGTCAAAGCGCGGATCGCGCCCGGGCAGCGTCACGTTCCGGTTGGCCTTGGCCAGCATATCCTCGACCAGCGCACGCGGATACCTGAGCCGCCCATCCTCACCCAGGATCGCACCCGCCGCGACCATGATATCGATGCCCGATTGCGGCGCATCGGCCAGACCAATCGTCTCCAGCGCCTCCAAGGCCGCATGGTGGATCTGCAGGACCTGCGCCTCGCTCAAGACCTTGAGCGTGCCGCCCTCCATCCCCGGCCGGATTGGCCGCACATCATCGGGCAAAGCTGCCGCCCGCGCCGCCACACGGGCAGCCCGACCACCGCCGCGCCTGCCCTTACGCTCCTGAACCTCAACCATCTGCACTGCCCTCCCTCAGCATTGCATCAATCTCATCTCCCGAGGCGCTCGCCTTGAACGGGGTCAGATCACCCGCCATCAGCCCCGCCATTCCGTCCCGGATCGCCGCATGGGTCAGCCGCGCGACCTGAGAGCCCAGCGAAATCCGCCGCACGCCCATGCCCGCCAGCTCCGCCACCGACAGGTCCTGCAACGGCCCCACCGCCAGCGCGTTCACCGGCGCAGAAACCGCGCGCAACACCTGCGCCAATTCCGCCCGACCCGGAGGCACCGGCAGGTAGAGGCAATCGGCCCCCGCCGCCTCGAACGCCTGCAACCGGCGGATCCCCTCGGCGAGGTCATAGACCCCGTTCATGATCCCGTCGGCCCGCGCCGTCAGCACGAATGGCCGCCCCAGAGTGCGCGCAGCCGCCACACCGGCCCGCACCTTTTCCAAAGCCAATTCAAAGTCATAGGCCGTGACGCTCTCGCCAAACGCCATATCCTCGATGCCACAGCCCGACAGACCAGCCTCGGCGGCCAGCCGCACCGTTTCAGCCACATCCTCGGGCGTGTCACCAAACCCGTTCTCGAAATCGCCGGACACTGGCAGGGCTCGTTGCCGCAACAATATCTTCCGCATGAGCCAAGGCTTCGTCCCGGCTCACGCCGCCCATATCAGGCCGCCCCAAGGTGAACGCATGGGCCGCCGACGACGTGGCCAAAGCCACCGCCCCCATCGCCGCCATCATCCGTGCACTGCCGCGGTCCCAGGGGTTCGGCATGACGAAACAGCCCGCCCCGTGCAATTGCGCAAACACCTCGTGCCGATCAGCTCATGCCAGCCTCCTCAGCGCACCGCGCAGGATCAATTTGTGGGGGATCAGGACCAGCGCCAGGTACAGCCGCCCGGCCCAGTGATTGTACCAGATCGACGTCGTGACAGCCGCCTCGCCGCCCCGCACTTGCGTCAATATCGTGAAAGTCAGATGACGGTCTTCCAGGCCCAGCTCATAGGCCTCATCGGTCTCGGTCAGAACCGGCAGGTCCGCCATGCCCTGCCCCATATCGGGTGTCTGAAGGCCGAACATACCAACGACCCTGTTTCGGATCGCCAGCGCCGCTTCGGCCCACCGCGGCATAGTTCCCAGCGCGGTCTCATAGGCCCCGCGTGCCGTCGCAATCGCAGGCCGCACCGGCCCCGAATGCGTGTCCGCCCAATCAGGTGGACGCAAAGGGCGTTTCAAGCCCGTCACCGCCCGAGCCTCCGGTTGATCTCTGCGATATGCGCAGGCCCCGTTTCGCAACAGCCGCCCACGATCGTGGCCCCCATATCGATCCAAGACATCGCATGATCGGCATAGGCTTCGGGGCCCATATCGCGCCGTGCGCTCAGGTCGCTGGCCGTGGTTCCGCCTTCCAGAAACGCCTTGGTGATCTGCGTGAACGCATTGGCATAGGCGCCAAACGGCACATCCGCCTTCGCTATCGCGTCCAACGCTGCGGGCATGACCTCGGGGGCCGAGCAATTGGCCAGCACCGCATCCGCATCCCGCGCCACCGCCACAGCCTCCGCCACCGGCTCACCGGATCGCAGCAGCGATCCGTCTTCATCATCCACCGTCAGCGCCAGCCAGACGGGGCGCAATGTCTGCCGCCCGGCCTCCAGACAGGTCCGCGCCGCCTCGACCGACGCGATGGTCTCGAACAACAGAACGTCACACCGCGGGGCCAGTGCCTTGGCGACCTCCGCATAAAGGGCCACGGCCTCGTCGAATGGCGGGTTCAGGTCCGAGCGATAGCTGGCCCCCAAAGGCCCCACCGATCCCGCCACCTGCGCCCGCCCATGCACGGCCTCCGCTTCATCCAGCGACCGGGCCAGCAGCGCTTCGAACTCCGCTTCACGGTCGGGCAGCTCCACGCCGTCCCCCGCATAGTGGTTCGAACTCGATCCCCGCAGCCGATCGCGATGGATCGCATAGGAATTCGTGGTGACGACCTGCGCGCCCGCATCTACGTAGTCGGTATGAACCCCGGCCACGAGGCCGGGATGATCAATCATCACCTGCGTTGACCATAAGGGCTGCGCCGGTTGACCCGAGCGTCGGATCAACTCCTGCCCCATCCCACCATCGAGGAGTGTCACATCGTTCATACGGTCACCGCCACGAGGAGGGTCGCAAACCTAAGGCACAAGCGGCTCACGCCCGGATCCGTTCGTTTTGCGGGTCCCAAAGCGGACCATCGCCCTGCACGGTCGCCTTGCAGATCTCGCCATAGATATTGACGTCCAGCTCTGTGCCCGGCTCCGCAAGATCGGCGCGCACCATGGCCAGCGCCACGGAATGCCCAACCCGGTAGCCCCACGCGCCGGAGGTTGTCTCACCCACCACGTCGCCATCCTTGATGATCGTCGACATGTACGGTGCGTCGGCCTCACCGGCATCGACCTTCAGCGTCACAAAGCGCTTCTTCACGCCTTGCTGCTTTTCAGACAGGAGCGCCGCCTTGCCGGGGAAATCCTGCGGCTTGTCGAACTTGATGAACCGCTCCATCCCGCCTTCCAGCAGCGTGTAATCGGTCGACAAATCACCCTTCCACGCACGGTAGCCCTTCTCGATGCGCAGCGCGTTCAGCGCGAACATCCCGAATGGGGTCGCCCCCGCGCCCAGCACCGCCTCGTAAATCGCAGGCATCTCGGCCATGGCGGCATGGATTTCCCACCCCAGCTCCCCAGCGAACGACACCCGCGCCAGGAAGGCAGGCTTGCCCGCGACGGTCGCTTTCTGATGCGTCAGCCACCCCAGCGACAAGTCCGCGTCCGTCCCAATCGCCTGAAACAGATCGCGCGCTTTCGGGCCCGTCACGATCAGGGTCGAAAACTCCGTCGTATGATCTGTCAGGCTCACGCCTTCGGGCAGACCATCGCGCCACAGCACCTCATAGTCGTGCCACTGCGCCGGTGCCGCCGTGATCAACGTGAAGTGATCCTCGTCATGCCGGATCAGGGACATCTCGGTCAGGATACGGCCACGGGGGTCCGGGAAATATCCAAGGTTCATTCGGCCCACTTTGGGCAGCGCGCCCGCAATCCGGCCCCGCAGCCATTCCGCGGCGCCCTCACCGGTCAGATTGAAACGCGAGAAGCCCGGCAAATCCAGAACGCCGACGCCATCACGCACGGCTTCGCATTCCTCCTTCACCCGTTGCTCCCAAGGCCCGGTCCGGCCCCAGGTCTCCGTCGCCTCAAGCGACGTATCATCGCCGTCCTTGGCAAACCAATTCGCGCGTTCCCAACCCGGCATAGGCGCCCATCTGGCCGCCCAATTCGCGCACCTTTGCGTCCACCGGCGACAGTTTCTTGTCGCGCCCCGCAGGCCAGGCCTTCCACGGGAAATGCATCCCGTATTCGTGCCCATAGGTCTCCAGCGCCTTGTCCAGGCAATAAGCGAATGGTCGGTGTAATCGGTATAGCGGCGCGGATCGACGGCCCACATGTCCCACTCGGTCATGCCCTCGGTGATCCACTCGGCCAGCACCTTGCCCGCGCCGCCGCCCTGCACGATCCCGAAGGTAAACGAATGCGCCTCAAACGCGTTCTCGACCCCCGGCATGGGCCCGATCATCGGCAGGCCATCGGGCGCGTAAGGAATGGGTCCGTTGATATTGCGGCCCACACCACCTTCACCCAGCAGCGGCACCCGCTCCATCGCATCCTCGATATACCATTCCAGGCGGTCCAGATCGTCCGGGTACAGCTGGAAGCTGAAGTCATCGGGCATCGGATCCTCGGGTGTGACCCAATGCGCCTTACAGTTCCGTTCATAGGGTCCAAGGTTCAGACCGTGCTTGTCCTGCCGCAGATAGTACGAGCTATCCACATCCCGGATCATCGGCAGTTTGCGCCCGTTGGCCTCGGTCCATTCCTTCACCTGCGCGATTTCCTCGGTCAGGAAATACTGGTGAGACATCACAACCATCGGCACCCGCCGCCCGCCATAGGGGCGGAACCACTCGCCCACGCGCTGCGCATAATAGCCCGCCGCGTTCACCACATATTCGCAGCGAATTTCGCCCTTCTCGGTCTCCACGATCCACTCGCCATTTTCGCGGCGGACGCCCGTGGCGGGTGTGAAGCGGTGAATCTGCGCCCCCAGATCGCGCGCGCCCTTGGCCATGGCCTGCGTCAACTGCGCGGGGTCAATATCGCCATCATAGGGGTCCCACAGGACCGCGCTCAGATCGTGGGTCTCGAGGAACGGATAATACTCCTTCGCCTCTTCCGGCTCCAACATCTTCATGTCGATGCCCTGGTACTGGGCCATGCCCATCACCCGCTCGAACTCCTGCTTGCGCTCCTTCGTGTGGCCAAGACGCAGCGCGCCGGTCACATGGTAGTTCATCGGGTAATCGACCTTCTCGGCCAGCCCGCGATACATCTCCAACGAATAACGCTGCATGTTGAGCACCGCCCAGGAGGTCGAGAAATTCGGGCAGTTGCCCGCCGCGTGCCAGGTGGAGCCTGCGGTCAGCTCGTTCTTCTCCAACAACACGCAATCGGTCCAACCGGCCATCGCCAGGTGGTAGAGCGAGGATGTGCCAACGGCCCCGCCCCCAATGATAACAACGCGTGCGGTGCTTGGCAGATCAGCCATATCTCTCTCCCCTGTCGGGCGCTGCCATCCCGGCGCGCCTCCTGATTGTCTCGCGCGCAAGTATCGTATCGGAAACTTTTCAGTTCAATTCGCAAACGGCATCTGTTTTAATCGCAAAAACCGATTAGTGCGCGCGCCACCCTCCTTCGGTGCCAACGCGCCCCGCCCGCCCCTCCTCGAGCCTCCGGCTCTCCTCACAGCCGCACCCCTACGACCAGCGCCTCGTCTTCCATTGGTCAAAAATACCTCGGGGGTCAGCGTGGATTTCACAGAAATCCGCGCCAAGGGGGCAGCGCCCCCTCGCGCCGAAGGCGCAGACAGAAAGTTGCGACCGCATGCAAATCGACCAGATCGAAACCTTTCTCGACCTCCTCGACACCCGATCCTTCAATCGCACGGCCGATCGGCTCGACGTCACCCAATCCACCATATCAGGACGGGTGAAGGCGCTGGAAAAGGCCCTGGGCGAGAAGCTCTTCGAACGCTCTCGCTCGGGCACACAGCCTACCACCGCGGCCCTTAGGTTCGAAACCCATGCCCGCGTTCTGCGCCGCGCCTGGGCCGACGCGCAGGCCGATGTCAAACCCTATGGCGCCGCTGTCATGCTGCGCATCGGCATCCAGCATGACTTGCTCGACAACCATGTCGCCGACTGGCTCACCGCACTCCGCTCGGCCTTGCCAGACTGCGGCTTCTACGTGGACGGCGACTATTCCCGCCAGATGTGCCGCGATCTTGAGGCCGGCGCCCTCGACCTTGGCGTCGTCTACACACCGCGCCCGTCCCCCGACCTCTATTTTGAAAGCATGGGGGAGGTGCCCTACCGCATGGTGTCCTGCACTGCTGACACCTTGGCAGACGTCAAAGCCAACGACTACATCCTGCCCAACTACGCCCCCGCGTTTGCGCAAACCCACGCAACGCTTCTGCCGGGCCTCAGCGAAGGCACGGTCAGCTCCGGCCAGGCCGCCGCAGTGCGCGGCCTGCTGATTGCGCTGCAGGGCACCACCTATCTGCCCGCTGAAATGGCCGACGCCCTTATTGCCGAGGGCAGCGCCCATGCGGTCGGGAGCGCGCCGGTCATCGGCCAGCCCGTGTTCATCGCTATGCACCTGCGCAACCGCCATCGCGCGGGCTACCGCCGCATGGCAAAGGTCCTGCGGGGACAAATGGGCACGTGACCGCAACCGGCAATATCCAGGGGCCGACGCCCATCTTCAATACAGACGAATTTCGCGCACCATCAAGTCAGCAACGTGGTCGCGCCCATAGGCCACGATCCCGAGGCTCACCACATCCCCCGGCGCAAAGCCCGGGTCCATGCCATCATGGGACGGCACAAACCCATCCAGTGGCAACGTCACCTCCGACCAATGCGCACCGGCGACAAACGCCGCGCGGTACGAATGCCAGACCCGGCGCAGCCCCTCCGTTCGCACGAACAGGTAATAGGTCTCGCCATTGCCGCGCACCGACAGGCGCAGGCCTTGCGTGTCATCCGGCCAGCCACCCTCAAACCTGCGCCGAACCTGAATGAAGCCGCCATTGTTCTCGGTGCTGACCTCACCCACCAGGCGCACGGCCCCTTCACCCGGCACGAGTTCGGCCCGCCCTTGCGACACGCCGCCCATCACGCCATCGGCCACGTAGTCCCAACGCGCGCCACTTAGCGCGTCGAACCTGTCCCAAACCTGCGCCATCGCCGTCTCCGCCCCGCCGCATGAAACCGCCAGCGCAAACGCCATTGCGTATACTTTGCCCATGCTGCACCTGCCCTCATTGTATCCCGCCAAATAGCGCTCCGCGTCCAATAAAAAAGGGCGCCCAAAGGCGCCCCATGCTCTCCGTCGCAAAGGCTCACGCGCTGCCGGTGAGCTTTGCAACAATGTCCTCGACCGAGATGCCAAGCCCCTCCAACATCGACAGATCGATGCCGTTATCTGCGAGGAGGCTGGTGATGCCCTCTGCATCCAAATCGCCCAGCGCGCTCGGGTCGATGCCCGCCTCGCCCAGCTTCTCCATGATCCCGTCCAGGCCACCGCCCTCGCCGCCCATCAGGCCGCCGATCATATCTCCAATACCCATGGTCGCTCTCCTTGTTGTTGGGTGTCTCACCGGGAAGATTGCACGGGCGCGGCTGTCCGCAACAGGGGAAAGATGCCGCCCGAGGTCCAAAAACATTTCTATGAATATAGAAATGTTCGCCCCATCAAGTCATTGATTTTAATGCTTTCCTACCTACCCCGCCATCTGATCACGCGTGAGCAACCTTGCTCATGCACGCGTCACGACCACCTCATAGCCCTCTTCCTCCGGCTCCTCATCAACCAGCTCCATGGGGAACCCATCGGCCCGCACGTCCAGCCCGGTGGCCGCCTCCAGCAGCTCGATCATCCGATCCGATTGCGCCGCCTCCCCCAACACCCGTTGCCCCGCGGTCAGCATCTCGATCATCTTCGGGCTGATCTCCAACGGCACCCCGAAACGGTCAGCAATCGTCTGGAACAGCCCCACATCTTTCTGGATCAAGTCCAGCGTGAAATTCACATCGCGAGAGCCCGACAGGATCAGCTGGCTCTCCGTTTCATGCACGAACGAGTTGCCGGACGAGACCGCAATTGCCTCATAGGTCGTGGCCATATCCACCCCCGCCGCACGCATGACTGTCAGCGCCTCACACAGCATTAGCAGATGCCCCGTCGCCAGATAATTCGTCATCACCTTCAACGTCGATGCCGCCCCCAACGGCCCCGTATGCAGCACCCGCCGCCCCATCTTCGTCAGCAGCGGGAACACGCGGTCAAAGACGGCCCGCTCCCCGCTCATGTAGATTGAGATATTGCCCGTATCCGCCCTGTGGCACCCGCCCGAGACCGGGCATTCCGCCACCGCGCCGCCCTGCGCCTCCACCAACGGTGCGATGCGCAGGATCTCGGCCGCATCGGTTGTCGACATCTCCATCCAGATCTTGCCTGGCCCAACCTCTGGCAGCATCGCATCCACCACCGCCGCACTCGCCGCAGGCGACGGCAGGCACGTGATCACCACATCGCAGTCGCGCATCATCGCAGCCGGATCGCCGCCCGCAACCGCCCCGCCCACCGCGAAGCCGTCCACCAGCGCGGCGTCCAGATCATGCACCCGCAACGCCACACCATTGCGCAAGAGCGATCCCGCCAGTTTCCCACCGACGGACCCCAACCCGATAAACCCAACCTGCATTGCCCTGCCCTCCCAAGCACGCCTCAGGCCGCAGTCAATCTGCGGCCGCCCCATCTTTGTTCCTAAAATATGCGCCGCGCAGCGTCCGAACTCGGCCAAATGCGCCATTGTTGCGACGGATTAAGACCGTCAGACCAGAACCTCACACACATGCACCGCATTCATGACCTCCGGCGCACCTACGGGGATCGTGTGAAAGACAGGCGTTCGGTAGATCTCGCGCCACGCACCCTCGGCCTCGTACCGGGCGATGGCGTCCAGATAGGCCGGCTCCTGCCCCGCATCGTGGCGCATAGAATAGATCAGGATGCCGCCCCGCCGTGTCACCCGCACCAATTCATCGAACGCCTCGGGCGGCGCATGGCCGGGCGTGATCGTGCCCGCTGTCATCGTGGCCGCAAACTGCCCCTCCGCAAATGGCAGCGGCCCGCCCAGCGCCGCTTCGATCAAATCGTCGTACAGGCCCTTGCCGCGCGCCACATCCAGCATGCCCGGCGACAGATCAAGCCCGATAAAGCCCCGGTATCCCAGCAAATGCAGCGGTTCCACCTGCAATCCGCCGCCACAGCCTGCATCCAGAAGCGGCTTAGCATCGCGCGGCACATGGGCAGCCACCGCGGTCGCCATGATCCAAGGCAAGCGATAGCCGCCTGCCATCAATTCCGTCTCATAGCTGTCGGCCCAGGCGTTGTACTTGTCCCTCGCCGCCTCAGGGGTCGCGGCATCATAGGCCTGTCCAAGTCTCGTCATGGGTCTTTCTTCCCGGCTCTTTGTCCGGCCACCCTCCCGCGGGCATGACGCCAGCGTCAAGCACCATTGGCGCGAAATTGGACTCATCAAAATCAACTTCTGGGTGAAAAAAGACCTTTGGGTTTGAAAAGAATCGCGCTTACGCTTTTGCCCCACAGACCAAGACCCCGTGGAAAACGGGTCAGCGGGCCGCCTGGGGCTTGTCGCGGACACAAGAAAAACCGGGGCAAGTAAGGAATTGGCGGTTCGTTGCCATAAAGCGCGCAAGGACGAGGAGACCTGCATGGCTATTGAACCCCCTCTAACAGATCTACCGATCAAGACCGCTGACAGCGGCTTTTATCGGGGATTTAGTGTTAACGTTGCAGTGGTCAGTAAGATCATCATCTCCGTTCTGGTGGTGTGGTGTATCTTTTGGCCGATCCAGGCTGGGAATGTCCTGGGCGATTGGAACGGTGCGATCCTTTCGGCCTTTGCCGGATGGTATATCTGGGTGGTCGCAGCCTTCATCATCGTCTGCCTGGGGCTTGCGATCTGGCCCACAGCCGGGCGGATGACCCTTGGCCTGCCGGGCGAGAAACCCGAATTCTCGAATTTCTCATGGTTCTCCATGATGTTCGGTGCCGGTATCGGCGTCGGCATGCTGACATGGGCTGTGGCCGAACCGGTTGCACACTTCCAGAACAACCCCTCTGTGATCACCGGCGACACCACCGCCCTTGATGCCAACAACGTGCGCACGGCCTATGTCTGGTCGTTCCTGCACTGGGGTCTGGGCGCCTGGGCCTGTTATGCTGTTGCGGGCCTGGCACTTGCGTTCTTCAGCTATCGTCGCGGCCTTCCGCTGACGATCCGGTCGTCGCTGACACCCTTGTTCGGCAAGTCCCTGTCCGGGACCATTGGCCATATCATCGACATCGTCGCCGTGGTTGCGACCATCCTCGGTGTGGCGCAGACTCTGGGCTTCGGGGTGGAACAGTTCGTGGCCGGCCTCAACCGGATCGGCATTGGCGGCTTGGTGCTGGAGGATGGCTCAGCCACCACGCTCGGAATCATCGTGGCGCTTTGCGTGATCATGGGGGCCTCGACGCTGTCGGCGCTTTCCGGCGTTGGCAAAGGCATCAAATGGCTGTCGAACATCAACATGGTGCTGTCGATTGTCCTTCTCGGCTTCTTCATCATCTTCGGTGCGACGTTCTTTGGCGCAACGGCCTTCTTCGTGGGCATCTGGGACTATCTGGTTCAGCTGCCTTGGCTGTCGTTCAACGTCTACAGCTCCGACGGTGTCGAAGGGTCTGAGTCCTTCCTGCTGACGCAGTGGCAGGGCTGGTGGCCGGTGTTCTACTGGGCCTGGTGGATCGCGTTCGCACCTTTCGTGGGCCTGTTCCTGGCACGTATCTCCAAGGGTCGCTCGATCCGCGAGTTCGTCCTGGGCGCCATGATCGTGCCGTCGCTGATGTGCTTCGTCTGGTTCTCCTGGGCCGGTGGCACCGCCATCGACTTGGAGCTGAACGGCGACGCCAACGGCGTGATCCTGGATGCGGCCAATGGCGACAAGATCTTCGCCATGACCGAGTTCATGCTCGCGCCCATCGCGCAGGCTCTGGCCTGGGGCATGGCCGTGCTGATCGTGGTCCTGCTGATGACGTTCCTGGTGACGTCCGCTGACTCCGCCGTTCTGATCGTGAACACGATCAACGCGGCCGGCGATGAAGGCCCCAAGGCCCGTCCGCACATCCTGTTCTGGGGTGGCGCGCTGGCGCTTGTGGTCGGCGGCCTGCTGATCTCGGGCGGCACCGGGGCCATTCAGACCGCCATGGTGATCGGGGCCTTGCCCTTCTCGCTGGTGATGGCGCTGATGTGCATCGCGTTGATCAAGGCCATCTTCAACGATGGCCGGCGCGAAGCGGCAGGTGTGGCCACCACCCATGATGAGGTGCCCTCGGCAACGCCCGCGGAATAAGCCTACATCCCAACCATCTGAAACGGGCCGCCACCGCGCGGCCCGTTTTCATGTCCAACGGAGGAAATGATGGACGATTTCTTTGAAAAGGGCCTCGAACAACGCCGCGGCACGCTCGGCGCGGACTATGTGAACAAGAACCTGGAGGCCGCCGATGACTTCACCCGCCCGTTCCAGGAGGCAATGACAGCCTGGTGCTGGGGCTTTGGCTGGGGCGATGACGCGATTGATCCCAAGACCCGCTCGATGATGAACCTGTCGATGATCGGCGCGCTCGGGCGCATGCACGAATGGGAAATCCATTGCCGCGGCGCCCTCAACAACGGTGTGACGAAGGAGGAGATCCGCGCCATCATCCACGTCGTCGGCATCTATTGCGGCGTGCCCATGGCGCTCGAATGCTTCCGCGTCGCCCGCAAGGTGCTTGAAGAGGCCGGCGAACTTTAGGGGCAACCCCGCCTCCCTTCCGGTTTTCCTTACCTTCTGCCATGCTTGCTTCGTGATTACCTCGGCATAAGATAATTGAACGTCGTTCACAAACCGACGCCCAGATCACGCCGAGGATAAGGAAGGAACGCCCATGGCCCGCACCGGAACACTCTCCCGCCGTGCCTTGCTGTTGGGGGCCGGTGCGGCCGGCGGCTACGTCGCGGGCCGGGCCTGGGCACCGGGATTGTCGCAACTGGACGGCGTCGACCGCATCGGTAGCACGCCAGAGGGGCTGTTCCTCAACGATGCGTCCGAACTGATGGCCACCCCCATCCACATCCACCAGCGCCCCGCCGCCCACGGCGATGCCCTGATCGAGGCGTTCCGCGCCGAACTCGCTGCCGCCCAATCAGAAAACCGCCCCGTCTGCGTCTCCGCCGCCCGCCATTCCATGGGCGGGCAGTCCATCCCCCGCGACGGCCACGCGATCACCGTCGACGATGCCTGGATCGAGCCCGACACCGCCAACGGGACCTACCGCGTCAACGGCGGCGCGCGCTGGCGCGACGTGATCGCGGCCCTCGACCCGCTCGGCTTCTCCCCCGCCGTCATGCAGTCCAACCACGATTTCGGCGTCGCCGCGACCTTCTCCGTCGGTGCGCATGGCTGGCCCGTCCCCTACGGCCCCATGGGCGCCACCGTCCGCAACCTCCGCATGGTCCTGCCCTCGGGCGAGCTCGTCACCGCGTCGCGCACGGAAAACACCCAACTCTTCCAGATGGCCATGGGCGGCTACGGCCTCACCGGCCTCATCGTCGACATGGACGTCGACATGGTCCCCAACCAGCGCCTCACCCCGGCGTTCGAGACCATGCCCGCCGCCGATTTCCCCACCGCCTTCCAGGCCGCCGTCGACGACCCGACCAAACCCATGACTTACGGTCGCCTCAACGTCACGCGCGAGACGCTCTTCGATGAGGCCCTCCTCATCACCTACTCTCCCACCGAAGACCAATCCGATATTCCCCCCGCCACCGAATCCGGCTGGATGTCTTACGCCGCCTCTTACCTCTACCGGGGCCAGGTGGGCCGCGAAGGCATGAAAGACTGGCGCTGGTGGGTCGAAACCTCCCTCGGCCCCCGCTTCGCCGGCGAAAGCACGCGCAATTCGCTCATGAACGAACCCATCATCACCCTCGATGACCGCGACCCGACCCGCGTCGACATCCTGCACGAATATTTCGTCCCCTTCGACGCCTTCGACGGCTTCCTTGAGGCCTGCCGCGACGTGATCCCCGACGCCTTCGTCGAATTCCTCAACGTCACGCTGCGCTTCGTCGACGCCGATACCGACAGCTACCTGCCCCACTCCCCCACCCCCACCATCGCCGCCGTCATGTCCTTCACCCAGGAAATGACCGCCCGCGCCGAGGCCGACCACCAACGCATGACCCAAGCCTTGATCGACCGCATCCTCGAAATCGGCGGGCGCTACTACCTGCCCTACCGCCCCCACGCGACGCAGAGCCAATTCACCCGCGCCTATCCCCGCGCCGCCGACCTCGCCGCCCTCAAGCGTGAGATCGACCCGACCCTCACCCTCCGCAACAACCTCTGGGACAGCTATATGGCCAACCTCTGACCCGTCCCCCTCCTTGGCTCTCCGCGCAGGCACGTCTTCCTTGTTTCAAAAATACCTCGGGGGTCAGCGATTTTTTCACGGAAAAAGTCGCGAAGGGGGCAGCGCCCCCTTGCAGAGGCAGGCCGGCGCAAGCCGGACAACGAGGCAAAAGACTTGCGGCGCACGCCGCTCCATTTGAAAAGACCATCCAAGGCCCCAAACCCGCAAAGGCTCCACAAAATGTCCCTGATCCGTCGCCTCTGCCTCCTCTACGCCGCCGTGCTTCTCGCCGTAGCCGCAATCAACTATATCCCAGGCCTCACCGATGACGACGGCCTCGCCTTCGGCATCTTCGCGCTCGACCCGTTCGACGATGCCCTGCACCTGGCCTCCGCCATCTGGGCCTTCCTCGCGGGCCTCATCTCAAACCGCTCCGCCCGCACCTTCCTGCTGATCTTCGGCGCGGCCTACCTCGCGGACGGCGTCTTCGGCATTTTCACCGGCTGGGGCTTCCTCGATTTCGCGATCTTCACCAATGAAAGCCTCGGGCCAGAATTCACCTTCCTCCGCCTCGCCGCCAATGCGCCCCATATCGGCCTCGGCGCCATCGCCGTTGGCGCGGGCCTTATGGCTGGCCGCCAGACATGAGCTTTATCGCCACCTTTCTCAAGCGCGCCCTCCAGCTTCTGCTGATGCTGGTGCTGACCTTGGCGGCCCCCTCGCTCTATGTCGAAACCATGTGCCGCGCCTCGGGGAGCCCGCGCCCGCGAGCCCATTATCGTCAGAGACCCGGCCCGAAATCCGCACGCTTCTGACCTACCCCGAATGGCACATCGTCCATGCCTATGACGATTACGCCACCGTCATCGATCAGGGCGACCCGCATGATTTCGGCTATCTGCGCGCCATTGCGGGCTATTGGTCCTCGCTCTGCACCCTCACCCGCGCCAGTGGTGAGCTGGGTGAGATCGACGGCGGCACCCGTCAGCTTGTCCATGTCATAGGCGTCTCCTTCACGTTCGAAATGCTGATGAAAGGCCTCTATGAGGAAACGATTGGCCGCGCCGCCACATGGGTGCGCGGCCCGCAGCAGACCCGGCTCGACAATCTCTCCGCCCTGCAAGCCGCAGACTACGCCGCCTTCCTGCAGCAGGTGCCATGGTACCGCTACGATTTCCGGGGCGACGCCGCCACGCTGAACGCCGCCGCAACCGACGCTTTTCGCGATCAGGAACGCGCCTTTGCCCTGGGCTTTGAGCACCTGACCCGCGCAGCATACGCCGATGTTATCGCGCAAGCCGTGGCCGCCACGGGCTTCGACGATCTGACCCTGCAAATGGTCGTCACCGGTCTGACGCCTGCGCAGATCGAAGCCGTAGAAGGCGTCACCATTCTGCGCGACGCCCCCGGCGGGGTGGAAATCGAAACCCCCGCTACCGCGAGCTGACCGGCATCCTTGCCAATTGGGCCGACCAAGGCGCGACCTTCCTCGATATGGCGGGCAATGATCAGATCATGTTCACGGCGATCTCCGACACACCCGATGTTCCAGGGGCTTTGGCCTCGCTCGACCGTCAGGGATATGGCGACACGCGGCACCTGTTTCTGATCCCCGTCACCTCACTGGCCGAGGCGTTGCGCGAGCTGGACGCTGCCGGACTGCGGCTGGAACACATCCATGATTATTGAGCAAAGTCCGCTCCGTTGGGCGCATCTTGGGCCTTTCCGCAAAACTGTGACCATCTGGACGCTTTTTCGCGCAAAAACCCGTCCAAATGGTCACATCTCCGTCCAGATGGTCACATGTTGAAGCGGGTGCTCATAGCCATCCCGATCGTCCTTGTCGGCTGGATCGCCATCCTCGCCCTCGTGATGCGCTTGGGCGGTGAGGCTCCAGCGGCATTTGTGCCCTTGCCCCCGTCGGACTTCATCACCGCCCTGCCCGATGGCATCGCCATAACAGGTCGCTCCCCCATCTCGCTAACCCTCCGATCTGAAACGGAAAATCTGCCGTCGCAGCTTTATGAGGCCGGGGCCTGGCTGGTCCTGCCCGCCGGGTTGGAGGCCTGCATCCCGCGCTTCCTGCGCCAAGACGTATAAGCCTGCTGACATGATCCTGTCAGGAGGGTGGGGTGCACCAAGCCATTGGATATGCTAGGCTTTTCCCATGACAGCTCCGCCAGAAATCAAAGCAGCTCTCCCCGAAACCCACCGCCCGCGCCTCTTGCACATGCGCGCGCTGATCTTTGCCGCAGCAAAGGCAACCGGGACCGCGCCGCTGACCGAAACCCTCAAATGGGGCCAAGCCGCCTACCTCCCCGCCAAACGCGCCGGCACCACGCTCCGCCTTGGGGTGTCCGCAGAAAACCCGGCTCTCTTTGTGCATTGCCAAACGGATCTCGTCTCCCGCTACCGCGTTCTTTTTCCAACAGAATTCACCTATTCCGACAAGCGCGCGATCCTTGTTCCCGCAAGCGGCCCCTTCGCGGAAGCAGCCTTCCAGCAAATCGCGGCCATGGCGCTGACCTACCACCGCGACAAACGCGCCTGATCCGCCCTTCTTTGTTCCGAAAATATGCCGGGGGATGGCGGCTTTTTCTCCGAAAAAGACGCCTGGGGCGGCGCCCCCCTCTTCGCATGGGGGAGCGCGAGGGGGTTTCCCCTCGCATTGGTCGACGACGCAGTCGGCGAAACACCCAAACGAAAAAGGGCGCGCCGGTTCAACGACGCGCCCAATTACTCTTTTAAATCAACGACTTCAGCGATGCAGGTCGAAGCGATCATTCTCCATGACCTGAACCCAGGCGGCGATGAAATCATCAACCATCTTCCGCTCGGCATCGTTGCAGCCATACACCTCGGCCACGGCCCGCAACTGGCTGTTCGACCCGAAGACAAGATCGACCACATTGGCCGTCCACTTCACCGCGCCAGAGGCGTCACGCCCCTCCAGAATGCCGCTTTCCGTCTCGGTCCAGCTTGTGCTCATATCCAGCAAGTTCTTGAAAAACTTGTTGTTCAGCACACCGGGCGTGTCCGTCAGCACACCGTGCTTGCTGTCGCCATGGGTCGCGCCAAGCGCCCGCATGCCGCCCATCAGAACGGTCATCTGCGGCATGGTCAGGCCCAGAAGCTGCGCCTTGTCGACCATCATCTCCGCCGGTTCGCGCAGACTGAACGGCGCATGGTAGTTGCGGAACGCATCGGATTTGGGCTCCAGCACGGCGTAGGCTTCGACATCCGTCTGCTCCTGGCTCGCATCGCCGCGGCCTGAGGTGAACGGCACGGTCACGTCGTGGCCACCTGCCTTCGCCGCCGCCTCGATCGCAGCACACCCGCCCAGAACGATCAGGTCTGCCATGGAAACAGGCTTGCCAAACCCGCCCTGAATGCCTTCCAACACCTTCAAAACCTTGGACAATTCGGCCGGATTGTTGACCTCCCAATCCTTGGCAGGGGCAAGCCGGATGCGCGCGCCATTGGCGCCGCCCCGCTTGTCGCTGTTGCGGTAGGACGCGGCCGAGCCCCAGGCGACGCGGACCAATTCCTGCACCGACAGGCCGCTGTCCATGATCTGCGACTTGAGCGCATCCACGTCCGCATCGCTCAGCGTCGGGCCCGCTGGAACGGGGTCCTGCCACAGCAGTTCTTCGCTTGGCACGTCCGGGCCGAGGTAGCGCTGGATCGGCCCCATGTCGCGGTGGGTCAGCTTGTACCAGGCCCGCGCGAAGGCATCGGCGAACTTGTCGGGGTTCGCGTGGAAATCGCGGCTGATCTTCTCGTAAGCCGGATCCATGCGCATCGCCATGTCCGCGGTCGTCATCATGATATGGGTCTTGCCCTGTCCGTCGGCCGTGGGCGCCATATCTTCTTCTTTAAGATCAACGGGTTGCCACTGGTTCGCGCCAGCAGGCGACTTCGTCAACTCCCACTCATATCCGAAGAGCATATCGAAATAGCCCGTGTCCCACTGGGTCGGGTTCGGTGTCCAGGCGCCTTCGATCCCGGAGGTCGTGGCGTGGACGCCCTTGCCGCTTTCGAACCCATTGCGCCAGCCCAGACCCATCTGGTGGATCGGCGCGCCCTCGGGCTCGGCTTCAACCAGCTCAGGATCGCCTGCACCATGGGCCTTGCCGAAGGTGTGGCCACCGGCAACAAGGGCCACGGTTTCCTCATCATTCATGGCCATGCGCGCAAAGGTATCGCGAATGTCGTGGGCCGAGGCGAGCGGATCGGGCGTGCCGTTCGGGCCTTCAGGGTTCACGTAGATCAGACCCATTTGCACAGCGGCCAGCGGGTTTTCCAGATCGCGGTCGCCAGAATAGCGCTCATCGCCTAACCAGGTCGCCTCAGGCCCCCAGTAGATGTCTTCATCAGGCTCCCACACATCCTCACGGCCACCGGCAAAGCCGAAGGTTTTGAACCCCATCGACTCCAACGCCATATTGCCCGCCAGGATGAACAAGTCCGCCCAAGACAGCGAACGCCCGTACTTCTCCTTGATCGGCCAGAGCAGACGGCGCGCCTTGTCGAGATTGCCGTTATCGGGCCAGGAATTCAGCGGCGCAAACCGGTGCGTGCCGTTGCCTGCACCACCGCGCCCGTCATAGGTGCGGTATGTTCCGGCAGAGTGCCATGCGAGGCGGATCATCAGGCCACCGTAATGGCCATAATCTGCAGGCCACCAATCCTGGCTTTCGGTCATCAACGCCTTGAGGTCGGCCTTGACCTGCTCCATGTCGAGTTTCTGGAATTCTTCCGCGTAATCAAACGCTTCACCCATCGGGTCCAGCTTTGGGGAATTGCCGTTCAACGGCTTCAGGTTCAACTGATTTGGCCACCAATGCTCATTTGCGGTGCTGGCGCTGGGTTGTTTTCCCTGCCCGTGCATCACGGGGCAACGGCCTGTCGAAATCGGGGCTCCGTCCATCATGTGTCTCTCTCCACTGCTGGCTGTTTGACTGGCACGCGCCGCACCGGTCTTGCGACTCGCGATTGCCGCTAGGCTATCAGGCCGAGGCCATTAGCTACAGTTGGATTTTCTGATAATCCTGATAAGCTCTACTGATGAGCAATCTCACTCTCAAGCAGTTGCGATATGTCGAAGCTTTGGCGCAGCATGGCCATTTTGGCCGCGCCGCAGATGCGTGCGCCGTGACGCAGCCTGCGCTTTCCATGCAGATCAAGGAGTTGGAGGAGAATTTCGGCCTCGCGCTCTTTGAGCGTGGCGGAAAAGCGGTGCGCCTGACCGGGTTCGGAGAGCGCTTTCTGGAGCGCGCGCGCAAAATCCTGCGCGATGTGGATGAATTGGCCGAGCTTGCGCGCGCCGCTGAAACCAGCCTTGTGGGGCGGTTGCGGCTCGGGATCATCCCCACCATCGCGCCCTACCTTCTGCCCCGGATCATCGGCGCCCTCAGCCACCGCTACCCTGACATCGACCTTCATATTCGCGAAACGCTGACCCCGAAATTGATCGAGGATCTGGGCGCGGGCCGGTTGGATTGTGCGGTCCTGGCCCTGCCCGTCTCTGAGCCCGGCCTGACCGAGGTGCCGCTGCACGATGAGGAGTTTGTTCTGATCCGCCCCGCATCCGATGCCGAAAAGCCGGTTCCTGACGCGGAGACACTGGCCCAAATGCGCCTGTTGTTGCTGGAGGAAGGCCATTGCTTCCGTGATCAGGCGCTCGAATTCTGCAACATCCGCTCACCCCTGCCCCGTGAAGGGTTGGATGGATCGAACCTGTCGACACTTGTGCAGATGGTGGGCGCCGGAATTGGAGTGACCCTCATCCCCGAAATGGCTGTGGGCGTCGAAACACCCTCAGCCGACGTCTCAGTTGCGCGCTTTGGGCGGCGCAAGCCGAAGCGAACGGTTGGAATGGTTTGGCGCAAAACCAGCCCGCTCGGCCATCAGCTCAATGGGATGGCAGACGTGCTGAGGGAGGCCGTTCAGGTCGTGTAACGCCAACTGCCCACGCGGGCCTTTGGGTTGCGGCGCCAGATATGCGGCAGGGCGAAGGCGGCGAAGAAGCCGTTGACCAAATGCCTGCTCGACATCATCCGGTTGCGCGCGATCAACGGGAACAGGAAATCGCCAAATCGCTGATCAATCACAGCCGGGCGCATCCGCTTTTTGGGCTTTTGCGACAGGGTTGGAATGCCGAAGGCGCGCGACAGGCCACGCGGCTTCAGGTCATTGCGCACATCCAGCATGTTCGTCAGGAACAGGCGGTGCGACGGCAGGATCGACACGAAGAGCTCTGGGTTAGGCTCATTCGGAATATTGATGTTTTCGTTTGCAACGCCTGCATTGAAGGCGGGGTAGCTGTCTGCCACCTCAATCGCGCGGCGCGCGGCGCCGAAGGGGGTAAATGGCGCACGAACCACCAGAAGGGCGCGATTGGCCGTCAGATGCTGCGCGTATTGCTGTGCCGTGTCCGTGGGCACGCCCGCTTCTTCAATCATGTCCTGCGCAGACCTGCGCGATCGCTGTTCCACAATGCTCATGCAATCGTCCGGGAAACCCTCGGCTTTGAGCGTTGCGACTGCGGCGTCGGCATTGGCCGGGTCTTCATAGAGCCGGGTGACTATTGTGGACATTTGATCGGGCCTCCCCAATTGAACGGACGGTGGCAGTCTACGTCGGCAAGACTACCAAAACCTTATGTTAGGGCTCAACGCCCAAATTTCGAGGCGCCTGTGCATGTAGGCGCCAAATTACGCACAAAGCCGCCACCAGGAAGACAGCCTCAAGCAGGAAAACGGGGATGTACGGCGTCGCCGGACCCGCGGTTCCCGGCAGGGCAAGGATCACGTCGCGGATCACGCCGCCGGCGGCAATGGCGATACCCGCGGCGGTCGCCTGCACCGCGCCCCAGGCCCCCAGGGCGAGGCCAATTTGCGATCGTGGCGCGCGGCGCATCGTGGCCGTCAACGTGCCGTGACCAAACAGGCCCGCGCCGACGCCCGAGATGAATGTGCCCAAAGTGAACAAGGCCACGCCACCCATTTGCGCAGCGATGGCAATGGCGATGAAGGCAGGCACACCAATGGCCGCCCCGAACGTTGCGACATTCAACGGCTCGGCCCCGCGCAGCAGCACATGGCTGGCGAACCAGAAGCCAAGCAAGCCGCCGCCCGCAAGAACAGCGGTCAGGCGGGTTGTCATGGCGACTGACATCGACAGGACCTCACCGCCATAGGGCTCCAGCAGGACCTCGGCCATACCGTAGGCCATGGTCCCAAGAGCGATCACGATCAGCAGTCGCATGGTCCCTTCGCGGGCTGAAAAAACGGCCCATGCGTCCGAGAAGGCCTCGACCGGCGGCGGGTTGGCGGCGCGCGTGCGGTCGCGCGGCTCCTGCTTCCACAATGCCAGCAGGTTGAGCGCAATGGTGGTAACTGCCGCGCCTTGCACAACCTGAACCAGACGGCCCGGCGTGTAGTCTGACAGAAGATAGCCGAACACAAGCGCACTGAGGATCATGCCGAGCAGAAGCATCACATACATCAGACCCACGACCTTGGGCTGATCTTCTACAGGAACAAGATCGGTGGCGAGGGCAAGCCCAACTGTCTGCACTGTATGCACCCCTGCCCCAACCAGCAGAAACGCCAGCGCGGCTGAAGCGCGGCCAATCCACAAAGGCGCGTCAGCGGCCTGGTCGTAGCCAGACAGCACGAGCAACGCGAAGGGCATGATCGCGAAGCCACCGAATTGCAGCATCGTGCCCTTCCAGATGTAAGGAACACGGCGCCACCCAAGGGCGGATCGGTGTTGATCGGATTTGAACCCGATGAGCGCACGGAACGGCGCAAAGATCAGCGGCAAGGCCAGCATGATCGCGACAAGGGAGGCTGGCACACCAAGCTCGACGATCATCACGCGGTTGAGCGTGCCGACCAAAAGAACAAGGGCCATGCCCACGGAAACCTGAAACAGGGAAAGGCGCAGCAAGCGTGACAAGGGTGCCGTTTCGCTGGCGACATCGGCAAACGGCAAATAGCGCGGCGTGATCCGGGTGATCCGGCGCAGGATAGTGTCACGAATGCCGCTCAAAAGGCTGCCCCGTTGCTGATGGTCGCTGGGAAAGACGGGCGACCGGGCCGGGTCAAGAAGCGACGCGCGCTTCTATCCCCCGGTCGTGGAGAACAAGGCGCTTATTCGAGCGCCGTGTCGGTTGGTAGCAATGTCCTCGCGGAGGCCAGCGTCACCGGGTCTTCGATGACAAGCCTTGCTGTCCGCCCATCGGGCAGGATTACCGTCATGCCATCATCGGCAGCGGCGTCGAGATACATTGGCGCGTCAGGTGTGACGTCCGCACTTGCGGGCAGGATATTCGTTTCCGTTTCCAGCGCCGCCGAGCCCGAGCCGAGTTCCTGTCCAGACAGGAAATCAGACACCCAGGTGGTGTTGCTGACAACGGCGACGTGCACCGCAAACGAGCCGACGGCGACCGCTGAAAGAAACAGCGGAATACCGACGGTGGGCTTAACAACAAGCCAGATCTTTGAATTGTTCATGCGATCTTGCTCCCGTCAGCCCAGCCAAGGCGTTGCAACAGCCACGAGGAAGTGAGCGACCAGAGCGATCCCCCCAAACACCCGCGTGCCATCGATGAGGTAGCTATGCACCTCTTCCGCCTCTTTGAGGGTCAGACCCGTGGGCCAGACTTTATCCGGATCATCAGACATGATGTTCCTCTCCTCTTCGCTTCGAGATTTGGCCCGAGGGTGGTGACACCCAAGAACCGGCGAGCGACGGGCCCGCAGAGGCGAAGACAAGTCGTCCGGCATCCGGGTCCATCGAGATTAAGAATGTCACAACAGTCTGACAGGTCAACTGTAAATTGTGATTTACACCTTGAACACACGCGAAACAATTGGCCTTGCAGGGATCAAAACCTGGTCCGACCCTGCTAAGTCTTTGTGCGAAAAGACTTTGTGGCCCGGAAAAGCTATTTCATCTGAAGTGATCTTTCTGCGGGACGCCCTGCCCCAAGGGGAAGAATATCCATGAAAAGTTGCTCTGATTCCGCCCCAGAAACAGCCCCCATGCACTCAAATGTGTAAATCCAGCGTGACAGTGGAGTCGGATCATCGATAGCCTTTTGCGCAATTCGGGCGCGCAACAATCCCCGAGAATTCAATCTGAATTGCAGGTATTCGACCCCAGTTGCACCACCGCGTGCCGCAATCCAGCCACTTTTCGAGCGCGAATTGGAAGGCCTGAACGCGCCCCCGGACAACCCGGGGTCAGCATCAACGCATTTCTGCAGGCACAGGCACCAAATGGAACCCGAACCCACATATCAGGGAGATGAGCTGCCCCCCGGCGCCACCTTGTGTGGCGGCCAGTACACGATCGAGGGCTACCTCAACGCTGGCGGATTTGGAGTGACCTATCTGGCCTGCGACAGCCTCGGGCGTCGGGTGGTGATCAAGGAATGCTTCCCCAGCGCTATGTGCTTCCGGTCAAATCAGACGGTCTGCGTCAGAAGCCAGGGAAACGCCGTTGAATTTGACGCCATTCTGGAGCTGTTCGAAAAGGAAGCCCGCGCGCTTGCCACGCTGCAACACCCTTATATTGTTGGGGTCCATCAGTATTTTCGCGACAACGGGACCGCCTATATGGCGATGGATTTTGTCGAGGGACGCACGCTCCTCGACATCGTCGAAAACGACCCTGGGCGCCTGACGCCCGATCGCGTGAAAACCCTCCTGTCCCAATTGCTGCAGGCACTTGCCTACATCCACAGCAACGACATCCTGCATCGCGATATCTCGCCGGACAATATTCTGGTGGATGATGATAACCTGCCTGTCTTGATCGATTTTGGGGCTGCGCGCGAGGATGCGACACGCGTCAGTCGCGTGCTGTCGAAACTGCAAACTGTCAAAGACGGCTACTCGCCGCAGGAATTCTACCTCGCGGGTAGCGACCAAACATATGCGAGCGACCTTTATGCGCTAGCGGCGACCTTTTTCCACTTGCTGACTGGCAAAGCGCCCCCAAGCAGCCAAGTGCGGATGGCCGCAGCCGCGCGCGACGCCGCAGATCCGTTGCCAGACCAACCTGACATTGAGGGCTATGATCGCACCTTCATTGCGGCCATTTGGCAATGCCTCAGCTTGTTTCCGAAAGATCGCCTGACCGACGCGGACACCTGGCTGTCGTCCATAGACGAGACGCGGCGCAAGAAGCGTTTGCTGGAAAAGGCCGAGCAAGACGAAACCCTGGACAAAACGGTGTCGCAACTTGTGCGCGACTTCTTTCGGGATTTCACGCCGAAGGCGCCCGACGCGCCAAAACCGCCGCTGGAACCACCCAACCCAGTGCAGGCAAAACCGGAAGTGCGGATCGTACAAGCTGAACCGGACTTTGAGGAGTTGACCGCAGAGGAGCCAGCAGAAGCGCCAGCAACGCAACCGCATCGGCCCCGCAAGCCGAAATTGCAGCCCATTGAAAAGATGCAGCTTAGGTATCGTCGGCCCGAAGCCCCGCAGACGGACGCGGCGGACCATCAGGCCGCGACACGCTCGGGCTGGCTTTCCCTATTCGCAAAACCCCCAAAACCCGGCGCCAAAACAGCAAACGGGGATGATCGAGCCGAGGAAATCGTATGAGTATCAAAAGATTGCGCAATGTTGCCGTTCGGATGCGTCCTCCTGCAGGCGCTGACGGACCTGCGCCGACAACAGGCGAAAACGCCATACGACCGGTATCGCAGCCCGCAATACCGCGGCGCGTGGCCGTCAGTCGCCCGGAAACGGATCAGCGCCGTCAAATCTGGGATCTGGAAGCGGACCCATCCGACAAGGCACCGGCCCCGGCGCGTGCCGTGCCGTCAACGCCGCCGCCTGCGCCCGCACAGCCCACCGATCGCGCCAAAACGCGGGTCATCGGATTTCTCGGCGCGACTTCCGAGGTTGAACCCGCATCCGACGCGCAGTCAGAAGGACCCACCTATCCGGCAGGCTTTCTTGTCGTCACGGACGGCCCCGGACGGGGTGCCTTTTTCGCCGTAACAACGCGCGTGTCGTCCATCGGGCGCGGCGAAGATCAGGACATTTGCATGAACTTCGGCGATGAGAGCATCTCGCGCGCCGGCCATGCCTCGGTCATGTACGACGCCGAACAAAACCGGTTCTTCCTTGGCCACGGCAACAAGGCCAATGCCGTCCGTCGCAACGATATGCCGGTCCTTGCCACCGAACAGATGGAGCATGGCGACGAAATCCGCATCGGCAAAACCACTTTGCGCTTTCATGCCTTTTGCGGGCCTGATTTCACGTGGGACGGGCACGCCGATGACTGACCAATCGGAATTCGAGTTTGATGTCGCCTCTGCCCTCGCGCAAGGCGCGCGGTCTCGACAGGAAGACGCGGTGGCCGTGTCGTTCCCACAAGGCGCACCGGATGGGTTTGCCATTCTGTCGGATGGCATGGGCGGACATGCCTCCGGCGATCTGGCCAGCCGCGCGATCGTGACCGAGGTTTTTGCCGCGCTGACCCTAAAGGAAAGTGCCCGCAAATCCGCGCCGCCTGACGCCTTGCGCGGCGCCGTGGAAAAGGCAAATGCGGGCCTCAAGGCCGTGACGGCCGCGCGCCCGGATCATTCCGGCATGGGGGGCACTGTCATTGCCACGCACCTGTCCGGATGCGATCTGCACTGGGTCTCGGTCGGGGATTCCGTCCTTTATCTGTTCCGTGATGAAAAGCTTTCCCGCCTCAACGCGGACCATTCGATGGCCCCGCAACTGGACCTGCTGGCCGCAAACGGCGCTATGACCGAAGCTGAGGCCGCCGCGCACCCGCAGCGCAATTGCCTGACCTCAGCCCTGACCGGCGACGCGGTGGCCGAGATTGACTGCCCCGACGCCCCGCTAGAAGTGCGCGCAGGCGACATTCTCGTCCTCGCAAGTGACGGCCTTCAATTCCTGCCCGATCCGATCATCGAAGCCCTGCTTTTGCGCGCTCGGAATGAGCAAAGTCGCGTGATCGCCAACGATCTTCTTGAGGCGTTGACGACCTTGAACGATCCCGAACAGGACAACACATCGCTGGTCGTCATTCGCCCGGTGCGCCGCAAGCGCGCCGAACGCCACAGCAGCTTGCGTCATGCCCCCAGCGCCATGTTCAAAGCCATGCGGCGCGCGGTTGCGCCAGCGATTTCGATTGAACCGCGGGGGTGATGATGAAGGCCCTTGCGCCAGAACCAAGTGAGACCGTCGCGAAGCTGGAAGCGCTCTTGGCGTCTGCCCGTATTCCGCAACGGGATGCGGAGCGTTGTGCGCATTTGATCGAAACGCTCAAGCGGCCCGTTCGCGTCTGCCTGATGGGTCAATGGGACAGCGACATGCGCACCATTCTCTACGCTGTGTGCGGCAGCGACATTGCGCCCGATGGCGTCGCCCTTCCGCCAGCGCTGGAGATGCAGTTCGGCGACCGCGTTCAGACCCATGCAACCTTGGAGGATGGTTCGCACCTTGCCCAGGACGGCTGGCCTGATGCCGCGCTTCTGTCGGAAGCCCCGGTGTTTCTGCGTGTGACCGCGCCGTCAGAGCCCCTCAAACACATGTCCTTTCTGGCCTTATCACTGGATCTGAACCCCGCGATGCACCGCCCCGCCCTTGCATGGGCTGCGCGGCGCACTGAAATCGCGGTCTGGTGCACGACGGCCTTCTCCGTCGCCGATGCCCGGATTTGGGGGAATGCGCCCGAGCGGCTCACACACCGGGCCTATCTGGTTGAAACGGCCCCGGACACAGCCGGGCATGACGCTGTGGCTGCCTCTGAGTTCACTGACCATGTGCACCTGCCCTTGCCCGGCGACATCGCCCCGCTTCTGACGCAGTTGCGCGACGACATCGATGAAGCGCGCATGGCGGACCTGGACGCTGCGTATCTGCTGTTGCACCGTCTTGGATATACGGCCGACCCCGAAGAACCGGTCGCGGACTACGGGCCAAGTAAGCCGCAGCGCAGTTCGGGACAGCTTGCGCGCCTGCGCGAAGTGCTGTCGGAGCCCACGCTTTTCTGGCACGAAGATCACGAGCGCTGGCAGAAGACCTAGCGTGGATCGACCCCGAAACCGAAACGAATTGGCCAGAAACCGCGTTGATCCATTGCGCGGAAACGGCTGAAGGCCTGCGGGATCGGTCCAGCGGTTGGCCCGATGATCTGGCGGAATTCACCGCGCTCGCCGACATGATTGATGAAGCCACCGACCTTCTCCTGCTGCTGCAAATGGAGGCGGGCCCGGACCAGGTTGAAGATGCGGCAGCGCTTTTGCACCAGATGCGTGCCGCATTTGATCAGTGCAGGCTCGGGCGGGGTATGGCGGCATGAAACATGATGCAGCCCTTCCCCGCGCCAAGCCGGGTGTGCCTTGCGAGACACCCCCACCAGACCAGGCCCTTTTGGCGCGCGCCTATCGCGGGCTCACCCCGCTGGCCCGGGACATACGCAAGCTGGAAGCGGCGCTGGACCATCTGCAGGTCGCAGGCGGTGACACGCATAGCGATCAGGTGCGCGCCATGCGGGCCGAGCTTCGGGAGTTCACGCCGTCTGTGACCCTGATTGGACAGGTTAAGGCCGGAAAAACATCTCTCGCCAATGCAATGGCGGGCACTGTTGGCTTGCTTCCCTCAGACATCAACCCGTGGACGTCGGTGGTCACATCCGTCCATCTCTCCCCGCGCCGAAACAAGGTGCAGGAAAAATCCAGCTTCCGCTTCTTCACGGATGCGGAATGGGCCAACCTTCTGACCACCGGGGGCGTGTGGGCGAATTGGCTAGCCGCGCCGGTGCCGATCAGGAGCTTGAGAAGGTCCGCAAACAGCTTGAGACCATGCGCGCAGCGGCCCGTGCGCGATTGGGCGAGCAGTTCGAGATGCTGCTCGGGCAGACCCACGATTATGGCTATGTCGATGCGGACTTGTTGCAACGTTATGTCTGCCTGGGCGACGAGAGTGACGTGGACCCGTCCCAGGGACGATTTGCCGATATCACCCGCTCGGCTGACCTGTACCTGTCGCAACCTGCCTTGCCCTTGCCACTTTGCCTTCGGGACACGCCCGGTGTGAACGACACTTTCATGGTCCGCGAGCAGATCACTGTGAATGCCATTCGCGGCAGCCGCCTGTGTATCGTTGTCCTGTCGGCTCATCAGGCGCTTTCGAATGTGGATCTGGCGCTCGTTCGGCTGATCGCGAACGTGCCGGCCCGTGACGTTTTGATTTTCGTGAACCGAGTGGATGAATTGGCAGATCCCGCGCGGGACATTCCCGAAATCCGCGCCTCGATCGAGAAAACGCTCAAATCGCTCAGCATTCCGGCCGAAGCGGAAATCCTGTTTGGCAGCGCCCATTGGGCCAACGCCGCCTTGTCCGGCGACTTCGCCCAGATGGGTCGCGACAGCGCTGAGGCGCTGCTCAACTTCGCGCGGTATCAGGCCAATAAAGCGGGGCTTGAGAAAGACACCGCATCGCTGATCTGGACACTCTCGGGCTTGCCAGCGCTTGGACAAGCCATGGCGGAGCGTATCTGCGCAAGCGATGGCGCACATGCGTTGGCCCGAACCGCGTCTGCCGCGCGAAACACGGTCAGCGCCATTTCCGCACAGCGCGCCTTGCAGGAAAAGCACATCGTCGAACGCGCCACTCCTTCGATTGACCCAACAGAATTGGCGCAAGCCATCGATAAGGTCGCGGCCGAGGCGCAATCAGCCCTCGAGAGCTCACTTTCGACGCTGGCCGCTGACCTCGACCTGCGCCTGGGAAAAGCGCAGGAAGCGTTCGTCGCCCGCGGCACCACCTCGTTGATCCGGCATTTGGAAACCTATGGCGAAGAGGTTGAGTGGACGTACGACCCGGCAGGTCTGCGTTTGCTGCTGAAATCGGGCTACAACGTCTATTGCGGAAAGTCGCATAAATCCGCGGACGCCGTTTTCCAGAAGGCCGCGCGCGATCTTGAGATCCTGTTTGAGACAACCTTCGGCCTGAGCCATGCGGGCTTCACACTGGAAGCCCCGGCTGTGCCAGAGCCACCTGTTCCTGTGATGCTGGGGCAAACCATCGCGCTCGACATCAAGGGCAGCTGGTGGACCCGATGGTGGCGCCGCCGCCGCAGCTATGACAGCTATGCCGCCGAATTCAGATCGCTGATCGAAGCGGAAATTGCGCCCGTTGTGGCAGCCCTGTCGACCGACCACGCGGCCCCCCATGCAAGGGCGGTGCACGAAGAGCTTGACGAATTCCTGTCGGCGCAGCGTGCGGTGATCCTTGGCCTGGCAAGCCGCGGGACCACAGACCTTGCCCAGTTGCGTCAGGACCAAGCGCAAACGGATGAGAAGCAATCCAACGCCCTTGGCGCGGCCCAGGCCATTCTGGCAGATTTTGGAACACCCCAACGAGGACGAGCAAAGTAATGGCAAATACGAAGAAACGGCCATGCGTGGCGCTGCTTGGTGAATTCTCCGCCGGGAAAAGCACCCTAGCGAACCTTTTATTGGGGCGCAGGCAATCCCCGGTGCGCGTCACCGCGACACAAACCCCGCCCCTTTGGTATCAATACGGAACCGGTGACCCAGTCCGCATTTTGGACGACGATACGGCCGAGCCTTTGGCGGCAGGGAGCGGGTCCTCGGTGCCGCTGGAAGACACGAAGTTCGTCCAAGTGCCCCTGGACGCCCCAATCCTTGAGCGCATTGATCTTCTCGATATGCCAGGAAGCTCCGATCCGAACATGGCGCCGGACCTGTGGGACCAGCTGCTGCCCGGAGTGGAAATTGCGATTTGGTGCACTCCGGCCACCCAGGCCTGGCGGCAATCGGAAGCTGCGATCTGGGACCTTGTGCCGGCCACGCTTCAGCATCGGTCGATGCTGCTGTTGACGCGGATCGACAAAGTTCGGGCGCAGGATCAACCGCGCGTCTTGAAGCGGGTTCGCGATGAAGTTGCGGGACAGTTCCGCCATGTTCTCCCAGCCGCACTGCTGACGGCCGACGATGGTGCGCACAGCACCGGACCCTCATCCATCGTTTCTGCACTGGACGACTTGATCGAATGCGCCGTGCCGCAGATCGCCCAAGCGCCCGAAAGACCTGCCCCACAAGCGCCAATGCGATCAAAGGTGCCTACCCCCGATCTTGTTGCGCCTCGCCGTGTCACAACCCTGTCAGCCGAGCGAAAGGTCCGGCGACGGACCGCGCAAAACGCGCTGATCTAACTGGAATTGCAATGCACTTTGACGGACTACGCACATATCGCGCCGCACATCCCCAATGCGTGCTTCTGATGCTCAGCGACCTGCGCTCCGGCACGGTTCTGGCAGCAGACGGTGCACTCGCCTACCCGCAGGAAAACCTCGATGCGCTCAGCGCGCTCACCCGGGATGCCTTTGATATGGCGGGCTTGGCGACGGATTATGTGGCCCTCGAAACGCCACAGGCGATCCGCATATTCAAGAAAGTGCCGCAGCTTGGAAGCGTGGCGCTTACATGCGTGTGCAACCCTGGCGCGGACATCACTGAACTCTTGGCCGGAATGCACCGGTTCGCTGTGTCCATGGAAATTCCGGAGATTGCGGCATGAGCGCCCTGTCTCGCATCAGATCTACTCTGAACGCGGCGGCCTGCGTCAGCGATCAGGTTGCGTCCGTCCCTGACTTAAGTGCGCTTTTGGAGCGGCTGAACCGAACGGTACTGCCGCGCCACATCGAATTGCGCTTCGAGAGCGGGGCGACGATGGCGCTTTTCGTGCACAATCGTCGCCTCTACCGCATGACGGGCGACGCCAGCGCGCCGGCACCCTGGGGGCCGCGTTGGGCGCTGGCGATGAAGGACTGGTTGCCGACACGTTGAAAGAAGCGCTTTCGGGCGATGTCGTTATTTCCATCTCCGAAACTGCACTTCGCGACGGCATGGATGGGACGGGCCTTGGCATCGCAGCCACAAGTCTGATGGAACAAACCGGGACAGATCAAAGCGGTTCAGTCCAGCCCGATTTGGCGCATCAGTTAGTGGCGTTCACCAACCAGCACGCCGCGAAGATCGAAGCAAGCTTCTTGATGGAAGGCTATGAAATCGCCCCTCTTTCCGGAGCTGAGGACGCCATTGAACGGCGCGCCTCCGAGATCACGGATATTCTGGCGCGGGCAACCTCGGATGAAAGCCCTTTGGCGGCCACGCTCGAAACAGACGGCGCGCTTGCATTCCCGTGCGATCCTGCGGATGAGGCGTGCGTTTTGCTCGTGGGTCGCGTCGGCACCTACGGCGCCGTGCTGTTTCAACAGACCAGCGCGCAAGAGGCCCTGACCTATTGGCAGGCCGCCTAAATCTCCGGTGCAGGTCCAAGGGACCCACGGAGGCAAAGCTCGGTATGCAGGTTTTCGCTTTCAAGCGGCACAGCCTCCTCCAACAAAGCGATCAGGGCGCGCGCTGCGTGGCGCCCCATCTGGCGGTGCGGGACCCGAACCGTAGCGATTTCGGGTGACGTGACCTGCGCCAGTTCAATGTCATCAAAACCTGTAACCGAAACATCGCCTGGCACGGCCAGCCCCATTTTTGAGGCCTGTTTGACCGCCCCGACGGCCAGAACATCATTGGCGCACATGACGGCTGTGGGCCGTTGGGGGCTCCGCATCACGGCCTCAAACGCTGCCGCTCCGGTCTCTATCCCATATCGCGTGCGGTGGATCGTAAGATGATCGGCGGGAAGTCCCGCCTGTTGGATCGCCTCTGACACCCCGCGAACCCGTTCTGCCACACGGTCATTGGTGTCGGTCTCTGCTGCAATCAAGGCGATGCGGCGATGGCCCTGGCGCAAGACCTCCTCCGTCAGGCGCCGCATGGCGTGGCGATTGTCGAACCCGATGCTCGGGTCCGTTTTGGCGGCGTCATAGGCCCAGGTGATCAGGGTCGGGACGTTGCGGGCCTTGATGAAATCGGTGATCGCGGGGGCACGTTGGTACCCGATCAACAGCAGCGCATCGGCACCGCGTGCGATCAGCGACCGGATTTGCTTTTCCTCCAGATCCGTCCGGTAGGCCGAACTTGCGACCAGAAGCGTATAGCCATGGTCGTCCAGCTCCTCCTGAAAGGCCTGAATGCCTTGCGCAAACACGGCATTCTCCATCGTTGGAATGATCGCCCCAATGGTGCGCGTCCGTTGCGAGGCCATGGCGCGCGCGCCGAAATTCGGGGAATAGCCCAAGGTATCGACAGCGGATTGGACCCGCTCGCGGGTGCGATCGGACACCAATTCGGGAAAGTTCAAACTCCGCGACACAGTCGCCGTCGAGACCGAGGCGAGCCGGGCAACATCTTCCAATGTTGGCGCGGATTTGGCGTCTTTGGTCATGGGCTGCACGTGGTCAAAAGCATCTGCTCTGCTTAATGAAGGGGCTTTCACTGTCAACTCTTTGGCCGTGACGACGGACAGGTTTGCACACGGGGCATTGGCGAGCTTGCCTTGTGATCACGTTCGACTTGCGCAAAACACGCTCGGGCAGAAGGGTTTGCAAATGGCATCATTCAAACGATTTGCCCTGTTTTTCGTACCAGACGGGTCCGTGTACACGCGCGGGGCCGGTTGGTTGGGCTGGGATAGCGACGCGGGGCGGACTGTTGCCAATCCCTCACTTCCCGACCTCGGCGAAAGCATAGATGCGCTGACCCGTCGGCCCCGCAAATACGGGTTCCACGGCACGATCAAGCCGCCATTCGCCTTATCGCCCGGAACCGATCATACAGCGCTGACGGATGCAGCCGCCGCCTTTTGTGCGTCACGCCCGCCAGTAACTCTGCCCGCGATGGTGGTACGTCGCATGGGGCGTTTTGTGGCGCTCACGCCGCTCAAGCGTAGCGAGGCCTTGGCCAATCTGGCCTCCTCCGCCGTCAAGTCGCTGGACGGCTTCCGGGCACCCGCCACTGAGGACGAGCTTGCCAAACGGCGCAAACACGGGCTGAGCGCCCGGCAAGAACAGATGCTGCAGCATTGGGGCTATCCCTATGTCATGGAGGAGTTCCGCTTTCACATGACACTGACCGGCCCAACAGATCACGCAGATCAGGTGTGCGACGTTCTCAGGCAATATTTCGCCCCCGACCTCGCCCGGCCGATGGACATAACCGCCCTGTGTCTTGTCGGCGAAGACGAGGCCGGCTGGTTTCATGTTCTGCAGCGTTTCAAGCTGCAAGGCTAAGGCCACGCACAGATTCCGGTTCCTCCCCGCTGCAAGAGTGCGCTACGGATTCCCAACAAGGTAGGGAGAGCAAAAATGGCGGACATCACCGTGTATTCGGCGCGAAAGATCGTCACCATGGATCGCAATCGCCCCAGCGCCACCCATGTCGCGGTGCGCGACGGGCGCATTCTGGCACTTGGCGATGCGTCCTGTGCCGATGCTTGGGGGCCTGTCACACACGACACCTCGCTCTCGCACGCCGTGCTGATGCCCGGCTTTGTCGAAGGCCATGCCCACATGATGGCCGGGGCGATCTGGGACTACACCTATACGGGCTATCACGACCGCCTCGATCCAAACGGGCAGCTCTGGCAAGGTTTGGGCACGCTCGATGCCGTCGTGGATCGATTGAAGGAGGTCGAGGCGACCCTGCCCCACGATCAACCCCTGATCGGCTGGGGCTTTGATCCGATCTTTCTGCCCGGCGAACGGCTTGGTGCCGCGCATCTGGACCGCGTTTCAACGACGCGGCCCATTGCGATCATATTCTCCAACTTTCACCTGATGTGCGTGAATTCGGTTGCGCTGGAGATGGCTGGATATGGAGAGGGCACCAATGTCGAAGGTGTTGTCAAAGACCGCAACGGTGTGCCCACGGGCGAGCTTCAGGAAATGGCGGCCATGTTTCCGATCATGCGGCGCCTGGGGATCGACTTTCGCGCCCTGTCCCAACGCGAAAGTGCGATCCGCTCCTATGGGGAAGTCGCGCGGCGCGCGGGTGTGACCACCGTAACGGACCTCTTCTCTCAATTGGAGGACGAGGATCTCGCCACGATGCTGTCGGTCACCGCGGATCCAGACTTTCCATTGCGGATCGTCCCTGCCCTCGCCGCAATGGGCGACCCGCAGGCCCTCGCGGAACGCGCAAAAGGGTTGAGAGCACGCTCAACAGACAAACTTCGATTGGGTGCCGTAAAACTGATGACCGACGGGTCGATCCAGGGGTGGACGGCGCGTGTGAAGTGGCCGGGCTATGTTGGTGGCCAGCCAAATGGCCTATGGAACATGGCGCCGGACCAGATCTTTGAGACCTGCGCCGCGCTCCATGCCGCCGGAATTCAGATGCATATCCACGTCAACGGCAATGAAGCCTCCGAGATTGCAATTGATGCGCTGGAGGCCGCGATGCAGGCCGCCCCTTGGCCGACCCATCGCCATGTTCTGCAGCACGGCCAGATGATGGATGCCGCTCAATTCCGCCGCTGCCAGGAATTGGGCATCGCCGTAAACCTGTTCGCCAATCACCTTTGGTATTTCGGCGATCAACATGTCGCGCTGACCATCGGTGAAGACCGCGCCAGCCAGATGGATGCCGTGCGCTCCGCCCTTGATGCCGGTCTGACGGTTGCCATCCACTCCGATGCGCCCGTGACGCCGATGGGGCCACTCTTCACGGCTTGGTGCGCCGTGAACCGAAAGACGATGTCAGGCCGCACCCTTGGGGAGGCGCAGAGGATCAAAGTGGACGAGGCGCTCTACGCCATCACCCTCGGCGCTGCGCAGACGCTGAAGATGGACGCCGAAATCGGCTCTATCGAAGTTGGTAAACGAGCGGACTTTGCCGTCCTCGGCAGCGACCCCACACAAGCGGGTCCGGACCAGCTCAAGGACGTGGAGGTGCTTGGCACGGTGCTGGACGGCCGGGCGTATCTACTTTGACCGCTCTGCCCATGACGGTGATCTCCGGCTATCTTGGGGCCGGAAAGACAACGTTGATCAACCGCATCCTCGCGGATCCGCAGGGCTTGCGCATCCTGGTGATGGTCAATGACTTTGGCGCCATCAACATTGATGAGCGTCTGTTGATCTCACGCGATGAAGACACGATTGCCCTGTCTAACGGGTGCGTCTGCTGCACGATGGGGGCAGATTTGTTCATGGCAATCGGCGACACGCTTGATCGTCGCCCACGCCCGGATCACCTGTTTATCGAGGCCAGCGGCATTTCGGATCCCGCGCGCATCGCAAATGCGGCCTTGGCGGAACCTGAGCTCAGCTATGCGGGCATCGTGACTGTTGTGGATGGTCAGCGCTTTTGCGACTTTCGCGAAGACCCCCTGATCGGGCCACAATACATGTCGCAGATCGAAAAGGCGGATCTGATCTGGGTCAGCAAGGAACCTGACGGTCCGCAATTGGATCAGGTGAAAGGCGTTGTGACTGCGCCCGTGGTCGAAGGCCTGACATCGGACGCATTCCTGAAGCTGATCGGAGGCGCCTATTCCCCGCCGGCCAAGGGCCAGCCCCATGCCGAATATTCTTCCTGGTCGTCGGATGGCAGCTTCGCCGGCGATGCAACGGCCTTGCGTGACCACCTGGAAAACCGACCGCGCGGCCTGTTCCGGGTGAAGGGGGTCGCACGAGATGCCGCCGCAAACCACTGGCACGTTCAGGTTGTCGGAACACAGCTAGAGATCACGCCAGCGGCGCAGGACGCGCAGCCGGGCATCGTCGGCATCGGCCTGTCGGCGCTGTGGGACCCGGAGGGGATTCAGATGTGGTGGCCGAACCAAGGCCTCAAGCAGCGCGAAGGTCGGTAGGCCAAGCATAAGATGGTGCGGGTGGAGGGACTTGAACCCCCACGCCTTGCGGCGCCAGAACCTAAATCTGGTGCGTCTACCAATTTCGCCACACCCGCATCGGCGGTGCGTTTAGCAGGCCCGTTCGTGCATGGCGAGGCCAAAATTCTCCCCAGCATTAACCTAAGTGTAACCAGTTTTCGCCCAGATTATGCCCGAATCTCACGCGAGATATCTCTCATCAACGGGCTGCCACCCGAAACCTGAGGGGAAGACACATGACCGACACCACGCTTCATATTGAAGAAAAAACTCGCCCAATGGGCGAGGATGCCGTAATCTCGCGTTCACATAAACGAGGTCCTCAGGGCCCGAACGAGCGAGCAGGTATCAAAATGACAGATGCAACCCCGCGGCCGCAGGCCGGTGTGGGTGGCAAATCCGGCGCATGTGAAGCCGGCCTTGCCCCCGGAACGCAAGTCCTGACCCTGGACGGCGCGATCCCCGTAGAATTTCTGAACCCCGGCGACCGCGTCATTACGCGGCGTGGTGTCCGCACACTGAAAGCCGTGATGCGCCACAATTTGCCCGAAGGTACGCCGCGCGTGCGCGTGTCAGCCGACGCCATGGGCGGCAAGCCGTCCAATGACGTCATTCTGATGCCCGGCCAGCGTGTGCTGGTCCGCGATTGGCGCGCCAAGGCCCTTTGGGGCAAGGACATCGCCGCTGTTCCCGCCGCCCGCCTTGTGGACGGCAACTTCATTCGCACCGAAACCGGCGGACGGCAGATTATGCTGTCGCTCTACTTCGGCGCACCTGAGATCCTCTACGCAGATGGGTTGGAGCTTGCCTCCGCAGACAAGCCGAAGGTGGCAGCCTCGGCGAAGTGACCCATCCAGTCCGCGCGGTGTATGCGTGCGGGTGGCAGTGGCAACGCACACCACGCCACGGAGGACAGGACGCATCGCTGCGTCCGACACCGTGAACTCGGGCGTTGCAGACCGCCCCCCTCTCACGGAATTCAAGCGGCGCCCCGGGACAGGGCGCCGCTTTCTTTTCAGGGCGTGTTTGCCTCGATCTGCCGTAGGACTTCAGGCAGTTGATCTGGCAAATCTTCGGCAATCAGACCCGGGCCAAAGCTGCGCGCAGCTTCGACATGCAGGTACACCCCGGCCTGCGCCGCCCAAAACGGCTCAAACCCGCGCGCCAGAAGTCCCGTGATGAACCCGGCCAGGACATCACCAGACCCAGCTGTTGCAAGCCAAGGGGCCGCACGCTCATAGGCAGCGGCGTGAACTGCGACCTTGCCGTCCGGGCCAGCAACCACTGTATCAGCCCCTTTGAGAACGACGACGCATTGCGCCCGCCCGGCGGCTTCTCGTGCGGCGTCGACCTTTGAAAAGGCCGGGCCATGTATCGCCCGCTCGGCCAGACGTGCCGCCAAATCCGGAAAGATCCGGGCGAATTCTCCGCCATGGGGCGTGATAACGGCTGCATCCGCCAGACGGAGCACCAAGTCATCCGCCCGCCCGGAGAAATTCGACAAAGCGTCGGCATCCAATACCACAGAGACTTTGCGCCCTCGGTTCGCGGCGATGTCCAGAGCCGTCTGCACTACGGCAACCTGGGCGTCCCCAATCCCAAAACCGGGGCCTATGCATAGGGCGTTGATGCGGTCGTCTTCCAATGAATCGCGCAGCCCATCCGCGCCCTCGCACCGGCGCAACATCAGCCCTGTAATCTGGGCGGCGCATTCCATCATGGCCGCACCCGGCGCCCCGAGAGAAACGAGCCCCGCGCCAATACGAAGCGCCCCTTGTGCAGCAAGGCGGGCCGCCCCGGTGCGCCCCAGACCACCCGTCAGGATCAGGGCGTGGCCATGGTCGAATTTGTGAGCGTCCATGACTGTCTTGCTCAACGAAGGTTCCGCCAAAATCGGATCCGGCAGGCGCGCCAATGGAAGACCCTTCGATCGATCTGTCAAACCGATATCCACAACCTCGAGCGCTCCACACTGCCCTGGCCCGTCCGCCAGGACATGCCCCAATTTCGGTTGTTGAAAAGTGACAGTCAGATGCGCCGCAATATCCCCGCACCATTGGCTGTCGGTCCAAAGGATCTTTCCGCTATCCGCATCCAGTCCCGACGGGACATCAACCGCGACGACATATGGCAGGTGTTCTTTGCCATGCCCCCAAAATCCATCTGCAAACAGGCCGTGAAACAGCGCACCCACGCGATCGGGCGGCGCGAAACCACGGCTTAGTCCGGTTCCGAAAATCGCGTCTACGACAAGGTCCGCCCCCTCGTCCGAGGCCATTTCAAGCAGGGCAACAGCGCCAATCCCTTCCCAACGACGCCGGTTTGCCGCCGCATCGGGGGCATGTCATCGCACGCCCCCATCCCAAAGACCCGCACATCCCAATAGCGCTGCGCCAAAAGCCGCGCGATGACGTAGCCATCACCTCCGTTATTGCCTGGCCCGCATAGAATTACGGCCCGACGCGGACCGTTGTTCAATTCAGGCCAGCGTGACAGCACCGCATCCACCACTCCGGCACCGGCCCGCTCCATCATGTCGAGGCCCGTGGTATGGCCTGACGCGATTGCCGCAGCTTCCAGATCCCGCATTTCGGCAGCTGATAACAGGTTCATCGCGGCTCCGATTCATTTGTGCACATTTTTTAAGCGCCTTGCACAATAAGTCACCGACAGCTTCAAAATACGCCCAAAGATTGAACAGCAATCACGCTCACACATGGACGCCCCTTGCCCAAGATGGTGTCAGAACATCGAAGAGATGGCGAGGGAGTCGGCCTGTGAAAAAGATCGAAGCAATCATCAAACCGTTCAAGCTGGATGAGGTGAAGGAAGCCCTTCAGGAAATCGGCGTTCAGGGTCTGAGCGTAACCGAGGTGAAAGGGTTTGGCCGCCAGAAGGGGCACACGGAGCTTTACCGTGGCGCCGAATATGTCGTGGACTTCCTGCCCAAGGTAAAGATCGAAGTCGTCCTAAGCGAAGATCAGGCCGATGCCGCGATTGAGACCATCATCAATGCCGCCAAGACCGACAAGATCGGCGATGGCAAGATTTTCGTATCCGACATCAGCCAGGCGATCCGCATCCGGACCGGCGAAACGGGCGAAGACGCAATCTAATCCGCAATGTAAAGCACCCCCGACCGGGGCCTATTTGAACGCAAAGGGAAGGTCAGAATGAGCACAGCAGACTTCTTGAAAATGGTTAAGGACGAGGACGCGGAATACGTCGATATCCGGTTCACCGATCCGCGCGGCAAGCTGCAGCACGTCACGGTGATGTCCGACCAGGTCGATGAGGACTTCCTTGAGGAAGGCTTCATGTTCGACGGCTCGTCCATCGCCGGTTGGAAAGGCATCGAAGCCTCCGACATGAAGCTGATGCCCGACACCGACAGCGCCTATGTTGATCCGTTCTACGCGGAAAAGACGATCTGCGTGCACTGCTCGATCGTTGAGCCCGACACCGGCGAAGCGTATGAGCGTGATCCCCGTTCGACCGCCGAGAAGGCTGAGGCATACCTCAAGTCCTCCGGCATCGGTGACACCGCGTTCTTCGGCCCCGAAGCCGAATTCTTCGTCTTCGACGACGTGCGCATGTCTGTTGAAATCAACAAGGTCTCTTACGAGGTCGACGCTCAGGATGCATCCTGGAACGGCGATACCGAGTATGAGATGGGCAATATGGGCCACCGTCCGGGCGTTAAGGGCGGCTACTTCCCCGTGAACCCGATCGATGCCGGTCAGGATCTGCGGTCTGAGATGCTGTCCACGATGAAGCGCATCGGCATGAAGGTCGATAAGCACCACCACGAGGTGGCATCTTGCCAGCACGAGCTTGGCCTGATCTTCGACAGCCTAACCAAGCAGGCCGACGAGCTTCAGAAGTACAAGTACATCATCCACAACGTTGCCCATGCCTACGGCAAGTCGGCCACGTTCATGCCGAAGCCCATCGCGGGTGACAACGGCACCGGCATGCACTGCAACATGTCGATCTGGAAGGACGGCAAGCCGCTCTTCGCGGGTGACAAGTATGCCGACCTGTCTGATGAAGCTCTGTACTTTATCGGCGGCATCCTGAAGCACGCCAAGGCGCTGAACGCCTTCACGAACCCGTCGACGAACTCCTACAAGCGTCTGATCCCTGGCTTTGAAGCCCCGGTTCTGCGCGCCTACTCGGCCCGCAACCGTTCTGGCTGTGTACGTATTCCGTGGACGGAAAGCCCGAAGGCCAAGCGTGTGGAAGCGCGTTTCCCCGATCCGGCAGCGAACCCCTATCTCTGCTTCGCGGCCCTGCTGATGGCTGGCCTCGACGGCATCCAGAACAAGATCAACCCGGGCGATCCTTCGGACAAGGACCTCTACGATCTGCCGCCGGAAGAGCTGGCGGGCATCCCAACCGTTTGTGCGAGCTTGCGCGAAGCGCTCGACGAGCTGGAAGCCGATCACGAATTCCTGCTGAAGGGCGACGTGTTCACCAAAGACCAGATCGAGGGCTATGCCGCGCTCAAGTGGGAAGAGGTTTACGCCTACGAGCACACGCCGCACCCGATGGAATACAAGATGTACTACTCCTGCTGACCTCCGGTCAGACATGTACTACAGCTGCTAATCAGCGGCTGTCAGAAACAGGAAAGGGCGCCCATTGCGGCGCCCTTTTTTTGGCCGGTAGTACTCAGCTTATCACGCTTGATAAGCTACCCTTTCCCATTGATATCGAACGGTTTTCCATTTTGTGTTAGCCGAAAATTAACGTCTCGGTTGCCCTCAACACCCTTCGTTGAAGATACCTGCAAGCTGCAGACCCGGCGCGCAGAGCAGCCCGCCCCATTGGTAGGCGTCCTGCCCGTTCTGCAACTGCACAGCCCACCACGAATAACCGTTGAAGAAAATGCCCGTATCCGTGACCAAAGTTATTGGTTGCCCCTCAAACGTAGAACCGACATCGGCGAAATTGGTGCCTGGCCCACCGCGAAGATTGCCTCCGAAGGAAAATCCGGGAAATGGGCCGACCTGCGGGTCGTAGCCGCCGCCAGCCTGACTGCCACCTGGCTCGTCAATGCTTGTCACCACGCAGGTGAACTGCGCGCCCGAGGCCGTCGTCAGAAATGCCTGACCCTGATGCTCGACGAAATCGAGGCCTGTGGATGGATCAAAGAAGCGCGACCCACTGCCTGAAACAGCGGGGTTCAGCACCGCCCGCGTGACCTGCCCATTGGCTTGGTTCCGCGCATCGACCCCGACGACGTCTTCCTCATCAAAATAGGTGGCTGTGAATTCGATCCCGTTAAGCGCGCCGCACGCATAGTTCACGTTTGCCAAAGACATGGTTGGCACACCAAGTGACGCGGCCAAGGCCACAAGAGCGGTAGTATATTTCATGGTACATCCCCAAAGCTGATGCGCGATGATTGCCGCACAAAACCCCGGGCACAAAGAAAAAAGCGCCCCGGCTGGGGCGCTTTGCTGCACGCGATGTGCGTCGTTTACTTGGCCGCGCGCTTGGACGCGAACGTCGCGCCATCCTGTTTACTGGCGATGCGTGCCTGATCTGCCTTGAATGCGGCAAGCGCCCGATCGTGGCTGCTGCCCATGGCGATCCGGTTGACGTGAATTTCCGTTCTCGGCGCATCCACCGACTGGAAAAAGCGCAAAACGCTGCTAACGATCCGCTCCATAACTCTGCCTCATGATCTGTTTTTATTGATCTTGAGGCAGAGTTGGCGGCGAAATGTGGCGAAATCTGGGCACCACGTTCTGCCATCGGCAGAGGGCCGCGACCTGTGGCTTCAATACCACCCAGCCGCGGACCTTTTGTGGCTTACTGACAGCTTTCCAACACGCCAGCGACACCCCCGGCGGGTACGCAAATCACGCCGCCCCACTGGAAGGCGATCTGGCCATCGGCCAGCTCAATCTCCCACCAATCATAGCCGTTGAAAGGAATTCCGCTGTTGGTGAGCAATGTGATGGCCGTGCCCTGTTCCAATCCGCCGATATCCGGGAACGCCGTGCCGGGGCCCGAGCGCAGGTTGCCCCCCAGCGAGATCGCGGCGATGTCAGCAGCACCGCTGGCATCCGCCGTCGCTTCGCCGACATCCGTGCCGGTATCAGCCTCGGCAATCGGGCAGGCGTCTGCATCCTCGATCACGCCGGACACACCGCCGCCGGGCACACAAATCACGCCGCCCCATTGGAAAGCCAACTCGCCGCTTGGCAGGATGATCTCCCACCATGTGTAGCCGTTGAACGGCACGCCCGTATCGGCCTGCAGGATGATTTCCGTGCCTTCATCAAGGCCACCGACATCGGCGAATTCCGTGCCGGGACCGGCGCGCAGGTTCCCGCCAAGGGAAATTGCGGGAATGTTTGCGCCGCCTGCCGCATCAGGTGTGGCCTCGCCCGCGCCATCCTCAATCGGCGCCTGCACAACCTCACTATCTTCCACAGTTTCAACGGGTTGCTCGACGGTCGCCGCAGCCTCAGCCCCTTCAAGAGTGCAGTGAACCGTCAGATCGCCAGCCGTCAGATCAGCGATGTCTCCGGTTCCGCGCAGCAATAGATCGCCGCCAGCATAGGTGATGCCGTCGCCGCCCCGTTGCGACCGCATGGTGACGGGATCGTCCCCGCCCGAAGGGTTGTCAGCCCCGGCGATGAACTCGGCAACCGCCGCGTCCGTGCCTTCGATCAAGGTAATGCGCACGTCCACATCACCAAAGCCGGGACACAGGTAAGCCTGCGCCTGAGCGGCCCCGGAAACGAGGAGAAATACCCCCGTGCTAAGGGTCAATCGGGTAATCATTGTGGTGTTGTCCTCTAGAATTGAGCACACACACCCTGCCGCGCTTTGGCGGCGGACCCAAGGGTAGAATTGGCTATCGGCTTAGAAGCGCCCGATCCGCCGAGCCATGCGAAGCGCGCCTTTCGCGTTGCGCGCAGCCGCCCGCCCGCGCGCGCGATCTTCGGGCGTGTTTTCGTCGCCCCGACGTGTCACGGCATCAATGCCTGCATCGACGCCACGGTTCACGACGCGCGACATCACGCGGCGGATGATCATGTTCAAAATACGGTCCATTGGGCTGCCCTTTACCAGTTTATATCTGCTCAGATGAACGGGTATGTGACCAGTTGGGCAGAATTTTGGCGAAAACTGCGTTCAGCTGGTCAGACTTTTCCGGCCTTATTCGTCTTCGATCAGGTCATCGTCGCGCGCCGCGTCCGCGTCATCGTCGAACATGTCGCCCGTATCGTCATCCCGCTCGGGCTCGGGCCCCTCTTCGCCCTCGGCGTCCGGGGGGCGGCTTTCCAGAAGACCCGCATCGCGCAGCTCTTTGAGGCCGGGCAGATCGCGTGCATTTTCCAGCCCGAAATGGTCGAGGAACTCGGGCGTGACCACGTAGGTCACCGGACGGCCCGGGGTCATGCGGCGGCGGCCAGATTTGATCCACTCCAACTCGATCAACTGATCGACCGTGCCGCGACTGACGGAGACACCGCGGATCTCTTCGATCTCGGCACGGGTGACGGGTTGGTGGTAGGCGACGATGGCCAGCGTCTCGATGGCGGCACGGCTGAGTTTGCGTTGTTCGACCTGCTCGCGCGCCATGAGGAAGCCGAGATCGGCGGCTGTGCGAAAGGCGTAGGCATCGCCCACTTTGGCAACCTGCACACCCCTGCCCTCGTACCGTCTGCGCAGAAGAACAAGCGCCTCCGCCGGGTCGGAGCCGTGGGGCATCCGTGCCTCCATCTCCGACAGGCTTACGGGTTCGGCGGAGGCAAACAGCAGCGCTTCGATCATACGCTCCTGCTCAGCTAGCGGGGGCGCGGAAGAGGCTTTCTTCCGTCTTTTCAGGCGCTTGATCGCTCATGTGTCTTTCCGGCGCAGTTGGATGGGCTCGAATGTATCGGATTGGCGGATCTCAACCTTTCCGGCCTTCGTCAACTCCAAAGCCGCCGCGAAGTTGGCGGCAGTGGCGGAGCGGCGGGATTTCGGGTCCTTCGTCCAGGTTTCGGGCAGGTAGGACATCAGGTCCGCCCATTCGCCCATATAGCCGACCATCCCGCGCAAGCGATCCAGCGCCTCTTCCATGGTCAGGACCTTTTCGCGGTCCATCACGTAGGGGCGGAAATCGTCCTTGGTGCGAATGCGGGCATAGGCCTGCATCAGGTCGAGCAGGCCGGCGGTGTAGGTGATCTTGCGGCTCGTCGTCATGGCTTGCGGGGCGCCGCGCACGAAACGGTCACGACCCAGCCGGTCGCGCGCCATCAGCTTGGCTGCGCATTCGCGCATCGCAGCGAGGCGTTCCAGCTGGAAGGCCAGATGCGCGGCCAGGTCTTCGCCAGACGGGCCTTCATCGCCGGGTTCCGGCGGCAAGAGGAGCTTGGATTTCAGGAAGGCGAGCCAGGCGGCCATGACGAGATAATCGGCGGCCAGTTCGATGCGCAAAGCGCGGGCTTGTTCAATGAAAACAAGGTATTGTTCGGTAAGAGCGAGGATGGAAATCTTGCGCAGGTCGACCTTTTGGGTGCGGCTGAGCGTCAGCAGCAGGTCGAGCGGGCCTTCAAACCCATCGACGTCCACAATCAGCGCCTCAGCTTCGCGCCGGGCGGTGACCTTGTCCCAATCATCTGTGTTCGCAGGTTGGCCCGTTTGGCCCGCTTCAGACATAAACCTCTCCGCCCAGAAGGCTTGAGAGTTCCTCCTCGGCGGCTTGGATGTCAAGCGGTTCAGGCTGTGGTCGGCGCGCGATAACGGTGTCGGCACGGGCCTGTGCGGCCCCGCTCAACTGGCCGCAATTAGCAAGAACCTGCTCCATCTCGGCCCGGTCTCCATTGCAGTGCAGGATCATGTCGCATCCGGCCGCGCGGGCGGCCGCGGCGCGTTCACCGATAGCGCCAGGCAGCGCGCCCATCGACAGGTCATCGGTCATCAAAAGGCCATCGAAATCAATGTCTTCCCGGATCACTTGCATGACCTTGCGCGACAGGGTGGCGGGCAGGTCGGGGTCGATGGCCTCGAACACGACATGGGCGGTCATGCCCATCATGATGTGATCCATCTGCTCGAACACGGCAAAATCCGTGGCGTCTAGCGTATCGCGATCCAGCGTGACGCGGGGCAGATCGTGGTGGCTGTCGACGGTGGCCGCCCCGTGGCCCGGGATATGCTTGACGACAGGATGGATGCCGCCATCGGTCAGGCCTTCAGCGACCGCATGGGCAAGGTCGATGACCGTCTCTGTGTCATAGCCATAGAGGCGGTTTTGCAGGAACGGATGCGTGCTGTCGCGCGCCACATCCGCCGTAGGGCCGCATTGCACGTCGATGCCCACGGCGTGCAGTTCTTCGGCGATCAGGCGGTAGCGAAGGTAGAGCGCACGCACGGGGTCGGACGCCTTGGCCGCCATGTCGAGCGGTGGATGCCATTGCCGCCAATGGGGCTCGCCCATCCGCTGTACGCGTCCCCCTTCCTGATCAACCAGGATGGGGGCGTCGCGCCCAACAATTTCACGTAATTCTGCTGTCAAAGCAGAAAGTTGCGCGGGGTTGTTAATGTTCCGCGTGAAGAGGATGAAGCCCCAGGGCTGCGCATCGGCGAAGAAGGATTTCTCCGCAGGTGAGAGGATCGTGCCTTCGCATCCCAGGATCGTCGCGGCTTGTGTCACCGGACCGTAACCGGGATGCAGGCAGCACCTTGGGCAACCAGTGCCGCGCAGAAGCGGCGAGAGGCCGAGAGGTCGCCAAACCCGTGGGCGCGCAGGCGATAGAAGCTCTGTCCGCCGGAGGAGGCTTGTTCAATCACGCGAGCCCGGCCAAGGAAGAAGTCGGGGTAGTTCTGCGACAGGCGCTGCCATTCGGCGCGGGCCAGATCGGGCGTGTCAAAGGCGCCAAGCTGGACAAGGCGGGTGCCCGTTTCCAGATCGGACGCAGCAAGTTCAAATTCATCCGCGCCGATAGGCGCGTCAGCGGCAGGTGCCGCGGCCTCTGCCGCGTCTGGCGTGGCGGCGGCAACGGCGGCGGCTGCGGCGGCAGCCTCTGCGCGGGCCTGGATATCTGCGGGGCGCGTGGCGGGCCGAGGAGAGCGGCGCACGCCGGGGACGGAGATCGGGATTGTATCGGCGCGAGCCACCAGCTCAGGCTCTTCCGCGGCGTTGGGCATGGCGCTTTCTTCCACACCTTCAAGAGGTTGCGCTTCGGCCAGCAGACGTTCGATCAACGCTTCGGTGTCCTCGGCGGTGACAGGTTCTTCGACCTCCGGGGCCACTTCGGCGATCACTGCGGGCACCTCTGCAACCTCTTCAACCGGTGCAGGGTTTCCGGCCGAGGCACTTTCAAAAGCCTGTTCAAGCTCAGGCACATCGTCGAAATCCATGGGCTGAGGAGCCAAGACCAACTGGTCGGGCACTGGCGCGGCCTCCTCTCCTTCGGCCAGACGGTTTACGGCCAGCCCCTGGTTCTCGGCCACAGCGCCGCCTGGATTTTCAGGAGCGATGCGCATCGGGCCTTCCATGGCGCGGATCACCGGAACGTCCGTCACGTCGCGCATCAGAAGCTGCCAGGCCCAGATCGCCATGCCCACAACCAAGCCGATGGACACAACCGCACCGGCCCAGTTGATCAACTGCGTCACACGGCTGACATCAGCCGCCGCTTGCGCGTGGTCGTGCGCATAATCATGCGAATAGTCGTAACCCGACTCTGGGGCGTAGTCCCCGGAATATTGGATATCTGCCATGCCTGCCTCATTCGCCCGAGCCTTTTGGCGGCCCGATGTCACTTGCTCGACCGGCGCGACAGGAGGTCTGATGCCTCACATTTGTTCGACCGGTTTCACGCCCAAAATACCAAGGCCGTTCGAAATGACAATCGCCACGGCCGAAATCAGGCAAAGTTTCCCGGATGTTGCCGATGGATCATCCTCCTGGAAGAAGCGCAGGTGCGGATCGGCAGTTGCCCTTGTTCCACAGAGCGTGGAAGTCGGAGGCGAGGTCGTAGAGGTAGAAGGCGATGCGGTGCGGCTCGTGCGTGGCGGCGGCGGCCTCGATCATCCGGGGGTATTCGGCAAGCTTTGCGGCCAGCGCAAGTTCTGCCGGATCGGCGATGGCATCGAGGTTTGCAGGATCGGGCGTCATGCCGGCCTCCGCGGCCTTGCGCAGCACGGAATGGATGCGCGCATGGGCGTATTGGACGTACCAGACGGGGTTGTCCTTGGACTGTTCGCGGACCTTGTCGACGTCGAAATCGAGCGGTGCGTCGTTCTTGCGAGTGAGCATGTGGAAGCGGGTCACGTCAGCGCCCACCATCTCAACCACATCGCGGAGCGTCACGAAGGTGCCCGCGCGTTTGGACATCTTCAATTCCTCGTCGCCGCGACGCAGTTTGACGAGCTGGGTCAGCTTGATATCGAGCGGGACGCGGCCATCGCTGAGCGCCGAGACAGCCGCCTTCATCCGTTTGACATAGCCGCCGTGATCGGCGCCAAATACATCAATAAGCTCGTCGAACCCTCTGGAAACCTTGTCAAAATGATAGGCGATGTCGGGGGCGAAATAGGTCCAGGCGCCGTCGGATTTCATCACCGGGCGGTCCACGTCGTCGCCGTGTTCGGTCGACTTGAAAAGCGTCTGTTCGCGGGGTTCCCAATCTTCGGGTTTCTTGCCCTTGGGCGGCTCCAACACGCCTTCGTAGATCAGCCCCTTGTCCCGCAGATCGTTGATCGCATCCTCGATCCGACCCGTGCCGTAGAGCGATTTTTCCGAGAAGAATTCATCCATCTCGACGCCGAGCATCGCCAGATCCTCCCGGATCAGGCCCATCATCCGCTCGGTTGCGAATTCGCGAATTTCGGCGAGCCAATACTGCTCACCCTTGTCGACAAACTGATCGCCAACCTTGTCTTTGAGCGCTTGTCCAACCTCGATCAGATAGTCGCCGGGATAGGTGCCATCCTCAAACGCGACCTGTTGTCCGTGGGCTTCGAGGTAGCGCAGATAGACCGACCGCGCGAGGACATCGACCTGCGCGCCGCCGTCGTTGATGTAGTATTCGCGCGTGACGTCATAGCCCGCCGCATCCAGAAGCGAGGCGAGCGCGTCGCCGAAGACCGCGCCACGGGTGTGACCCACATGCAACGGCCCGGTGGGATTTGCGCTGACATATTCGACGTTTACGCGGCGTCCCTGCCCCTTGGTGGAGCGTCCGTAGGCCGTGCCGCCCTGCACCACATCCGCCACGACACTCTGCCAGACAGACGCCGCGAGCCGCAGGTTCAGAAAGCCCGGGCCTGCGACCTCGGCACTGTCAATGCGCGGGTCATCGGCCAGTTTGGCCGCCAGTGCCTCGGCAATGTCGCGGGGCTTCATCTGGGCGGGCTTGGCCAACACCATCGCGGCGTTCGTTGCCATATCGCCATGGGCCGCATCGCGGGGCGGTTCGACCGTGATCGCGCGCGTCTCCAGGCCGGTGGGCAAAGTGCCCTCAGCGGAAAGCGCGTCGATGGCGGCGAGAACAGCCTCGCGGATCTGGTCGAACAGGGTCATGGCGGTGTCCTTTGGAAGATCACCGGGGGTGTATCACCATGGCCTGTGGCGTCAATCAGATCAGGGGGTGCAGCGGTTGTAGTCGATGACGTTGCCGTCATTGATCAGGCGCATCACCGCGCCGTCTTGCAGCGGGATCAGGAACATATTGGCCGTCCATTCCTGCCCCTCGCCCGCGCAATTGCCGGTGTAGGAGAAGCCATCTGTGCCGTCGACTGGGACTGGATTGGCCAAGGTACACACGGACTCGTAGAAGGTGAGGACGTTGTTTTCGAGGCGGACGATGGCCTCCTCAGGATGAGTGGTGCAGGCGCCGATCTGGAAGCGGCCATTGGCCACCTGGGCCGAGGCGCTGGCGGTGGCCGCAACCAGCAGGATGGCAGAAATGCCGAATGATTTCAAAGTCATGAGTTCAATTCCTTGCATCAAAATAGGATGCGCGGAACGGGTCAATCAGGGCTCGCACCGCGCGTAGGTATAGGCGTTATTGTTCAGCACCACGACCAACCCATCAATGGAGGCTTCCCCCACCAGCAGACGCGCCTCAAAATCATTGCCTTCCGCAGTGCAGGCCCCGTCATAGAGGAAGATCTGATCCATATCGCGGACATTGATCGGGTTGGACAAATCACAGCATTGCTCGAACAGGCAGAGCGTCGGAAAAGCCAGAGAGGCGGTGCGTTCGCCGCCGGGTGTGAACCCTTCGGCGGGGCAGCTAAACCCCTGATAAAACTGGCCATCTTGCGGGAAAGCCTGCGCAATGGATAGGGATGCAAACAGGGCCGCCGCCGGGGCGGCGAGGCGGAGGGTAATGGGCATCGTTCGGCTCCGGAAATGTGAGCTATAGGGGCCGGTCCAGTGTGCCGCGATCCGCCCCACCGATCAACCTTTGGTGGCATTGCAACGCAAAGCGGTCGGTCATGCCTGAGATATAGTCCGAGACGATGCGGGCCAGTTCGGTCTGATCCCCCGCGATCTCTTCCACGTCCTTGCGCCACTGCTTGGGCAATTCCGTTGGGTTGGCCATGAAAAGGGAAACAGATCCTCGACCACCTGCGTCACGTCCTGCCGCATGACCACCACCGAGGGCGCGCGGTACATGCGTTTGAATAAAAATGTACGGATGACTTTGAGGTCGTCGAACAAGCCCTTGGAAAAGCGAATGACCGGGCGGCCCGCCATGCGGATATCCACAGGGGATTGTGGATCAATTTCGTCCAGAGCGGTGCGCGCGCAGGCGAGAACATCCTCGACCAGCACACCAAAGAAGCGCCGCAGTGCTTCGTGCCTGCGACGGTAGTAGTTGAGGCCGGGGTAACGTGCATCCACAGCCGCAAAACAGTCCCGCAGGATCGGCAATTCGGCCAGTTCGTCGGTCGAAAACAGCTCTGCCCGCAGGCCGTCGTGTAGGTCGTGGTGGTTGTAGGCGATGTCATCGGCCAGGGCTGCGACCTGCGCCTCGGCACTCGCATGGGTTGAAAGCTCAAGGTCGATATCGGCGCAACAGGCGTTGAGCGCCCACGGCAGTGGGGGCGCGACCGGGCCGTTATGTTTGGCGATCCCCTCCAGCGTTTCCCATGTCAGGTTGAGGCCGTCGAATTCGGCATAGTGCCGCTCCAGCTGCGTCACGATCCGGAGGGCCTGCGCGTTGTGATCAAAGCCGCCATGAGGCGCCATCAGCGCCTGTAGTGCATCCTCACCGGTATGGCCGAAGGGGGATGGCCCAGATCATGGGCGAGTGCGACGGTTTCGGTCAGATCCTCATCCAGGCCAAGCGCACGGGCCATGGTGCGTGCCACCTGGGCGACCTCCAGCGAGTGGGTCAGGCGGGTTCGGAAGTAATCGCCCTCATGCTCCACAAAGACCTGCGTCTTGTGTTTGAGGCGGCGAAAGGCGGAGGAATGGATGATCCGGTCGCGGTCGCGCTGAAAGGGGGAGCGGTGGGCGCTTTCCTCCTCGACGACCAAGCGTCCGCGCGTCTCGATCGGATTGCACGCAAAAGGTGCCCGCATTTCAGCCTCCTTGCGGGGCGCTGTCTTGTCCCGGCCCCTGCCCTTTCATATATTTGCCCCACGCTGAATGCGACAGGTGATCTGACATGCTGACCGTGCCCCCAAAGTGACCGACCGCGCCTTTGCGCGCCTGGCCGAGATCAACAATACCGCCGAGGTCCCGCAGGCGCTGCGTGTGGCCGTAGAAGGCGGTGGATGTTCGGGATTTCAGTACGAGATCAAGCTGGACGCCCCGGACGCAGACGATCTGGTTCTGGAAGGTCAGGGACAGAAGGTTGTGGTGGACAGCGTTTCGCTGCCGTTTCTGGCCGACGCCGTGATCGACTTTACCGAAGAGTTGATCGGCGCGCGGTTCACAATCGAGAACCCGAACGCCACGTCATCTTGCGGGTGCGGGACCTCCTTTTCGATGTAACCGCTGGCGCTTTACGCTGCCCGTGCTACCCTTTTTCCAAAGCGGAGGGAGGGTGCGATGGATCTGAATTTTTCCCCTGAGGAACAGGCATTTCAAGCAGAGGTGCAGGCGTTTTTGGCCGAGGCGCTGCCTGCGGAGATTGCGGGTCGTGTGGGCCGCGGTGAAGAGCCCACGCGTGAGGATATGGAGCGGTGGCACGCGATCCTGAACGAAAAGGGCTGGCTGGCGGGCACATGGCCCGTAGAGTTTGGCGGGCAAGGCTGGGGTCCGATTGAGCTGCATATCTTCGAGGAGGAATGCGCCAAGGCCAGCGCGCCCCGGATCGTGCCGTTTGGCACCAAGATGCTCGGGCCGGTGTTGATGAAGTTCGGCACGCCCGCACAGCAGGCTGAGTATCTGCCGCGCATTCTGGATGGCCGCGATTGGTGGTGTCAGGGCTATTCTGAGCCCGGGGCGGGGTCGGATCTGGCGTCGCTGAAGACAAGGGCCGAGCGGGACGGTGATGTATATGTCGTGAATGGTCAGAAGACGTGGACCACGTTGGGGCAATACGCCAATCGCATCTTCTGCCTTGTGCGCACGAAGTTCGAAGGCAAGCCGCAGGAAGGGATTTCCTTCCTGCTGATCGATCTGGATACGCCCGGCATCGAGATGCGGCCCATTCGCCTGATAGAGGGCGGGTATGAGGTGAACGAGGTGTTTTTCACCGATGTGCGGGTGCCGGTGGGCAACCTTGTCGGCGAAGAGAATATGGGCTGGACCATCGCGAAGTATCTGCTGGGGCATGAGCGCACGAATATCGCGGGGACTGGCTTTTCAGTGCAGGCTTTGCGCCAAGTGAAGGCGCTGGCGAAGCAGGTTAAGCGCGGTGGCAAAGCGTTGATCGAGAGCCCGCTATTTGCGGCGAGACTGGCGAGCGTCGAGGCAGAGTTGGAGGCGGTGAAGATCACCAACCTTCGAATGCTGTCAAAGGCTGCTGCGGGCGGGCAGCTTGGGGCGGAGCCGTCGATGTTGAAGATCAAGGGCACGGTGATCCGGCAGGAGTTGAACGATCTGGCGCGCCGGGCTTTGGGGCCGGCTGCGGCGCCGTTTCCGTCCGAAGACCTCGATAATCTGGCGATTGCGCCCAAGGGTCATGCGCACAATGCGGCGGGCTATTTCAACAACCGCAAGATCTCGATCTACGGCGGATCGAACGAGATCCAGCGCAACATTCTGGCAAAAGGGATGATGCGGGGATGAATTTCGAGATGAGCGATGACCGCCGAATGCTGGCGGATAGCCTGGCGCGGTTTCTGGCGGATGCCTGCCCGGTGGAGGGCCGCGTGGACGTGGCCTATGCCGCACCTTGGCATTCGGAAGCGGCTTGGGCAGGGTTGGCGGAATTGGGCGCGTTTTATGCACTGGCCCCTGAAGATGCGGGCGGCATGGGCGGCTCAGGCTTTGATATTTCCGTTGTGTTTGAGGCGCTTGGCCGCGCCCTGTGTCCGGAGCCAGTGCTCGCAACCCTTCTTGGCTTGCGCCTCCTCGCGCGCGCCGGGCGGGATGTGGAGGAGGTTTTGGCGGGGCAACGCCTCGCCGTCGGGATCGGCGAGTTGGATGCGCCCTATGATCTGGATGGAATCGCCTGCCATGCCGAGGGCGGCCTGCTAACCGGACGGAAGTCGGTGGTGTATGGCGGGGCTGGCGCGGAACGTTTGCTGATTGCGGCGCAGACCGAGGGCAAGTTGGCTTTGTTCGATGTGAACGCGGAAGACGCCCAGGTTTCCGGCTACGGCATGATCGACGGCGGCCCGGTGGCGGAGGTGTTTCTGGACGGCACGCCGGGGGAATTGGTTCTGGGTGACGCGAGTGCGGCGTTGGAAGAGGCGCTGGATCTGGGCGCGCTTGCGCTATGTGCGGAGGCCCTTGGCGCGATGGAGGTCGTGCAGGGCATTCTTATCGACTATCTGAAAACGCGAAAGCAATTCGGGCAGCCAATTGGCGCGTTTCAGGCGTTGCAACACCGGGCGATTGATCTTGGGATCGAGATCGAGCAGGCGCGGTCGATCGTGATTTTGGCCGCGAGCGCCGAGGGCGGACCCGAGTTCGCGAAACGCGTGGCGCAGGCGAAGTTCCTGGTGGGCAAGATCGCGCGACAGGTCTCCGAAGAGGCGATCCAGATGCATGGCGGGATCGGGATCACCTGGGAATATCCGTTGGCGCACTACGCCAAACGGCTGGTGATGATTGATGCGCAACTTGGGGATACCGATTGGCATCTGGAGCGGCTGATGGGGGCACTTGCGGCTGAGTGAGGACCCTCCGGGGGGCATTTCCAGGGAACAAAGATGGGCCGGTCGTGCCCTACCCGCTGGCGCCGAGCCGCGCGGTGACGCTGTCAGGGGTGACGGTGCCGATGACCTCTCCATCCTGTTCCACACTGAGCGGTGACGGCGTTTCGGCGAAGCGGGTGAGGATATCTTTGACTGGTGTTTCCGCCGGGATGCGCGGGTGATCGGTGGGAATGTCCTGCATGACATCGCGCGCGGTCAGAACCCCAAGCGGGTTCATATTGGCCACAAATTCAGCGACATAAGGTGTTTTGGGTTCCGAGAAGATCTGCCGCGGCGTCCCGATCTGAACGATGCGCCCGCCTTCCATGATCGCGATGCGGTTGCCGATCTTGAACGCCTCATCCAGATCGTGACTGACAAAAATGATCGTACGCTTGAGGTCGCGTTGCAGGTCAAGAAGCTCATCCTGCAGCTTGGTGCGGATGAGCGGGTCGAGCGCTGAGAACGGCTCATCCATCAGTAGGATCGGGGCTTGGGTGACAAAGGCACGGGCCAGGCCCACGCGTTGCTGCATGCCGCCCGAAAGCTCACCCACCTTACGGTCGGCCCAGTCCGACAGGCTGACGAGGGCCAGTTGTTCGTCGACTTTCGCTGTGCGGTCGGCCGCACTTTGGCCTGCCAGTTCAAGGCCGAGGCCGACATTTTCGCGGACCGTGCGCCAAGGCAGCAGGCCGAATTGCTGAAACACCATCGAAACGCAATTCTGGCGCAGATAGCGCAAGTCTTGCGTCGAGGTGCCGGGCAGCGTGCAGTTCCAATCCCCGTCGCGCACATGCACCCTGCCCCGCGCCACGGGATTGAGGCCATTCACGGACCGCAGAAGCGTAGATTTGCCTGAGCCGGAGAGACCCATAAGGACAAGGATTTCACCAGCCTCCACATCCAGGGAACAATCGTGAACACCCAGGACGTGTCCGGTTTCGCGCTGGATTTCGGCGCGGTCCTTGCCGTCATCGGCAAGCTTCAACGCGGGCGCGGGGCGCGGGCCGAACATGATGCAGACATCTTCGAAAGAAACCGCGATGCTCATGTATTGGCCTCGTAGCGCAGGATGCCCGCGACGCCATCGGGCGCGCCGCCATCATTGGGGTGGTTCTGCCCATCATGGACGATGATCTCTGCCAGCTCGAACGGTGTGTGGCCTTCGAGGCAGGCCATGTTGACGCCGAACTCTTCCGGGTTCGAGCGGCGTTGGTGGTGGGTGTAGATGCCACAGGTCTTGCAGAAATGGTGGCGCGCGGTGTTGGTGCCGAACTGGTAAAGCGTCAGGTTTTCCGCGCCTTCGGTGATGGTGAGGCCGTCGAGTGTGGTGGAGACCGCAACCGCCCCGCGCATGGTGCAGAAGCTGCAATCGCAGCGCCGGGCGGAGGCGAGGCCGCCCTTGAGATCGACGGTGAATTTGACATTGCCGCAGTGGCATCGCGCGTTCACGCGCGTGATCGTATCGTGTGCGTTATGCATCATGTTTTCACCCGTAGGGCTCGGTCGAGGACGATGGCGACGACGACGATAATGAAGCCGGACTCGAAACCCAGGCCGGTATTGACCTGGTTGAGCGCGCGGACGACCGGGACGCCGAGGCCGTCGGCACCGACAAGGGCTGCGATCACGACCATGGAGAGCGACAGCATGATGGTCTGGTTCAGGCCGGTCATGATTTGCGGCAGGGCGTAGGGAAGCTCCACCTTCCAGAGCTTTTGGCGGCCCGTGGCGCCGAAGGCGTCGGCGGCTTCAAGCAGCGATGTTGGCGTGGAGGAAATACCCAGATGGGTCAGGCGGATCGGGGCGGGTAGGACGAAGATCACCGTGGCGATCAGGCCGGGGACCATGCCGATGCCGAAAAAGACGATGGCGGGGATGAGGTAGACGAAGGTCGGCAGCGTCTGCATCAGGTCGAGGACGGGGCGCATGGCCGCGTAAAGGCGGGGGCGGTGGGCGGCGGCGATGCCGATGGGCACGCCGAGGCCCATGCAGACGACGCAGGCGGATAGGACGAGAGTGAGGCTTTCGGTGGTTTCCTCGTAATAGTCCTGGTTCACGATGAAGAGGAAGCCGAGGGCCACGAGGGTTGGGACTTTCCAGCCGCGGTGGAAGTACCAGGCGAGCGCGGTGAAGAGCGCGATGATCAGGAACGGGTGCCATTCGGGGGGTAGAGGAAGCTGGCGTCGCGGAGGCGGACGTCCTGAAACCAGCTGGTATTGGGGGGCTGTTGGAGGAGCGCGAGGATGGCTTCGATCATCGCCTCTAGCCCGATGGCGATCAGGTCGAAAAAGCCGGAGAGGTTGGCTTGCAGGCTGTCGAAGACGGCCTCCGCCGCGTCACCGATGCGGAGCTTGCATTCGGTGAGGAACGTGATGGGGCCCGTGACGTCGGGGTCGTTGGGGAAGGTGCACTCGGCAATGCCGTCATCGGCCCACCAGGCGCGCAGGTCGCTCCACCAGCTCATGTCTTTGTGTCCCTTCGGTCGTTTGAGGGGATCATGGCGTGGGTGGGTCGGGATGGAAAGGGGGGAGGTGTGGGGCGGGTTTGCTGCAAGGTTGAGCAAGGGGGTTAAGATGTTGGTTTTGTTGGGAAAGGGGGATTTTGTTAAGGGTTTGTTAAGGGGTTGGGTGCACCCTAGGACAGAATGATACACCTCTTCGAGCAATCCGCGGGGAAATCCCAAAAACCGTTCTCTGTTTGTCCAGTGTCGGGTAAGTTCAAAGAAAAAGGATTGAGCAGCATGGCACAGAAATCTGAAATCGAATGGACCGATGCGACGTGGAATCCCGTGACAGGATGCACGAAAGTCGGCCCGGGCTGCGACCATTGCTACGCTGAGCGGTTCGCAGAACGTTGGCGTGGCATCGAAGGACACCCCTATGAGCAAGGTTTTGATATGCGCCTTTGGCCGTCACGCCTTGAACAACCATCGCTTTGGAAGAAGCCCCGAATGATCTTCGTCAACTCCATGAGCGACCTGTTCCACAAGGACATTCCTCGCGAGTTCATTGACCGTGTGTTCGAGGCCATGGAAGCTGCCGACTGGCACGTCTATCAGGTGCTCACCAAGCGGTCGTCGCTGATGCGCAACTACGTGCGCAGCCGCTACGACGGTGGGCGAGTGCCGACGCACATCTGGCTCGGCGTTTCCGTCGAAAATGCTGCCCACAAAGGGCGGATCGAGCACCTTCGGCAGATCAACTCGGAGGCTCGTTTCATCTCGTTCGAACCGCTGCTCGGACCGATTGGCAAGGTCGATTTGACTGGCGTCGCGTGGGCGATCGTCGGCGGCGAAAGCGGACCCGGCGCTCGTTCAATGGAAGCCGCATGGGCGACCGAATTGCGTATCGCCTGTGAGCGGCACGATGTGGCTTTCTTCTTCAAGCAGTGGGGCGGTGCACGTCCAAAGTCCGGCGGCCGACTGCTCGAAGGCGAAGAGTGGAATGGGTTCCCTTGGCAGATCGTGCCTAAGGCGATCATGGCAGAACTTGCATGAAGAAAGACCACCGGGAGAACACAGTTGGCCCTTGGGCAGCCGCAAAACTTGATGCTTTGGAAGCCTACTTAAAGTTCTACGGAACGGCGCTTAGCAAGCAGTCCTTCACACGTGTTTACATTGACGCATTTGCTGGTGCGTGTGTGGCAAAGGTTCGCGGCGTGGACTCCACGACGGAAACTTCACCATTCTTCGACGAATTGGATGACACAGAGGCGCAGGAGGAATTCATACTTGGCTCGCCAATTCGAGCGCTCAACACGCCGAATGGCTTCCACCGTCACTACTTCTTTGACCTTGATGCAACTCGAGCGGAAACACTTCGTGCGGTTAGTGAAGGAAGGAGCGGAGTGACCGTTGAGGTAGGTGATTGCAATCCCTTGATCCGCGAACTTGCGCCATCGCTGGCTACACCCAACATTCGCGGCGTGGCATTTCTAGACCCCTACGGTGCCCACTTGGAATGGTCGACCATTGAAGCACTGGCAGCAACGGGGACAATGGAAGTAGTCATCAATTTCCCGCTCGCGATGGCCATCAACCGACTCATTACAAGGTCAGGTGTTGTGCCGGAGCGGTGGGCAAACCAATTGACCGCATGTTTCGGAACCGGAGAGTGGCGTGATATTGCTTACAGTCGCGAAATTGATCTGTTCGGACATGAAGTCACTAGCAAAAACGGGAATGTCGCGGAGAGGTTGCTTGATCTTTACATAACTCGGCTCAAGGCACTGTTCCCGTTCGTCGCAAAGCCTCATCTTGTACGCAACACGCGGAACAGCCCGCTCTACTATTTGATTTGGGCTGGGCCGAACAAATTGGGGCTAAAAGGAGCGGACTATATCTTGCGCCAAGGTGAGAAAGTTGGCGGGTAGTTTGCTCTGTTCATCCAGCGCAGTAGCCTTGTAGCCAAAGATTGCCAGAGCGCGACCGCCGCCCCCCCACCGGCTCGGCGATGGACCTGCGCGGTGGCGGGGATGGTGGGTTTCACCCACCCTACGGGGTTGGCGCGGGTGGACAGATGGCGGGACAAGTCCCGCCCTACGGGTGGTGCGACGGGGTGGGTTTAGCGCGAAAAGAAAAGCCCCGCCGTTTCCCGCGGGGCCTCCCCTACTCTCTCCGCTTAAGGCTTACAGCCCCAGCGCTTCTCCAACGGCAGCAGCCGCGTCGCCGCCGTCGATCGTCGTCACACCGTCGAGCCACGCCATGACCGCATCGGGGTTCGCGGCCATCCAGGCCGTCGCCGCATCCGCAGGCTCTTCGCCGTCATTTAGAATGGCACCCATGATCTCGTTTTCCATGGCCAGCGAGAATTCCAGGTTGGTCAGCAGCGCGCCGACATTGGGGCAGGCCTCGACGTAACCGGCGGAGGTATTGGTGTAGACGGTCGCGCCGCCAAGGTTGGGGCCGAACCAATCGTCGCCGCCTTCCAGGTAGGTCAGCTCGAAGTTGGCATTCATCGGGTGCGGTTCCCAGCCAAGGAAGACGACGGGCTCATCGCGGTCGGTGGCGCGGGCGACCTGGGCGAGCATGCCTTGCTCGGAGGACTCGACAACCTCGAACCCGCTGAGGCCGAAAGCGTCGGCCTCGATCATGTCCATGATCAGGCGGTTGCCGTCATTGCCGGGCTCGATGCCGTAGATCTCACCGTCGAGATCGTCAATGGCGGCGGCGATGGAGGCGAAATCGGTGATGCCGAGGGCGGCGCCAGCGGCGTTGGTGGCGAGCGTGTATTTCGCGCCTTCAAGGTTGGCGCGGACGGTGTCGACGGTGCCAGCTTCACGGTAGGGGGCGATGTCCGCCTCCATCGTGGGCATCCAGTTGCCCAGGAAGATGTCGACGTCGCCTTCGGCCAGCGAGGTGTAGGTGACGGGGACGGAGAGGACGAGGATCTCGGTCTCATAGCCCAGCGCCTCAAGCACGACGGTGGTGGCGGCGGTGGTTGCGGTGATGTCGGTCCAGCCCACGTCGGAGAAGGTCACGGTGCCGCATTCGGCGTGGCCATCGGCCATGGCGGCGCCGGCGCTGACGGCGAGCGCGAGGGCGCTGACGGCGGATTTCTTGAGGATTGTCATGTTTCTCTCCCGGTTGGCGGTCTTTTGTTGATTGACCAGTCAATTAAAAACATATTTCTGGGGCAAGGCAATGAAAGGATGCGCAATGCCCCGCACAGGTATGATGGCTATACGGAAGGACGCGCTTGTCAACGCGACGATCGCCGAGATCGGGCGCGCGGGCCATTTGGACGTGACAATGGGCCAGATCGCGAAGGCGGCGGGTGTGTCGAGCGCGTTGGCGCATCACTACTTCGGGTCGAAGGATGAGCTGCTTCTGGCGGCGATGCGGGCGATTCTGGCGGAGTTCGGAGCGGAGGCGCGGGCGCGGTTGGCGCAGGCCGAGGGGCCGATGGCGCGGTTGCGGGCGATTGCGGAGGCGAGTTTTGAGGGGCGGAATTTCCGGGCGGAGGTGATTTCCGCGTGGCTGACCTTCTACGTGATGGCGCAGCGGGACGCGGAGGCGGCGCGGCTTTTGCGGGTTTATCAGCGGCGCTTGGTGGCGAATTTGGTGCATGCATTGCGGCCTTTGTGCGCGCGGCCTGAGGATGTCGCGGCGACGGCGGCTGCATTGATCGACGGGCTTTATATTCGGCACGCACTGGCCGATGCGGGCGCGCCCGACGGAAACGCAGCGGTGGGCCGTGTGATGGACTACCTTGAGGGGGCCGTCGCATGAGCCAGCCGAACATCCTGATCCTGATGGTGGACCAGTTGAACGGGACGCTGTTCCCGGACGGCCCGGCGGAGTGGTTGCATGCGCCGAACCTGAAGGCCCTGGCCGCGCGGTCGACGCGGTTTGCGAATTCCTACACGGCCTCGCCCCTGTGCGCGCCTGCCCGGGCGAGCTTCATGTCGGGGCTTTTGCCATCGAGATCAGGAGTTTACGACAATGCCGCGGAATTTCCGTCGAGTGTGCCGACCTATGCGCATCACTCTGCGGCGGGCGGGGTATTACACCGCTTTGTCGGGCAAGATGCATTTCGTGGGGCCGGACCAGTTGCACGGGTTTGAGGAGCGGCTGACGACCGACATCTACCCCGCCGATTTCGGGTGGACGCCCGACTACCGCAAGCCAGGTGAGCGGATCGATTGGTGGTATCACAATATGGGCTCGGTCACAGGCGCGGGCGTGGCCGAGATAACCAACCAGATGGAATATGACGATGCGGTGGCCTTTGAGGCGGAGCAGAAGCTCTATGACTTGTCGCGGGGGCATGATGCGCGGCCCTGGTGCCTGACGGTCAGCTTCACGCATCCCCATGATCCGTATGTGGCGCGGAAGCGGTACTGGGACATGTATGGGGATTGCGACCACCTGATGCCCGCGGTGGGCGCCCTGCCCTACGAGGATCAGGACCCGCATTCGCAGCGGATTCTGGATGCGAATGATCGGGAGAATTTCGAGATTTCGGACGAGGATATCCGGCGCTCGCGGCGGGCGTATTTCGCGAACATCTCGTATTTGGATGAGAAGATCGGCGGTGTCTTGGACGTGTTGGAGCGGACCCGGCAAGAGGCCATCGTGATCTTCGTTTCAGATCACGGGGACATGCTGGGTGAGCGTGGGCTCTGGTTCAAGATGACGTTCTTCGAGGGCTCGGCGCGCGTGCCATTGATGATCGCGGCACCTGGGATGGAAGCGGGGCTGGTGGAGGCACCCGTCTCGACCATCGATCTGTGCCCGACGCTTTGCGATCTGGCGGGTGTGGACATGGGCGAAGTGATGCCTTGGACGGAGGGCGAGAGCCTTGTGCCATTGGGGCGTGGGGCCACGCGCGTGTCGCCTGTGGCGATGGAATATGCGGCGGAGGCGTCATACTCGCCGCTGGTCGGGCTGCGTGAGGGCAAGTGGAAGTACACGAACTGTGCGTTGGACCCGGAGCAGTTGTTCGATCTGGAGGCCGATCCGCTGGAATTGACGGATCTGGCCGAAGACCCAGCCCATGCGGACGTGCTGGAGCGGTTCCGCGTGATGGCGGCGGCACGGTGGGATCTGGAACGGTTCGATGCGGATGTGCGGCAGAGCCAGGCGTGCCGGTGGGTCGTTTATGAATCGTTGCGGAATGGCGCGTATTACCCGTGGGATTTCCAGCCGCTGCGCGATGCCTCGAACCGCTACATGCGCAATCATATGGATTTGAATGTTGTCGAGGAAAATCAACGGTTTCCTCGGGGCGAGTAGCCCTTTGAAAAGGATGTGTGACTGATGCAACCTGTTGCTTCTCATTTTGTGAATGGCGCCTATCTGGAAGATACGGATGGCGCGGCCATGCCGGTGATTTTCCCCGCAACCGGCGAAGAGATCGCGGTCGTCCATGAGGCGACGCCCGCAGTGGTCGAGGCGGCCCTGAAGGCGGCTTTTGAGGCCCAGAAGGACTGGGCCGCGTGGATGCCGGTGGAGCGCGGCCGCGTGCTGCGTCGCGCGGCGGACATCATGCGGGAGCGGAACCGGGAATTGAGCGAGCTGGAAACGCTCGATACCGGTAAGCCGTTGCAGGAAACGCTGGTGGCCGATGCCACATCGGCGGCGGATGCGCTGGAATATTTCGGCGGGTTGGCCGCGACGTTGACGGGTGAGCATGTGCCGCTGGGCGGTGATTGGGCCTATACGATGCGGGTGCCGCTTGGCGTGTGCGTGGGGATCGGCGCGTGGAATTACCCCACCCAGATCGCGGCCTGGAAGGGCGCGCCCGCCTTGGCCTGCGGCAATGCGATGGTGTTCAAACCATCTGAACAAACGCCGCTATGTGCTTTGAAAGTCGCGGAAATATTGGTGGAGGCCGGGGCGCCTGCGGGTGTCTACAACGTCGTGCAGGGGGCTGGAACGGTCGGGCGGTCGCTGGTTGAAGACCCGCGCACGGCGAAGGTGTCGCTGACCGGATCGGCGGCGACGGGCAAGAAGGTCTACGCCTCGGCGGCGGCACAGATGAAACATGCCACGATGGAATTGGGGGCAAATCTCCCTGATCATCTTCGACGACGCGGATGTGGAAAGCGCGGTTTCGGCGGCGATCAATGCGAATTTCTATGCCTCTGGGCAGGTCTGTTCCAACGGCACGCGGGTCTTCGTGCAGCGTGGGATCAAAGACGCGTTTCTGACGCGATTGGTGGAACGGACGGCCGCCGCCGTGATTGGCGATCCGCGTGACGAGGCCACGAATTTCGGGCCGATGGTGAGTGAAGAACAGCTCGCAATTGTTTGTTCTTACGTTGAAAAGGGCGTGTCCGAGGGCGCACGCATGGTGCATGGCGGCAAGCGGTTGGATCGCCCCGGCTGCTTCATTGAGCCGACGATCTTCGCCGATGTGACCGACGACATGACCATCGCGCGGGAAGAGATTTTCGGGCCGGTCATGTCGGTGCTGGATTTCGAGACCGAGGACGAGGTCATTGAACGGGCCAATGCAACGGATCTCGGCCTGTCGGGGGCGGTGTTCACCGCCGATCTGACGCGCGGGCACAGGGTGGTGCATGCGATTGATGCGGGCTCGGTCTGGATCAATCAGTACAACCTGACGCCAGTGGAAGTGCCATTTGGCGGCATGAAGGGATCCGGCGTGGGGCGTGAGAATTCCAAGGCCGCAATCGAGCATTATTCGCAGCTGAAGACCGTCTATGTCGGCATGTCCCCGGTGGAGGCGGCGTTCTAAATGGTTAACACGATGGAAGCCGACTACATCATTGTGGGTGCCGGATCAGCCGGTTGCGCGATGGCGTTCAGGTTAACGGAAGCAGGCAAATCGGTGCTGGTGGTGGAACATGGCGGGTCCGATTGGGGGCCGTTCATTAACATGCCGGCGGCGCTGTCCTACCCGATGGGCATGAAGCGCTATGATTGGGGCTACGCGTCTGAGCCTGAGCCGCATATGGGCAATCGCCGCATGGCGGTGCCGCGCGGGAAGGTGATCGGTGGGTCGTCGTCGATCAACGGCATGATCTATGTGCGCGGCCATGCGCGCGACTTCGACACCTGGGCCGAGATGGGGGCGGATGGGTGGAGCTACGCCGACGTCTTGCCCTATTTCAAACGGGCGGAGACTTGGCATGGTGATGCGGGCGATCCGGCGTATCGCGGTGACAGCGGGCCGCTTCACATCACGCGAGGAGAACGGAAAAACCCTCTGTTTCATGCGTTTAGCGAGGCCGGGGCGGCTGCCGGTTACGGGGCTACTGACGATTATAACGGCTATCGGCAGGAGGGCTTCGGGGCCTTTGAGATGACCGTGTGGCAGGGCAAGCGCTGGTCGGCGGCGTCGGCCTATCTGAAACCGGCGCTGCGGCAGCCGAACTGCGATTTGGTACGTGGGCTGGTCGAGAAGGTCGTGATCGAAGAAGGTCGCGCCGTGGGCGTGCGGCTGGCGGGCGGCAAGATGCTGCGCGCGCGGGCCGAAGTGGTGCTGGCCGCCGGTGCGATCAATTCGCCTAAAATTCTAATGATGAGTGGAATTGGACCCGGTAAACATCTGAGCGATAACGGAATTTCCGTGGTCGCGGACCGCGCGGGCGTGGGGCAGAACCTGCAAGACCATCTTGAGCTGTATGTGCAATACGCAGCCTCGCAACCGGTTTCTATCGCGCCCTATTGGTCGCTTTGGGGCAAAGCGCTGGTGGGTGCGCAATGGCTGTTCACCAAGACGGGCCTGGGTGCGACGAACAATTTTGAGAGCTGTGGCTTCATCCGCTCGGACAGGGGCGTGGAATACCCAGACATTCAATACCATTTCCTGCCCATTGCGATCCGGTACGACGGCACAACCCCGCCCGGCGGGCACGGATTTCAGGCCCATGTCGGGCCGATGCGCTCCCCTCTCGCGGGGAGATCACGTTGCGCAGCGGCGATCCGAACGATGCGCCGCGCATCCGGTTCAACTACATGTCGACCGAGCAGGATTGGCAGGATTTCAGGCGCGCGATCCGGCTGACGCGCGAGATCTTCCAGACCGATCCCATCGCGCAATATGTCGATCATGAGATTCAGCCGGGTGAAGACGCGCAATCGGACGACGCGTTGGATGCCGTGATCCGGGAGCATGCGGAATCGGCCTATCACCCGTGCGGGACGGCGCGGATGGGGCGTGCGGATGATCCGGGCGCCGTGGTTGACCCGGAAAACCGGGTGATCGGCGTAGACGGGCTTCGACTGGCCGACAGCTCGATCTTTCCGTTGATTCCAAACGGAAATCTGAACGCGCCATCGATCATGGTGGGCGAAAAAGCGGCGGACCATATCCTGGGCCGCAGCCTCCCGGCGGAGAATTTGCCCGCTTGGACAGCACCGGATTGGCACCACGCGCAGCGGGAAGGGCATGTGACCGCGCAGGCGGCCGAATAGGTCAGCCCCCGACCCTGAGGCAGCGCCCGTACGGCACGCTGACCTCGGCCCGGCCAGGCACCGCCCAGATCACAGGATAGGCGGGCGCGGTGGGGCATGGCGCATCGAGGTCGGTCAACATCACCAGAATGGACGGGTTGATCCGGTCTGCGGCCGCGAACACCGGGGCAAAATCGGTGCCGCCCCGGTGCGCAGGTTGAGGTCAGCCAGGGTCGCGCCGAAGCCGTCGATGCGGCGGGTTTCAAACACCTCTTCATCGAAGGCGAGCAGGTGCACCTCGGCCGCGGTGCGGCGGGCAACCCCTTGAACTTCGGCGAAAAAGAGAGATTGGGTGAGAGCATCGATGGAACTGGATGTATCAAGGGCCACGACCACGCGAGGGCGGCTGGCATCACGGGATTGGCCGGGTTGGAAGACAGGCTCTGGCGCGCCACGGTCCAGTGCGTCGGCTGCCATGGCGACCCAGCGCCCGGCGGGACGGCGGTGGGAGGTCCGAGGCTGGTCAGACAAGGCCTTGGCGAGGATGCCGCGCAACTCGACCTCCCACGGGATGGTGGGCGGGGCGAGATCGGCGAGGATGACCCCAAAGCGCCCGATCCCGGTGCCGGCTTTGCGGCCCGCCTCCAGCGCGCGCAACATATGGTTGCGCCAATCCGCGGCTTTCTGAGGCTCGCCTTCCGTATCCGCTTCGCCAAGGTCGAGATCCTGCGCGAAGCCGCGCGTTGCGCCGAAATCGCGTGCTTTTTCAGCGCGTTGCGGATCCGCGTGGAGATGCATGGCCAAGCGGTCCGCATCCCATTCGGAAAGTGCAGCAACGGCAGAGGGGGCGGTATCACCGATGTCCGCCAATAGCTCCGTCAGCATGACGGCAGGGCGCGGAAGGGCGTGATCGGCCAGTTGGAGGGTTTCGTTAATGATGCCATCGGCGGCAAGATCAAAGAGGCTGGGATCAAACCGTTCGCCCAATCGCTCCGCCAGTGCTGCCTTTCGATCCGAGTGCTGCAGCGCAACATGCAGGACGTGATGGGCCGTCAGCCCGACCTGTTCCGCGAGACCTAATTGCTCAAAGCCGAGGCCGTAAAGGATTGTTTCGCCTTGGGTCTTTGTACGCCCGCTTCCGTCGCGGTGCCGACAGGCAAGGGACAAGACAGCAAGGGCCGGGTCAATTTCGCCCAGATGCGCGAGGGCACGGCTGGCGCGGTGCCGCCCGGTCACGGCAGGCCGGCGGCGGCGCGTTCGGACTGGTAGGCCGCGAAGGCATCGGACGTGGCAAAGGCGGCTTGCCAGCCATTGTCGAGCGCTTGCGAGATGAGCAGTTCGAACCCGAAGGTCCCGAGTTCCGCCACCGGCACGCCCACGCGTTCGATCCCGCGCATATCAGCGAGAATTTCGATGGCCGCGGGCAAATTCGCTTCGTTGACCGCACCCAACAGCCCGTAAACGAGTGCCGTTAACCCATGCAGCGTTGGCGGATAAAGGTCAGCCCGTTCAGATCGGGGGTTTGCAACATGGCCTCGACCTGCACGGTTGCCGCGATTTCATCGGCCAGCAGCAGGAATTCGGCGGCCGCAGTCTCCCCCACTGTGCCCGCGACCATGACCTGGCGCGTGGATTTGGCCGGGTTGAGATGCATGATGTCGCTGACGCGGCGCCACGATCTTGGGGTGCAGGCAATGGCGTCCCCGCGGCGAAGGGCTGCTTCGGTTGTCTCGAACAGGTCAGGCCGGGTCTTGAGGAACGCGGCGACACTGGGATGGATGCCTGTGGAGGCTGCGTAGTTTTGCAGCCAATCCTCGGCGTCGGCCTGCACGATCATGTGGATCAAGCGGTCGGACAGGGCGGTTCCCATCTCATACGCGACGGCGCCGTCTTCGACCATATTGCCGGCAGCGACGATCAGCACGTTCGCGGGCAGGACGTGGCGGCCCACGCGGCGTTCCTGCAAAAGCCCGTAGACCGTGGGTTGGAGAGAGGGGGCGGCGGCTGTCAGTTCGTCCAGAAACAGGATCGCGGGCGCGTCGCCGTCTGGCAAATCCTCGGGCCGGTACCAGATGGTCTTGCCCGCGTCATGGTCATAGAAAGGCAAGCCGCGCAGATCCTGCGGCTCAATCGTGGTCAGGCGCAGATCGTGCAAGTCTGCCCCGATTTCAGCCGCCAATTGCGCGATGATCTCGGACTTTCCGACGCCGGGGCGTCCGTGCAGCATCCAAGATGCGGTCAGCCCATCGTCGCGTTGCGCGGCCCATGCGGCGCGCAAAACGTCCAGCGCGCCACCGGCGGAAACGCGGGTTGCGTTGATTGCCATAATCAGGCCTCCGCCGCGTTTGCATCCATCCACGCCGACAGGCGCGCATGGGCCGAAACACCGGCTGCTTCTATGGTAACATCTTGAATATGCTTTTCTTTCCGAAGTTGAGCGCGGTGCAGATCGCGTTCAGTGAGTGTGTCGTCAAATAGGGTGTTCAGGATATCCTGATCCTCCGGGTCCAGGGGAACGATGTGGCGCGACGGCGCGGCCGATTGAACCGATACGAAGGTCAGCGGTGCGACGCGCGCCAGTTCCGATTGCTCGGCCACAAGGCGAAGATCGCCTTCGGCAATCCCGCGGCGGGCGGCGATGCGGCGCAGCAGGGATTTGGCGCGGAACGAAAAGGCATCGAGGGTGCGGTCAGCCTCCTCCTCCGGCATCAGGCGGGTGCGCGCGCTGTCAGACAGGCGCAGGACCTTCAATTCGATGACGCCGATCACGAGGATCATGGCAAGCGGCGCCTGCATGACCGGCAGGGCCAGATCGCGGGAAATGAGGATGGGGACAAGGAAGGGAAATAGGGCCGCGCAATAGCGTAGGAACTGCATCTCAAACAGGAGCCGCAGCCATGTGCCGAACGTTGCCCCGCGCGGCAGGATCTGCACCCGGCCAATGATTTTCTTCGGCAGGGAGCGCGTTTCCAATGCGCCTGGATTGGCGACGGTCTGGGGCGAGAGGATGATCATGGTCTGGTTCTTGGGCCCCGTGGGTCTTGCGGCATTGGGTCAAACATAGCGTCTCACGCGGTCATGCCAATCACGCAGACTGGTCGCGCTGGCCCGCACATGGCTATAACAAGCGGGAGCGACGGGACGGAGCTTGGCATGGAGCCATTGGCTAAACCATTGAATTTCTTCAAGGCCTACGACATTCGCGGGCGGCTGGACGATGATCTGACGCAAGCCAATGCGGAACGGGTTGGGCGCGCCTTTGCCGAGGTTTTGACTGCGCGGCGAGTGGTTCTGGGGCGGGATGTGCGCCCCTCCTCCGCCGGGTTGGCGGGTGCTGTTGCGACCGGAATGGTGCAGGCCGGGGTTGAGGTGCTGGATCTGGGCCTGTGCGGCACGGAAGAGGTGTATTTCGCAACCTCCCATCTGGGCGCTGATGGGGGATTTGTGTGACTGCGTCCCACAATCCGATGGACTATAACGGCATGAAGCTGGTCAAGGCCGGGTCTGCGCCCGTTGGGGCCGAGACTGGTCTGGCAGAGATCAAGGCGCTTGCAGAAAGCGGCGAATTCGCGCCCGGGCGTGCAGGTGGCCGTGTGATCGATGCGACTGGCACGCGCGATGCCTATATAGATTGCATTTTAGGGTTCCTCTCAACCGAGGCCCTTAAGCCACTGAAAATACTGGTGAACGCGGGGAACGGCGCAGCGGGGCCAACTTTTGACCACTTGGCTGAGTCGCTCGCTGAAAGGGGCGTGCCTTGGGAATTCGTACGGATGCACCATTCGCCGGATGGCAGTTTCCCCAACGGCATTCCCAACCCGATGCTGCCGGAAAATCAGCCGCCCACCGCGCAAATGGTGCGTGACACCGGTGCGCATCTGGCCATCGCCTGGGACGGCGATTTCGACCGCTGCTTTTTCTTCGACCATGAAGGCACGTTCATTCCCGGCGAATATGTCGTCGGATTGTTGGCGGAAGTGTTTCTGGAGAAGGAACCGGGGGCCACGATCATCCACGATCCGCGCATTGTCTGGAACACGCAGCATGTGGTGGCGCGGGCGGGCGGGCGCGCCGTGATGTCGAAATGCGGGCATACCAACATCAAGCAAAAGCTGCGTGATGAGGATGCGATCTACGGCGGAGAGATGTCTGCCCATCACTATTTTCGCGACTTCTTCTTCTGCGACAGCGGCATGATCCCCTGGATGCTGCTGTGTGAGTTGCTCGGGCGGCGTGGTGGCACCTTGAAGCAATTGGTCGCGGACCAGATGGCCGCCTTCCCCTCGTCCGGTGAGATGAATTTCCGGGTCGACGATGCGCAAGCCGCTCTTGCGCGCGTCGATAAGGCCCTTGGTCCCAAGGCTTTGGCGCGAGACATTACGGATGGGTTAAGCCTGAGTTTTGAGGATTGGCGTCTGAACCTGCGGTCGTCTAACACAGAGCCGCTTTTGCGTCTGAATGTTGAGGCGATAGGGCGTGTGGACCGGCTAAAATCGGGACTGGAAACAGTGAGTGCGCTGATTTCCCAGTGATGGGAATAGAGGTGGTATAAGCACAATTTTGTGGAGCACCAATGAGTATTTGACCTCTTCTGGGAATAGAAATCAAAAGGAGTGAGGTCTGTTTTCATCTATTGGGATCTACTTATCCACAAGTATATCCACAAGTGAGGCATCAGCTCGGACGTTCAGGTGCTTGTCACCCCATCACCCGCGCCGCATGCTCTGGATATGGGGCATCGTTCTGATTTCGTGATCCGTGGGGCTGACTTGCTGGACCGTCTGGGTCGGCGGCGTGCGGATATCCTTGTCTCCGACGGGAAAATTGGCGCAATTGGCGCGGATCTTGATAAATCGCTGCCGACCCACGACGCACCCGGCTTGGTGGCCACCCCAGGCGGCGTGGACCCACACGCTCATATCGAACAGAAATCCGGGATGGGGCTTTGGAACGCGGACAGTTTTGAAACCGCGACACGGTCGGCCGCGCTTGGTGGGACGACGTCCGTCATCTCCTTCGCGGCGCAAGGAAAAGGTGAGCGATTAAGCGACGTTGTGGAGGATTACTCCGCCCGTGCACAGCGCGGTGCGATGATCGATTATGCCTTCCACCTGAGCCTGTCTGACCCCGATGCGCCGCATTTTGACGATGATCTGCGTGCATTGATCGCGGCCGGGCATCGGACCGTGAAGGTCTTCACCACGTACAACATCGCGCTAAATTCAGATCAAATCGCCCATATCCTGTCGATCACCGGCCCGGCTGGCGCTCTGACCTGTGTTCATGCCGAAGACGATGCCATCTTAAGTGCGGCGCGTAACAAATTGATTTCGAGAAATAAAACAGAACCGAAGCACCACGCTGAAGCGCGCCCGCGGGCGGCGGAAGCCGAGGCCGTAAAACGCATCTGTGCGATGGCAGAGCAACTTTCCGCACCGGTCATGATATTCCATGTCACCTGCATTGAGGCGCTTGAAGCTGTCCGGGCCGCCCGAAAACGGGGGCGCCAGTCTTCGCCGAGACCTGTACGCATTACCTGTTTCAGACCGCCGAAATCCTCGACCAAGGCATTGAAGGCGCGAAGTGGATGTGTTCGCCGCCGCAACGGGCCAAAGCGGACCAATTGGCGTTGTGGGACGGGTTAAGCGACGGGACGCTCGACCTGATCTCATCCGACCACGCGCCCTATCGCTTTGATGAAACGGGGAAATTGCGCACCGGCCCGAACCCACCTTTCCCGGAGATTGCAAATGGCCAACCCGGGTTGGAGACGCGCCAACCGCTTCTGTTTGATGCCATCGTGTCCCAGGGCAAGATGCCTGCCCCTGCCTTCGCTCAGCTAACCGCATCGCGGGCTGCGGAGATTTACGACCTGCCCGGCAAGGGTGTGCTTGAAGTGGGCGCGGATGCCGATATCGTGCTGTGGGATACAGGCCAGACTCACACCTACGGAGCCAATGACCTGCACGACAACGTGGGTTATAATCCGCATGAAGGACGCACCGTAACCGGCTGGCCCAACGATGTTTTCCTTCGTGGCGACAGAATTGTCAGCGACGGTGTCCTGACCACGCAACCCGGCCAAGGCCGATGGATCAACCGGAGGCCCAGATGACACAACGCCCGGACGCACCGAACCAGCTTGCGATCACCTTTCTGTACTACAAGGACCTTGCGCGGGCCGAAGCCTTCTATCGCGACGTGATGGGCTTTCCGTTGGTGATCGACCAGCAGGGCCTCGCCAAGATCATGCGGGCGTGCGAGGGCGCGCATATCGGCCTCGTGGACGAGGCGCACGGGATGCACAAATGGGCCGAAACACGACCCGTTCAGTTCTGCATTCGAGTGCCGGATGTGGATGCGTGGTACGCCTATATCGAGAACCAAGGCGTTGAAAACCTGAGCGAAATGTTCGTCAACGATGCCATTGGCATCCGCGCCTTCGTCTTTGACGACCCAGAGGGCTATCAGGTCGAAATCCAGACCGCCACACGAGAGGGCGCGTGATTTGGGCGACAAGAGATACCTCTATGTTCTGAACCCGAACGCCTCGGACAGCGTGACGCTTGGCATTCAGGAGGCCGTGCGCCCGTTGGAGGGGTTCGGGCGACGTATCATCTGCATGGGCAACAGTCAGGGGCCCAAAGGGATCGAGACGCAGGCGCAGGCGGATCTGACGATTCCTCAGACCTTGAAACTGGCCGCGCAGGTCGAGGATCCGGCGGCCGGGTTCGTGATTGCGTGTTTTGGCGATCCGGGTCTGCACGCCTTGCGAGACCAAACGGCCAAGCCCGTTCTGGGCATTCAGGAAAGTGCAGTGATGACCGCGATGACCCTTGGCCAACGCTTTGGGATCATTGCGATATTGCCGGGGTCGATCCCGCGCCATCTGCGCAGTCTGGGGGCCATGGGTGTGCTCGATCGGTTGGCGGGGGACCGGGCCATCGGGCTGCATGTGAATGAGTTGAACGATGCCGGGCGCACGCTGGAGCGGATGACGGAGGTGGGCCGCCGGTTGCGTGACGAGGATGGCGCAGATGTCTTGATCATGGGATGCGCCGGCATGGCGCGGTTTCGCTTTCCTTTGGAGAAAGCTTTGGGCATTCCGGTGGTGGAGCCTTGCCAAGCCGCCGTCGCCATGGCCCTGCCCCGTATCGCCTTGAAACAATTCCACAAAGTTGGAGAGAGCTGATGCTTGATGAACGCGCGTCTGGTGTTTTCACCATTGCGGCCACGCCGTTTCTGCCGGATGGGGCGCTGGACCTCGACAGCATCGACTCGATGGTCGATTTCTACCTGGAAAAGGGCGCGACGGGCCTGACGATCCTTGGGATCATGGGCGAGGCTGGCGAGCTTTCCGCCAAGGAATCCGAGGCCGTGATCCAGCGCGTGACAGCACGCACGGATGTGCCGGTGGTCGTGGGCGTGTCTGCGCCGCGGATCGAGGCGGTGGAGCGGTTCAGCGAGATCGCGATGGGGCACGGTGCTGCGGGTGTGATGGTTGCCCCGCAAGGCACGCCGCGCGCCGATGATGAGGTGATCGCCTATTTTCACGATGTGGCCCGGCGGTTGGGCGACACGCCTTGGGTTTTGCAGGATTTTCCGCTGGTCACGAAAATCAATATTTCGGCACTGGTTTTGCGCGCGATTTTCGACACGTGCCCGAATTGTGTGATGCTGAAGCATGAGGATTGGCCGGGGCTGGAGAAGATCTCTACCCTGCGTCAGGCGGAAGCGGACGGGGCGCGCAAGGTCTCGATCCTGTGTGGCAATGGCGGGCAGTTCCTGCTGGAAGAAATGCTGCGAGGGGTGGACGGCGCCATGACGGGATTTGCGTATCCTGAGATGATGCGCGATGTCGTAAGCCTTTGTAACAGCGGGGATATTGAGCGTGCGCGGAACATTTTCGACGCCTATCTGCCCTTGGTGCGGTATGAATGTCAGCCCGGTCTGGGATTGGCGGCGCGTAAATACATCCTCGCCAAGCGGGGCGCGATTGCGCATTCCAAAGCGCGCAAGGCGGGGGCGGAGTTGAGCCCGGCTGCAATGACCGAGATTGACACGTTGATCGCCCGGCAGGACGCGCGGCTTTCCGCGTTGTGAGGTCAGGCCCCCTTTCGGGGCGCGCGCCTTTGGCCTAAAGCCCTTTGGACCGCTCAAGGAACGCCTGAATGACCGCCCCCGTTTCGCCATTGTCATCCCGATGCTGAATGAGGCCGAGACCGTGCCACATCTGCTGGGGGCTTGCGTGACGGCGGCGGAGCCATTGGGGCCGTTCGAGATTTGCGTGACCAATGACGGGTCGACCGACGCGACGGGCGAGGCCCTGCTGGCCTTCCGTGCGGCGCATCCCCAGGCACAGCTGACGATCCTGACGCATCCGGTGCCAGCGGGCCAATCGGCGGCAGTGCACTCGGCGGTGCGCGCCGCGCGTGCGCCGATCATCGCGACGCTGGATGGCGACGGGCAAAATCCGCCCGAGGAATTGCCCAAGCTGTTGGCAGAGTTACTGGACGGACCAGAGACATTGGGGCTGGTGGCGGGACAGCGCGTCAAGCGGGACGATCCGCCTGCGAAACGCCTCGCGTCCAAGGCCGCAAACGCGCTACGCAAGGCGCTGTTGAAGGACGGGACGCGCGATACGGGTTGCGGCCTGAAGGCGTTCCGGCGCGATGCCTTCCTCGCCCTGCCCTATTTCAACCATATGCACCGGTTCCTGCCCGCCCTGTTCCAGCGCGATGGCTGGGGCATTGCCCATGTCGACGTGGCGCACAAACCGCGCACGGCCGGGGCCTCAAAATACACAAATCTGGGGCGCGCGATTGTGGGGGCCTCGGACCTGTTTGGCGTTGCATGGCTGATCCGGCGGCGGCGCAAGGTGGCCCCCGCTGAAGTGCACATCGACCGAGCGGAGGAGGTCTGACATGCAGGAATGGCTTTTTGATTTCCTCAACCTCGACAATTGGTTAGAGTTCTGGTGGGTCACGCTGGGCTTTGTGGCGCAGGCGATTTTCGCCTCGCGCTTTATCGTTCAATGGATCGCGTCTGAACGCGCCGGACGCTCCTATGTGCCGATCGCGTTCTGGTATCTGTCGATCTCGGGCGGGTTGTTGATGCTGGCCTATGCGATCTACCGCGCGGACCCGGTGTTCATCCTGGGGCAATCGACGGGCGTGATCGTCTATGCGCGCAACCTGATGCTGATCCGCCGCTCGAAAAAGGCGGATGCGGCCGAGGCCGAAGCCGCGGATGCCGCCCACGAGAAGGCCTGACATGGCGCTTCTGGCGCACCGGCTGGCCCCGCTTGCGCTGCTGGTGCTGGCCTTGCTGAGCCTGGGTGTAGGGTTGGCCGAGCTGCCGGTGCAGGACCGCGACGAGGCGCGTTTCGCGCAGGCCGCGCGGCAGATGGCGCAAACGGGTGATCTGATCGATATTCGCCTTCTGGATCAGCCGCGCCACAACAAACCGGCCCTGATCTATTGGCTCCAAACGGTGGCACAATGGGCGACGGGGGCGGACGGCACGACGCCGATTTGGGTGCATCGCCTGCCCTCCTATCTGGCAGGCGTGTTGTCGGCCCTGGCGCTTTATTGGGCGGCGCGTCCCATGCTCGGGCGCAGGGCGCCCTCGTCGCGGGGGTGATGTGTGCGACGATCTACATGGTCCATTCCGAGGCGCGTACGGCCAAGACCGACGCGGCGCTGCTTTTGTCGGTGATCCTGGCCATGGGGGCCTTGGGCCGGGTCTGGCTCGATCAGGCGAAGGGCTGGCTGATCCCGGCGATCTTCTGGACGGCTTTGGCGGCAGGATTCCTGCTGAAAGGGCCGATGGTGGCCTTGCCGGTTGTCGGCGCAATGGCTTGGTGCGGCTGGAACGCACGCAGCCTGCGCTGGCTGTCTGGGCTGAGGCCGCTGGTGGGCGGGCTGTGGTTTCTCGCCCTCTCGGCCCCATGGTTCATCGCCATCACAATCGTCACAGACGGCGCATTCTGGTCCGGCTCGGTCGGCGGCGATTTGACCGACAAGGTCCTCGCCAGTGGGGAGCATTCCGGCAGCCTGCCGGGCCAATATTTGTTAACCACTTGGTTCACCTACTGGCCTTGGACCCTGCTGATCCCGCTTGGGCTGGTCTATGGTTGGGCCACGCGGAAGACCCCTGAGACGGCTTTCACTTTGGGCTGGCTGATCCCCGGTTGGCTGGTGTTTGAGGCCGTGCCGGTGAAGCTGATCCACTACACCCTGCCGCTTTACCCGGCGCTGATGATCCTGTGTGCGGCGGCCCTTGTGCAGATGCTGGACGGCGCGCGGGTTTTTCGCGGCTGGCCCGCCTGGATCGGGTCTGCCGGGTTTGCTTTGGGGGCGCTACTGATGGCCGGGCTGATGGTGGCCTTTCCCGTGGTCTATGGACCCGGGATAAATTGGCTGAGTGTCGCCGGTGCTCTTGTCACGCTGGGTGCCGCCACCGCCGCATTGGTCGCGTTCTGGCGCATGCGGGTACCACTTGGGATTGGCGCGCTGGCGCTTTCAGGAATTGTCATGGGCTGGACGTTGACCGCCGTGTCCCTGCCCGCCGCGCGCGACCTGTGGCTTGCGCCGCACTTGGCGGACGCGATGGCAGCGCATGCGTGCGTGCGCGACCCGGTCGCCCTAGTTGGTTATCATGAGCCGTCCGCCGCGTTCCTTCTGGGGGGCAATGTCCGGCTGATGGAGGAAGACGGCGCGCTGGCCTACCTCGCCGATGGGGAGAACCGGGCGGCCTGGATCCCCGCGGACGGAGAGGACGGCGTTCTCGGGGTCACGGCGATCCGAGGCGTAAACTCGGCCAACTTCCGGGATGTTGCGCTACGACTATGGGTGTCGCCGGGCATTCCGGCACCAGAAAATCCATGCGGCTAGCCCTTTTTCTGTTGGCGCTCTTGCTGGCGTTCATTGCGGATGCGCCAGTGCACCGAGCCCTGTCCGCCGCGCCTGAGGGTGTCGCACAGGCAGCGGCATATGTGACCTGGATCGGCAAGACGGATTGGCAGGCTCTGGTCCTCATCACCTTGATGATCGGCGCGGCTTTGGCCCGCCCGACCCCGGTCTCGGCGGCGGTCCTGAGGTTGGCAGTGGCCTGCTTTCTGCTGATCCTTCTGACCGGGATCGCAGTTCAGGCGCTGAAATATGGCTTCGGACGGCCTCGCCCCGCCTATCTGAACGGGCTGTCACCCATGACCTTCGCGCCGTTTTCCTTTCAGCTGGGGTGGAAGGCCTTTCCGTCCGGGCATGCCACCACGATGGGTGCGCTTGCGGTGATGGCCTGCCGGATCTGGCCGAGGGCATGGATATACGCGTGGGGATTGTCCGTGCTGGTTGCGGTCAGCCGGGTGCTGGTGGGCGTTCACTATGTCTCGGACGTCGTCGCGGGGCTGGCGCTTGGCGCAGTCTTGGCCGGATGGATGCTGGATCGCTGGCGGGTAACGGAGCCTTTCGCGGATGGCGGCACGCCGATGACGGGGCTGCGGGCCATTCCGCGCACATTCGGGCGATTGATTGCGGCGTTGATCAAGCCGGCCCAATAGCCCCGTGTCGCGGATATGGCCGCCAGAGGTCGCAATCCATCTGGACAGGTATGTCTAATCCTCCCTAGCCTTGGGTCGAGAGACAGATTCGACCCTGACGGAGACCGTAACCCATGAAATCCCATTACCGCGTTGTCGTGATCGGAGGGGGCGTTGTCGGCTCTTCCGTGTTGTATCACCTGGCCAAGATGGGCTGGACGGATTGCGTGATGCTGGAACGCTCGGTCCTGACGGCGGGGTCGTCGTGGCATGCGGCGGGCGGCATCCATGCGCTGAACGCGGACCCGAACATGGCGGCGCTGCAGGCCTATACCATTGATTTGCTGAGCGAAGTGGAGGCCGAGAGCGGGCAGAACATCGGCCTGCACATGACCGGCGGATTGACCTTGGCGGGCACGCCAGAGCGCTGGGAATGGCTGCAATCGGCGTACCGGACGTTCCAGTCCATCGGCATTCACGATTGCCACCTGATGACGCCGGAGGAGGCGAAAGAGGCCTGCCCGATCATGTCCACTGACGGCGTGTTGGGCGCGCTTTGGGCGGATCGCGAGGGGTATGTGGATACCACCGGAACCGTTCATGCCTACGCGATTGCCGCCAAGAAACGCGGGGCGGAGTATTATGAGCACACCAAGGTCGAAGAGCTGATCCAGACCGCCGATGGCTGGCAGGTTGTGACCGACAAGGGCACGATCACCTGCGAGCATGTGGTGAATGCGGGTGGTCTTTGGGCCAAGCAATTGGGGCGCATGGCAGGGATCGAACTGCCCGTCTCGCCGCTCAAGCACCATTATCTGATCTCGGATAGCATCCCGGAGCTGGAGGCGCTCGATTTCGAGGTGCCGATGACCGTGGACCTCGAAGGCTTCACCTATATGCGGCAGGACCAAAAGGGCCTTCTGCTTGGCATTTACGAGATCGAGCACGAGCATTGGGCCATGGACGGTGCGCCGTGGGACTACGGGATGGAGCTGTTCCAGGAACAGACGGATCGTATTGAAAACGAACTGATTTTGGGGTTCGAGCGGTATCCGGCGCTGCAGCATACCGGTGTCAAAACCTGGGTGAACGGGGCGTTCACCTTCTCGCCCGACGGCAACCCGCTTGTGGGCCCGGTACCAGGTGTGAAGGGCTATTGGTGCGCCTGCGCGGTCATGGCGGGCTTCCTGCAGGGCGGCGGCGTGGGCAAGTCCCTGGCCGAATGGATGGTCGAGGGCGAAACCGAGGCCGACACCTACTGCATGGACGTCGCACGCTACGGGAAGTTTGCGGAGAACCGGGAGTATATCAAACAGACGACGGGGCAGTTCTACTCGCGCCGGTTTGTGATGTCATACCCCAACGAACAGCTCCCCGCGGGGCGTCCTTTGAAGCGCGCGCCGGCCTATTCGGACATGACGGCGGCGGGCTGTCGCTGGGGTCAGTCATGGGATTTGGAGGTGCCCCTCTACTTCGCACCCAGTGAGGATTTTGAGGAAAACCTGACGCTCAAGCGCTCAAACGCCCATGACATCGTGGCTGAGGAATGCAAGGCAGTCCGCGAGGGCGTGGGCCTTCTCGACATCTCGGGCTTCTCGCGGTTCGAAGTCTCCGGCCCAAACGCGGAGGCGTGGTTGGACAACCTGATGGCGTCGAAATTACCGGGGCGGGGCCGCGCGAAACTGGCGCCGATGTTGGCGCCTTCGGGTCGGTTGATGGGGGACCTTACGGTCTTCAACTGGGGCGACGGGACGTGGTGGATCATGGGCTCCTACTACCTTCGGGCGTGGCACACGCGGTGGTTCAACGACCACATGGCCGAAGGAGTCGCCGTGCGCGATTTGGGCGAAGAGATGTGCGGCTTTTCCTTGTCCGGGCCGAAGTCGCGGGCGGTGTTGCAGAAGCTTGTCACCAACGACCTGACCCCGATGCCGTTCATGGGCTGTGCCACGTTTGACGTGGGCCTGATCCAGGCCCGGGTCGCGCGGATCAGCGTCACGGGTGAGATGGGCTATGAGATCAACTGCCGTTATGGCGATCACATCACGCTGCGGCGGATGCTGTTGGAGGCGGGCGCCTCGGAGGGGATCAAGGAAGTCGGCTTCAACGCGCTGCTGTCGACCCGTTTGGAGAAGAGCTTCGGCATCTGGTCGGCGGAATTCACCATGGGCTACACCGCCGCACAGACAGGCATGGATCGCTGGATCGACTGGGATAAGTCGTTCATTGGCAAGGATAAAGCGTTGATCGAGCGGGACGGAAATGGACCGGCGCAAAAGGTGGTGACGCTCGAAATCGCGGACGGGGATTCCGACGCGATTGGGTATGAACCGGTCTGGCAGAACGGCGAGATGGTGGGCTTCGTGACCTCGGGCGGTTACGGCCACACACTTGGCAAATCGCTCGCCATGGCGATGGTGAATGTGGAGGCGGCAGGCGAAGGCACGGACCTGTCGGTGCATATTGTGGGCGTTGAACGCGGGGCGAAAGTTGTGCCGCCCTCGCCCTACGACCCCCAAGGCAAAGCGATGCGGGGATGAGCCGCCGAAATCGCGCCCGCAACGCTTCCGGCCCGCGCCCCTCGGCGCGGGTGACGAATTATCGGCAGTTGAAAAACCCGTTCCCGCCGATGGATGTCTTCACCGCCGACCGGATCGAGGCAATGCACGAGGCGGCGTTGAGCGTGCTGGAAGATCTGGGTGTGAAGGTCCTGCTGCCGGAGGCGATCGGAGATGTTTCGCGCGGCGGGGGCGACGGTGCGAGACGACGACATGGTGCATATCGGGCGCGAGATCGTGGCCGAGGCGCTGGCTACTGCCCCCACCCGGATCGACGGCCGCGCCGGATCGCGCGAACGGGACATCGTGCTGGAGCTTGGAAGCCTTGTGTTCCAGCCCGGCGCGGGCGCGCCCCACGCGACGGATGAAATCCGAGGTCGCCGCCCCGGCAGCGCGCGGGATTTCCGTGAATTGGTGCAACTGACCCACCATTTCGACGTCTTCCAGATGATGCCGCCCTTGGTCGAGCCGCAGGATGTCGCCACCAACATCCGCCACTACTACACGCTGGAAACCCAGCTGACGGAGTCGGACAAATTCCCCTTCATCTTCTCACGTGGCACCCCACAAGTGGCGGAGAGCTTTGAGCTTTTGCGTGATTTTCGGGGGCTGTCGGACGCCGAGTTCCAAGCCGAACCGTATTGCTACACGATCATCAACACCAACTCGCCCCGCACGCTCGACATTCCCATGGCGCAGGGCTTGATCGACTTTGCCCGCGCCGGTCAGGTCTCCATCATCACGCCGTTTACTCTGATGGGGGCCATGGCACCCATCACCGTGGCGGGTGCGATCACGTTGAGCCATGCAGAGGCACTCGCGGCCCTCACGCTCACGCAACTCGCCCGGCCCGGCGCGCCGGTCTGCTACGGCACCTTCACCTCAAACGTCGACATGAAATCGGGTGCGCCTGCCTTCGGCACGCCCGCGCATTTCCAGGCCTCGCTGGCGGCGGGACAACTGGCGCGCTTCATCGGGCTGCCCTGGCGGTCCGCGGCGGGATCGGCGGCGAACCTCAACGACGTGCAGGCGGCCAATGAAAACCAGTTCGGCCTATGGGGGTGCCTGATGGCCGGGGCCACTGTGGTGATCCACTCGGCGGGCTGGCTCGAAGGGGGCTGAGCGTGTCCTACGAGAAGTTGGTGACAGATGCGGAAGTGCTGAACATGGTGGCCGAGCTCTGCGCCGGCGCGCAGGCGGGGGAGGCTGAGATCGGCCTTGATGCCATCGCCGAGACGCAGCCGGGTGGCCATTTCTTTGCCGCCGCCCAGACCATGGCGCGCTATCAGACCGAATTCTATGAACCGATTGTGCATGATTATGCGAATTTCGGCACCTGGACGGAACGCGGGGCCAAGGATGCCTCCACCCGGGCGCGCGACATCTGGCAGGGGATCGTGGCCAATCCGAACCGCCCTGCCATAGACCCGGACCGTCATGCCGCGCTAAAGGAGAGTATTGCGAAGATGACCGCCAAGGGCGGCGCGTACCCTGAAAGCTAAGACATGCCCCGCCCAGCCCCCGTTCTGCACCGAGATGATCCTGCAAAAGATCCGCTGACCGGCCATGTGAAGGTCACGCGGGAGGATTGGCTGAACGCGGCGCGCGACGTGCTGGTCAGCGAGGGCGCGGGCGAGGTGAAGATTTTGGCGCTCGCCACACGGCTGGGTGTGTCACGGTCCAGCTTTTATTGGTATTTCGGCTCACGGGCTGAGCTGTTGGCTGCCCTGCTGGACGATTGGGAGGCGCGCAACACGGCGCCAATCCTGCATCATTGTGCGCTTCCGGCCGAGACCATCACAGGGGCGTTGTGCAACTTCTTCCGGTGCTTTGTGGATGACAGCATATTCGACGCGCATCTTGATTTCGCCGTGCGGGAATGGTCGCGGCGCGATGCGTCGGTGCGCAGCCGTATCGATGCAGCCGATGCCGCACGGCTGAAGGCTGTGACAGCCATGTTCGCCACCCATGGCTACGACCCCGTCGAGGCAGATTGCCGGGCCCGTATCCTCTATTTCATGCAGATCGGGTATCATGCGCTGGAACTGCGCGAGGATATGGCCGTGCGGATGGATCGTTTGCCCGGGTTCCTTGAGCATTTCACGGGTCGCAAACCCTTGGCCGCCGAAATTGCGGCCTTTTCGGCCTTTGCGATGGAGCGCGCGTGCTAAAGGGCGACACGCTGGCCGGAGCGCACGCTTTCATCCGCCGCCAGACAAATCGCAAGCGACCGGAGAGCGTCGTCCATGTGGCGGCTCAGATCCAGATCCTCTGCAATCGCGCGGCGCATATAGGCCTGTTCAGCATCGCAGAGCGCCTGGTGTCCCGGCTCTTCGGCAAGGTCGATCAGCTCGTCGCCGTCAGTTCGATGCACCAACAACCCGCCCACTTTGGTATGGCCGTCGATATCAGCGCTCTCGCCCTTGTCGGCATCGGTAATCGAGACCGCGCCATTTGGGCTGATCACGTCTTTCACGAAAAACGCCGTCTCGCTCATCATCGGGCCCCAGCCGGCCTCGTACCAGCCCGACGGAGCCATCATGGAAGATCACCTGAAACTGGCCGTAATTGTACATGTCCGGCGCGATCTCATCGCTCAGGCGAAGGCCCATGCCGTGCACCGCGACAGGTTTGGCATCGGTGATCTGGCACCAGACATCGACGTAATGCACCCCGCAATCGACTATGGGGGCGGTCGTGTCCATGAGCGCCTTGTGCGTCTCCCACTCCGCACCCTTGGATTGCTGGTTGAGGTTCATGCGGAAAACGTAAGGCCCGCCCAATGCGCGCGCCTCCGCGATCAGGCGCTGCCAGCTTGGATGGTGGCGGAGGATGTATCCGACGGCCAGCTTGCGGCCCGTCGTGCGGGCTTTGTCGACCACGGCCTTCGCATCGGCCACGTTGGTGGCGAGCGGCTTTTCGACGAAGACATGGGCGCCAGCACCCATTGCTTTCAGCGCGATCTCGGCATGGCTGTCGGAATAGGTGGCGATCACGACCAAGTCAGGTTTGGTGGCAAGCGCCGCATCAATGTCTGAGAACCACGGATAGCCTTGCAACGGACCGGGTAGGTCCGGCGGCGTGCGGCTGACGAGCCCGACGATTTCCGCATCGTCTGCGGCGTGATGGGCAAGCGCGTGGCTGCGGCCCATATTGCCAAGGCCGATGATAACGACACGCAGCACCATGTCAGCTTTCCAACCGCCGGGCCGCGCCCACAGCGACTTCCTTGCCGGTGATGCGCGAGCGGACGGCTGCAAAGGCCATGGCGAGGCTACGCAGGTTCTCGGCGGCGCCATTGGCGGGTTCGCGATCATCCTCGATCGCACACAGAAGCTCCCCCATCGTGCCCATGAAGCCGTCGTTGAACCAATCGCCCTCCAGCTGAGGGCGGGCGATGCCATCAGGTGTGGTCATCGTCACCTGTTGCTGGCCCAGATCCGGCCCGTCGGACTGAATACTGCCTGCCGTGCCCCCCACAAAGGTTGTGTCGCGGGGCCCGTGGGGGATGCCGCCGTCAAAGACCAGCGAGGCCTGCGCGCCATCGGCCCGCACCAGCGCCTGCGCCAGAAGCGGCACCTTGTTGGCCTGCCCTGCCCCTCGCAGCGCAGTGGCAAAGATCGCCTCAACCCGGTTGCCGAGCACGGAATTGACGAAGTCGAACCAATGTACGCCGAAATCGTAAAGGATCAGATCCTCGATCTCGTCAAAAGGCGTGCCCGCCGTCCAGCCATGGTTCCAATGCACATTCAGATGCACTGACAGGATTTGCCCAATCTTGCCTGCCCGCGCGGCCTCACGCACGAAGGCAAAATAAGGCGCCCATCGCGCGTTCTGGTTCACGGCCAGCTTCACGCCCTTGTCTTGCGCCAGTTTCACAAGGTCCATGCCGGTGTCGAGGTCGGTGACGAAGGGCTTCTGGCTCAGCACATGTTTGCCAGCCTTCAGCGCCGCTTCGATGATCTCAGTCCGGTGTTCAGGGTGCAGCGTGATGTCCACCACGTCGATATCGGGGTTATCCAGGACCGCCTGCCAGGTGTCTTCGATGCGGGCCTGAGGGCAATATTCTGCGGCCTTTTGTTCGGCCTTCGTGCGGGTCCGGTTCCACAGCGCAGCCACCTGCCAGCCCGCCTTGCGATAGGCGTCGAGGTGGGAGCCAGAGATGCCGCCCGTCCCGATCACGCCGATGCGCGGGCGCAGATGCTGCGGCATGGGCGGTCTATAGGCCACATCGGGTGCCGCGATCTCGGGCAGGTCGGCGGCCTTCAGGGCATAGGTGTCGCTGTCGCCTGCATCTTCGGTCATGGCAAAAGCTCCAGGGTGCGTTTTTGTTGGGCGGAGGCGGCGGCGGTGTCCACGATCCGTTGCGCGGTCAGGCAAAGCGCGGGGTCGAAGGGCCCCTCGGGCTGCGCGCCGCGTTCAATCAGGTCGAGAATATAGGCGATGGCGTCCGCGCGGCCAGCGGGCAGCGGATCGACGGGGATGTCATGCTTTTCCGGGTTGGTGCGCGTCTGCACGGTGACCGCAGGTGCATAGTCGGGCGAACAGATCGTGCCGTCGCTGCCCACGAACACGAAGCCGCACATCGGCTGAGGATTGATCGTCCAAGGGTCCGTGAAGGTGCCCCAGCGGGTTTCCATCTTTGAAAGCCCGCACGCATAGCGCACCAACGCAATGGCGTGTTGATCCACTTCGATCCCCGGTGTCTCGTCGATGGTGCAGGTCACTTCCAGCGGGGCCTCGCCCCCCATATACCAGGTGCCAAGCGTCGCGCCGTAGCCCATGTAATCCAGCAACGCCCCGCCGCCGGAGGATTTCTTGTACCACCAGCTATCGGGTTTCTGTGCCTCGACCTCTTCAGGGCTGACCTCCACCTTGTCAGCCAGGTGGAACAGCGGCCCGCGATTGCCGTCGTAGAAATGCACCTCCCGCAATTCTCCGATCATCCCTTCGTCGATCAGGCGCTTGGCGGTTAGATGGCTCTCAACCCAGGCCAGCGGCCAGTTGATCGACATGATCTTACCCGTCCCCTCCATCGCTTTCATCATCCGCCGCGCATCATCGGCGCTGGCGGCGAAGGGCTTTTCGACATGGATATGCACGCCATGGGGCGCGAGGCGTTCGGTCATCGCGGCGTGATCGGCGGTGGCGCAGCATAGGATGGCGAGGTCATAGGCGCCAGCGGCCATGCAGGCATCGAAATCGGTGAAAACCCGGTCCTCGGCCACGTTGAACGTGTCGACCGCGCCCTGCATCTTGGTTCGGTCCGGGTCGTAGAGGCCCGCAATCTCGGCGTTCGGATGCGCGTCGACCATCCGCAGCAGGTCACCCATATGCATGTGGTCGAAGCTGATCCCGACGACTTTGTACGTCATGCTACCTACTCCCCGTAATCCTCACATAAAGCGCCGTGACCAGCAGAATGATCAACCCAAAGAGCGCGATGCGCGCGCCTTCGGGCATCTGCAACAGCGTCAGCATCGTGTCGATCACGCGCAGGATCAACGCGCCAACGATGGCACCGGCGAAACTGCCACGCCCGCCGAAGATGGAGGTGCCCCCAATCACAGCTGCCGCAACGCTTGGCAAAAGCAGCGGGTTCGCCAGTTGCAGCGACGGCGTGCGGATCATGCCAAGGTAAAGCAGGCCTGCAAGGGCCGCGATCACACCCGACAGCGCGTAAAGGGCGAGAAACACCTGCCAGCTTTTCACGCCACTCAGCTTGGCCGCATTCTCGTTCGAGCCAAGCGCAAACAGCAACCGGCCGAAACCCGTGAAGCGCATGAGCCAGAGGATGAAGGCGGCAAACGGTAGGAACAGGAACAGGCCATTGGGCAGGCCCGCCGTGCGTCCAGTGCCGAGCCAGACGAGGAACTCCGGCACCAATGTGCCGGTGGAGATCACGAAGCGCTGGTAGACCTGCAAGCAGCCGGTGGCGATCAGACCCGTGCCGAGGGTCATGATCAGCGGATGCACCCGCACCACGCCCACTCCAAACCCGTTCACCAGCCCAACGACAACGCCGCAGGCCATGGCAATCGCCACCGCCCCCGGCACACCGATCAAGGGTGACAGCGTGGCACAGACGAAGGCCGCGATGGTGGCAACGATGCCCGCAGACAGGTCGATGCCCGCCGTCAGCATCGTCAGCACCTGACAGGCCGCCAACATCGCAAGCGGGATCGCAAATTTGATCAGGTTGTTGACCCAGAAGGCCGACAGCGCTCCGGTGCGGCCTGTCCTGAGCGGCATGACAACGTAGAAATGCGCGAAAATCAGCAGGATCAGGAACAGGATCAGCGGGATGACCGGATTGTCCCGCAAGAAACGGCCAAGGCGGACGAGGCCACGTTCTTCCGCAGCTTCCGCGTGGATGCGTGTATCGCTCATGTCCGCCGTCCTCGGTAGGTCAGCACTGCGCCCAACATCACCACGGCGACCATCACCACACCTTCCACAATCGTCGTAACGTTCGGATCCACATTCGCCAGCGTCAGGATCGTGCGGATGATACGCAGGATAAAGACCGCGATGATCGGGCCGAGCAGTCCGCCGCGCCCGCCGCCCAGCATCACGCCGCCCAACACCACAGCAGCGACCGAGGCCAGCAGGTAGGGGCCGGGCACAGGCTCTCCGATGCCGGTCAGCATGATCAGGCTCAGGCCACCCATCGCCGCCAGCACGCCGGCCAACGCATAGGCGGCAACCTTGGTCCAGCCCACGGATACGCCGGAGCGGAAGGCGGCCAATTCATCCGAACCCACGGCATAAATCGAGAGCCCAAGCTTGGAACGGCGCACAGGCACCCAGACAAGGGCGACGGCAATCACGATGACCAGTAAGGCATTGGGAAGAAACGGGATAAGGGAGCCGTTGATCAGCGCCCGCAACCCGGGCGCAACGGTGCCGCCGGGCGTCTCCAGGATCAGCAAGGCGACCCCTTCCCACACAAAAAGCATCGCCAGTGTGACGACGATGTCGGGCACCTTCGTCACCACGATAAGCCCGCCGTTGATCGCCCCCATCAATCCGCCAAGTGCCAATGTGATGGCGACCGCAGGAACGGCCCCCATGCTCTGCATCAGCACCGCCGCCGTCACCCCGCACACCGCCATGATCGATGCAATCGACAGATCAATGCCGCCCACGATCACCACAATCGCCATACCCGCCGTGGCGAAGGCAAAGGGCAAGGCGGCGCGGGCGAGGCTTTCGAGGCCTGTGGCCCCGAAACTCGGTTGGATCAGCTTGGTCACGATCAGAAGCACGGCCAGCAGCCCCACCAACCCCATGACCCACGCATTTTTCCGCACCATGCTCATGAGGCGGCTTTCGCTTCGGTCAGCCCATAGGCCGCGCGCATCAAGGTCTGTTCATCGGCGTCCGCCGCGTCGATCACATCCGCAACTCGGCCGTTGAAGATCACCACGGCGCGGTCGCAGGCCAAGGGCACTTCCTCCAGTTCAGAGGTGTAGTACAACACAGCCGCGCCCTGTTCTGCCAACTCGCGTACAAGCGGGTAAATCTGCCGCTTGGTGCGCACATCGATGCCGCGGGTCGGGTCGAACAGCAGCAGCGTTTCAACCCCATGGGCCAGCCACCGCCCGATGGTCACCTTCTGCTGATTGCCGCCGGACAGGCGCTGCACCTCGCCCTGGGCACGCGTATCAATCTGAAGCTTATCGATCGCATGGGCCACGCGCGCACGCTCCTGCCTGCCTTTCAGCGGACCCCAATCGCGCAACCGTGCCGAAAACGGCAAAGCGATATTCTCGCGCACGGACCGCTCGCGCATCAGGGCCTCGGCTCTGTCGCCCGGCACGAAGGTCAGGCCCTTTGCGATGGCCTGCGACGGGTGATTGAAACTGACCGCATCTCCATCGACCTCCAGCGTGCCGCCAGTGGCCTTGCGGAAGCCAGACAGCACTTCAAAGACCTCGTCCTGCCCCTGCCCTTCCAGCGCCACGACGCCGAGAACCTCACCAGGGTAGAGGTCGAACGACACGTCCGTCACCTTTGGCGCAACCGCCAGACCCCGCGCGCTCAGCCGCGGCGCGCCCTCGTTCACATGACGCGCACGCGCCGCCGCTTTGCCAAGGTCGATCTTCGCCCCCAGCATCAGTTCCACAACCTGTTCTTCGGCCCCAGGCTCGATCTTCAGATCGCCCACCGTGCGCCCATCGCGCAAAACGGTCGCGCTGTCGCACAACTCCTGGATTTCTGTGAAACGGTGGGAAATGTAGATCACCCCACGCCCCTCATCCGCCTGCCCGCGCACGACCTTTAGCACCTTCTCCACCAGATCCGTCGGCAAGGCAGCCGTCATCTCGTCCAGCATCAAAACGTCCGGCTTTGCCGCAATCGCGCGCGCCAGATCAAGAATACGCAGGGTCGCCAGCGGCAGGTCCGCGATCATGTGATCCAGCCTCAGCCCCTCGATCCCCAATTCACTGACCCAATGCCGGAACGGCTCCACCGGCGTATCACCAAGGCGCAAGTTGTCGGCCACATCCAGATCGGGGATCAACGAAGGTTCCTGATAGACAGGCACCAACCCGGACCGTCGCGCTTGCGCGGGGCTACCCACCTGCGCGGGCTTGCCCCGGATCAAGACCGTGCCCGCATCGGGCCGCAAAGCTCCGGTGATGATTTTCACGAAGGTCGATTTGCCTGCGCCGTTTGCCCCCATCAGGGCAACAACTTCCCCGGCGAGACGTGCAGGCTCGCATCCGTCAGCGCCCGCACCGCGCCAAAGCTCTTGGCCACGCCGGTCGCATCCAAAAGCGCTTGTGGTTCCGTCCTGCTCATCTCGCGCCCCGGAGGTTTGTCTATTGGCTGGGGTGCCCCACACGCACGGCGGGACACCCGTTTTCAAAGGCTCAGATCAGCCTTCGCAGGCGATGATCTCTTCCATCGAATAATCCGTCCAACCGGGGATGGAGACCGAGACCGGCCATTCCGGATCAAGGTTCGGGTTCAGGGCGCCCGCGATGATCTCTTGCCCTTCGGCAGTCGTATTTTCCCAGAGAACCGGATCAACCAGCACGGTGCTTTCCGCTGGCGCCTCGCCGTTCAGGATATCCACGGCCAGCGCGATGCCCGCGCCCCCGACAGAGCCGGGGTTAGTAACAGCCGCGCCCTGAAGACCCTCGGTCTCGGCCAGGTACTGCACGAAGCCCGCGTTATCCGCGCCCACGATCGGCACCAGCGGCGCGCCGGATTCCACGAAGGCATCTACGATCACGTTGTCGATGCCGGAGGTCCAGACACCATCAAACGGAATGCCGGTTGCAAGGAAATCAAACATCTGCTGCTTGCCCTGGTCCTGCTGCCAGCCCGTGAAGACCTCGTGCACGACCTCGATGCCGGGATATTCGGCCAAAGCGCGCTGGAAGCCATTGTCGCGGTCGGTATCCGCCGAAACACCAGCGATCCCGCGCATGTAGACGACAGCACCTTCACCACCCAACTGCTCAAACAGCCACCGCGCGCCGAGATAGGCATATTCTTCCTGATTGTTGGACAGGATGTAGGCCCCTTCCGCCGTCACACCGGCATCTACTGCGACCACCACGATCCCGGCCTCCATCGCCGCATCCAGCGCGGAGTTCAGCGCGTCGGGGTTCGACGGGTTCAGCACGATGGCGTCCACACCCGCCTCGATCAGGTTGTTTAGATCCTCAAGCTGACCCGCCGCATCCGTGTTCCGGTGCGCCACGATCAGCTCGGCCACGTCCCCTTCGACGGCCGCTTGGGCGCGCATGGCGCAGATCATCTGTTCGCGCCAGCCATTGCCTTGCACGGTGTTCGACACGCCGATTGTGTAGGCCGCATGGCCATCGGCAAATGCCGCGCCGGGGGCCAGCATGGCCAAAGCGGCGGCGGTTGTAAGAAGTCTCTTCATTGGTCTTCCTCCCTTGGGATTACAAAACAAAGTCCGGGGCTTGGCACCCTCTACTTGATGAATGGTTGCAAAACGTCGCGGGCCAGCAGGAACCCGCGTTTGACCTTTTCGTCCGTGCCTTCAAACAGGCGATCCTCATGCTCGATGATAATGGGGCCGTCGTAGCCTGCGCGGTAGAGCCCGCTGAAAAAGTCGCTCCAGTCCACATCGCCGAGGCCACACAGGCGCGGGATCTGCCACCCCATGCCCGTCGACATCACGCCATTCTCATAGAGCCCGTCGCGATCCACCATCACGTCCTTGGCGTGGACATGGGCCATCTGGCCCCCGAATTCCTTGATGAAGCAAGTCTGGTCGATGAACTGCCAGATCAGGTGGCTGGGGTCGAAATTCATGCCGACAGCATCCCCCCATTGTTCGAAAATGCGCCGCCAGATTTTCGGGCTGTAGGCGATGTTGTGACCGCCCGGCCATTCATCATAGCTGAAGATCATTGGGCAGTTTTCAAAGCACAGCCGCACGCCTGAGGCCTGCGCATGGGCGACGATGGGGTTGAAGATCTCAACCGCCCGCGCCCAGTTTTCATCGACGTTCAGCGTCCGATCCCCGCCAACAAACGTGTTCACAATCGGCACACCCATCGTACCCGCCGCCGTGATGACCTTCATCAGATGGCCGATCACCTCGTCCCGGTGATCCGCATCGGCGTGCAGCGGGTTGGGGTAGTAACCGAGGCCCGAAATCTCGATCCCATGCGCGGCCAGTCCGCCCTTGATCTCCTCGCCTTGCGCTGCATTCAGCCCATCGACGTTGATATGAGACGTGCCAGCATATCGCCGCGCCTCGCCGCCACTGGCGGGCCAGCATGCAACCTCGAAGGCCGAGAAGCCATTCGCCCCGGACCACGCCGCGACGTCCATCAGGTCGCTGTCCTCAAACGGTGCCGTCAGTAGCCCAAGTTTCATGCCTTACCCCCGATCTCATCCAGCCGCACCCAGCGGTTTTCGCGCGCACTCAGCACCACCGCGTCGCAAAAGCGCATCTCGTAATGGCCATCATCAAAGGTGGCCCATGTGCTATTCTCTTGCCGCTCGCCCGCATCAACATCCGCGTACACAGCCCTGAAAAAGTTGAAGAAACTGTCTGCGAAACCTTCCACATGGCCGGGCGGCAAGGTCGCCGCCGCAACGCCCGTGTCGTTCATCAGCGTGAAGTCCCGCATGAGGGTTTCATTGGCGCGGTCTCGATGCCCGATGAACAAATGATCCGGCGTCTCGCTGTCCCACGCGGCGGAAGCCTTCGCGCCTGCCACATCCCATTGCAGGGAGTTTTTGCGGCCCATGTTGATCTGCGACGTGCTCATCACCCCGCGCGCGCCACCGGCATATCGGATCACGATCATCGCAGCGTCGTCGGTGTTGATCAGGGCGGTTTCGGTCGCGCCGGCCGCCGAAGAAAAGGTCTCCACCGGTCCAACTGGCTTTGCCCGCTCTGGGATAAAGGTCGCTAGTTCCGCCATCACAGCTTCGGCCTTCAGCCCCGTTACGAAGCTCGTCAGGTCCACCCAATGCGTTCCGATATCGCCGACGGAGCGCAGAGTGCCGCCCTCTTCCGCCACCAACCGCCAATTCCAATCGGTGGGCTTGGCCAGCCAATCCTGATGGTAATGGCCCGTCACAAACCGAATATCCCCAAGCTCCCCCGCTCGCACCATCCCGTGGGCCTGCTGGTTCAGGGGATAAAAGCGAATGTTGTAGCAAACGGCGGCCACCTTGCCTGAGGTCCTGGCGATTTCCACCATCTCGGCGGACTCAGCACTCGTCATCGCCAAAGGCTTCTCGCAGATCACGTGCTTTCCGGCCTGCAAGATAGCCTTCACCTGCCCGTAATGGGCGTGGTTGGGCGAGGTGACGTGGACCACGTCCACCGCGTCATCCGCCAGCAACTCCTCGAGCGTGGCGTAGGCATGGGCGACGCCGATCTCGGCCGCCCGTGCTGCGCCACGCTCTGGGGAGGACCCGAGAACCCCTTTCACCTGCACGCCCAATCGGCGCAGAGCTTGCGTGTGGACCGTGCCGATGAACCCCGTTCCGATCACCGCCGCGCAAAGCTTCGAGAAATCCGTCATAAGCCCCTCTCAGACAACCGAATATCCCCCGTCGACCGGCAGCGTGACGCCGGTGATGAACCCCGCCGCGTCGCTTGCCAAAAACATCGCAGCCCCCGCGATATCGCCGGGCTGGCCCCAACGGCCCATGGGCGTGCGGGCTTCGACGCCCTTGGTGAAACTCTCATCCTGCCGAGCGCGGGCAGATTGCTCCGTCACGATGAACCCGGGCGCGATGGCGTTGACGCGGATGCCGTCACCGGCCCAGGCGATGGCGAGCGATTTCGTCATCTGCTCCACCCCCGCCTTGGACGCGCCGTAAGCCGGATTCCGGGGTGAGCCAAAGCGCGCATACATCGACGCGATATTGATCACCGCGCCGCCTTTCAGCGCACCTTGCAACGCCTCAGCACACCGAAGGGAGCCCACGAGATTCACGTTCAGAACGTGAGCGAAGAACTCCGGGTCCATCTCTTCCCCGCGCCGGGTGATGGCCGCGCAATTCACAAGAACATCAAGCCGGTCGATCCCTCCGGCATAGGCCCGCACTGCCTTGGTGTCGGTGACATCCAGCTGCGTGTAGGCAAATCCCTCATCCGGGTCCGGCGCGGCCTCGACCCCGGTAATCCGCACCTGCGCACCGGCATCGCGGAACGCACCTGCAATCGCTGTCCCGATCCCGCCGCGGCTCGCACCTACGACCAGAACTTCAGCCCCGGAGAAATCCCCTGATATGTCGCGGCTGCCGTGATCAGCCCGCCCTCCCGTGTAATCGATTTCAGATGCTTGCGATAAACGCTTTGCGAAATATGAAATCGATTACATACTCGAAGCGGAAACAGATTCGTGTCAAGCGGCGTTTTCGGCATCAAGGGATGAAAATGGCCCCCAAAAGCGCGACCATTCAGGATGTGGCCCAGGCGGCGAAGGTTTCGACCGCGACGGTCAGCCGTGCGCTGTCGAACCCCGGCCTGCTGTCCGAGCGGACGCGCAAACAGGTGATGGAGGCGATCAAGACCACAGGCTACCGCGTGAACCACGCGGCGCGAAACCTGCGGATGCAGCGCGCGGGCGCGGTGCTGGTGCTGGTGCCGAACCTCGGAAAGCCCTTCTATTCCGCGATCCTGCGCGGCATTTCTCAGGGCTTTGCCGGAACGGATTATGCGGTGCTGATCACAGACACCGAGAATACGCCTCTGGCCGAAGGGGAGCTGGTCGGCAACTTCACCCAAGGCCGTGTTGACGGCGTGATATCGCTGGACGGCAGCCTTGCCCCACAAACGCTGGACCAATGCCACCACCAGGGCGTCGCGGACCGGATCGTCTTTTTGTGCGAATGGGTCAACGGCGCCGAATTTCCGATCATCATGTGCGACAATGCCGAAGGCTCCCGGCTGGCGATCCGGCACCTTGCGGAGCTTGGGCATCGCAAGATTGCGCATGTCACCGGGCCTGCCGGGAACGTGCTGACGGCTGAGCGGCGCAAGGGCATGATTGAGGAACGCGCGCGCCTTGCCTTGCCCGCCCGCGATGAATGGATCATCCGGGGCGACTTTTCGTTGGGCTCCGGTCACATGGCCGCCGAGCGCATTCTCGTCATGGAAGATCGCCCCACCGCCGTCTTCTGTGCCGCCGACATGGTCGCGTTCGGGCTGATCGCCGGGCTCGTGGCCGGTGGCTTGCGCGTGCCCGAAGATATCTCGGTCATCGGCTTCGACGATATCGATATGGCAGGCAGTTACGTGCCCGCCCTGACGACCATCCGACAGGATCGTGAACGGTTGGGCCGCACGGCGGCGGAGCGCCTGTTGGAGCAAATGAGGGTCCCGCACGGCCGATCCCGCATTGATGAGATTGTGCCTGTCGAACTGGTTGTTCGCGGTTCGACCGCGCCTCCCGCCTAACATGGCGGCGCGCCCGCGACCCATTGCTCCAGATCCACGCAAACGCCCTGTCATCGGGGCGGAGGCATCGGACAGCATCCAAACGGCTTGCGCGGCACATTCCTCAGCCGTGACGAACCGTCCCAGCGGCTGCGCTTCGCCCTGCGCGGCCAGCCATTCCGGCCCTTTCTCGGCGGCATGAAGCGCGGCCTCCGTCTCCGTCGCGACCCAGCCCAGGTTGATCCCGTTTACCCGGATACGGTCCGCCATATGGTGCTGCGCGGCATTCTTCGTAAGCGTCTGCAAGCCCCCCTTGGTGCCCGCATAAATCGCCAGGTCAGGCACCCCGCAATGGGCATTCATTGACTGGATATTCACGATCGCCCCCGGCGCGCCCCGTCCCTTTAGGTGTCGGATCAACCCCGCCATCAGGAAAAACGGAGCGCGAAAGTTCACAGCCACCAAGGCATCGAACCGCGCCACATCGGCATCCTCGAACGAGGCGCGCGTGGTAATCCCGGCCGCATTCACCAGCCCGTCGACCCGGCCCGCCTGCGCAATAGCCTCGGCCATCACGCGCTCCGGCGCGTCCGGCTCCGCCAAATCGGCCTCGATCCCACTGCACGGGTCGCGATCCACGCCGATCACTCCGGCCCCCGCCCGTTCGCAAGCCGCCACAATCGCCGCGCCGATCCCGCGTGCAGCGCCAGTCACAAGAACGACTTTCCCGGACAGATCACTCATTCCGCCGCCGGCACCGCATCGGCCCCATGAAACTCCTCCCGGTACGGCTTGGCCGTCGGCGGAAGCTCCCGGCGTAGGTAATAGCCCGGCTCCTGTCGCATCCGCCGGAGCGCCCCCAACATGTCGCGGTAGGCATGAAACATCGACGGATCGGGCGCAGGCAGATCGTGCTTGATCGCCTCGTGCAGGCGCGGCAGGGCATGGTAGGGCACCACCGGATACATGTGATGCTCCACATGGTAATTCATGTTCCAGTAGATCCAGCGGCTGACCGGATTCATCAGCACCGTGCGTGAATTCAGGCGGTGATCCAACACATCCTCCGCCAGCCCGCCATGCTGCAAAAGCCCCGTCAGCACCATGTGCCATGTCCCATAAATGCGCGGCCCGCCAATCAGCATCAGCGGCAGCAATGACCAAGTGACCAGCGCGAGCAGGACCGCCGCCAGATGCACCCCCACGAACAGCCGCGCCCAGAAGATAGCCTTCGGGATCTGGCTTTCGGGGATATAGCCTCGCTCAGCTTCATCGGGGCCAGACACAGCCTGCCGCATGAGGATCGCGAAATGCTGGAATACGTCCGGAATGCCGATGAAATGCAGCGCCTTACGCGCGATATCGGGCGGGCGCATGATCGCAATCTCGGGGTCGCGGCCCACGATGATGGTATCGGTGTGGTGGCGCATATGGCTCCACCGCCAGGCCACCGGGTTCCGCATCACCATGAAGCTGGCCAGATTATAGACCCAGCGGTTCTTCCATTGCGTCTTGAAGGCAGTCCCGTGCCCGCATTCGTGCCAGCGTGAGTCGCAGGCCGACCCGTAGAGAACGCCGTAGACGACAAAAAACGGCACGCACCACCATGTTCCCCAGGTCAGCACGCCGCCCACGCCTGAGACCAGCAGCAACCCAATCCACAGGATCGTATCCCGCGTCGCGGGCCCATCCTTGCGCTGCATCAGCTCTTTCATGACTTTGCGCGGCACGTCGGAGTGATACCAACCGGCTGAGACAAGGCCCAAAGCCTCCGCCCGCGCAGCCTCCGGCCCGGTCAGGGAATAATCGCGCGTCTCGTAGCTATCCTTCGGCATTGCCCTGCCTCCCTTCCGTCAAATGTGGGAGGGACTGCACGCACCCGTCAACAAATCGGCGATTGCACGTGATGAAATCCGCGCTTGCGCGCCGAAATCACATCATTTTACATCATCCCATGCGCCCGACCCTGCACGACCTTGCCAAAGCGGCCAACGTCTCGACCGCCACGGCGGACCGCGCCCTGAACAACCGCAAGGGCGTTTCGCCGCGCACCCGCGCCCTGGTTCTGCAGACGGCCCATGCGATCGGCTACCTGGCCGAAACACCGACCGCGCCGCGCCCGGTTCACCTCGCCGTTCTTTTGCCACGGGGCACCAATGCCTTCGTCAACGACCTACGGCATCACCTGGATCGGTTTGCGAAATCCGATCCCGCCCTGACCCTTGAATTCCCTGAGATCCCAGATTCCTCGCCCGAGGCGATGGTGGCCGCACTAAATGCCGCCACCCATGCCGATGGGCTTGCCGTTCTCGCCCGCGATCACCCCTTGGTGCTGGACGCGCTTCGCCGGATCGGCCATGGCGGCACGCCTTTCGTCACCCTCGCCTCCGACGTGCCCGGCAGTGGCAGGCTGGCCTATATCGGCATCGACGACACCCGCGCCGGGCGGCTTGCGGGGCAAATCATCACCCGGTTCCTTGGGCCCCGCCCCAAGGGCAAAATCGCCCTTTTTGCAGGTTCGCTCAGCTATCGCGGCCATCAGGAGCGTGAGATGGGATTGCGCCAATACCTTGCGGAAGAAGCCCCCGCCTTGAACCTGCTCGCTGTGCGCGAAAGCGGCGAAAACCGCAATCAAGCCCAGGCCCAGATGGCGGAGCTTCTGTCAGATCACCCCGATCTTGTCGCCGTCTACAACGCAGGCGGCGGCACCCAGGGCATTGCCCGCGCCCTCAAATCGGCAGACCGATGGCGCGACATCACCTTCGTGGCCCATGATCTGACCGACCCCAACAAGGCCCTGCTGCTGGAGGGCACTCTGGACGCCGTGATCGACCAATCCGCACGCAACGAGGCGGCTGAAGTCCTGGCCACTCTCACTGCGGCCATCCGCGACCAGGACCATCGCGTCACGGCACCCCAGCCCCAGTTGATCCTGCGGGAAAACCTGCCGATCTGAGCCGTTTGACCCAGATCAAGGCACCGCCCCCGCACGCCCTATCCTGAACCTGCATGCAATCAGGCGAGGGAACGCACATGTTCTTCGAAAAATTCAATCGCAGCGCGGATCTGGTCAAAGGCATGGCCCAACGCACCGGCCACGATCTGACTGATCCGAAAGAAGCCTCTCAATTCAAGCAAATGGTGATGGCCTGCGCCGCCTGTTCCGATCAGGCCGCGTGCACGCGCCTGCAAGCGGAAACCGACACACTCGACGCCGCCCCGGCCTATTGCCGCAACGCCGCCCGCTTCAACAGCTAGGCCCGGATCACACGCGCAGCCCGCACGCCTCAAATGCCGCGCGCGTGGCCGCTTTCTCGGCGTCCGTCAGGTTCAGCATCGGCGCGCGCACGGGGCCACCGACCTGCCCCAGCAGGTCTTGCCAATATTTGCCATGGGCCTGCGGCTTGTCCGCCGGTTTCGTGCGCTTGAAGGCCTCGCGCACCGGATCAAGGCTGTCGCGCACCGCGCGGGCCTCTGCAAACCGCCCTTCAAACGCCAGCCGCGTATAGTCGTTCATCCGTTGATCGACCTTCGACTGAAGCTGATAGGGCGGCGAGGAACACAGATACAGCTTCCAGCCCAACTCCTCGATATTATCGAGCCACGCGCCCTCATCGGCGGTGGAGACATGGATCTTGTCCCCCGCCAACCGGGTCAGCTCCACATACATGGGCCGCGGGACGGAGTATTTGATTGCCACGATATTGGGCAATTCGGCGATCCGCGCGCACAGCTCAGGGCTCATCATATAGCCGCTGTCGGGATGGCTCCACATCGCGATGCCGATGTCCACACGCTCGCAAATCGCCTTATAGTATTGGTACAGGACCTCATCGGGGTGGCTCACGAAATGCAGCACCGGCGCGTGCACCACCACGTAATCCGCACCGCAATCCTGCGCGTGCTGTGCAAGGGCGATCACCGTCTCGAAATTCTGGTCACTGGCCGAGAATATCGTGCCCGCCGCCCCGTCGCATTCCTCCACCGCGATCTCGATATTCCGCTTCCGCTCCTCCAGCGACATGGCAAAAAATTCGCCCTGTTTGCCCGCAATGAACAGACCCGCAATGCCAAGGTCATCAACCCAATGGCGGATGTTCGCCCGGAACCCTTCTTCGTTGAAGGATCCATCCGCGCGCCACGGGTTCAGGCACGCAGCCCAGATGCCGCGCATATGTTCGCGCGCATGATCCTTCGCGTCCAAGCGGCTGTATTTCATGGCTTTTCCCTTTCCGCAGCACGGATCGCCGTCCAGATCTTGCAGGGTGTCAGCGGCATATCCAGATGCACCACGCCCAGCGGCGCCAAAGCATCGAGCACCGCGTTCAATATCGCGGCAGGCGCTCCGATTGTGCCCGCCTCACCCACACCCTTCGCGCCCAGCGCGTTCAGCGACGTGGGCGTCTCAGACTTGTGCAGGCCGAGCGGTGGCATATCGCTGGCGCGTGGCAAGGCGTAATCCATCAGGGATCCGCTCAGCAGCTGGCCATCGCTGTAGACAACCTGCTCCATCAAGGCCTCGCCCAACCCTTGGGCAAAGCCGCCGCGCACTTGGCCTTCGACAAAGGCGGGGTTCACGATGCGTCCCGCATCATCAAGGCATGTGACATGCTGCACATCCGGCACCCCGGTTTCCCGGTCAATTTCGACGGCAACCACATAGACACCATAGCCCCAGGCCTGCCCTTCATTCTCGTAGCGCACCTCTTCCGTGATCGGGGCCACATCGCCGCGCAATTGGCGCGCCCGCACCCGCTCGGCCGCCGCAAACACGGCGCTGCCGCCAATCGCCGTCCCGCGGGAGGCGACGGCCCCAATCCCCGCCGGGCAGGTCCGCGTATCCCCCTGAACAACGGTAATCCGATCCGGTGCAACCTCGAACACATCCGCCACGATCTGCGCATAAGCCGTCTCGCGCCCATGGCCCTGGCTGGATGACCCGCTGGCAACAAGGATGCGGCCATCGCCTTGCAGCGTCACACGGGCGGTTTCAAAACCCTCGCCGGAGGGCTCCAGATAAAGCGCCGCCCCCAATCCGAAAAGCCGTCCGTCCTGGCGCGCCACGCGACGCTTGCGCAGCAGCTCTGCATAGTGCGACACCTCCGCCGCTTGATACAGCGCCGCCGGATAATCGCCGGTATCGAGAACATTGCCCGTGGGCGTACGCACCGGCAGCGCACCGGAGGGGTGCGCATTCTGGATCCGCAAATCCAGGGCACACCGATCCAACCGCGCGGCCGCAAGCTCCACCAACCGTTCCATCAGACAGGCCGCTTCGGGCCGCCCTGCACCCCGGTAAATGCCCATGGGTCCGGGGCCATCCACAACGGCCCGCGTTTCAATATCCACCGTTTCAATGGCATAGGGCCCCGGCAAGATGCGGGCGCCGTTCCACGCCGGAACAAGGCCGGAGTTTGGCAGCCAAGCCCCCAAAGGCGCTTCAACCTGCGCGCTGAGCGCCAGAAATGTCCCATCCCGGGCAACCGCCAGACGGCCCCGGCTGGTCAATCCCCGCCCTTGGGTGGCCGACAGCATGTCTTCGCCGCGCGTCGCAATCCACCGCACGGAGCGTTCGTGCCGAAGCGCTGCCCAGACCGCGAAGACCTCTTCGGGGTAGACCGAACCCTTCATGCCAAAGGCCCCACCCACATCCGGCGCAATCACATGCAAACGTTCCGGGTCGATGCCAAGGATGCTGGCAAATTCGCTGCGCGCCCGGTGCGGCGTCTGCGTCGAAAGCCAGATCGTCAGCCCATCTTTGGCCCATTCAACGGCAATGCCGCGCGTCTCCATCGGGGCGGGAAACAGACGCGGATGCTGGATCTTGGCCTCCACCACGAAAGCCGCCTCTTCAAAGACCGCCTCTGGATCGCCCGTGCGCCACCGCTTCTGCGCCACCGGCGGCAGATCGCGTGGGCCCAACTCCTCTAACTCCACCGATACCGCTTCGGCCCCGTCGAGAGACGATGCAGCGCTTTCTGCCAGAACGGCGGCAATCGGCTGCCCAAGGCCTCCGACATGATCTTGTGCAAGAACGGGGAAATCCGGTCGCCACTCCAGCGGCAGCACTTCGTTCACACTCAGCGCGCGGGCAATGGCCACATCCCCGCCAACATGTACGGCGCAAACACCATCAACGTCCCGGGCAATCTCCGTCTCGACGGACGTGATGCGGCCATGCGCCAAATGCGAACGGACGAACGACACATGCAACGGCGCGGTCAGGCGAACATCTGCCACAAAGCAGCCAGCCCCTGCACCCGCGCCCCGGCGCGCCGGTCAATCGGGCTGTCGCCTATGTGCGTTTTGCCGGTGTCAAACATCGCACCTGTTTCCCATGGCCCCCTAACAAACAGAAGTCGAAGTTCCAGACACAGTTATCCACTTTGTGAATAGCCATCGGATTTGATACGACGCTCTTCGTATATCAGGAAAGGATACAAGATGCGGCTGGCCATCATCGGAAAGGGCGCAATTGCGGGGTACGTGACCGACGCGATCCTCGCACAGCCGGGCGAGCTTGAACTTGTCGGTCGGGTGTTGCGGCGGTCCCAAGCCCATGCCGTGGCGAATGTGGCTGATCTTCCGCCCGTCGACCTTCTGATCGATTGCGCCGGGCATGCCGGGCTGGCCCAACACGGCCCAAAGGCCCTATCCGCCGGGATCGACGTGCTGACCCTGTCCCTCGGCGCTCTGGCCGATGCCGATCTTGCCACGCAGCTTGAACGCAGCGCACAAGCGGGCGGCGCGCAATTGCACCTCGCCTCCGGCGCAATTGGAGCGCTGGATGCCCTGCGGGCCGGGGCGGTCGGTGGCCTCAGCGCGGTGACCTATTCGGGGCGCAAACCCCCTGCGGGCTGGCGTGGCTCTCCGGCAGAAGACGCGCTTGATCTGGAGACCTTATCCAAACCGGCCACCCACTTTGTCGGCACCGCCCGCGAAGCCGCCCTCACCTACCCGAAAAACGCAAATGTCGCCGCCGCCGTCGCCTTGGCGGGCCTTGGGTTCGACGCCACACGGGCGGAGCTGATCGCCGACCCCACGGCCACCGGAAACATCCACGATATCCGCGCCGAAGGGGCGTTTGGCACCATGGCCTTCCGCATCACTGGTAAGAGTCTGCCGGACAATCCACGCTCCTCCGCGCTGGCCGCGATGTCAGCCGTGGCCGCCCTGCGCCAAGCCTCCTCGCCGATCCGGTTCGCCTGACATGGCCCGCCTCTATAACCGCGCGCTCAACCGCCTGAAGCTGCGGCAACTCAGCCTGCTGGTGACGGTCGGACAGCTTGGCAATATTCAGGCCGCGGCGCAGGCCGAGAATATCAGCCAGCCCGCCGCCACCCGCATGATCAAAGAGCTTGAGGCCGACTTCGACACGCGCCTGTTCACGCGCACCAACCGCGGTGTCATCGCGACCGAGCAAGGGGCCGCCCTGATCCGCCACGCGCAGCTGATCTTCGCCCAATTGTCCAACGCCACGCAGGAGATGGAAGATATCACTGAAGGCAGCGCGGGCCGTATCACCGTCGGCACCCTTCTGGCGGGCGCCGCGCAACTTGTGCCCCTTGCGATCCAGCGCGTCTTGGCCGAGCGCGCCAATGTGACGATCCGGGTGGTGGAAGGCACAAACGATGCCCTCATGCCACGCGTCCAGACCGGCGAGGTCGACCTTGTCGTGGGCCGCCTGCCCCACCACCGCCACCGCAAGGGGCTGGTTCAGGTCCCCCTGATCCATGAGGATGTGGTGCTGGTGGTTGGTCCCGATCACCCGCTGGCCGGACGCGCGGGCCTCAGCTTTGACGATCTGCGGCCCTTCGGATGGATACTGCCCCCGCCCGAGACCACCCTGCGCCGCCAGATCGACGAGATGTTCGTCGAGGCCGCGCAATATGAACCGCCCAAGGTGGTCGAAAGCGTCAACTATCTCAGCAACCGAGCCTTGCTCAGCAGCGGTGCGTTGATCGGCCTTGTCCCGCGGACCGTCGCAGCGCTTGACCTGACGCTGAAGGTGCTGAGCCGGCTGGACTATGACCTCCCGTTCGGGTCCGGCCCGATTGGTGTAACCCATCGGGGCGACACCCAACTCTCCCCCGCCGCCCGCCTGTTCCTGCTGGCCTTGCAGGAAGAGGCCACGGCCCTCACTCAAAGCGCCACCGCTAGCTGATCAAAGCCGTCGACAGCCAGGGCGCGTAGCTGAGCAGGATCAACACCAATGCCACCGCAATCAGGAACGGCCAGAGCTGGCGCAGGATACGGCCCGTCGGCGTCTCCCCCATGGCGGACGCGATATAAAGGCCCACACCCACCGGCGGCGTCAGCAGCCCCAGTACCAGGTTGAGCGAGATGACGACGCCAAACTGATACGGGCTGATGCCATAGCTTTCGATGGCAATCGGCAACAGGATCGGCGTGACCAGAATGATGGCGGCGATCCCGTCGATGACCATACCCACGAACAGCAAAACCACATTGACGATCAGCAGGAACAGGAACGGGTTTTCCGTGATCGTGGTGATGAACTCCGCCAGCCGCTGCGGCACGGCCTCGTAGATGATCACCCAGCCAAACACGTTCGCGGCCGCAATCATGAAGATGATCAGCGCCGCGTTCAGCGCCGTGCGCTTGAACATGTCAAACAGCTTTCGCGGCTCCAACTCCCGATACAGCAACCATCCCAGCGCAAAGGCCACCACACTTGCCACCGCAGCCGATTCCGTCGGAGTCGCCACGCCACCGATGATCCCGCCAATGATCGCCGCCGGGATCAGCATCGCAGGCAAGGCGTAAAGAATGGCCTTCCCGGCCTCGGACGCGGCCAACCACTCCCCTTCGGGAATTGCTGCTTCAACCCGATCAAGGCAATCACGATGGCGAAACAGGCCGAAAGGATCAGGCCAGGAATGATCCCGGCCAGGAACATGTCGCCAATGGGGATCTGCGCCAACACCCCGTAGATCACAAACAGCATCGAGGGTGGGATCACCGGCGCCAGCAATCCGCCCGCCGCCGTCGTGGCCGCCGCAAAGCCCCGATCGTACCCTCTTCCTCCATCGCAGGCACCATCGCGCGGCTCATCACCGCGATCTGCGCCGCAGCGGAGCCCACAATGGCCGCCATGAACATATTCGCCAGCAGGTTGATATAGGCGAGGCCGCCCCGGAACCCGCCCACAAACACCCGCGCGGCGTGGATCAGGCGACGGGTCATGCCGCCCTCGTTCATCAACTCACCGGTCAGCATGAAGAGCGGGATCGCAAGCAACCCGTACGCCTCGACGCCTGAAAACATCCGTTGCGCAAAGCTGTCGTAGAGGATCGTGTTGTCACTCTCCCAAATGTACCACATCGCCGTCAGCGCGAGGACAACCGCAACCGGAACAGCCAACAGCAGCTTCGCGAAAAACAGCGCCGGGGTCATGTGGCGACCTCCGGGCCGCTGGTCTCAGGCGGTGCGAAGTTGAGCAGATGCGCCGTGGCGTGCAAGAACACGCCGGCGGAAAAGATCGGCATGACGAGCCAGATGATCCATTTCGAGATACCCAAAGTGCTGGTCGGCTCCGCATAGATGAAGTTGAAAGTGCTTCCCTGAAACGCCATCACGTCGAACCCGTTCTGCGCCAGTGCCCAAGGGTTGAACCAGCGCCAACAGAACCAGAGCATCGCCGCCGCAAAGACAAAAACCGCCAGGTCCACCAGCTTGGCCGCCACCCGCTTCGCCCCGCCGGGCAGCGCGTCGGTCAGGATCGTGATCGCCACTTGCTGCCGCATCTGGATTGCTGCAGACGCGCCCAGAAACGTCATCCAAACCATCGTGTAGATCGCCGTCTCATCCACCCAATAGATCGGCGCACCCGCCGTGCGCGTTACGACATTAAGCAGGATCAACAGCGTCACACCCACCGCCAGAATGGCAGCAGCGGAAAGTTCAATCCGGGCCCAGAAGGCGGAAAGGCGGGTCAACATGGGCAGGTCCCAAGCAAAACCCGGGCGTCTGACAACGCCCGGGCTTCTTCGTTGAAAATCAGATCACTCGCGGGTCGCGTCAGCCACATCGCGCAGGGTCGCCAGCGCCTCACCGGCGCGCTCTTCCCAGATGCCTTCCCACTGGGCCACGGCATCGCCGAAGAAATCGCGGTCGGCCTCGATATAGGTCACATCGAAGCCGCGGATTTCTTCCTGCCATCCGGCATCACGCTCCACATAAGTAGACAGCACGCCATCCACAGCCGCGCCCATATGCTCCGAGATCAGCGCGCGATCTTCCTCGCTTAAGCCCGCCCAGACCCGGGCCGAGACCAGACCCACCATCGGGAACATCATGTGGTTGGTGCGCAGCATCGTATCGGCATGCTCGTGGTAGCGAAGCAGCACGATCAACTCGCTGTCCATGTCGATCCCGTCCACCTGCCCGTTGGCCAGCGCGTCGAAGACGGCGGGCAAAGGCATGGGCGTAGGGGCCGCGCCGATGGCGTTGTAGAAATCAAGATTGGCCTCGAACGGCGTGATGCGGATCTTCTGCCCCGCAAGCCCCGCCGCGTCGGTCACACCGCCATTCGTCAGAATGTGGCGCATACCGGCCGAGCCATAGCCCAAGCCCACAACACCCAACGACCCGGGCAATTGATCCAGCATCGCCCGCGCCTCGTCCGAGCGCAGGATGCGCGCGGCATGGCCCATGTCATCGGCCAGGAACGGCTGGTAGAAGGCGCCGAAATCGGTGGCACGGTTGGAGATTTCCGCCACCGTCATGAACGCCATGTCCAAGGCGCCCGACTGCAACTGTTGCAGCATGTCCGCCTCGTTGCCCAACTGCCGCGCCGGGAAAACGGTGACGGTGTGTTCCCCGCCCGACGCCTCGGACAACGCCGTGCCGAATTCTTCGGCGGCCAGCGTCCAGACATGGGGCGGCGGCGTGATCAAGCCCAAGCGGAATTCCTCCGCCTGAGCGGCCCCTGCCAATCCGCTGACGGCCATGGCCGCTGAGGCCAGCAATGCGTTGAATGTCTTCATGTCTTTTCTCCCTATCCGCCCTCGGCTTCTTGTGTGGCCGGGGCTATTTTTGATTGGTTCCGGCAGAGCCTAGCCGGATATCGGACGCCCGCGCAACGGATTGCCGCTAAAGCGTCACCCAGCCCTCGGGTGGCTCCTTCCCCGGATGCACCTCCCCACAAGACCCACAGGTCCGCGCCTCGTCCGAGGCATAGAACTTGGCGTAGACGGGGGGCAGATCATCGACGATGGAGGTCAGGTGCAGCTCCGCCCGGTGCACCAGCGTTCCACAATTGAAGCAATACCACTCAATCGCATCCACAGCCCCTTTAGGCCGCTTCGGTTCAATCACCAGCCCGACAGACCCCTCCATCGGGCGTTGCGGCGAGTGGCGCACATGGGGCGGCAGCAGGAATATCTCGCCCTCCCGGATCGGGACATCATAGAACTCGCCCTGATCACAAAGCTTCAGGACCATGTCGCCTTCGAGCTGGTAGAAGAATTCTTCCACCGGGTCGTCATGGTAATCCGTCCGCTTGTTCGGCCCGCCCACGACGGTGACCATGATATCGCTGTTCTCGAACACCATCTTGTTGCCGACGGGCGGTTTCAGAAGGTGGCGATGCTCGTCAATCCAGGCTTTGAAGTTGAAGGCCGAAAGCCGTCCCATACTGAAATCTCCCCGTGTCTGTCGCCGTTCAGTTTGCCGCGCCCCGATATAACCGCAAGGGCCGATTTCCGCGCCCGCTATCCACAAATTGGATATCAAAGATTGGCGAAATACTCCGCCTGTTCCCAATCCGAGATATGAGCCAGGTAACGCTTCCACTCGTGCCGTTTCAGTGTGATCAGCCAGTCATGGACCTCCGGCGTCAACGCCGCACGCAACGTATCGGAAGCCGCGAAGGCCTCAATCGCCTCCCCCAGAGAAGCCGGGAGCGCAGGCGCATCGCCGCCGTAAGGGTCGGTCATCTCAGGCGGCGGGTCCTGCGCGGCTTTCAACCCCGCACGACCCGCGATCAACTGCGCAGCCAAGGCAAAGAAGGGATTCGCCGCACTATCTGGCAAGCGGTTCTCCACCCGATCCTCCAACGCCCGCACCATCGCGCCGCGATTGTCGCGCGCCCAGCCAATGCGGGTCGGGGCGAGTTGATAGGGCGTGAAGCGTTTGTAGCTGTTGACCGTCGGATTGGTCAGAAGCGCACAGGCCGGGGCGTGCTCCAGCAAGCCCGCGATCCAGTGGCCCATGTCGAGATCGCCCGATACGCTCTGATGAATATGCCACCCATTCGCCACCGCATTGGGCAACGCGGGCTTGGGCATGAAGCTGGCGAGCAGCCCGTGGCGATGGCTCACCTCACGCGCCAACATCCGAAAATTCACCGCCTGCTCGGCCACCTCCATCGGCGTGCCCGGCGCAAACGTCACCTCATATTGCGACGGCCCCATCTCCACCTCGACGGAGCGGACGTCGATCCCCATCGCTTCCGCCGCGCGGCGGAGCCGGTCGAGCATCCCCTCCACCTCCGCGTATCGAGTCTCGGTCAGGTACTGATACCCTTGCGTCGTATTCTCCACCTGCGGCGGGACGCCGGGCATGGTGGATTGCGCAGGCCCCAAGGACGGGTCCACTACCCGAAACACCTGAAACTCAATCTCCACACCCATCGTCGCGCGCAGCCTCACCTCGGCCAAAGCCGCCTCGCAACGGCGCAAAATCCCACGCGAACAAAACGGACTTTCCACATCGCAATGGACCAGCGCCGAATGCGGCGACCATGGCAGCTTGCGAAACGTCGCCGGATCGGGCCGCAGAACCACATCCGACGCCCCCTGCATCGGCGCACCGTCGCCCGCCCAAACCGGAAACGCCGTGCGGTGTGACAGGTCTTTCAACAGCAGCGTCGACGGCACCCGCAGCCCATCGCGCAACACCCCCGGCAGCGCGCTCGCCGTCACCGTCTTGCCCCGCAACACCCCATGCGGATCGGTGAAGACCACGCGGATCGTCTCGATCCCGTCCTTCTCCACCAGTTTGAGAATATCGTCTGTCGTCAAACGCTTGCATCCCAGGGGCACTGGCCCCGACGCTCCAAGTCTGCCTGAACGGAGGCCGCCTGCCAATCATCATCCGGCGCAATCGCATCATTCGACAGCGGCCCCTTGATGCCGGATGTCCCACCGTTCTGCATCTTCAGGCCCTGCGCCTCGCCCGCTTCAACAGCCGCAATCGCCGCCCGCAGCATCCGGCGATACTTGATGATGCCCACATCGGTCTTGCCCAGATGCTCATGCCGCCGGTCCTGGATGCGGCCCATGCTTTCCACCGCCCATTGGTCATGCACGTTGATGTCGAGGCCCATGCCCGTATAGGTCTGATCGGCCTGCTCATCCGCGTCATAGCCATAGTTGTTCCGCGCGTTTTTCAGCGGCGCGTAGTCCGGCAATCGATGCTCCGCCAACCGCTGATCGCGCATGGTCGCCTTATCAACGGGCGCTTTGAACGAGGTGAACATCGAATACCAATAGCAGGTCTCATCATCGACCGGCACGTGCCATTGCGTGATCGTCATCTCGCGGCTCATCGGGATGCAAATCGCCTGCGGGAAGATCTGGTTCGTCACCCGCACATGGGTCCGCCCGTCGTCGAGGTGGCGCAGCGCGGTCAGCTTCATCCCGTAGTCCGTTTCATCCACGCTGATTTCGGGCCGGGGATAATCGCGCAGCAGTTTCGTCATCGGCATTTCGGCCCCATCCACCCCGTCGCGGAACTGCTTCCCATAGCTGTCGGCAGGGTCTTCATCCTGAAGAAATCGATGCAAGAACGAAGCATGGGCCGGGTCGATCCCCACCTCCATCGCCTGCAGCCAGTTGCATTCCCACAGCCCCTTAAAGGCGAACACATGGCTCTCCGGCGCGCGGAAACAGTCGAAATCCGCGAAAGGCGGCGGGTCGCCCGGCCCCATGTAAGCCCAGATGATCCCGTTCAGCTCCCGCACCGGATAGCTGACCGCCCTGATCTGTTGGTGCATCTTCGAGCCCTCAGGCTCCCCGGCTGCTCCACACATTGCCCGGTGCAATCGAAGTGCCAGCCGTGGAAAGGGCACCGCAACCCGTTATCCTCCAGCCGTCCATAGGCAAGGTCCGCACCGCGATGCGGACAGCGCCGCCCGATCAGGCCCAAAGTGCCGCTCTCATCGCGGAACAGCACCAATTCCTCCCCCATCAGCTTCACCGGCACAACGGGCCGGGCGCCCATCAACTCGTCGCTCAGGGCCGCGGGCTGCCAATAGTGCCGCAGCACCTTGCCCGCTCCCGTCCCCGGCCCGACCCGCGTGATCTGATCGTTCAACTCCTGGCTCATCATGGGCGCGACCCTCCGCTGGAATTGTGCGATATACGCACATTTGTTGACTTTATGAGCGTGGCGCGCTTTCCTCCCCTGTCAACGAAAGCGCGCAGATGTCCAAAACCCTCTCGACGACCCTTCTCAAAGGCCTCGGCGTCCTGTCCGCCTTCGAAGGCGCACCGGTCCTTACGCTCAGCCAGATCGCCGACCGCACCGGGCTGGATCGCTCCACTGCCCGCCGCCTGACCCTGACGCTGGTGGAGGCCGGATGGGCCCGCCAGCAGGGCCGCGCCTTCTCGCTTGCCCCTCGCGTGCTGCGCCCGGCTGGCGCTTTCCTGCAAGCAGGCAGCTTCGGGCGCGCCGTGCAACCCACGCTCAACGCCCATGCGGAAACCTTAGGCGGTGAGATCAGCCTCGCCCTGCGCGACGACACTGTCGCGGTCTACGTGGCCCATTCCGCCCGTCCCGGCGCGCGGGTGTCGCTTGGCCTTACGGTCGGCTCCACACTGCCCCTCGACACCACGGCCATCGGGCAAGTCCTGCAAGGCAGCGATCAACCCGCTCAGGTGATCCGCGGCGCCTACGAGGCGGGCGTTTGCGGCCTTGCGGTTCCCGTCGGTGCACCGCAAGCTCCGCAAGCCGCTCTCGGCACCACGCTGCCGCTCGCTCTGCCCGATCTGGAGGCGCGCCTTGAAACCGCGCTCGCCGCCTTGCAAATGGCCGCTGCCGACCTGCGAGACGTTCCGGGGCTTGCCTACGCCGCCTGATTGCGGCAATCGATCCATTGCAATTTGAGACCAAAAGTCTCAATACTGATTGAGCGTTGGCCATAACGCCTGCGCGATTTGGCCATATGGCCATTCCAGTCACTGCGGGATTAAGGCTGTCGCAGGGACCATTTTGGGGGACGGAACACATGGCACAACCGACATTGGACCTGTCCCCGAAGGTCTCGGACGAAATCCGCAAAACCACCTGTTACATGTGCGCCTGCCGCTGCGGGATCAACGTGCACATGAAAGAAGGCAAGGTGGCCTATATCGAGGGCAACCGCGACCACCCCGTCAATCAGGGCGTGCTGTGCGCCAAGGGCTCGGCGGGCATCATGCAGGTCAACGCCCCCTCGCGCCTGAAAGCGCCTTTGAAGCGCGTTGGCCCACGCGGCTCGGGTGAATTCGAAGAAATCTCCTGGGAAGAAGCCTACACCATCGCCGAAGGCTGGCTGCGCCCGATCCGCGAAGAAGACCCCTCCAAACTCGCCTTCTTCACCGGCCGCGACCAATCGCAATCTTTCACAAGTTTCTGGGCGCAGAATTTCGGCACCCCCAACTACGCGGCCCATGGCGGTTTTTGCTCCGTCAACATGGCCGCCGCTGGCATCTACACGATGGGCGGCGCGTTTTGGGAGTTCGGCCAGCCCGATTGGGATCACACCAAGCTTTTCATGCTGTTCGGCGTCGCCGAAGACCATGACAGCAACCCGATCAAAATGGGCCTGGGCAAGATCAAGGCGCGTGGGGCCAAAGTGATCGGCGTGAACCCGATCCGCTCAGGCTACAACGCCGTGGCCGACGAATGGGTCGGCATCACACCCGGCACCGACGGCCTCTTCATCCTGTCGATGGTCCACTGCCTGATGAAAGCCGGCAAGATCGACCTCGATTACCTCGCCCGCTGGACCAACGCGCCGGTGTTGGTGGACAAAGACACCGGGCTGCTGCTCCGCGACAAGGACGGCAAGGAACTGGTCATCGACCGCAAGACCGGCAAGCCCACGGCCTTCGACAAACCCGGCGTTCAGCCTGATCTCAGCGCCACCCACAAGGACGGCCACAAACCCGTCCTCCACCACATGGCCGAACGCTACATGTCCGACGAATACGCGCCCGAAAACGTGGCCGAGCGCACGGGCATCCCCGCCGACAAGATCCGCGCCATCGCCGCCGAACTGGCCCGCGTCGCGTTCGACGAAAGCTTCGAGCTGCCCATCACTTGGACCGATTTCCGCGGCGAAACCCACACCTCCATGACCGCGCGTCCCGTCGCCATGCACTCCATGCGCGGGATCAGCGCCCATGCCAACGGCTTCCAGACCTGCCGCGCGCTGCACATCCTCCAGATCATCCTGGGCTCGGTCGAGGCCCCCGGCGGCTTCCGCTTCAAGCCGCCCTACCCCAAGCCCTCCAAGATCCACCCCAAGCCGCACTGCAAGGTCACGCCCGGCCAACCGCTCGACGGCCCGCATCTGGGCTTCGTCCACGGCCCCGAGGATCTCGCGCTCAAGGAAGACGGCACGCCGGCCCGCATCGACAAGGCCTATACCTGGGAAAATCCCATGAGCGCCCATGGCCTCATGCACATGGTCATCTCGAACGCCCATGCCGGTGATCCCTACAAGATCGACACGCTTTTCATGTATATGGCGAACATGTCGTGGAACTCCTCCATGAACTCCGGCGGCGTCATGCAGATGCTGACCGACAAGGATGAGAGCGGCGAATATGTCATCCCGCACATCATCTATTCCGATGCCTATAGCTCCGAGATGGTGGCTTACGCCGACCTGATCCTGCCCGACACAACCTATCTCGAACGCCACGATTGCATCTCGCTCCTCGACCGCCCGATCTGCGAGGCAGACGGCGCCGCCGACGCCATCCGTTGGCCGGTGATCGAACCCGACCGCAACGTCAAAGGCTTCCAGTCCGCGCTCTGTGACCTCGGCGCGCGCCTTGGCTTGCCCGGCTTCACGAACGAAGACGGCTCCCAGAAATATGCCGATTACGGCGACTATATCGTCAACCACATCCGCCGCCCCGGCATCGGCCCGCTCGCCGGCTGGCGCGGTGAGAATGGCGACCAGCATGGGCGCGGCGACCCCAACCCAGACCAGCTGAACAAGTACATCGAAAATGGCGGCTTCTTCGTCAGCCACGTCCCCGATGGCGCGCAATACATGAAACCCTGGAACAACGCCTATCAGGATTGGGCCGTCGAGATGGGCCTCTACGACGCGCCACAGCCCTACCTCTTCACGCTCTATGTGGAGCCGATGCAAAAATTCCGCCGCGCGGCGGAGGGCCATGGCGACATCCAGCCGCCTGAACATCTGCGCGCCCAAGTCGCCGAAAACATGGACCCGCTCCCCTTCTGGTCGGACCCCGCCCCCGCCAACAAAGTGGACGATTACCCCATCACCGCGCTCACCCAGCGCCCGATGGCGATGTATCATTCCTGGGGCACGCAAAACGCCTGGCTGCGCCAGCTCCACGGCCACAACCCGCTCTACGTGCCCACCAAGCTGATGCGCGAAAACGGGCTGAATGACGGCGACTGGGCCAAGGTCACCTCGCCCCACGGCACCATCACCGTGCCGGTGATGGAGATGGCCGCGCTGAACGAAAACACCGTCTGGACGTGGAATGCCATCGGCAAGCGCAAGGGCGCCTGGGCGCTCGATGATAACGCGGTGGAGGCCACCAAGGGCTTCCTGCTGAACCACCTGATCCACGAGCTTCTGCCCTCGAAAGGCGATGGCCACCGCTGGACCAACTCCGACCCGATCACCGGGCAGGCCGCGTGGTTCGACCTCAAAGTTCGCCTCGAAAAGGCCACGGCGCCTGCGGAAAGCCAACCTGCCTTTCCCCCAATCAAATCACCCGTCGGGAAGGGCCCCAAAGACCTCGCCTGGAAGGTGGGCAAATGACATCCGACATCGTCCGCCCCGCCCCACTTCCTTGTTTCAAAAATACCTCGGGGGGTCCGGGGGCAGCGCCCCCGGCTGGTCGACGCGCGAAAGCGCGGTGAAATCCCCCTCTCAGCCAGGCCAAACGCATGACCCAGCTTCCCACCTCGACCCAAAAGAAACTCGGCCTTGTGATCGACCTCGACACCTGCGTCGGGTGCCATGCCTGCGTGATCTCGTGCAAAGGCTGGAACACCGAAAATTACGGCGCGCCGCTGTCGGATCAGGACGCTTACGGTGAAAACCCGTCTGGCACCTTCCTCAACCGCGTGCACTCCTACTCGGTCCAGCCCTTGGCCACCTCCGCCAAGCCGCATCCAGCGGCGCAAACCATCCACTTTCCAAAATCCTGCCTGCATTGCGAAGACGCGCCTTGCGTTACCGTTTGTCCCACTGGCGCCAGCTACAAACGCGAGGAAGACGGCATCGTTTTGGTCAACGAGAAAGACTGCATCGGCTGCGGCCTCTGCGCCTGGGCCTGTCCCTACGGCGCGCGGGAGCTCGACCAGGACGAAGGCGTGATGAAGAAATGCACCCTCTGCGTCGACCGCATCTATAACGAAAACCTGCCTGAGATCGACCGCACCCCCTCCTGCGTGCGCACCTGCCCGGCAGGCGCGCGCCATTTCGGCGATCTGGGTGACCCCGACAGCGACGTCAGCCAATTGGTCGCCGAACGCGGCGGCATGGACCTGATGCCCGAACAAGGCACCAAGCCCGTCAACAAATACCTGCCCCCGCGCCCCAAGGATGGCCTGCCCGAATTCGACGTCCTCGCGCCGTATCTGAAGCCCGTGGCCGAGAACCCCGGCGGCTTCATCGGCTGGCTCGACAAGGCGCTCGACAAACTACCTTCGAAAGGAGCCTGAACCATGCATCCAGCTCCTTCCGTCATCATCTTCACCACCCTCTCGGGCCTGGGCTTCGGCCTCCTGACCTTCCTCGGCCTTGGCTATCCGCAGGTCACAGGCTGGACGGCCTTCTGGTTCTTCGCCATTGGCTATGTGCTGGCGGTCGGCGGCCTGATCTCGTCGACCTTCCACCTCGGCCACCCCGAACGCGCCTGGAAAGCCTTCAGCCAATGGAAAACCTCCTGGCTTTCCCGCGAAGGCATCTGCGCCGTCGCGGCCTTGCTGGTCATGGCACTTTTCGGCGCCGGTCTGGTGTTTTTCGACACCGCCTGGCAGCCGCTCGGCTATCTCGGGGCGCTTCTGTCGATCGGCACCGTTTTCACCACCTCGATGATCTATGCCCAGATGAAGACCGTGCCACGCTGGCACTCGCCCCTGACACCGCTGAAGTTCCTGGCCCTGTCGCTGGCCGGCGGCGCGCTTCTGTCCGGCCAGATCACTGCTGCGGCCGTCCTTTTGATGATCGCCACCGTCATCACGCTCTTGTCCTGGTTCCAGGGCGATCAGGCCTTCGCCGCCTCAGGCACCGATCTTCAGACCGCCACCGGTCTTGGCCGCATCGGCAAGGTCACAGCGTTCGAGCCGCCCCATACCGGCACCAACTACCTGCTGCGCGAATTCGTCCATGTCGTGGGCCGCAAACATGCCCGCAATCTCCGCATCATCGCAGGCCTTCTCGCCTTTGCCATTCCGGTTCTGATCCTCACGGCCCTGCCCTTCAGCCACGTCCTTGCCGTTGTGGCGATCCTCAGCCACATTGCAGGTGTCGCCTGCGCCCGCTGGCTCTTCTTTGCCGAGGCAGAACACGTTGTGGGCCTCTACTACGGCAAACGCTAGGCAAAGGATCAACCCCCGTGCCGCGGACCCGCCTGCTCGGCTACTGGATTGTCTCCCATGACCAGGCCAGCGCCCTGGAGGCCGTACGCATGGCGGGCCTGCCGCTCTTGCTGATGGGGTTCAACCTGCTGGTCCTGGCACTTCTTACGCTCTCCGCAAGCCCATCGCTTGCCGCCTTCGCCCTGGGGCTGCTTGGCGCCGCCCTGGCCTGCATCGTCCTCGCCTTCCGCCTGCGCGGTGGCCATGCCGGCTGGGTGCCCATCGTGGCTTTGCTCTTTGTCACCTACCTCGCCGCCAGCCTTGCGCTCACCATCTTCGCGACCCGCCTGTCGCCGGGCGCCGCCAACATGAGCGGCACAATGATCGTCACGCAGTGGATCATCCCCATCATCTGCTTGATCCTGATCAGCGCAGGCATCCGTGGCTGGCTTTGGCTTCGGGCAAATGGTTTGAAAGCCTCTTTCTAAAGCCCTTTGCGTTTTATCTGAGGCACTCTTATCGCAAAGCGCTCTAAGCCCGGTCTTGCCCACGCTCTGGCAATAGGATCTCGTCCGCATGGCGGCGCAGATGCCCAAGCAGGGCCGTGTCCACACCGCCGTCTAACGCATCAAATGCCCGGTCCGCTTGCGCGCACCCCGCCTCCGACCACGCCGCATTTGACACCTCTCGCAAAACCGCCGACAGCCCCTCCAATCCAACAGCCGCCAAGGCGGTCCCTGTCGCCTGCGCCATGTCCGGCCGCCGGTTCATGCGATACTGCGCATGGCCCCCATTCCACACCTCACCGGTATAGATCAGGATCAACTGAACCTCCCATTCCGGCTTGGCCAGCCCCAACTGTGCCGCCCCTTCCCGGGCGCGGTGCGCCCAAAACCCCGACAAAGTCGCCACAGCCTCCACCGCGTCCTCGGACGTCAAAAGCCTCTCGATAAAGGCCTCACCTATTTGCATTTTGCCCCCAATTGTGCGGCCATCCGCCTTTGGTCCCAGAAATTGAATTGGCAATATCCGCCCGAGGGCCCAGATTACCCTTCAACGCAGCCCCATAAAGGACATCGCCCATGCGCGCACTCGCCTTCGCCACAGCCATCGCCCTCTCTCCCCTGGCCGCCGCCGCCCAATCGGTCGAGGAACTCGCCCGCGACTACGCCGCCCTGCCCGCCGTGCAGGAGATGATGTCCGCCATGTTCTCGCCCGAGGCCTCCGCCGCTCAAATCGCAGCCACCCTGCCGCCGGGCATGGAGCTCACCGAACAGCAGCTCAGCGATCTCGGCACCCTGCTCTCCGAAGAGCTGATCGATTTCCAGCCCCGCCTCGAAGTGCTGATGATCGAAGGCATGATCAACACCTTCACGGTCGAGGAGATGCAGGCGATGATCGAATTCTATTCGTCCGATGTGGGCCGCTCGATCCTGGTGCAGACCCAACCCATGTTCACCTCCATCATGACGCAACTCGCGCCCGAGATGCAGGCCCGCATGATGGGGCGCCAAAACGACATCATGGCCATCATCATGGGCCAATAGGCGCCCGCACGGACCCTCAGAGGTCGTGAAAGAAATGCAGGTGGTGACCGGCCAGGTCGGTCACTGTGAACTGCCGCAGACCCCAGGGCGTGTCCGCCAAGGGCCCGGTGATCGGCGCGCCCCGCGCGACCAGATCATCGTGGACCGCATCGACATCCGCGCAGAAGATCCACAGCACATTGGGCTGAATATCCCCGTCCAATTCGCGCAGAAAGACCGCCGCTTCCCCATGGGCCACACCGCCGATCCGGCCGCCCTCATGGTGCCACTTGATCTCGAACCCCAGAAGATCGCGGTACCAGTCCTGCGCCTCGGGCACGGACCGGACCGGAAGGGCAGCAGTAGGTTGAGAGATCTGGACCATAGGCACAGCCTACGCACGCGCAGCAAATGTGCCAACCTGCAGCACATCCATACGGGACGGTGGGCGGGGCGACGCCGTCAGGCAAGCGTCGGCCAGCGCCCCCTCACATCAAATGCGCGAAATCCGGATGCGCCTCGAACCGCCACTTCCGCAGCGGCCCGGCCATGACGTTCAGATAGTACATCTCCACCCCGTAAGGCGTGCCACACGGATGATGCCCACGCGGTACCAAAACCACGTCGCCATCCGACACCGCCATCGTCTCATCCAACTTGCCGTCCTCGGTGAACACCCGCTGCACGCCAAAGCCCTTGGCCGGGTTCAACCGGTGATAATACGTCTCTTCCAGATAGGTGATGCGCGGAAAATCATCCTCGTCATGGCGGTGCGGCGCGTAGCTGGACCAATGGCCTGCGGGCGTGAACACCTCCGTCACCAGCAAAGACTCCGCCACATCCCGATCCTCCATCGCGATGTTGTGGATGTGGCGCAGGTTCGTCCCCTGCCCCCGATCCACCATCTCGATGCCCTCTGGCCCCAGTGCCTGCGCGGGGCGCGCGCCTGTCCCCGGCGCGGAACACACCGCCAGCACGCAATGGGTCACGGCCTCCACGCGCCATGCGCCCGGCTGATAGGCGCAGGCCGGCGGCGTCTTTTCCCAAACGCTCATCCGCACACCCATCTCGCCCAAGCCATCCACCACGGCGCGGCCCTCGACCAGCACCAGGATCACCTCGCGCCCCGGCTCCCCGCCCGAGGCCACATCCCCGGGCGCCAGATGCCAAACGTCAAAGCCGACATAGCCCCACCCGGCACTGTCCGGCGTGATCGCGTGGACCTTCCCTGCCGTCCCGTTCGGCTTAACCAGCAAACTCATCCCATTGGCCTCCGTGCGACATACGCATCCAGCATTGCATTGAACTGCTCCGGCATCTTTCCCTGCTCGATCGCGCGGTCAAAGAGCTGTGCCATAGTTTCTGGCGCCAGCCCTCCCTTGGGCGGGTCGGTGTCTAGACTGGTGGGAAAGGCATATCCTTCCAAAGCCGAAGGAAGTGCGGCGGCCAATTCATTGCCCAGGTGCAGATGCGTCGCCAGCGCCCGCTGATAGACGGGGTAAAGCGCCCGCGCCATGCCCGCGCGATCCACCGCCTCCATCGCACGACCCATGGGCGAAGATACTTGCATCAAGTTCGCCATACGCTGCACATCTTGCGTCCGGTTCTCGCCCGCCCCGTGAAAGAGCGCCGGGTTGAAGAAGATCACATCCCCTTTCTCCAGCGGCAGCTGCACGTGGTGCTCTTCGAAAAAGGCCGCGAAATCCTCGCGGTGATAGGCCAGATAGCCCGGCCCATATCCTTGCGAAAACGGCAGAAGCTTCGTCGGCCCGCTTTCCACCGGCATATCACAATGGGCGATGCCGCCCTGTAGGGTCAGGAAGGGCGAAACAGCATGAACATGCTTGGGAAAATCCTGCGCGGCATCCTTTGACATGAACCCCAGATGATAATCCCGGTGCGCCGTTTGCGCAGCACCACCCGGGCGCACCACATTGACCTGGGCCGTCATCTGGTATCCGGGCCCGCACCACGCCTCGCAAACCGCATCGATGGTCGGGTTCCCGTGATACATCAGGAAGGCCTCCGGATCGGCCAGGCACAGCTTTTCCAGCGCGTTCCAAATCCGCGCATTCGCGCCCGACTTGGCGAAATGGTCGCCCGACCCGCCGCCCTCCTCCGCGATAATCTGCTCGAAGATGGCGCTGACACGGTCGATGACACCGTTCACCGGCTCCACGTCGCGGTAGCTGTTCTTCAGCACCATCGCACCGGGGCCGTCTTTCAGCACCCAGATCCATTCGCTCATCAACGCCCAGCGGTCATATTCCATGAGCGTCGGACGCAGCGCCTCCATGTCGTAGACCGGAATACGCTCACGAATGTCTTGCGTATGGGTTATGGCACCCTCAGGGATCGCCCGCCCGACCGCCTCGGCAAAGGCGTCGAGCGAGACATCTTCATCGCTATACCAGGCAAGCTGCGGCCCACCTGGATCCCGCATCCGGGGCCCCATCAGACGGTCCCGCCCAGCGAGCCCTCCAACTGCGCCATCTCCTGCCCACCGGCCATAAGATCCTGCAACTCTTCCGGCGTGATCTCACCACGCGCCGCAGTGCCGAGCGTCTGGCCGCGGTTGAGCACCGTGAACCGGTCCCCCACCGCCATGGCGTGGCGCACGTTGTGGGTGATGAACACCACCCCGATGCCCGCCTTCCGGACCCGGTCCACCGTGGCCAGAACGTTCGAGGTCTGCCGCACCCCAAGGGCCGAGGTCGGCTCGTCCAAAATCAGAACTTTCGCCCCAAAATAGACCGCCCGCGCAATGGCCACCGTCTGACGTTCCCCGCCCGAAAGCGTGCCCACCGCCTGATCAGGCGAGCGCAGGTTGATGCCCATCTTCTTCATCTCCGACATCGTCGTGGAATTCGCCTTGTCGAAGTCGATGAACAAACCCTTCTTCGGCTCCCGCCCCATCCAGAAGTTGCGCGTCACCGACATCAGCGGGATCATCGCAAGATCCTGATAAACCGTCGCAATCCCCGCCTCCATCGCGTCGCGAGGGCTGTTGAAGTTCATCGTTTTGCCCTCGAACATGATCTCGCCCGAGGTCGGCTTGTGCACGCCCGACATGGTCTTGATGAAGGTCGACTTGCCCGCGCCGTTGTCGCCCAGAAGGCAATGGCATTCGCCCGCCTTCACGTCGAACGACACACCGTTCAGGGCAATCACAGGGCCGAAGTGCTTCTTGATATCGACCATTTTTACGATTGGGTCAGACATATCAACGCTCCCCGTGATGATGCGTCGCACATAGGTGTTCAGGATCACCGCAAAGAGCAGGATCACGCCGAGGAACACGCGGAACAGCGAGTTCTCAACGCCCGCAAAGAACAGGCCCTGCTGCACCACGCCGAAAATGATTGCCCCCAAGGCCGCGCCCACGACCGAGCCATATCCGCCCGTCAGAAGCGCGCCGCCGATCACCACCGCGATGATCGCCTCAAACTCCTTCAGGATACCCCGGTCCGCCGCCGCCGTGCCGAATTCAAACACCTGGCAGCAGGCGAAGATCGTGGAGCAGAAGGCCGTCACCATGAACATGGAGATCTTCACCCGATCCACCGGAACGCCGACATAGCGCGCCGCCTGCGCATCGCCGCCTGCCGCAAAATCCAGTTGCCGTAGCGCGTGCGCGTCAAAATCGTGTGGCCCACGACCACAAGGATCAGCGCCCAGACAATCAGCATCGGAATGCCCGTCACCACGGGCTCCCCTTCCCGCGTGCCCCGAGTGAAGGTCTCGATCCAGCCCCAATCTGCGAACTTCACGAACAGCCATTGCATGATGTCCGCGCTGAAGATCGATGCCAACCAATCGCCTTCCGCCGCATCCTCGATGCCGCCGATGATTGTGCGGCTTTCCACCGTTTGCGGAATGAAGATCGTGAAGCCACGCAGGATGAAAAGGAAAGCCAGCGTCACGATGAAACTCGGCAACCCGGTGCGCACCACGATCAATCCGTTGATCGCCCCGATGCCGATGCAGATGACGAAGGTGATCAGGATGGCAATCCACATCGGAAAGCCCCAGACCACGCCGAACATCGCGATGGAGATACCCGCAAAGCCGATCATCGAGCCAACCGAAAGGTCGAACTCACCAGCCACCATCAACATGCAGGCGCCCACGGCGATGATCATGAACTGCGCCGAAACCTGGCTCCAGTTCAGGATGCCCTGCGGGTTGAACATGCCGCTGTCCCCGGCAAGGATTCCGAAGAAAACGAACACGGTGATCACACCGACGATCCCGCCCAATTCCGGCCGGATCAACCATTGGCGTAGTCCCCCGATCTCCTTGATTCTTTCGTCGTCTTGTCCGCCCGCTGCAGGCTGCGTCTCCGACATGTGCCCCTCCCGTGTATACGTGTCGTCTCACTCAAGCGTCTCTAGGAAAGCCCCGCACAACAGGGCCTTTCGAAATCCGCCGTTGAAAAAGGGCAGGCAACGTTTCCGCCGCCTGCCCCGATGCTCACGCGATCACATGGACCGCGTCGCCTCAGCGGAACTCGCCGGCCAGGGCTTCCACCAGCTCAAGGCCGTCAGCGGTGATGAAACCGGGGCCCGAGTTGATGTTGTTGCCCGGCAGCACGCCGTAGCGGTGATAGTTGGTCAGAACCACAACCGGCAGATAGGCCTGCAGGAACGGCTGCTGGTCGATGCCCCACTGGATCACGCCGTCGCGGATACCCGCCACGATGTTCTCACCCAGATCGAACGTGCCGAAGTAGATGTCGCCCGCAAGGCCCATCTCTTCCAGCGCCAGGATCGTCGGGTCAGCCGAGGTCGGCCCGAGGGTCAGGATGCCGTCGGTTTCAGGGTTGGCGTTCAGATAGGCGATAACCCGGTTCTGGATCTCAGCAGGGTCCTGGCCCGCATCGATCATGCTGTCGCCCAGTTCCACACCCAGACCATCCGCAAAGCCCGAGCAACGCTCAGCCACAACAGGGTTGGAGATGACGTGGTTCACACACAGGAAGCTGGTAACACCGTCACCTGCCGCGCGCAGACCAGCGGCATAACCTGCGTCATATTCAGGCTGGCCAACATACATCAGCGCACCCACTTCGCGCGCCTGTTCAGGCGTGCCGGAGTTCATGATGATGACATCGATGCCTGCATCCACAGCGGCACTGATCGAGTCGCCCAGAACGTCTGGGTCAGCCAGCGTCGTGATGATGCCGTCGGGGCCGGAGGCCGCCGCCTGCTCGATGATGCGCGCCATGTCGGCAATGTCACCGGTGGGCGGGTTACGATATTCGACTTCGACGCCCATCTGCTCGCCCGCAAGGCTCAGCGCGTTGCGGATCGTGTTCCACCAGCTGTCGCTGTCAGGGGCGTGGCTGACAAGAATGTAGCGCTCGCCACCCTGGTGGCCGTCGGCGGCCGCCATGAACGGCGTGGCTGCGACGAGTGCCGCTGCGGCGACCGTCTTCAAAAGTGATTTCATGATGTCCTCCCATTGGATCTTACGGCGGATCACACGTCCGGAGGCCCGCCTTGGCAAAACCGTAGCGGCGATTCTGATTCATTGCAACCGGTTGCAAAATGCGATTTACTCTTCGTTAGGAAATGGCCCATAACGGGCTGAATTTATTTGCAAAGGAAACGGTTCCCGTGGGCGTGACATTGAAGGACGTGGCCGAAAAAGCCGGGGTTTCCACCTCTGCCGTGTCGCGCACCTTCACCGAAGGGGCCTCCGTCTCGCCCAAGACCCGCGCCAAGGTCGAACGCGCCGCAGATGCGCTTGGCTATTCGCCCAACGCGCTCGCCTCCAGCCTGACGACCGGGCGCACCAAGCTTATCGGGCTGGTGTCCAACAACTTCCACAACCCCCTGTTTCTTGAGGTCTTCGACCGCTTCACACGCGGCCTGCAGGATCGCGGCCTGCGCCCGCTTCTGGTCAATCTCCGCGTCGATGAAACCGACCCACAGGGCTCGGTCCGGATGCTCAAGCAATATTCCGTGGATGGCGCGATTGTCGCCTCCTCCACGCTCCCTCCCGCCTTCGCTGAAGCCTACCGCGCCGCCGGCATTCCCGTCGTGAACTCCTTCGGGCGCTTCACCACTGCGCCGCAGGTCCATGTGGTTGGCATCGACAACGTCGCCTGCGGGCGCATGGCCGGCGAAACCCTGATCGCGCGCGGCTACAAACGGGTGGCGTTTCTGGGCGGCCCGGAACAGGCCACCTCCACACAGGATCGCGCGCTCGGCTTCATGGCCGCCCTGCGCGAGCATCCAGAGATTGAGGTGACGTCCAGCTACGCCGCCGCCTATTCTTTCGATGCGGGCCGGGTCGAGATGACGAAGCTCCTGATGGCCGATCCGGCGGAGGCTTACTTTTGCGGCGACGATGTGCTGTCCATCGGCGCGCTCAGCGCCGTGCAAGAGGCCGGGCTGACCTGCCCCGATAATATCGGCATCATCGGTTTGAACGACATGCAGATGTCGGGCTGGCAGAACATCAACCTCACAACGATCCGACAGCCGGTGGCCGAGATCATCGGGGCGTCCATCGACCTGGTGATCGGCACCGTTGAGGACCCCAAACGCCACCCGGAAACCCGGCTGTTTCCCTGCCGCGTGATCGAGCGCGGCACACTCCGCCCCCAAAGGTAAAATGCGTTCATTTGGACGCATCCAAGCGCGTTCAACTGAACGGATCGAATTCTGCTCAGCTGAACGCAGTTTTTGCGGGAAAACGCGTTCAATTGAACGCATCTCCGTTCATCTGAGCAGATATCAGCGAAACATCGGCGGCCGCGCATCGACCCACGCACCGCGCTCCTTCGCTGAGGCCACGGCCCCATAGACTGCCGCCATCGAACGCACCCCATCCGCCGCCGTCGGATAGGCTCCATGCGCCTCTCCCCGGATCGCAGCCGCCAGGTCCACGTAGATATTCGCAACCGCCAAAGGAAAGCCTTCAGGATGCGCAATTGCGACCCGCGAAAGTCGTTGCGCCTCGTCCGAAAGGCCCGCTTCGCCCTTCTCCATTATTTGCGTCCTGCCGCCCACCGGCGTGTAAAGAACCTGGTTCGGCTGTTCACTCGCCCACCGGAATCCTCCCGTCTCTCCAAAGACTTGGATGTCAAATCCGTGCTGCCGCCCAATCGCGACAGAGCTTGTCCAAAGCCGCCCGACCGTGCCGCCTTCCATGCGGAAATTGACCATCGCGTCGTCTTCCAAGGTACGGCTTGGAATGGTGCTGGCAAAATCCGCTGACAGCTCCCGCACCTCGTCGCCTACGATGAACGACGCCATGTGCAGCGCATGGATCCCGCAATCGGCAAACTGCCCCGAGACCCCCGCCATCGCCGGATCATACCGCCAGCGCACGCGCGGATTGTCCGCATCCGTCGCATCGCCATGATGCCCGTGGCTGAAAGAGGTCACCACAAGCCGGATTTTTCCAATAAATCCGGCACTTACAAGGTGTTTCATCTCCCGCACCATCGGATAGGCCGAGTAGCAATAATTCACCGCACAGATGCGGCCAGAGGCCTCCGCGATCTTCACGATCTCCTCACCTTCCTCCACCGTCATCGTCATCGGCTTTTCGCACAAGACGTTGAAACCGCTCTCTAAAAACGCCTTGGTGATTTCAAAGTGGGTGGAATTCGGCGTCGCCACGGTCACCAGATCAACCCGATCCGCGCGGTCCTTTTCGCCTGCCAGCATCTCCCGCCAATCGCCATAGGCACGATCCTCGGCCACGCCCAAGTGCTGCGCATAGGCCCGCCCCTGTCCGCATCATGGTCTAAAGCCCCGGCAGATAAGACAAAATTCCCATCCGCCTGCGCCCCCAACCGATGCGCTGGCCCGATCTGGCTGCCCTCACCGCCGCCAACCATGCCCCATTGCAAACGTGCCATCTCTCGTCTCCCGCGACGGGTTAAAACCCGATTGATTCCAAATATTTGCGGTTTGCGACCGCATCATCCATGGGCCGCACATCCAGCGTTGGGTCGCAATCCTGCTCCACCGTGCACCACCCTTCAAACCCTGCATCCAGCAACACCTGCCTGACACTCGGGAAATCCACGTCGCCCTGGCCCAGATTGCAGAAAATGCCCTGCCCGCAGGCCTCATAGAAACCAGTGCTCTTGGCGATGACATCCGCTTTAACAACCGGATCTATATCTTTGAAATGCATATAGGAAATGCGATCGATATGCCGCTTCATGAAGGCCACCGGATCGAACCCTGCATAGGAGTGATGGCCCGTGTCGAAGCAGATTTTGAGGATGTCGTCAGACACTTCATCCAAAAGCCGCTCAAGCTCCGGCTCAAAGTCCATGAAACCCGCCGCATGTGCGTGGATCCCCACGGTGAGCCCATATTCCTCAGCTCCCATTTTCGCGATCTGCGCGATACGGTCCCGATACGCGGACCATTCCGCCGCATCCATCTGCTCTGCCGCATCCGCCCGGCCAGCAGTCGGGGCGCGACGTGGAGAGATTGAGTCAATCAAAACAAGATGTTGCGCGCCATGCGCGGCAAGGGCCCTGCAAGTCCGCACGGACCCGTCGAGCACATCGTCCCACGCCGCCGGATCATGGAACGGGCGAAAGACAACGCCGCCGATCAGCTCCAGGTCATGCTCGGCCAATGCCTCTCCAAGCTCTGCCGGATCTTCCGGCATGAAACCGACAGGGCCCAATTCAATACCCGTATAGCCGGCCTCAGCATTCTCCTTCAGAACTGTGCGCCAGGCCGGGTTTCGCGGATCACCCGCGAATTCCACGCCCCAGGAACAGGGCGCATTTCCGATACGAATAGTCATGATTTTCCCTTTCAGATCTGAGGGATAGAGACCCAGCCACCCGTCTCGGCAGCGGTGAAAGCGGTGTCGATGATGCGGCTGACCTCCAGCCCATCGCGGAAGGTCGGCCAAATGGCATCGCCCGTCTCGATGGCGCGCAAAAAGTCCCGCGCCTCGATGATGATCTGATCCTGATAACCCGTCCCGTGCCCCGGCCCCTGGCAGAACGGCAGGTAATCGGGATGTTCCGGCCCGGTTAGGATCTTGGTGAACCCGCGCACCGCTTCAGGCCCGTCGGCTCGGTAGAGATGGACCGCGTTCTGATCTTCCTGATCGAAGCGGATGGAGCCTTTTGTGCCATGAATTTCATAGGCATAGCCCATCTTGCGTCCGGTCGCGACACGGCTGAAATACAGGTGCCCCATCGCCCCGGACGCAAAGCGGACCATCATTTGGCCGTGGTCGTCATTGTCTACAACGCCTCCGGGGCGGGTCGCATGGACCGTGTCGATGCGCGCTGAAACCTCCGCCATCGGTCCCATGAGCGCGAGCGCACAATTGATCATGTGGGGCGAGAGATCGCCCATACATCCATTCGCACGGCCCGTGGTCCGCCACGTCGCCGGGAGGGTCGGATCTGCGAGGAAATCCTCGGTATGCTCGCCCCGGAACCAGGTCACCTCGCCGATCTCACCGGATGAAAGAAGCTTGCGCACCAGTTGCGTGGCGGGCGTGCGGACGTAGTTGAACCCGATCATGTTCGGCAATCCGCTGGCCTCAGCCGCCGCGACCATCGCCTGTGCATCCTCCAAGGATGCGCCAAGGGGCTTTTCACAAAACACCGGTTTTCCAGCTGCAAAAGCGGCCTCTGCAATCGCACGGTGCGTGGTCTGGGGGGAGGCGATGACAATTGCATCGACAGGCGGATCGGCCACGACGTTGCGCCAATCCCCGGTACCACGGGCAGATCCATAGGCCGCCCGGTAGCGCTCGGCAGAGGCGTCGGACGAGGCGGCGAGCATCTCAAGCCGTGGGCGAAGGGCGGTGTCGAACACAGCCCCCACTGCGGCCATGGCCACAGCATGGGCCTTACCCATATAGCCACCGCCGATCAGACCGATGCCGATCTCTGCCATGGCGCACCCTCCCTTGCTGATGCCTGTTGCAACCGGTTGCAAAACTCGTATCCTGCGAAATGAAGCGACGCAATATCCAATCGACCGGGCCACGCCCGGCTGCGCGAAAAGACGGGGAGAGACCATGACCGCTCAGGGCGAGACCATCCGGCTGACCGTGGCCCAAGCCATTGTGCGCTACCTGATGAACCAGTTCATCGAGATCGATGGAGTGGAAACGCGCATCTGTGGTGGCGGCTTTGGCATTTTCGGGCACGGCAATGTGCCCTGCCTTGGCGAAGCGCTCTACCCCGTTCAAGATGAACTGCCGCTGTACCGCGGGCAAAACGAGCAGAGCATGGGCTTTGCTGCGGCGGCTTACGCAAAATACCACCTACGTCGTCGGTTCATGTTCTGCACAGCATCGGCCGGGCCGGGCACAGCCAACCTGTTGACGGCATCCGCCCTCGCCCATGCGAACCGGCTGCCGATGCTGATGCTGTGCGGCGATACCTTTCTGACCCGATTGCCGGACCCGGTGCTGCAACAGCTGGAGCATTTCGGGAACCCGACCTTTGGCGTCAATGATGCGTTCAAGGCCGTGACCCGCTTCTGGGATCGCATTACGCATCCCGCGCAACTGATGCACTCCCTTCCCAACGCCCTCAACACAATGCTGGACTCTGCCGATTGCGGCCCATGCTTTATCGGCCTGCCGCAAGATCTGCAGGGATATGCATATGATTATCCCATGGAATTCTTTGAGCGCCGCGTGCACCGCATCCGGCGCGCCCATCCTGACCCTGTCGAGATTGCGGCGGCGGCCGCGCTTCTGAAATCCGCTAAGCGGCCCGTCATCATCGCCGGCGGTGGCGTGCAATATTCCGGTGCGGTCGAAGCGCTCGGCGCATTTGCTGAGCGGCACGCGATCCCCGTGATCGAGACCATTGCCGGGCGTGCGAATTTGACGGCGGACGATCCACTCAACATCGGACCGGTCGGCGTGACCGGGTCGGACAGCGCAAACTGGACGGCTGAGAAGGCTGACGTGATCCTCGCCGTTGGCACGCGATTGCAGGATTTCACAACCGGGTCGTGGACAGCATTTGCGAAGGACGCGAAAATCATCGGGTTGAACGCGGGCCGGTACGACGCAACCAAGCACTTCAGCCTGCCCATCGTGGGTGACGCACGACAGGGCATTCTCGCTCTGACCGATGCCCTTAACGGGCATGCAGCACCGTCAAGTTGGCTGGCCGATTGCCAGGCCGAGCGACGCAAATGGGATGCCTATGTGGCCGAGAACACCAAGTCAGGGAACGGTGCCAATTCCTACGCACAAGCCATCGGTGCGGTGAACGCCCTTTGCGCGCCGGAAGATCGGGTTGTGGCAGCCGCAGGTGGGCTTCCGGCAGAGGTCACCGCAAACTGGCGCACTTTGTTGCCGGGCACCGTTGATGTGGAGTTCGGATTCAGCTGCATGGGCTATGAAATCGCTGGCGGTTGGGGCGCGCGAATTGCACAATCCGAACGTGAACCCACAGCTGATACTGTCGTTTTTGTGGGTGACGGCAGTTATTTGTTGATGAATTCAGACATTTATTCAAGCGTACTGACGCAAAAGAAGCTGATCATCCTGGTGCTCGACAATGGTGGCTTTGCGGTCATCAACAAGCTGCAGAACAACACCGGAAACCAGAGTTTCAACAACCTGATCAAGGATTGCCCTACGGTTCCGGAAGCCTTCGCGGTAGATTTTGAGGCCCATGCCAAATCCATGGGGGCGGATGCCGTAACAGTGGCCAACGCAGCGGAACTGGGGGAGGCGTTCAAAGAGGCCAAGGCCTCGGACAAAACCAGTGTGATCGTGATGCAGGTCGACCCCTATGACGGCTGGACAACCGAAGGCCACACCTGGTGGGAGGTCGGGACCGCCCAAGTCTCGGACGATCCGAACGTGCGCGAAAAGCATGCGGAATGGGAAGCCGAGCGTGTCAAACAGCGGCAGGGTGTGTGATGGGCGTGGATGTTCTCGGCGGGATCCAAAAGGGACGATTCATCGTCGTTGGCCGCGTCGGAATGGACCTGTCGCCTGTTGACCGCAGCCGCACGGAAGACGCGACCGAGATGATGGTCGCGATGGGTGGATCGAGCGCAAATATCGCCGCCGGTCTGGTCAAATTGGGCCTGTCCGCGGACTTGGTCACTTGCGTGTCGGATGATGCGGTTGGGCGGTACTGCTTGAACCAGTTGGACGCCTACGGCGTGGGTCGGTCGCATGTGCGCACCATTCAAGGGGAAGAACGGACCTCGCTCGCCGTGTACGAGACGCGGGTGGAAAACCATCAATCGGTGATCTACCGCAACAATGCCGCCGATTTTCAGATGTCTTTGGAAGATGTGGAGGCGGTAGACTACGGCGCGTTTTCCGCCCTGATCACCGCAGGCACCGTTTTTGCGGCAGAGCCTTCGCGCAGCGCTGCGTTCCGAGCGTTCGAACTGGCGCGAAAGGCCGGTCTGCCGATTATTTTCGATGTCGATTACCGCCCCTATTCCTGGCCTTCGCCCGAGGTTGCCGCCGATGTTCTATCGCGGGCCGGGGCGATGTCAGACGTGATCGTCGGCAATGATGAAGAGTTTGGCTTCATGGCGGGTGATATTGCCCAAGGCCTTGGGAAAGCACGCGAATTGGCGGGCAGCAACGCCGCCATCGTCGTCTACAAGATGGGGCCACACGGGGCCGTGACCATCGCGGATGGCGAAGAAGTGCGCACCGGCATCTACAAGGTTGAGGCCGTGAAACCCACAGGTGCGGGCGACAGTTTCATGGCGGGTCTGCTGGCCGGATTGGCCGAGAACCGGCCCTTGAAAGAAGCTGTTTTGCGCGGCTCTGCCTGCGCCTCCATCGTAGTCGCGCAACCCGGTTGCGCCCCCGCCATGCCCGATACAGACACGCTCGACCTCTTTCAATCCGAGCATCCCGGCCCAACAGCCGCCTGACCAGGAGCGCGCCCATGCACATCGCCCCACACGACAATCAGAACAAGGCCATCGTTGATGTGGACGATGCCCATGTGCCGCTGACCTATTTCAATATCGTGAAGCTGAAAGCGGGCGAATATTTCGACTATAAGCTGGACGGGTACGAGACCTGCATTGTGCCCGCCACCGGGACCGTTGATGTCGAGGTTGGGGGCAAAACATTCGCCGAGATCGGGAACCGCGGCGCGGATGTATGGGATGGCGATCCGGAAGGGATCTATGTACCGACCGCCACCGGCGCGCGGATCACGGCGCGGACGGATACCGAAACCTTCATCGCGGGGGCCAAGTTCGCCGAAACGTTGGCCCCGTTTGCCGTCCGGTCGCATGAGCTGGATCTGGTGCAATACGGGTCGGACGACACAAAAACGCATCGCAAAATCAAGCACATCCTTGGTGCGGGCCACCATGATCGCGTGGGCCGCCTGCTGGTGTCAGAGCTGTTTACGGTTGGGGCCGGCGGCTGGTCCGGGTTTCCGTCGCACAAGCACGACACGGACCGCCTGCCGGACGAAAGCCGCCACGATGAATGCTACAATTTCCGCTTCAAGCCTGACTACGGCTCGGGCCTGCAAATGCTTCAGCGTGAAGACAACGAGCCCGGTGATGCGTATCACATCATGAACGGCTCCACCGTTCTGATCGACAAGGGCTACCATCCCTGCTGCGCCCTTCCGGGCTATGAGATGTACTATTTCACCATCCTCGGCGGTCTGTCGCAGCGCAGCTTGAAGCAATATTTTCAGCCGACCCATGCAGAGCAACTCCATACCATTCCGGGCATCATGGACATGGTGGCAAAGTTCAAATGACGCTTGCGACGTTGTCTGAGGTTCTTCGGCCCGCGCTGAAGGGGGCATATGCCGTGCCCGGGTTGGTCTGCCTCGGCTGGGAGGATATGCGCGCCTATGTCTTGGCCGCGCAAGCCGAGCGCGCGCCGGTAATCCTGCAAGCGGGCCCATCATGTCGTGAGCACACCCCTGCCCGTTTTGGGCCGGATGTTCCGACATCTGGCGGCGGAGGTCGAGGTGCCGGTCGTGGCGCATCTGGACCACGGCTACACCATGGAAGACTGCGAAGCGGCCCTTGAGGCGGGCTTCACGTCGCTGATGTTTGACGGGTCGCGCAAGCCTTTGGAAGATAACATCAAAGAGACCCAAGCAGTGGCCGAGTTGGCGCATGGCGCAGGCATCTCCGCCGAGGGCGAGATTGGGTTTGTCGGCTATTCAGGCGGCGAAGACAGTGCCGGAACGGACCCCGCCGAAGCCGCGCTCTTTGCGCGTGAGACGGGCGTGGACGCCATGGCAATCAGTGTCGGAAATGTGCACCTGCAACAAGATCATGAAGGCGGTCTGGACGAGGCGCGCATCCGCGCGATTGAGGCCGCAACCGATGTGCCACTGGTGATCCACGGCGGGTCCGGCGTGCCCCATGATCAACGCCTCGCGCTGGCCCAAGGATCGGCCATCTGCAAATTCAACATTGGCACGGAACTGCGCATGGCGTTCGGCGCCGCGCTGCGTGCGGCAGTGAACAAGGATGCGGATCGCTTCGACCGCGTTCAGATCCTGAAAGACACACAAGACCCGGTTATGGAAGCGGCGCGCCTTGCGATCCGGTCCACGGGCGCTTCGGGGAGGGTTCAGGGATGATCCGCATTGGATTGCTGGGATGTGGCCGGATCGGGCAGGTTCATGCCCGTACGCTAAAGGCCATGGATGGCGCACGTATCGTAGCCGTTGCCGACGCGATGCCTGCTGCGGCGCAGTCGTTGGCCGAGGCCACAGGGGCCGAGATGCGCGCGACGGATGCGATCTTGAGCGCCGGAGATATCGACGCGGTTGTCATTGGCACGCCAACGGATACTCATTTTTCGCAGATCGAGGCCGCAACCAAGGCCGGCAAGGCGATCTTTGTGAGAAGCCCGTTGATATGTCCGTCAACAATATCCGCACGTTGATGGCGGATATAGAGGCCGCTGAAGTGCCATTCTTCACCGCCTTCAATCGCCGGTTCGACCCAAATTTCGCAGCGCTTCAGGCGCGTCTGCGCGCGGGTGAGATCGGTGCCGTGGAGCTGATCCAAATCACCTCTCGCGATCCATCCCCGCCGCCCATCGGCTACATCAAGAGCTCGGGCGGGCTTTTCCGGGACATGATGATCCATGATTTCGACATGGCGCGTTTTCTGATGGGGGAAGAGTTCGACAGCGTCCATGCAGTGGGTTCCAGCCTTGTGGATCCTGAGATCGGCAAAGCCGGTGACGTGGATACCGCTGCGGTGACGTTGACCACGGCGTCCGGGCGCATTTGCCAAATCTCAAACTCCCGCCGTGCCGCTTATGGCTATGACCAGCGGATCGAGGTACATTGTGCGGATGGGATGTTGAGGGCCGAGAATATCCTTGAGACCTCGGTGGAAAGCGCCACGGCAGAGGGATTCAAACGCTCCCCCACCCTGCACTTCTTCCTTGAACGGTACGAAGCAGCCTATGCAGCGGAAATGAAGGCATTCATTGCTGCTGTTTCAGCCGGCACGCAGCCCACACCCTCCATCCGTGACGGGCTGCAGGCGCAGATCCTGGCAGATGCGGCCACGCAATCGCGTGAAACCGGGAAGCCCGTGGCGCTTTAACCGTCCTCGGGCGGATCCTTGGGGAAGGCAAAGATCAGGTTGTAGGCGAGGTATCCGCCGATGCCCGCAAAGACGTAGGCCCAGATGTTGTTGCCCTGGCTCATCTCGAAGGTCGCCCACAGGAAACAGACCGCAACAATGGCATAGCGTCGCCAGGCGGGGCGAAAGAAGGGGTGGGTCGGGTCGAGCAGTTTCATGGCCCCGTGGCTACCCCGCTTGTCACGCGCCGTCTAGGCAAGGGACGCATGAACCTCGGCAATGACATCGGCGGCCATCATGACATGGTCGCGGGTCGTGTCGAACTGCCCAACCTGAAAGCGGATCACCTTGCGGCCGTGGTGCAGGCCTTGCGTCAGGTAGATGCGCCCATCGTTGTTAAGGGCATCCACCAGCCTTTGCTGCCGGTCGTCATCCCCCGGGCATCGGAACGTGAAGAGGCTGAGGATCGGGTCCGTGACAATTTCGAACCCGTCCATGTTTCGAATGACCTCGCAAACCTCCTCCGCCCACGCAACATGGTTGCGGATCCGGGTGCGCAGCCCGTCCAGGCCATAGGCGCGGATGAGAAACCAGATCTTGAGCGCCCGGAACCGTCGTCCAAGGGGGATCGTCCATTCGGAATAATTCGTGACCGGGCTGCCGGATGTTTTCAGATACTCCGGCTCGATCTTCAACGTATCAAGTTGCGGCTGCGCGTCCCGCAGGAACTGGATGGAACAATCGAACTGCGCGCCCATCCACTTGTGCGGATTGAACACGATACTGTCGAACTGCGCGACGCCCGGCCAAAATTCCGCATGGAATTCCGGACAAATCATCGCCGACCCCGCCCATGCGGCGTCGAGGTGCGTGTACAATCCCTCACGCGCTGCAATCTCGGCAATGCCGGGCAACTCATCTGCGGCGCCAACCCCGGTCGCGCCTGTCACCGCGATGATGCCAGCCGGCTGGTGCCCCGCCGCCCGATCTGCCGCAATCGCGGCCTTCAACGCCTCCGTGTCCAACGCGAAACGTGCCCCGCATGTTGGCAGTTTGACGAGGTTTTCCTGCCCGATACCGGCCACCCAGCATGCTCGGTCGATGGAGGAATGGACCTGATCCGAGCAATAGATGCGTAAATTGCCCTTGCCGTTCAGCCCATCGCGATTTCCCGTGAACCCGGTGGCCCGTTCGCGCATCGTCAACACGGCTGACAGTGTGGCGGACGACGCGCTGTCCTGGATCACGCCTGTAAAGCCTGCAGGCAAACCCATGGCTTGCCGGAGCCAATCGACCATGACGCCTTCCACCTCGGTCGCCGCCGGAGAGGTCTGCCACAACATGCATTGCGCCGCGATTGTGGTGACAAGAAAGTCCGCAAGCATGGAAGGCGGGGCGGCGTTTGCGGGGAAATAGGCGAAGAAGCGGGGATGCTGCCAATGGGTGATGCCGGGCATGACGATCCGCTCAAAATCATCGAGGATCTGCGCCATACCGTCCGGCGCGTCTGGCGGCGTGTCGGGCAGTTGCCGCGCGATGTCGCCGGGTTGCGTTTGGGCGCGCACGGGCTGGTCGGCAATGGTCTGGTGGTAGTGCGCAGCCCATTCACTGATGCGCGCGCCCCATCCCGCGAATTCATCCCAGTCCATCGCTCTATCCCTTTGTCCGGCGCGCAAACGTTAGGGCTGTGCTTTCGGGCTGTCGATGGGTGAAAAGCCTTGCCTGCCAAGGACGCTATCGCTCAGATGGCGAGGCAGGAGCACGACCATGAAAAGCAGTTTTCGCCAGACAGAAATCCTCGACATCGCGCAACGCGAGGGCAAGGTGACGGTCGAAGGGTTGGCCGCCCATTTTGATGTCACGGTGCAGACCATCCGCCGCGACCTGAGCGAGCTTGATGAAGCGCGCCACCTCAACAGGGTGCACGGCGGGGCGGTTCTGGCCTCTGGCACATCGAATGTCGCTTACGGAGAACGTCGTGAGTTCCTGGCGGAAGAAAAGGCGGCCATGGCGCGGCATTGTGCGGCGCAAATCCCCAATGATTGCGCGGTCTTTCTGAACATCGGCACCAGTACCGAGGCGGTGGCGGCCGAGTTGCTGGCGCACAAAGGTCTACTGGTGGTGACAAACAACATGAACGTGGCCCACACACTGGACCGCAACCCCGATTGTGAAGTGATCGTCACCGGTGGAACGCTCCGCCGTGGCGATGGCGGGTTGATTGGGGCCATGACGGTGGATGCAATCCGCCGGTTCAAATTCGACTATGCGGTCATGGGGTGTTCGGCCCTCGATGCTGGGGGTGATGTGCTCGATTTCGACATTCAGGAGGTCGGCGTCAGTCAGGCGATCATTGCACAGGCGCGCGTCCCCCTGCTTGTGGCGGATCACTCGAAGTTCCAGCGCAGCGCGCCGGGGCGCATCTGCTCGCTGGCCGATATTCACACATTGGTCACGGATCGCCCGCTGACCCCTGCCTTGTCCTCTGCCTGCCGAGACTGGGAGACCAACGTTCTGGTCGCAGAGCCGAGCCCTCCTAACCCCGCAGCAGGGCGAAAGCGGGATCATACGGGCTGGCCGGAATGACAGTCGCCTCAACCCTGGTGCCGCACAGGTCAAGGTCCATCACCGTACCGTCTGCCGCAAGTTCGGACGCAATAAATGCATAGGCTAGGTTGAGACCCACGCGATGCCCCCATTCGCCCGAGGTTACGGTGCCAACAACCTTTCCGTCCCGCATCAACGATGCGCCGCCATGGGCCGGGCTTTGGTTTGTGTCGATCTTCAACGTCACAAGGCATCTGCCAGGGCCGGCGTCTTTTCGCGCCAAAAGCGCCTCCCGCCCAACGAAATCGCCCTTCTCCAACTTCACAAAGCGCGAAAGGCCGGTCTCGAACGGGTCGAATTCCGTCAGGATGTCGGCCTTCCAATGCAGAAAGCCCTTCTCCATCCGCATGGACTCGACCGCACGGGCGCCAAACAGTGTCAGGCCACGAGCTTCTCCGGCCTCACGCAAGGCAAGGTACGCGGCGTAGAGTGAGGCATTGGGGACGTGGATTTCATAGGCCAACTCGCCCGAGAAACTGACGGCCATGATCGTGGCCGGGGCAAAGCCCACATAAGCCTCGCGCACGCTGAGCCATGGAAAGGCCGCCGCTGACCAATCGCCGCGCGCGCATGCCGTCAAAACATCGCGCGCCTTCGGCCCGGCCAGAACAAGGATCGTCTGCTCATTCGTAAGCGAGCGAATATGAACATCCTCGTCCGACCGCATATGCGCCGTGAGCCAATCCATGTCATGGAACTCGGCCGCCGCGGCAGAGCCATACCAGACGCGATCCGGCCCCCGATCGCTTGCCGGAAGGTTGGCAAACGTCGCCTCTGATTTGAGCATGCCGTGGTGGTTCAGCAGATAGCCAAGGCCAACCCGCCCCGGCCTTTTCGTGACCGTGCCGCAGCACATCCGATCGAGAAAGGCGTGGCGGTCCCGGCCGGTGATCTCGAACCGGTTGAACCCGTTGACTTCACAAAGACCAACACCTGATTGCACGGCGGCGACCTCGGACCCGACAACATCGAATGCCTCATCAAAATCAAAGGTCAGGGACGGATGAAAATCGGTGGATGGCTTGACGTAATCGACCCGCTCCCACCCGTTCACCACGGTGAATTCGGCCCCTTCAGCGGCCAATACGGGCGTTAACGGCGTTGTCTTGGCGGGGCGGCCCGCAGGGCGATGTTCATGGGGGAAATGAAAGCGGAATTCGTTTTGGTAATCCTCTATCGCCTTGAGCGCCGTCAGTTCCGCATTCGCGTGGCCCGTGAACCGGCGCGGGTCGAGGCACCAGGTGTCGTAACAGGCCTCTCCATGGACGATCTGCTGCGCCAGCAGCCAGCCATGCCCACCGCCCTCGCCCACGCCGGCGCGCAGGCCGATGATGCAGAAGGCATTGCGCTTGCCGGGGATCGGACCGACCAGCGGTGCGCCGTCGATCGTATAGGTGATCGGGCCATTCACGATGCGCTTGATACCCACCTCAGTTAGCGCAGGCATCCGTTCAAACGCGCCTTCGAGCACGTCCATCACGCGGTCCAGATCGTCAGGGCATAGATCGTTGGAGAACGCGGGGCTGATCCCGTCCATTCCCCAGGTTTTGCAGTCCTGTTCGTAGAACCCGACCAGAAGACCATTCTTTTCCTGCCGCGAGTAGTAGTCGCTGATCGGACAGCGCAGCAGCGGCATCCGATGGCCCGCTTCGGCAATGGCGGGGATGTCTTCGGTTACGAAATACTGGTGCTCCATCGACGCAACCGGGTGTTGCACTCCCATCATCGCGCCGACCTCGTTCACCCGGTAGCCGCAGGCGTTCACGACGATATCGGCGTCAATGTCGCCTTTGTTGGTGTGCACGGTCCAGGTGTCATCCTTGTGCTGCGTCAGGCCCGTGACGTCGGTGCTGCGGTAGACCTCCGCCCCGGCTTTGCGGGCGTGAAACGCCAAGGCCTGACACAGTTGCGCCGGGTCAATATCGCCGTCTTCGCCGTCCCACAAACCACCAAGCAGGTTGTCGGTTGAGATCAGCGGATGGCGTCGCGCACACTCCTCCGCGTCGATCATCTCGAACTCAACACCCATACCGCGCGCCATCGAGGCGAAATGGCGGTAGCCCTGCATCTGCGCCTCGGTATTGGCGAGCCGGATGCCGCCATCGCCGTGATTATAGCCTACTGGATATTCGGGGTCATCTCGGAGCCGCTTATAGAGTGCGACGGAATGGCTTTTCAGGCCCACCATCGTCTGGTTCATGCCGAAATTTGTGACCTGCGCTGCCGAATGCCAGGTCGTGCCGGATGTCAGTTCATCCCGCTCGATCAGAACAACGTCAGACCAGCCTTCCTGCACCAGATGATAGAGGGTCGAACACCCTGCAATTCCACCGCCGATCACGGCCACTTTCGTGCGCGATTTCATTGCGTTCCCCCTCCGATCACACCGTTGTCAGGAAGGGGCGATTTCACGCGCAATGCAAGCGCTTTCAAAGATCCAATTCGATCACACCACCTGCAACGGCGGCCCGGGATTGGCATGTGATGATATTCGTCTGACGCTGTGCGTTCGACAGGACGAAATCGCGGTGTTCAACCTCACCCGAGCCGAGGCCGCATTTACACACCCCGCAAATCCCATCGGAGCATTTCAGATCAACTGGAATGCCGTTCTCGATCAGCACATCCGCCGCACTCTTGTCCGCCGGAACAGGAAATTCACAGCCTGATTTCAATAGCTTGATCGTAAAAGGATGGTTCACATAGTCCGGCATCTCCGGGACGGAGAAATACTCGAGATGGCGGTTGTCCTCCGGGAAGCCAGCCGCCTCGGCCACGTCCATCACGGCAGCCATGTAAGGCTCAGCCCCGCAGGTATAGACATGCGCGTCGTCGCTGTGGCGCAGGATCGCCGCAAGATCCGCACGGGTGCCTTCCGATGAGATATGCAGAGTAACGCGATCCGCCCAGGGCACGTTATCAAGATGGTCGAGATACCCCATCGTGGCCCGCGTGCGGCCTGAATAGTGCATCTCGAACGGACGGTCCAAGGCGTGCAATCGGTGGGCCATCGCGATCATCGGTGTGATCCCGATCCCGCCCCCCATCAGATAGCTCATTGGGGCATCTTCGTGCAGCGGGAAATGGTTGATCGGCTTGGAGATGAAGACCTTGCGCCCCTCGCTGAAGATCCGATGCAACAGGGCTGATCCCCCCTGCCTGCCGCTTCGCGAAGAACGCCAATCTGGTACTTGGACCGATCCGCCGGGTCGCCGGACATGGAATATTGGCGCAGAAATTCCGGGGCTACGACGATGTCCAGATGCGCGCCGGCCTCCCATTCCGGTAGATCGCTCCCATCCAGGCTGGCGAATTCGTAGATCGTGACATCCTCAGCGGTTTGTTCGGCCTTGGTGATCTGCACGCGCAAGACCGGGCTTTCGTCATAATCGCGGGGTTTGTGAACCGGGTCTTCGCCGTTGGCCAGACGTGCCTTGTACTCCTCAGCCGTAATCATCGCCTGGTACGCTTCGATCCCGGCCTCCCGATCCATGGGGTAAGGGTATGGATAAGGATGCGGCACAAGCGGCGCGGGATAGACGGCGAGCGTCTGATCCTCGTAACGCAGGTCGAGGTCCTTCTGCAGCCCGCGCGCGTTCACCGGCCTCTTGGTGGGTCGATAGCCGCCGTCTTCCTCGATCTCCAGATCCCACCACCATTTCTTTGCGGGGTTGAGGTCGCCCCGGTTCAACAGATCATCCAGCTTGGCCAAAGCCGGCGCCGATCCCGGGACTTTCATCACCATCCAGCGAAACACGGCGTCGCCCAAAACGCCCTCTAGGTTCCAAGGGCAGGTTTTCATGCACCGCCCGCACATCGCGCCACCTTCGGTTGTGATCCGGTAGGTTGCGCATTTCTGGCTGTCGGATTTCCAGATCTCATACCCGTTGAACATCAGCTTCGGACCTGCGGTGATCGCACCGGACGGACATTCCCGCGCGCATTTCTTGCAGGCCTCGCAGAAGCTTTGCAGGCCAAAGTCGATGGGTTTGTCATGGGCCATCGGCAGGTCAGTTGTGACAACGCCCGATTTCAGACGCGGCCCCAGAAAGGGATTCAGGATGACCTCCCCAATGCGGCTGACTTCGCCCAACCCGCTCAGCAGCAGAAGCGGCGGCTGAAGCACTTCGCCATCCATGACCGAATGCGCCTTGGCTTTATAACCAAAGTTGCGCAATTGCCGCGCGACAACGCCCCCCAGGAGCGAGAACCGCAGATAGGCGCGCATGGATTGCGCGACGCTGATCCAATCGTCGCCAGACGCGCCCTCCATCGTCTCGAACCCCTGATCAATGATCATAGAGATCGCGTTGTCATGGGGCGGGTCGATGGGTTCACCGGCTGCGTCATGGGAATACCAAGTCCAATCCGGGCAGCGGCTGAGACCGATTGCGTCCACACCCAGAAAGTAGCCGGTCGCCTTGACCAGTTCGGCAGCTGCACGAGGGTCCAGCTGCGCCTTTTCAGCGGCGGGCTCGCCATCTTGTAGAAGAACAAACGCCCCAAGCGCCCGCCGTTGCGCTGAGGACGGGGCGGATTTGCGCACATAGTATCCGCCCTTCGCACCATCCTGCAGCGGCTTACCCATGTCGCCGAATTGCGCCCGGGCAAACATGTCCGAACGCTTAGGAACACGTGGCACACGCGCTTCGTCAATGAACGTTGTGGGCTCCTCAACGCGCTTGAGCGTCTCAAACGGATGCGCACCGTCCACGAAACGCCGTTTGGCATAGGCTTTGGGCGCTTCCGGCAAACGCGCATGCGGCTCAAGCGGTCGATCCGGTGCAACCGCAAAATTCGTCGTGATCACAGAGATCCCGAACCCGCGTCCGAGATAAGGCGCAACCACCCCGTCGCCATCAGGCACAGCAAGACCCGAAGCCACCGCCATCTTGTTCAGATCAACATCCGCGGTTGAGGCCGTGTGCGCCCGCGCATCATGTCCCAAAACCCGAAGGTAGTTCGCAATCACCACTGCCGTCTCTGCCGCCAAAAGGCTTGAGCGATGGTCAATGGCATCGATGATCCAATCGCTTCCCGGCTCTTCCGGCTCGGGCGCGCGGGGATGCTCATAGAGGAAGACAATCGCGTGGGTATGCCCGTCAATGGTGGTGGGCGGTGCTTCCATCGACTCCTTCAGATCAGCCATGATCAGGTCGATGCCCGAGGCCAGCGTCTTGGTTTGACGGGTGCGCAGATCTTCGGCCAAACGGGCAATATCGGGGTTCAGATGCGGTTCCGCCAGAACAGCCTCAGAGGGCAGCGCGCATGTGCCAACCATGGACGCGTCTGCGAAATACCCGAACGCTTTCAGATGATTGGCGCGCTCTTGCAGGTTCGTCGGCGTCTCCGCCACGGCCTTGTTGATCAAGCCATCCCGGATCACATCCAGCATGGCGGCATGGTCTCGCATCGCGTTGACGATGGAGTGCGGGCGATGGTCATGGGCGTAGGACAATGTCTGAAAGGGGGTGACGCGCGACAGGTCCACCGCGTCCGCACGCTCAAGCGATTCCAGCCGATACCGCCCAAGATGCACTGGCCTGGTCTTGTCTGAGAATATGCGAAATCCCATCGGGGCCTGTCCATTTCACGGCAGCAAATCGTTCAAGGCACCATCGGCCTGAAACGGCGGCAATGGCAATGGCCGAGCTACCCGGCCGCGGCCTTCAACGCAGCGCGCAAGACCTCCCGGTCGCCGATATGATTGGCAAGGACAAGGATCAGGCGCGCATTCAGGGCATCTGACTGGTCCTTGCTCAACCCGTGATGGGCCGCCAGGAGTTCATCGTAGAAGCCGTCTGGGTCGGGAAGGTTGGGCTGTGTGTTCAACGTCATGTCAGGCCTATCGCAGTCTTGAGGGCGGCTTGGATCTCAGCCTCTTTCACCTCAGCCCAACGGGCCGCGACGTGCTGGTCCGGGCGGATGAGGTAAAGCGCGTGCTCTGCATCCCCAAGGTAGCGGGCGCGCAGTTCATCCGTCAGATCATCCCCTGCCAACGCAAGCGTTCCGATCGGTACATCGGTGAGGAGTTCGGGCGGTTGGAGGCCAAGTGCAAGAAGCGTGAAAAGGCCCGGCAAGCGATCCAATAGGAACCCCTCCGCCAGTGGCGCATCGGGGCATGGGCTGCCAGGGCGCGTGCGGGCGGGGCCATCCAAAGCGTCGGGGCCGTTCAGGGGCAGGCCATCATAACTGCAAGGGACCGAAAGTCGCCCGGAATTGACCAACGGCCGCGCAAAGGCGTGATCCTTGGCCAATGTCAGAACCGCATTGCGAAAGATCTTCGACATCTCAGACTTCGGCGTCAGGAAATCCGTGGCGCGCGTGGAGTTCAGGATATTCTCATCTGCCCCGTAGGCACGTTCTTCGTGGTAGGTTTCGAGCAGCGCATCAGGTGCGAGGCCCTTCAGCACCAGGTCCAGTTTCCACGCGAGATTGTCGGCATCCTGCATCCCGGAATTCGCGCCGCGCGCGCCGAACGGGCTGACTTGATGGGCGCTGTCCCCGGCGAACAGAACGCGGCCATGGCGAAACCGCTCCATCCTACGACATTGGAACGTGTAGATGGAGGTCCAGACCAGCTCATACTCCGTGCCCGCAGGCAGAAATTCGTCAATCCGCTGGCGGATGCGGCCCTCCTCCAGCTCGGCGTTGCGGTCAACGTCCCATCCCAACTGGAAATCGATACGCCAGACATCATCGGGTTGTTTGTGCAGCAAAGCCGATTGCGGCGCTTCGGCCAGTGGCGGCTCAAACCAGAACCAACGTTCGGTGGGGAAATCGGCAGTCATCCGGACGTCCGCGATCAGGAAGTTGTCCTCGAACACCCGACCGTCAAAGCTGAGACCCATCATCTCACGCGTGGGGGACCGCGCGCCGTCGCAGGCAATCACGTAATCGGCGGTCAGTTGGTAGGGCCCGTCGGGCGTGTCGATGTCGAGCGTGACCTTGTCCGCATCTTGAGTGAGGCCCGATACCACGTTGCGGCCTCGAATTTCGATTGGTTTGCCACCCGCCTCAGCCCGGCGCAGGGCATCGATCAGGAACATCTCGAAATAGGGCTGCTGGAGATTGATGAAGGCGGGGTTCTTGTGGCCGCCCTCGGGCAAGAGGTTGAAATTGAAGACTTCCCCATCGCCATGGAACACACGGCCCACATTCCAGACGACCCCCTTTTTCACCATGTCGGCCCCGGCACCAAGCCGATCCGCAATCTCCAATGTGCGCTTGGCAAAACAGATCGCGCGGGATCCTTGGCCGACACCCTCGTGGTCATCGAGGATCAGCGCGGGCGTGCCCTTTTGGGCGAGGTCGAGGCCGGTTGCCACGCCCACCGGCCCGCCCCCGATGATGATGACGGGGTGGTGGCCCGCGCGTGCCGTAGCCGGGTCATAGGGGTAGAGTTCATGGGCAAGGGCGTAAGTGGCGCCGACCATCTTCTTCTCCGTATTCCGGCCTTTTCGGCCAATCCTCGGCAATGCGCCCGGATGGGCGCAACGCCGCCTCGCAGCTTATCCCTGAAGCTGTTCCCACATCTCGATGTCGCGCTTGTCGGTCCAGATGCGGGGGTGATCCAGACCCCTCGCCTCATCATAGGCGCGTGCTACGTTGAACGGCAGGCAATGCTCGTAGATGGCGTAGTCGGCGAATTTGGGGTCGCAGGCTTCGCGCACTGCGTCCCAAGCGTCTTTGAGCGAGCCGCCGCGTGCGGCCACGCGCTTGACCGGGTTGTAGGTGGAATGGATGAAATCGGCAGTCGACGAGAGCGCTTTCATCACCATCTCGCGCCCCTGTAGCGCGTCGCCGCGGCCGGGCGCGATCGCGTCCGGGCCGATATGGGAGATCGCCGAAAGCGTGTTGGGCCAATCCTCGAAATGGCCATCGCCGCAATAGCAGGCGGAGCGGTATTCGACGATATCGCCGGTGAACATGACATTGGCATCTGGCACATGGATCACCGCGTCGCCTGCCGTATGGGCGCGGCCAAGATGCTTGATGTCGATGCGACGATTGCCAAGGTAGACCGTCATGGCATCGGAAAAGGTGGTCGTCGGGTAAGTCAGACCGGGGATGCTTTCATGGCCTTCGAAAAGACGGGGGAAGCGTTGGAATTCGCTGTCCCAATCCTCCTGCCCGCGTTCCACGACCATGGCGCGTGCCGTGTCGGACATGATGATCTGGTCCGCGCCGTAGGCCGAGGCCCCCAGCACCCGCACCGCATGGTAGTGCGTGAGAACAAGGTGCGAGATCGGCTTGTCCGTCACCGAACGCACGCAATCGATGACCTTCTGGGCGAGGCGTGGCGTGGCCTGCGCCTCAACGATCATCACGCTGTCATCCCCGATAATCACACCGGAATTCGGATCACCCTCGGCGGTGAAGGCGTAAAGCCCCTCGCCTATTTCGTCGAAGGTGATCTTCTTTTCCGTCATGTCCCCCTGCGAGGCGAAGGCTTTGGCCATGGTGTGTTGTCCTATCCGATTTTTCGTGTGGCCAGCGGCAGGCGCCTCCGGCGGGCATATTTTTGGAACAAAGATGGGTCAGCTGGTGAAAGGATCCTTGGCGGCGGGTTCGACGGTTCCGGTGCAAGGTCCAAAGCCAAGGCGATAGCCATTGCCGCGCGCTACACCGTGTAGGGCAAGCGTATCGCCATCTTCAATGAAGGTGCGCGGGCCAGAGGCTGTGTCGATCGGTTCTTTGCCGCCCCAGCTCAGTTCAAGGAGCGAGCCGCGTTGGTGCTTCTCAGGGCCAGAGATCGTCCCGGAACCAAGCAGGTCGCCTGCGCGCATCGGGCAGCCCGAGGTCGCGTGGTGGGCCAGTTGCTGTGCCGCCGAGTAGTACAACTCGTTCGCGTTGGTCTGGGCGATTGTCTCGCCGTTCAAAGTGATGGACAGGTCGATGTCGTGGTTCATCGGCGCTGTATCGGCCAGATGCGGCAGCAGTGGTTTTTCGCGCTCTGGCGTGGCGCACCGGAACGGGGCCAGCGCGGCAGCTGGAACGATCCATGGGCTGATGGTGGTAGCCGTGGCCTTGGCCTGGAACGGTCCAAGGGGCTGGTATTCCCAAGCCTGAATATCACGGGCCGACCAGTCGTTCAGCAGGACGTAGCCGAAGATATTTGCGAACGCCTGATCGACACTCAGCGGGCCATCGGAGGGCACGCCAACAATCGCCCCCATCTCCAACTCAATATCAAAGCGACGCGAGGGGGCAAAGATCGGCACGTCGTGGTCCGGCGATTTCAACTGGCCCCACGGGCGCCTGACCGGGGTTCCTGACACCACCACTGATGAGGCCCGTCCATTATACCCGATGGGCATATGCAACCAGTTGGGCGGCAGCGCGTTTTCCGGCCCCCGGAACATGGTTCCAACGTTCGTCGCATGGTGACGGCCAGCGTAGAAGTCGGTGTATTCCGCCACGCGGAACGGCATGTGCAGTCTGGCTTTTGCCATGGGCACCGAAAGGTTGTGACGATGTCCTGCACATGCTCGTCGCTACCTTCGGCCAACATCATCGAAAGCACCTGTCGGTAGGCGTACCAGGTGGTTGGCCCAAGCTCCATGAAGTCGTTCCAGTAAGGCGCATCCAGCACGTCAGCCTCGGGATCAGCGCGCAGATGACCAGCAGCCTCCAACCCCGTCGCGTCCACGATCCGGTCGCCTATCGCCACGCCACAGCGCAGATCGCCATCGTCGACTGAGAAAACGCCATAGGGCAGATTGTTTAGCGGAAAATCGGTGTCCGGCGCATTTGCGCTGTCCAACCAGGACCGTTTCAGATCAGACATTACCCCACCCCCGCTTCAGGTTGCGCATCCGGTGCGGCTGCTGCGATTTCAGGCACGGAAAGGCACGCGGCTTCGATGCGGGTGACTTTCGGGTATGGCGCAAGGGGCATCCCGAACCTGTGCGCATTGACGCACTGCGCAACGATACACAGATCCGCCAGATCCGGCGCGTCGCCGAATGCGAAGCCCTCTCCGTCGGGCAGCAGGGCCTCAAGCGCCGCAAAGCCTTCGGCCATCCAATGCCGCATCCAGCTGACCTTATCCTCATCGCTGGCACCAAACCGGCCTTCAAGCTCGGCCAGAACCCGCAGATTGTTGACGGGGTGCACGTCCGTGGCAATCGTGAGCGCGGCTGCCAATTGGCGCTCGCGCTGCACAGGGTCGGACGAGAGCATCGGCGGCTCGGGATAGATGGCGTCCAGATAGTCGATGATCGCAAGGCTCTGGGTCAGCACCGTGCCATCGTCCAGCACAAGCGCGGGAACGCCGTAACCGGGATTTATCGCGCGGTAGGCGTCGCCGTGCTGCTCGCCGCTGGGAAGGTCCACGGAGACCGACGTGTAGCTTACTCCTTGAGGTTCAGCGCCGCGCGCACCCGGAAGGAGGTGGTGGACCGCCAATAGCTGTGAAGGATCATTCGTCGCGACCCCCATAGGTGCGCGCGATCCAGACCAACACCAGCGGAAAGGCGATGGAGGCCAGAATGGCGGCCGAGATCAGGATCCAGAAGGGTGCACTCATGCCTCGGGCCCTCCGGCGCCGCCTTGGCGCTCACCCGGCATCCGGGCCGGCGCTTCGCCGTGGCGCGTGGCCCGCCAGCGACCCCGGCGCGGCCAGAGCGCCAGCGCGGCGATGACCACGACGGCGGCGATGACGATATATCCCAGATCCATCGGTCAGCCTCCCCTACTTCTTGCCCGGCGTGCCGTCGAACTTCTTCTCCAGCGTCGTCCAGCAATCGATGTAGTCGTCCTGCAGCGGGGCCTCATTCGCGGCAAACGCCGTCAGATGTTGCGGAAAGCGGGTTTCGAACATGAACGACATGGTGTTGTCGAGCTTGTGCGGTTGCAGATCAGCATTGGAGGCTCTTTCGAACGCCTCCCGGTCAGGACCGTGGGGCAGCATCATGTTGTGCAGACTCATGCCCCCCGGCACAAAGCCCTGAGGCTTGGCATCATACTGGCCGTAAATGTTGCCCATCAGCTCGGACATGATGTTCTTGTGATACCACGGCGGGCGGAATGTATCTTCGGCCACCATCCAGCGTTCGCGGAACAATACGAAATCGATGTTCGCGACCCCGGGCTGGCCCGAGGGTGCCGTCAGCACGGTAAAGATCGATGGATCCGGGTGATCGAACAGGATCGCCCCGACAGGGCAATAGGTCTTGAGGTCGTATTTCAGCGGCGCGTAGTTCCCATGCCAAGCCACAACGTCCAGCGGCGACTGCTCGATGTTCGTCCGGTGGAACTGACCGCACCATTTGATTGTAACGGTCGAGGGGACTTCACGGTCTTCATAGGCCGCAACCGGCGCCTTGAAATCGCGTGGATTGGCCATGCAATTGGCGCCAATTGGGCCTCGGCCGGGCATTTCGAACTTGGCCCCGTAATTCTCGCACACGAAGCCGCGCGCAGGCCCGTCCAGCACTTCGACGCGGTAGACCAGACCGCGCGGGATGATCGCGATCTCCTGCGGCTCCACGTCGATGATGCCAAGCTCGGTGCAGAACCGAAGGCGCCCCTCCTGCGGCACAACCAACAATTCGCTGTCTGCAGAATAGAAATAGTCGTCAACCATCGACGCGGTGACAAGATAGATATGGCTGGCCATCCCGACCTGGGAATTCACGTCGCCCGCTGTGGTCATGGTCCGCATGCCAGTCAGCCAAGTCAGCGGTGCATCGGAATGCGGAACGGGGGACCAGCGATATTGTCCGAGGGACACCACATCTGGATCCACATTCGGCGCACTCTGCCAATAGGGCAGCGCAATCTTCTCATACCTGTGCGAATGCTTCACCGATGGCCGGATACGGTAGCACCAGGTTCGCTCGGGCCGCACATCCGTAAACGCTGTGCCAGACAATTGCTCACCATAGAGACCGTAGTTGACCTTCTGTGGGGAGTTCATGCCTTGCGGCAGCGCGTCCGGCAGAGCCTCTGTCTCGAAGTCGTTGCCGAAGCCCGGCATATACCCTTCATGGGCGCCCGGATGGGACGGGGCCTGTATCATCGGACGTGGCGTCGATTGTTCGGTCATCGCACTCCTCCTGCGCTCACAGCACAGGTATCAGTTACTTTGTAACCAACAAGCTGCTTCGCTGTGTTCATTTGCAGGTCTCCGTCCCTGCGCTTGTCCGGCGCAGCGATGCACTCTTCGGAGGCCTGTGCCGTCTGGTCAGCGCAGCGACTCCACGTTACCAGACAGGGAAACACTGACGCCTTTTTTATGGGCGACGCAAAAACGAAGTGTTGGACGGCTGGCCAAACGACCTAGGCTTTCGTCCAAGATGGGGGCGCAAACGCCCTGGGCCATAGCAATGCCCAAATACTGAAAGACGGGAGCGATGACATGACAACCACCCTTGCCGCACTTTGGATGGCACAAGACAAAGCCGCACCCGCTATTGGCGCGCCCGGTCAGGATTGGTTGAGCTACGGCGCGCTGAGCACGCTTGCCGACGAGACTGCCGCAGCCCTGCACAGCGCTGGCATCGGGCGCGGCGATCGGGTTGCAATCGTTTTGCCCAACGGCCCTGAAATGGCAGCCGCGTTTATCTGTGTTGCCAATGTCGCAACGACATGTCCGCTGAACCCGGCCTACAAGGTTGATGAATTCGCCTTCTACCTCGATGACCTCAAAGCCAAGGCAATTGTCCTGGCCGAGGGCGAAAATGGCCCGGCTTTTGAAGCCGCCAAGGCACAAGGTCTGATGGTGCTGCGCCTTGGCACGGAACCCGATGCACCGGCAGGCCAATTCACGTTGCGCGCTGAGGGAGGCGGCGGAATTGCCGACACCTCCTTGCCCGAAGCGGACGATGTGGCGCTGATCCTGCACACGTCCGGCACCACATCGCGGCCCAAGATCGTGCCGCTCTTGCAGTCCAATATCGCCGCATCTGCCCACAATATCGGGGCCTCTCTGGAGCTGTCGGTGAAGGATCGCTGCCTGAACGTCATGCCGCTTTTCCACATTCATGGGCTGATCGCAGCAGTGTCGGCGACCCTCGCCTCCGGCGGTTCGGTCTGGTGTGCACCGGGCTTTGACGCGCTGAAATTCTTTGGCTGGATGCGTGAAGCGCAGCCCACCTGGTACACAGCTGTCCCAACAATGCACCAAGCCATCCTCAGCCGCGCCAGCCGCAATGCCGAGACCATTGCCGATGTGCCTTTGCGCTTCCTGCGCTCCTCCTCGGCCTCCCTCCCAGGCCCGGTGATGGAGACTCTGGCTGCGACCTTCTCGGCCCCCGTGATCGAAGGCTACGGGATGACAGAGGCCACCCATCAGATGGCCTCTAACCCCTCCCGCCTCGCGCGCAAAAGCCCGGTGCTGTTGGGGTCGAAGCGGGCCCGCTGGTTCGTATCGCCCATGAAGTTGAAAACCATCTGATCGACGGTGTGGGCGAAATCGTCATTTCAGGCCCAAACGTGACCCCGGGGTATGAGGGCAATCCGGACGCCAATGCCAAAAGCTTCTTCGAGGCCGATGGCAAGCGCTGGTTTCGCACAGGCGATCAGGGACAGTTCGACGACGAAGGCTATCTGACACTGACCGGTCGCCTGAAAGAGATCATCAATCGCGGCGGTGAAAAGGTCTCTCCGCTCGAAGTCGACGGGGTCCTGTCGGCCCACCCCGCCGTCGCGCAAGTCGTGACCTTCGCCCTGCCCCACCCGAAACTGGGGGAAGAGGTCGCCGCCGCCGCTGTGCTGAAAGAAGGCGCAGACGCGAGCGAGGCTGACATTCGCGCCTTCGCAGCCGAGCGGCTTGCGGCCTTCAAAGTGCCGCGCAAAGTCGTGATCCTCGATGAGATCCCCAAAGGGGCGACGGGTAAATTGCAACGGATCGGACTGGCCGAAAAACTCGGTCTGACCGAGGGCGCGTAAGATGAGGATTTGCATTTTCGGAGCGGGTGCCATTGGCGGCTATATGGGGGCAAAGTTGGCCGAGGTTGGCGCGGACGTCAGCCTAGTCGCGCGCGGGCCGCATTTGGCCGCCATGCAGGCGAACGGCGTGACCTTGATCGAGGATGGCGCACGCAAGACCGTCTCCGTCACCGCATCAAATGATGCAGCCGATCTAGGTGTGCAGGACTATGTCATCGTGACGCTAAAGGCCCATTCCGTGCCCGCGGTCGTGCCCAAAATGGCCCCCCTTATCGGCCCGGAGACCACCATCGTGTCAGGCGTGAACGGAGTGCCCTGGTGGTACTTCCACGGACTCGAAGGCCCGCATGAAGGCACCCGCCTTCAAACCGTCGATCCCGGAAATGCCCAATGGGACGGCTTTGGTCCTGACAATGTCCTCGGCTGCGTTGTCTACCCCGCCGCTGAAGTGCTGGAACCCGGTGTGATCAATCACATCGAAGGCAATCGTTTTTCGTTAGGCGAACCCGACGGCTCCAAATCCGAACGTGCGATGCGCCTATCCAAGGCACTGATGGCCGCGGGTCTCAAAGCACCGGTCCGACCGCGCCTGCGCGACGAGATCTGGGTGAAGCTCTGGGGGAACCTGTCCTTCAACCCGATCTCGGCGCTTACCCATGCGACCCTTGATGTGCTGTGCACCGACCCCGGCACACGATCCGTTGCCCGCAATATGATGCTGGAGGCTCAGACAATCGCCGAGGCGCTTAGTGTGAAATTCCCCATCGACGTGGATCGCCGGATTGATGGCGGAGCCGCTGTCGGCGCCCACCGCACCTCGATGCTGCAAGACCTGGGTGCTGGCCGCCCGATGGAGATCGACGCGCTTCTGGGCTCGGTCCAGGAGCTTGGCCAGATCACTGGTCACGAAACGCCTACGATCGACACGGTCCTTGCCCTGACCCAGCTGCGCGGACGTGTGGCTGGTTTGTATTCCTGAAGGGCAATCAAAAACTCGGGCCCGGCAGCGCCCCGCCGAATTCTGACGCCACAATCCGCTCCAGATCGTCCCAAACCCCCGGGCAGCGCCGAGGCAAAGGCCGAAGCGCGCATCCGCGGGATAGGGGAGAATGACGCCGCCCGCCTCTTCGATCATCAGCAGGCCGGCCAAACTGTCCCACGGGTTCATCGCAAACTCGACATACCCTGCAAGACGTCCCGCCGCGACACAGGCCAACATATTCGCGCCCGAGCCGTTGCGGTAATACATGCTGCCAGCCTCCAATAGTTTGCCAATGATCCCAACGGTCGGCCCGGGGCCCGTGCGCGACGACGCCCCAACCGCAATCACGCCCTGATCAATCCGCTTGGCCGGATCGAGAACCAGGCGCTTCCCATCAAGTCTCACACCCTGCCCTGCGCGGGCCGCGAAATGCTCACCCAGGATCGGCACATCGATCACGCCTATATGGGTCTTCGACCCTTCCACGACGGTCAAAACAACACACCAATGCGGCAGACCCATCAAGAACGGCACAGTCCCGTCGATCGGATCAATCACCCATGTCAGACCAGAAGCGCCCTCTTTCGCGCCGCCCTCCTCGCCCAGGATCGCATCATCGGGAAAACGCGCGGCAATAGCAGAGCGGATCATGTCCTCAACCGCGCGGTCGGCGACAGAGACGAGGTCCAGCGCATCCGCCTTGGTCTCCACCACCAATGCTTCTCGGTTGCGGTAGTATTCCAGCGCCAATTGTCCGGCCCGATGGGCAAGGTCCGAGGCCAGATCGGCGCGGGCGGTAAGGGCGTCAGTCATGTGTCGGGCAACCTCTTGTTGGAGGGCGGTAGCCGACCCCCTGCCTGCTTTCATAGCGCGGCTCAGATGTCGGGGGGCGAAAAAGTGGGGTCTTCACCCCGCGCACCGCAATCCATAGGGCATCTCAAATTTCTGGCGGACGGCGCAACGCGTATCGGCGCATAACATCGCAATGACCCGTTTCCGACATTCTGCGGCGGAAGCCTGCTTACGTCGCAAGCCCTGGTTGGCGCACAAAGCATCGCGCCGCCCGATCCAGAGCTTTGCCTGCCCGGCGCAGTTGATACTTACGATATCGAGCGGTTACGCAAAGCCCTTCGTCGCTATGATGGGCTAGGTCCTGTCGATCTTCGTGCAAACCTGAAGCGGTTTCTGGAAGAAATCATTCCGACTGCCACTGATTTGGGCATCCAGATGTGTATTCATCCCGATGATCCGCCGCGCAGTATTCTTGGCCTCCCGCGCATTGTCTCGACCGAGCCGGACATTGATTGGATTCTCGGTTGCATGGATGAACCCGCAAATGGGCTGACCCTGTGCACCGGATCGCTTGGGTCCAGAACTGAAAATGACCTGCCGACCATAGCGCGTAAATTCGGCGAGCGAATTCATTTCGTTCATCTGCGCAACGTCTCAAAGGAAGAGGATGGATCGTTTTCCGAAAGCAGCCATCTTCAAGGTGACGTCAACATGATCGCGGTCATTGACGAGTTGCTGTAGGTCGAAGCGCGTATTGGAATGGAGTTCCCGTTTCGTGCCGATAATGGTCATTGCCTGCTTTCAGATGCAGATCGCGATGTCCAACCGGGATATACCCTGATCGGCCGCCTAAGGGGTCTTGCTGAACTACGTGGGGCGATTTCAGCCCAAAGCTGACACGATGTCGGGGGCGGCGGTGGCGGTGCTGTCAGACAAATTCGAACCAGTCTCAGATAGGACAGATCCCCTGCCGTTTATTCAGCGCAAAGACCGCGCCACTCGGAAAGAGCGGCGGTTCGGCTAAGTTTGAAGCGGCTTCGACTCGATTGACTACGGTCTTGGTTGAAGTGGTTGGAGACTGAGGCGTGGACGGAGGCGAACTTCTGCAAACTTCGCATCCGCCGGAAGCGCTGCATTGCCCTCTCCCTTCGTAGGTACGGAAAGTGCGAATGCTCCGCTCGATTGTTTACCCAGCGACCTGTCTCTTGCCGGTCTGCGCCGCCTTGTTCCTTGAGAGCGGCGCCATAGGAACGAAGCTTGTCGGTTACCAACACTACAGGTCGACCGTGCTTGCGCATTGCTTTTCTTAAGAATTTCAGTGCGGACCTCTTGTCGCGACGCTTCGTGACGTAGCTTTCGAGCACTTCGCCTTCGTGATCTACGGCCCGACAAAGATAGTGTGTCTTGCCGATGATCTTCACGAAAACCTCGTCCAGATGCCAGCGCCAGCGACCGAACTTCATCCCTTCGACCCGTCGCTTCTTAATCTCAGACG